>JAHDWJ010000001.1:208798-353712 GCA_023384415.1 Anaerolineae bacterium
GCCCTCATCCCCAGCCCTTCTCCCGCAACGGGAGAAGGGAGCAATCCGCTCTCCCTGGGGAGAGGGTTAGGGTGAGGGGCGTTAATTAAAAACGACTGGGGGTTCGGGGTGAGGGATGCCGTTCACAGGCACGGAGAGGTAGAAGGTAGACCCTTCACCAACTTTGCTCTGGCACCAGACGCGGCCGCCGTGCCGTCGGGCTATGGAGCGCACCAATGATAGCCCTAGCCCAGACCCCTTCACATGCTCCGCCCCTCGTTGATGCACCCGGTAAAATTCATCAAAAAGCCGGGGAACACTTTCCGCTGGGATGCCTGGCCCCTGGTCTTGTACACTAAAAATGAGCTCATCTTGTTCCGTTGAGGCAGACAAGATAAGTGGCCCACTTTCTTTGGCATATTTGACGGCGTTGTGAACCAGGTTGGAAAGGGCTTGCTGAATGAGAGAACGGTCTACCCAAATAGAGGGAAGGTCAGTGGGAACATCGGTCATCAGATGGAGACCAGCCTGTTCCGCTTCATGCTCATGGTGTGAGGCCACCGTTTCTAACAGCTTTTCGGGGCGGATTTCCTCATACATCACTTCCTGGCCCGATTCCAGGCGGCGTAAGTTGAGAATCCCTTCGACCAGGCTGGTCATTTGATCCACGCCCATAACGATTTTGTTGAGATAATGACTTTGTTTCTCGTTGATTTCGCCAACGGTGGGCAGCATGGTGGCATAGCCGCGCATATAGGCCAGGGGGCCGCGCAAATCATGGGAAACGGTACGGACCAGTTCTGATTTCATCTCGTTGATCTCTTTCATGGCCGTAATGTCACGCAAAACAGCCACCCGCCCCAAAACTTCGTTGTTTTCGCCGCGAATGGCGGAGACGTTGGCCAGGTAGGTGCGATCATCGGCGGCAGTTAGTTCAAAACTTTGCGGCCGCGCCGTCTTCTTCATCAGGGCTTCTAACAAAATCAGGGAGGGCAGCACATCTTTGACCGGTCGCCGGTAAACCCGGTTCGCTTTCAAATCAAACGCTTTCTCCATCGCCGGGTTAACCAAAATAATTCGGTCTGTCTGGTCTGTCACAATCACCGCATCTGATGTACTGGAAAGAATGGCTAACAGCCGCCGCCGCCCCCCTTCAGCATTGGTAAAGAGCAGCGTATTTTCGGCCACAACCGAGGCCTGTCCGGCCAGGGTGGTGAGGAAATTGATCTCTAGCTGGCTAAAATCGTGGGAACTGGTATAGCCCAACCAAAACACCCCCCGATATCGGTCACGGGCTTGCATGGGAATGGCAATGAGGCAAGCCAGGGGCAGGTCTGCCGGCACCGGTTTTTCGGCTGAGAGGGTGGCGCGAATTTGTTGGCGGGAGCGCAAAATGAGGATGCCGTTCTGCTGCTGGTTGGCCAGCCGCATCATGGTGCGATCATAGGGAGCCATGAGAGACGCGGCCGCACCCTCTCCGAATTGTAATGGTTGGCGACCGCTGGGGTTGGACATAATAATTCTGGCCCCATCGGCCTGGGTTGCTTGCAGCGCACTGGCAATAATCGCCTGCAAGCTCTGGTTAATATCCATGCTCGTTGAGACATTTTGGCTGACACTTAGCAGCAAGGACAATTCATCCATCCGTTTTTTGAGCGAGCGGCGCATCTGTTCAAAGGAAAGGGCTAACTGCCCCACCTCATCATCACTGTTACTCGCGGGCACAATCATATCCAGATTGCCCCGCGAAAGCTGCCCAGCTACCTGAGAAAGCGTCGTAATAGGTTGAGCGATGCGACGCCCCTGTCGCACCAGATGATAGCCATAAGCCATGAGAGGCAGGGGTAAAACCAACAGCATCACCCAACCGATGTGGGTAGCTTGCTGCAATACCCTGTCATACGGGGTGATGATCACGACACGCCAGTTCTGCCCGGCTGTGCCCGCTTCTCGGTAGTAAACAAGCTGCCGTGCCCCGGTGGTACCGTCCCAGGCCTCATACACCATCTCCCCCCCTATTTGTGGTTGGGCTACATCCAACCGGCGGGCGGGGGACCATAAGCGGGCATATTGCCGGTTTTCGGGATCGGCGATGATGGCGTTGGCCCCGTCGGTGATGAGAACCTGGCCGACAAAGGGGGACGCGGCCGCGAGGCTGTCTACCGCATGTTGGTTAATGCGGCCAATGAGGGTCAGTCCGCGGCTATCTATCGGCACCACAAAACTAATGAGATAGGGAGTATCACTTTGGCTGCCTGGCTGGGCCGGGCTGACAACGCTTTGCCCGCTCTGCCTCACTTGAGCGATGGCGGATTGCTCCCAGGCTGTTATATCTAACCCGGCTGGCTCACTATTCTGGACAGACCCATCCGGGCCAACAAGCAGGGCGGCGGTAAATAGATTGCCACTGGCCAAAAGCTGGCGCAAAACGGCGGCATCATCGGTGGAATCGCTGTTGGTCAACCGTTCATTCTGACTGTAGGCCAGCAGCATGTCCTGACGCAGTTGGATAAACCGTTCCACCTGTCCAGTCATCTGCCCGGCTGATTGGCTCATCTGACTGATGACCAGTTCACGGGCTACAGCTACCGAGCGCAGGGTAGCCGCCAGGCCCGCCGTTACCGTGAGGATGACACTGAAGATAACGAAATGGCGCACCAGGGTATAGCTGATTTGCTGTCGCCAGGGCAAACCAACAGGGGCCGGCAAGGGTGGCCGCCATTGGGGCATGGATCGTAAAAGGACGGTGACAATAAGACCGGCCAGAAATGCTTCTGCCAGAAACAAGGGCAAAGCCGCCCAGGCCGTACTCAAAGCAATGTCCAGGGCCGAGAGCAGGGTAATTTCGCGGGAAGCGTAGGCCAGAATAGATAGGGCAAACAGGGGCAGGTAGATCAGGCTGAGAGACAGGCTGTTGATGAGGGGAACACGTAAGGCAGCGTAAAGCTGACCGACGTAGTTGCGCTGCAGCAGCAGTTGGGCGGTGAGGGCCAACAAGGTGTAAAAGATGGGGGTGAACAGGTTATGGGTTTGCCAGATGGCACGGGAGAGGCCAGTAACGAAACCGACGATGATTGCGGCCGCGGGGTTGAGTAGGGCGGCGGCCGTCAGCCAGGCCGCTGAACCAAAAGGAGTCAAATAGACAGGGATGGGGCGGGTGAGGGGGGCTGGGTCCAGGGAATTGGGGGCGGGGAACTGCCAGGCGATGAAGGTGGTGAGGATTGCGGCCGCAGCCAACCCAAAAATAACCAGCCAATCTTGTCCTTTTAACCGGCTAAACACCCCCCGGAAAACATAGACAGCATAAATAGGCAGGAAAAAAGAGGTGAGGAGTAAAAGATACCCCAACGGGTGTTGCGGCAGCATCAAGCCAACCGTTATTTGTTCCTCCAGGAACACATCAGGCATACCAACCCATTCCCGTGTTGCCCTGCAACCTACTGACAGCACGATGATTTAAGGACGAAAATTAAATAACAATCATATTTAGATCGGCCCTATTTCTAAAGATTGAACCAATCTTAATTAAGTTATTTGATCGCCATTCCTTAGCTGTTATTGTCGCCGGGTTGAGTTTTTTTCCTATCTCACCCGCTCTAACATAACATAATACCCGGCATTATAACATGCCGGGTATTGTGTCGCAATGCACCAGGGTACGGCAAATATACACGACGCGGCAACAAAACGAGGGGCGATAGGGCGAAAAACGCCAGGCTGTGCCTATTGGCACTATAAAGCAGGGCAATAGACATTCAACCGTAGATACGGTATACTTAACGATGTTCGGGGATGACAGGCTTCGACGGGGAAGGCTGGTCCTGGATGGCAAGCCGAGTACGCTTACAACTCGTAAAACTGGAGCAAAAAATTAAGTGCCAACACAAATGCACGCTACAACGCTCTCCCCCTCGCCGCCTAATCGCGGTTAAAAGGGAAGCAAAAGGCCCTGAGATGGGCCGCGTCTCTTATTCACGTTCATTGGCCGGGGATATGCAGGCGTCACAAAGCCAATGTGCCCTTCACTTACACCGATAGGTGAAGCTAAGCGGCTCTTTCGGGAGTCATCGGTTACTCAATCATATTGACCCGGTCAGCAGGGGCTATGATGGGGAAAGACAAATGAGCTGACTAAGCTTGTAGATGTTCAGAGGCTGAATTTTTCGGACGCGGGTTCGATTCCCGCCATCTCCATAATAAAAGCACCCCAGCGTTGTTTGGGGTGCTTTTGTTTTAGGATAGTTTGCGCTAAAACGTGAAACGTGACCAGATACACCTCATGTACTCACGTACTGATTGATTGACAAAATTAATCTTTGGCCGTACTGACAACAGCGGATTAAGAAGGCAACGGATTTTTCCAGAGAAGACCCATAGACCCATATCCGTTTATTTCTTAATCTGTTGTTGTTATCCTGAAAATGTGGTTTGTCAGTCAACCAACCTCACATTTCACGTTTCACCCTGTCCGCTGCACCATTGGCCCCATGGGCCGGCCACCTAAGAGATGCAAGTGTAAATGGTATACTTCCTGCCCACCATGCCGGTTGCAGTTGATCATCAACCGGTAACCATCACTGGCGATCCCTTCTTGCGCGGCTAACTTTTGCGCTACCAGGAGTAGGCGGCCGGCTACCGACTCATCCGCCTGGGTCAAATCATTCACCGTAGGAATTTCTTTGTTGGGGACGATAAGAATGTGAACTGGGGCTTGCGGATTTATATCCCGAAAGGCGGTAACCAGTTCATCTTGATACACGATGTCGGCCGGAATTTCCCCGTTGATAATTTTACTAAATATAGTTGACATAAAATTCTCCTTCGAAAATGTAGGGCGAACTTTCCAGTTCACCCCGCAAACGGGAAAGTTTGCGCTACAAATTTTCATTCATGGTGGTCGGTGCAGCCGGTGAAATCTTTTCTGAAAATAAGGATGAATTATGAATCAGGAAGGATGAAGAGGTCTCACCCATAGCCTCTCCCACTCACAAACTTCCCCTACGGCGTTTTGGCACAGCGGAAACCCAGAGTTGCGCGGGAGACTGTGGGATCGTAGTTGGTGCGGACAGTGCTGCGAACGCCGTTTTCGCTAGAAAGCCATGAACCACCCCGTATGGCTTTATACTCTCCCGTTTCTGGCCCCAGCGGATTAACTTCGGTGGCAGTGCGGTAATAGCGGGGATCATACCAGTCGGCGACCCACTCCATGACGTTTCCAGACATGTTGTACAACCCCATAGGTGACCGCCCTTCAGGATAGGCGGTGATGGGGGCCGTGTCTCGATGGCCGTCGTTAAATGGGGTGGGGCCATCGTTGAAATTGAGCCAGGTGCCATCAAAAATGTCCCCCCAGGGATATTTTAATTTGAGCAGATTGATGGGATCGTAGCTGGCTGCATACTCCCATTCGGCTTCGGTAGGGAGACGTGACCCGCGCCAATCGCAGAACCGCTGGGCGTTGTACCAACTGACAAAAATGACCGGGTATTCAGCAAAAGCGGGGTCGCCGAAATAAACAGGATGGTAGGTAGCTCCCAGGCTGCTAGGTCGGGGGCAGGCGCCATCGGCCACACAGAGGGCATATTCCCGGTTACTCACTTCGGTCTCATCCATGTAGAACGGATCGAGATTGACGCGGTGGGCCGGCCGCTCATCACTTTCTCCCTCATCGTCTCCCATTATAAACGGGCCGCCAGGCAGGTAAATCATCAGGCTGCCGGTGTCGTTGACCAGGGGCACGGGGGTAGGGGATGGGGTGGGGGCGGGGGTGGGGGTTTGGGTGGGGGTTGGGGCCAGTTGGGTGATGGCGGCGATGACCCCGGATTGGAAGGTAGCGGTGACAGCGACGGGGTTTGCTACTTGTTGTGCCCTTTGGTTGGCGATGAACAGCCCAGCGCTGATGCCGATGAGAAGAATGACGACGGCCAATAGGGCGAAGATGGTGCGCTGTTCGATCTGTTTGCGGGTAGGGCGCGGCCGCAGTGGGGGCGTCGCTTTGCCCGGATATGCCGGGGGAGTGCGGCGCAAAGGATCGGGGGGAGGAGCAGGCTTGCCTATGGGGCGGGCCAACGCCTGGGCAAACGCCTCCACCGATTCGTACCGGGTATCGGGGCGCAGGGAGAGGGCGCGGCTGCTCACCATGGAGAGATATGGCTCTACGTCGGGGTTGAGTTCACGGGCGGGGATGAGATCGGCCAGACCACTTTCCCGGCGCAGGGCATCAGCTGGGGGTTTGCCGGTGAGCAGCGTGTACAGGGTTGCGCCTAAAGCATAAATATCCGTTGAGGGGGTCGCGGCCGCTTGTTTGGCCTGTTCAGGAGCGGCATAACCAGGGGTACCGGGACTGATCCCCAGCGCTGGCAGGCCAGTGTCCACTAGAAACAGCTCCCCTTGTGGCGTCAGGCGCATGTTAGCCGGTTTGATGTTTAAATGAAGCTGATTTTTGCTGTGTAAATAGGTGACAGGCTGGCAAATCGCCTGCAACCATTCAATAATTTGCTCCGACGGGAGCGAGCCATATTGATTGACCAGGTTTTGTAAATCTACCCCATCTATGTAATCGGTGATGAGATATTGCCCCATCTCTTCTAAGGCGAAATGATCCCGCACTTTAGGCAGTTGGGGATGGGAAAGCTGGTATAAGCGGCGGGCTTCCTGGCGAAACAGCCGCTGCATCTCTGGGGAAGCGTCCAGATATTCCTTGATGGCAACATCTTCCTGAGCGGTATTATCCCAGGCCCGGTATACAGCCCCATATGGCCCTTCTCCTAAAAGGTGAAGGATGCGGTACCGTTGGTTGAGGAGCGTGTGAGGGAGGAGGGGCATGAGAATAATTAATTGGTGTATTGGTGAATGGTACCTGGTTGGAGCTTGTGGAAACCTGAAATTTAAAACTTATGTTATTATACGCGCCATGAGCGAGGGACGGAAAAAGTTGGTACAGGCGTTGTGGCGGGTGTATGGGCGCACCCGGCGGCCGCTGCCCTGGTCATACAAGGGAAATTTGCCCTGGGATGAGCCGGATTTTGCCCGGCGGATGTTAAGGGAACATTTAGATGAGTCCCACGCGGCCGCGACCCGCCCCACCGCCGAACGAGTACAGCAGCTTAACTGGTTGTGGGGCCATTTAGCCTTAGAACCGGGCCACCGTTTTCTTGATTTGACTTGTGGGCCGGGATTATATGCCGTCCCCCTGGCTCAACGGGGTTGCCAGGTCATGGGGGTAGATTTTAGCCCGGCGGCTATTCCCTATGCCCGGCAGTTGGCTGAACAGGAGCAGGTGACAGATCGGTGTACTTTTGTTGAGCAGGATATTCGCCACTGGCTGGCGGCCAGAGCCGACCGTTCAGAAGGTTTAGGGCAAGATATGCTGTTTGATGCGGCCGCGATCCTGTATGGTCAATTAGCCGTTTTTCCCCGTGACGAAGCAGCCCGCATTTTGCAGCAGGTAGCCCGGCTGCTCCGACCAGGGGGGAGATTGTGCCTGGAACTGCTTAACCCAGACCGGGTAGATAAGAAGAATAGCACCTGGTGGTTTACAGATAATACCGGTTTATGGGGAGACGCGCCGTTTTTGCACCTGGGAGAGCGGTTTTGGGATGCTGAAAGCCGTACCTCAACGGAACGGTTTCACATTTTACACCTGGAAACCGGGGAAATGGATGAAATTATCCTTTGTGATACAACTTATCAACCGGCCGAAATGGCCACTCTGTTGCATCAAGCCGGTTTCGTTTCCGTCCAACAATACCTGGCCTGGGATGGCCTGCCTTTGCATGATGCTGGGGAATGGGTGGTGTATGTAGGGTTGAGTTCCTAGTTTCGAGTTGCAGAGTTGCAGGTAACGATTTTACTTTGCCCCTTTGCCTTTCTACTCAAGGATTTTAGACGATGTTTGTGAAATGTCCCTCTTGTCGAACGGTTTTTGATGATGACCAGGCAACCTGCCCCAGTTGTGGGCAGGAGTTTTGCCCGGAATGTTTTGCCCCGCTGCCGGAAAATGCGGCCGCCTGCCCTGCTTGTGGAGCTGAGTTCGAACTGTTTTGCCCGTTTTGTGACACCCCCATTACCGAAAACACGGCCGCCTGCCCTACCTGTGGGCATATCTTTGCCGACCCTTCCCCCCACCAGATTAGCGAACTGACGGCTAACGCAGTCACCGCCCATATTGCCGAGCAGATAGAGGCGGAACCGTTTACGGGCACCTGTCCCAGTTGTGCCACGCCGCTGTACCGGGAAGAAGGGTATTGTGAAGCGTGTGGGGCCACATTTTGCGGCCGCTGCGGGCAGTTGGTTGAGGAAGAAGAGGATGTTTGTCCCCATTGTGGCGTAGCTCTTTTTTTCGCCTGCCCCCTGTGTGAGGCTGAACTGACTGCCGGTACCCCCTTATGCCCTCACTGCCATGCCCTGTTTCCCGCCTTTTGTGCTGGCTGCCAGGCGGAATTGGGGGTAGATGAATCTATTTGTGGGCAGTGCGGCCGCGATAACCCAGTTCGGCAGCGGTATCCACTGCGGGTCGTACATACCCTTCTGGCTGGGGAAATGCCGGTGCGGATTGTGGCCTGCCCAGAGTGTGGCCGCCAGTTTGACCCGGCCCGCTCTGCCTGCCCCAACTGTCACCTGGCTGTATGTGGGGTCTGCTTTACTCATTTACTGGCGGGTGAACAATATTGCCCCCGCTGCGGCCGCGCTGCTGATGACAAATCGCCGGTTCCAGCTCGACTGCTTTGCCCTGCCTGCAACCAATTGATTAACCTGGGCGAAGATCAATGCGCCCACTGCGGCCAACCCCTTTGTCCGGCATGTGGCAAGGGGATCACCGATGCGGCGGCCCAGTGTGATCATTGTGGGGCGGAGTTTGAGTTTGCCTGCCCGGCCTGTGGCGAAAAAGTGGACGCGGCCGCACGTACCTGCCCCCATTGTCAAGCAGAATTGTCCTATTAATGTGCATCTACCTGAAACTAAAGTAATCGCATAATAAGCCCAGAGCACCTTTGATCACGCTATTTCCTTCCCCGTAATCAACAGATAATTACCGCTCCGATTAACATTATGTGAGCTGCTCTGAATTTCCCACGTCTGGAACAAAATAATAATAGCTCAAACCGCCACCAACCAAGGCCATGACCAGGCTGATAAAGCTTATCAACAAATAAGCTTCAGCAAAATTAATGCCATAAATCTTCTTTGCTTCATATCCCAGGATACAAACGTCGGCTTTGCCCAGATAACAGGGTGACTCTATGAATGGCAGTGTAGCCAGATTAAACCAGAGTTCATTAGTAACAGCGCCACGTTGCTGCACATAGGCGTCCCTGTTGTTTTGATTGGTAAGATCCCATCTGGGGTCGCTGCGGGGGCCTGGCCAGTCAAACGATACATTTTCCACGACGCTGTCGGTAAGCAGTCGGGTAAATAAGGTAAAGGTAAACAAGAAACACAAAAGGCTAAACGCGATAGTCAGGGTGATAACATACAACCGTGAGACCTGCTCCTTGAACGAAAAATAATGGAACAGCCGAGGCCATAACACCGCCACCATAATAGGAAGAGTTAAATAAATTACAATACGCCAGCTCATTGATACAACCAGCGGTTGCACATAAAACAAGGTTAGGACAAAAATCACACTTAGGATAAGTAGGATGAAAGATATTACTGAACGGAGCATGAAGCTAACTCCCCGGCAATGTTGGTTGTAACCATTGCTGCTCTATCAACTGCCAGATGTTGCCTTGCACGGGATGAAATGGATAACGGCCGTTAGATGGCCGCACTTGCACAGGCATTTTTAGAGGCGCAGATAACATCATACCAGCTCGATCTATTCTGGCCTGTGGTGGTGGTGTTAGCTGGTACCGCTGCAAAATCATTGCCAGAATGATTATCATCTCCATTGTAGCCAAATCACCGCCAGGACACAGGCGTGGCCCCGCCCCAAACGGGATGTATTCATATGGGTCAGGGCGTACCGTTTGCCAGCGTGATGGATCAAACCGGTGCGGGTCAGGGTACACATCGGGCTGGCGGTGGGTGACGAAGGGAGAACAAATGACGATACTGTCGGCGGGAATGGCATACGGCCCCAATTGCGCCGACGCCATAACCCGACGGCTAAACCAGTTCATGGGGGGCAAGAGGCGCATACTCTCTTTGAGTACGTTACGCAGCCAGGGCAAATCATGCAGTTGCGCCAGGGTGGGGGGGTGACCAGCCAACGTATGCGCCAGTTCTGCCTGCACCAGGGCTAACACTGAAGGATATTGAGAGAGCAAAAAGAGTGTCCAGCTCATAATAGTAGCGCGGGAACTATTGCCAGCATGGCACAGATTGTTGATCTGGCCGATCAGTTCGTCATCACTGAGGCGGTTGGGGTGGGCATCGTGCAGCCTGATCAGGCTGGCGAGGGCGTCTTCGCCAGCCAACCCCGCGACACGCCGTCGGGTGATCAGGTGGCGATATTCGGCTTCTAGCAGCTCCGAAAGCTGAAGCAGGCGGCGATAAGAAGCGCCGGGCAGGTTATAGGGAAATAACCGGGTATTAAAATCCAGAAGGGCATCGCCCCATTGATCGATCAGGCTGATGAGTTGACGGCCTTCTCCCCACACATCTATATCAAACATAGCATAACCAGGAGTACGCACCGCCAGGCTGAGTATATCCTGATAGAGATCGCGCTCTTCGCCAATTTGCCAGCTATCTAGTGTACGCTGAACCAATTTGATCAATCTTTCACGGTAAGGTTCGTAAGCCTTCCGAGATATCGTCTTATTCATTACCTGGCGCTGGTGTCCATTTCGCTCGCCGTTCATCTGACCAGGAATGGTAAACAAGCGAGCCAGCGAACTGCCGGGCGGTATAGGAAATGGTGTTTCCACCACATGAAAGAGTGTGTCATTCCCCAACACCTGGCGATTATAGGCAGCGGTAAAAACGAAGATATAACACGTGTTGCCACAAGCAATCGCGGCGATGTCCCCATATCGGCGATGCAGTTTGTGGATAAATGCAATTGGGTCGCGGGCAAAGGCAAGTAAATAACCGCGCCAGCCGACCAGGGGCAGCGGGGGTGGTCCAGGTAATGAAGGTGAGATATGGTGATATTGCATGATAACCTTCTCCGGTTACTTAAGCCCCATGCCAAATACGCTGTTAAAAATGTTACTGAGTAGTGGTCCTATGAGAAAATAAAGGCCGAACAAAGCAATGACGCTGAGGAAAGAGATCAAGCCAAGCTCGACCAGGCAAGATGGCCGTGGCTGTTGTGATTTTGGGAATTTGTCCATGTTTTATCTCCCTATTTCGAATTTTATAACAAGCTGGATTTTGACTGCTATTAACACAATTAACGCCGCAACGGGCAGAATTATAGCAGGGTTTCACCAGTTCATTTGTATCTAAAGTTTATATGTCGTACGTTAAGAACTGATATAGAGATAGGACTTACGCAGACCTGACAGGTTTTCTCCTGTAACAACCATAGAACGAATCAAAAAACCTGTCAGGTCTTTTTGCGTTTTGCGTAAGTCCTAAGAGATAAAGAGGGGTTTTCAGGAATTCAGGGGGTTAATATCAAATGTGGGGGCGTATGGCCAATTGCCTCTACCAGATGTACCGTTTATCCCACGAAATCCCAAAGGCCCATTAAAGATGGCAAAGATGCCCCTTTCACGGCTAAGTTTAGGGTCTCGCGCTTTGGGGCGAGGCAGTTCGCCCATAATCAGTTGCAGATGTTGAACCTCAATTGGCGTGAGTTTGTCCCACGCCGTTTCATCGGTTTGGGCTGGTTCCCCTCTTCAAATTTCTCTTTGTTCAGGATATGCCTGGCCGTAGCCCGGCTAGAGGCAAAGCTAGAGCGGAAGTGCTGCAAGAGCAACATCTTCATAAATTTAGCGGTGTGGATGCGTTTTTGTAGTTCCTCTGTGTATGCTGCGGCCGCTTCGTAGGCGTGGTCAAAGGGGTAATTGGTGTGTAACCTCAGACCGTTGAAACAGATGCCGGGATAAGCGTTGGCCAGCGCCTGGGGAGCAGCACCTTTAATCGCAAATAAACGAGACGTGGTACAATGGGGCACCTCATTTTTCAGGATGTGTACCCGTTTATGAACAACTGGCTCGGTCTGATTCTCTGTTTTGGCTATGTTCTTGCCATGCTGGGCATGGCGGAGGGGCTGCGCCGCTGGCGAGGGTACAGCTCTAATTTTACCCGCAAAGTCATTCATATTGGCGTGGGGATGATGAGCTGGTTTATCCACCTGTTGTTTGATTCTCCCTGGTGGTTTGTCGCGGCCGCGCTCACTTTTGCTGTTCTCAACTTTTTAGATTGGCAGTATGGCTTCCTGGCCGCTATGGCCAGCAATGATCGCTCTAATCTAGGTACCGTTTATTTCCCCATCGCGGCCGCTGTTACGGCCGTTATCTTTTGGTCCCAACCACCACTCATGGTTGCTGCCCTCATGCCCCTGGCCTGGGGAGATGGGCTGGCCCCGGTAGTAGGACGAGCCATCGGCAAGCGGGCTTATACTTTTCGTGGAGCTACGCGGACGTTAGAAGGGTCAGCCGGTTTCTGGATCGCTACTTTGGTGACAGTGTGGCTGGCTCTTTGGCTGACGGCTGGCGAGCCAGTTATTACGCCTGCGGCCGCCATTTTGCCAGCTTTGGTTATCGCTACCGTCACCACCCTGGTAGAGTCGGTTTCTGTAGGCGGCCTTGATAATTTAACCATCACAGCGGCCGCTATTATCCTTATCCAATTATGGCCTTTTTAATTTAACCTGTAGCCACTAACCCTCTCTGGTGGCACAACCTTCCGAAGGGTTCATTGCCAATGATCACCAGCGGAGAAAACCTTCACAAGGCTTACTAGTTACTTTAACCTACCATTACCAAATTTTAGTTAAGACGTGATATGATCCCTGATATGGAGGTTATTGCTACCCTCACCATTTCGGCCCAGTTAGAAAAATTGGTTCAAGTACGCCACTTTATGACCGACGCGGCCGCCAATCTGCCCTGTGAAGAAGAGGTCATAGACGATCTCATCCTGGCGACAGATGAAGCTGTTACCAACATCATTATTCACGGGTATCAGGAGCAGGAGGGGGAGATTTGTGTTACCGTGTGTCAGCAGCCAGATGCCTGTGTCGTCATCTTACAAGATAACGCTCCCCCCTTTGATCCCAATAACGCCCCTGCTCCTGATATTCAGGCCCCCTTGTCGGTGCGGCCGTTGGGTGGGTTAGGCGTTCACCTCATCCGCCAGCTTATGGATGAAATTCACTATCAACAAAATGAAGCAGGGGCTAATGAATTGACTATGATAAAACGATTGAAGCGTAATGATAATCAGGAAGGGACAACATGAAAATCACAACTGAGCAAAAACAGGGCCATGTACCAGTTACTGTGATGAAATTGACCGGAGAGCTGGATGCTTCTTGTTATCTGGAGGTGATTGCGGCCGCCAGACAACTTTACCAACAAGGCAACCGTCATTTACTCCTTGACTTGAGTGAGATGAGCTTTATGTCTAGTGCTGGGCTAATGGCTTTGCACAGCATCACCATGCTCATGCAAGGCAAAGAACCTCCCAACCCGGAAGATGGCTGGGGAGCAATGCACGATATTGCTCACGATGTAGATCAAAGTACAGGCCTTGCGGTTCAATGCAAATTGCTGCGGCCGCAGCCTCGCGTAGCTAAAACCCTCACCATTACCGGCTTTGACCAAATTCTGCAAATATTTACCGATCTTGATGAAGCTCTAAACGCCTTCGCTTAACCCAGCCTTGCTCACTGTTTTATGTACCCCCATTATGACAGCACCACCTTTCGCAATTTTGGCTTTTTCCAGCAGCCAGAAGGTTCACGCCTGTATGCACCAGGGGAGATCATCTTTGCCGAAGGAGAACCCGGAGATTTCATGTATGTCATCATCGAAGGGGAAGTGGCTGTTACTCTGGATGGTAGGTTAGTCAACTATCTAGGACCAGGCACGTTGTTTGGTGAAATGGCTCTGATGGATAAGCGGCCGCGGAGTGCTACGGTCACTGCTGCTGTTGCCTGCCGGGTGCTTCCTCTGGATACCCAACGGTTTGAGACCCTCATCCGCGATGAACCGGCTTTTGCCTTACAAGTCATGGCCATTATGACCGAACGGCTGCGCCGTTTCATGGAAGATGAGGTAAAGCGGCTGCGGCTGCAACAAGAGCTGCAAATTAGCCAACAGATCCAGATGAGTTTGCTGCCCAAAAAGAGCCCGCAGCGGCAAGGGTGGGAATTTGCCGCTATTTACCGTTCCGCCCAACAGGTGGGGGGCGACTTATACGATTACATTCCCACCAGTGATCAGCCAGATTTGCTCCGCCTATTGATTGCTGATGTAACCGGCAAAGGGATACCCGCGGCTCTCTTCATGGCGTTTAGCCGCACTATTTTGCGGGCTGAATCCCGGCTGAGCCATGCCCCAGAGGAAATTTTGCGCCAGACAAACCGGGCCATTATCCGAGATATGGACTCGCGCCTCTTTCTTAGTGCCTTTTTGGGAACATTAAACATCAAGACAGGACATTTCCAGTATGCTAATGGAGGTCATGATCGCCCTTTGTGGTTCCGGGCGACTGTCGGTCGGGTTGAGCCATTAACCACGGCTGGTTTGCTCTTGGGGGTACGGCCTGATGTCATCCTGCCTGAAGCGGTTATTCAGTTAGAGGTCAATGATGTGTTGCTCCTTTACACGGATGGGGTGACAGAAGCGCGAGATATGCGGGATGAGCCATTTGGTGAGGAACGACTGGCGGCCGCGCTCCAGGCTGCGGCGCATTGTTCTGCCCAAGAAATTGCCGATAGAATCGCGGCCGCAGTGACCGATCTTACCAGCGATACCCCGCAAAGTGATGATCTGACCCTCATGGTGGTAAAACGGGTAAAACGGGTGAACCCACAGTCAGACCAATTGTAGATTGACGTGCATAACCTTCTGTATCCCTTCGCGAAATTTATTCCCATCAATTGCTTGTTTTCAAGGCAAAATCAGATACCATTCAGTCGTATTTCGCAGAAACACGAAAACAGGGCATTCAGACCCCGCGTGGCGAAAGTTCTTTTCTGGTCTTCGTACTCCATAGGCCGCTTTGCGCGATCAAAATAGGTGTAACGCGCCCTATGCAATACGCATTACCCGCAAGGTAGCTTTGCTAACTCATGTGGTGGTCAGGGTTGTCCTGTTTTTTTTATTGGCTTTTAGTAAGGAGTGGCCGTATGTGTACGAACAAAAACCACGCAGCGGGAATCAATTACACGGAATGTGAATATCTCCCGCTTTGCCAAAATCATTGGCGTCAGCAGCTGTTTGTTTGGCAGCGTTTGTTGGTGGCGCGGCCGCCAAAACCAGTCAGGAGTGATGCCGATGGCTGATTTACCTGGGAATTATTTATCACCTAAACTGGAAATGCGCCAGCATCCAGACAAGGGGGGATATGGCGTTTATGCTATAACGTCATTACAAAAGGGCGAACTCATCGTTGTTTGGGGCGGTTATATGTTAACCGGGGAGCAATTTCATCAGCTTCCTTCCCACGCCCGGCAGCACAGCCTACAAGTAGAAGAAAACGTTTTTCAAGTACCGATTCGCCCGGATGATCCGGCGGACATGATTAACCATGCCTGCGAACCGAATGCTGGTTTGCGCGGCAATGTGTCTCTGGTTGCCATGCGCTCCATCCGGGCCGGGGAAGAAGTTTGCTTTGATTATGCCATGAGCGACGGCTCACCCTATGATGAGTTTGTTTGTGGTTGCGGTAGTAAGCTGTGTCGCGGCCGCATCACCGGCAATGATTGGCAAAGAGCGGACCTGCAACAACGGTATAACGGTTACTTTTCCCCCTACCTGCAGCAGCGGATTCAGCGGCTCCAGGCCAACAACAGCAGAGGCTACCCATTAGGTACAACACCCTTAGCGGTCATGGATCAGTGAGCAACAAGCAGTAAATTTGTTCCGATCTGATTCAGTGACCAGACCAAAACATGCCCTGAGATACCCCCAGGGAGATGTTTGTTTACGCTTGTCAATTATCCAACTCAAAAAATAGTTCCTAAAGGAGTACAAACGAAGTGAAACTAACCCACACACATTATCTGTCATCCAAAATCGAATCCCGCGATTTTGATCAAAAAGGCTCACATGGGCTGTTTGCCCGTACCTTCATCCCCGCCGGTGATCTACTTATTGTTTGGGGTGGCGTGATTATGAGCCTGGCTGAAGTCAAACAGGTACCCCACAGTGAGCGGCAATATGCGGTTCAAGTAGATGAAGATGCGTTTTTATTGACCCCAGAGCCAGAAGCCGGTGATTTTATCAACCATTCCTGCAATCCCAACGCCGGCCTGAGCGGTCAAATTTCCGTCATCGCTTTGCGTGATATTTACCCTGGTGAGGAGGTCTGTTTTGATTATGCTATGAGTGATAGTGTGCCGTATGATGAGTTTGAATGTGCTTGTGGGGAGGCGAATTGTCGCGGCCGCGTCACCGGCAACGATTGGCTCATCCCAGAACTCCAGGTTCGGTACGCGGGTTACTTTTCCCCTTACTTACAGCGGCGTATCAACCGACTCCAGGTAGAGCAGCACCGACGGGCCCTGGCCCAAACCCAACCTTATTACGGCAATGGCGTGGCGCGGCCGCAGCCTATCGCCGGCCATTAACCGTCATTCAGCCAGATGAGATTGGTTCAATCTGTGGGATTGAACCAATCTCCCATCTCCCCCCTTTGACAAGGGGTAGCCCCTGTGATAATCTACAAAATCATAACAACCCGGTAAATTCCAGACGTATCCATTCATATGACCGGGGTAACAATCAACAGCAGTACTCAACAAGTTATAACCAGCATAGTTGGAGTTTGTGTTGCCAGAATTAATTCCCCTAACGGGTTATTACTACCCCAACAAAATGGGGTATATTTTGCTTCTTGCCCTGGAAGAAGAATTGGGGCGTGATAATCTAAACACTATTTTGCAGGACAGCCAGCTAACTCAATATCTAAGCCAATTACCGGCCAAAAATTACGAGCGACAGTTTGACTTTGCCCATATTGCTAACCTGCTTCACAGTCTGGAAACCCACTATGGGCCACGGGGCAGCCGTACTCTGTCCTTAAGGACAGGTCAAACCATGTTTGAACAGGGGTTAAAAAATTTTGGCGACCTGGCCGGTGTTACTGACCCAGCCTTCATCGTCCTCCCTCTCAGCACCAAACTTAAAGTTGGGCTGCCCGCCATCGCCCGGATTTTCACCCAACTCAGTGATCAAATAACCCATGTCGTCGAACAGCCTGATCATTACCTTTACTACATTGATCGCTGCCCTATTTGTTGGGGGCGGCGGGCTGAGCAGCCCATTTGCCACCTATCTACCAGCATTCTACAAAGTGCCTTGCGCTGGGTTAGTGGCGGGTTACAATTTCGCGTCGAAGAAATTAACTGTATTGCAATGGGGGATCCGTCCTGCGTTTTTAAGGTAGACAAAGAGCCGGTCAAATAACTGGCACTGTTCAGCAAAAGGCAGACTTTTCACGCCAGGGCCCACTCTTCAGGGCCAGGGGTTCATCCACCTGAGTTGAACATTTAATAGAGCAGATATCTTCGCAAAAATGGGATAATATCTTATACATCCACCTGGGTGCTCACAAAAATAGCCCATCCTTTTGGCAAAGATACATAGTTAGGGAAGTGTACTGTGGCTGAAGTAAACAAAATCCTAGTTGTAGAAGATGATGTAGATCTGGCGGAAATGCTAAGCGCCTATTTTCGCTCTCAGGGGTATCATGTTCGAGTATCCAATTGGGGCGAAGATGCCGTCAAATCGGCTACCCAAGATGTGCCCGATGTGGTGGTCCTGGATGTGCGCCTGCCCGATATCAATGGCTTTGAAGTATGCCGCCAGTTACGCCAGAATCGGCATACCGAAGCTGTTCCTGTTATTTTCTTGACAGAAAAGCGGGAGCGTGAAGATAAATTGATGGGGCTGGAACTTGGGGCGGTAGATTACATTACCAAACCGTTTGATGTTCAAGAACTGCGCTTGCGGGTGCGTAATATCATTCGCCGGGCCAGCATGGAAACGATGGTCAACCCTGTGACTAATTTGCCTGAAGGGGTGCCAGTTCAAGACAATCTGGAAAAGATGCTGCGTCATCCAGATTGGGGGCTGGTTCTGGCAAAAATTCAAGGATTAGATCGGTTTCGCAACCAATATGGTTTTGTCGCCGCAGATGATGTGGCCCGTGCGATTAGCCTGATGATTACCAATGCGCTGCAAGAAAGTGACAGTGCGGCCAATTTTGTGGGCCATATTGGCCCGGTAGATTTTGTCATTGCTACCAATGCGGAAAGGCAACCCCAGGTTATGAACAGCTGCCGTATCCGTCTGGAATCTTCAGTGCAATATTTCTATCCTGCCGTTGACCGGGTACGCCTGCATGAAATCCCAGCTAACGAACGGCTGCATGTCAAAGTGTCTGGCCTCTCTTCCCGTGAAACAAATTTAACTGATTGGGAAGGATTGAAGTTGGCCTTAGCTAAACTTTAACAGTAGTTGATGTGACCGCGGCCGCAGCCTTCGAGCCGGCAAAGTTCAACTCAAGACGCCTTGTTCGCGTAACAAGGCGTCTTTTGTTTCCTCCAGCCTAATACTCCTTCATTTGCCCCCTTTGTGACCCATAATTCGCTGATTTGTTCCTCATTGATTCCCTTTGCTTTTCTGCTAAATCCTTGTTACCATCACATTCAGAATGTTTTGAACACAGGAACGGCTATGCACTCTAGTTTATTGGCAGTCAACGAAAGCACGGTATCTGGGTTGGGGCGGTTAGCCCGGTTTTTTGGTTTCAGTGAAGTCATGGGACGTTTGTATGGCACCTTGTTGATGAACCCTGAACCGCTTTCTCTGGACGATCTGGCCGAAACGTTGGAAATCAGCAAAGGGTCTGTGAGTATGAATATGCGCTCATTAGAGCGGTGGGGGATGGCCAAAGAAGTATGGGTGCGGGGGGAACGGAAGAAATATTACACCGCCGAGCCAGACTTTTGGCAGGTGATTCGTAATGTGTTAAGCAGTCGTGAGCAACGTGAAGTTCAAGTCGCCTTGCATGTGTTACGTGATAGTATTGATAAACTCCGGGCCGCCGAGGTTGAATTAACGCCGGAAGAACGGGCATTGGCTGTCTTTTATCTGGAGCGGATTGGGGATTTACAAAGCTTTTTCCAGTTTGCCCAACTGGCCCTGGGAACGATTTTAGGCTCAGAAGAGACAATTAATTTTGATACGATTACTAAGGTAGAGATAGGATAAACTGCCTCCGTAAATCAAGTTATACTCATCGTGGTCATAAAGTGACATTCCAGTTGGAGAGTGGAGACTGGTTAATCTCGAGTCTCCACTCTCACTGAAAATGGCAGTTTATGACCGTTGGCAATATAGACTGGGGGAGTTGAATTTCATAATTCATCCCTCAGCCTTCATAATTACCAGGAACTGGTTCATATTTATCCGCAGGTTACGCAGGTTTTGGTAGTTGGCAGTGGAATCTGCTTAATCGGCGAAATCTACGGATGGAATGAACATGAAGATAGCAGTGGGTTCACCGAATCCAGTTAAGGTTGCGGCCGCACGCTCGGTGATTGAGCGGGTATGGCCGGGAGCAACGATTGTCAGTGTTTCTGTACCCAGTGGGGTGCGGGTAATGCCTCTCAGTGACAGTGAGTGCCTGGAAGGAGCCAAAAACAGAGCTGCCGCCGCGCAACAATTGTCCCAGGCCGACCTAGGCATTGGCATTGAGGGCGGTGTCCATGAGGCGGAAGGTGTATGGTGGCTGACGGCCTGGACGGTTATCACAGATGGCCGCGGCCGCGTTGGGATGGGGTGCAGCGGCCGCATTCCCCTTCCCCAGGCCATTGCTGAACGAGTCCGCACCGGTGAAGATTTAGGCTTCATCATGGATGAGCTGTCTGGAGAAAACAACGTCAAACAAAAAGGTGGGGCCATTGGTGCTTTAACCGCCGGTCTGGTGCTGCGCCAGGAAGCATTGACTCTGGGTGTCACCTATGCTTTGGCCCCTTTCATCTCACCGGCTTTATATCACGAAACGGTTTAGGCCGGGTGACAGAGCCATTAACGTCAACTTTCAGCCGTTTGCGCTCACTCTTTCGTCACCCCAAACGAGGTTTTCATGTCCAATAACGAATACCAGTTTACCACTCAATGGCGGGTTAAAAGCAGTGTCACTGAACTTTCCGAACTTTTAGGCAATGCCCCAGACCTGGTACGTTGGTGGCCTTCGGTTTATCTGGATGTGCAGCAATTAGAGCCGGGGGATGAGCGGGGCATTGGCCGGGTCATCGCCCTATACACCAAAGGATGGCTCCCCTACACCTTAAACTGGCAGTTCCGGGTCAGCCAATCCCGCCATCCTTATGGGTATACCATAGAAGCATGGGGAGATTTTGTAGGGCGTGGAGAATGGACATTTGCGCCAGATGGGGAATATGTGATAGCGACGTATGATTGGCAAATCCGGGTGGAGAAACCGCTGCTGCGCCTGTTGTCGCCTATCCTTAAGCCGGTTTTTGCCGCTAATCACCTTTGGGCGATGCGTATGGGGGAGAAAAGTTTACAATTGGAATTGGCCCGTCGCCATGCTGCCAGCCCTCGGGATAGAGCGATGGTGCCGGCCCCACCCCAACCAATTTCGCCCGTGCCGTTTTATCTGGGCGCGGCCGCATGTTTACTCCTGCTTATCTGGCTATTCCGCCCCCGTAACATAGACACAGAATAACAAAGGGCAGATGAGTGAAAACGGATGCCCAACTTCTCCATCATCACTCATCCCCGCTTCGTCAATAATTTACTCTGGTTTAGCTTCTACCTGTTTAGCCCGCTGTAGATTAACTGTTGTCGTAGATTGAGCTAATACCCCAATAACCCCCAACCGTTTATCATTAAAAGGGTACCCTTCAATAATTAGCCGGTCATCAGGCTGCTTCATGGCCTCGCTGACTCGTTTCCACTGTTTTTGGGCAATGTAAATCAAATAAATCGTGGGATCATCATCCGGCAGTGCCGGCAGCCCTTTGGGTAAAGCTGGCGGCTCTTTGCCACTCATGGTGATGACAACATATTGATTGCGTTCTAAAATTTTGGCGGGGCGTCCGATCAGGGTTAATTTCACAGTTTGGGCCTCTCCTGGGTTCTGTAAACCTTCACGCAGCATTTGACGCCGCTCTTCAACTTTTAGTTTGATGGGGGGAGCAGGTGGACGTGGCCGGCCCCCTTCTTTTTGCCGCTGCCGGGGATAGGGAAAGATAATCCTACGGGCTTCAGGCGAGACGCGGCCGCGAACCAGATAAAAATAAACCCCACCTGGTGAACGCCGCCGCTTCTTATCCGTCGTCAGCATCCCACCCTGGCTTTCAATCTGCTCCGTCTCCGCCAGAAAAGCGTGTGCCGCCGCAACCCCCAACAGTTCAATAATCCGCTCGATCTGTACCAGAGCATAAGGATTTTTCTCTTGTAACCGTTCGGCAATTGTCAGAGCCAATTGTTTGATTGTTTCACTATTTGGCACGTCACTCATATCCTGTATTGTCCCCCTTTTACAGCAAATGGCAATATAAATTCTGACCAAAGAGCGAGAACGAAAGACGAAGAATGCTCCATCTACCCTTCGTCAAAACGGGCCATTATTTTGATCCACGTCCATTTTTTAAACCCAACTAAAGCGGGGTATACTTATGGTCATTACCGTCCAAACGTGGCTCAAGGCAGCAGCAATTTACCGAGGTGTTCTGTGGCAAACAACCGTGAGCGTTATGCAGAAGCAGTCCGACGCGGACTGAGTTATAACATCGAAAAAAATTGGTCGGCAGCTTTGCGTGAGTTCCGCCAGGCGATTCAGATTTTCCCCAATGAGCCGGTCGCTTATACTGGTTTAGGGGAAGCATGTTTTGGTCTCAACCAGATTGATCGCGCCCTGGAATGTTATAAATTAGCCGCTCGCTACTCTCAGGGAGATATTCGTTACCTCAACAAGGTGGCTGATTTTCAGGAGCGGTTGGGGCAGTTGGGGGATGCGGGAAAAACCTATATGGCCATAGGGGAGATCTATCTGCGTCAGCGGGACCTGGATAATGCCGAAAGCCACTGGCTGCGGGCAGTACGCCTGGAATCTGGCCTTCTGGGGGCACACCAACGGCTGGCGACTGTATACCAGCGGCAGGGTAAAACAAAGCAGGCCGTGCGGGAATATCTAGCCATTGCCCGCATTTTGCAGGTACGTGGAGATAAAGAAAAAGCGTTGCAGATGTGTTATGCAGCCTTACGGCTGGAGCCAGACAGCCAGGAAGTGCAAACGGCCATTGATCTGGTGAAATATGGGGAAGATGCGTTTCGGGAAGAAGAGGAGACGGATATTGATTTGCCCGCCCCACCATCCATAACCCCAGAGTTAGAGCCGGCCGAACCCACCATTGCCGACACCATCCGCCAGATGGCCGCAGTGTTTGAACAGGAACGACAAAAACAGCCCCCCCCGCCGGCCCCGGTCAACACTGATCCGGTGGATGTTGCCCTCAAATTGGCGCAGGAACAGTTGGCAGAGGAGTTGTTCCGAGATGAAGAGGATGAGGCGGAATTATATGGTACCAGCGGGACTGGCCTTAGTAAATTGGAACGGGACGCGCTGATTGGTCAGGGGATGGATTTGCAGAGCCGCGGCCGCACCCAAGATGCTGTTACCTGTTACGACAAAGCCGTGCAAGGGGGCCTTAAGCTGCCCGCTGTCCATTTCACCCTGGGGGCGTTATACCTGGAATTGGGCGATTATGAGCAGGTAACATATCACCTGGAGCGTGCCGGTCAGGCCAAAGAGTATTGGCAGGCCAGCCGGGAGCTGTTGGGGAGGATTGAGGACTGAGTGACGAGGAGTGAGGGTTTCAGCCATCCGTGTCCTTCCTGTTCGTGTTTTTCGATGGTCCTTTTATGAGTGGCTATTCTCAGTTTGCAGCCATCCGTGTTTTTCTATGCCCTTGTGAGGTTTCATTTTTCGGCGGGTAGGGTGAGCCAGACAGCGTAGGGATTACCCGCCACATCCAGGAAGGGAATGTTTTCTACCTCTGGATAGCGATATATTCCCACATTCATCATCAGGGGGCGGGGCCAGGTGAGCGACCAGGGCAGGGTGAAGTAGGAGATGACCCGATCTCCCGTGCGCCATTGAGTCGGCGCAAACAGGGGGCCATCCTGCTGAGCCACCCGCATCCCATCCGCCGCCAGAAGATGGTTGAAAAAATGATAATCGGCTGGATCGGGATAATCGCCGGTCTGCCAATGAATGGCCCAAACTGCTGTCTGTTCATCCTGGGAAGTGAGCGGGGTGTAGCCTTCAATTTGTACCCAGTTGGCGGCCAAAGCGGGCGGGGTCAGTGGCTGCGAAGGGGTAGGCGCGGCCGCAAGCTGTACCAGCAATATCTCCCCTTCCCCAGGGCGTAACGGCAAGGTGGTAAACGAGGCGGCCGCGTCCTGATAAACCTGCCGTACCGGCACCGCCGCCGTTGGGGATAGCAGCACCAAAGCCGGCTGGGCCGGGAACAAGGCGTGGGCCTGGCTGTTGATAAACCGGTGAGGATATTCAGCCAGCAGCACGGCAAAAATAGCGGCAAACTCATCAAATTCGCTAGATTCCCCCTCTCCCCCAAGCAGCAGCTCCGCCTCACCCTCATCCGGCCACCAGGTACGCACCTGCGCGGCCGCGTCCACATAATACGCCACCGGTGTCCCCAACCCGCCGGGGGTGTCACGTGCCACCATCACCTGCTGCAACCCAACCCAGCCCCACAACTGCCCCCCTGCTATTACCAGCAAAAGCAGCCATCCCCATCCCCGGGTGCGGCGACCCAGATCGGCTAAAGCCACCCCAGCAGCGGCAAAGGGGAGCGGGTAAAACGGCAGCAAATAATGGTGAACGACAGGCAAAAAGGGCAAGGAAAAGAACAGCACCGGAGCGAGCAGCCAGATCAGCATAAACAAAAGAGGCGGTCGGGCGGGCTGCCCATCGGCCAATGGCCCATTGGCCCACCCCTGCTTGAGCCATAATCCTACCCCAGCCACAAAACAAAGGGTGATGATCGCCGAAATAACCCCCATCGAGGGAACAATGGCCCGGTAATCAGCCAGGGCTTCCCCACCAACCAGGGTGTATAGATCGTGCCCGGTGATGAGCCACCAGCCATAGCGACCAGCCATAAGGTCCAACCCGCGACTGCTTTCCCCGGTGGGACGCAAGAAGCGACTCAGGCTGATTCCGGCCTGGCTGAGATGGATGAGGAAGGGTAGGGCGGTCAGGGCGGCGGCGGCGATCCCCGCAGTTAGCCATTTAAGGTTGACGCGGCCGCGAAAGAGCAGCAAAAACAATCCCGTCGCCGGCCCCAGAGCCATCCCGGCGAAATGGGCCTGGGCCGCGATAGCCAGGCAGAGCAGATGAACGATCAGCCAGCGGGGTTTGCCCTCAACAAAGGTGAGCAGGCCGCTGATACCCCATCCCAGAGTAAAAAAAGGAAGTAGATTTTGCGCCCAGATTTTGCGGGAATGGAAAATAGCCCAGGGAGAGACAGCCATTAGGAGCGCGGCCGCCAGGGCCGCCTCGGCCCCCCAATAGCGACGCACCAGCCACCAGCACCCCAACAGGGCAGCCGTATTGAGCAGGCCGGTAAACAGAGTAGCCGCGTAAAGATGTTTCCAGAAGACGAGGGGCAGGGCATACAGCCAGACGCTCATGGGGGCGTTGGGTACACCGACGGAGCTGCCAATGCCGCGCACCGGGAACTGCTCCCCCTGAGCCATCTCCAGAGAGAGGAGCATTAGCCGGGCTTCATCTCCCTTAAACTCGGTGAGCCCAGGCCAGCCCAGGCGCAAAACTCCCCCCAACAGGATGATGAGGGCCAGTAAAATAATCTCAGTACGGCTTGACATGGTGTCATTATGCCCTGGTCAAAGCGTGGCGCAAAATCTCCGCCGGATGGTGGGCCAGCCGCCCGGTGCCAAATTGGATTTGTTGACGGCAGCTTGTGCCTGCGGCCGCGATCCATACCTGCTCCCCAGCCGCCCGCACCGCCGGAAACAGCCGCCGCTCCCCCATCTGCCGGGAAATCTCCAAATGCTCTACCTCGTAGCCAAAAGAGCCAGCCATGCCGCAGCAGCCTGAATCTACCTCAGTGACGGTGACATTGGGCAGCAGGTTGAGGGTGCGATGGGCCGGTTGGGTGCCCACCAACGCTTTTTGGTGGCAGTGCCCGTGCAGGAGAATGTGGCGAGGGGTAGGGTCAAAAGAGAGGGCAAGCTGCTTCTCATCAGCCAGGTGGGCCAGAAATTCCTCAAAGGTGTACACATAAGGAGCAACGAAGGCCGGCCGCTGATCCCCCGGCAGCAGGGCGGCATATTCATCGCGCAGGGTCAGGATGCTGCTCGGCTCCAGACCAATGATGGGGATGCCCCGAGCGGCGAAGGAAACCAGGTGGCCCAGAATGTGGGCTGCGGCCGCACGTGCCTCTTTCAGCATCCCTTTAGACACAAAGGGGCGTCCTTCATCCAGATGACCGGTAGGGATAACGGTGAATCCAGCCGCTTCTAACAGTTCGGTGGCCGCAATGGCGATGTGGGGTTCGTTATAGGTGGTGAAGGTGTCGTTGAAGAGGGCCAGTTTGCGAGTTTGCGAGTTTGCGAGTGGGCGAGGGGGTGCGGGTAAAATCGTTGTGTCCCTGTGTTGCCGTGTCTCTGTGTCTCTCCTCTTATACCACGCCAGATAATTCTCACGGGCGAAGGGGGGAAGTGGGCGTTGGGCAGTCAGAGCGAGGGTTTTCTCTAGCAGGCGGCGGGTGATGGGGTGGGTGAGCAGGCGGTTGATGAGAGGAGCTATGCGGCCGCTGCTGAGTCGGCTCCAGCGGCCAATGTGTCCCAAAACCCAATCTCGCCAGGGCAGCCCAACCTCGGCATGATACTGGTCTAAAAACAACGCCCTGGCCCAGGCCATATCCACCGCCGAAGGGCATTCGGCTTTACATGCTTTGCAGGAGATGCAGAGGTCGAGAGATTGAGAGATGGAGAGACTAGAGACTGAAGATTGGAGACTGCTAACTGCTAACTGCCCACTGCTAACTGCTTCCCCGCCAGTGGTTAAAAACAGACGCAATAGATTGGCGCGGCCGCGAGTGCTGTGTTCTTCTTCACGAGTCACCATAAAAGAGGGGCACATCGTCCCACTGGCTCGTTTGCGGCATACCCCGGCCCCGTTGCATTCAACGGCAATAGCCGCCAGAGGGGTGGGGGGATGGGGGGATGGGATGACGCGAAGAGAATGGATTAATGGAACCGGTGCAGTAGAATCTGCTTCCCCTACCTGAGCTAACTGAACAATATTGCCGGGATTCAGCCGGTTATCGGGGTCAAAGATGCGTTTGACCTGCTGGTAGAGCTGGTACAACTCAGGGCCGAAGAAGGTGGGATTGAGCCAGCTTCGGCTGCGGCCGTCCCCATGTTCACTGGATAACGCCCCGCCATAATTTTTAACCAGCGCGGCCGCGTGCCGGGCAATCAGCGGCATTTTGGCGATCTCCTGGGCCTGGTTCACATTGATCAACGGGCGAAAATGCAAACAACCCGCGCTGGCATGGGCATAATAAGTCACGGGCGTCCCCAACTCCTGGCAAAACTGCTCAATCCCAGCCACATAAGCCGCCAGATGTTCTACCGGCACGGCCGCATCCTCAATGAACGGGATCGGCTTGACACCCCCCTTGAGGGACATTAACAACCCCAGGCTGACCTTCCGCACCTGCCACACCGCTTTTTGCCGGGCCGCATCCAGCAAGGGGAGTACCGTTGTCGCCCCCATTGTTTGCCGTTGGAGGGTGGCGATCTGGTTGGCCAGTTCAGCCTGACTCTCTCCCTGGTACTCCGCCAGCAGCAGGCAGTGAGGCTGCCCTTCTATAAATTGGGGGAGCAGGCGGGCGTAGGCGGGCACATCCCGGCACAGGGTCAGGCTGAGATGATCCATCAGCTCTACCGCTGACGGGTTGGTCTCTAAAATGGTGGGCACAGCCTGGAGTGCGGTAGGTAAATCGGCAAAATGGATAACGGCCAGGGCAGTATGGGTGGGCAGCGGCACCAGGTTAAGGGTGAGGTCGGTGATGAGGGCCAGGGTGCCTTCTGAGCCACAGATGAGGCTGGCTACGTTGAAGCGGGGATCGGGGGGGTGATGGAAGCTCAGTGAACTATCTGGAGAGTGTGCCAGAAAACGATCCAGATTGTACCCGCCACAGCGGCGCCAATGGCGGGGTGTGCCGTCGCGAATAATGGCCTGGTTGGTGGGGTTACGGATGAGAGCGGCGAGCTGCCGGTAAATTTCTCCTTCGCGGCCGCTTTGCCCTATTTTTTGCTCTACCTGCCGCTCATACAGGGGGGCCAAATGGGCTGATGAACCATCGTTCAGCAGTACGTTCATCTGGCGCAGATGGTCAACGGTGAGGCCGTAGCGGATGGAGTGGCTGCCGGTGCTGTTGTTGGCGACGATACCACCGAGGCCGGCCCGGTTGCTGCTGGCGGGGTCGGGGCCAAATTGGAGACGATGCGGCCGCAGCCATTCATTAAGGTCATCCAACACCACCCCTGGCTGCACCCGTACCCACCGCTCTTCCCGGCTAAAATCGAGAATGGCATCCAGGTAGCGGCTGAAATCAATAACCAGGGCCTCATTGACCGCCTGCCCGGCCAGGCTGCTCCCGGCGGTACGGGGCAAAAGGGGGAGTTGGAATTGATGGGCCAGGACTGCGGCCGCCATCACATCTTCTACCGTTTGGGGCAGCAGGACCCCCAGGGGCATCACCTGATACAGGCTGGCGTCGGTGCTGTACAGGGTGCGGCTCACTGGGTCCAGGCGTAATTCACCGGCAAGTTGGGGGCGGAGCGCGGCCGCGAAATCAGCCAATCGTTCAGAAACGGGCATGGGGGGCATGGGGTGGGAACTCAGGGGAACCTGGGAAAATTGGGCCAGCTGTTTGTTGCCAAAAACCGTAGGCCAGTACAGAATAGCGTGGTAAAGGGATAGAGCAGCAAAGTGGCAGAGTGCAAGAGATAATTCGTGCCTATTCGTGTCATTTATGGCCCTTTCCTTTACTCACTCCTCAGCACTCAGTCCTTATCAAGGAGATTGTACGATGGAAGATCAAGCTCGTCACGACATCCGCCGCTTACTAAAGGGGTTTGGCATTGAAGCAGATGAAACTGTTATGGCCCACCTGGCATCCAATCCAGGCTTGCCAACTTTACGCCTGCGCCTTACCCTGGAAGATTTGACTGATTACGGTGACATACCACTCAAACAACCTCTGTTCGTCCAGGTCGAAGGAGAAGTTAATAATAATTAATTGTTAGGCGGCCGGCCAAGTCATCCCCGTATTACTGCACGGGGGTAACGGCCGCCTAACAACCAATAAAGCCGACGCGATGAGGTTGAGGGGAACAACCGTGTTGGTCTGGCGCGGCTTATCTCCCCGTTAGGCGGTCAGGCAAGTTACTCCCGTATTACTACAGGGAGTTGCGGCCGCCTAACAACCAATAAAGCCGACGCGGTGAGGTTGAGGTGAATGGCTGTGCTGGTCTGGCGCGGCTTATCTCCCCGTTAGCCTGCTTCATGTAGCGGGCAACGTCAAAAAAGGAGAAGTTGCCATGAGTTCAGCCAGTTATAAACATCGTAGCAGTCGTAAAAGCAAAACAAAGAAGGGATCAGCCCGCTTTGTCTATCTTGCCATCGCCTTGTGTCTGATCGGTTTGGTCGTTGGGGGGTTTGCGCTCCGTTCATCCCAACCAACAGAGGCATCCACCAATCCATATGCAGGCATACCAGGTCCAGATGACTGGACGGCCGAAACCCCTGTTCAAATTTACAACCGGAGCAACGGGCAATGGGAGACCATGACCTATGGGGGCGTGGGGCCAGACATGGAGTTCATTGTTGGTGATTACCTCTACGCCACCACGCCGGAAAGGGGGTCTCTCTTTCTAAAGCCGGAAATAGACATCAACCTGTTAGCGGAAACAGACCGCGCCTTTGACCCGGACAACTGGCGGATGCCTGAACCGGATGATGTCGTCTTTCTGTTCCGAAGTTCCTCGAATCAACAAAAGGGGCACTGGCTGTTGAAGCATGTCCAACCTGATAGCGAAGTTGTGTTTCAAGGCAAGGTTTGGCAATGGGAGTTGGATGTAGAGAACCAGCGGTTTGTGGTAAGCGATACGGGGAATGTGTTTGCGCGGGTAACGGCCGTACATCAAGAAACGCATGAAGGTGATGTGCTTGAGCTAACTGTCAAATTTGAGGGATGTGGAAAGACAGGTGTTATCACTGGCTCAGAAGAACATCCTTTTTTTGTTCTTGATATAGAGCAATACATCCCTATGGTTGATTTGAAACCGGATATGGCGTTGCTTACTGATAATGGAACACCAGCTACCGTGATCAAGTTAGAGCCATTAGATGAAACAATGGTAATGTACAACCTTACCGTTGAGCATGTTCACAACTATTTCGTTTATTCGGACGAGGGCGATTCAGGAATACTTGTCCACAATACAAACTGCGATATTGATCCAAATAAACTTGCTCACATTTTCGGGAAAGCTGAGCACAATCTTGACCCCTTTGTCAATTCATTTAGCGGCAACCAAGAGGATGCATTCCGCGCTTTGCAAACTGAGTTTAGTAACGTAGCTGGCAACTACACAAATCAGCAATTGAATCAAGGCATTCAAGTGGCAGTCAATGGATATTCTATAACTGTTAGGGGAGCGATTGTTGATGGAACATCTCGAATTGGAACAGCATTCATTCCTTGATAGGAGACACTATGAAGTCTATGAATACCTTTGAACAAGCTGTGATGGACAAATTGCTTTGGGGAGATGACTTAGTGTTAAGTGAACTGCGCGAGCAGCTTGCAAAAGCTGTAGTCAAGGAGCGTGAATTAACAGGGACTGGTTTTTATTTGACTTTTTCGCTTCCTGAAGACAGTAGAAAACTCACTGACCAAGTCCCTAATGTAAAATCTGATTTTTGCTTTGGTGATATTAATGCGGAAATTGAGAATCTGGAAAATGGAGCAAGTTTTCTAATTTGGGTTAAGGGTGGGAAACTGAATATACTTGAAGGGTATTCCTATCATGGAACATGGCCTGAAACAATTGAGGGTTTTCACATCGAGTATTTTTCAGAACCAAGAGATATGACTAAATTGCGAGAACAATGGTTAAGTTCTCCTGCCGCTTGTTAGTAACTATCCTAGACAGGTATTAACAAATATGTTAACATTGCATCATGGATTGGGAAATTCTCTATTACAATGAAGATGTGCAGGAGGTACTCAACGATTGGCCTGTAGGCATCCGTGCATTCTACGCCAGAGTAACCGAACGAATGATCACCTTTGGCCCGAATTTGGGAATGCCGTTTACACGAAGTATAGGCAAAGGCTTGTTTGAAATTCGAGCAAGGGGCAAAGAAGGCATTGGTCGAGCTTTTTTCTGCACAATCGTGGATCAGAGAATTGTCATTCTTCATGCGTTTATCAAAAAGTCGCAGAAAACACCCAAAAAAGAGCTAGATATTGCGCATCAAAGAATGAATGACGTTAAGACAAACTGGTGAGGTGGAACATGAAATCACATGATGAAATGATAAAAGAGTGGAAGCAAGACCCTGCATTCCAAGAAGAATATGATGCACTTGAGGCTGAATTCCTGCTTTTTGACGAGTTGTTGAATGCAAGAAAAGAAGCAGGATTAACTCAAGCTGATGTTGCCGAGAGAATGGGAACACAAACATCAGCAATAACTAGATTAGAAGCAGGTGGTGGTAGCAACAAGCATTCTCCTTCTGTAGCTACCTTGCGTAAATATGCCGAAGCTGTTGGCTGCCAGTTAGAAATTCGTTTGGTACGCCAGCAATAAATTCAACTTCGAGTAGCCTATCAAACAGGCTAACATGGCATGAACCAGACGCGGCGAGTATTTGGTAATTCAAGCGGCGCGGTTAGAGCAAAGTTGTTCTAATCGCGCCGCGCTGGTTATGCGGGCGTTGGGCGGGCGACACTGGCGGTGGCATATACGGCGCGGGTTTGGTTAAGCGGTTTTTGGGCAAAGGGGGTGTTGGGTGGGTAACGGCCGCTCATCCAGGTCGCCCAACAACACTTCCAGCCGACCGCCTGGCACGCGGGTTTTTACAAGTTTTGGTCATAACGGCGGCGGCTGAAACAGGCGTTCAAGGGGGGTTTATGGCTCGCGCAACGATGTATTTTCCGCCGGATTTTCTCTGGGGAACAGCCACTTCTTCCCACCAGGTGGAAGGGAATAATGAAAATAATGATTGGTGGGCCTGGGAGCAGGAAGAGGGGCGTATCCTCAATGGGGATAAGTCCGGGGTGGCCTGTGATTGGTGGGCCAATGCGGAACGGGATTTTGATCACGCGGCCGCACTGCATACCAACGCCCATCGCCTTTCTCTGGAATGGAGTCGAATTGAGCCAGAACCGAGTGTATTTAACGCGGCCGCGCTCGACCGGTACCGGGCGATGCTCCAGGGACTCCATGACCGAGGCATTGAGCCGATGGTCACTTTGCACCACTTCACCAACCCCCGCTGGCTGGGAGAAAAAGGGGATTTTGACTCTGACCTGATGGTGGATTATTTCCAACGGTACACGACTCAGGTGGTGGACAAATTAGGGGATTTGATCCCTAAGTGGGTGACAATTAACGAACCGCTGATCTATCTGTTTTTTCGCTACCTGGGAAATGAGTTCCCGGCCCCCCGGCAAAAGGGGTGGGGAGCGGCCCGGCGGGCTATCCATACGATGCTGAAATGCCACGCGGCCGCCTACCACACCATCAAAGAGAGTTATCCCGAATCACTTATTGGCGTAGCTGCCCACATCCGCCCCATCCAACCCCCCGCTGATGGTGGCCGCCTGGATCATTATTGGGCACGGCAGATGGATTGGCTGTTCAACGATATGTGGCTGGAAGCGATGCGCGATGGGCGTATCAGAGGGATATTGGGAAGGGGGACCATCAAAGGGTTGGCTGGAACCTATGATTACCTGGGGCTTAACTATTACAGCCGCTCCCTCATCCGTTTTCCCCGGACACAGCCAGAGCCATGCCCAGATGGGGCTGAGATGAGTGATATGAACTTCATGGAAAATTACCCGGCAGGAATGTTTCACTCCATTAAGCGGCTGCTGCGCTACCAAAAACCCATCTACATCACCGAAAATGGACTGCCCGACAAAGAAGATAGGCTGCGGCCAGCTTACCTCATCGCCCATCTGCGGGAAATCTGGCGGGCTATCAGCTTTAATTTCCCGGTGATGGGGTATTACCATTGGAGCCTGGTGGATAATTTTGAGTGGGAGCGAGGCTGGAGCCAGCGATTTGGCCTGATTGGGTTAGACCTCGGGACCCAGGAGCGGCAGTGGCGCCCCAGTGCCCACCTATACGCCCAAATTTGCCGCGACTACGCCCTCAGCAGCGACCTGACAGAACAGTATGCCCCCACTTTACTGCCTGTCTTATTCCCTGGCAACAGTTAGTTTTCAATTTCAAGGCAACTATCAAGCCTTCCGAAGGGTTTCCCCACTGGTGATCATTGGCAACAAAACCTTCGGAAGGTTATATCACTAGAGAGGGTCATTAGTTACATTTCAAGAAAAATTGAGAACTGCTGTGAAGCCAAAAGGTCAATGAAGGCCAATTGACAATTTGACAAAAAGTGTAGACAATACGAGCCTGCCCCAGAAGATCAGCCCCCCGTGGCTGATCTTCACCTTTTTACCCACCCTATTCAGTGTAAGGAGAAGAAGATGAAACGCGAGAACAGACGGAAGATACAGCTAATGTTTCTTAGCCTGTTGCTAGTGGCAATATTAGCCGCTTGTGGTGGTGGTGCTGGCACCAATACAACCACCGATAATACGGCTACCACCACTGACAACACGGCCACAACCACCGATAACACAGCCGCAACCACAGATACCACGGCCACAGATACGCCAATGGCGTTTGAGCCGATGTCTGTAGCCGCCGAAAATTGTGACTATGGTGGTAAAATCAAATCTATCGAAGCCAAAGATGAATACACCGTTGTCTTTACCCTGTGTAAATCTGACCCCGCCTTCCTGGCCAAAGTCGCCTTTGTCCCCTTTGCCATTCAGCCCGCCGAATGGATCGCCCAAACCGGCGGCACCGGGGAAATTCTGGAAAAACCCATCGGCACCGGCCCCTACATGGTAGAACGTTGGGAACGGGGCAATCAAATCGTCTTCAAACGGTTTGATGGTTACTGGGGCACCCCCGCTATTGCCGAAACGGTTGTTTTACGTTGGAATACCGATGGCACCGCCCGCCTGGTTGAACTCCAGGCCGGTACAGCTGATATGGTAACAAATATTAGCCCTGGCGATTACAATCTGGTGGCCAATAACCCCAACTTAAATCTGATCGAAGTCGCCAACCCCAACGTATTCTACCTGGCGATGACTAACACTTACGCCCCCTATGACGACGTCAACTTCCGCATGGCTATCGCCATGGGCATTGACCGGAAACGAATTGTAGATAACTTCTACCCCGCCGGGTCTGAGGTTGCCCATTCCTTCACCCCTTGCAGCATCCCCAATGGGTGCGAAGGGGACCCCTGGTACGATTTTGATCCTGATGCCGCCCGTGAACTGCTAGCTAAAGTGGATATTCCCGCCGGCAAAGTATTCAAAATATATTACCGGGACGTATTCCGGGGTTATTTACCCGAACCCGGGGCCGTAGCTGTTGAAATCCAGACCCAGCTGCGGAACAATCTAGGTATCGAAGCCCAGGTCGAAGTCATGGAATCCGGTCAATTCATCGCTGAATCTACTGCTGGCAATCTGGATGGTTTCTATCTGTTGGGTTGGGGAGCTGATTATCCCCATGTGACCAACTTCTTGGATTTCCACTTTGGGGCCGCCAATCCCCAGTTTGGTACCCCCCACCCAGAGATTTACGAACTGCTGTTACGGGCTTCCACCATGTCGGATGCCAACGAGTCTGCCCCGCTTTATGCAGAGGCTAACAACTACATTCGTTCCCTGGTACCGATGGTGCCGATAGCCCACGGTGCATCGGCACACGCTGCTTTGGTTAGTCTGAAGAATGCATATGTACCCCCCTTCGGCTCCACCCAGTTCTCCTTGCTTGATCCTGGTAAAGACACCCTGGTCTTCGTGCAAAATGCCGAACCCATCAGCCTTTACTGTGCTGACGAGACTGACGGTGAATCACTGCGGCCGTGCGAGCAAGTGCTTGAATCTTTGCTACGTTATAAGACGGACTCTGGGGATACCGAACCAGCTCTGGCCACTGCCTGTACCGGCAACGATGACTCCACAGTTTGGACCTGTACTTTGCGCCAGGGCGTTACCTTCCATGACGGCTCTACATTCGATGCCAATGACGTAATTGCCTCTTGGGCTGCCGGTATTGATGCCGCTAATCCATATCATGTCGGTAACACAGGTGCGTTTGAGTATTACACCTACTTGTGGGATCAATTGATCAATCCTCAGGAGTAATCAGCTCCTTATAATGTGTTATCTTCGGAAGGTTTGGCTCAAACGCTTACCCGTTGGGGAAACCTACCGAAGGTTCACTCAGACCGTTGCGAAGATAAGTGGTACTCACCTTAATTAGTTTTAAGGTGAGTACCACTTAAAATGGAACCCATGATTCAGTTTGCCGTTCGCCGCATCTTTTCAGCCATACCAGTTTTGTTTGCCGTTATTTTTGTAACCTTTGTTTTGGCTCGCATTATCCCTGGGGATCCCTGTAAATCCATTTTGGGGGAAAAAGCCACGCAACAGGTATGTGAAAAATTTACCAGAGATTTTGGTTTGGATAAGCCTATTCCTGTGCAATTTGGTATTTATATGGGGCGCATTCTACAGGGTGATTTAGGCAACTCAATTCGTTTTGGCCGTCCCATAACCCTCATGTTGGCCGAACGACTGCCCCTAACGACCGAATTGGGCCTTTCAGCTATGATTCTGGCCATCATTGTGGGTATTCCGGCCGGCATTATTTCGGCCCTCAGGCGCAATTCGGCGGTGGATGTGACGACTATGGTTGGGGCCAATGTCGGTGTCTCCATGCCTATTTTCTTTTTAGGTTTACTATTGATTTATTTCTTTGCGGTTATTCTAAAAGACACCCCTTTTTCTTTACCCCCTTCGGGCAGGCTCAGTCCTGGTGTCTCATCCCGGCCATTTTTCGAAGTTTTTGACTGGGGCATTACTAGAGATTCACCTAATTACACTTTTTATCGGTATATTGCCAGCCATTATATGTTCAATTCATTGATCACACGGGATTTTGTTACCCTGTGGGATGCTATCAAGCATATGATTTTGCCGGCCACGGCCCTTAGCACGATTCCGCTATCTATTATTGCCCGGATGACTCGTTCTAGTATGTTGGAAGTGTTAGATAAAGAGTATGTACGAACCGCGTATGCTAAAGGGCTGCAAGATCGCACTGTGATTATGCGTCATGCTTTTCGTAGTGCTTTGCTGCCGGTGGTAACGATTACCGGTTTGCAACTGGGTGGGGTGTTAGGGGGGGCGGTTCTGACTGAAACGATTTTTGGTCTCTCTGGGGTAGGGTTGAGCCTATTTGAAGCGATTACCTCACGTGATTTTCCCGTGATCCAGGGGTTTACCCTGATCATTACGGTGATCTACGTGTTTTTTAATCTAGTTGTAGATTTATCATATGCTTATCTTGACCCACGAATACGCTTAGATTAGGGGATGATCGCTCTTTTTTTCCCAAAATTCGTGGGGATGAGTCTGGAACAATTTCACCCAAAATATGGAAGCCAAAACTGATCTACCACCTGTACCGCGTTCTGCAACCTTAGCTGAAAAACCGATTGATATTCCCTGGAAAACAAACCTGCGCCGGCTTTTTCGCCAACGCTCGGCTGTAATTGGGATGATTATTTTGGGCTTTGTTGTTACAGTGGCTATTTTGGCCCCAGTGCTGACGGTCTATGATCCAACGGACAGCCTGATTGGGCAGCCGGGACATGAAAATATTCAGCGGCGGGCCAAACCGTGTATTCATCTCCTGGGCTGTCCTGAAGATCAGCCGCAGCATCTGATGGGGCTGGATGGCAATTCACGGGATGTGTTTAGTCGTATTTTATATGGGGCCAGGGTTTCGCTGCGTGTGGGTCTTATTGTTGTGGGTATATCTGTGACTATAGGTACATTTTTAGGGTCCGTGGCTGGTTATGTGGGGGGCTGGACTGATAATATTATTATGCGGTTGATGGATTTGATCCTGGCGTTTCCTTCTTTGCTTTTGGCTATTGCGATTACGTTTGTGTTGGGATCGGGTCTATTTAATGCGATGTTGGCTATTTCGATTGTTAGTATTCCTGGCTATGCACGGGTGGTCAGGTCTACGGTATTGGCCGCGCGTAATCTGGATTATGTAGAAGCGGCTCATTCGTTGGGGGCGTCCCATTGGCGTATCTTGTTCCGCCAAATTTTGCCGAATGCGATTACACCGTTAATTGTGCAGGCGACGTTGGGGATTGGGGTGGCGATTATTGACGCGGCCGCGCTCTCTTTTCTCGGTTTGGGGGCACAAGAGCCTACGCCAGAGTGGGGCACCATGTTAGGCCGGGAGCGCAACCAAATTTTCAGCGCCCCTCACCTGGTTCTCTTCCCCGGTTTTGCCATTGCCATTACTGTTCTGGCCTTTAATCTGCTAGGAGATGGTTTAAGAGATGTCTTGGACCCCAGGCTGAGCCGGTCAGAGCAGTCGAAATAAAAAGAGATAACGATTATTCGTTTATCTGGAAAGGCGCGGGTCTAAAGCATCACGCAGCCCATCCCCCAATAAATTAAACCCCAAGACGACAAATAGAGTAGCCAGTCCAGGAAATACGACAATGTGCGGGGCGGAGATCATATAGGTACGCCCCTTTTGCAGCATATTGCCCCATTCAGGTACATCTGGTGGTGCGCCTAGGCCGAGGAAACCTAAAGCCGCCGATGCCTGGATAGCGGCCGCAATTTGCAGCGTTGATTGCACAACGATGGGGGCTAGAGTATTGGGCAGAATATGCCAGAGAAGAATGCGGAAATGATTGGCCCCCATTCCTCGGCTGGCTTCAACAAACAAATCTTCTTTGACCGACAGCGTGGAGCTGCGGACCAGGCGGGCATAAACAGGGATAGAGACAATACCAATGGCGATCATCGCGTTTTGCAAACTAGGCCCAAAAATAGCCACCATCAAAATCGCCAACAAAATACTGGGAAAAGCCAGCATAATATCAATCAGGCGCATAATCAGCATATCTATGATGCCGCCAAAATAACCGGAAATCAGCCCCAATGGTGTCCCAACCGTCAAGCCGATACCGACGGATATTAACCCAACATTTAAGGATAAGCGTGCCCCATGTAGGAGGCGGGAAAATATATCCCGTCCAATTTCATCATTACCAAACCAATGTTCTGCACCAGGGGGACGGCGGGCCATAGCAAAGTTGGCCAGATCATAATCATGGGGGGCAATATAGCTGGCGGCCGCACTGATAAAGAGAAAAAGGGAAACGATAATTAATCCCAAAACAGCCCCAGGGCTGCGGAAAAGCCGTCTCAAGGTAATCTTGACCCCGGAGTTGGGGCGGCTGGCACTATCATTAGCTAATTCAGCCATTGGGGTACCTGCGCTGCTGGTTGTATTCATAGGGAGGTTCACTCACTCAACTGTAATGAATGCGCGGGTCAAGGTAAGCATATAACACATCTACCAGTAAATTGACCAGCACAAAACCGAGGGTAATGACCAGGACAGTGCCTTGAATGACTGGGTAATCGCGGAAACTGATGGCATCAATGAGCAGACGGCCAATCCCAGGCCAGGCAAATACGGTTTCAGTTAGTACAGCCCCTCCTAGTAAGGTGCCAAATTGCAGCCCGACAATGGTCACGATGGGGACCAGAGCATTGCGTAGGGCATGGCTGTAAATGACGGTTCGCTCTACCAACCCCTTTGAGCGAGCTGTGCGAATATAATCAGCCCGCAATACTTCTAACATGCAGGCGCGAGTCATGCGAGCCTGGATAGCCATAGAGTTTGCCGCCAGGGCGATGGTGGGCAAAACCATGTGCTTCCAGGTGCCGGTACCGGTGGGGGGTAAAATAGGCTCGTTTAGCCCTAACCAGCGGGGCAAGGTGACGGCAAAGAGGACGATCAGCATAAGCCCCAGCCAGAAAATAGGCATGGAAACGCCCAAAAGGGCAAAAATCATGCTGCCGCCATCAATCCAGGTATTGGCCCTGGTGGCCGAGAGAACACCAATGGGAATGCCAATCGCGGCCGCGACTAACAAACTCATACTGGCTAATTGCAACGTTCGTGGCAGACGCAGGGCAATTTCATCCGTAACCGGTAAGCGGCTGCGAACGGAGTTCCCCATATCCCCTTGAAACATCCGCCGCAAATAAATGCCATATTGCACCAGCAGCGGCTCATTTAGCCCCATATCCTGACGAATCTGGGCGATCAATTCTGGGGTTGCCGTTTCCCCAGCAATAGCCACAGCCGGATCACCAGGCACCCAGCGAATGCTTATGAAAACCAGGAACGACGCCCCAATTAAAACCGGAATAGCATAAAGCAGACGCCGTAAGATATAAGTTGTCATTTGGCTAGAGGGGAAAAAGTAAAAATTGGCGGTAAGTTATTAAAACCCACCGCCAATTTTTACTACAGAAACGCTTATCGTTTAGATGCGCCAGTGGCAATCAGACGTTCGTTAGGATGAACCACAAATCCTTCCACGTTGGTCCGTACTGCCGTTAGTTGAATTTCGCTGTAAAGGAACAACCAGGGGGCATCGTTCCAAATTAGGGCAATAGCTTCAGCATAAGCGGCTTCACGGGCGGCTGGATCAGGATTGGTACGCGCCTCATCTAACAAAGCATCCACCTCGGGGTTCTGGTAGAACGCCCCATTGAACCCTGGGGGAATTTGGGAGCTGTGGAACAGAGCATATAGAGCATAGTCCGCATCCATTGTTGGTGTACCCCATCCTAACATAGCAAATTGCACCTGATTATCAGGAGCCTCAGCGCGGACAAAGGGCACGTACTGGGTCCACTCCAGGGTACGCAGTTCAACATTGAGACCCACTTCCCGCAGCTGCGCCCGGATGGCGTCGGCTACCAGGGCATCCTGAATATAACGACCAGTTGGGTGGTACAACACAACGGTTGTGCCTTCGGCAACCCCAGCTTCGGCTAACAGTTCCCGGGCTTTATCCAGATCACGGGCATAAGGAGTCTGCTGGGAATAGCCAAAAATGGGGGAAGCAAATGGAGCCTGGCTAACCAGAGCCGCATTGTCAAACAGGTTGGTGACAATAGATTGCACGTCTACGGCATAGTTGACGGCTTGACGAACCCGCACATCATCAAAGGGTTCTGCGGTTACATTGAAGAAGATATAGATGGTACGCAAACCTGGGGTCGTGATGATATCAATGTTGGGATTGGCGGCCAGGCGGGCGGCTTCAGCCGGGGGAACGCGCACCGCAATGTCAACGGTGCCAGATTCTAAGGCGACTAAACGTGCCCCGTCTTCGGTAATAACCTGGAAGACCAGGGTATCAATCTTGGGTGCTTCACCCCAGTAATCAGGGTTGCGCTCCAGGGTGACAGATTCAGCTCGTGCCCAATTAGACAGGAGATAGGGGCCCGTACCGATGGCGTTAGAGGCCAGGAATTCAGAGCCTTGTTCCAGGGCGGCGGGGCTGATCATGGCTAATGCCCCGTGAGAAAGGTGGGCGGCTAAGGGGGCAAAATCGCTGTTCAGATTGATTTGGACAGTGTAATCATCCACCACGACCACTTCTTGAATCCGATCAATCAAGAACCGGAACGGCGCAGCATTGTCAGTATTCAGCACCCAGTCCAGATTAGCTTTAACAGCTTCGGCGTTAAATGGGGTGCCATCACTGAACTGAATGCCCTGACGCAAGGTCAGGATGAACGTTTGCGGCTCATCACCAGGCTCAATCTTTTCGGCCAGGAGCGGCTCCAATTCACCCTCAGTATTCATGTAGAAGAGGGTTTGATAGATGTGTTCCAAAACCGAGAACGAGGGGGATGCCGTGACCAGGTGGACATTCATGTTTTCCACATCCGTGCCGGAAGCGATGGTCAACTTCTGCGGTACAGTAGGCGCAGGTGTCGGTTCGGCCGGGGTACTGGTATCTGACTGACTCGTGTTATCTGAGCTTGTTGAGCTTACTGTAGCCGGAGCCCGGGTTGGGTCTGCGGCGGAGCCGCCTGAACAAGCGGTGAACACTAACAATCCAAGTAACAACAAAAGGGTAATTAAACTGTTCTTTCTCATCTCTTCTTTTTCCTCCTATAGAAACATAAACTAGAGAAGTAAGCGAAAAGATTATAACCCCTGATTCCCCGGTGTCAATGCGTTCGCCAATTGCTGTGAACACCTGTTACTCTAAATAAGGGCACATTTTGCGGAGAAAACTATCGGGAATGTTGCTCATGGGTTTGGGGTATGTGTGTTCAGGATACCCCAAGATTTTTGCAAAGCGCTGGGTTGGCAAAAATATATTTCGGAATGATTAGATTATTTACCCGCATTGTTCGCTATTCTTCGATGCCGTCATCTGGTCTTTGTTGTACTTCAACCAATATCTGGGTGTCAAATGTGGTACCAGCCCGGTTGGTGGCGACAACGGTGATGCTCCTTGTTCCAGGTACATCTGGGATCCACTGTTGTTCAATGGTATACATCATTTGCCCCCGCCCATCGTAGCTGCCAATGGCGACTCCATCAGCGAATAGATTGATACTTCGCAGGCCGATGGGATCGGTAATGGTAATGTTCAGGCTAATGGGTTCGCCCTGTTCGATTTGGGAATCAGGGAGGGGGGAGTTGATGAGGATGGATGGGGTTGGGGTGGGGGTAGGGGTGGGCAGATTGGGGTCCGGGGTGGGTGTTTCGGTGGCGGCTGGGGGTATGGTGGGGATGACCTCGAAGGTTTCCTGGGAGGTCAGTAGGTCAGGTAAAACTAAGATGGCCAGGGGGATGAGGCAAAGAAGGAGAATGAAGGTAATGCCTCCAAAAAGTAGATAACGGCGGGTTTGGGGGTCGAGGGAGCGTCGTCGCGGCCGCGTTCTTGTATATCCGTGCCCTTCTGCCGAAGAACGGGTCTTGTCATTTTTCGGTAAAAACTGATCTAACCGGGGCAGCAGAGTTTCATCTCCAGGGCTGTTTAGCTCATCATCCAGCCAGTTGGGGAATGGCTCATCCAGAGGGTCGCCTGGACCGGGATCATAGACGAATTGGCGGGCCGGCGGCTTGGCGGCTGGTTCCTCAACTGGGGGCGGCTCTTCTTCCTCTTCCATCATAAACAGAGCCATCATGTCATCATCAGGATCCGTTGGGGGTTTTGGTTTTGTAGATGGGATCGGCGGCTCAAGGAGCGGCGCGGCCGCAGCAAAAGCAGCAAATGGGTCATCATCTTCTTCAGTCAGATAGTCGAAGGTTTGGCTGGTTGCCGTACTGTCCAACCCCCACTCGGCAAAGGGATCGTCATCATCGGCAGTGGGTGAAACAATGGCTGCGGCCGCGGCCCCCCCTTCAACAGCTCCCCAGGCGGCAAACGCATCATCATCCGTCATTGGGTCGAATTTTTGCTTAGGTGGAGATTTCAAGGCAGTTATCATGTCTCGCACGGTGGCAAATCGATCCTGGGGTTTTTCATACAGAGCGCGATCTAGCACCGGCAGAAATGGTTCGGGAATATCTTCTGCGGCCACTGTTTCTAAAGTTTTGCCCGTAACCAGATAGAGGAGAAGAATACCAAGAGAAAAAATGTCACTGGCCGGCGTAAGAAGCTGCCCGGCGGCCTGCTCTGGGCTGGCAAAATCAACATCATTGGTGCGGCTGGCTAACCAGGCTAGATAAATTTGCCCTTTCTTATCAAAGAAAATATGTTGGGGTTGAACATGTCCATGCACAATATCCCGTTCATGTAATGCTTCCACGGCCTGAGCTAAACGAGTAAAAAGCTGCTCCGTCTCAGATGGTGAGAACGGCCCATTTTTTATTCGTTCGTTCAGGGTGCCCCCACTCATTTCCAGGGTTGCCAGGTATGGATTGCCTCCCAAGTCGCCAAAGCCCCAGATGGGTACGATGGCCGGGTGACTTAAGCTGTTAATGATTTGGGCTTCTTGCTGCATCCGGTTGGCAAATGACCGGGAAACATGCTCTTTGCGCCACAGTTTGAGGATCACATCTTCGCGGATGCGTGGATCGTAGGCCGCAAATAAGGCGTATTCGCGGTCATGCCGTAAGGTGTTTTTAATCTGGTAGGGGCCAATTTGGGATGCGCTCATTTCCCATTACCTCATTATGGAGATTGGTTGGGGGCTGATTGGGGCGGATCAACGTGGATGGTGTTCAGAATAGCCTCAAAGGTGGGACGCAAAGCGGCCGCGTTGTCCTGAATCGCAGCCGTAGAAACAAAAGCCAGGTAGCGGGAGTCTGGGTTGACTATCGTAGCCATTAGAATCTCCAGGGTGACATTTCCATCCCGGGACTGCACAATTGTCTTTGCTCCTTGCTGATGATCAATCGTAAATCTTTCTGGGGGAACAATCCATAAATACTCTTGTCCTTCCTTTTTGAGCAGATCAATATACAAGTTGAGAAGATCAACAGGATCCTCGCTGGGAAAAGCTGCGCCTACCTGAAATTTTAGCACATCTATTTCCCCAGGGATGATAACCATAACCCCTTCTTGCTGTAACTGGTCAAAAGAGGTGATATCAAGAGTAGCTTCACTGGAAGCAATGGTGACACCAATAATAACCGATTGGGACACCCAATCAGCTGGGATAGCTACAGATACCCCATGTTCGTTATAGGTTTGGGGCAGCAAATCGGTAATTTGTGGTGGCTCGGTGGTAGGGGTTGGCTTTTGCCACAGGGCTGTTATCTGTTGCCAGGTTTGATTACGCACTCCCAAAAGCAGCGCAATCATCAAGAGAAAGATGAGTAACAGGATGAGAATAATGTTGCGGTTAGATAATTGAGTCATAAGGACCAATAGATTTTTGCTTTGACCGCCGACCGCGATTTTACCAGTGGTGTGGCTGACCGTCGGCGATCAGAAATTTGTAAGGCACCGTTTCTAGAGAAGGTGAATCATATCGTAATATCTCACGATAGATTGATCGTAAAATGAGGACATGACCCCATGAGGGTACAACCCCAACTTGCTCTTGCTGTACCTGAGATGAAGGGTGATTTTATAGGGTTATGGCTATCTTATCAAAATGCGTTGGCACTATAGGGAATAGACTGCCATCATATTATTGACACAAGATGGCAGGTTTAGTTGATTAAATAGAAGGATGGAGAAAGGGGAAGCGACGTTAATCGGGTTGGGGGGGAATTGGCTGCGGCCGCGTTTGTTCACGTATATGGGCCAATAAGGCTTCGACCTCAGCAAAAACATATCGCTGGCCGGTGTGGGGGTCCTCTAAAGTTCCCCGCCAGGTCTTATCATCTTCTCGCCAGAGGCGTACCAGATAAGCAATGTAATCAGGCATTTTTTGATTGGGCATGGCTCTTTCCTTCATACAGCCAGGGTTCAATTTCCACTCTAAACAGTCAAATAATCGTCAGTATCGGTTTAGACTTGACAGGTTTCCGAAAACCTGGCAACTCTGAGCGGAGCTTATTTTTAGACAATGAGTTAGAGCCGGAATGGTTGTAGCATACTGCCTCGGCGATCCCGAAACGATCCGGCAAAGAATTAGGAATTAGGAAGGATGAATGATGAGGATGGGGTGCAGATTGAGTCAGAAGAGGGGAAAAATGGTAAAATAGAGCGTCTGGCTCTCGCTCTAAACGCCAAACTTAAGAATGAGGCATAACATGGCACAATTTCAGCTTGTTTCTGATTATCAACCAATGGGGGACCAGCCTGAAGCGATTCAGACGCTGCTCAATAGTTTAAGCCAGGGCAACCGGTATCAAACCCTGCGTGGGGCCACTGGTACGGGTAAAACGTATACCATGGCCAATATTATTGCCCAAACAGGGCGGCCGGCGTTGATCCTGGCCCACAATAAAACCCTGGCCGCCCAACTGTTTGCTGAGTTCAAGGAGTTTTTCCCGCACAACGCGGTCTCTTACTTCGTCAGTTATTATGACTATTACCAGCCAGAAGCCTACGTGCCTAAACATGATCTGTACATTGAAAAGGAAACCAATATCAATGAGGAGATCAACCGGCTGCGACTGGAAACGATGACCAACTTGTTGAGCCGGGATGATGTGATTATTGTGGCTTCGGTCTCCTGTATTTATGGGATAGGCAACCCGGAATCGTGGGGGAAGGTGGTGGTAAAGCTGGAACGCGGCCGCGTCTATCGCCGTGATCTCCTGCTGCGCCACCTGGTAGATATTCAATATGAACGGAATGATCTTGATTTGCGCCGCGGCCGCTTCCGGGTGCGTGGCGATACCCTGGAACTGATGCCCGCCTACGCCGAAACTGCCTACCGGGTCGAATTCTGGGGAGACGACATCGAACGGATCACTGAAATTGACCCCCTCACTGGTGAACTGCTGACCGAACATGCCCGGCTAGATATTTACCCGGCCCGCGAATTTATCACTGACGAGGCTAAACTGGCCCAGGCCATTAACGACATCGAAGCCGAACTAACCGAGCGCATCGCCTTCTTCAAAGAAAGAAATCTTTACCTGGAAGGGCAGCGTATTGAGCAGCGGGTTCAGTACGATTTGGAGATGCTGCGGGAAATGGGGTTCACCACCGGCATTGAAAATTACAGCCGTCACCTGGATCAGCGTGGCCCCGGTGAACCCCCCTGGACCTTGCTCGATTATTTCCCTTCAGATTATCTGATGATCATTGACGAGAGTCATATCACCGTGCCCCAGGTGGGCGGGATGTATGCCGGCGACCGCAGCCGTAAACAAACCCTGGTAGATTATGGCTTCCGTTTGCCCAGCGCGATGGATAACCGCCCCCTGAATATTGACGAGTTCTGGCAGCGGGTGCATCAAGCTGTCTTCACCACCGCCACCCCCGGTCCCTTTGAGCTGAAACAGTCCACCGTCATCGCCGAGCAGGTCATCCGTCCCACAGGCGTTGTTGATCCGGAGCTAGAGGTGCGACCGGTGAAGGGACAGGTGGATGATCTACTTGGTGAAATTAAACAGCGCATCCACAAAGGGCAGCGCGTCCTCGTCACGACCCTGACCAAACGGATGGCTGAAGATTTGGCCGATTATCTTCTGGAGATGGGGATCAAAGTTCATTATCTCCATTCGGAAATCAATACCCTGGAGCGAACGGAGATTTTACGTGATTTGCGCCTGGGGGTGTTTGATGTGGTCGTGGGGATTAACCTGCTGCGGGAAGGGTTAGATTTGCCGGAAGTGTCGCTGGTGGCGATCCTGGATGCGGATAAGGAAGGGTTTTTACGCTCGGAAACCTCGTTGACCCAGACGATTGGCCGGGCCGCCCGCCATATTGAAGGCAAGGTGATCATGTATGCCAACCGAATTACTGATTCGATGCAGCGGGCCATAGAGACGACGAAGCACCGGCGGGAGAAGCAGATAGCATATAACACGGCCCATAACATTGAGCCGCGCAGTATTATGAAGGCGATACGGGATTTGACGGATCAGATCGCGGCCGCGACCCACGCCGCTTCTACCGGCTTAGCCATCGCCGAACCCGGCCCCGCCTATATCACCCCCTCTGAGATGCCCAAAGATGAGTTGGCTAAGCTGATTAAGGAGTTGGAGAAGCAAATGAAAGCCGCCGCCCAAGCGTTAGAGTTCGAGAAAGCGGCCGCGCTGCGGGATCAAATCATGGAGCTGCGCGGTGTTGAAATCCTGAGGGCCGAAAAAAGCGAGCAAAAGCTCCCTGCCTGGGAGCGTCTGCGCCGTAGTGAGGAAGAACCTGTCCGGTATACAGCTTAAAACTCATCGGCTAACCACAGGCGGGACAGGTGGCCCAGAATTTTGATCAAACAGAAGCATTTAGTTCCTACCTGTTTCGTCCCGTTTTGGCTGAAACGGGAGGGGCGAAGGGAGTGAGACAGGCGGGAATGGGTCGGGTGACGGTCGCCAAAAGACCCTGGTTGTCAGCTAACAACCAGGGTCTTTTGGGTTATGGGTTGAAGATTACCCAGGCGGCGGGCATTTTGCCAAAGGTAGCGTGGTCAGAGACCGGCCACAGCCAGAGTAAATAATTGTTTAGCCAGCACGGGATTGGGCGGCGGCTAAGGCCCGTTTGACGTAGACGACGGCCATCTGGCGGCGGTAATCGGCACTGGCATGGATATCACCCAGAATGTCATCGCCCAGGTCGTTGAGGACGGCCGCAGCCGCAGCCTCTACTCCGCTGCCACCCGCCCAGGCCGCTTCTACAGAGGGGCACCGCCGGGCATGAGGGGTCAGCCCCCCTACGGCTACGGTGGCGGATGACCCGGAAACGACCGCGGCCGCGCCTACCATGGCATACCGTGAGGCCGGGTTGGATAACTTTTTGTAGGCCGAGCCACCGGGATTGGCTGGAACGGTGACCGCCAACAAAAGCTCATCTTCGCCCAAAGCCGTCTCAAATAGGCCGGTGAAAAAGTCTGCGGCCGCGACCTGGCGAGTACCGGCGGCAGTTTGCAGATGGAAGGTAGCTCCCAGAGCGGTAAACACGGTGGGTAAATCCGAAGCCGGGTCAGCATGGGAGACATTCCCACCCACGGTGCCCCGGTTACGCACCTGGGGGTCGCCAATGAGCGCGGCCGCTTCCGCCAACGCCTGGGGCACATCAGCTGAGGCAGCTACCATCGCGTGAGTCGTCAGCGCTCCAATCCGCACGGTGCCATTTTCCCGGCTGATTCCCTTCAAGCCAGAAAGACGGCCAATATCAATCACCACGCCTGGATCCGCCAGGCGCAAATTCATCACCGGGATCAAACTATGCCCCCCGGCCAGGAATTTGCCCCCATGTTGTTGTTTGAGGGCGAGGGCTTCAGCAACTGAACTCGCCCGGTAATACTCAAATTTTGGTGGATACATGAGTTCTTGTCTCCTTTATTAGCCGTGCAGAGCGTTATAGAGCTTTTCTGCCGTTAAGGGCATTTCCAAATGACGAACACCATAGGGCCCCAAAGCATCCATCACCGCATTGGTAATTACGGCCGTAGCTGCAATTGTGCCCATCTCCCCAGCCCCCTTCACCCCTAACGGGTTGTGTGGCGACGGGGTTTCCACCCGGCCAACTTCTAAGGTAGGGAAGCCATCCGCCCGAGGCATGGTGTAATCCAGGAATGTACCACTCAATAGTTGTCCAGACTCGTCATATACGCCATTTTCCCATAATGCCTGCCCCACACCTTGAACAACACCGCCAACAATTTGCCCTTCGACAATAAGGGGGTTAATGACCTTCCCCACATCATCTACAGCAATATATCGCTGTATAGTCACTTCACCTGTCTCCTTATCAATTTCGACCTGGGCAACGTGACAGCTGTTAGGGAAGGTAAAGTTCGCTGGATCGTAGAAGGCGGTTTCCTCTAAACCGGGTTCCAAACCTTCGGGCAGATTATGGGCGGTATAGGCGGCAAAAGCCAATTCCGCAAACGGCTTGGCTTTATCAGGCGATCCCTTGACATGCACTTTCCCCGCCTCCCGATCATACATTAAATCTTCTTCGGCCGCTTCGAGTTGATGGGCAGCAATTTTCATTACTTTGGCCCGGATTTTTTCGGCACTGCGAACGAGGGCACTCCCACCAACGGATGCGCTGCGGCTGCCATAAGTGCCCATACCGAACGGGACTGAGGCAGTATCTCCATGTATGATCTCGACATCTTCAATAGGTACACCTAACTCATCTGCTACAACCTGGGCGAAAGTTGTTTCATGCCCCTGGCCATGTGTGTGTGAACCCGTGAAGACGGAAACTTTGCCGGTGGGATGCACCCGCACTTTGCCACTTTCCCAAAAGCCAACGGCCGAACCAAGAGACCCCGCGACTGCCGAAGGAGCCGGACCACTGGCTTCGATGCAGCCGACAATACCGACACCAACCACACGCCCCTCAGCTCGTGCGGCCGCTTGCGCCTGTCGCATCCCCTGATAATCAGCCATCGCCACCGCTTTATCAAACAGCTTGTGGTAATCACCGCTGTCATACAGGAAAGCCACTGGAGTCTGGTAGGGAAACTCATCTGCCGGGATGAAATTTTTGCGTCTAATATCGAGGGGATCCATGCCTAGATCTCGTGCCGCCAGGTCTACCAACCGCTCCATAAGATAGCTGGCTTCAGGGCGGCCAGCCCCACGATAGGCATCCACTGGTACGGTATTGGTCATCGTACCCCACATTTCTCCATACACCCCTTTGATTTTGTACAACCCAGAAAGCAAAGTGATATACAGAGCCGTGGGAATCAATGGAGCAAAAGTAGAGATGTACCCCCCCTGATTAGACCAGGTAGAAACATAAATACCAGTGATCGTCCCATCATTTTTAAGAGCCATCTTACAATGGGTCACATGATCACGCCCTTGTGAATCGGTCATCATCGCCTCAGAGCGGGTGCTCACCCATTTGACGGGGCGGTTGATGGCGCGGGAAACCCAGGGGGTGATGATCTCTTCAGGGTAATGGAAGATTTTACTGCCGAAGCCACCCCCCACGTCTGGGGAAATGACGCGCAGTTTATTCTCCGGGATACCCAGGGTGAAGGCGCTCAAGAGCAGGCGAATGGGGTGAGGGTTTTGACTGGTTGTCCAAACAGTCATCTCTTCCATGGCCGCACCCCATTGGGCCACGCAGGCCCGAGGTTCCATGGCATTAGGGATGAGCCGTTGGTTAATCAACTCCAACTCCACCACATGATCTGCTTCAGCCAAAGCTTGTAAAGTTTCATCTTTGTTGCCCAGAGACCAGGTATAGCTGATATTGTTGGGCAGATCATCATGGACGAGCGGGGCCCCAGCGTCGGTACATTTCCTGGCATCAATGACGGCGGGCAGGGGTTCATATTCCACCTCAATTAAATCCAGGGCATCATAAGCAATGTAGCTGGTTTCAGCAACGACGGCCACAACACCATCCCCAACGTGGCGTACTTTATCAATGGTGAGGGGGTAACGGGTGGGCACTTTAATATCGGGTACATTCCAGCCACAGGGCATAGCCCCTACTCCACCAGCTATTAAATCTTGACCGGTATAAACGGCGATGACCCCAGGTAAGGCTTTGGCGGCTTCGGTGTTGATGTGCAAAATTTTGGCGTGGCCATGAGGGCTGCGTTTAATTGCCAGATGAGCCATGCCGGGCAGGGAAAGGTTGGCAACATATTTGCCTTTGCCTTGAATAAAACGGGGGTCTTCCACCCGTTTCATGCTTTTGCCAACATATTTACCCATCATACACCTCCACCCATTTGCGCGGCCGCGGCCTTGACCGAACGCACAATATTCTCATACCCGGTACAGCGGCAAATATTCCCTTCCAACCCATGCCGAATCTCATCATCACTGATCTCTGGCCGGCCTTCTACCAATTTGGTGGCCGCCATAATCATGCCAGGGGTACAGTAACCACATTGCAGGCCGTGGTTATCCCAAAAAGCCTGCTGCATGGGATGAAGCTGCCCATTACTGGCTAACCCTTCGATGGTGGTCACAGCAGCCCCATCCGCCTGCACGGTCAGGGTAGCACAAGATTTGACCGCCAGGCCATCCAGATGGACAGTACAGGCTCCACATTGGCTGGTGTCACAACCAATATTGGTGCCCGTTAACTCTAAATGATCGCGTAAAAAGTGGACTAACAAGGTGCGGGGTTCTACATCTTTGGTATACGTCTTCCCGTTGATGGTTACACTGATTTGGGTCATACGGTTTTGCCTCCTCGAGCTAAATGGGAATTGGCTCCGACGAAATGGAACTAATATGGTGGCAAGTTAAGCTGGTAATGGGTGATAGAGTCGCTAAAGTCACCTCCTATGAGATAAGGATGAATTATGAATTAGGAATTATGAAAGAGGTCACAGGCACAACTCGCTGTTCGCAAACTCACTTTTCATTGCTGTTAGTGAACCTTGTTCATGTTATCGTCTGGAGTAGGCGATTCATCGCCATTTGCATTTTTTCTTATCCGTGTTTCTTGCCAATCCGTGTTCTTTAATCTATCCGTGTTTCCTTCAACCGTGGTTATACTGGCAACGGGCATAATCTGACATTTTTTCGCCCTGTCGCCCCCTCGCTTTGTCGCCGCGTCGGGTATATCTTCGGGAGGCTACGTCCCGCCTGAATTAGAGCTGCTTTTGCCTTTTGAGTTCAGCGACGACCCGGCGGGCGATTTTGCGGGCCAGCCGGTTGGTTACCCAACCAACGAGCAAGCGCACCACCAACATGCCCCCGACCGCTCCTAAAACCACATACAACAAGGTGCGGTTATCTTCCTGGGTCGTGAAATCACGCAGCATCTCCTGAGCCACACCGAGGGCGAATTCAGTTTGGGTGGGGGCGGCAACTTCGGGCACAGGGGTGTGGTCTTCTTCTGCTTGCTGCCTGGCGGCGATCTGATGGCTTAACCCTTCCAGACTTTGCCGAATGACGGCGCGAGCTGAGGTATCCATAAGCCGCTGCCCCACACTGGCGATTTTGCCACCCACATCAGCATCCCCCTGATAATGCAAAACGGTGTGACCATTCTCTGATTCTAACCAGAGTTTGCCCGCACCGTTGACGAATCCGGCCGGTCCCTTCCCGGAAACCTGCATATCGTAGCTGTTGGGGGCGTCTATGTTGGCCAAAGTTACTTTGCCATTGAAGGTGCCTTGCACCGGGCCAACCTTAATTTTAATGATGCCCTCAAATTCATTGTCCCCTGTTTGCTCTAATTTTTCGCAGCCGGGCATGATTTTGGCTAAGACGACCGGGTCAAGCAAGGTTGGCCAGACGATGTCACGAGGGGCGTCAAAGGTATGAGAACCTTCTACTTTCATGGATTATTCTCCTTAGCGGTTTGGTGATATGTGATAAGAGGCCCAAGGGTCAGGCATTCACCAACTGTCTTGATGGGTTATTGGGTTAAGCAGATGGGTTGAGCCAGCGAATGGGTAAGGGTGACCCGACCGTGAGTATGGTGTTGGGTAAAACAAGTTTAACGCTGGTCAAAATTTACCCAATGTAGGGGGGAAAGTCAAGCAGGGTGATTTTTAGTTTCGCGTTTTGGCGGAAACAAATCGAATCAATCAAAGATGGATACAGCTTTTTACAGATAGCTCTTGGCTTGCCGCGCTTAGATAATCCGAATGTGCTGGCCGGGCCATATATTGAGCGGCTTTGGGCGATTAGGGGTTCACTCCGCTCACACCTGTGGCACAGCCATAAAAATATTGGTGACATTCAACTGGTTACGCAAGCTGCTCAATGCCACTATCGGCCGTGCTGGCGCGGCCGCGTACACCTCATCATTCATCATATAGAAGGCTGACTGGGGAGTCGCGGCCGCGTTAACTGGAACCGATGTTAGGCAACGCCCAAGACATTTGGGTGGAATCATATTTTCAGAATATCAGAATGTAGATTTCGCTCAATTGCATAAATCCTACGACACGCAAAATGCGGGAATTCAGACTTTGGCTCCTGCGTATATAGTCGCCGGTGCGGCGGGGGCGATGTTCCCGTTCACGCCCCCTATGATTTATCCTCGATTGTCGTATACCCACTCGAAGAAGTCAGCAGTCCACAAATTCATCGCCCCCACCTGGCAGTGTTCATCAGCGCCAGATTGCCAGTCGTAAATGATCGACGTGATGCTCTCCGCTTGCCGGAAAGATTCCTCGGTTGTGGTGACCAGCGATTCGTTGACAAAGTGGTCATTTTCCCCCACCAGCAGCAAGACCGGCACCGTGACCTCAGGTGCATCCTGCGAGATCTCGTAGTAGCGGTACTGGTTCAGAACCTCGGCGTAGTCATCAATGCCCATCACCCAGGAGCCATGCCGGATCGCCCAGTCCACCTCCGAAGAGAACCGCATGGAGTATGTCAGCATCTGAGATACCCAGGCCGGGCGTGGTTCATCCGTGAAGACCAGTTCCGCGAAGGGTGCCGGCATGGATTCCCTGGGTGTCAGCGAGAAATCGTACATGATGTTATACTGCACGAGCATCGAGATGCGTGGGTCAGCCGCCGCCGCCTTAGTTGCCAGGATGCTGCCCATGCTAAACCCCACCAGAACGATCTCCCTGATCTCCGGGTGCGCTGCGGTGACCTCATCAATGACAGCCCGGTTCACATCGCCCCACTCCGGCGTAAAGGGAATACCGTTTTCGCGGATGGCGCTTCCCTGACCGGGGCCGTCATAGGACATAAACGAGAACCCGCGTTCAAGCGCCGCCTTACCCAGGGTAAAGTAGGTTTCTTCCTTGATCGAGTCATAGCCGTTGATCATCAGGATCAGGGTATCGCCATGCTGCGCCATGTCACCGGGGAAGTAGAGGCCATCCAGTACGTTGTCCTGATACGGAATTTCCATCCGCTCATGGGGGACATCTAGTGATTCCAGGCCCTGGTAGAAGGCTGCAATGGATTGGCGATAGGTCTCCAGTTTGCGCGTATCGTCCGCGTACAACATGAACTCGGCCGTGCGATAGTAGTTAGAAGCGCTCAGCAGGGCGTTCCCCTGCCCAATCCGGTCGTGCTGGTAGCGTTTGGCATCAGCCATTTTTCTGTCGGCCAGGGCTTTCCAACTCTGGTACCAGGATTCGGGATCGCCTGCCTTGATGCCTCCGATCGTGTGCAGGATTTCGTTGATGTCCGCGCCCCCGGTGGTAGCATAACCCAACGCCCGCAGCGATTCATAGTGATAGGTCTTGTCCGTCGGGAACAGTTGGCTGTAGCCAGTCTCCGGTTTTTGCCACAGCGAACGCAGCAGAACAACCCCCAGGGCCATAAGTATTAGTATAAGGCCCCACTGTTTCCAGGTGAGCGGCCTGGAGAAGCGTCCGGGAACACCAGGGGTTTTATGCGAGAGGTGCTTGCCTTGAATTTCCATTTTCCCTCGGTTTGTTGTTTGCATGGTGTTGCATGCCTAGTAGATCCCTATGCCGCGGATCGTCTGCGAGACAGCCTGCCAATCAATGGCCTGCTCATCGAGCAGTGCCTGGACCATCAGACCATCAAAGATGGCGATCAGGATGCTGGCGAAGGATTGGGCGTCTATCGGTTCGATCTGTTCTGAATCGATGCTCTGTTGAATGATCTGGCTGAACCCGCTCCGCATTCTGGTGTACAGGCCAGCGACCGTCTGCCTGACCTCAGAATCGGATTGTGCCTCCCGCCAGGCTACCATCAGGAGGGCCGCGTAATCCTGAAAATCACTGGTCTGTACGTAGCTGATGACGCCTTCCAGGGCGGCGACAAACTTCTCCTGGTCGGTAGTGTCTTCTGCCCCCAGAATGCTGGGCAGGCCGGTGACGTGGATCATACGGTTTAGCAGTGCTAGAAACAGTGCCTGTTTACTTTCGAAGTGTGTATAGATGCTGCCTTTACTTAAGCCCGCATGGCTGGCGATGTCGTCCACTGACGTTTTGTGGTAGCCAGCCTGGACAAAGCAGGTCAGGGCAGCCTGAAGGATCTGGGTGCGCCGGGCTTCAAGAGCCGCAGGTTTCAGTTTGGGCATGTTCATTATCTCAAAAAACTGACCGGTCAGTTTCTTTTTTAGAAAATACACTAGAACATTAACAAAGTCAAGAGGCAAAACAGAGGTGATGGTGCAAGGTGTGGTGGGCAGCCGAAACGAGTTATGGCTTCTACTGAACGCCCGTCGCCAATAGAGATGCTGGCAAAAAGTGCAACGGGAAACACCGCGCCGACTAACAGGGCTGCTAGTTTTCGCTACCTGGCTAAATTCCACGCCATCCACAAACCAGCGATAACCGCCGCAACTGATGCAAGGATCGCCAAAATGAAAGCGATTGGGCCGCCTAAGTTTCCACTACTTGTTAATCCAATAAGCCATAGCAGGAAATTGTTAACGCAACTAAGCTCGCAATTGTTTGCCATCTTAAGGGCGCATTGGCGCGGCGAAGACCGAACTGAATCAGAAAGGCGGCTATGCCCGTTAAGATGGCTGGCCCAACGAGATACAAGCTGTACTCCAAAGTTTTTCCATTTCGGCTTATGCTTGTATTTGTGTTGCAAGCAGTGTGGCCCAACATTTATTATGCTGTGCGTCTGCGGCACACCCCCCCGAAAATTCGTCTTAAGCCGCGCATTTTGCTGTATAAACCCCCATATCGGGAAATGGACCTCATCCGCCGCTTTTGCCAGACGCGGCCGCGACGATGGCCGCATCATTATGCCTACGAAACATAACCCTAACGCTAGAGAGGGCTATGTTTGCCGAAACGCACCCATTGCCTGCGAAAAGCTCAGTCACCGGGCATAGTTACTCAGTCCTCACTCCTCACCACTTTCCTATGTTATTCAATCTCGCGGCCGCACGCCTCAGCAATCGCTCGCATCTCCCGCACCAGTTGGGCAAACGCTTCGGGGCGCAGGGATTGGGCCCCATCGGAGAGGGCTTTCTCTGGGTGGCAGTGAACTTCAATGATAAGACCATCGGCCCCGGCGGCGACACTGGCTTTGGCCGCGGCCGCGACATATTCTGATTTCCCGGTGGCGTGGCTGGGGTCAGCAATGATAGGCAGGTGAGAAAGCTGCTTTACCACCGGGATAGCGTTAATATCAAACGTATTACGGGTATATTTCTCAAAAGTGCGAATTCCCCGCTCACACAACATCACCCGCTTATTACCGTGACTGAGAATATATTCAGCACACATCAGCCACTCTTCCATCAGGCTGCTCATCCCCCGCTTGAGCAGCACCGGATGTTGGGCTTTGCCAACCGCATGGAGCAGGGCGTAATTTTGCATATTCCGCGCCCCAATCTGCAAAATATCGGCATAATCACACACCAGCGGCACCAACCCTGGCTCCATCACTTCGGTGACAATGGGCAGCCCGGTTATGTCACGCGCCTCAGCCAGATATTTCAGCCCTTCTTCCCCTAACCCCTGGAAGGCATAAGGGGATGAGCGAGGCTTGAACGCACCCCCGCGCAGCACATGGGCCCCCGCTTCTTTACAGGCAATGGCCGTCTCAATAATCTGGCTGCGATCTTCAACGGAGCAGGGGCCGGCCATGATGAGCAGCCCCTTCCCCCCCACATTGTGGCTGCCAATGGGGAAAACGGTATTCTCTGGTTGGAACTCCCGGCTGGCTAATTTGAACGGGTGCTTGACCGGAACAACCCGCTCTACCCCAGGTAGAACCCGGATTTGCTCCCAATCCCCTTGCCCTTCGCCCACGATGCCGATGATGGTATGGGCGTCGTTTTGGGAAAGGTGGGCAGTGAATCCCCAATCTTCGACACGGGCAATGACGGCGGATACATCTTTCATGGTGGCGTCGTTTTTCATGATCGCCAGATTCATAGACCACTCCTTGACATGATGGTAGGTTGATGGCGGGCGATGGCCATTTCGCTGAATAGTGGTGGGGGGGCAGACGGCTGTGGCTAACATGGCTGCACCCCCTCATGTGCCCATTTTTTGGTCGCATCACCCATTCCCATTGGTAAGGGGCGATCTGGCCGCAGCGCGGCCGCACCCCCCAGGTAACAATGGTGAATTTCCTGGGCCATTTTATCGGTATTCCAATGTAATAATACCCGAATAACGCCGCTCATGCCCCCTGGGACATCCATCTCATGGGCACACAACATGGCCACATCGTACCAGCCAAGCTGCCGCACGGCCAGGGCGGGATAGATGGCGGTTAAGTCCGAAGTAGTGGTGAAAAAGATAGAAGCAATATCGTCGGGATGGAGCTGGTTCGCGGCCGCGAGTACCGTCATTAGCTCCTTTGTAGCCGCCACAATGGCCTCGACACTGTTTTCTGATACGGAGATAGCTCCCCGCACCCCCCGGCAGAGACGCGGCCGCGCCACCATCTGCTGCTGCCCATTCGTTCCATTCTTGTGTGCCTGATTCATAATAACTCCTTTTTAGGATTGAGTGGTGAGGACTCCGTAAACTCGCCTATTCGCAAACCCATTCACCTGCCCAAAACAAAAAAGACGCGGCTGTGACGCCGCGTCTTTTGCTTACTAGTGTTTGTCGGGTTGTACTTTTACTCAGCTACTTTCACCCAGGCCAGACAAACCCACTTCGCTTTGGCGCGACGTCGGTTGATTTCCCAGATAAAAATAAAAGTAAAAGCTGTTTAACATGATAGGCAGAATGCTAACATGGGGGCTGCGAACCAGCAACATAAAAAGTGCCCAATCATATACCCGGTTTTTTAGTGAAATTGACCAAACATACAACTTAGAACACAGTCACCTACTCACTCGCCCAATTTCGCAGCCATTCCACCAACAGCCGCACCCCGTAACCGGTGCCACCGCGTGGAGTATGGGCCTGTTTGCCTTCGCTCAGGGCCATCCCTGCTATATCCAGGTGCGCCCAGGGGTAGTTCACAAACTCTTGCAGGAACACGGCTGAGGTAGCCACGCCCCCCATGCGGCCGCCGGTGTTTTTCATATCCGCCACATCTGAGTCAATCAGTTTGCGGTAATCGGGCCACAATGGGAGAGGCCACAGCCGTTCGTGGCTGGTTTGTCCAGCCGCCAGCAGCTTATCCCGCAGCCAATCATCGCTCGCAAACAGTCCGGCGGCGATATTCGTGCCCAGGGCAACCATGCAGGCCCCGGTCAGGGTTGCCAGGTCAACCACCGCTTTGGGGTTGTACCGTTCAGCATATACCAGGGCATCGGCCAGGACCATGCGCCCTTCGGCGTCGGTGCTGATGATTTCGATGGTTTTACCATTGCTGGCGGTGATGACATCGGCCGGCCGATAAGCGTTGGCATCAGGCATGTTTTCGGTGCAGGGGGTAATGCCAATAACGCGCAGGGGTAAGTTCAACGCAGCAATCGCCTTCATAGCCCCCAAGACCGCGGCCGCGCCCCCCATATCTGATTTCATCGCCTCCATTCGTTCGCTGGGCTTAATAGAGATACCCCCGGTATCAAAGGTGATCCCCTTGCCCACCAGCACCACCGTCTCCAGGTCAGAGCGGTCGCCATTATGTTCCAGGATGATAAATTTTGGGGCTTCACCGGCTCCTTGGGCCACGGCCAGGAACGCCCCCATCTTATGTTCAGCGGCCCAGGCCCGATCGCCGACGGTAATGGCTAATTTGTGTGCGGCCGCGATCTCTTGGGCCACTTCGGCCATTTTGCTGGGGGTGGCTATGTTAGGAGGCATGTTGACCAGATCGCGGGCGATATTGACCCCGGCAACGATGGCCTGGGCGGCGTCTGCCCCGGCCTGGATGTCGGCCAACTTGCTTTTATCAAACTCCACCAGGGTAAGGGATTGGATTTTGTTGTTGCTGCCATTTTCTTTTTTCTGTTTCGCGGCCGCGTATTGGTATAAGGCCAATAAACTACCCTCTACAGTGGCCTGGGCGGCCGCGGCGGCGGGCAAATTCCCCACCCCAGCCCCGTGAACGATAGTGGCGACTTGTTGGCTGTTCAGCTTTTGGGCCTGTTTGATGGCGGTTGCGGCCGCCAGGCGCACTGCTTCCAGATCAAATTTCTCCGCTTTGCCCAGCCCCACGACTAACACTCGTTTGGCCGCAATCGTTCCACGAGGATATACCACCGCCACTTCTCCGCTGTTCCCCTTAAAATCCCCCTGGGCGATCAACTCACGGATCGCACCACTTAGGGCTTGATCCACCGCCCCCGTGCCGCCGCTGGGGGTTGTCACCCCGGCAAAGAGATTAACGATAATCGTATCAGCCGGGCTGGCCGTAATATTTCCTTGAGTGACCTGAATATTCATACTGTCTTCCTTGTTTTCGTTTTACCCACTAAGCTAACTGGAGTCTGGTGTTTCTTGATTTGAACATTGGTTATTAGTTTATTGGTGTATTGGTTAATACCAGTGGTGAAATCAGTTTTCGCCAGAGTCCAGTCATTTCATACCAATTTTAGGAGCAACTCCTTAAGTTTGCCAGAAAGTGTTATACCCCACGTAGTTGTATTTTGCTGCCCCATTCCAGCAATTGTACTCCATTTGTAAAACAAACGATAGATAATTATCTAATACCTGCTACAATCGAGAACACCGGGAACGCAGGGGTGAAATTCATCCTTCATCCTTCATAATTCATCCTTCATAATTCCAAAGGGGTCTGGCATGAAGATTTTACTATTAGGTGGTACGGTGTTTTTAGGGCGGGCGATTGTTGAGGCAGCGTTGGCAAGAGGGCATGAGATCACCTTATTTAATCGAGGCAAGAGCAATCCAGGGCTGTATTCTCACCTGGAGCAAATTCATGGGGATCGGGATGGGGGGTTAGAGGTGTTGGCTAGCCGCCGCTGGGATGTGGTCATAGATACCTGCGGCTATGTTCCCCGGCTGGTGCGGGACGCGGCCGCGTTCCTGGCTGACAAGGTAGATCATTACACGTTCATCTCCACCATCTCTGTTTATTCTGACAACAACATCGTCAACATGGATGAAAGCGGCCCCCTGGGAATATTAGAAGATGAAACGGTGGAGCAAATAACCGGAGAAAGTTATGGGCCTCTTAAGGTATTGTGTGAACAGGCCGCTACTGAAGCCATGCGCGGCCGCGCCCTACATGTTCGCGCCGGGTTAATCGTTGGCCCTTATGACCGGAGTGATCGGTTCACCTACTGGCCGGTGCGGGTAGCACGTGGGGGAGAGATTTTGGCTCCCGGCAGCCCTGATGATCCGACCCAGTTCATTGATGTACGTGACCTGGCTGCCTGGACCATTCACGCTTCCGAAGCTCGCTTGACCGGTCCATACAATGTCACTGGCCCAGATTACCGGCTGACAATGGGGCAGCTTTTACAAACCTGCCATCAGGTCATTGGCCGCGATGCCCATTTCACCTGGGTCAACGATGCCTTTCTTCAGGAACAGCAAGTAGGCCCATTCGTCGAGATGCCCCTCTGGATTCCTCAGGAAGGCAATGCCGGGTTCAGCACCGTCAACTGTCAGAAAGCCATTGCCGCCGGCTTACAGTTCCGCCCCCTGGCTGAAACCATCCTGGACACCCTCACCTGGAGCAACACGCGCATAGATTACAACTGGCCGCGCACCCTAAAACCGGAACGAGAGATAGAACTTTTAGCTGCCTGGCAGCAGCGGCCATAATAAACGAGCCAACAAAACAGATTGGCGTGAATTTTTCCCTAAGCCGAGAATTTCAGTTATACTCCCGCAAAATTTTAAGGTACAATTTGATGTACACCATTCTTGCCATTCACCAGTTTAGGGAAAAACTATGCTTAATTCTAATCCAGAGATTCAACGCATACTAACCGTAGATGATAACCCTTATACGCTGCGGATAGTAGAACACGCGCTGGACAAAGCCGGTTACGAAGTACTCACCGCCAATTCTGGGCAAGACGCTATGGGCGTTATCCAAAAACATGGGCTGCCCCATCTGGCCATTGTAGATATCAATATGCCCATCATGGATGGGTTCGAATTTTGCCGGACCGTCCATCAATTTAGTGATCTACCGGTGATCATGCTGACTGCCGTCAATGAAGAAGAGACGATTATCAAGAGCATTGAGGAGTTTGCTGAAGATTACATCATCAAGCCATTCAGCCCTAATGAGTTGATCGCCCGGGTGAAGCGCGTCCTACGGCGGATTGGCACATTTTCTTATGCTCTGGCCCCCATCACCAAAATTGATGAGCGGCTCTCTATTGATTTTGCTAACCGGGAAGTGGTGGTGGATGGGGAGAAAATTTCGTTGACCCCCACAGAGACGAAGCTGCTTTATGTGCTCATGCGGAATGCCGGGCAAGTGGTTACAACTGATTTTCTCCTGCGCCGCATCTGGCCGTTGGAAGAGGCGTATGAAGACCGGCTGCATGTGCATGTCCACCGTCTGCGGCGCAAAATTGAGATTAACCCTGGCAAACCGGAATATATTATTTCTGAGCGCGGGTCAGGATACAGCTTCCCCTCTAAGCCGGTGCATACGACGATTCTAGACCGAATCGCTGCGGCCGCTGAAGCCCGTGACGCGGCCGCTGAGTAGCCACCCCGCTATCACCCCCGTAAAAAAGCCGGATGAGCCGGCTTTTTATTTTCCCCATAAGGTGTAAGTTTGGTTTGGTCTATTGGCCCATCCTCACTATAATTGACGTTTGCGGTAAGCGTTTTTTCCTGGCAAAAAGCATGGTTTTGTTCTGGCCAATTAAACTCCAGCCAACCTTTACCCTGACTTTGTTATAAAACGTTTGCTTTTTATTCAAGCCTGACTGTCCGCAAAATAATCTCTACAAAGACCTGGATAGCAGACTGTACGATGATAAACCTAAACGATCTGTGCCTACAGTTCGATTGAATGGTTAAAGGAGAATTTTACAATGGGTTTTGCAATTGAGTTTGAATATAGTTTCGGCATTCGTTACGCCTCCGGGGAAACCCGCGAAGGAGGAGCGAGTGCCCTGGTAAGTATTGATACCGCCGATGCTGAAGCGTTGGGTACAGTTGATCTGTATGCTATTGCTTATGAATCTGTTTTGGATGAGATTGACGCCATCTGGAGCCAGGAAGATGATCTGGATGAGATGCCTGATATCACCATCTCCATCCGTAATCTGGTTATAGATGATGAATTTGATGAATCAGATTATGAGTTTGATGAAGATGAAGATGAGGATGAGGAGTAAAACTCAATATCCTACGAGTCAACCTCTTGTATAAAAATAAGAAGTGATCCACAGATGGCACAGATTTTCACAGATAGAAATACATCTGTGTTCATCTGTGGATCTACTGAAAAAAGGTCGCGCAGAGACGCGAAGGCGCAAAGTTACCAAAGAAAAATTCGTGTTCATTCGTGAAATTCGTGGCTTTTTTCAGTGGACTCATCTGTGACATCTGTGGATAAATCTTTTAGGAGTGAATAAGTTCCCTGAAGACTCTTTGAGTTCCTGGGTTTCATCACCTTTGGTGAATCTGGTTCACTTGAATTGATTTGTATGGGTAATGCTGGTGAGCAGCCAGCATCACCCATAAACCAACTCTCCCCGCAAGAACGCGGCCGCGACCTCACTCTGTGGCCGGTTGAAGAACGCTTCCCTCTCCCCCACTTCAACAATCTGCCCCCCAACCATCAATGCCACCCGATGCGCCACCCGCCGGGCCTGGAATAGATCATGTGTTACCCACACCACCGTCATCTTGCGTTGGGCTTGCTCTTCCCGCACAATCTGCTCAATTAACCCTACATTGTACGGGTCCAGATTCGCTGTCGGCTCATCAAGCAGCAGCACATCCGGCTGGATAATGAGGGCCCGGGCCAGGGCTACCCGCTGCCCTTCACCAGCCGAGAGTTTAGCGGCCGCTTGTTGGGCCAATGGCCCCAGCCCCAGCCGGTCTAACCATTGTTGGAGCAGTGAAGGATCGGGGACGCGGCCGCGTAGCTGCACCCCATAACCGATATTCGCCACCACGCTCCGGTGCAGCAACCCTGGCCGCTGGAAAACCCCCACCACCCGCCGTTTCTGTTCCAGCGACAAGGCCGGCGTCACCAGGTGATCCCCAAAATATAAGCGACCGCCAGTCGGCCATTCTAAAAAATTCAACAGGCGCAGCAAGGTACTTTTGCCCGCCCCACTCGGTCCCACCAACGCTAAAATTTCCCCAGAGCGAATCTGCAACTGGGCCACAGACAGCACCTGCCGCTCCCCATACCAATGGGTAATCTCCTCCAGATGATAACTGGCGTTCATCGCTTCACCCCCTGCCAGCGGTACAACGCCCAGTTAGTGATGAAAGCCAGGCTCAAGAGAATGATGCCCAGTGCCAGAGCCAGGGCAAAGTTCCCTTTGCGTGTTTCTAAAACGATGGCTGTGGTAAGAACGCGCGTTTGCCCTTCAATATTGCCTCCCACCAGCATCACTGCTCCTACTTCAGAGATGATGCTGCCAAAAGCAGCTACAATAGCCGCTAACATCCCCTGGCGAGCCTCACTGAGTACCGCCCAGGTCAACTGCCAACGGGTAGCCCCTAATGATTGCACCTGTAAGCGCACCGCCGGGTCTACCGCTTGCACTGCCGTCAGGGTCAGCCCTATCACCAGAGGTAGGGCGATGATGGTCTGGGCCAGGATCATGGCTCTGGGGGTAAAAAGCCAGCGTAGATCGCCCAAGATGCCCTGGTTGGAGAGGAAGAGGTAAACAAAGAGGCCAACAACAACGGGGGGCAGCCCCATACCAGTGTAGATCAGGGGAAGCAGGCAGCCAGCCAGAGGAACGCGGTTGCGTAAACCCATCCACGCCCCCACCGGCACACCTAGCAGCACCGCCAGGAACAATGCCCCACCCGTCACCTGCAAGGTCAGGGCCAGGATCCCCCGTAATTCGGCATCAAAGCGGAACAGCAACCGTATGGCTTCGCCTGTAGCCTGAATGAGCGTTTCCATTAGCGGGCGTCAGGATAAAATAGGGGTTGGCCATATACCTCGACCCCGAACGCGCCAATAGCGGCCTGGGTTTCTGGGGTGGCGAGCCAATTGACAAACAGTTCGGCCAACTCCTGGTTAATGTTCCCTTTATCCGGGTTGACCGGGATGACTCCATAAGGATTTAACAAATCAGGGTCTCGATTGTCGGCTATGCTGGCTCCGCCAACGATGATGACCAAATTTGGCAGGTTGCTTTGTAAAGCCAGGAACGTCCCCCGGTCTGTCAGAGTGTAGGCCCCAGTCTCGTTGGCGTAGGTGAGGGTATCCCCCATGCCCTGCCCCAATGAATTGTACCAACTGCTTGTTGGATCAGGGGTCAGGCCAGCTATACTCCATAACGCTTTCTCTTTGCTGTGGGTGCCGCTGTCATCCCCACGGGAGGCGAAGGGCGCGGCCGCGTCAGCGATTACGGTCAGAGCCTCATGGGCCAGGGTCATCCCGCGCACCCCTGCTGGGTCGCTGGCAGGTCCTACCAGCACAAAATCGTTATACATGACATCAGCCCGGTACAACCCATGCCCGGCGGCGACAAAGGCATCTTCGCGGCCGCGGGCATGAACCAAAATCACATCCGCATCCCCCGCTTCACCCAGAGCAATCGCCTGGCCCGTCCCCACCGCAACGATATCCACACGGGCGTTATATTGCTCCTCAAATGTCGGCAAAATAGCTGTCAACAACCCTGAATCAGCCGTACTGGTTGTTGTGGCCAATCGCAGCACCGCTGGTTCCTTTGCTCTACATGCCACCAGCAGGGCAAATATGACCATTACCCATAACCATCGTGTTAAGCGCATCGTTTTTCTCTCTTGATATAAAAGAAATCAATCGCTATGACAAATAATCATAACGCTGGCAAAGTATAATCAAGAGAGACGAACTAAACAAGGTTCGGCAGGGGAATGAAAGCGGGGAACTTTGGGACCTGGAGGAACTCAGCGGAGGTTATACTGTTCCACCCGTGATTCCTTCATCTCTGGCTATCGTCAAAGTCAAAAAGTGCCTGGTAATGCCGATGGATTTCGCCTTCGATTTGCTGGCTAAATTGGTTGAATTTGTCCAGGTAAGCCTGGGCTGTGGGGGTGAGGGTGGCCCCACCCCCACCATGACCGCCAGTTTGGGTTTCGACGAGCTTTTGCCCCAGGCGGGTCTCCATCTCGTGGATTTTTTGCCAGGCGGTGCGGTAATGGATGCCAAGCTGGGCTGCGGCCGCGCTGATAGACCCGGTTTCGCCTACGGCCTGCAATAGCCTGACTCGCCAGATAGACAGACCAACTTCTCCGTTTATTTCTAGCCAAAGATTAAATTGCGGTTTCATCATAGTTCGATCCTACGTTTTTAACGCAGTTGTCAGGTAAGCGCCCGCAGAGAATTGCCTTTAACCCGCGAAATCCCCAAGAGTCGGCGCATCCATAACTGGGCCGGCAAAATAGACCCCTATTGTTTGTTCAACGAATAATAGGCTATTTGGCGAGGAAGTCATACGCTGTTTAGCGCATCAAAGTAAAAATAACTCCGGTTAGAATAGAGACTGGTTCACACGTTGAATATCTGGATTTTGGCAAGTGGTGATTCACTCTCGGGAATATACACCACGAAACGCCAAACCCAACAGCATATTTGCCTTGAGGAGCAACATTTATATGAAGAAGATAACCTTTGGTTTGTTGATTGTATTGATCAGTTTGATTACTGCGTGTAGTTCAACGGCCACACCCTCTAGCTCAACCACCTTATCCGGGGCTGAATTTACGCTGGTGGCAACGGATATTGTTTATGACAAAAAAACGCTGGAAGTGACTGCCGGGCAGCCGCTCAAAATCATATTTCGCAATGATGGATTTCTGGAACATGATTTCAGCATTATGAAGATAGCCCATTCCGGCACAGTGATGACACACGAAGATCATGGGATGGGGGGACATGATATGGGCCATATGCACGAGCAGCCTGATGTTCACGTGGCGGCCGCGATGAATGGGGGTTCTAGCACCCTGGAATTTACCCCTTCTGAACCAGGGGAGTATGAGTATTACTGTACCGTAGCCGGGCACAAAGAAGCAGGGATGGTGGGTAAACTGATCGTAACAGCCCCCTAACCTGGACAAGCCAGAAAAGATTTATCCACAGATGTCACCGATGAACACAGATTTTTAAGCCATCTGTGACAATCTGTGTCATCTGTGGATCAGTTCTTGTTTTCTGTACAAGGGGTTGACTCGTAAAGTACTAATTATTTTGACTCTTCATCCTTACGCCCTTCTTGCTGCTGCCGTTTTTTGGCTAACAGGCGGGAGGCCAGGGCGGTGCTGTCACGGGGTGGGGGAGAGGTGGGGGGCGAGGGCGCGGCCGCTGGCGGTTCCGCTTTTGGGGGGGCAGTTGGGGGCTGTTCCGTTCGTTCGACTGGCCGGGTAAAGAGTGTTTCCCCACTGCTGGCCCCTTCCCCAGGGCGCCGCGCTCGTGCTTTAGCCTCAAACAGGCTGCTCATCTGCTCGGCCCGCTCTGGGTCTACAATGGGGGATGGGAAAAGGCGGGTTAGAACGCGGCCGCCGGTGGCCGCCCAGGCCCGCTCCATATCCGTTCGGGTGACCACCAGACGGCGCAGGGCAATATCTAGGGGCAGCAGCATTAAAGCGGTAAAGGTGAGCCAATGCCAGATGGGGCGGGTGGTGGCATCACTGGCCAGGGTGTGATCAAACGCCCCTGATGGATTCCCGCTCAGGTCGCGGCCGCTGGTCAGTTCGGCTATTTGAGCCAAAAGCTGCGGATTACCACCAAACTGCTGATATTCTGGCGAATACCCTAATACCCAACCACTCGTTTGGCCGATAACCGTATCATCCCCCGGCAGATTGCCGGCCACCCGAATCAGATACGCCCCGGTATCATCTGGGCTAAACGCCGCCTCATACCGACCTGGAGCGATTTGCTGCAGCGTGACGTTGGTCGTCACGCCAACGGGGGAAACCACATTGGCTTCCATTACCAGATTGTTGAGAAATTGACCATTGCTGTCACGGGCATCTACCGTCAGGGTACCTTGTTTCCCCTGATAACTTACCACCGTTTCGATCAAATTGTCCCGGTCTTGGGAGATGGTCCAGCGGACTGCCTGTCCCCAGAACGGAGCAAACCCGGCCCAACGTACCCAATCAACACCCCATCGCCCCGTTGCATCTGAGGTCCAGGCCACCGCCCGACCCAACCCATATTGCCAGACCGCCAGCAAGGGGTCGCCCTGGTGGGTTTCCAGGATAACCTGAGCGGTGTTCTTGGGGGAAGCCCCTACATAACCATAAAGCGGGGGGACAGCTTGAATCCCAGTCAGAATGGGGCTGCTGCTTACCTGGGTGGGGAAAAATCGCTCTTCAATGAGGTAGGTGCGCTGAATGGAGGTTGTTTCCTGGGTAAAAATTTGGGGCAAATTGGCTGCCCGGTCGGTGAAATGAAAGCGGCCATTGCCTCGTTCGGCCATCTGTTGCAGCCAGGGTACATCTGGCCCATTGCCAATGGCGACGAAGGAGATGGTTACACCTTGCGCTACTAAACTATCTAGCAGCTCGGGTACTCCGTCTTTTTGCTCGGAGTCGGCCCCATCGGCCAGGACGATGATGTGCTGGACTTCGGTGGGGAATTGGGCCAGGGCACCCGCGGCCGCTTCCAACCCATTGCGCACATAAATCCCCCCGCCCCCGGCCCCAATTTGCCGTATCTGGCCAATTGCCTGCTCTCGTTCCGTAGCGGAGATGGGGCCGATGGGATTGTTGGGCTGAGTGTCTACGGGAATAACGGTGATGACATCAAAATCGTTGAGAAGCTCCACCACGCGCACCGCCCCTTCAGCGGCCAACTGAATTTTTGTCACCCCTCCCTCATTCATTCCCATACTGCCGGAGCGGTCAATGACGATAACAATGCTGACGGCGGGGAACCGTTCTTGATCTTTGATTTGCATGTCTACTGGCAATGTTTCTTCCAGGGGTGTCTGAAAATACCCCCCCATACCATAGCTTTGTGGCCCACCAACTGCAACCAGCCCTCCTCCCAGGTCACGGACATAGGTTTGTAAAATTTCCATTTTTCGAGGGGTTAAATATTTGGCGTTGACATTGACCAGGATGATGGCCCCGTAATTGCTCAGTTCGGCCAGGTTAGCGGGTAAACCGGCAGGGGTGGTTAAATCTACTTCCAGGCCGATGGCTTGGAGGGCGAGGATAAGGGGGGGAGCTTCATCAGGGTATGGGTTACCAGTGTCGTCCAAAGTGCCATCGTTGGCGACGAGGAGAACGCGGGGCGGCCCGGCGATGTCGGTGAAGGCGGCCAGTTCGTTATTTTGGAAGTAGCTGTCCTGGGTTGGGATCAGCTCTACCCGGTAGCGGGCAAATTCTGGCTCGGTGGCTTGTAGGCGGATGGTATGGTTGGTGATCCCGGCATTGAGTTGGATCGGCTCATCAAAAATGACCCGGCTGCCAGCCAGGACGCGGAGGATGGCTGGCATGTTATGGCTGCTTTCGATGCCGATCTGGATGGCGAACGCTTCCCCTTGGGTGACGCGGCTGGGGGCGTTGACGCTGGTGATAAATGCTTCAATAGCGGCCGCGTTGTCCTGTATTAAGGGAATATAATCAATCTGGATACCAGACGCGGCCGCGAGTCGGGCTGCTTCCATCGTATCACCAATCGTAGCCGCGCCATCACTGATAATCACCATGCGTCGGGCGGGGCCGGCGGGGAAAATCGCCAGCCCCAGGCGAATCGCCTCCGCCAGGTCCGTATGCAGCGTCTGTGGCACGGAGCTGATAGGGGCTAACTCTGCCAGACGGCTCATCGGTCGGTCTACCAGGGCATTGGCTCCAAAAACAATCACCGCCGCCTGATCGTCAGCCGTCATATGGTTCATCGCTTCACGGATGATTTGCTCTGCCTGGTCCACCTGCTCCGGTCCCATCGAGTCAGAAACATCCAGGAGGAAGACAACCGCCAACTCATCAGCCGCTCGGACAGCCTGGGCTCCAGCCAGGGCCAGGATGAGGAGCAGGATGATGAGCAGGCGGGTAATGAGGCTGCCCCAATCTCGCCAGGGGGCGCGGCGGTAGGATGTGGGCTGCGGCCGCGCCAACCCATAAAAGTAGGGCAAAGTGAGCAAAAGCAAAAGGGCCAGAGGTGTCGTGAAATTCATGCTTATTGGCCCGGCTTTTGGGAGGCATTGTTGGGCGGTAAAGCACAGGCGGCGGTGGAGCCAGGCATGAGGTGACGGTGTTCAGCGATCCAGCGGTAGAGCGAATCTTCTAATTGGCGCAGGCCAGGGATACGGTAGAGTAAAGCAAGCGGCCGCGCCCACCAAATATAACGCAAACATTGGTTGACCGCGGCCGCGCCCCCCCATACCTTTTCATCTGGGGTAATGAGCCACACCTGGGTCAACACATCTTCCAGACTCAGGTTGTACTGCTCTAGTAGTTCAGGGACGGCGTGCCAGGGAGTAATGGTAATTTTATGGTGGCTAAACGTCTGCACGAGACGGGCGGTTTTCTCTCAAAAGCCGCAGTCACCATCATAAATCAACAAAGGGTTAGAACTCATACTGTTTCTCAATCAAATTTGATTCAACCACACCTGGCATGAATTCGCCCTGGTTTGGGCGAATTCGTGTCAATTCGCGGCAAAAGTCATAGAGCATTTCGCCCAATAGGCAGGTAAATGGTAAAAGTGCTGCCAGCCCCATGGGTGCTTTGGGCCTCGACGCGGCCGCCGTGTGCTTCGACAATAAACCGGGTCAGGGGCAGCCCCAACCCCATCCCCGCTGCTGTAGCTGGGGTCTGGTTTAAATGAATCAATCCGAGCCAGACAACCGCCAGACGCTCTTCGGCAATCCCAACGCCATTATCTGTCACCCGCACATACAGGTCGTCATCCTGGCGGCCATAATTAACCTCTACCTTGCCGCCAATTTTGTTAAATTTGATGGCGTTGTGGAGCAAAAATTGGACCGCCTCTTGCAGCCGCTGGGCATCTCCCCGGATAGGGGGCAAATGATGGGTAAGCGATTGGGCGTCTATTTGTACTCGTCGGGCATCGGCCATTGCCGCCAGGCTGCCAATGCTGCTGCGGATGACATCATCCAGACGCACTTCGGTAAAATGGAAGTCGCTCTGTTTTTGGATACGACCAGAAACGGTGATGAGCCGATCCATCATCACCTTAAAATCAGCTAAGGGTTTGGTCAGGTGATCCGGTAGGGTGATTAATCCTTCATTTTGCGTAACCTCGTTGTAAGTACGCTGCCATTGGCTCTCAACAATCCCCAAAGCTTTGCGTAAATCAGGAGAGATGAGGTGTAAATATTGGCCGTACAGTTTAGAGACCGCTTCCCACCGGTTGGCCCGCTCAATAAAATGACGATGTTCAGAAGTTTCTCGCTGATAGGTCTGGCTGAGGTGGTTGATCTGGCGCGAAAGGTAAAAGATGGGGCCAAACTGGCCGGCTAATAGGGTGAGGCGACTGAAATCATTGGGGGTATAGGTGGCGTGCTCTTGTTTTTTGCCTAAAGCCAGGACACCCACCAGCTTATTGCCGGCGTGTAATGGTAAATAAAGAAGCCGTTCCCACTCACGCAAAATCGCCCTTTCGTTGGGGAGCATCTCCTCAAAATCGTTCAGGATATCTATATCATATTGAATGAGGGGTTGGGTGGGGTTACGCTGCAAATAGGTGATGAATGGGCTTTGCCAGGTAAAGCTGGCAGGTTCAGGTAAATTGTCATTGAGGCCAGCCTGCGGCCGCAGCCAAACCCGCTCATTTTCCTCCTCCACAACCACCAGCCAGGCATCTTCACTCTGCCATTTTTGTTGTATCCAGGCCAAAACCGCTTCCGCCAGCAGTCTGGGTTCGCCCAGGGTTCCTTCTAACTGATTAACTGGGAGCAAGGCGGCTCCCCCTTCTTCATTAAGTGGCACAAAAGGCCGAAACAGTTGGTTAATGAGGCGGTATAAAAGAGCGATGAGGAAGGAAAAACCTGCGGCCGCCAGGGTAAGACCGGGCAATGTTTGCCTGATGTCCGCACCTATCTCTGTTTGGGTCAAAAGCAGCAGCCCGCCCAGGCTGAGCAAGAAAACCAGGATCACAAAGAAGAGGCGGCGGACATTTTGCCGCAGGGTTATTTGTAGATCAGGCAGGCGATCACGGGTAAGGCTCAGGGTGGCTACGGTTGCGGCCGCGATGTACAGCATGGCGCTCAACTGCCACCACCCCGATTGGCCCACTTGTTGGATAATCCCGGGCACCCCAGCCACCATAAAACCGCTCAAAGCAAAAAACCAATAATTAATTTGGTTGCGATAAAGAGAGGTTGGTACTTTATGATACGCTTGACGAGTCAACAGCCAGGCGGCAAACAGAGGTAAAAACCAACTCGTGACCCAAATCGCGGCCCACAAATCAAATTGGCTTATTACTTGCTCTCCGACAGCGAATGACCCGATCTGGCTGATTCTGAGCAGGGGATCAAGAAGAATAGCCCCCACCCATAGCAAAACATAAAAAACCAGAGGCACATTGCGTAAATTGCTGGAGGTATTCAAGTAAGTTGTGCTGGTTAAATAGACACCAGCCGCAAATAGCCCTAAACTATACCGGCTGACGATACGCCAGTTGTAGAGAAATACCAGAGGCACGTTATCAGCCATAAAGTAGCTGAGAATACCGCTGGCCCACACGGCTGCCAGAAGTAAGGTGAGGGACCACAACCAGATGAGGGTGGAGCGATGCTGGCGCTGCGGCCGCTGCAACTGCCCAATGAGTACCAAAAAGGCTAAGGGCAAGAGGGAGAGGAGCAAAAACTGCTGCGTGAGGCTCATACCATTTAATTATCCCACATTTTCCCGCAAACTCACCAATCCTATAGGCCTAATTGCTAATTTGCCCGGACAAGATAACATTACGCAGGCTGGTTTGAGAGTGAATGAATTTGCGAGTTTCTTCATAATTCATCCTTCTTAATTCATAATTCCCTCCAGGAGCATTGGTAATGAAAGAACTTTCACGTCTGCTGAGTCAGATTCCCCCCTCAGCAACATTGGCAATTAATGACAAGGCCAAAGCGATGCAGGCGGCCGGGCATGATGTGATTGCCCTGGCCGGTGGCGAACCAGATTTTGATACCCCGGCCCATATTGTCGCGGCCGCGTTTACCGCTATTGAAGCAGGGTATACCCATTACCCGGCCCCCACCAAAGGGATTACCCCCACCCTGGAAGCCATCGCCGAAAAGATGGCCAAAGAAAACAACGTTCACGTCAACCCAAAGACGGATGTCATTGTCACCCCAGGGAGCAAATGGGCCTTAATTCTAGCTCTCTCCGCTGTAATCAACCCTGGTGATGAGGTACTGTATCTTTCCCCGGCCTGGGTTTCCTACCCCCCCATGATTCAGATTTGTGGCGGCATTCCCATCCCGGTTGATTTGGACCCGGAAGATAATTACACCGTAACGGCGGCCAAAATCCGGGCCAGACTTACTCCCAAAAGCAAAGCAATTATGGTCAACTCCCCCTGTAACCCCACTGGCCGCGTTCTCACCCAGGCTGAGGTGCAGGCGATTGCCGAGGTAGCTATTGGGGCTGATTTATATGTGGTAACGGATGAAGTGTATGAGAAACTGAGGTTTGATGGGCGGCCACATTATTCTCTAGCCGCTGAACCAGGCATGGCCGAGCGCACTCTGACCACCAACGGGCTGTCCAAATCTTACGCCATGACCGGCTGGCGTATGGGTTGGGTAGTTGGCCCTACCCCAGCCATGAAGCTAGCCGCTATTATGCATAGCCAAACCGTTACCTCGGCCGCCACCTTCACGATGAAGGCAGCCATCGCGGCCCTGCGTGGCCCCCAGGACATCATCCAGGAGATGTGCCAATCGTACCAGGATCGGCGGGATTATATGGTGCAAGCTCTGAATGAAATTCCTGGTGTCCACTGCCCTTCAATTGATGGCGCGTTTTATCTCATGCCCTCGTTCCCCAACAGCCAGAAAAACAGCGTCCAATTGGCCGATGCTCTGTTAGAGAAAGCGGGCATTGCGGGCACACCAGGCATTGAGTTTGGAGCAACGGCCGAAAATCGTGTCCGTTTCTCCATTGCTACAGCTATGAATGATTTAGAGCGAGCCGTTGAGCGTATCGCCAAAATTGCCCACGAGTTATAAAAGTGGAAAACAGCTACAGTCACGAATGACACGGATTAACATGAATGAGAAAATACAATTCGGGCTAATTCGTACCCCTCGTGGCCCAAATTACAACCATGACTACTGTTTTACTTATTCATCGCGGTCTTTCTAATACTATCTGGCTCTATTTTCTTGTTGTAGGCTTGTGGGGATTGGTGCGAGCCATCCGGGGGCAGGGGGTAGATGGCAGCCATCTGGGGGCGTTGGCCATTGCTGAGGTTTTGGTGATTGTGCAGGCGGTGCTGGGGACGGTTCTCTGGCTGGCAAATTATGACATCCACATGGCCCGTGCTGGCATTCATTTGCTTTACGGGGTGTTTATTGTCATTTTTTTACCCTTTGTCTACATGGTGGCTTTGCGGGGAGATATTTCAAACCGGGGGCAGTGGGTGTTGAGTTTTACTATGCTGTTTCTCTTCGGCATTGCTTTGCGCGCCATTGCCACAGCGGTTTGAGAAACTTTTACCCCATTCCGCCACGATCAAACAGGTACGCGGCCGCGATTCCCCCCAGAAAACCAAAAAGATGTCCCACATTTGATGTCCCCTGGCGCCAATTCCAGGGGATAAGCTGCCCAAACAACCCCCGGTAATACAGCCCCACAAACCCGGCCACCAATACCGTCATCGGGGTGGCATTAAAATAAATCTGGGCCAGGGCAAAGCCGAAATAGCCATAAATCACCCCGCTGGCCCCCAAATGTTTTCCCTTGCTGCCAAACAGCCACGTCCCTAACCCATCAACCACCACAATCATCCCAGTTAGCAGCCAAAACAGCTCATAATGGTTAAACAACATCAACCCGGCCAGAGCCAACAGCGGCAGCGTATTGGCCCAAAGATGCTGCCGATCTTTATGCACCAGAGGCGAAAACAAAATGCGCGTTACGCCAAACGAAGTACGGGGAATAATGCTGTAACTGTCCCGCAGTCTCCCCTTAAAAAAATAGACGTCCAGAAATAAAACCCCCCATAACAACCCGGCCATCCCGACCAGCAATTTCCAGACAAACGACCAATCAATAGCAACAGGTGGTGTGGCTACAGCTTCCATGAATGTGTACCTTTTAAGTGGGCAAGTAGGCGAGTAAGCGAGTAGGGGAGTGAACAATTCCCGCGCCTCCGCAACCTTTTAATCTCCAGTCTCTACTCTCCAATCCCCCTCACACCACCCCTGCCTGGCGCAAATGGGTGATGGTGGCTTCATCATATCCCAGGAGTTCGGTCAAAATTTCTTCCGTGTGCTGCCCCAAAAGCGGAGGGGGATAACGCACGGTCAGGGGATTGGTTGGGATTTTCATGGGCGAGGCCACCAGAGGCAGGCGGCCGATGGTTGGGTGGTCTATTTCTGTCACCATTTGCCGTGCCTGCACTTGGGGATCGGCAAATACCTGGGGCACATCGTTGATTGGCCCACTGGGAATGCCAATCTCATCACAGAGGGCCATCCACTCCTCTTTATCACGAGTTGCGAACAATTCGCTGAGCAGCTTGATCAGTTCGGCCCGGTGGGTGACTCGTGCCGGATTGGTGGCAAATCGCTCATCTGTCAACCATATTTCCTTCCCTACAGCGGTGCAAAATTTGCGCCACTGCCCATCATTGCCACAAGCAAAGGCGAAATAGCCATCTCGCGCCTTAAATTCCTGATATGGGACGATGTTGGGATGGCCGTTGCCGTATCGCTGCGGCCGCACCCCAGAGACCAAATAGTTGCTGGCGGCATAAGAGAGCAGGGCCACCTGGGTATCCAGCAGGGCCATATCAATGTACTGCCCTTCTCCTGTTCGTTCGCGGGCAAACAGCGCGGCCGCAATCGCATTACAGGCAAACATCCCCGTCGTCAAATCAGTAATGGCTACCCCGGCCCGTGTAGGTTCCCCATCCGCCGGGCCAGTAATACTCATAAACCCGCCCCGTGCCTGGGCCATAAAATCATACCCGGCCCGCTCCGCATCTGGGCCAGTGGTGCCATAGCCGGTAATCGAAGCCACGATCAAGCCAGGGCGCAGTGTTTGTAATGTCTCATAATCCAACCCCCAGCGGGCCAGTGTACCGGTGCGGAAATTTTCCACCAGCACATCCCCCTGCTGGATTAATTTCTTGAGAATGGTGATCCCTTCACCCTTTTTCAGGTTCAGTGTCAGACTGCGCTTATTGCGGTTGGCACTGAGAAAATAAGCCGCCTCACCCCCAGCATACGGTGGTCCCCAGCGGCGCGTATCATCACCCCCATCAGGGTTTTCAATTTTGATAACATCGGCCCCCAGATCACCGAGCATCATGGTACAAAATGGGCCGGCCAACACCCTGGTTAAATCAATCACCCGAACGCCGGAAAGAAGCGGCTGTCTGGACATAAAAATACCTGTGGAGGAAAGGATGAATTAGGAAGGATGAATTATGAACATTCGCCCCCTCGCCACTAATTTTCAACGCGCCTTTGCCAATTGTCAATTATTGGATGTATGATCATTTGACCGCTGACTGCTCACTGTTCACTGTTTACTGTTTGTTGCTAACTACCTATGAACCAACCTGCCTACGATGTTGCTGTTATTGGTGCTGGACCAGGGGGGGCCGCGGCCGCGACCTATCTCTCTCTGGCTGGACTCAAAACGATTTTACTGGATAAAGCGGAGTTTCCCCGTGATAAAACCTGTGGTGATGGCCTTAGCCCCCGCGCCCTGGCGGTGCTGCAAGATATGGGGCTGCTAGAGAAGATCTCCCAGGTAGGGTACACTGTCGCCCAGGTGGGGTTGGCGGCTCCCAATGGGGATGCGTTCCGCGAGCCGATTCCCCAACTAAAAAATGCCCCTGCTTATGCTACCATTGTCCCTCGCCTTACCCTGGATAATATCATTTTGGAGCGGGCTGCGGCCGCTGGAGCAGAGTTTCGTCGGGCCACTGTCAAAGGGATTGCGCGAGAAAATGGGCACGTTCTTGTTCAGGCTAATGGGAATGGGGTGCGGGCGAAAATGGCGGTCATTGCTACCGGGGCCAGCACCTCTTTGTTGGAGCAGACGGGGATTCTCAAAGTGTACCCCCCGCCAGCGGTAGCCGCCAGAGCCTATTTTGAGGAGATGGCTCCTATCGCCCCGGCGGTACAATTTTATTTTGAAGGAGTGCCCCTACCTGGATATGGTTGGATTTTTCCCCTGGGGGAGCGGTCGGCCAATGTGGGGGCTGGGGTGGTGCGGCGGCCAGGTGAGAAGAACCCTCTTTCGCCGCGCACAGTGATGGAACAGTTTATGGCGTCGCGGCCGCTGCAGCCCCTTCTGCAAAACGCCCGTCAAATTGGTCCTATCAAAGGGTATCCTCTCCGCACTGACTTCCCTACTGCGCCCACTTTTGGTGAGCAGATTTTGCTGGTGGGAGAGTCCGCTGGGCTGGTCAATCCGATTACGGGAGAGGGGATAGATTATGCCCTGGAGTCAGGCCAGATGGCGGCCGCGCACCTGGTCGAAATGTTCCAGGCCGGGGATTTTTCCCTGGTCCAACACCGACGGTATGATCAAAAATTACGAGACCATTTCCAAAAGCTATTTCTTTTCAGCCTGCGTGCCCGGCAGCTTTGTTTTAATCGGCCTACCCTCAACTGGTTAGCCCGGCCCTCTGGCCCACCTACCCGCCTGCGCCGCCTGGTCATCAATATCGCCATGGGTAACCAGGAAACGATTGATCAGTTTTCCTGGTGGCAGGTGGTAAAATTACTGCTAAAACAGACAAAGGAGTGAGGGCTAAGGATTGAGGAGTGAGTTCCTCCCCAATTTCCATAGTTCCCTCAGCTCCCATATTTCCTTATTATTTATGCCCAATTACACCGTCGCCCGCATCAATCATACCCCTGAAAGTGCCCAATACCATCTCCTGGACCACCGGGATAAGGTACTGCTGGTAGCTGATTACGGTTCTCCCTGGGTGCCATCCCACCAACTGCGGCTGGCTCGGCCTGATGGCAAACCGATTGCCGCCTTGACCTTACCCCGCCCCACATTTTCCCGCCTGCGCCGCCAGACGCCAACCTTAGCCAGTTATGCCCTGGTGATCGAAAACAGTGTGTATGCTGTCATCAACAAGCTCCAACCTGCGGCCGCGAACCAAAGTGATGTCCCTTATTTTATTATTGAAGTGGAGAGTCAAAAATGGCTGGCGTTGGATGAGCCAGAGCAGAAAGGACGGTTTGCCCTGTATAGCGGGGTTCCCCCCCGGCTGGCTTTTACCCCGCTGCGGCAGCTCCCCTTGCCGGCCACGATTGGCCTGATTACCCCGCTTGAGCCGCCCCAGGATGAAGCAGAAACGGCTTATGCTTTTACTATCACCCTGGAGCCAGGCCGTTTGCGCCATGTCAATCTGATTTTACTGGCCCTGCTGTTTTTGCTTGATTGGCCATAATGGGGAGTCAGGGCAGTTGTTCTCGTAAGCGAGCCAATTCAGCTTGTAAGCGGGCTATTTCGGCTTCGGCGGTTTGGCGTGCGGCCGCTTCAGCTTCGGCTCGTGCCGCTTCAGCTTCGGCGAAAATAGGTATCAGCTCTCCCTGGTCATCAAAAAATCGGAGCCAGGTAGCCTTACGGTTGACAAACTTCCCCTGCCACCGGCCAATCCAGGCATTGAGTACCCCACTCCATAACCGCCCCGTTTCCGGGTCTGGCTCTAAATCTTCGTAGCCCGTGGGATGGAGATGCCAGCCGAATAGTTCCTGTGTGTCAGGATCGTAGCCATAATATTCCGCCGTGCGGAAAACCCGCTCATAAAGCCGCTTTTTGGTTGTTTTATCTTGCCGGGCGGTTGAGGGGGAGAGGAGTTCAATGATCAGGTCTGGATAACGCCCCTCTTCTTCCCAAACAACCCAACTCTTCCGTTCCTGGGTACCATCCACCCCTTGAACGATGAAAAAATCAGGTCCTTTATAATCCCGATTACGAACTTGCTGACGGCTGTAATAGATGAACATGTTACCCCCAGCGTAATAATCGGTGCGATCTCGCCAGAGATAAGCTATGGAGTCCAAAGATAGACTTATTTGATCACGGTGCCAGGGAGATTCCAAGGGGATACCATCCTCTGCCGGTAAATCCTCTGCGGGAGGAAATTCGACGGTAGGGTATAACATTTCTTGTTCGTGGAGTTCTGTTTCTACCATAGGGACTCCTTTGGAATTATGAATTATGAAGGATGAAGGATGAATCTCAGCCTTCATAAGGTTGCCTTGTCAGGTATCCTAACCTGGGACCGCTGTAGCGCGAGGCGTGATGCGTGGAGAATAGCCACGTATCACGCCTCATGTTTCACGTAAATTATACCCCTAAATCATCGGCGACCCAGGCCAGGCCGGCCGCTTCCAGGGCCGCGCGGGTGGGGGTACCGGTGGTTACATCCCAACCAGCCTGCTCAAAATACATGTCCAATCCAGCCTTGAGTTCAGGTTCATCCAGGATGATGCCATCGCTGCGGCCGCCGCTCAGGGCTTTGCGGAACAGTTTTTTGGGTAGGGTGTCCTGGTCACGGTTTAACCCTTCACGAGCATTATAAGCCCGCATCAGGTTCAACCGCCGCTGTCCAATCTCCTGAATCTCATCAACGCCAATATCCCAGCCGGTGGTGGCACTCATCAACTCAGCCATATCCTGGGGTCCATAGAGCTGCCAGGCCGGGCCGTAGACGAATTGGCAGACGTTAATGGTGTCGGTGGTGCTGTAGTTGTATTGGGTTTTGAGGGCAAACTCCACTTTTTCGGCGTTGAGAACTTTGGTGGCTTGCGGCCGCGTCAACCCCAATGGTTCCAGGAATCGTTTCGTGCCCGGGGCTTCCGGTTTGCCTTCATATACCTTGGGGTGGTAATTCGGATCATGCTCCGAAGATTGATGATCGGCCCCAAATGGGTTGACGGCATAAATGAGGGCCAGGCTCCGTTTGACGTGGGGCATGTGGGCCGGCAGCTCCTGCCCTTTTACGGTTAATAAATATTCATGTCCTTTGCCCAGGTGGTCGGCGGCCTTGGCTGATCCCATGGCCAGCACATCGCCAATTCCTTCCCGCTTGAGCGTTTTCTCTAACATGGCGATCATCGCTTCAGCATTACCAAAACGGAGATCAAGGCCATCCAACTCTTCCTGAGTAAATACCCCATTTTCATAACAATCCATGGCCCAGGAGAGGGTAGCCCCACAAGAGATGGTATCTACGCCATATTCGTTGCAAAGCTGGTTGGCGTAAGTGACGGCGTGTAAATCTTCAACGCCACAGTAAGAGCCGAAGGTAGCGATGGTTTCGTACTCTGGGCCACCATATTCGGGTACAAGTTTGATTCCTTGCCATTCGCTTTCCACTACCCGCTTACAGCGGACGATACAGGCGTAACAGGTGTCACGGCCTTGCTTGTCTTGATTCCCAGCTTCGGCGCCGCGCAGCAGTTCATCATAAAGCCGCTCCCCGCTGATGAGGTTGGCTGTCTCCATGGCCCCGGCATCCCAGTTGCGGGTAGGCAGACCCCCAGCCCCGTGATTGGCCATGACCGTATCGGCGGTGCCATATTTGCCAAACAGTTCCATGTCACTGTCAGGGAATTCGGCGGCCCCTTTCTTGGAGAGGGCGGCGATGCGTCCTTTGTGGGCGGGGGTGATTTTGCCGCGGCCGCGTACTACAATCGCCTTCAACTTTTTACTCCCCATCACGGCCCCCACGCCGGTGCGCCCCCAAGCCCGGTTAGCCATATTCATCACGGCGGCGAAATTAGATAACTTTTCTCCCGCCGGACCAACCTGGGCAATTTCCACTTTGTTATCTCCTAGCTCTTCTTTGAGAGCTTCATCTACGGCCAGGGTAGATTTTCCCCATAGGTGGGCAGCATCGCGTAGTTCGGCTTTGCCGTCTTCAATCCAGAGATAAACGGGGGACGCGGCCGCGCCTTTTACCACAATTGCATCAAACCCCGCTCGTTTCAACTCAGCCGGCCAAAACCCACCAGCCTGGCTGTCGGCCGCACCGCCGCTGCTGGGAGATTTGCAAGTAATGGTGCTGCGGCTTTGCCCACTAACCGGCAGCCCGGTGGGGGCACTGAGGGTAAACACCAACGTATTCTCTGGACCAAGCGGATCAGCGCCCTGGGGGGTGTTCTTCCACAGGTAATACAGTCCCATCAGGCTGCCCCCCACATAATGACGATAAAACGTTTCATCTGGCTGTTCTATCTCAACAGTCTGATTTGTTAGATCAACATGTAAAATTTTTCCCGCATAGCCATATAACATGGGTCGCTCCTTGATTCAATGGGTTAAATAGGGTATTTACGATTTGCGATTTTAGATTTATGATGGGTACGTGTGGTAGACGAAACCAGATACAATCCAAAATCTTTCTTTGAAAACGCTAGATATAACGATGTCTCACATTTTCCCTTCAATCATCTCCATTCGCAAATCCTCATCTTTTTGGCCAAAGAAGATAACAGGGAGACCATACGCCATACGGAATAACAGCATATCCCCTCAATTCCTAGATCGATCTATTCGATTCAACTCCTCTTTCATTGCGTTACCTTGCCCCCCCGCGATATAATCAACTTATGCAGATCAATTTTTTTGACGATCCCTTGCTGACTCCCAGAGTGCGCGAAAAGGTGCAGGTGAATCAGATTGGGTTATTCGTTTATCCTGATAAACGGCGTGTTGCCGTAGGTCTAAATATAACTCCTTTTCTGGAACGGCCTTCACTGGAGTTGAATATTCGCAATGAGATCGGCCAGGTAGCTGCGACGCTGTCTGTCATTGAAGCCAATGAGCCAAATTTCAGTCTGACAATGCACTTACGGGAAACTATCCCGGCTGCCCAATATCGCCTTGAATGTATTCTTTACTATGCTAAACCTGGTGAAGAGAAGATCGTGGTAGATAAGCAAATGGCTGCTTTCACCATGTCTCAGCCCGGAGAGCAAATCATCTACCAGCTTGGGTAATTATGGACGATTCTTTAATAGGTCAAAACATTGGCAGATATCGCATCATTGAGCGGCTGGGTCGCGGCGGCATGGCTGAGGTGTATAAGGGCTATGACGAAAACCTGGAGCGGTTTGTCGCGATCAAATTGATGCATCCATTTCTGGCCAGTGAAGAGGATTTTATTGGCCGGTTCCGCCGGGAAGCCAAAGCCATGGCGGCTTTGAATCATGCCAATATCGTTAAGGTTTATGATTTTGATGCTTCTGGCAACCGTACTTATATTGTCATGGAGTACCTGAGCCAGGGAACGTTAAAAGATAAATTAGAAGATTTAGCCCGTCGGGGGCAAAAAATTTCTCTGGCCGAGGCAATTCAGGTCGTTCTGCAAATTGCCGATGCTCTCTCTTATGCCCACAGCCGGGGGATGATTCACCGGGATATTAAACCGCCCAATATCATGTTTAATGATTATGGAGCGGCTATTTTGTCTGACTTTGGCATTGCTAAAGTCGTTTCTGGGCCGACCTTTACGCAAACAGGGGCCATGATCGGCTCGCCGGCGTATATGTCCCCAGAGCAGGGATTGGGCAAGCCTGGAGATGAGCGGAGTGATATTTACTCTCTGGGCGTACTTTTCTTCCAACTGGCGACGGGGCAGCTTCCCTTTGCTGCTGATACGCCGCTGGCGGTGGCTCTGAAACATGTCAACGCCCCCATTCCCGACCCCAGCGAATTAAACCCGGCTATTCCGGAAGGGGTACGAGAGGTGATTGTCCGGGCGATGGCTAAAGAGCCGGATGAGCGGTTTCCTACGGCTAAGGCGATGGCTGATGCGCTGCGGGAGGTGCTACGAACGGCAGATGCAACCTTACTGCAAGCGTTACCAGCGGCTTTGCTTAAGGAGCAGCCTACTCCCCCTCCGCTCAGCGGTGTGATCACAACGCCACCGGGGACGCAGGCGCGGCCGCCATTGGATAAAACTCAGGTTGTCACGCCCCCAGATAAAACGATGGTGGCGACTCCTGTAGGTGTAGACACTGGCAGCCGTGGGGTTAATGGGGGCAGCGGCCGCAAAATACCCTGGGTCCTGATTGGCGGCGTAGCGATGGTATTGCTGCTGCTGGCTGTTGCTTTTGGAGGGTATGCCCTGGCCCAAGTCCGGAACGATGACGCTTCCACCCCTACTTCGGCCCTGGCTGCCGTGACCGAAGAGACCCCTGAACCAACCCTGACTGAGGCCCCAGCCGTTATAGATAATCCGACAGAAACGGTTGCACCAACCTCTACGCCTACCACAACCCCTACGTTGACACCGACAACGGTTGTTGATGAGCCACCCACCTTAGCGCCTACCTTTACGGCCACTACAGATGCTACTGCTACGCACACTGCTCTTTGTCTGGCTAATCCGGCAGTGCGGGTGGTGAACTACTACACTTACCAAAATACGCAAAGTAAATCGGCCCCGGTCAACGTCAGCAATATGCGTCTGAATTTTGTTCTGGAAAATAATGGTACGCAAGGGTGTTCCTGGCCAACGGATTTGCAGTTGGTTTATGTAGAGGGACGCGATTTTGGGTTGAGTCAGCCAGTGGTGGTACCTGGTGGGTTGGCTCCCGGAGCCAATACGACCATTACGGTAAATAATTTGCGTACGCCGGCTCAATCTGGCAGTTATGAGAGTACCTGGCAGCTAAAGACCAGTGATGGGGAGTTGTTTGGTCCACCTATTGTCTTTACGCTGACTATTTTTGTGCCGACAACACCAACCCCTACTCCGTCTCCCACTCCGGCTGTCACGCCAACACCCGCGGCCGCGCTCAACTTTACTTGGGCTATCGCCTCTTGTGAATACCCTGGCGGGGCTGATACGGCTCAGGAATTCCGCTGCACCCTGTTCATTACACCATCTGGAGGGAGCGGGCTGTACACGATTGAGGTGTTTGATGCCACTCCGCCCACCCGTTATGAGAGGCGTACAGGTGGCGTTCAGCATTATATTAATGGTCGTCGCTGTTTCCCCTGGATTAACGAAGTTAATGTCATTGACGAGAACACGGGCATAAAAGTGACTCAGAATATTTATTTTGATCCCAAAGTGGGACCGTACTTCCCTGGTGGACAGGGATGCAAGATGCCGGGTGAGACGTGATCCGTGATGAGTGAGGCGTGAGCATTTCCACTGATCACGCCTCGCTTGTCAATTATTCTCCCTGGTGTAACTCTTTTAATCTATCCAGCTTCTTCTTTGTTTCGCGCCAGGTAATTTTAGATAGCCCCAGCCGCTGGCGAATCTCATCCGGTTCGGTACCTCGTTTAGAATCGGCCAGAGCCGAAGCCCAACGTAAATTCTCAAAGGAGAGCAGCCCCTGCTCCAGGCCACAAGCCATCCCCACATCGGTTAAAATATATTCTAAGTTACGCGCCGTACAGGTGAAGAGGGTATCGGTGGGCTCATACTGCCGGGTATATTCATCTAACACTTTGAGCCATTCTGGCTCCAGGCCAACTTTACGCTCTTTGACCCGCAGGCGGGGGTTTTTGTAGCGGATAAAGAGAAATGGGTCGCCAGGGTTGGAGCGGTCTATATGGTTGGGGACGATGGCCATGGCTTCCCCTTTTTTGATGCCGGTTTGCAGGAGGAGAGTGAGGAGAAGGTGCGGCCGCGCATCTGCTTTTTGTCGGGGTGCCCCTTTACGCCACCGCTCTGTCACCGCCAGGGCCTGGGCCAACTGCTCCTCGGTGGGGATGTGGGGCAGTGGGCTGGTGACGCTGCTTTGGATGACTGCGGCCGCTGGGTCCAACACCAGCACCCCCGATTTTTGCAGCCAGCCAAAAAACACTTTGATAGAGGTAACGCGCCGGGCATACGATTTGGGGCTGCACGGCACATCACGATCATAGAGCAGCCAATGGAGAAAATCGTTCAGGTTTTTGGTGCCAACTTCGTTAATGGGCTGGCCAATCCCCAGATATTTGCCCAGGAGACGGATGTCACTGGCAAACGCTTTGATGGTATTTTGGGCGAACCCCTCATCTTGCATGTGTTGTTCAAACTGCCCCAACGCCGCCTTCAAGGATGAGTCTCCGGTAAGTGGTGGCAGGGTGAGAGGGGTCTGCTCTGGTAGTGTCCCTTTGGGAAAGAGGGGGTCTTGTTTCTCAGGTTGAGCCATAACAATCTCCATTTTTTCGTATAGATGGTAAAAGGGTAACGAATTTGGTGGAGGTTGTCAAGGGATGCGAGTGTGCGAGCGGGCGGGTAAGGCAACTGCTCACTGCCATCCCGGTGGTCGTTTTTCCAGGAAGGCGCGTAACCCTTCCTGCCCTTCTGGGCTGGCCCGGCGGTGAGCGATGAGCTGGGCGGTAGTTTCGCGCATGGCCTCTTTAGGCTGGTAGGCAACGGTGCGGATAAGCTGCTTGGCGGCCGCGCTTGCGCCAGGCGCCGCCAGCAACAGTTGTTCTACTCGTTCCCCCACCTTCTCATCCAGGGCAGCCTCATCGGCGGCCAGGTGGTGAACCAGGCCAATGTGCCGGGCATGAGCCGCTGAAAACCGCTCCCCGGTGAGAAACAACTCTCGCCCCTGGCTAACCCCAATTTTGGCCAGGACAAACGGGGAGATGACGGCGGGGATAATTCCCAGGCGAACCTCGCTGAAAGCAAAGGTGGCCCGCTCAACAGCGACTACGATGTCGCAGCAGCTCACCAGGCCGGCCCCCCCACCGATGGCGGCGCCGTTGATGCGGCCGATGACTGGTTTGGGACAGCTATCAACGGCGTTCATCAGGTCAAAGATGGCCTGACTGTCGGCCAGATTTTCGGCGAAGGTGTAGGACGCGGCCGCGTGCATGAATGAGACATCAGCCCCGGCACAAAAGCTGCGGCCGCGGCCCGTCAATATCACCACCCGTACTGTTTCATCCTGCCCTACGGTTTGGAAAGCCTCAGTCAGCCCGGCAATAAGCTGGGGGTTAAAAGCGTTGTGGCTTTCAGGCCGGTTTAGAGCAATGGTAGCCAGCGGGGGGGTAAGGGTTAATTCGATAAATGAAGTCATTATGGGCCTCGGCAGCGTTTTTTTGCGTTTCCTGGTGTAAGGTCACAACCAGTCAACTATATTATTCTATCTGGCGAACTGCGTTGGGAACAAATTTGAGGCAATGACAAAAAGCAATAGTAACTTTTTCTTACGGTTATTTGTTTTGTAAGATTAGGGGGGTATCCTTGTCAAAATTTGTTGCCCAAGACAATCTACCTGTCGTGCTAAACTAAATATCAACTTGCCGCACAACCCAGGGAGACTTCATAGGAGTTTAAAGATGAAGCCATCTACTGCTGGCCGCTGTTTTCGTGTTCTGAGCGTCGTTGTCGCTATTGCCGTATTTCTGTCGGTGCTCGTGCCAACTGTGCGTAATAAATTATTGGCTGATGTGATTAAAAATGTGGAAGCGGGGGAGGAGGTTACAAATTTTCCTCTTTTGCCCCACCTGCTTTATCTCCCCTCAATATTAACCCCACCCTACGTTATAGAAACGACCATTCCCTTAACTGGTGGCAGCCTGATTGCTCCAGAATATGGGTTTATTCTCACGGTTCCGGCTAATTATTACAGTGAACCGTTACGTTTTGTTTATGTTGCGCGGCCGGCACCAGTTATAAACGGCACTTATATCTGGCATTCTGCGTTTGATTTGCATGCGTATGCGGCTGATGGAATAGAAATCACCCAATTTGATGAGCTGCTTACTCTGGCGCAGACCTACGATGAAACCATCCCAAATAATATTAACCCAGATGATCTCTACCTGGCGTACCAAGGGGAAGATGGCAATTGGGTCGCATTGCCGTCGGTGGTGGATGTAGATGGACAAAAGGTAACGGCCGTTACTGATCATTTCACTCCCTTCGCCCTGATGGCTCCTGCTGATTCTGTTCCCTATGAAGTTGGTATTAGAGATCCTGTGGTCGGCCCCGAATATTTTACAGATGCATTTCGTGCGGCATATCACCGTAATGGGGGTGAATCAGAAATTGGATTACCGTTTGGGTTTGTACATCGCTATTTTGAAGATGGGGGTGATGACGATAGTACAAATCCATGGATTCAAGATTTTAACTGGGCCAGTATTATTTATAACCCCGATACTGGGACAGCTTATTACATTCAAGGTGAGTATATCAGTAAGTACGTTAATTCAGGCGGGCCAGGTGGTTTTCTTGGTTTGCCTGTGAGTGATCGCTTTACCCCACCAGATAGTGCTATATTGATGGATAAACATACTGATTTCATGGAGAATGAAGTACAGCAGTTTGAATATGGCTTTATTGGCGAGGATAGCAATGAAAGTAATGGCAGTGGGTTTATGGCAGTGCGTTATTACCCGATTTTTTCAGGGGCCGACATTTCTGTTGAATGGTACGATCCGGATCCAGGTAACGGTATCCCGGAAGTAAAAGCTCGCGTCACATTAACTACCCGTGATGTCTTTGGTCATCCATCTTATAACGATAAAAGAGAAGCAGGACCAGCAGACATCTGGATCGAAGCTGATGATAATTACTTTGATGGTTGGGTTCCGGGTCAAGGCTCAGAGCCTAAAATTTGGGAAAACCTCGATCCGGTAGGGGAGTTTTCCTTCCGGCTTGAAGCCTGGGTAAATGGAGCAGGGGGGTACCAGGCTGGTTATCTTGCCTGTGATTCCTACAAGAAGGAGCAAGCGGAAGAACCCCCTTCTTCTTATCTATTCGGGCCAATTCCGTTAAGTGTAAATGGATACTCAAACTCTTGGAGCTATGATTGTACCGGTTTTGGCGGTGGCGGTGGCTATAATGATACCATATCCCCTACTATCACACATTCTCCTGCAGATGACGTATGGCAAAATGGCCATGGTTGGGCGCAAATAGATGCACATGTTTCTGATAATGTTCGGGTTGCATACACAACGCTATATGTAAACGGACAGGCATACCCCATGACCCTCTGGGCGGGTAACGTTATCTCTGGGACTTACGCCAGAGTTGTACCGCTAAGGCTGGGACAAAACGAATATTATTTTGAAGCATATGACACCTCTGGTAACCGGGCGCGTTTGCCTGAAAATGAGGGTGAATTCTTCCATGTTTATGCTACCCAAGATGCTGATTTTGGCTTCCGCCCTGATATGGGTTACAGCGATGATCCGGTGAACACTGGATTGGGGAACTTTGTTTTCAACTATGTGGATGTGGAAATCCCGGCGTTGGGGCCAGGTATTGTCATTGAGCGATGGTTTAACCACCAAAGCCGCTATAACGGTCTCTTTGGTATTGGCTGGACTTTTGCCTACGATATGCGCCTGCAACTGGTTGATAATCTGCTTCTGAGCGGGGCGCAACTGCGTTATGGGGATGGGCATACGGTTAATTTTGCCCGCAATGGAACTGGGGAGTTTGTTTCTGATGATACACCTCACGATATTTTGCGGGAAATAGGGGGTGAGTATGTCCTGATAACGAAACAAGATATTAACTACCATTTCAATGCAAACGGCCGTCTCACGCGGATTAGTGATGATGACGGGAACAGCATTATTTTTGCTTATTCAGGTGAGGTATTGAGCAGCCTGACCGATGCTTCTGGGCGCGTTCTCACATTTACATATGAAGATGGACGCATCATGGCGATAGATGTGCCTGATTATGGCACACTCACTTATGAGTACATTGATGGCCGCTTAATTGCCGCCACAGATACAGAGGGCAATGTCTCGCAATACAGCTATGATGATGAAGGCTGTATCCTTTCGATTACGTCGCCAAATGGAAACCCATTCTTAAATTCACAGACCTGTGACGAAGATGGTCGGGTTACTTACCAGCTTGGGGGAACGGGGTATGTCAACCAGTTCAGTTATGACGATGACGTAACGACTATTACTGACCCCTATGGTAATGTGACCACCCACGTTTATGATGAAGAATTTCATCTTATTGAGAATCGGGATGCGTTGGGCAACTCCATTTTCTACACCTATAGCGAAGACCATTTGCCGTTGTCAATAACAGATAAAAATGGCAACACAACGACTTATACCTATGACGAGCGGGGCAACCTGCTCACGGTAACCGATCCTCATGGAAATGTCACAATCTATACCTACGATGCTGATGACAATGTTTTAACCCGTACTGATGCTCTGGGGAATCTATTTACCTATGAATACGATGCCGAGGGGCATCTGGTGCGTTCGATTGCGCCTGATGGGGGGGTGGTTGAGCATAACTATAATGACGAAGGGCTGCTCATTCGCACTGTGGATGAGCTGGGGAATGCCACTGAAACGACATACAATGCTCAAGGATTGCCAGTTGCCGTAACCGATGCTTTGGGTAATACAGCCACCATGACTTATGATGCGGCCGGTCATATATTGTCGCTGACCGATGCTTCTGGTCATACATCCACGTATCAATACAACAGCCGTGATTTAGTAACAGTGGTGACTGACCCTGAAGGGTACACCACAATTTATGAGTATGATTCTGACCGCAACTTGATCGGTGAAACGAATCAGGATGGGTATGTCAAGACCTATACTTATGATGAAAACGGCCGTCTAGTAGCTGAAACTGATTGGGCTGGCAATGTAACGACTTACGAATATGATGATTTAGGGCGAAAAACAAAGGAGACCGATCCCCTCGGTTATTCAATTGTTTATGTTTACGATGAAGTAAGCAATTTAGTAGCCAAGACGGACAAGCGAGGCGCTACAACCACCTATACCTATGATGCTAATGGGAATCGGCTCAGCGAGACAGATGCTTTAGTCAATACCACTTTCTATGTCTATGATGAATTGAACCAATTGGTCGAAGTTCATTACCCTTGCGACTGTCCCAGCCGTGTTGAGTACACCACCTATGATCCGCTCGGCCGTATCTCATCCCGGACAGATGCCAACGGAAACGTCACTATGTTTGAATATGATGCGTTAGGCTGGGAAACCAAACGGGTTGATGCTCTGGGTTATGAAACTATCAAGATTTATGATCTGGGTGGCAATCTCATTACGGAAATAGATGCGCTGGGGCATGAGACACAGTATGAATATGATGCTTTGAACCGAGTTGTTACCACTACCAATCGTTTGGGATATACAGTGATAAACACGTATGATGAAACTGGGCGGTTAATTGCCAGGACAGATCAAAGGGGTAACACTACCCATTACGTTTATGATGGCAATAATCGTCTGGTTGAGATGATTGATCCTTTGGGTGGGGTGACTTCATACAGCTATGATGGGCGAGGCAACCGGCTGGCGATGACCGATGCGCGTGGTCACACCAGTTACTTTGTGTATGATGCCAACAGCAATTTGATTAGTGAAACAAATCCGCGTGGGTATACGACTACCTATAGCTATGATGCCCGAAACCAACGGCTGACAACGGTTGATGCGCTGGGGGGGATTACCAGCTATACCTATGACCCCGCCGGAGCATTACTGACGGAAACGGATGCGTTGGGTTATACCCGGACGACCACCTATGACATCCTGGGGCGGACGGAAACAGAGATGGATCGCAATGGCAACGTGACGACCTATGTTTATGATGCCGCCGGTAATATCAGTCAGGTAATTGATGCTTTGGGTGGTATCACCAGTTACACCTACGATCCGAACAATAACCGACTGACAGAGACGAACGCGCTTGGTCATGCCACTACCTATCTATATGATGCCTTGAATCGCCAGATAACTGTCATTGATGCGCTGTCCGGTGTTTCAACGCGGGATTATGATGCCCTGGGACGGTTAATAGAGATGGTGGATGCCAATGGTCAGGCAACAACCTATCTTTATGATGCGGAAGGGCAACGGATTGCCACGACCGACGCTTTAGGGCATACCAGCACAACCGAATATGATCCGGCCGGGAATGTGATTCGTGAGGTTGATCGCAATGGCAATATAACCCTGTATGAATATGATGCCCTGAACCGCCAGACGGCCGTGACCAATGGGCTGGGGCATACTGCTTTCACGGTGTACGATGAGGCAGGCAATGTCGTGGCCCGAACCAATTTCCGAGGATATACGACTACTTTTGAGTATGATGAAAACAACAATTTAATCCGGCAAACGGATGCGTTGGGAGGCGTTACCACTTATGAATATGATGCCTTAGACCGCCAGATTAGCATGAGTGATGCCAACGGGCATACCACCAGCCGCAGTTACAATGCTGTGGGCAGCCTGACAGCGGTTACTCTGCCAGAAGGTCAGGTTTCCAGCTATAGCTATGATGGGGAACGCAATCGTATCAGCTTTACCAATGGGCGTGGCTTCACCACACAGTATGAATATGATGCGCTCAACCGGCAGGTAAGGATGATTGATCCGCTGGGGCATGTAACCAGCACGGTTTATGATGCCATTGGGCAGGTGGTCGGCGATGTAGATGCCAATGGCAATGGCAATGTTTATACCTACGATGCCCTGGGGCGGCTGATAGGCGTGACCGATGCGTTGGGGTACACAACGATTTATATCTATGATGCGGTTGGTAATCGTTTAGGCAAGCTGGATGCGAACGGTCATCTCTCCGTTTTCAGTTATGATGCCCTAAATCGCCTGATATTAGAGGCCAATGCCGAAGGGGATACCTGGCTTTTCAGCTATGACTCGGAAGGAAATTTGATTGAACGGCTTGATGCCAATGGTCAGCTGACCCATTATGTGTTTGATGCTGTTCACCAATTGGTTGCTATTCAGTATCCCGATCCTGCCCAAAATGTGTCTTATGGGTATGATGAAAATGGCAATCTGGTTCAAATCGTTGACCCAGTTGGCACAACCTCACTGGTTTATGACCCGTTAGATAGAGAAGTGAGCAAAACGGATGGTTACGGCCGTCTCACCCACAATGGCTATGATGCAGTAGGCAACCGGATCAGCCTCACCTATCCTGATGGCAATGTAATGACCTATATCTACAACGCCAACGATTGGCTGGTGTCGGTGGTTGAGCCACAAAATGGGCAGACCAGCTACAGCTATGAGGATGACGGGCAGGTACGCACAATTGACAAAGCCAACAACACCTGGGAATCGAATGTGTATGATGCTGCTGGCCGCCTGACACGACTCTTTAACGGCACACATCACGGCGGCGGGGGTGTTGTTACGGCTTATGATTACACCTTAGACGCAGTGGGCAATCGTCTGCAAATTATTGAGCAATATACGCAGGGCCAGGTACGTACCAATGTCAAGACATATACTTACAACAACCGGTACGAGCTATTAGAAGCGGTTGAACTGTATGCAGGGCCACCGGCATATACGGTCACAACCAGTTATACCTACGATGCGGTTGGTAATCGGCTTAGTATGACCACCGATCGGGATACCGGCCCTGGCCCACAACCAGACCCGGTAACGATTACCTACAGTTATGACCAGGCAAATCGGATGCTTACCGCCGGTGATGTCACGTTTACCTATGATAACAATGGCAATCGCCTGAGTAAGTTGACCCCAGGTACCCCACCGGCACAAAGCCGCCTGGAAACCTATACCTATGATGCCGAGAACCGCATGACACTGTATGTACGGCAGCGGGTGAACAATGGTCAGATCGAGCAGCGGGTTTATAATGTCTTCGATGGCCTGGGGCGGCGCGTCAATAAAGGGTTACAAGACGCGAATGGGACGATTAAGTGGACCCATTATGCCCTGGATGGATTGAGTTACGATCAACTGGCGGAATTCCCCATGACGGGGCCGCCACGTGTGAACGAACTATATCGCGGCTGGGGTAATAGTTTGCTCAGCATGAATGAGATTCAGGGCAATGGGGCAGGAACCCAATATTGGTTTGCCAGTGATGGCTCGCAGAATGTGGCGGCCACGACCAAACAAGATGGGCAGAGTGCCCATGAATATTTCTATGATCCATACGGGCAGTTGATTGACGCGAATGGGCATTGGGAAGATTCCAGCTCCTGGACAAATCCGCACAACCATTATTTGCTGACGGGCAAAGAGTGGGATGAAGAGAGCCGGTTATATTACTTTGGAGCACGCTTCTACGATGCTGATGCCGGTGTCTGGCTAACGGCCGATCCTTATCGGGGCGAAATAGATGTACCCCGTACCCTGCACCCGTATTTGCATTTAGGGCATAACCCACCAGGGCAGGCCGACAATACCAACAGCCCAATGAGTACACACAGTTACCTCTACGGGCAAAACAACCCTCTGAACCGGATTGATCCGCTAGGTTTCTTCAATTGGAATACCGGACATGTCGAACCTGGGGATACCTTATCACAGATTGCCCAAGATGCCGGAGTAAGCATTGCTCAAATCCGCAGTTGGAATCCACAGATTGAGCATCCCGATAAAATCATTGCGGGGATGTACATCTGGTTGCCTGCAAATGCTGTACAAGCAGGTAAGATGGCAGAAGCAATTCGGATGGGAGCGGGTACAAATGAATCGGTATGGGGCAAAAACCCTCCTGCCTGTGATACTGGCCTAGCAGGGCGAAAAGTCGCTAATTGTCCTACTCTTCCGACAATAGACATTGGTGTTCAGTTCAACTTATCAACCGCTCAATTCCAAGCTGTTGGCCTTGCAGGATTTTTTGAGTTAAACCTTGAAACTAAAGGAAGCATTATTAAGGGCTTTGCTGGTATAGGCATAAAATGGGATCCCGTTGACGTGAACCCCCTATTGAAAAAAGCTGATAACGCATTACAGAAATTGTTGGGACTTCACATTGTTCTTGAGGCACAAATAGGCGGTGGCGGGGAATTTGAATACAATCTCTGTACTCAAAGCGGTGATATTCGCCTTTGTGGATTTGGCAGAGTCAGTGCTGGTATAGAGAGCCGTATGTCTGGTGTTAGGTCTAATGGTCAATACACACGCGAAAGATTTGGCGCTACAGCTAATGGTGAGGCAAAATTATGTGTAAGTCTTTGCAATGGGCATCTTACATGGTCAGCTTATGCTAAGTGGTCCGTTTATGCCAACTTTGGAAACAAATGGTTTAATAGAGACTATCAGTACAGTGGTGAAATTGGCTCCAATGAACTTAACTATATAACCACACTTGAAAAATTTGCGGTGTTAAGGAAGTATTGTGGCTAGTCAATAGTTAGACATGGAAAATGGCCGTTTCCCTTCACGCAATCGTGGTGGGGGACGGCCGTTTTTGTTGGAGATACGGCCGTTTTCCTTCACGCAATTGTGGTGGGGAACGGCCGTTTTTGTTGGGGAGACGGCCGTTTTCCTTCGTGCAGTTATGATGGGAACGGCCATTTTAGGTGGGGAACGGCCGTTTTCCTTCGTGCAGTTGTGGTGGGGAACGGCCGTTTCTGTTAGAGGGTTACAGCAGTTTTGCGTATAGAACAGATGGGGATGGTAAACGGCCGTAGCCAACACAGCATGGGGGCTACGGCCGTTTTTTATGCTATACTGACCGCCATACAAGAGCAAATCAATGCCGTTCAAAACAACCGCTTACTTCGCGGCCATCAAATCAAGGCCGGATCGGGCATTCATTCAAGATGAATGGATCCTTTACGTTATCAACCATCCCGTGCGCGAAGAAATTCAAAGCGACGGCCGTATTCGTCGGTGGGCTAAAATCGCGGCAGCGGACAATCGTTATTTGCGGGTGGTTTTGCTCGCTGACGGGGAAACTGTTCACAACGCCTTTTTTGATCGCCGCTTTAAGGAGAACTAACCGTGAAAATTCGCTACTTTGCGGATACAGACACCCTCTATATTCAGTTAAATGATAAAGAAATCGTGGATGCGCAGGAAATCAACGAAAATACCATTCTCGACCTGGACGCAGACGGTAATCTGGTGGCGCTGACCCTGGAACATGCCCGCGAAACGGCTAATATTCTCGATTTTTCTTTCCAGCAAGCGTTCCACCCCGCCGCACAGTACGCCGAGGTGTGACAACAATAGATTGAGAAAGGAACGGATAGCGGCCGCGTAATTTGTTGCTGGTGTTTTTTCGCCGCGTCCCCCCCTCGATTTGTCTCCGCGTCGTTTAGAACAATATCGCTCCCCTTTTATGATATACTGACAGCAGCAGGTAGGAGCGACGATGATGTGAAATGAGGTGAGCGATATGCTTAAAGAGACATTGTGGCATGAGATTGATGCTTTGCCAGAATCCCAATTAAAAACCTTGCGGGAGTTTGTGCAGTTTCTGCAATATATGGCTCAACAGAAACCAGCAACCCCAAAGTTGTCTCGCCGTATTCCTGGACTTGATGCCGGGTCAACCTGGGTTAGTGATGATTTTGATGCCCCTCTGCCTGACTCTTTCTGGTTTGGGGATGACGTGAACGATGAAGCTCCTGCTTGATACCCATACGTTCATCTGGTGGTATAATGAACCGGAACGATTGCCCGCCAGGGTGTTGGCGGTTTGCCAGGATGTAGAGAATAGCTTGATGTTGAGTGTTGCTAGCGTGTGGGAGATACAGATTAAGGCCCAGTTAGGCAAACTGCGGTTGGCTAAGCCATTACCAGACATCATTCGTCATCAGCAAGAGCAAAACCATTTATACATCTTACCTGTCACACTCCCCGTAATATTTACCGTGGATAGTTTACCTCTATATCATCGCGATCCTTTTGATCGGCTTTTAATTGCCCAGGCTAAATTAGACCAATCCCTGCTGATTAGTAACGACAGCCAGTTCCGGCCGTATCCGGTTTCACTGCTTTGGGAGTAGCCCGTTTTCTCTGGATTGCGGCCGCGACCCTATCCGTATCCCCTTCATCAGTGGCTGATGACAACAACGGATTGGGAAAGGAACGGATAGCGGCCGCGTTTCTGTAGTTGGCGGGACCGGCCGTTATCCTTCCTGTGCATTTGCCAGCATTTGTCTGACAGCTATTTGCAGTGGTGGTAAGTCACGCTGTATCGTCTCCCACACACGGCGCACATTGATGACAAAATAACCGTGAATGAGCTTATCGCGCATACCTGCGACTGCTTGCCAGGGAATTTGCGGATAACGGTCTCGTTCTGTTTGGGGGATGAATTTGACCGCTTCACCAAAGATTTCTAAAGCGCGGATGACGGCGTAAATCTTTTCATCATTGGCCTCAAAAGAGGTAAACGCCACACCTTCGACAAATTGTTGGGCTTTGCTGCTCGCGTCCAGAATGTCGTGCAGATAATCGGTATAGGCACGGGTCATAGGGCAACGGCTTCTTGCAGAATATTTCGACCAACTGTAGGTTTGAGCATCTCACGTTCGACTAAATCAACTTTTACACCTAATACGGCCGATAAATGCTGCTCTAACTGGATAAATTCAATCAGAGAGAGATGGGGATTGTCGAATGTGACCAGAATGTCTATATCACTACTGCCGGTTTGTTCAGCCCGGACATAGGAGCCAAATAGCCACAAATCACGCACACCATATTCCTGGCGTAGATCAGGCAAAATAGCCTGGAGACGTTTGCTTATTTCCTGAGCGTTCATGGGCAAAGTATAACACAATCTTTTGTTAATTTGGCAGTTGACAATGGTCTTTTGCCGTCGTGCGGATTGGGAAAGGAACGGATGGCGGCCGCGTCCCTGTAGCTGGTGGTTGGTTGTCGGAGTGACAACAGCGAATTTGAGGAAGGAACGAAAGGCGTTCCCTATCCGTGTTCCTTCCATCAGTGGCTGATGACAACAACGGATTGGGAAAGGAACGGATAGCGGCCGCGTCCCTGTAGCTGGTGGTGGGAATGCGGCCGCGCTGTTTATTGGCCTTCACTGGTGGGTGAGGGAATAAGACGGGTGGCCGGGTTGTAAGCTGTTTCTTCCCGGTTATATCTCTGCTATAATGTCAACAAGGTAACAGATTACTAATGTTTGGTGAAAACGAGTGCGGCTTCTGGAAAACCTTCACTCCCTTAATCTCTAGAAGTCAGAACATAAAACGCCAATGTCTAACAAATTATGCCCCAGAGACGATAAGGGTAAGAAAAAATGGCTAGTGGCAAACTATGGGTGCAGCCTGATCGCTTCGGTAATGAGATTTATCTAACTGAGGAACGATGGCAGCATATTATTGAGACTGACAATCACCCAGAAATAGAGCCATATTTTGATTACTTGACCGAAACGATTCGACGTGGCCGCCGCCAACAAGACCCTTACGATCCCAATGGATACCGTTATTCTCTCCTCATTCCCGATTTACCCGATGGCAATAATCATCTTGTTGTTTGTGTTCGCTTTCGCTGGCGCACTCTCTCCAATGGGATATTGCACGAAGAGAAGTTTGTCACAACGGCTTATTTTCAATTCTTTTAGGTGATGAAGCATGAACGATGTTAAGATGAATTACGATGCTGATGCGGATGTGTTGTACGTCTCATTTGGCCGCAGTGACCACATAACCGGTGTTGAGTTAGCCGATAATATTTTGTTACGCCTGGATACCGGTACGACTCCCAGCAGCTCACCCCGAGCGGTAGGATTGACATTTATCAGCTTTTCCCATTTGATGGCCCATCACCAGGGGAAACCTTTATCTATCCCTCTGGCTAACCTGCGCCACCTACCCGATGCGTTGTGGCAAGCGGTTCTTGAGGTCATCAGCACCCCACCGGTTAGTGATTTTCTGGCCGTTGGGTTTTCTGTTTCGCCGCAAATACCTCCCTTACCGGGACTTGTCCCTGCCTGACGATTAAAGCATGGGTTGAATGGACCCGGTAATGAACCAGAGCGTGACAACAGCGAATTTGAGGAAGGAACGAAGGGTGACTCCGCCCTTGTTCCTTTCATCAGTAACTAACAACAGCATGTACACGCACCCGCTACCCCGCGTAGCTATCCCCTTACCCTGGCAAACTCCAAACTCCTACAATAATATTTCCCCCGCGCCTCTAACATCTGATTAAAGTAGCCCATCCGGTCAGGTCTGGTACAATTTTTACCGTCCCACGCGAATAGTCGCCACAACTTTTCCTCACCTGGGTAAAAGGCCACCACGAGCCGGGAGCATCGGGCCAAACGACCTTCTTGCCAGCTCACCGGCTGCCTTTCTTCAAAATGAATGGACGATTGGTCATTAACCCTTTCGGGCTTGATTCCTGTGGCAACTCACAACTAAAAACTAGAAACGCAAAACTGGAAACTCGCCTATGGATGTTTTTACGGCCGCATCACACCACGAGATTTTATTGTTATTGTTTCAGATAACCATCTTGCTCTTTACGGCCCGTTTTTTGGCTGAGATCGCTCAACGACTGGGCCAACCCGCCGTCATTGGCGAGATTATGGCCGGGATTTTGCTTGGCCCTTCTTTTCTTAGCAGTCTGGTGCCATTGATAAGCGATTGGATTGTTCCCCATACACCAGTACAAGGATATTTGTTAGAGCTTGTAAGCCTGATAGGGGTGATGTTTTTGCTCCTGATCACGGGCCTGGAAATGGACATCCCGTTGATTCGGCGACACGCTCGAACGGCCCTGAGCGCGGCCGCAGGTGGCCTGGTTCTGCCGCTTATTACAGGGTTTCTTCTCGGCCTTGTTTTGCCAGATACATTGCTCAACGATCCTGACCGTCGGCTCATTTTTGCCTTGTTCGTGGCTGCGGCCATGTCTATCTCCGCCATTCCCGTCATTGCTAAAGTGTTATTTGATTTGAAGCTGATGCGTCGGGATATAGGGCAGACCATTATTGCTGCCGGTATGGTAGATGATACAACCGCCTGGATTTTACTTTCGGTGATTATTGGTATGGCCAGTGGTGAAGTTATCACCTTAAGCAGCGTGGCCCTGTCCATTCTCACCGTCGTCTTATTCATGGTCCTCAGCTTTACGGCCGGTCGCTGGCTGGTCAAACGGGCCCTCGATCTGGTCCAAGACGAAATTGCCCTAAACCATCGGCTGTTATCTCTGGTCGTTGTGTTGACCTTTGCCTGGGGCGCCATATCCCAGGCCATTGGCCTGGAAGCTATTTTTGGGGCCTTTGTGATGGGGATTCTCTTTGGGCAAATGCCCCGCCTGCCCCAATCCGTTATCCATACCTTAGAGGCTATTACCTTGGGGATTTTTGCCCCCATCTTCTTCGCCGTTGCCGGCCTAAAAGTGAACCTCACCGCCTTATTGCAGCCCAGGTTATTCCTTATTGCTTTGGCGGTTATTGCCGTAGCGACATTTGGAAAAGTCGTCGGCACCTATATTGGGGCCAGGTGGTTAGGCAGACGAGATCATTATACGGCCCTGGCCTTTGGGGCGGGGCTGAATGCCCGAGGGGCCATGGAAATTATTATCGCTACCATTGGCCTTAATTTGGGCATTTTGAGCCAGGATATGTTTACCATTATTGTCGTCATGGCGATGGCGACTTCCCTCATGGCTCCTTCGGCGTTGCGGTGGGTGTTAAAGCGTATTCAGCCAGAAGACCAGGAACTCCAGCGGCTGCGCCAGGAAGAGCTGGCTCAAGGCAGCCTGGTCGCTGGGATTCACCGGGTGCTGCTGCCCATCCGCCGCCGGGAGCAATATCTGGCATCGCAAACGGTTGAAGCCCACGTATTGAAACGGCTGGGGCAGCAAACCAGTTTGTCCCTGACCTTGTTTAACGTCGCTGGTGAGTCGGAGCGGCCGGCCGCGCTGGAGTTTTTGCGCCAGGTCAGCAGCTATTTTACCGTAGATGAACTGCTGCGTAAGGTGGTCCCCGGCAATAATCCCGGCGATCTGATTTTGGATGAGGTGCGGAAGGATTATGACCTGCTGGTGATGGGGGCTTCGGAAAAGGAGGGAGGATCTGGTATGCTGTTCACCCCGCTGGTAGATACGGTTGTGCGCCTGTCACCCTGTCCCACCCTGATTGTCAAAGGGGGGGCGGTAACGGCCGATTGGAAACCATCGCGGATGCTGGTAGCCACGAATGGGAGCGCGGCCGCGAAAAATGCCGCCGAACTCGCTTTTACCCTGGCTACCAAAAAAGAAGAAGTCATCATCCTACATGTTGTAGATGAGACGGGCCGGGTCTTGCCGCCGGGAAGCAGCGATGATCCTTTAGCCCGCCGCCTCAGCATTGGCCATCAAATCGTAGACCAACTGCGAGAATCAGGGGAACTACGGGGCGTTACGGTGATTACCGATGTGGAAATTGGTTTGCGGCCGGAACAGGTCATCTTAACCCAGGCCCGGCAGCGGGGGGTGGATCTCATCATTCTCGGTACCGATGTCCGTTTAGGTTCAGACCGGTTATTCCTGGGACCACGAGTGGAATACATTTTAACCAATGCCATCTGCCCGGTTCTGGTTATCAATACAGCTTAGCACAGTGCGGCGTATATTCGGCGACAGCTTTCGTAACGCGATTTTCCAAATTGCGGCTAGACAATTTGGAAAATTGGCCTACATTTTCGCAGGAGTCAAGTTAATCTGAGGCGATATGATGCACTTTAGTTTACCCATCCAAGACCCGGTTTTGATCTTTACCCTTGTTTTACTAATCATTCTTTTGGCCCCGCTGCTCCTGCGGCGACTGCGTATTCCAGGACTAATTGGCCTGATTGTGGCTGGGATTGCTGTAGGGCCAAATGGGTTTAATTTATTGCAGCGGGATGCCAGTATTGTCCTGTTTGGCACCGTTGGCCTGCTTTACATCATGTTTTTGGCCGGGCTGGAAATTGACCTGACCGATTTTAAGAAGAACCGCAACCGGAGCATCGTTTTTGGCCTGTTCACTTTTCTCATTCCCCAGGTTTTGGGGACGTTGATTGTCCGGGTTGTCCTGCAATTTGAGTGGCCGTCAGCTATTTTGTTAGCCAGTATGTTTGCTTCTCATACCCTGCTGGCCTACCCCATTGTCAGCCGATTGGGTCTGGTGCGGGTGCCGGTGGTTGGGGTCACGATTGGCGGCACGATGATTACGGATACGCTGGCCTTGCTGGTTTTAGCGGTGGTGGCTGGCTCGGCCAGAGGGGAGTTGGGGGCACAGTTTTGGTTCCAGTTAGCTGTCTCTTTGCCTTTGTTGGCTTTTGTTGTTTTGTGGGTTTTTCCGCGTATTGGGGCGTGGTTTTTTAAGCATGGGCAGGGTGATGGCAGTGCCCAATATATTTTTGTGCTGGCAGTGGTGTTCGCGGCCGCGTTCCTATCTGAACTGGCCGGTGTCGAACCAATCATTGGGGCTTTCCTGGCCGGGCTGGCTCTCAACCGGCTTATCCCCCACACTTCCCCCCTGATGAACCGGATCGAATTTATCGGCAACACCCTGTTCATCCCGTTCTTCTTGATTGGGGTGGGCATGTTGGTAGATTTGCGCGTTTTGTTCCAGGGGACTGAGGCGTTAGTCGTGGCCGCTACCATGATTATTCTGGCGTTGGGGGGGAAATGGCTGGCGGCCTGGGGGGCAGCCAGGGTATTTGGCTATAACCGCACCGAACAAAACGTCATCTTTGGGCTGAGTTCGGCGCAGGCGGCCGCGACCCTGGCGGCGGTTTTGGTTGGTTTTCAACTGGGGCTGCTCAATGAGAACGTCCTCAACGGCACCATCCTCATGATCCTGGTCACCTGCTTGCTCAGTACCCTGGTGGTAGAAAATGCAGGCCGTCAATTAGCCATTCAGGAGGCTGAACAAGCTCCTGAGATAGAAGAAGCGGGTGAACGTATTTTGGTGCCGATTGCCAACCCGGCGACCATTGAACAGTTATTAGATTTGGCGGTGATGGTGAAAGACCCGAAATCCACCGAACCTATTTACCCGCTGGTGGTGGTGAAGGATGACGCGGCCGCGCAGGAGCATATCCGGGCCAACCAAAAAATGTTAGAAAAGGCAATGAAGCACGCGGCCGCGACCGAAACCACCCTACAAATCGCTTCTCGCGTAGACCTCAACGCCGCCAACGGCATCCGCCGGGCCATCAACGAGCTAATGATCACCAACGTCATCATCGGCTGGAACGGCGAAATCAGTACCACCCGCCGCATCTTTGGCTCCGTGTTAGACAATTTGTTGGAGCGTACCCAACAGATGATCCTGGTCAGTAAAATCAGCCACTCCCTCAACGTCATCGGCAAAATCATCGTTGTCATACCTGAATTGGCCGAACGGGAAGTTGGCTTTATTCGTTGGGTCAAAACCGTCCAGGTGTTAGCGAAACAGACCGGGGCCAAACTCCATTTTAACGGATCGGCGGACACCCTGGCCCAATTGCAGGCCATCGTTAGCCAAACCAAACCGGCTGTCGAAGCCCGCTATCATGAATTCTCCGAATGGGAGGATTTTCTCATCCTCAGCCGAGAGATCAAGGCCAATGATTTATTGATTGTCATATCTGCCCGGCGGGGAATGCTCTCTTACAACAAATACCTCAACCAGATTCCCGCCAAACTAGCCCGCCATTTCCAGTCCCACAGTTTCGTCATTCTGTACCCGGAGCAGTACGCTGTTGAGCAGGGACATTCAACCAATTGAGTTAATGGGTTATGCTTATGGGCTTAGGCCATTTAAATGATGAGCATTCCTTCCGCCGGTTCTTCGCTGGAAAGGGGAGCGGCCGCATTCTCTTTTTCTTGTGCCTCTTTATCGCCATCTAATTGGCGTAAGAGAGGCAGGGTTAACCCGACCATCCCCATTAGTAAAGTGACGCCCCCCCCCAACACATACCAGAAGCGGATACCCAGAGCATCGGCTACGGGGCCGGCAATGAGTAGGCCCAGGGGAGCCATGGCCGCGGATAAGCTGCCTATCAAAGAGAAGACCCGCCCTTGCATCTCTGGGGCGACCTGGCTCTGAAAAATGGCGAAGATGGGACCATTGGTCATAGGGATGGCTATCCCTAAAACAGCCATGCTAACCAACGCCAGGGGAAACATGTGAGACGGAGCTAACCCCATGGCCGCTACTCCCAGGCCAATGAACAACAACCCGGTCATAGAGGTTACGATTTTGCTGCGAAAACCGCCCCAAACGCCTAACCCCAGCCCGCCGATGATAACCCCGATGCCCCAGACCGCTTCTAAACCACCTAAATGCCAGGCGGTCCCCTGGAAATGTTGAGTCACCAGCAGGGGAGTGAGGGATGAGGTGGGGGTAAGTAGGAAGTTAATGCTCATAGCCATCGCCATGAGGAGCATGAGGGCTGGCCAATGCCAGACGTAGGCCAACCCGGCGCGTAATTCACGGAAGAAGGAAGGTTTGACCGCGGCCGCGCCCACTTCACTTACCTTCTTGACCGGTTGGGGAATGGCGATGAAAAATAAGGGGATAACGGCAAACAGAGCCGTGATCACATCGAGCATCAGCACCTGCTGCATAGGCCACAGGCTTAACATGAGGGCCCCTAATGGGGCTGAGGCAATATTCATCCCCCCCTGGAGCATCTGGTTGAACCCTTGCACCCGGGGCAAATGCTCTTTGGCTACCATGAGGGTGGTAGATGAAGCCATAGAGCTAAAATGGAACGCGCCCCCCAGAGAACGGGCAAACATGATGAGGTAAATGTGCCATACCTGCACGACTCCGGAAGCAAAGAGGAAAACAAGCAGCAGAGTCGCGGCCGCGGTCAGGGAATCAGCCACCAGCATAATCAGTCGTCGGTTCCAGCGGTCTACCAGGACCCCTACAAACGGACCTAATACAATTTGCGGCAGCATTCCCACCAGAGTAGCCCCGGCCAACACCCTGGCCGAACCGGTTTGCTGGGTCAGCCACCAGATGAGGGCGAACTGCACTACCTGGCTGCCCAATAAAGAGATCGCCTGGCCTGACCACAAAAACCAGAACGGGCGCATAGATCGCCCCATTAAACTATTCTTTGTTTGCATTGTTTACCTCATCAGGAAAATTTGCTGACAGCTTGACAATCTTCAAGCCGATATCAATATTATTGAATGATGTGTTGAGATAATAAAACTATCTATTGATTTTGTCAATATACAAGTTGATATTTTTGATGGGGGGACGAAAAAAGGAACCAGTTGGCCGGCTGGGCCAACTGGTTCCCTCGGTGAATACGTTCTTGTTTGACAGGTTGGCAGGGTGGTTAATGGGAGTGCGCGGCCGCGGCAAACAAAGACAGAAGCACAATTATCGTCGCCAAAATCAGGATAACCCCGACAATCCATACCCCGGCCAACCCTACAATCAGCGTAGCCAATACCAATGTTCCCAACAAAACCATCCGCCAAAAACGGCGTATAACCTGGTCATTGGCAATGGGATGGCTGGTGCGCCATAACCAGCCCCCTACCCCTATCCCGGTCAGGGCGATAAAGAACATCATCGCCACAATCTGATTGCCTGTAAATCCGGTGACATTAACGGTCATAATGCCGCAGGCACTACTTTGTGAAGGCAAAAGGCCACTCCGCAGCAGATGAACCCGCAGCAAAACCAGCCGCCCCCACACCGAATCTGCTTCCGTTACTTCCCATGACAGTTGCCGCGTTTCTCCCGGAGCCAGAGTAATCAGATCGCTGTCTTCTTGCATTAAAGTCACAAAACCGAGGCTAATATTGGTACGCACAGAGCGGGTTACGGTTCGTTCACTCTTATTGCTCACGCTGGCGCGGACAATACCGGTTTCTTCGGCGGTAATCATGACCGGGCAGCGCAAGGAGCGCATCGGCTCGTCAGCAACCATCGCCGTAGCAAAAAGGGAGGCTTCTAAATCCCCCCAGATGGCGATAATCGCCAGTGTCATACCAACTATCGCTCCGATGGTAAATAGTATAGAACCAATTCGGCGTTTCAGGTCGTCATTGATTTTCATAGCAACTTCCTTAGGGTTTGCTCGTTCTTAACCTGGTAAGATTGGTTCAATCTCTGAAGATTGAACCAATCTACAAAGTCCAAAGCTATTTACAATTGAACCCTTAGCACCAGGGGGGAGTATAACACGTTTGCGGCCGCCTGTGTTTCGGCATAGGCTCGTACGAGCCAACCCCCTGTATAGAAAACAAGAACGGAGTCACAGATGACACCGATTTTCACAGACAAAAAGAAAACTGTGTTCATCTGTGACTCTACTGAAAAAAGGTTGTACAGAAACGCGAAGGCACAAAGTTACCAAAGAAAAATTCGTGTTAATTCGTGAAATTCGTGGCTTCTTTCAGCCGCCTCATCTGCGAAATGGTTCGGATTGCTCACTACAAGCCTGTGGATAAATCTTTTCTGTCTTGCCCAGGTTAGGATTGTACGTTTGACTTACTCACTCATATACCCTAGCAAGGGGACACCGGCCCATAACAGCACCTGTTCGGCCCACTCGGCCTGGTGGCGGGGAACATGAAAAAGAAAGGTGTGGTTGACAAACGCCCATCCCCACATGGGTACGTTATTGGCGGCCAAAAGTTGCTGAATATCGCGGCCGCTCCACCCCCCATTGATGGGTACTGCAAACCCCCACATATTCATACCCAACAAAGCCCGCCCCAGTTCTAGAAGCCACCCCAGGCAGCCATACCGTCGGTAGGCCGGCCACCATCCCCCATACCATAGAGATTGCAGCCACGTTTGTGGCAGCAGCAGCCAATAGAAGCCAGAGAGAATTTCTAGTAAAGTAATCATTTCATTGCCCGTATAGTTGTTACTCAAATAATAGAACTTGTGTTCTATTTTATCCGCTTTTAGGTTGATGGCAATGATTAGAAGCCCGAAACTCATGGGCTTTCTAGCGTAAGAAATGGGGCAAAAGGGGCATAATAATAAATGTAGACCCGTTTGCCTTATTGAGGCTTGGCCTGGTAGTTGTGTCGTATGGGCGAGGAACTTGTAATAGGGATTCGTTTGCTTCTTCTGAAAGTGGCCGAGGCAGCGAATCAACTTACAACCTTATTTTTCCACGAGTTATCCACCGATCCCGGTTTTCGGGAAGGGTTCCTAACTGCATTGGGGCTAGGTCTATTCATTGGCACCGCCTCCCGCTACATCCTCTTCTGGCGTCGGCAAATCCAGGCTTTCTTTTCCCCTCCCACCATCGTTTTATCGAGCCGCGGCCCCACCCCGGCCCAAAGTTATGCCAGCTGCATCGCGGCCGCGGCCAAAATTGGTTTAGTAACAGTTTTGCTCCTGGTACTGCTCCTCGCCATGCTCACGGAAAAATTCACCTCATAACTGTAGAAAACCGTCTAGTTGCGGCCGCAAGTTGCCCAGGTCAACTATGGAGATGTCGTATCCCTTGACTGCCCATTTCCCTATCATTAGATTGGTTTTGGCATAAGCGAGTTTAAGGCAGCAAGAGCCTGGCAAGAGATCGAGATAACCAAAGTTCATATTCTTCCCCTGACCAGCCATGGTCTCCAACCAGCAAGTTATAAACTTCTGCACTTGCTATTACCCAGATGGTTTCAACAGCGGATAATTTGCTCAATCCTTCTTGTAAAGGGCCATTTGCCAGCAGGCAATCAATGAAAAACCCCATTCCGTGAAATCTATCAGCCAAATATTTTTGGCGTAATCTGTTTATGTCAGGTTCAGTTTTAGCTGCAGCACACATCACTTCTACGAGGGGTGCAGCCTGGGAAAAAAATAGAGACATTCTTTGGGCAAACAGTTGGATTTGTCGGTGTTGATTCCGTTCAGATGCCAATTCGCCAATATGAGAGCTTAACAACGCTGGAACAGGGCCGCCATCTGTTTCAACGGCTACTCCAACCGCCCGTGAAAGGAGAGTTCGTTTGTTCAGGAACACCGCATAAATTGTTTCTGGAGCTACTTTAGCTTGGTGGGCAATCGTTTCTATGGTGACCCCGGCATATCCCTTGGCAATAAATAGCGCTCTGGCAGTTTCAATGATTCTAGATTGGACTTCCAAAGCCCTGGCCTGCCGTTTGGTGGAGTCGTATTTTCGTTTGGAATTTTCTGGAGACATTTCACTTGACACTTTGGTTACTTTATTCTATCATCAATTTGGATACAGTAATACTTTATCTAAATTGACCGGTGCGTTAGAAACAATTGTAACTGGATTTTGACAAAAATTGGCATGGTTCACTTTCTCTAGAAACGGTGCTTTACAAATTGCTGACCGCAGACAGCCGACGGTAGATCGCCTAACAGTGGGAAAGTTGCGGTCGGCGGTCCATGGTCGGGGGTCAAATTGTAAAGATCGCTTGAACCATGCCCAAAAATTGATTTTACCAACAGTAATAACCAATACCCCATTACCGCAATTCGTTAATTACCAGTGGTCAGATCAAAAAACGTCAGATTCCAATTGCAATGATTATCACCTTTGAACTTAGAGAAAGGAGCCGTTATGTACACCCTATCCATAGAACATCCTATCCCCAATTATGAGAATTGGAAACGAGCTTTTGACAGCGATCCTGTTGGACGAGAAAAGATGAAGGTGCGCCGTTATCAAATCTTACGCCCTTTGGACAATCCTAATTATGTGCGGGTCAATCTGGAGTTTGATACCCCAGATGATGCCGAGGCGTTGCTAACGGCCATGCGGGCCGTGTGGGCACGGGTGGAAGGTACAATTATGACTAACCCTAAAGCGCAAATTGCTGAAGTTGTGGAAACAAAAATATTGTAAATTCGCGGCCGCCTTACTCTCTTCACCCAATCATAAAGCGTGAGGCAGGGCGCGGCCGCGTTGCCCTCCTTCAATGAACATCAACAAAACCAGTGTATAATAAACAATCTCGCGCAGAGAGGCGAAGACGCAAAGCGGAACCCCTCTGCATCTTCATAGGTGAAGGCAGGGACGTACAGTGGACCAAACGGCAAAAGATGACCTGATGCAGCCGTTGAGATTACGTTCAATGGCCTTAGTGGACAGGGATCTCGGCTTTTTCGAGCAACTTTTGGCTGAGGATTTCTGTTACACAAACGCCAGCGGCCAGGTGTTCAACAAAACGACTTACCTTGACTTCTTCATCAACTCCGGGCAAATGATCTGGCGAAAGCAAGAGCTGGATGACATCACAATCCACTGGTATGGCGAGATAGCCATAGTTGTCTGCAAAATCTACGATCAGGCATCCTACCAGGGCCAGCCGTTTGCAGGCCATTTCCGCTCAACTCAGGTGTTAAAGAAAACAGCAGGTTCATGGCAATATCTGACTGGTCAGACAACCGCCATTACCTGATTTATCTCACCTCATTCCCTCCCCGCTCACCAACCCGTGTTATATTGCAACGGGCATGATCTGGCATTTTTCGCCCTGCCGTCGTGTCGCTTTGACGCCGCGTCGGGTATATAATCTCCCCATGTTGATCAACTCAACAATTCCGCTGTCCCTTCATCCTTCATCCTTCATAATTCCTAATTCATAATTCTCTGCCCATGAGCGAACACCACCCCTTTGTCCATCTGCACGTCCACAGCGAATATTCCCTGCTGGATGGCCTCAGCCGTATAGATGATCTGGTTGCCCGCGCCAAATCGCTCAACCAGCCTGCCCTGGCCCTCACTGACCACGGGGCCATGTATGGGGTCATCCCGTTTTACCGGGCCTGCAAAGCCGGGGGAATCAAACCGATCATTGGCATTGAGAGTTACGTTGCCAGCCGCACCATGCACGACCGCGACCCCAATCTGGACAAAGACCGCTTTCACCTGCTCCTGCTGGCCCAAAACCAGACCGGCTACCAAAATTTGCTCAAAATCGCCTCGGTCGCCCAACTAGAAGGGTATTATTACCGCCCCCGCGTAGACCATGATTTCCTGGCCGCCCATGCCGAGGGTCTCATCGCTACCACTGGCTGCCTGGCGGCCGAAGTACCCCGCGCTATTGATCGCGGCCAGATAGATAAAGCCCACCAACTGATGGGTTATTACCTGGACGTATTTGGCCCCGACCGGTTCTACATTGAGCTGCAAGAACATGACATACCCCAGCTTATCACCGTCAACAACACCTTAATCGAATTCGCCCAACGATATAATCTCCGCTTTCTGGCTACCAACGATGTCCATTACACCTCCCCCGAAGAAGCGGTGCCCCACGATGTCCTGCTGTGCATCCAGACCAGTGCTACGGTGCAGCAGCAAAACCGGATGCGCCTATCCAACCAGGAGTATTATCTCAAATCCCATGCCGAAATGGCCAAACTGTTCGGCCATATTCCTGGCGCATTAGACAACAGCCTGCTTATTGCCGAACAATGTGAAGTCAACCTGGACATGGAAGGGTATCACCTGCCCAACTTTGACGTGCCCGATGGATATACCCCGGCCACCTACCTGCGCTATCTCTGCCAGAAAGGGTTGGTCTGGCGGTATGGGGAAGATCGTGTTCAAAGTGATGAAGCGTTACATGCCCGCCTGGAGCATGAACTCAACATCATTGGCAAGATGGGGTTCGAGACGTATTTCTTGATCGTGTGGGATTTATCGGAGTTTGCCCGGCGCAGCCTGGAGTGGTGGATCGCCAATGGGGAGCAGTTTTACCCCGGGATGAGTTATGAAGAGTGGCGCGAGAATGACATCTGGTGGAATGTGCGCGGCTCTGGAGCCGGGTCAGTAGTGGCCTATACTCTGGGGATTACCGGCATTGACCCCCTGGCTAATGGGCTTATCTTTGAGCGGTTCCTCAATCCAGGGCGCGTCTCTATGCCCGATATTGACCTGGATTACCCGGATGATCGCCGCCATGAGATGGTGGAGTATGCCCTGCGTAAATATGGCTCGGATAAGGTGGCCCAAATTATTACTTTTGGGACGCTGGGGGCACGGGCGGCTATTCGGGACGTGGGGCGGGCGATGGATGTGCCCCTAACGCAGGTGGATGAGATAGCCAAGATGATTCCGGCCATCCCTGGCAAACCGGTCTCTATTGCCAATGTGCTAGACAAAGATCATGAGTTTTATAATGCGGAATTTGAAGCGTTGTACAAGACGGATGAAGCGATCCGCAATCTGATTGAGACGGCGCAAAACCTGGAAGGGGTGTCTCGCCATGCGTCTAGCCATGCGGCCGGGGTGATTATTTCAGATAAGCCGCTGGTGGAATATGTGCCTCTGAATCGGCCTACCAGTGGGGAAGCAGGGTTGGGGGGGATTGACCGGGTAACGCAATGGCCGATGGAAATTGTGGAATCTATCGGGTTGCTCAAGGTGGATTTTCTGGGATTGAGTACGTTGACGGTGTTGCGGACGGCCGCCCGGCTGATTGAACAGCGGCATGGCACTAAATACCAGATGGACAATATTCCGTATGATGTGGGGCATGTGGGGCCAGACCCAACGAAGAAGCCGGAAGCGTTGTTTGATATGTTGGGGCGGGGTGATGTGCTGGGGGTGTTTCAGGTGGAAGGGGCGGGGATGCGTCGGTTGATGATGGAGATGCGGCCGCAGCGGTTCGATCACATTATCGCCGCCATCTCTCTCTATCGGCCTGGCCCTATGGACAACATTCCTGAATATATCCGTCGGATGCACGCTGATATTTTTCAGAGCAAAGATATTGTGGCTTATCACACCCCTGCCTTGAAGCCCATTTTGAGTGATACCTATGGAATTTTAGTCTATCAAGAACAGATCATTCGTATAGCCAGTGACCTGGCGGGGTATGAACCGGGCGAAGCGGACATGATCCGTAAAGCGGTCTCTAAAAAGAAGCGTGATCTGATTGATAAACACAAAATCCAGTTTACTAAGGGAGCCATGGAGCGGGGATTTTCCCAGGAAGTGTGTGATGCCATCTGGGGGGACATTGAATTTTTTGCTCGTTATGGCTTTAACAAATGTTTGCCAGGGGATGTAGAGGTCGTGGATGCAGCAACGGGGCGGCTGGTGCGGATTGAGGAGTTATATCAGGGCGCGGCCGCCATCCAACATACCCTTACTTGTGATACCGAACATCTGAAACTCCAGCGCGGCCGCGTCACCGATGTTATTGATAACGGTATTAAACCCGTTTACCGCCTGACTACCGCTTTAGGGCGTCAGATCGAAGCCACAGCCAATCACCCATTCTACACCTTTGCTGGTTGGCAGCAGCTAGACCAGCTACAGCCAGGTAGCCAGATCGCGGTACCCCGCCATTTACCCATTGCCGGGCATAACGAATGGCCCGAACATGAAGTTATTGTGTTGGCTCACCTGCTGGCTGAAGGCAATTTGTGTCACCCCCATTCCGTTTATTATTACACCCAACATGATCCCAGTCTTCAAGATTACATCCAGGCTGTTGAGCAGTTTGACAACGTAGAAGCCAAAGTTGCCATTCATCGGCAAACCTACTCCGTTTATGCCCGGCGACGGGTGCGAGGGCAAGAGTCTGGGGTTGTTTTGTGGGCCAGGCAGCTTGGCATTTGGGGTAAAAACGCCCAGACGAAGGAAATCCCCGCCGATCTATTTACCCTGACAAACCCGCAAATTGCCCTGTTCTTAGGTCGCTTATGGGATGGAGATGGGGCCATCAATCGGCAGGAGCGACAAAATATCCACGCCTATTATACCACTGCCTCGGAGCGATTGGCGCGACAGGTTCAACATTTACTGCTCCGATTAGGTATTGTATCCAGTCTACGCCAGACTGTTTTCCCCTACAAAGCAGGGCGTATAGGGTATCAGGTCCATGTGATGGGCAGCGAACAGATGCAGCAATTTGCTCGCTTGATTGGCCCCCACCTACTGCGAGTAGATCAACAGGCGATGTGTCAGGAACTGCACCAGCCGCAGTTTAATATTGCCGCCCCCTCCCGCGATATTATCCCTATGCCGATCAAACAGTTGGTACCCACAGCCAAAGAGATGGCGGGAGTAACCTGGACGCAAATTTATGAAGCTGCTGGCGTAGCGCAGCGGGAATTTTACCCAGTCCATACCGCCAGCAAACAGGGATTCCGGCGCGGGACGATTGAGCGGGTGGCTGATTTTTTTGATAGTGAACTATTACGCTGCTACGCCCAAAGTGATATTTACTGGGATCAGGTGGTCTCCATTGATTATGTAGGCGAAAAACAGACCTATGACCTGACAATTGAACAAACCCATAATTTTATAGCTAATGATATCCTGGTTCACAATAGCCATGCGGCTGATTATGCCGTCATCACCTGTCAGACCGCTTTCCTTAAAGCGCATTACCCGGTGGAATATATGGCGGCTTTGCTCTCAGTAGAGCGGGATAAGACGGATAAAGTTGCCAAATATCTGGCTGAGGCCCGACGGTTGGGTATTCAAGTGGCCCCACCGAGTGTGAATGCGGCCAATCTGGATTTCACGATTGAAGACACGGATAAAGGGCCGATCATTCGCTATGGTATGGGGGCAATTAAAAATGCAGGAGAAGCCGCGATCAATCTCATTTTGACGGAGCGGCGGGCTGATGGTTTGTTTGCTGATTTTGAAACCTTTTGTGAACGGGTGGATTTACGCCGGGTGGGTAAACGAGCGTTGGAATCTATGATCAAGGTGGGGGTGTTTGATGAATGGGGCACGCGGCCGCAGTTTCTTGACGCCCTGGACCGGATGATGGCTCACAGTGGCAAAAGCCATGACGCGGCCGCAGCCGGGCAAATGTCCCTCTTTGGCATGTTAGGGGGAGCGGCTGGCCCCACTGTCAAAGCAGATTTGCTCTACCCGGCAGATAAAGTAGACGCCATTGATCGCCGCAAATTGTTGGATTGGGAAAAAGAGCTGATTGGGGTTTATCTCTCGGAGCATCCGCTCCAGCAAAGCCTGGCTGACCTCAAAACGGTGGTGAATGCCACAACCAGTGACCTGGATGAGAGTAAAAATGGGCGAGAGGTGGTGCTGGCCGGGCTGATCGCCCATTTGCGGCCGCATACCACCAAAAAGGGAGATGCCATGGCCTTTGGCGCCCTGGAAGATTTAGATGGTAAGGTGGATTTGCTCTTCTTCCCCAAGACGTGGCAGATGGTACGCGGCCGCATCAAAGTTGATCAAATCGTCGTCATCCGGGGCAAGGTGCAGGCTGAAAACGATAGCCTCACCGTCATTGTAGATGAAGTGCGTGACAAAATTGAGACGGCCAAAGCCGCCGAAGATACCTGGAACCCGTACACCAGCGGCTGGCAGGAGGACGCTTATCTGGAGATGGAGTCTAGCTGGGATGAGCCAGAGTGGGATGCGGAGATGATGGGAACGCGGCCGCTGCCTGGCAATGGTCAAACCAGCGGGATCAAAAATGGTGGCCGCCAGGCCAACGGCAGCAATGGCAAACCCCAGACCAACGGCAAAGCTACCCCTCCCCGCATTGCCGAACCGCCGCCTCCGACATATATGCCACCCCCGCCGCCAAATTTTGAGGATGAGCAGTCGGCAGTAAGCAGTGAGCAGACCTCACCCCGCACTCCTCACGCCTCACGTCACATCATTGTTGAGATCGCGGCCGCGGCCAACTGGCGAGATATATTACGACAGGCTCACCATATCGCTAACCAACACCAGGGACCAGATCAGTTTACCCTGACCATCCCGGAAAAAGGGTATCGCATGACCTTCCCTGATCAATCCACCCATTACAGCCCGGAACTGCTGGCCGCCTTGCGCCAGGTACCAGGGGTGAAGAGTATCATCACCGAATAAGTTCTTCTTGCCGCCAGGCACGACAATTTTATTGCCGTTATACTGCCAACGGACATAATCTGACATTTTTCGCCTGGTCGCCGTGTCGCTTTGTCACCGCGTCGGATATAAATCAGGGGCGGCAGGTCAATTTGCGACGTGTTTTGTTTGTATAAGCTGAAACTTCATCCGCCGGCTACAGCAATTATCAGGTGAATAGGGAACACGTTCCCTGTTACCAAAGAGATGATCGTGACGCGCAAGCCACAGTTTCTACGGATCAGAAAAAAGAACAGCGCTACTATTTCCAGGCGTCGGGCAAGAACCCAGCCAGGCCCAAGACCGGTAAACCATGCCCTGACATTCCCCCTGGTTAATGATCCAGCGCATTTGACCCAACTTACTGGTGTTCTGCATAAAGCGGACGCGGATACCCGTTCTCGGCTCCTCACCGGATTACAGCAAAAACATGGCAACCAGTTTGTGCAACGCTTGTTGGTTCAGCGTGAAGAGCCCAAGGAACCCTCAGCCACCATTGACCTTAAGATCACCTGGTCGGGCATGTACCACGATGATAAAGTCAACACCCATGACATCAAAGCCGATGTTGTGGTGAAGTCAAAGAAAGGTGGGGCAACTCTGGCTTCAGGGAATGGTAATGGGAGTGTCACTCTGACGGTCACCCGAGGCAAAAGTTATTATGTGATCATTACCCCCACGGCCAGCAAACCGGATGATCGTTACCAAACGACCAGCAAAGCCTGGAATTCCAAAAAGGTACCAACTGATACTGAACTAAATATCACGACTCCCCTCACACCCGAGCGATGGAATCTACGCAATGTGGATTATGTATGGCGAGCCAAAGGCATTGACACTACTAAAGCCAGCCAGATTGAAAAAGCAACTCTCTTTGGTCATAACATCAGGATCAATAAATTGGCTTTGGCTAAAGTAAATAAAGCCAACGAGTTATTTGCCAAAGAAAGCCCGGAGATACAAAAAGAGATTACTGATTCGATTCTTATCATTGGGGGATATGCCAAACGCACCACCAGTGAGGGGACGTTCAGCAACCATTCTCTGGGAACGGCTCTTGATATGAATTATAACCTGGGCACCAAACAGAATTATCATTTTAAGAAAAAGGTAAAAGCAGATACCGCCTTGCTCGACTTGGTTCAACTGGTGGTACGTCGTTCATCAGGCAAGGGATCATTTGATATTTGGAAAGCCACTGGTCAGGCTCAATTGGAAGCCTCAACGATTTTCAACCAGGAGTTTCCTACCTATTTGCGCGAACAGATGGAAGCGCTGCTGCCGAAGCCCGCGCCCACCCCTGCCGCTACACCCTGGTTAGAAAGTCTGGGTCGCTCCGCCCTGGATATGCTCATTAAAGCATTGACCCATAAATATGTGTTTTCCCAATATACCCAGGCAGATATTGAGAAGGCTATCGCGGCCGCTAAAAAAGCAGGTAAGAAGGATGTGGAAGCCCAATTAGGTGTGGTTCACAGTAATTACGATGTCATAAAAGCGTGGTTGGAAGGCGCACCCATTGAAGGGGGCACGACCAAACAAGAGGGCATGATCCCCATTCACAAGGATTTCCTGAAAATCATGCTGGCTGCTGGTTGGGGCTGGGGGGGTGATTGGAGCAGTGCCAAAGATTATATGCACTTTGAGGATGAGGACGCAACTAAACAGATTAGCACTGCCCCTGTGTCCAGTGGTCACAAATAATGAACCGACACTTCTACCATTGTTAAAAACCCGGCTAACGCACACGCCCCGGAACTATCCCCAATGGCCAGGATGCCTTGGGCGGCCGCAACCACCGCTTCCGCTTCCCCTGCCCTGATCGCCTCCACCAGTTCATGCCACGCCTGCACCGCTTCCCCCTCTGCGGCCGCGGCCAAAAATGCTCGTGACAAAGTTGTCGTCTGTGCCCCAGCCTGAGCCGCTGCCCGGTGTAGTAACGATTCATCCGGTTGGGGCTGGGCCGCCCACGCCCCGTACATAATACCCATCAGGCCATCATCCCCGGCCGGTGTCATTCCTGGCCCAAACCCCGCCAACCTGTCCACCGCCTGGAAAATCTCCACCTCATCCTGATGCTGCCAGCCCTGGCAAAATTGTTCTACCCCAGTGACAAAACGGGGCAGCTGATGAATCGCGGCCGCATGCGTTGGTGTGTGGCGGAGCAGAGCCAGACGTAACCAGGGTATCGCTTTAGCCAGATGGGGGCGAAGGGCGTCCCATTGCGGCCGCGGTTCCCAAAGTTCAGCCTGGTCAAAGGTGATGAGGTAGGAGGGAAACGGGGGAGACTGCGAGATTGCGAGATTATGCGATTGCGAGATTTGAGACTGGGGGCTGGGGACTGGGGACTTGAAACCTGAAACCTGAAACCTGAAGCTATCAACCGGTACAACTACCGTAAACGGCCCACGGCCAATTTTGGGGGTGACGAGGGCGAGGATGTCACCGTGCGTGTCTACCAGGTTACAGGTGTGGGGTGAGACATGAAGAATGGTTGCGGCCGCGTTTCGGTGCAGCCAGGCCAATGCTCGGGGGGTGATGGTGGCCGCGGCTAGAGAGTGAGTATCAGGGTCACTCATGGGGCTCATGGGCAGACAGAGCTTCCCGCAGCGCAGCCTCAATCTGTATACGCTCCTTTACCTGGGCCTCAATTTGATTGACATAACGAGCATTGGCCATCGCCAGGCCAATCGTCCGGCCAATAGCCAGCAGCGTTTTATAATTCAACGGCGTTAATGGGGGCAGGGTAGGAGAAAGAAGATGGGCCGTGCCTAAGACATCCGTTTGGTAAAAGATGGGGATACAGATGATACTGTTAAATTGATCCAGAAGAAACATCGCTTTCACCTCATCTACCAGCCGGGCATCTTCATGAACATTCATACTGGTAACAATTTCCCGATCACGTACGGCCTGACCACCCAAACTTCCTTGCACCGGCAACCTTTGCACGGCTTGGGCTAATTCTGGTGTAAAATTTCGGTAAGCCAATAAGTCCAGAGTTTCAGATTCACTGTTAAGGATAAAAATTGCTGCGCTGGTAAAGCGAGCATAAGTGACCAGCGCATTAACCGCTCGCTCGACCACTGCCTGAAAATCGAGAGTACGGTGCAAAGTATCGGCGATGGCACTGACCAGTGATAACGCTTCAGTCTGGGCTTTTATCTCTGTTTGGGCTGTATGTAAGGCGGCTTCAGCCTGCTCTCTTTCTTCAATTTCCTGGCGCAACTGTTGGTTTATCTGGCTAAGTTCCTGGGTACGGGAAGCAACCTGTTCTTCAAGATGGATGGTCTGGTTTTGGATTTGCTCGAACAGATGGGCATTATCAATGATGATGGCCGCATGTTGGGCAATAGCTTGAGCCAGATTAATTTGTTGCGGGGTAAAGATGCGATGACGGCGACTTTCCCAAATTTCGGCTTCACCCAGGACGCGGCCGCGAGCCACAAAGGGCACGATCAAAACGGATTGGATACCGTAATCTAGCAACTGCTGATACTCCTTAGGATTCAGCCTGGAATCCATCAAGTCAGTCGTGATAACCTGGCGCTCTTTTATAGCCCGTGTCATTGTAGGGTAGTCTGCCAGGGTATACACTCGCCCTAAATCAGACACCTGCTCCTGTTCCCCAGCTGCGGCCGCGATATATTCGGTCAATAAAGTGACACTGGCCTGGTCAGGATTTAGCTCTAAAATATAGCCGCTGGTTGCCTGAACCGCCTCTGTAAGATGACGAATAATTTTATACAGCAGTTCCCCCTTCTCCAGAGTCATAGCCAGGTCTTGAGCGACGGCAAACAAACGGGAAAGATCATCTGCTCGCTGTTGGGTTTCTTCAAACAGCCGCCCCTTTTCCAGAGCTATTGCCATTTGATCCCCCACTGTTTGTAATAAAGTCACATCCTCTTTGGTAAAAACGTCTACCTGTTCACTATCCACATTGAGCAGCCCAATGACCTGTCCGCCGCTTTTTAACGGCACCGCTACCTCAGCCTGCACCTCAGCCCCTTGCAAATAAAAAAAGGCCGGGTGCTGCTGCGCCCGGTTAGCTACAATCGTTTCCCCTGTTTGTACCGCCGTGCCGATTATCCCCTGACCAAAAACTTGATGGTATACCCCTGGCTCTAATAAATGAGCATACGCCCCAGCACAACTAGCCAAAATGATCGCCTGTTGGTCTGCGTCTACCCAAAAAGTTTCTACTGAATAGTAACCAAAGCGCAGCCACAACTGTCGGGTCACTAAATCATAAATTGCCCTGGAATCAGTTAGCCCCACTAATTCACGGGCCAGATTATTGAGCAAACTTAGCTTTTGCGCGTGCTGGTGTAACTGCTCAATAAGTGAGTCGAGTTCGATTGCCCCAAGCTCATGGATGGGTGAAGATTGGGGTGAAGCAAAACTATCTGACAACATCATTTTATACCTTTGACAACGACCGAGGGTGAAAGACGGATGATCAATAATTTAATGACCGTTTTATTTGGCAGCGACCAGAGATAGAGCATAGATGATAGAGGATAAGGCGCAGCTTCCGTTTTCTGTCATTAAAAATTTGCCCCACTTGCCCTTTCTACTCTATCATTCACGGGAAACGGGTTACGGTTCACCCTAATCTGGATAAGCTAGAAAAGATTTGTCCACAGATTTCACAGATGAATTCCCTGAAAATAGCTGCAAAGTACACCAGTTGGCACGAATTTTTCTTTGGTATCTCCGCGCCCCTGCGTCTCTGCGGGAGTTTTTTCAGTAGAGGCATCTGCGAAAATAGGTGTCATTTGCGGATCACCTCTTGTTTCCTGTACAAGAGGAAGCTAATCATTCAATTTCAACCAGGAATGTTATGCAACCAACTAAACAACCTACTACTTTTCTGAAACAGATGCGCCATGAATGGCATGCGGCCGCCCAGTGGCTCGATGATAGTTGGCGGCAGGCCGGTATCTGGCTGCGTAATCAATTTCGCTCCTTACAGCAAGCCGAATTGGATTATATCGTCTTACCCCTTTCGGGTGATTTACCAGAGAGGGCCGGCCCTCCGCGCACCTTTTGGCAGCGTCAATTGCCTATTTATCCAGATGAGCCGCTTTCTCTCCAGGAACTTAACTATATTTTGCACAGAATTAAGGACGCTGACAATGTGAAAGGAGTGCTATTCATCTTCCAGGGAATCTCTGGTGGATTGGCTACCTTACAAAATTTGCGCCAGGCGATGCAGCGGCTACGTCAACAAGGAAAAGAGGTTATCGTTTATACGCCATTTTTAGATTTGCCCCATTATTTTGTGGCCACAGCCGCCGACCGCATTATAGCCCCCCCCAGTGCCCATTTTGATGTGATTGGTTTACGGACCAGCATCGCTTTTCTCAAAGAAAGCCTGGCTCTGGTCGGTTTGCAAATTGATATTGTGCAAATTTCCCCCTATAAGTCAGCCCTGGATAATCTGGGTAAAGGGGATATGTCTCCTGAATTGCGGGAACAGTTGACCTGGCTCTTGGATGAACGGTTTGATCTGCTCTTGAGCAGTATGGCCGAAGGGCGTGGCAAAACGGTAGAAGAGATGAAGGCGGCCGTAGATTGTGCCCCCCTGTTTGCTAACGCCATCCTGGAACATGGCCTGGTAGATGCCCTGCTATATGAGGACGAACTGGCTCACTGGCTGGCGGCTGACAGTGAGCAGGGAGTGGTGGAAAGTAAGCAATCAGCAGTTGGCAGTGAGCAGTCAGCCGTGGGCAGTGAGCAGTCTCCAGTCTCTAATCTCCACTCTCCTTCTCCCCCCCGGGCCCGTTTGGCCTTGTGGGATGATGCTGCCGCCCTGCTCAAGGAGAAGTTCCGCCGCACCACCACCCAATTTATCGGTGTAGTCAGCCTGGAAGGGGGCATTATGCCTGGAGAGAGCCGCAACCCCCCCATTGATTTACCTATTCCGCTGTTAGGCGGCCGCACTGCTGGAGATGCCACCCTTTTGCGTTTACTGCGTCGGGCTGAGGAGCAAGAGGAGATGGCCGCCCTCATTTTCCATGTGGATTCCCCTGGTGGCTCAGCTTTGGCCTCAGATTTAATTGGGCGGCAAATTGAGCGGATCGCCCGGAAAAAGCCGGTGCTGGTGTATATGGGCAATGTGGCTGCTTCGGGGGGGTATTATGTCAGCGCGGCCGCACATCATATCATGGCTCAATCGGGCACGGTCACTGGCTCAATTGGCGTCATCAACGCTCGCCTCAGCAGCAGTGAAATGGAGAAGAAGTTGGGGGTGAACCGGGTGAGCATTCAGCGTGGGGAGCGGGCGGCTTTGTATAGCAATGAAACCCCTCTAAATGAAGATGAGAAAGCTGCCTTGATGTCCAGTATTCAGGCGATTTATGCCCAGTTTAAGCAGGTGGTGGCTCGCGGCCGCGAACTGCCCTATGACCAACTTGACCCTATCTGCGAAGGGCGGGTGTGGACCGGGCGGCAGGCCCTGGCCCACAAGCTGGTAGACAGCCACGGCGATTTCGTGGATGCAGTCAGACAGGCGGCGGAGCTGGCTGGTCTACCCACTGATGATCAGCATCAGGTGCGTGTCCTGAATTTTTATGACCGGGATCGAGAGTACCGACTGCCCCAACCCTACGAAGCCGCCGAGGAGCTGTTTCACCTGTTTACCCACCAGCAATGGCCCCAAATCAACGGCAAACCACTGCTCCTACTCCCCTTCACCATCAAATTTTGAGCCAGGTATTTACTTCACCCTTCATCCCTCATCCTTCATAATTCCTATGACCATTTCTCCTACCCACCTCATTATAGATACCCAGGTAACAACCGCTGTCCTGGTCAAATTTTTGCAAAATGAAATCCGTAAAGCCGGCTTTAACCGAGCCGTGTTGGGACTTTCCGGGGGAATTGATTCCGCTCTCTCTTGTTATCTAGTCTCCCATGCCCTCGGCCCGGAAAATGTGCTGGCGGTGCGAATGCCCTATGCTGCCTCATCCCCTGAGAGTCTGGAACATGCCGGCCTGGTGATTGAAGACCTGGGCATTGCCCATGAGACCATAGATATTACCCCAATGATCGAACCCCTGTTTGCCCTGACCCCGGATATGTCGCCGCTGCGTAAAGGGAATGTGATGGCCCGTGCCCGCATGATGATCCTGTTTGATCGCTCTATGGCCTGGAATGGGCTGGTCATCGGCACCAGCAACAAGACGGAACTGCTCCTGGGGTACGGCACTATTTATGGCGACCTGGCCTCAGCCCTCAACCCGATTGGTGATCTGTACAAAACCCAGGTGCGGCAGCTATCCCGCGCTCTGGGAGTCCCCCAGCCTATCCTGGACAAAGCCCCCTCGGCGGATCTTATCCCTGGCCAGACTGATGAGGGGGATTTTGGCTTTAGTTATGCAGAGGTGGATGTGCTGCTGCAAATGATGGTGGATGAGCGGTACAATCCAGAAGAGGCGGTAGCTGAAGGGTTTGCCCCAGAATTTGTGCGCCGGGTAGGGCTGATGATGCAGCGTTCCCATTACAAACGGGTCATGCCCATCATTCCTAAAATCAGTGCCCGCACCGTCGGCCATGATTTCCGTTATTTACGTGACTGGGGCACATGAGTGAAGTTCATGGCCGAAATCACTCTCTGGGCGTGGCGGTGAGGACGGTAGGCAGCAGGTCAAAGGCGGGGATATGCAACAGGGGATCCGCCAGATACAATCCCGTCGAAGCACCCCCATCCAGGTTCAGGGCGATGTGTAAATCGAGATCGCTGTTGACCAGCCATTGACTTAGCTGATGTAAGGTAAACCCGCCCAGCGGAGCCACCAGGAACAGCACCCGCCCCTGGTTGTCCTGGGCGATAACCGTGCGGCGGGAGAGGCGGTTATCTTCATCGGGAAACCCCAGCCCTCCCCCCGGTCTAACGAGTAAAGGGAAGGATTGCAGTGCGGCCGCGATTTCTTCACCACTCTGATACGGCTGTTCGGCCAACGAGCGCAGTACCAGCCCCCCCCCGTTTATCACCACCATCCCGCCAAATCCTTCATAACTGCGGCCGCTGGCCTGTCCCCCCACAATAATCAGCCCGGTGGCGATATATTCCGGCGTAAAATATCCCCCATTCACCAGCAGCAAAGCCCCCGTTTCCGCCTGCCATTGGGGCAATGTTTGCGGCCGCCCTGGGCGATAAGCGATGTCGAAGCTAAAAAAAGCCGGGTCAAGGCGCATGAGGGTTATGGTTTCCTGCCGCTGACTGGTTGTGGCCTGGGTCAGGTTAATAGTGCGCTGTTCCAGGCCAGGGCGCAGCGGCCGCCAGCCGGTATCTGGGAGAATGGGGGTGGGGGTAGGGGCGGCCGTGTTGACGGGGGCAGGGGTAGGGGGTAGCGCAACTGGCGGCCGCGTCGCTGGGGGAGTCACCGTTTCCGTTAGTTCAACCAGGCCACAGGCCAACACGCCAAACAGCAGGCATAGAATAAGGAATGGGCGCATTTCTAAAATGAGGGTGACTGTTTGACCTGAGGCGATGCCAATAATTTGCTCAAATTTACGGCACAGAACTCCGTGAATTTAGCTAAACATATAGATTTCAGACCAATTCCCTTTTCTCTTCCGCCAGAAACAGTTCGGTGCGGTGGATGCGGGTCGCCAGGGGGTCAAGCCCTAACGCGGCCGCGACCTCATCAGGGCGGCCCGTATTCCCTGGCAACTGCCACAGATGCATGTGCAAGGTAGGTAGTTCGTCGTCAGTCAGGGAAAGAGAGATGATCTGCGGCCGCAAATCATACGTTTTATCACGCCGCTCGCGAAGAATGGACGCGGCCGCTAACAGTTCCGCCACCTGCTCTGCTAACAATTCCCGCTCCACCGGGTCCAAAATTGTCACCCGATACGTGGCTGATTGTAGCAAATTTTGTAACGGCTCCCCTTTCAAGGGCACTTCCCAGAGAGCTTGCAGAATTAACCCTGGAGCCAGCTTACTTTCCAGACGGGTCTTAGCCTCAGCCAGGGGGATTTGCTCCTGCAAAAACAGGTCTACCAACTCACATTCACTGGTAAACCCTAATGGTAACGCCGTCGCCAGCTGCAGCCGCATTCGCTTATTAAACCCCTGGGTATAGGCCATCGGCAGCCGGGCACGGTTCAACGACCGCTCCAGCGTCCGCGCCAGGTCTAAATGACCGATGAAGCGAGTGGGGCCAATTTTGCTAAAACGCATTCGCAGCCGTTGCACCACATTTGTTTGCATAAAACTCAATCCTCAGTCGGCTGGCCTTCGTCTGGCTCTGGCGCGGCCGCGAACAAAGCCGCTTCCTGGCGTAGACGGTGCAGGAAATCTACAGATTTAAGCTGCCGCTCCAGATGGTAACGCAGATAAAAGTGCATGATGGTTTCTAACTCGGTGTGTAAAGAACGTTTGAGGTTGAGAGCCTGGGCCGTTTTCCAATCACGGGTTTGTAAGTGACGTAACACTTTGACCGCGGCCGCGCTAATCGGTTTCGCTTTACGATCAAACGGCTGGCAGTTGGGACAGAGAATCCCCCCCAGTTCCGCGCTAAAAAATTGATCCTGCTCGGCCACAGGCGTCTCACAGCGCACACAATGGAATAACTGAGGTTGGAAACCAACCAGGGTAAGCAAGCGCAGCTCATAGTAGCGGGCCGCCCCTAAAATATTGTGGGTGGTAGCAAACCAGGAGAGCGCGGCCGCGAGCAAATCATATAATCGAGAGTTGCGCTCCTCATCCGGGGTAAACTGATCCAACAATTCCACCCCATACGCAGCATACGTCGTCCGCACCAAATCTTCCCGCAAGGCACGGTACGCCTGAACCATCTCCGCCTGGGTAATAATGGGCAAATCTCGCCCCTCAGCCAGCAAAAATTGAGTCCGCATAAACAACTCTACGTGACCCGTCTTGCGGCTTTGTGGCTTCCGCGCTCCCTTAGCCACCGCCCGCAGCTTGCCAAACTCCCGGCAATACAGCGTCAGCAGCCGATCCGCCTCCCCAAAATCAGTGCGGCGCAGCACAATCGCTTCAGTACGGAATGTTCTCTCGCGGCTCATTTAGTTTCTAGTTTCTAGTTTCGAGCATTTTGATGCCTGATGTGGGCCACGGCGCATGGATAACGTCTGGGGAACTCAAAAGGGACCTTTTCATCCGTGTCCCTTCCACCCGTGGTTACGTCCAGTCTGTTATCTGCCCTAACTAAAGGCGGGTTGTGCCCAGTCACCTGAACACAACCCGCTTTACACTCTTGCCAATGCCCTCGCCGCGACTCGAACGCGGGCTCCTGGCTTCGGAGGCCAGTGCTCTATCCACTGAGCTACGAGGGCTTACGTGGCTAAAATTCTCCCATAGGCTGGGGCAGATGTCAAATGGGGGAATGAATCATTAATGGGTGAATAGTTAGGGGGAAACTAACTGTTCACTCGATCATAAAGTTCGGTTAAATGGCGCAAATCATCAGCCAATCCCCATTGCAAATGCTCTGCCTGGAAGCGCCACTGCCAGTTGCCCCCCGGGCGGCCAGGGTAATTCATCCGCCCTGCACCGCCAACCCGCAGCACATCTTGCAGGGGCACAACGGCCATATCAGCTACCGAAGCCAGGGCCAGCCGGATCATATCCCAGGCCGGATCATTCCCGTCGCTGTGGGCATATTGGCTCAGGTGCTGCCGCTCAACGGCATGGGCACTCTCATACCAGCCGACGGTGGTGTCATTGTCATGGGTGCCGGTGTAGACCACGCAGTTCTGGCCAAAGGTATGGGGGAGAAAATTGCTGTTTCGCTCCCCGCCAAAGCCAAATTGGAGAATTTTCATGCCCGGAAAATCAAACCGATCCCGCAGGGCGACAACTTCCGGGGTGATGACCCCTAAATCTTCGGCGATGATGGGCAGCTCCCCCAACTGGCGAAACAGAGCCGTAAACAGGGCGGCATCTGGCCCTTTGACCCAACGACCATTGATGGCTGTAGGTTCAGTCGCGGGGATTTCCCAATACGCTTCAAACCCGCGGAAATGATCAATACGAACAATATCTACCTGGGTGAAGGTGGCCCGCATCCGGGCAGCCCACCAGGCATAATCACTCTCAGCCAATTTATCCCAGCGGTATAGTGGATTGCCCCACCGTTGGCCGGTGACACTGAAATAATCTGGGGGGACACCGGCGATAAATTGGGGGGAGCTGTCTTCGTTGAGCCAAAACAGGTGAGGGTTAGCCCATACATCGGCACTATCCATAGCCACAAAGATAGGCACATCGCCGACAATCCGAATGCCCCGCTGATTGGCATATTGTTTGAGGTCGAGCCATTGGCGGAAGAAGAGGTATTGTAAGAACTGGGTGGTACGGATTTCGTCGGCTAACTGGGTGCGCCACTGCTGGAGCGCGGCCGCGTCCCGGGTGCGTATCTCATCAGGCCAGAGGTGCCACATCCCCCCCTCATGGCTGGCAAAATATTGCTTCAACGCCATAAACAAGGCAAAATCATCCAGCCACCCCCGATTTTCCCAGGCAAACCGGGCCACCGCCCCCCGCTGCGCTTCACTGCCATATTGTTGAAAATGGGCAAACGCCTGACGAAACAGGTCATTCTTATAATCAATCACCCAGCCATAATCCACCTTATCCGGGGGAAAATCAGGCACCTGATCCAGGGCTGAACCGGGCAAAAACCCATCTTGAACCAACCGCTCTGGGCTGATCAGCAATGGATTACCGGCAAAAGCGGAAAACGATTGGTACGGGGAATCTCCATATCCGGTTGGTCCCAGGGGCAAAATTTGCCACAGCGATTGTTTACTCTGGACCAAAAAATCTACAAAACGGTAAGCCGATTGGCCCAAATCACCAATCCCATACCGCCCTGGCAACGATGTGGGGTGCAAAAGCACGCCCGCAGCACGAGAAAAACGCATAAAAAAACCTCAATGCGGAACTTTAGCAAAAATTAACTTCACCAGTGGCCCTAACCAATACACGAATACACTAATACACCAATAACCAATGCCCAAATCAAAAACCCGCCAGGCTCTATCTCAACAAACAATTATCCCCCAACCGCCTTCTCATACAACCGCTCATACCCCTTGGCTGACCGTTCCCAAGAGAAATCCTGGCCCATAGCTGTCTGCTGCATGTGACGCCAATGGGGTTGGTTGTGGTAATAGACCCACATCGCCCGACGCAGCCCTTCCCAAAAAGCATCGGCGGTATGCTCCGTAAATAGGAAACCGGTTTGCCCATCCCAGATGGTATCAGCCAGGCCACCGGTGGCTTTGGCGACAGGAATGGTGCCATAACGCATGGCGATCAGCTGCCCCAGGCCGCACGGCTCGAAGCGGGAAGGCATAATGAAGATATCACTGCCGCCATAAATGAGCGGGGCCAGGTTGGCATTGTAGGCCAGCACGGCCCGCATTTTTTGGTGATGATACCCGGCCAGGTGGGCCAACATCCGCTCATACTCATCTGCCCCAGTGCCTAAAACCACAAATTGGGCCTCACCAGCGTAATTGTTGAGCAGCCGATGGATGGTGTCCCCCGTGATGTCTAACCCTTTCTGATAATCCAGCCGGGTGACCATGGCGACGATGGGAATATCGGGACGGTCTGGCAGACCTAAAGCGGCCTGGAGCGCTTGTTTGACCTTTTGTTTGCCCTCTAAATGGGCAGCGTCGTAATGGTGAGGCAGCCGTTTGTCGGTAGCCGGGTCCCATTCCTCGGTGTCAATGCCATTGAGGATGCCAAACAGGTCTGGGGCACGGTAGCGCAGCATCCCATCAAGATGCGCTCCCCCAGCCGGTGTCATTATTTCACGGGCGTAGGTGGGGCTGACGGTGTTGATGAGGGTGGCGTGGTGAATGCCCCGGGCCATGAAGTTGACCTGGTTGTACCCTTCTTCTTGCAAGGGGTAACTCTGAATTTGGAGATAGTTGAGGATGTCCCAACTGGTTAGCCCCTGGTGGGCCAGGTTGTGAATGCTGAATAAAGTGGGGATATTGCTCAGACGGTGGTCGTAACGGCCAGTTGTTGCCAGCCAGGTGATGGCCGGGGCGGTGTGCCAATCGTTGGCATGAACAATATCGGGCCGCCAGTTAAGAATGGTCATCAGTTCCAGGGCTGCCCGGCTGTAGAAGGCAAACCGGTAGGCATCATCCTGGTAGCCATATACTTCGGGCCGGCCGAGCAGGTTTCGTTCGGCGATGAAGTAGATAGGGACATCACTATTGGGTAAGCGGCCGCGAAACACCCCATTGATCAACACCCCACCCCGCATAGGGACGTGCATGTGGCCGGGCATCGCTTCCACCCCAGAATAACCCGCCTCAATGTTGGCATAGGCGGGCATCACCACCCGCACATCATGCCCTAACGCCTGCAACGCTTTGGGCAAAGAGCCGCCTACATCCCCCAGCCCCCCACGCTTGGCAAAAGGGGCCACTTCAGCCGATAGAAATAGAATACGTAAAGAGTTATTATTCATGGCACGACCGCTTATCGTTGTCTGCTCACTGGCTGCTAATTATGAAGTGTAGTTATAGCGGGAAATGGGTGTAAATACAAACCAACTCCAGGTGACAGGCAAAAAAAAACCCTGGTAAACCAGGGTTTCTAAAAATTCAGGTTAATTTGGGTAGTTCGTAACTTCTTGCACAGTTTCAGAGCATATTTTAGACAAATTCAACAAAACCTAAACTATCATCTTCTGCGGGTAAGGCCGCGATCCTAATTTGAGCGTCTGGGTGATTGTCACCGCGGACCAGGAGAATCTCTTGATTATTCCATTGATCCCATAGATCACCCTTGATGAGGCGGAAACTACGCATGGCCCCACTCATACCCATAGCGCCACCTGGTTCAATGTTGTAACCATTAAGGGCTATATGGGCAAATGGTTTTTTCCCATTTGTTCGGTGAACAAGCACCTGAATTTCATTCTTGTGAGACACAGTGAGTTCCCTCTTTTTCACTCCCAGCTAACGATAATGACATTATAGATGTTTTCGGAGTAGGTTACAAGAGCAATGAACCTAGTGTACCAGCGTGACCTTACAAATAGTGTTTCGATACGTAGAGTTAAGGGCGTTTACGTGTATAATCACGGGCGATTGGCTGTTGACATGTAATCGTTCAGCCTTCCGCAGGTTTGCACCACTGGTCAACATCGGCACAGAAACCTGCGGAAGGCTTATTTTCTCAGAAGATTGAACGCTTGCATTGATGTTGAGGAGTGTGATGATTCCAGAGACCATTGGTCGGTATCTCATCCGGGAAGAGATGGGGCGAGGGGGGATGGCGACGGTTTTCCGGGCGTTTGATCCCCGCTTTAAGCGTGAGGTGGCGATCAAGGTGCTGCCACGCCAGTTTATGCACGACCCCACTTTCCGCGCCCGCTTTGAGCGAGAGGCGCAGACGATTGCTGCCCTGGAGCATCCGGCAATTGTGCCGGTGTATGATTTTGGTGAAGATGATGAGATGCCCTATCTGGTGATGCGGTTGATGAGCGGGGGAACATTGGCCGAACGGCTCCATTTTGGCCCCCTGCCCCTGCCCCAAATTGCTTCCCTCTTGGGCTGGCTGGCCCCTGGCCTGGATGAGGCCCACCGGCAAGGGATTATTCACCGGGATTTGAAGCCATCCAATATTTTGTTTGACCAGTGGGATAAGGCGTATCTGTCTGATTTTGGCATTGTGAAGCTGGTGGAAGGGAGCGGGGGGACGTTGACGGATGCCAGCACCGCTCTGGGAACGCCGGCGTATATGAGTCCAGAGCAGGTTTTGGGCAATGGCAAGCTAGATTGGCGCAGTGATATTTATGCCTTTGGCGTGATTTTATTTGAGATGCTGACGGGCAAAAAGCCTTATGTGGCGGATACCCCGATGGGGCAGGCCTTGAAGCATGTGACCGATGTGATCCCCCATGTGCAGCAGTTTAACCCGGTTTTGCCCCCAGAGTGCCAACTGGTGGTAGCCAGGGCGATGGATAAGGATCGAGAAAAACGTTATCAGACGGCGACAGAGGTCGCGGCCGCGTTCCTGCCCATCGCCGGTATCACCCCTGCCTCAGAAATCCTGGTCTGGTCCGAAGTCAAGACCCCATCCACCCCACTCCCCTCACCCGCCCCCGCTGCTTACAACCCGGATGAAGCTACTGTGAGTGAGTTTCTAGTTTCTAGTTCCGAGTCTCTACTTTCTAGGGGTGAACTTTCTGAACCAGAGAAACCGTTGGCTAAAGGCGGTGAGCCGTCTCCACTCTATACTCCCCACTCTCCCAATGCCCCGCTCCCCCCCTCTACTGCCCCCCCTACGCAGGTTATTGGCCGAGGGGTGAAGCCGGTGGTGATTTTGCCGCCGGATCCGGCGCGTGGGCAGACGCCGACACCTCAGGTTACGCCGCAACCAGCGGCCGCGGCTCTTTCACTGCCGCCGCGCCGTTCTCCCTGGCGGCTGATCGGTGGGGTAATCATGGTAGCTTTGCTCTTGATAGCCGGCGTGGCTTTGCTGCGTAACGGCCGCGACGAGGTCCCCACCCCAACCTTCTCCGCCATTCTCCAGCCCCCACCCACTCTCATCATCCCCCTGGAGACCCGCACCACCCCAACCCTGACCCCAGCCGCGGCCGCAGCCACCCCAACAGCCGAACCTGTGCCAACCCCAACAGCGCGGCCGCCCCTGACCCTGCCCACTGACCCCATCACCCCAGACAATGTGACCCAGGTTGGCGAAATCACCTATTGGGGGCGGGGTATTCCTAACGAAGCCGCCTTCTCCCCCCAGGGAGACCGGTTGGCCCTGGCCGCAACCGACGGCCTGTTTATTTACGCCATCACCAATGGGCAGGTGCAGCCTGAACCACTCCTGGCGATTGATCCGGGAACAGTTATCAATACCCTGGCCTATTCCCCGGATGGCACTCTCATCGCTACTGGGGATACGGACCGGTTGGTGCGGCTGTGGGATGCCGCAACAGGGGAAGAAAAGCAGCAGCTTACCGGGCATAGCAATTGGGTGCGTTCGGTAGCCTTTTCCCCAGACGGCCATTATCTGGCTTCGGGGGCTACCGATGCGTTGATCTATCTCTGGTCACTGCAAGACGGCGCGGCCGCGTCCGGGCAGGAGCTTTCCGGGTTTAATGATGTTGTTTGGGGGGTCGCCTTCTCCCCGGACAGCCAGACGTTGGCCGCGGCCCTCAATGACAACACCATTCAGCTCGTAGATGTGGCCGACCCGGAGAATCGGCGTGTTCTGACCGGGCACAGCGGCCGCGTCTTTGCCGTCACCTTCTCCCCCGATGGGCAATATCTGGCCTCAGCCTCAGCCGATGGTACCGCCCGCCTCTGGTATGTTCCTACTGGAGAAACAACAGCTATCTTTGAGGGGCATGTGGGCTGGGTGCGGGCCATCGCCTTTATGCCCGATGGTCTCCAACTAGTTACCGCCTCGTATGACAGTACCGCACGCCTCTGGGGGTCAATGAATGAATCGGCCGCCATTACTCTTTTTGGGCATTTGGGGCTGGTGGTGCATACGGCAGTCTCCCCAGATGGTTCGCTCATTGTCACCGTTTCGGCTGATGGCACGGTGCGCTTATGGCAGGGGGGGGATGGAGCGGCTCAGGGGATTTTGGCCGATGGCACGGGCCGGGTCTTGGCGGTGGCGGTGGATGGGGCAGGGCAGTTCGCGGCCGCGGGCACCTATGATGGTTCCGTGCGGTTGTGGCAGCTAGAGAGTGGAGCTTTGCACCATCTCCTCGAAGGCCATCAAAACTGGGTGCGGGCGGTGGCCTTCTCCCCGGATGGCCGTTGGCTGGCCTCTGGGTCTGATGATCGGACGGTGCGCCTTTGGGATACGGCGACAGGGGCATCCCTGGCCCGGCTTACTGGCCACAGCAGCCGGATACGTTGGCTCTCTTTTGCGGCCACGGGAGATCGCCTCCTGGTGGGGTTAGGCGATGGCTCTGCCTGGGTCTGGTCGATGGGCAGCGGCGAACCCAGCGGCACACAGCTGCTCCCCCCCCAACCAGAAAATGCCCTCAGCATCGCCTTCTCCCCAGATGGCACTCTCATCGCCGCTGGCAGCGAAGCCGGACAGGTGCGGGTGTGGCAGGCCAACGACGGCAGCTTGCGTTACGATCTGGTCGGCCACAGTGATCGGGTCAATGCCCTCATTTTTTCTCCAGACGGGGCCTGGCTACTCTCCGGCTCAACCGATGGCACCGTTTACTTCTGGCAGATGAGCGACGGGCAGCCCCGTGCCGTCTGGAACTCCCCTGGTGGGCCACTGCCAGTGCATGGGATCGCCTTCTCCCCGGATGGCCGCTTGCTGGTGGTAACAACCGCCCAGGGGCATCTCTGGTGGGTGGACCCGCTGACGGCAGAAACGCGCCACAGCCAGAAGGGGCATACCGATTTAGTACGCGGCCTGGCCTTCACCCCAGCCAACTACCTGCTCCTCTCCGGCTCCGATGATGGGACGATTGTCCTATGGGGTGTGCAGGTCAATGAAGAGTGAGCAGTCAGCAGTAATTTCATCCTTCATAATTCATCCTTCATAATTCCATGATTGATTTTCTCTATCTCTCGCCTCACCTGGACGATGCAGCTTTGTCGAGCGGGGGGGTTATTTTTCAGCAGAGCCGTGCCGGTCGGTCGGTGTTGGTGGTAACGTTTATGGCTGGGGATGCGCCGCCGGTGTTGTCGGCGTTTGCCCAGGAGTTACATGATCGGTGGCAGTTGGATTTGGACGCGGCCGCGAAACGGCGCCGGGAAGATGAAGCCGCCTGCGCCATTTTAGGGGCCGATTTCCTGCACCTGGCTTTCCCTGATTGCGTCTACCGCACCCATCCCCATACAGGCGAAAATATGTACCGCTCTCGTGAGGAGATTTTTGGATTGGTAAATCCGGTGGAGCTGCGAGAAACGGATGGGTTGCTAGGGGTGATTATGGGGGAGATGAAGCGGTTGCCGGAATGCGGCCGCGTCTTCATCCCGCTCACCATTGGCAACCACGTAGACCACCAGCTTATCCGGCAGGCGGCTGAGCGGGTGTTCGCCCCAGCGCAGCGGCTCTATTATGAAGATTACCCGTATGTGCAGTGGCACGGCTTCCCGCCCCAGGTGCTGGGGGATGGGCAGGGGTGGCAGAGTGAGGTGGTGGGGTTGGACGCGGCCGCGATTCAGGCCCGTCACCAGGCCATCGCCGCGTATATCAGCCAGATACCCACCCTCTTCGGCACCCTCGACGCTCTGGCTGAGCAGCTTCCTGCCCACATTGCCGCCAAAGAGGGGGAGTGGTTGTGGCATAAAAGGGATGGGGTTTTATGAAAACTACATTTTCGATTCAAAAGAAGGGTGCAGCCGCTCGGCCAACGTAAGCAGTTGTTTATAAGAAACTGGTTTGGTGAGGACAAGATCAACCTGATTTTGCAGGTAATTCACTCGGGTTCCTTCCACACTGGCAGCCAAAACCCGCGTATCGGCAAATTTTGTTTGGTTTCTGATATAAGACAAAATAAGTTCACCAGAGACATCAGGCAGTTGTAAATCACATAATATAATGGTTGGCACACTCTCGCTTAAATAAGACATGGCTCGTTCACCATCATGAACAGCCATCACCATATAACCCGCATCTTCAAAAGTGGTAGCGAAGAAGGTTGCCAGCATCTGATCGTCTTCTATTATTAAAGCGGTTGGCTTTTCCATAGGACGTACTTCCTTTGTATTTTTGAGCAAATCCTAGATTCTATGGGGAAATAATTGTTTATGTTAAGAACTTGTTTACATTTTATGGTTCAATAGACGATTGATTTTTATCAATAAGCTAGGAAAATCAATTGGCTTGGTTTCAAAATCATTACACCCCGCGACCAGACTTTTTTCCCGGTCTTCAATGAGCGCATGGGCCGTCAAGGCAATAATAGGGATATGTCTGGTAGCCTCTAACCCCCGTAAAAGGCGAGTGGCTTCCCAGCCATCTATTTGCGGCAGGCTGACATCCATCAATATCAGATCAGGCGATTGTTGTTGGGCAGCCTCAACCCCTTCCTGACCATTGTTCGCTGTTACAATGGCAAATTGACGCATTTGCAAACGTTCAACCAGGATTTCCTGGATCATTGGATTATCTTCGACTACAAGTATTTTGGTCATATAAATGATTTAAGCGGCCTTGTGTAGTAACTATTTATGCCCATCGTGGTCATAAAGTGACATTCTGGTTGGAGACTTGAGATTGGAGACTGGTTGATATCGAGTCGCCAGTCTCACTGAAAATGTCAGTTTATGACCGTTGGCAGTATACTTCGAAATGGTAGGGCGATTGGGTAACGGATCTGTTTCAACTGAGTTGAGGCGGTTGGTTAAGAACACGGATGAGCACGATTAGCAGAGTTATTTGCCCTAGAACAATCCGTAAATCCCGTAAATCCCCGTTTTCCCCTTTAACTGAAATGAAACACACTCTTTGCCAAATTGTCCTACAAATTTTCATTCATTAGCGAAGGAGTTGAAATAACTGATGGCAATCGTACTGTAAAGCAGGATCCGTGCCCTGGTTGACTGCTTAACATAATGTTTCCTTGCATCATCTGACAAAAATATTGACTGATGGTCAACCCCAACCCAGTACCACCAAAGCGTCGGGCGGTTGAGTCATCGGCCTGGGAAAAGGGCTGGAATATTTTGTTAACCTGCTCTGGTGATATACCAATACCATTGTCTTTGATCTCAAACAGGAAAAGAGCCGGGTCTATTATATCTGGCCGCACCGTTATCTCAATTTTACCCTTCTTGGTGAATTTGGCGGCATTGTGCAGCAGATTGAGCAAGATTTGGCGTACCTTCATTTGATCCCCCACCATCGTCTCGATCTCGTCAGCTATCTTAAGGGTGATCTCGTTCTGATTTTCCATGAGGATTGGTTGCACCATGGCGATGGCTGTATCAATGACCTGGCGCACGTTGAAGGTTTCTAAATGTAATTTCATTTGCCCCGCTTCAATTTTTGATAGATCAAGGATGTCATTGACGATGTTGACCAGATGGGTGGCGGATGTTTTGATCTTTTCTAAACGTGGTGGGGCGTAGGTATCATTGGCAGCGGCCGCGTGCTCATTCAGCAGCTCACTATAACCAATAATGGCAGTCAACGGGGTACGCAGTTCATGGCTCATATTAGCCAGGAAGGTGCTTTTGGCTCGATTGGCAGCATCAGCCTTCTCTTTGGCGATTTGCAGAGCCAGGTCAGCTTCTCGTTGTTCGGTAACATCCCGAATGACCAGTAGGCGACCAGTTAACTGTTTGTAACTGTCATAAAAGGGCAAAATGTTTAGATAAATGTGACGGATGCCCGTTTCGGTAGGTAATTGAATTTCGGTGATTACTTTTTCAACATCCTGATATTGGGCCATCAGATCAGGCCATTCGGCAAAAAGTTCGACTCCAGGGTGGCCTATAAGCTGATTGACGGGGCGGCCAATAAGGTTTGCGGCCGCGGGGTTAATATCTACCACCTGATTCTGTCTATCTAGCACGATCATGCCATCATCCATCTGTTCAATCACCCAATTGCGGGCCACTGGGGCCAGGTCCATCAGCCGAAAGCCAAACATTCCCCAGGCAAACATACCCCCTGTCACTAAAAAAGCGAGGGGAGTCGGATCAATCGGTAAGGAAGCTGATAAGAACAGAATGTAAAAGATGTTGGCAATCCATGGGGCCAATGCCCCCAAGAGCATCACCCTGATTTGAGAGCGATATATGCCTGAAGAGCGGGTATAAGCAACAAACAAGAGATAAATACCATACCCAAGCATCCCATAAGAGTAAGCTGTATGTACCCAAAACAGTGGTCCCCGGGTAATGTCCAACGTTGCAAAGGGGCCACTCGTATTCAGAACAACCGCCTGGCGAAACAACTGGTGGAACTCATCTGTCCATATACTCAACAGAATAACTGCTGGCTCAATGAGCAGCAGCAAAACCAGCCGCAGGGGAACGATCCGTTGGCTATTGGTATAAGCCAGACAAAAAACCAGCCAGGCCACGGGGACGGTCACGATACCCAGGTAATTGATATTGGCCCAAAAAATGATCTGCGTGACTGTCGTGCTGCTTATTTCGATGGCGTAGGCCAGCAGCCAGATGGCCACACCGGCCATCATAAATATAAACGGCGTTGTGGCGGCCGCGGGCCGTTTTGACCAGGCATACGCTATAAGTCCCATAGACAACAGAGCCGCGATGAGCAAAGGGATAATAAAAGGGGTAAATTGCAGGGGCATCATGTGTAGCTCTCGGGTGGCTCTGCTCCTGTCGCGGGCAAAGAGAGGTATAGGGTTGTGCCTTGTCCCAACTTACTTTCCAGGCGTAAATTGCCCCCCATCAGTTGGCAAAACTTGTAACTGATAGCCAGCCCCAATCCGCTTCCCCCATGTTTGCGGGTCAGGGAAGAATCAACCTGGACAAAGGGTTGAAATAGCTGGCTAACTTTTTCTTCAGGAATACCTTTCCCGGTATCGCTGATACGAAAATAGTAGGTTTTGCGGCCATCCATTTGATCGGTGACAATTTGTATTTCCAGAGTGATGGTGCCATTTTCCGTAAATTTGGTGGCATTGCTCAGTAAGTTTAAGAGAATCTGATGCAGCTTGGTGCGGTCAGCGTACATTTGGCCTAGATCAGGGGGGAGATTTAGCTCCAGGGTATTGCTGTTTTGGGTGATTAAGGGCTGGATCGTTGTCAGAACGTCGTCAATTAAGGGTTGAACGGGAAACTGGCTGTTGAAAACTTCCATCCGGCCCGCTTCTATTTTTGACATATCCAAAATATTGCCAATGAGGGCGTTGAGATGGAGCGCGGCCGCGCCGATTTGGTTTAGCTGGGGCACAATTTTTTCATACCCCCAAAGTTTACTTTTCTCCGCTATCAATTCACTGTAGCCAATAATCGCCGCCAAAGGGGTCCGTAACTCATGGCTCATAGTGGCCAAAAAGGTACTCTTGGCCTGGTTGGCTGCGTCAGCCTTCTCTTTGGCTATTTGCAGAGCCATCTGTATCTCTTTTTGTTCCGTAATATCCCGAATGACAAGTAACCGTCCATTGAGCCGCTGGTACCGGTCGTGAAGGGGCAAGATGTTCAGGTAGATATGACGGATGCCTGTTCCCATAGGCAGTTGGATTTCAGTGGCGGCTTTCTCGACGTTACGGTAGCGGTCTACCAGCTCAGGCCATTGGGCAAAGAGATGGGCCCCTGTCTGACCGATGAGTTCGTTTGGGGTACGCTGTATGAGGTTTGCGGCCGCGGGGTTAATATCCACCACCCGGTTCCGATTATCCAACACGATCATCCCATCATCCATCTGCTCAATCACCCAATTGCGAGCCACTGGGGCAATATCCATCAGGCCAAAGCCAAACATCCCCCAGGCTACCGTTGCCCCAGCCAACAGAAAAGCAATCGGAGTGGGATCAATGAGAATGATGGGGGTGAGAAATAAAAGATAAAGGGCATTGGCGATCCAGGGGATGAAAGCCCCGGCCAACATGATGCCCACTTGAATGCGATAAAGGCGTGAGGCCCGGAGAAAAGTTACCAACAATAGATAAGTGCCATAAGCCAACAAACCATAACAATATGCCGTATGCAGCCAAAAAAGCGGACCGAACGTTGCGTTTAAGGCCACAAATGACCCCGTTGTCTCCAAGAAAATCGTCTGGCGAAAGAGGTGATGGGATTCGTTTGTCCAGATAGCAACCGTGATAAAAGCTGGTTCGGCAAGGAGAAGTAAAACGTTACGCCGGGTAATGAGATGGCCCCGATTTGTATATTCCAGACAAAAGAGGACCCAGGCGACTGGCACAACGACAATCCCTAAAAGGGTAATATTGGCCCAAAACAAGGTGCTGCTCAGGCTGGTGTGGCTGATGCCAATGGCATAAGCTAATAACCAATGGAGTATGCCGAGCATCATAAACATAAAGGGAACCGCACCATGTGTGGTTCGTCTTATCCAGGTATAAATTAAAATTCCTGCCGCCAGAAAAGCAGCTAAGAGCAAGGGAATAATATAGGGGGTGAATTGTAATGGCATACCCGTAACCGAAGGTGAAATTGGCTGATTTTGGCACGGTTCAACTGATCTTTGCCAACTTGACCGCTGCTGGTTGACCACCAACGGCGATTTTACCAGGAATGGGCGGTTGGCCGTTGGCTGTCAACGGTCAGAAGGTTGAGCCAGCTAAATCATAGTATGTTTTGAGGAATTTTCACTATGGGTCGTTAGTCATAAGGAGCAGGCAATAAAAAAGCCGGGACAGGCCCGGCTTCATAGATTGAAGATAAAGATAGAAAGAGATTACGCGGCCGCGAACTCACCCACAACCGGTCGGAACTTATACCCATACAGGATCGTTCCCTCTTCCCCATCGGTGCGTAATTTGCGCGTCACCATCTCTACCCGCATCCCGATTTCCACCTCATCGGGCATCACATCACTTAACTGCGCCGTCACCAGGGGGCCTTCTTCCAGCTTCACCAGAGCCACCGTATATGGCGCGTATGGCTCAAACCCGGCAGGGGCATCATAAACGGTAGTAAAAGAGAAAATTTCCCCCAGGCCAGTAAAGGTATAAAGCGTCTGCGCCGGGGCATGGCATTCCAGACAAACATCACGAGGGGGAAACAGCTTAACCCCGCAGTTATCACAAGTTTCACCGATGAGCGTATACCGTTGGGCTTTTAGCCGCCAATGTCGTGTTGTTTCCATCCTGTTCACCTTTTTTCGTAACCATGTAGGGTGTATTTTTGGTTCTCACACCCCCACAAATTATTGAACAACGAGCCAAACTATACCCCCGCAACACTTTCATTGACTGTCACAGCCTCAAAAACAGTGTCAAAAACTGTCAGATATGGCTGTTTTTTGCATTATGTAAATAAAATGGGTTACTTGACAGTTGCCAGACCGGTTTTTATTCTCTACTTATGTCTGCCAAAGATTTGATCCATGAAGCTGTCCACAATGCCTTGCTCAAAGATGGGTGGAGCATTACGGATGATCCCTTAACCCTATGTTGAGGTTGTGGAGTAAAATTCTTTCTTACCCGTACAAGTAAGAAAGTTGTGCTACATTGCCCGCCACCATTTTCTGAAGAGATACCTGGGAAGCGTCTCATAACTGCCAAAATCTGTATCTTAAAAGCTATAGTTACATGAGCTTACTCATTTTGCAAGATGTGAGTCACGGCCGTTGCCCCGCTGCCACCTAAGTTTTGGGCCATGCCGATTTGAGCGTTGGCGACCTGATTTTCCCCAGCTTCTCCCCGCAGCTGCCGGGCAATTTCCACAATCTGGTAAATACCGGTAGCCCCAATCGGATTGCCCCGCGCTTTTAAGCCGCCAAAGGTGCTGATGGGCAGCCGCCCACTGCGGGTGATGACGTTATCGCGGGCCAACTCCCAGCCTCGCCCTGGTTCAGCAAAGCCACACGCCTCTAAGGAAAGAGCCGCCATGATGGTGAAGGAGTCGTGCAGCTCGAACAGGTTGATCTGCTCTGGAGTGAGGCCAGCCTGCTGGTACGCTTTTTGGGCACTGGCCGCGGCCGCACTCAGCCACAGTGGGTTCTGTCGGTCATGCACCGCCAGGGTATCGGTGCTAATGGCCGAGGCAGCAATGTGAATCGGTTTGGCGACCCGGTCCATGGCTGGCTCCCGACCGGTCACGATGAGTGCGGCCGCGCCATCTCCCAAGGGGGCCATATCAAACAGATTCACCGGATCCGCCACCAGGGGGGCCCCGGCAAAGCTGGCCGCCTTGAGCTTATTCCGGTACATTGCCAGCGGGTTCAATGCTCCGTTGGCGTGGGCATTAACACTAAAATGGGCGAAATCTTCCAGGGAGACCCCATACTCGTGCATATATCGCCGCATCAGCAGTGCCCCGATAGCCGCTGGGGTGACGCCATGAATCGCTTCGTAGTCGGCGTCCAGGCTGCTCATTAACGCGCTGGGGGCGGCATTGCCTGTCTTGTCGGTAATTTTCTCCACCCCAACCACCAGAGCCGTCTGCACCATGCCGCTGGCTACGGCCAGGATGGCTTGCCGGAGCGCGGCCGCGCCGCTGGCCTCAGCTGCTTCTACCGTAACCGCCTCAATCCCCCGCAGTCCGGCAAAATCAGCCACCAAAGCCCCCAGATGATCCTGGGCATTCACCGCCCCGGAGAGCATATTACCCACATAGAGGGCATCAATATCTGTGGTGTGAGCATCATCCAGGGCCGCCTCAATGGCATACCAGGCCAGATGCCGTATCGAGGTTTCCCAATGCTCCCCCACTTCTGTTTGTCCAATCCCGATAATAGATACGTTGGTCATAATTTCCTTCAAAAAAGTTTCAAGTTTCAAGTTCCCGGTTTCAAGTTTCAAGTTAATAACCTGAAACCTGTAACCGGGAACTTGAAACCCCTAAGACATCTTCAACTTCTCGCGGAACCGGGTATAGGTCGCGTAATCAATCTCGGTGCGGCGGGCAATGTAATCTTCGGTGCGGGGGGCGCGGCCGCGAACCTCCGTAATCCGCTCCGTCACCGTAATATCAAACGCATCTGACCCCGCCCCAGAACCATAGCTAACCATGAGAATGCGGTCGCCCGGTTCGGCCTGGTCCAGAATAGCCGTTAGCCCAATGATAGCTGCCCCAGAATAAGTGTTACCGATGCGGCCGCTCAGTAACCCTGGCTTCATCTGTTCGGCGGAGAAACCGAGAAGCTGCCCGGCCCGGCTGGGGAATTTGACGTTAGGCTGATGGAAGACGGCCCAATCATAATCGGCGGCGATGGTGCCGGCTTCAGCCATGAGGGCTTCCGCGGCCGCAGCGATATGCTTAAAATAAGCTGGCTCACCGGTAAACCGATCCCCGTGCGACGGATATTCCGCATGGGCCCGCCGCCAGAAATCGGGCGTATCCGTCACATAAGAGTAGGAGCCATCCAGGGTGGCTACCGACTCTTCGGCCGGGCCGATGAGGATAGCAGCCCCGCCCGCGGCCGCGGTATACTCCAACGCATCCCCTGGCCGTCCCTGGGCGGTATCCATGCCAATACTCAGGGCATACCGGGCCATCCCCGACCCCACAAAGCCAATGGCTGCCTGCATCGCTTCTGTGCCCGCCTTGCAGGCAAATTCCCAATCCCCGGCCAACGTATTAGGTACCGCCCCAATCGCCTCAGCAACCAGGGTGCTGGTGGGTTTGACGGCGTAAGGATGGCTCTCACTCCCCACCCAGACGGCCCGAATTTCGGTAGGATCAATGTCGGCCCGCAGGAGGGCGTTGCGGGCAGCCTCAATGGACATGGTGATGACATCCTCATCCAGCCCGTTCACCGCCTTTTCGATGATAGGCACCCCCCCCTGCCCGCCGGTCCACATGCGGGAAATCTCTTTGGCCGGAATACGGTAGCGGGGCACATACGCCCCATACCCCACAATCCCCACCGGGAAATGGGGCTTCATCAAGCTATTGCTTTTTCTTGGTTCACTCATAATAACCTCTCAGGTGATGCATGATACGTGATGTGTGAAGTCCAAACCAATCATGCTTTACGCTTCACGTACCATGTTTAAAATCTCTTTGGCCCGTTCGACGCGAATGTTCTCCTCGTTAATCAACTGTTCGGCGATGGTTTCTACTAAATCATCCGGTGTACCGGCAGCCATAGCGACTTGCCGGGCGTGCATCCGCATGTGCCCGTGCTGGATGCCCACGGTGGCCATGGCCTTGATGGCCGCCAAATTTTGGGCCAACCCGACACAGGCCATAATTTGGGCCAGCTCCGCTGCTGACTGGACGTTGAGGATTTTCATAGCCACTTTGGCTGTGGGATGGACTTTGGTGGCCCCGCCAACGACGCCAACAGCCAGAGGCAGGACGATTTCTCCGTACAAATCCCCATTGGCGTCCACATGCCAGTCCGTCAGGGCTGAGTAATGGCCATTGCGGGCCGCGTAAGCATGTGCCCCGGCTTCAATGGCTCGCCAATCGTTCCCTGTGGCCAGACAAACGGCATCTATGCCGTTCATAATCCCTTTGTTGTGGGTAGCAGCCCGGTATGGGTCTACGACGGCGAAGGCGTTGGCTTCGGCGATTTGTCGGGCGACTTGTGCCCCGCTCATCTCTTTAGTCGCCAGGGCGGCCGCGGGGATGGTACAGACAGCCCGGGCCAGGCGGCGGTCGGTCAGGTTGGAGAGAATGCGGAGATTGGCGCGGCCGCGGCTTAATTCGGCTACCCGGGGAGCAATCGCTTCCACGGCGGTGTTAATGGCATTGGCCCCCATGGCGTCACGGGTATCATACAGGAGGTGGACAATCAGCATGGGGCCAACAGGGGTGTCTGGGAACGGCCGGGTTTCGATGTCTCGCGCTCCGCCCCCCCGGGCGACGATGCTGGGGCTGCATTGGTTGGCCTGAGCCATAAGCTCTTCTTTGTGGGCCTGGATGGTTGCGGCCGCGACCTCTAAATCAGGAATATCTAACAGTTGAATTTGGCCGATCATCACCGGATCTGTAGTGGTGGCAGTGAATCCTCCCCCCTCCCGGATCAGCTTGGCCGACGCGCTGACGGCAGCCAACACGCTTGGCTCTTCCACAGCCATGGGGATCAAATAATCCCGGCCATTGATAAAAAAGTTACAGGCAACACCCAGAGGTAGCTCTGTCGTGCCGATCCCATTTTCAATCATATTGGCCGCCTGACCAGCGGTAAGACCCTGTTCCAATAAAACCGCCTGCTCCTCAGCGGAGAGGTCGGCCCATTTAGCTACCATCGCCACCCGGTCGGTCAGTGATTTTTTATAAAACCCTGGCAGCCGGGATGATTTTGGGGAATCTGTTTTGTTTGCTCCGTTATCTGAGGGGGCATGGGTGTGTTTGGTTGATAGATCCGTCACAGAGTGTCCTCGTGGGTGTTTGTTATCAGGTATTTGAGCGGCCGCAATGGCTTCTTTAGCAAACCGGGCAAACTATACTGGGGAAATCCTGTCAAAATCTATCGGGAACGGTTTTGGAAGCAGCAAATCAGGGAGGATAGGTAGACAGTTTGACCGCCGACCGGGTGGGGGTATCATCACGGATGTCAGACAATTTTTGATTTAAGGTGAAGCTATGATCAATTTTCAACTGTTTGCCGTGAGTGAAAGTGGCTTGCAGGAGCTGCCCGTTCCCGCAGAAGCTACCACATTTGAAGAGCTTTACCCCGGCCTGGCTCTGGGCGTTTATTCGGCGTTACGTACCTTTAACCACAACCGGTTTTTGGATTTAGATGCCCACCTGGCCCGGACGTATCAATCTATCGAATTACTGGGGTGGGATTTTGTGTTTGACGAGAGGGCGTTTCGCCAGGGATTGCACGATGTTTGCACCCAATTCCCTTATCCAGAGGCGCGGGTGCGTTTTGATGTATTAGCTGAACCAGCTATCACTCTGGGCACGGAAAGCCGAATTCTTATCGCCTTGCAGCCGTTTGCGCCACCTACGCCAGAGATGATTAACAATGGGATTAAGCTAGGGTTTGCCCCAACATTGCATCGGGATGATCCCTTGATCAAACGGGCTGATTTTCCCCTCAAACGGCGAGCTTACCCCATCGGTGGGCCGGATGCTTATGAAAATTTGTTGACCGATGAAGCCGGGTTTATTTTAGAAGGAACGAGCAGTAACTTTTATGCCATAAAAAATGGGGTGCTGTACACAGTGGGAGAGGGGGTGCTGGAAGGGATTACGCGCAAGATTATCGTGGGGCTGCTGCCTGAACTGGGAATCCCTTGCCGGTTAGAAGCGGTGCATCAGGATAGGGTGGGGGAGTTAGATGAGGCGGCCATCAGCAGCTCATCGCGTGCGCTGCTGCCGGTGGTGCAAATTGGGGCGCAGCGGATCGGTACAGGAAAGCCAGGGCCGATCTGCCAGCAGATTTTGGCGGCTTATAACGACTATGTAGGGGAGAATGTAAAGCTGGCGATTGAGCCGTAGGGGACGTGGTGCGTGGTGCGTGAGAGCCACAGATGAGGGAAACACGGATGGAAATTGAAAAATCGGGTCAAGGAATATCAATATCCCGAGGTTCGGTGATCAGGTGAACACCATCCACTATTTCGCGGATGCGTTGTCGGGATAAAGTGCCAATTTTGGGGCCTAATTGTTGCTTATCTACCGTAAAAATCTGGGAAACGTTGACTACACTGGGTTTATCCAAGTTGGCTTCCCCTTTGTATAAACGGACATTACCTGGGGCTAACGCACGATTCAAGTTTGAGGTAAGCAGACAAACAACCACTGTCTTGATAGCACTGCGGTTTAAAATGTTATTCTGAACGACCACATAGGGATGGGCATATCCTGGTTCTGAACCAACAGGGTCACCTGTATCAAGCCAGAAAACATCGCCTTGATTGATCACCATGATTCCTCTGCGACCAGTTGTTGTCGGCGTTTATTCATCTGTTGAAGAGCGTCACTTTCCTCTTCATCATGCCCCTCAGCATAAGCTGCATTGAACGCTTCCAGGAGTTTGCGATTTTCATAGCGGCGTAAAAAATCTTCTATAGCTACCGTAAAAAGGCCACTACGAGAGAGTTGTAATTCTTGCGCTACTAACTCAACCTGGGCAAATAGTGTGTCTGGTAAAGATACGGCTGTTTTTATAGTTGTCATATAGCACCTCGCGTTATACCAATAGTATAACCATCAGGTATACCTGCATCAAGCACTGTTTTTTCGGTGGCGGGCGGCGACGATTTGGGCCATGACGGCCAGGGCGATTTCTTCGGGGGTTTCGGCCCCGATGTCCAGACCAATGGGGGCGGCGATGCGGTTGATTTGTTCAGGTGGAAAGCCGGCCGCCATGAGCCGTTCCACTCGTTTGGCATGGGTCTTTTTGCTGCCTAATGCACCGATATAAAACGCTTTGCTGGGTAGGACGATGTGCAGGGCCGGGTCGTCTATTTTAGGGTCATGGGTGAGCAGGGCGATGGCCGTACTGCGGCTGATGGGAGGTAGTTCGGCGAACGCTTTGCCCGGCCATTTTTGGATGAGTTGATCGGCATGGGGGAACCGCTCATCACTGCCAAAGGCGCGGCGGGGGTCTATGACGATGGTGCGGTAGCCGAGGATGTGGGCGTATTGGGCCAGGGCGATGGCGATGTGGACACCGCCAACCATGATGAGGCAGGGGGCGGGTAGATTGACCTCAATGAACGCTTTAACCGCATCACCGAGTTGAATGGTTTGGCTGAGGCCAGATTCCAGGGCGGCGTGTGCGGCCGCGACCCCATGCTCCTGCCACTCAGCTAACGAACCGATGAGTGGCCCCTCGTCTGGGACAATAAGTTTACGCCCTAATACGCCGTCTGGCCCGGCAATGAGGGTCACAGACGCGGCCGCGACATCCTCTTCCAACACCTTTTGCCACGCCTGATAAAGGGCCACATCCAACGGTTCCACAAAGACGGTAATCTGACCACCGCAGGCCAATCCTACTGACCAGGCAGTTTCATCAGCTACGCCAAAATGGAGAAGCTGCGGCTGCCCATTCGCCAATGCTTCCTGTCCTGCTTCTACTACCGCTCCTTCTACACACCCCCCACTGACGGAACCAGCGATGCGGCCGCTGGCGGTCAAAGCCATCTTCGCTGCTGTCTTGCGTGGGGCCGACCCCCACGTCTCAATCACCGTGGCCAGGGCGATAGCCTCATTTTCCGTTTGCCAACGGGTAATGTCAGAGATCACTTCTTTCATCACAATTCCTAACCTGGACAAGCCAGAAGAGATTTATCCACAGATGTCACAGATGGACACAGATTTTTAAGCCATCGGTGCAAATCTGCGTCATCTGTGGATCGGTTCTTGTTTTCTGTACCAGAGGTTGACTACAGGGTGTTAAGGTTGTTCTAAAAAATTGCCCAGGGCGGTGAAGGTGGCACGGATGGAGTCGGGGCGGGCAGCATATTGGCGGCCTTGCTCCCCCAGACGAAGTTGTACCAGGTGGGCCAGACGTAGGGCGTGGAGATGGTGAATAACGGTTGGCGGCCGCAGCCGCAAACGGCGGGCCAACTCTGCCGGAGTCAAGGGAGACTCCATCAAATAACGTAAAATCCGTAGGCGGGTAGGGTCCGCCAGGGCTTTTAAGGCTTGAAAGAGGGCATCAGGAATGACCTCACCGGGAACAACCGAGGCTGTAGCCGGACGACCCCCATAGGCTACTAATGTCCGGGTGGGGCTAACATCGGCAAAATAGGTGAGAGGACTGCCCCAAAAGGTGGGTATTAGCACCGCTTCTTGCGCTTGCCAGGTACGCTCCAGGTGTACCCCTTGGGATAATTCCTCCAACAGTTCTAGAAAAGGGAGTGAGTGGGCTAACTCTTTGGCTAAATCCTGAGCTATGTGCAGTGCCGGTTCAATTCGTACCTCATCCTCAGCAAAAAAAACCTCATAATAGGTTTGTAAGGCAGATAAAAATCGCTCACCAAACTCCTCGGTGCGAGTCCACCAATCAAGTTCCAGGGTAATAGCTTGTTTGCGCCGCTTCTTTTCTTGTGAAGAAAGGCGACTGTCCATCATTTTATCTAATATGGCAGAAAGGGCAGCTTGATCGTTGACTGTCCAGCGGCCGCGTTCGGCTACTTGCTGAAAAATTTGGTTATAACCATGCCGGTCCGTGGGATGCAGGTCCAAGGCGGCCAATCGTGCAGCAGAAGGAATAGCGGCTAACTGTTCGAGAACGGTTAGGGCATTTTTAGGTTCGGGGAGTTGATGCACCCAGCCTAGAGGCAAGAAAAGGAAGGCCATCACTTCTTGTAAAAATTCTCGTTCGGGGTTAGGCAAACGGGAACGAACACCTGCTGCCCAGGGGCCACGCAGGCCAATCCGGTCTGGGTTGTGTAATACTGCCAGACTAATAAACAAGTCGTAAGCTGTACCAGAGTCCCAAATAATCGTTGGTTGGGTCATGGCCGGGTTCCTTTTTGTGGCAGAGTTATACTGTAGGTTGCGGCCGCGGGCAAAAGATCAAGAGGAAGTAAATTGGGTTTGGGTTGTTCCCTTTTTGGCAAACTGAACCATTTTGTCTTCACGAGCCTTTTTGGCCTGGCGGACAATCTCGGTGATTTGCTCCAGGTGGCTGTCATCATGGCGTAACCCAGAGATGAAGTAGGCAATAGCATTGAGGCGTGGAGAACGCTCATCCCGTTGGTACACATTATCCAGATAAGGTTTATCGGGCCACATTTCCAACGAGGCCAGACGCATACGACGGCTTTCTTCTAGCCGGTGCTGGCATTGGGCGATGGTGGTGATTGTTTCCCACGGTACTTCGGAGCGGGAACGACCATGATAGGGCACCCCGCGGGCTAATTCAGCCGCGATAAAAGCGGACTCCTCGGCTGAGGCAGTGGTATGAACGATTACATGCCCTAAGGTCCAGGCTAGATTGGTCGCGGCCGCGTTAGCCGCATAGCTATCATAGGCAGCGGGATCATCAGGCAAAAACTGCCCATCTTCATCCACACAATCCGCAATTAAATGGAGCATACGGTTTATCATTTCATTGGTCAGGCGGCGTAAATCAGACGGAGTCAGGCCAACAGCAAGATCGGCCAGGGTCATTTCTTTATTTCGAACAGGTGTAAAATCTAACATGAGCAAAAATACCTTCTGGATTAAGAACAATATAACTACGAAATCGGCAGGGCAATCAATATTACCCTGCGAACAGCGTAAGAGCTACTTGATAGCAGCCGATCAATTGATTGACGCATTTAAATAAGCGATTGTTACCTGAATCTGGGGAGGAGATGCCCCTAGGGCAAATCAGAGGGGGTAGTTAGCTGAGGTATGGGTTGAGGCGGGAAGGCAAATCGTAAATGGGGATATCTTTGGTAATAAAGGCATCGGCCCCGGCAGCCAGACTACTTTGGCGGGTGCTATCCCGTAAATCAGCCGTATACATGATGATGCGGGGATTTTTCTTCGAGGTGAGATTGCTGCGTATCTGACGGCACACTTCAATACCATCCATTCCTGGCATCATTACATCCAGAAGTACTAGATCAGGTTCTTCCTCAGCTACGAGACGCAATGCCTGGCGGCCGCTTAACGCCCCAAACACGGCATAACCGGCACTCTTAAGCACCAGCTCACATAACTGCACCAGCGAAATCTCATCATCTACTACCAATATTTTGGCTAAACTCATCATAATAAGATTATAGCGGTCATTTGCTCCAGCCAAAATAGTTCCATAGTCCACCCAAAACGTGGAAACAACTTGTGCAAAGCTGGACTAAGCATTGTTGCTCCATCGCCACGACTAGGGCAATCGCATATTAAATTTCACAGGAGAGGTAACTTGATGTATCCTTCCC
>JAHDWJ010000138.1 GCA_023384415.1 Anaerolineae bacterium
CGTGAAATCATCAATTGATTGTCGCTCATTTGTGAGCTAAAGCGAAAGTCCTACTATTATAAAGGTGTTTATCCGAACACCAAGTTGTCTGGCCGCTAGCCAGTTCCACACTGCATACGACGCTTCGACGTCTTTTTACGATAATATTCTCCTCAAATACATGAGGTCTGCCGTTAATATTATAATCCGCTGTCCACAAGTAGGCTTCGGGCTCCCCAGAAATCGTAGCATAAAGATAAAAACCATTCCCATTATACAGATCAATCCCCGATTGCCGCATAACGATATTTCCAGTAGGTATTGATTCACCTGCAATCATTTCGCCATCGTCAGTAGCGTAGGTGTTTACCTGTCTCGCCGTAAAATAAGTCAGTTCGTCTCCTTGTACTTCCAAATAAGCACTTCCCTGACGATCAGCTATCTCTTCACTTGTCTGCCATAGCTCTTCCCCTGTATGGGTATCATAAACCAGGATGCTGGGCCTTGATGAATATGTTCCACTACGATTAAAAACATATACTTGTTTATCATCCAGGGCAACTGCACTTGGCAATCCTTGGGGCTGATGCCAAAGAACTTTTCCCTCATCGTTGAAAAAAATGGTTCCTTTTAATTGCACATCTTCTTCTGTTAAAGTACCAGCAATAGCGCCGTGATCCTCAAAGCATGTCATTGGCGTTCTTGAATTTGCTATATTTGCCCGTGCCAACCATCGCAAATCAATTGGCAAATTGTTCTCAAGTATGCTCCTGGTTGGAACAGGCTCATTTACCATTTGGTTTGGAAAACACCCGGTGATGAGGCCACTAAGGTAAGCAAACAAGATTAGACTACTCACCATTGCCAAACTGTTATTCAGCAAGCGTTCTTTGCAATAGAGGTTCTTAGGCATTATTTTCTATGCGGTTATTACGAATCACCACCGGCCCCCCGTAATCCTAAATCATACCAATAGGCAGCAACCATTGCTTGAGATAAAGCAAAAACACGGAGTGGCATGAGTTCGCGAGAAATAGGGAATAAGCTATCTCGCCCAGATAATAGGTCAATAGAAAGTGACAGTCTGTCAACTTTTCCATTTACTACATATGTATCATCAGGTTGCTCATTTCCAACAGGAAAATACTCAGCCATATACCAGGCTACATTGAGAGGAGAAGGGGACCATAGACTATATGAGCCATAAACCGAAATACCTCCAACATCACCGTTGGGCAATACTTCGTCAGGTGCAACAGATGAGAATACCATAACACCTCCGCCAACATCAATAACTGGAATTGGGCTACCAAGACTTACACTTACTCCCTCAAAGTAACCTTTGTAATCTTTGACGATGTTGCTATCAGGGTTAAAGCCGAATAATTGAGAGACAAATCCATCAGCTCCAATAAAATTGAGTTGAAAACCAACTCCTGCTCTGGTGTGGTCTTCTGCCCGTTGCTGTGGCCGACGTCACCGCCGCGCCACACCTGTTTTTCTCAACGTGAACACTGGCATTATACGGCCGTATCCCCCACCAATCAATCGTGTCACGGCCGTATCCCTG
>JAHDWJ010000061.1:0-3020 GCA_023384415.1 Anaerolineae bacterium
TTTTGGTCAAACGAGAGCGTTTCGTTCCCACCTGTCTCGCCCCGCTTTGGCTGAAACGGAAGGGGTAAAGGGGGTGAGACAGGCGGGAATCAGGTTGAACCGTTTGACCCGGATGGTTGCCCGCCTGTCCCACCCCTACCACGGGTTTTAAATTGAGAATTGCGGCCATGGATTAGGGGTGGTTGCGGCCGCGACAAACCATTCTATAATGAGTAAACCAGTGGGCGCGTGGCAAGATTGCCCCAAACGATTTTACTTTGCCACTTTGTCACTTTGCCACTTTGCCACTTTGCACCTTTGCCACTTTGCCACTTTGCCACTTTGCACCTTTGCCACTCTTCATAATTCCCAGGAGACAACATGAACGGGGTTCACCAGAGACAATGAAAAAGCGCGTTTGCAAGCGGCGCGTTCGTGCGTGAGACCCCCTTTCATAATTCATAATTCCTACTTCATCCTTATTTTCACGGGAGTAAACTATGCAAATTCAAGGACAAACATTTTTGATCAGCGGGGGTAGTTCAGGATTGGGGGCAGCTTGTGTGCGGCGGTTGGCCGCGTTACAGGCCAACGTGGTTATCGCCGATATTAACCGACCCGTTGGTGAAGCCCTGGCCGAGGAGCTGGGGGGCGCGGTTATCTTCGCCCCGATGAATGTGAGTGAAGAAGCCCATGTGCAATCGGCGGTGGCCGGGGCCATTGAGCGGTTTGGGCGGCTGCATGGGGTGATTAACTGTGCCGGCGTGGCCATTGCCCAACGGGTGCTGGGGCGGGAAGGCCCCCATGCCCTGGCAGATTTCGCCAGGGTTATCAACGTGAACCTGGTGGGGACGTTTAATGTGATCCGGGTGGCCGCGGCCGCAATGGCCCAAAATGATCCCAACGAAGAGGGGGAACGAGGGATTATCATCAACACCGCTTCCGTAGCCGCGTTTGATGGGCAAATTGGCCAGGCTGCTTATTCTGCCTCTAAAGGGGGAGTAGTCGCCATGACTTTGCCCATTGCCCGGGAGTTTGCTCGCTCTGGCATCCGGGTGATGACCATCGCCCCAGGCATCTTTGATACCCCCATGATGGCGGGCCTGCCCGAAGCCGCTCGCCTCTCTTTGGGGCAGCAGGTCCCCTTCCCTTCTCGCCTGGGCCGCCCGGATGAGTACGCCGCCCTGGCCCAACATATCATCGAAAACCCAATGCTCAATGGGGAAGTGATCCGGCTAGATGGGGCGATCCGCATGGCTCCCAAGTAAATGGCCATGATAACAACAACGAATTGGAGGAATGAACGAAGAAAAGCCAGGTTAGCTCCTTTCTCAAATTCGTTGTTGTAACCTTACGGCCGCAGCACCATTGGCAGGTAGGTGAGGAAGATGGCCTCGTCGGCCCCAATGTCGAACCCCCCCCCCTGCGGCCGCGACTGCCCATCAATATCCACGGTGATGCCGGCATTGGTGCCGCTGTCAACTGCCGCCGAACCGGGGCCAAGATGATAGCCATCAGGCGCAAAGGCCGGGTCTGCCTGTACCGGATTGCTCAACAGGTGAGGGTTGCTGCCATTTTGCCAAAATAAATTATGGCTGCCGCTGACTGTGCCCCCGCTCGAAGTAACAATGCTAGCCCCCGGATGGTTGGCTATCAGGTTATTGATCATCACTGCTCCAGCATTGCCACTGAGCAAAACCGCCTGGTTGCTGCTCAATACGGTGCCATTGTTAGTAAAGGTGTTGTGTAATACCGGGACATTGGTATAACCGTCGCCATTCACGCTCAACCCGCCCCCGGTATTATCCTTAAACAGATTGTTCCTTACGGTCGCACTGTAGGCCCCAGAGGCTGAAAGATCAACTGTGAGGTGAGAATTGTTGCCCACAAACCAGTTTCCTTCGATAGTGATATGGGTGCGATCAGTCGAAATAGCTCCGCCACTGCTTCCCTGGTTGTTCTCAAAGCGGTTGCCTCGGATGGTGACGGTTGTAAACGCCCTGGTAAAAACAGCCCCGCCATAATAACTGCCCATGCTGCCGTTGCCCGATTGGTTGCCGAAAAATTGATTGTTTTCAATGAGCGCGGCCGCGTTCGGCTCAACGGAGATTCCCCCACCATACCAGACCGCGATGTTATTGTTGAAACGGTTGTGACGGATCACGGCGGTACCGGTTGCGGCCGTATCAACTAAAATACCGGCCCCAAAATTGACCTGCGCCCCACTACGAATCGTGAATCCATCAATCACTCCGGCCTTGTTCAAGGTAATCCCCCGTCGGGTCGTTTGCCCATCAATGATGCTCTGGTGGGCCGCCGGGTCACGGACGATTGGCCCCGCGGCCGCGCCATCCCATCCCCCCAACAATTGGATGGCACTGTTAATTAAGACAACCTCGCTGTTAGAACCGGTGTAGGTACCGGCGGCTACGTAAATGGTATCCCCATCTGCGGCCTGGGCGGCAGCGGTAGCAAGCTGGCACGGGCTGGCCTGAGTACAGGCAGACCCCGCCCCCCCCGGGGTCACAAACAGATCGGCCGCCTGGGGAGAAGCGATCAACTGCGGCCAGGCCAAAACTACCCACGCGGCCGCGACCATCACGCCCAGGCTTAAAATCAGTTTCAGGTGGTTAAGGTTCCTTGAGTTCATGCGCTTATCTCCTACTAAATTTCGAGTTTCAAGTTGGTAAAGGTTTGCCGGGGTTACATGTGCATGCCTCGCCTGAGAACTGGGTAGGCAAAACGCATGGCTTGAATGGCCCATCAGAGAGCCAAGTCATTTAAGGCAAAACCTCATCTCTTTGTCGAGTTTAGAGGGAGAGCGATCCCAAAGCGATCTGTACTACCTTGAGGGAGCTTCCCTCTCCCTGGGGAGAGGGTCAGGGTGAGGGGCTTCCCTCTCCCTGGGGAGAGGGTCAGGGTGCGGGAAAAAGCCCTCATCCCCAGCCCTTCTCCCGCACCGGGAGAAGGGAGTTTCCCTCTCCCAGGGGAGAGGGTCAGGGTGAGGGGCTTCCCTCTCCCTGGGGAGAGGGTCAGGGTGA
>JAHDWJ010000061.1:3120-11200 GCA_023384415.1 Anaerolineae bacterium
GGGGAGAGGGTCAGGGTGAGGGGCTTCCCTCTCCCTGGGGAGAGGGTCAGGGTGAGGGGCCGTCTATAACCGCTGACGTAGGGCTTCGGGATCGAGGATGGTGATTCGCCCCTGCTCCATTTTGATCAACTTTTGCTGGCGGAAGGCGCGGATGGTCTTGTTAACACTTTCGCGGGTGGCCCCCACCAGCCCGGCCAAATCTGTTTGGGTCAGGGTAATGTTGATAATGACCCCTTCGGCCTGGGCGCGGCCGTGATCACGGGCCAGTTCCATCAATTTACGGGCCAGGCGGCTGGGGACATCCATCAAGGTAAGGCTTTCTACCTGGCTGGTGCTGTAACGCACCCGGTCGGCCAGGGTTTGCATAAAATTGAGGGCCAGTTGGGGAGATTGTTTGAGGTGGTGGCGAAATTGGGCCTGGTCCAGATTGTAGAGGATGCTGTCTTCCATAGCGATGGCACTGGCCGAACGCGGCCGCTCATCTATCACAGACAGCTCCCCAAACAAGGTGGCCGGCCCATACAGGATGACTGACGTTTCCTGCCCTTCTTCGTTTTGGATGTAAATGCGGATGCGGCCGTGAGCCACCACATACAACGCCTGTCCAGGGTCCCCTTCATGGAAAATCGTCTCTCCCTGATGATACGCCCGGGGGCGAAAATCGGCCGCCAGTTGGCTTAATTCTAGCTCCCCTAATCCGGCAAAGAGCGGCATCTGGCGTAAGATGTGCAGGCGATCATCCAGGTCGTGCATGGTATGGTTGAGTTTACGGTGGTTAGGGTGAGAGAGAGCGGCCGCAACACCCACCTTGTAGTTTAACCAATTGCTTTGTTGTTGGGTAATTGTTTTGTTGTTGACCATGATGAACCCCATGAGAGGAGTGAGGACTAAGGACTAGGAGTGAGTGGGCGAGTAGGTGAGTATGAGTGTGGGGAGTTTCCGTCGGGTTTCCTACCTTTATACCGTGCCCAGCCAGACCGTCCGCAAGGCCAGGCCGACGAGAACGGCCAGGAGGACACTGGAAAGTAACTCGGCAACATAAAGGGTGGTGCGGCCGCGTTCCTTCACTTCCGCCTGCTCCAGCAGTACCCGCACCAGGGGCACAAACGGCACTAACAAAATCGCCCCGGTGAAAACCAGCGTCGTAATCAGCAGCCGCTCCAGGATACAAACATATTTGTCATGGCGCAGTTGGCTCAGATTGGGTGGCCCGTCATTGATCAGCCCGTAAATGGTGAACTTGACCAAAATCCAGGCCGGCATGGTCACAAAGCTGTAGGCCAGAGCCAAAGTCCAAAACCGGTTATTTTGTAGGGCGGCCCATATTTCGGGGCCGGCCGTTTCCAGGTGTAAATAGCCAGAGCCAACCAGAGCGGCCAGGATAATCATCAGATGCAGCATCTGGTCAGTGAGAAAGCGGGCCAGGGCATAATGGCCTGTTTGTAAGGCTGGGAATTGGCGAGCCACAAACAACTGGCCCAAATCAATGAGCAGATGGCCCAGGCCAATGAATAACACCCAGGGCCAAAAAGCGGCTCCAAAAGGAAGAGAAAACAGCCATGTGACCAGAAAAACGACCAGGCAATGAGCCAAAACGCCGCTATAAGCCCGGCCCTTCCACTGGGCCAATGAATCCCATTGCAAAACAAAATCGCCGATGAAATGAGCTAAAAACATGGAGGTAATCATAATGGCCCTGCCTATAACCTGTCTGATTGGAGATGTTATTCTGCCTGTATTGTCCCTGTTGGATGAGCGTTTGTGCTTTTTGTCACAAAGTTGTAAAGCAATTAACAACCTTGCCTTAACATCCATCCAACCGGGGCAGATATAACCACTCCTGTCTTTCGTGTTCAAGGTGATGATGCCGATAGCTTAAAGCAAACAGGGGGGGATCACTATGAAATAGCTCACAATCACTATGACAGGAAAAAGTAAGGGCGTATGGTTATACGCCCTTACTCTTTGGTCACACAGCATGTGGTTAAGGTGAGGGGGTTAAATGAAGGGGGCGGGAGAGACGTAATCTAACCATTGCCAGGAGCGGCGGTTGCGGCCGCGAACCGTATCATTCATCATCTGCTGCATCTGGCGAGTTACCCGGCCCATCCGGCCATCCCCCACCGGCTGACCATCCAGAGCAACAACGGCTACTAGCTCTGTGGCCGGGCCACAAATAAACAGTTCGTCAGCCGCCAACAAATCTTCCTGAGTGAGCCGCTTCTCCACCGCCCAATAACCAGTATCTTGGGCCAGGGTCATTACCGTGTCACGACTGATGTCAATGGCCCGATTGTTGGTTTGCGGCATCACGATTCGGTTATCCTGCACCAGAAATAAATTCTCGCCCGTACAATCAGCCACGTATCCCTCAGCATCCAGAACAACCGCTTCGGCAACGCCAGTTCGTTGAGCCAACAGAGGGGGGCCGTCAATCTTTGTTTGTCTGGCGAATGGCGTATGGCTCATCTGGCTTTGGGTCAAGATAACCATAGGCACTCCGTTGGTTTCCGCTGTTGGGGCCAGGGAAGAAACCCACGGCCAGGCCACCATGCTAATTACGGGGGTGTGATCATCATCGGGCAAACTGTTCCAAAAGAGCAGCGGCCGCACATAACAATCACTCAGCCCGTTCCCCTCAATAAGAGAGAACACCACCTGAGCTAACTGTTCTGGTGTGAAGCGGGGTTCACCGATCCCCAAGGTGTGGGCCCAGGTTAAAAATTGGCTGATATGCTCTTGCAGCCGGAAGACGGCCGGCCCCCGTGCTGTCCCATACCCACGTATCCCCGCTTCGCCGTAATACAACTTGGGGCTGGAAAAATAACGTTTGGCCTGATCAAACGGCACCATCTGACCGTCCCACCAGGCTAATGGGGAGTTCCAGGTATGCGGCCGCGATATTTCCGTTTTCTTCTTTACCAACAGATCACGTCGCCCGTTGGCCGGAAACGGGGGATAAGGGGATGGCGTTCGATAGCTGGCGGTACTCATGGGATTCTCCTTTGCAGGGCTGAGAGATTAAGCGATTGGAAGATTGGAGACTAGAACTAGAATCCTGAAACTAAAAAGGACTGCCGTTTCGGGCAGTCCTTTTTTAATTTAGATGATGAGCGGGTTAATGGTTAACCTGTCTTATGCACCACAGCTTCTGCCCCAACGTGTTTTCGGTTCTGACCAGAAAGGACCAGAACCTCAATAATTAAGCTACTAAGGATGACGAGGGACAGATTCAAGGTAAACATAGTGTCGAGTTTATTCCTTGCTCGCTTATTCGTCTATGAGCAAATTGCCCAAAACAATCGCGGCCGCGTTGTACATTCTGCCTACTGCTGGCCGACTACTCTTCCGTCAACGCCACCAACTGAGCTAAAATCAGCTCCAACTGGGCCAACTCCTGACCATACCTGGCCCAATCCCCATTCTGTTGGGCAGTTTGCGCCGCCCGGAAATGGGCTTCCGCCGCCTGCACCAACGCCGCCACCGACGCCGACTCCACATCCACCCCGCCCACAACAGCCGCCGGGCGCGTAGGCGTTATCGTTGGTTCAGTTGTCCCCGTCTCGGTGAGCAGCTCATCAGGAATTTCCACAATAATCGCCTGATCAGAGAACAACGCCTCCAACGCCTGATTCAACGTTTCCCGCATCGCAATCCGGGGACCGCTGGCAACAATCACCCGCTTCAACTCCGGCAAAGCACTGCTCTCCGCCTGCAAATAGACCGGCTCTACATACAAGAAAGAGTTGTTAATCGGGATCACAATTAGATTCCCTCGCGTTACCCGTGAACCGCTTTGATTCCATAAAGTAAACTGCTCCGAAATTTCTGGCGTTTGGTTGATACGGGCCTGCACCTGTACCGGGCCAAAAACCAGCTCTTGTTTGGGCAGCTCATAAGCGACAAGCTGGCCATAATGAGGCTGATCGTTCCGGGCCGCCAGCCAGGCGATCATATTGTCCTTCCCTTTGGGGGTATACGGCTGGATGAGCAAATACTCCGTCTCTGATTCTCCAGGCAAAGAGAAAAGCACATAATACGGTTCCATAGTCACCTTTGCCTGGCTGCTGACTCCCGTCACCTGAGGCACTTCCCATAAATCTTCTTCGTTATAGAAGACACGAGTGTCCAACATGTGGTATTTACTATATTGCTGCGCCTGCCAGGTGAACAAATCTTCCGGGTAACGGATATGCCGTTGCAACGATTCGGGCATCTCCGCCAAAGGTTGGTAAAGGCCAGGAAATATCTGGCTGTACGCCTGGATGATAGGATCATCCGCATCGGCGATGTAATAGGTGATCGAGCCATGATAGGCGTCAACAACGATTTTCACGCTGTTGCGGATGTAATTGATCCCATTAGGCAGTGGGGTGGCAAAGGGGAAATCGCTGCTGGTAGTATAGGCATCCATGATCCAGAACAGACGGCCATCTGCCAGGACAATGTAAGGATCATCATCCAGGGTTAAATAGGGTGTAACCAGGTTGACCATTTCCCGAATTTGCCGGTACAGCAAAACGCGAGTTTGGGGGGTAATGCGATCACTCAACAGCAGGTTGGTATCGGCCAGACGGATGGCGAAGAGCAGGCGCAAGCCAAAGTTGCTCAACTCAACTCCCCCAGTGCCCGCATAACTACTGTACACATTGGTATCACCAGATGGGTAATCAAACTCTTCCAGGCCGCTGCCTACATAGACAACATCACGCATTAGCTCACCAAAATAAATTTCTGGCCGGTCAATCTCCAGAGGAATGGAGATTTGAGGGGGCAAATCTTTGATATAAAAATTGGGCTGCCCGTCGGTGGTAATTTCGTTGACCGGATTCATGACAATGCCGTAGCCGTGGGTATATTCCAGGCGAGTATTGACCCAGGTAGGCGAAGAGAGCCGACTTTTGTCTAACTCACGGGTGCCAAGCATCACCTGGCTGATAGCCCCATCAATCTTGTAGCGATCTATATCCAACTCCCCAAAGCGGTAATAAGGACGCAGTGATTGGAGCTGGTTGTAAGTGGTTTGTAGGGGGCGGTAATCCCAGACGCGGATATTGTCTAAAGCGACGGCGTTATTGGCGACATCTTGACGGGTAACACCGCTGCCGGGGGTAAAGGGAATGGGGGTAATATTGTCCAGGTTAAAGGCCAGCCGGGTGAAGCGGATATTGTAATCAATGTACGGAGTTTCCCGGTCTAGTTCGTTTGGCTCAACGGCGTAGCGCTGCATGAGGGCAGGATACATGCTGCCACCAATAATGGCGACAATGAGCCAGAGGCTGCCAGCTAGTAAAACGGGACGCCAATCAAAGCGGATGATGTTATAGGCGAAAGCCAGGGCCAGGAAAATCATCAGGCCGGTTTGCCAGCGCAGCGCTGGCAGGGTTGCGTGAATATCGGTGTAGCTGGCGCCAAAGACGACACCCCCTGGAGAATAGACAAGATCGGCCATGTTGATGAGATTGCCCACGGCCCAGAGCAGGGCAAAGAACATGAACAGAAGGGCCAGGTGTTGGCGGACGGTGGGGATGTTTTGAGGCTGCCAGCGGCCGCGCTGCAGCAAGGCCCAATTGTTGACGCTGTACAGGGCAATAACCCCCATGACGGTCATAAAGAGTAGGGGCATTGCCCACCCTTGCAAGAAGCGGTATACAGGCAGCTCAAACAGGTAGAAGCTGACATCGCGGTTGAAGATAGGGTCAGCGACACCGTAGGGTACCCGGTTTAAGTAGAGGAGAAATTGGTCCCAACTGGTACTGGCCGCAACCCCAAACAGGTAGGCTAAAAAGAGCGCGGCCGCGACCAACACCCCTCTCAGCCCCGGTAAACGAAACAGATTAAAGCCGCTGCCGGCCATCTGGCTGGCCCGGCGGAAAGCCCACAACCAGTTGCCTAAAAGGATCGCGGCCGCCAATCCTGTAAACCCCAGCAGGGTCAACGTCTTCACCCCCCATTGCGTCAGCCAGACAGAGCCATATCCCAGGCTCTGGAACCATAACCAATCGGTATAAGCCCGGATCAGGCTGCCTAGACTAAACAGAACAATCAGAAACAGCCCTAACAGCCAGAAACGGCGGTTGGCCCAGAAAGGGCGAAAAGCGGGCCGGGGGGGGGATGGGGGTCGGCCAGGGGGTGGGGGCACACGTTGGCCCTCTTTCTGTTCCCCATTTTCAGCCTCATTCTCCCACCCCATCTCCTCCATCGCCCGGCGAAACACTTCAGGAATATCATCATATTTGGACATGTTAGCCTCGTTGTTTTTGCAAAACTTGATCTTATGTTACCTGACGATTGTACCCGGAAATTGGCTTAAAGGGGGGAATTTCACCTTTTATGTCCTGGCCAGGTATCCCCGCAAATTCCAAACCCCTGGTTGTAAGGTGTTTTCCCTCGGCAAATCATCTAAAATCTCCCCACCACATCACCGATCAACGCAGTTTGTTTTCATTCCTTATACGTGTTTCTTTTATCAGTGGCTATTTCCAAAGGGGTCAATATGAAAGCATCAGTACATTGGCAGCATGAAGGGCTGCTTTTTGCCGGGACAGCCGATTCCGGTTTTACGATTCAGTTTGGTAGTAATGACGTGGGGGAGAAGCAGGGGCTATCACCGATGGAGCTGCTGCTGGTTAGCCTGGCGGGCTGTACGGCGATGGATGTGATTTCGATTTTAGCCAAACAGCGGCAGGATGTAACTGATTTTCAGGTGCGGGTGGAAGGGGAGCGAGCGACTGAACATCCGAAGGTGTATACCCATTTACGAGTACATTATCTAATACGCGGCCGCGACATTGATCCCGCTGCCGTTGAACGGGCTGTCACCCTGTCCCAGGAAAAATATTGCTCTGTCTCGGCCATGTTGGGGCAGGTGGCCGTTTTAGAGCATCGTTACGAGATTGCGGCCGCATAACGGAAACAGCCCACCAGGTGATCATTAACCATACCGGCCGCCTGCATATAAGCATAACAGATGGTCGGCCCGACAAAGCTAAACCCCCGCTGCCGTAAATCCTGACTCATCGCTTCAGCTTCAGGGGATTGGGCCGGGATTTCGGCCGAGGTTTGCCATTGGTTGCGGCGTGGCTTCCCCCCTACAAACTGCCAGATATATCGGTCAAAGCTGCCAAATTCAGCCTGGATGGTCAGAAAGGCGCGGGCATTTTGGATGGCGGCCGCGATCTTCTGTCTATTGCGGATAATGCCAGGGTTACGGAGCAGTTCCGCCACCTTCGCCTCATCGTATTCGGCCACCTTCTGCACCTCAAATTGATCAAAGGCGGCCCGGAAATTTTCTCGTTTGTGCAGCACTGTGCGCCAGCTTAACCCCGCCTGCATTCCATCCAAAACAATAAACTCAAAATGCCTGCCATCATCATGCAGCGGCACTCCCCACTCTTCATCGTGGTATTGAATCATCAACAGATCATTCCCAGGCCAGTCACATCTGTTCATGTATCATCTCCGTTTTCATCCACTATGAGCACCTCATAGTAAAATGGGCCGATGCCCCCTATTACATTTTACCCGATGCGGCGACAAAGCTGGCAAGTTCATGTTAACTTTGACGTGGTAACGACTAAGGCACCCAAGAATTTCACCGCCAGGACGCCAAGATGGCGAAGAGCTTCTTGAAAAGCTGGTAAGCATTCAGTCCCCCTGGCGAGAAAGCCTTCCGAAGGTTTCGGGAAAAGTGTTGACCGGTGGAACAAACCTTCGGAAGGCTGAACGGTTACAAAAGCTTTGCCTTCTTTGCGGTATTAGTTACTTGACGTGACAATAGAGTTTTTTCGGCAATCTGCCAGTCAACAATCAATCCGTCAATCCTGCTCATCCCTGTTCCCACCCGATCAACCACACGTTGCAATTTCATATTAAAACTGATCATTGACACACCCGCTAATCGTCATTATACTACTGTTCATTCCTTAAATCACCCTTGTATCATCACCTTACCCTTCCAACTTGCCTCACCGCTGCCCCATATTTATTACTATAGCTAACCAGGAGCAAGCCATGGAACGCGGCCGCCTCACGCCTCACGCCTCACGCCTCACGCCTCACGCCTCACGCCTCACGCCTC
>JAHDWJ010000139.1 GCA_023384415.1 Anaerolineae bacterium
TTACCTAAATTTTGTGCCAATAAGGGCACAAGTCATCAAAAGATGACGATGACAGTTTTCCCAGCAAGAATGTAAGTATCAACCAAACACTTGCATTAGGAGAACTGTCATCATGAATAATTGTATCAGTTATTCGCCGCGAGCCAGCCTCGCTATCGTGGGTATGAACATCCAGCAAATGGGAATCTGGGACATGATTGGTCAACAAGTCAAAATCCAGCAGAAAACAGTGACCCATACGCCCCTGCAGAAATTGCAGGACGCTTTCATTAATATCATGGCTGGTGGAGAAGGAATCGTCGAACTCAATCAGCGCGTCAAACCGGATGCCAGCTTGTCCACTGCTTTTGGGCGGCAAAGTTGCGCCGACCAGTCTGGCGTCAGTACAACTTTGAATGCCTGCCAGGCAGAAAATGTGGTGCAGATGCGTCAGGCAATGGCAGCTATCTATCGCCGTTACGGAGCTGGCTATGGCCATGATTATGGGCGTAGGCGCCAATTGCTGGATATTGACCTGAGCGGGATGCCCGCTGGATGTCAGGGTGAGGGGTCGGAAAAAGGGTATTTTGCCAAGCAAAAGAACAAACGCGGTCGGCAGATGGGCCGCGTGTATGCTACTTTGTACGACGAAATCGTCAGCGAACGGCTTTATTCCGGTAAAACACAACTCAATCGCTGCTTGCCGGAGCTGGTTGCCGAGGCCGAAACTGTTTTGAACCTCAATCCTGGCTTCCGCCAGCGAACCATCCTGCGCATTGATGGCGGTGGCGGCAATGATGCCGACATCAACCACTTGCTGGCGCGCCGCTATCAATTGTTGGTCAAAGTCACCCATTGGAAGCGTGTCGAGAAATTGGCCACCACGGTAGCTGACTGGGAAACAGACCCCAAGGACCCCAAACGGCAAGCTGGCTGGGTACAGCAGCCCTTCGCTTATGACCAAGCCACACGCCAATTGGCGGTACGTTGCCAAACCAAAAAAGGAGCGTGGCAGACCACTATCCTGGTTTTCAATCTGGCTGATGACCAACTCCACTGGCTCAATCAACAGGGCAAACGGCCGTTTGCTCCGCCTGCTGACCCGATTTGGCTGGCTGTCTATGCCTATGACCTGCGTGGCGGTGGTGTGGAAACCGCCATCAAAGGTTCCAAGCAAGGGCTGGGCATCATCAAACGCAACAAAAAGTCGTTCCATGCCCAGGAAATGTTGCTGTTGTTGGGGCAGTTGGCCTACAACATCACTGCCTGGGTGCGCAACGGGTTGGCTTCCTGTGAGGCCAGACTCCGGCAATTCGGCATGTTGCGCATGGTACGCGATGCCTTTCATATTGCTGGCTCGCTGACTTTCAATGCAGAGGGTCATATCGTCCAAATTTCACTCAATCAGGCGCATGAATTAGCCGCTGCTTTCGTCAATGCCTTTTCTTCTTTCCTGGCTCGTGATGGAACTGTCGCTAATTTGCGCCAAATTTAGGTA
>JAHDWJ010000062.1 GCA_023384415.1 Anaerolineae bacterium
TATGGTTTATCCAGGGTAGCAGCCCAGGGAACATGGTGCCGGGCACAGAAACGCGGTACCTACCCTATGGGGCTCACCGCCTGGCCCACCACCAGCTCACCGAGCGTGACTACACCGGGCAGAAGGAGAACCTGGAGCTGAGGCTGCTATATTACCAGGTTAGATATGATGAAATCGTCTAAAAATAACTTCCCATTTTAGAAAGTCAACTTCTCCGAAGAAGTTGACCTTCTGGACGATTTAATTTGGGAAAGATTATTTAGCTGTGGCCGAGGATGGTGCGGGGGTGGTAGGGTTCTTCCAGATAACGGATATCGTCGGGGGAGAGGGACAGGGTGAGGGCCGCAACGGCATCTTCTAGCTGGCTCATCTTGCTCATACCCACAATGGGGGCCACGACTCCCGGCTTGTGCAGCAGCCAGGCCAGGGCCACCTGAGCTGGCTTCACGCCATAGTTGGCCGCCACCTCTTGCAACCGATCGACAATGACAAAATCTGCTTCCCGGTAATAATAATCCTGGGCCATGCTGTCTGTTTTGGCCCGCACTGTTTCCCCCCAACCTTCCCGGATGCGATTGCCGGCCAAAAACCCCCGCGCCAGCGGGCTCCAGGGAATCAGCCCAACTCCTTCGGCCAGACAAAGAGGGTTCATCTCCCGTTCTTCTTCCCGATAAATCAGGTTGTAATGGTTTTGCATGGAGACAAAGCGGCTCCAGCCATGTTTTTCTGCCAGGTGTAGATATTGGCTGAACTGCCAGGCGTACATGCTGGAGGCCCCGATGTAGCGGGCTTTGCCAGCCCGCACGATGTCGTTCAACGCTTCTAACGTCTCGGCCATCGGGGTGTGGTAATCGAAGCGGTGAATCTGGTACAGGTCAACATAATCCATCCCCAGGCGGCGGAGCGAGGCGTCTATGGCGTCCATGATATGTTTGCGTGACAACCCGCCACCGTTAGGGTGGCTGCTCATAGGGAAGTACACTTTGGTAGCCACGACGACTTCATCCCGTCGGGCGAAATCACGTAAGGCCCGCCCGGTCACTTCTTCGCTGACGCCCAGGGAGTACATATCGGCGGTGTCGAAGAAATTGATACCCAGTTCGATGGCTCGCTGGATAATGGGGCGGCTTTCTTCTTCGTCTAGGGTGTAATCCCGCCATTTAGAGGTGCCAAAGCTCATCATGCCCAGGCAGATGGGGGAAACTTTTAGGCCGGTGTTACCGAGGTTATGGTAGTTCATAGTGTGTAGGTGGCGAGTAGCGAGTGGGCGAGTAGCGAGTGGGCGAGTAGCGAGTGTACAGTCGCACATTCCCCCGCTCTCTCAGTCTCCAATCTCTCAATCTCTCAATCCCTCCAACTGCCCTTCCAACAAAGAGACGACATCTGACATCGCGGCCGCGTCGAAGCTGAATTTGGCCCCGGCGGCATGGTACAGGTGAGGCAAATCATGGGTACCACCCAGGGCCAGAGCTTGCCGGTACCGCTGCACCGCTTCGGCCTGGTTGTGTAAGGCGTTGCGCCACACATGGACAGCCCCTACTTGCGCCAACCCGTATTCGATGTAATAGAATGGGGCGCGGTGAATGTGCAATTTGCGGTGCCAACCGGTCACTTTGACATCTTCCAGACCGGTGTAATCCAGGGCGGGCATATAGCGGTCCCATAAATCACCCCAGGCGGCGTCACAATTGTTGGGGTCTGCGGCCGCGTCCCCGCTGGTATACACCCAATGTTGGAACCCATCCACCACCGCCATATACGGCCAGAAGAGGAGAATATGCTCCAACTGGTTTTGTTTGTACGCCTTTACCGTTTCATCATCAAAATAGCCACCAAACTCCTGGGTCAGATAGGGGAAACTCAACAGCTCCATGGACATAGAAGCCACTTCGGCGATCTCCATGCCAATGGAATGCTGCCAGATGTAACGCAGCGGGTACATCTCAAAATCATGGAAGGCATGGCCCGATTCGTGCAAAATGGTGCGGACATCGTTTTTCATGCCAACGGCATTCATAAAGATGAATGGTCGTTGGGAGACGAGATAGTTGGTGCAGTAACCGCCGGGGGCTTTGCCTTTACGGTTATCCAGGTCCAGCAGATTCTCCTGGCGCATCAGTTCAAACCGCTGCCCTAATTCGGGGTCAACATGGTGCAGGACCGCGGCCGCTTTCTGCGCCAGCTCTGCCCCGTCAGCAAACACCTTTTTATCATCAAAGGTAAGCAGATAGGTGTCCCCAGAAATGTCCCAGGGGCGCAGACGGTCTACGCCTAGCTGCTGTTGGTACTGTTGATAGACACGGGTGGCCGCAGGCACGACTACTTGTTCGATGGCCTGTAAAAAGGTTTGGGCATCTTCGGGGGTATAGGCGGTGCGGTGTTTGGCTTTCCAGGCGTAGGCGCGATAGTCGGAGAAGCCAGCGTTGGCGGCAATTTGTTGGCGCAGGTGAAACAGTTTGCCCCAATTCTCATTAATCGCCTGCCGGTCAGCCAACTGCCGTTCAGTGATGCGCCGCCAGATTTGTTCACGGACGGCCCGGTCTGGGGTGTTAAACTGGGGGGCAAGTTGGGTGGGAGTGTACTCCTGGCCTTGCCATTCGACCGTCTGGGCACCGATGATTTTATTGTAATGGGTGCCTAGTTTGGCTTCTTCGGTGAAGAGGGGCAAATTTTCCATGCGGAACAGAGCGGCATCGGTACGCATTTTGCTCAGGGGGCGTTCCATGCCGACCGGCTCCAGCCCACTCTCCAGAAATTTTTGTTTAACCTGCTGGTCTAACGCGGCCGCGACCGGGCGTATCTCCTCTAAAAAGGTAAACATGCGCTTTTCAGCGGCCGCGTCAGTCGTATCCTGGCTGTTGGCGACATAGAGCCGGGCCCCCCGCTCCCCCAGCAGCATTGTTAGCCGGGACCAGTCGGTCAGCCATTGTTCAATCGTGTCGGCGGTGAGCGGCCGCGCTAGCAAATCATCATAAAATAGTTGGATTTGAGCCATCGGCCAATCCATAAAAGGGGTTACGTTTTGGGGTAATTGGTCAAACATGGTAAATACAATACTCCTTCGAAAATGTAGGACGATTTGCCAAATCGTCCTACGAATTTTCATTCATCTTGGCGGGCAATAATCCATGATCTCCGCTGTGAAATAGCCAGTAATGAGGGAACACCGATAGGCAGAAACACAGATAAAGCAGAAAATAATCGGTGTAAAGGTATCTAGAGGACAGGGTGGCAAAATGGCAAAGTAAAATTGTTACCGCAACTCTGCACCCCCCATGATACCCACAAAACGATCACTTATCAATTTGCCACCAAAAAGGCGTGTTTCAAATGAGTTAGAGGAGTAAGGCATCCCCAGATGTCGACCTGTTCGCATCTGGGGATGCTCATTCCTCACCTTTCAACTCTAGCAATTCCCAATTTAGAACCAGTTGTGTGGTAAGGGTGGGACAGGCGGGCAACCATCTGGGTCAAGCGGTTCTACGCCATTCCCGCCTGTCTCACCCCTTTGGCCCGCCCCTGTTTTAGCCCAAGCGGGGCAAGACAGATGGGAACGGAACGGTCTCGTTTGACCAAAATCGTGGCCCACCTGTCCTGCCCGCCTCTACATTCATTTCTGGGCAAATTGAGAATTGCTGTTTCAACTCCAGATAAAACGACAGAAACAGCTTCCATTGGTACAATTGCCCTGATCAGGTGTCAGGTAAAGCAGGGAAATTGAAACCTGAAACTTGAAACCTCAAACCTATTTGCGGAGAAACAAACGATGTGTGTAAAAATGGGGTCTAGCAATAACAGCTGTTTTGGTACGCTAATAGGCGTGTTTATTTTTGGGCTGGTCGGGATGGGGCTTCTCATTGCCGGCATACTCAGCTATAACAAAGCGAGGGCTACCCAAAGCTGGCCTACGGTCACTGGGACGATCCGGTCAGCGCAAATTGTGGAAAAGCGGGATGAAGATGGTACAACTTATGGCTTATCAGTGAACTACGATTATGTGGTAGCTGACCGCCCTTACAGCGGCTCTCGTATTGCCCTGTCCGATTACACCAGTAGCAGCCGTCGTTATGCCCTGGGCTTACAGGAGAAATATGGAGTTGGCACCCAAGTCACAGTTTATTACAACCCGGCCGATCCATTTGATTCTGTCCTGGAACCAGGAGCCAATTGGGTGCAATATTTACTCCTGGGCATGGGCTGTTGTTTTAGCACAATTCCCCTTCTGATTCTCTTCAGCTTTTTCCGCCAGCGTGGTTTCTAAACAGATGGACCCGACCCCCAGGAGTTGCCCCAGAGGTAATAACCAATAGACCGATACAGTAATACACCAATAACCAACCATGCGCCCATCCCTAAATATCCTCACCCCTGATCTCATTGAGCAAATTATCCAGGAAGCCAAACGGATTTTGGCTGACCTGGGGATGGAGATTCGCGGCCGCGCCCTTCGCCAACGCCTGGTGGAATACGGCTTACCCTTAAAAGGAGATCGTATCCATTTCCCCCCAGAAGTAGTCGAATGGGCCATCCAGCAAGCCCCCAAATCATTCACCCTTTACACCCGTGACGGCCGGCCCCATGCCGACATCGGCAGCAATAACGTCCATTTTGTGCCCGGCTCCAGCGGTCTACGTATGTTAGACCACCGCACCCAGGAAGTCCGGCTGGCGAACAGCCGGGATTTTGTGGAATATATTCGCCTGTGTGATGGGCTGGAGCATATCGCCTATCCCGCCACCGCCTTCTCCACCAACGACGACATTGAACCCCAGGTGAGTGACGCCTGGCGGCTGTACATGGTGTTGACTAACTCCCTCAAGCCAGTCGTTTCTGGGGCGTTTACCGAACATGGGGTGTCACGCATGGCTGAGATGATGCAGTTGTTCCGCCGGGACAAAGCGGATTTAATGGCTCGTCCTATGTCTATTTTTACTATTACGGCTACCGGCATGTTCCGTTATAGCGAAGATTCAGGTCAAAATTTATTGGATTGTGTCGAATGGGGCATTCCGGTGGAAATTGTGCCCGTGACCTTGATGGGTCTCATTGCTCCGGTGACGCTGGTAGGGGCGACGATTTTTCATACCGCCGATGTGTTGGCTGGGATTACGATGGCCCAAATTGTTAAACCCGGTGCCCCGGTGTTGTTTGGGGGGGCTCCAGCCACGTTTCACATGAAAGCCGCCTCGGCCCCGATGGCGGCGGTGGAGGCGATGCATCTGGATGTGGCTTATGTGGCCGTAGCCAAACATCTGGGGCTGCCCACCCAGGCGTATATGGCTTTGAGTGACAGCAAATTTTTGGATGCTCAGGCGGGGGCGGAGACGTTTAGCAGTGCCTTGCTGGCTGCATTGGCCGGGGTAAATTCCGTTTCTGGGCCAGGCATGTTGGATTATTTGCTGGTTTTTTCGCTGCCCAAGCTAGTGTATGACAATGAGTTGTGTGGCCAGGCGTTACACTTTTTGCAAAATATCCGGCCGCAGCAGGATATCCCCGCCCTCGATCTGGCCCGGCAGCTTTTGACCGAGCAGCATCTCATCACGGCCGAACATACCCTGGCCCATTGGCCGGAAACGCTTTATCTGACTGGCGAAACGACGGATCGCACCAGCCGGGAAACGTGGGTGAAGCAGGGGAGTAAATCGTTGTTGCAGCGGGCCACCGAAGAGGTGGAACAGCGGTTGGCGGCGTACCAACCGATTGACACGGACCCGCTTATTGAAGCGGAACTGCGTCATCTGATACAATCCGGGCTGACGACGACGCGGCCGCTGCCGGAGCTGCCACCGGTGAAACAGCGCGCGGCCGCGGCCGACGGTCGGCGGCAGAGGAAATTTAGAAGATAATCGGGGTCTTTGGGATTTCGTGGGGTAAAACGTGATGTGTGATATGTGAGGCTTCTATGGTCACGCATCATGGCCTATCAACCCTGTGAATGCCCAAAAAGCCGAGTTTTGTGAGGTTTTTATGCCCATTCCATCCCCATTTCACACCCGTACTGCCCTGCTCATGGAAAGCCATGAATGGCGTAACTGGTCTGGCTATCTGGCCGCCAGCCTTTATGAGCCATCCCACGAGCGGGAATATTTTGCCATCCGCAATAGTGCCGGGCTGATTGATATTTCGCCCTTGTACAAATATGAGGTGAGTGGCCCAGATGCCGCCCGGCTGGTTGACCGGGTGATTACCCGAGATATTGGTAAATGCAAGGTGGGACAGGTGTTGTATACCCCCTGGTGTGATGAAGATGGCAAGGTGATTGATGATGGCACCGTCTCCCGGCTGGATACCAACCATTTCCGCATCACTTCGGCTGATCCCAGTGCCCGCTGGTTTCAGGATGTGGGGTATGGGCTGAACGCTGAGGTACAAAATGTGAGTTATGATCTGGCGGCGTTGGCCTTACAAGGGCCACTGAGCCGGGCGGTTCTTAAAGAGGTGGTGCAGGGAATTGATCTGGATAAATTGAAATATTTCCATCTGGCCCATGGGACGGTGGATGGGTTTGCTGTGACGGTGACGCGCACCGGGTATACGGGAGATTTGGGGTATGAGCTTTGGACGCGGCCGCAATATGCCGAACGTCTGTGGGATTCTCTTTATGACCGGGGGCAGCGGTATGGCTTGCTTCCCGCCGGTATGGTAGCTCTGGACATGGTACGCATCGAGGCCGGGCTGATCCTCATCGAAGTAGATTATAAATCATCCTTCCATGCCCGCATTGAAGCCCAAAAATCATCTCCCTATGAAGTGGGGTTGGGTTGGGCGGTTAAATTGGATAAAAAAGATTTTATCGGGCGACGGCCGCTGCTCCAGGAGCAAAAACAAGGCTCTCCCTGGGCCATGGTGGGGGTGCAGGTAGATTGGAACAGCATGGAGAAGCTATACCACGCCGTAGATTTGCCCCCCCAGGTGGCCGGCCGCGCCTCTCGTTCAGCCGTTCCCTTGTACAAAAATGGGAAACAGGTCGGCCAGGTCACCAGCCACACCTTCTCTCCCATTCTTAAAAATTACATCGGTCTGGCGACAGTTTTGACCCCCTTCGCCGCTCTGGGAACGAAGTTGGAGATGGAGTTTACGGTGGAATATGTGCGCCACACCGCGGCCGCGACCGTCGTCAAGACCCCATTTTACGACCCCCCGCAGAAGCGGCAGTGAGCGAGTGGGCGAGTGAGTAGTCTCCGCGTCTCCCAATTTCTACTCTCCCAATCTCATTCCTACCCCTCGCCGCGGCCGCAGGGTGACACCCGCTTCAGGTTGGATGGGTTGATCCGTCAGCAGAGTGGGGTGTACCTGGGGGGCCAGGGTTGCCAATATGAGCTGGGTTTCCATCAGGGCCAGATTGTTGCCAATACACAAATGGGGCCCAGCCCCAAACGGGAAATAGACGTAAGGGGAGTAACTTTTGGCCTGCTCTGGGCTGAACCGCTCTGGTTGGAACTGTTCGGGAGACGGCCAATAGGTGGGATGCCGGTGCATCAGGTAAGGGGAGATGAACACCATATCATGGGTGCGTAAGGGGTAGCCGCCGATTTTATCTGGCTGATAGGGGGCACGGTAGATAAGCCAGAATGGGGGATAGAGGCGCAGGCTTTCATCTACCACAGCGCGGGTGTAAGGTAGATGGGGCAAATCGGTGACGGTGGGGAGACGCCCCTGGAGTACCTGTTGTAATTCGGCCTGGAGTTGGGTCAGGGTGTCAGGATGTTGGGCCAGCAGATACCACGTCCAGGAGAGGGCGTTGGCCGTCGTTTCATGCCCGGCCAGGAAGAGGGTCATTATTTCGTCCCGAAGCTGCTGATCAGACATCTTGTGGCCCGTTTCCGCGTCTTGGGCGTGAAGCAGCAAATCGAGCAGGTCATTATGGCTTTGGCTGCGGCCGCGCCTGGCGTCAATAAGCTGATATACCGTCTCATTGAGCAAAGTCAGCGCCCGGTGAAACCGCCGGTTGGCCGGGGTGGGCCAGCTATCGGGAATCTGCACCAGTGACCAGGAGCGGCGATTAAACTCTTGTAGCACCACCGTCCACGCCTGGCCCAGCCTATCTTCTTCCCCCTGCACGTCATGGCCGAACAGCAGTTTGAGAACCAGGCGCAAAGTCAGCCGCATCATCTCTGTCTGCATGTTTACCGGCTCCCCGGCTTTAACTTTGGCTCGCCACTGTTCGCCTAACGCGGCCGCTTCCGTGGTAATCGGCTCCCCCAGGCGGGCAATTTGCTGCCGGTGGAAGGCGGGCTGCATCAGGCGGCGCTGGCTTAACCAGGATTCTCCTTCATTGGTGGCCAGCCCACGCCCCAACACCTGGGCCACAATGGGCACCGTGCTGCTCTTGCGGTAATTAGCGTTATTGTCCACCAGGACATATTTAATGGCCGCCGGGTCGGTGAGGAGAAAAGCATTGCGTGAGCCGAAATTAATCCGCACGACGCGGCCATAGGTTGCGGCCGCGTCTTGAAAAAAGCGCAGCGGTTCTGACCACATTTGCGGCAAAACCCCCAGCAGGGGATAACCTCGTGGGCCAGGGGGATAATTTGTTTGCGGCGGGGAAGGGGGCATGACAATATTATACCCATCGTGGTCATAAAGTGACATTCCCGTTGGAGACTAGAGACTGGGGACTGGCTAATCTCGAGTTTCCAGTCTCACTGAAAATGTTAGTTTATGACCGTTGGCAGTATATATACCAGATAAGATACCCTTGGGGAAGTTTTCTGACACACTGCTCCCTCGGCGTACCTTTCCCCAGAGGCAAAAATATGCTAAAGTAGCCCTATTCAAGGCAGGTGAATAATGACTATTTCCGTGAATTGGCATGATAAAGAACAGACCATTGCTTATGTCCATTTTACCCCTGGCTGGACCTGGGATGATTTTTGGGGTATGAACCAGTCGTTTAATCAATTGGCGCAAACGGTTGATTATCCCATTGTGTTGATTGTAGATATGACCGGGGCCGGGATGCCAGCCCAATTTATGCCGGAACTGTCTAAAATTGCTAATACGAGTGAGGAGCGGCCGGCCCATTTGGAATTTACGGTGGTGGTTGGCCTGGGGGTGATGTTAGAAACAGTGGCTAATATCTTCACCCGCTTATATAAACGGGCTACCGCCCACGTCCAATTTGTGCCCACCCTTGATGAGGCACTGCAAACCATCACCCGTCGGCGACAAGCGGTTACTCCCTCTGAGTAGGGTGCGACTTTACGAGTGGCGAGTAGGCGAGTAACTGCTAACAGTTCACATCGAGGTTTACAATATGAATTTCCCCGTTTACAAAACACAACTAAATAATGGTCTGACGGTGGTCCTCAAAGAGATGCACCATGCGCCGGTGACGAGTTTTTGGGTTTGGTACCGGGTGGGCAGCCGCAATGAAAAGCCAGGGGTGACGGGTATTTCCCATTGGGTAGAACACATGATGTTTAAGGGGGCGCAGCGGTTCCCAACGGGGGTCTTAGACCGGGTTATTTCTCGGGAAGGCGGCCGCTTTAATGCGTTCACCTGGATTGATTTTACCGCTTATTTTGAGACCCTTCCCTCAAACCGGGCAGAGCTGTCTCTGCAAATTGAATCGGACCGGATGACGGGGGCACTGTTTGACCTGGCCGAAGTGGAATCTGAACGGACAGTGATTATTTCGGAGCGGCATATGTATGAGAATCAGCCGTTCTTTTTGCTGAGTGAGGAGCTGCAAGCGGCCGCGTTCCGGGTGCATCCATATCACCATGAGGTTATTGGGGACGAAGTAGACCTGGAAACGATGACGCGGGATGATTTATACAACCATTACCGGCAGGCGTATGCCCCTAATAATGCCACCATCGTCGTGACCGGTGATTTTCAGCAGGCAGAGATGTTGGGCCAGATTGAGCAATATTTTGGCTCTTTAGCCCCAGGAGAGCCGCTGTCTCCGGTCACCCGCCATGAGCCGCTGCAAAGAGGAGAGCGGCGAGTGACGGTGAAAGGGCCGGGTGAGACCCATTATCTGGCTATGGGGTATCGTGCCCCGGCCGCCAGCCACCCCGATTTTTACCCCATGGCCCTGCTCAATGCTGGTTTTTCCGGGGGGAGCAGCCTGGGGCTGTTTGGCGGGGGTGGGGGGAATAAAAGTTCCCGTTTGTACAAGGCGTTGGTGCTGACGGGGTTGGCTGCGGCCGCGTTCGGCAGCCTGGCCCCTACCATTGACCCCTATTTATACACCATCGCCGCTGTGGCACGTCCCGGTCGCACCCTGGCTGAGGTTGAGGCAGCCCTGGATGCAGAGATTGAGCGGTTGGCAGCCGAGCCGATCACCCAGGCGGAGTTAAACAAGGCGATGAAGCGGGCGCGAGCCTCATTTATCATGGCCGGAGAGAGCGTCAGCGGGCAGGCGCAAATGTTGGGCATGGCCGAGGCGGTGGCCGGAGATTATAGCTGGTTTGAGAACGCCCTGGAGAAGCTGAGTCAGGTCACATTGGCAGACCTGGAGCGGGTGCGGGCAACCTACCTGCGGCCAGAAAATAGAACCGTAGGTTGGTACGTTCCAGCATGAGCCAAAGCAGTTCCCCCGTCCTCTGGCATCGGCTGGTGGGCACTTTGTTCCGCGAACTGTTGACCCCGGTCAACATCACCGTCCAGACCG
>JAHDWJ010000021.1 GCA_023384415.1 Anaerolineae bacterium
ATAAAGTGGGGCAATTTTGGCAAATTGCCCTACATCCGTGTTCCTTCCATCCGTGACTGCTTACACCGGGGTTTGGGGGAAATAAAGTGGGGCAATTTTGGCAAATTGCCCTACATCCGTGTTCCTTCCATCCGTGACTGCTTACACCGGGGTTTGGGGGAAATAAAGTGGGGCAATTTTGGCAAATTGCCCTACATCCGTGTTCCTTCCATCCGTGGCTGCTTACACCGGGGTTTGGGGGAAATAAAGTGGGGCAATTTTGGCAAATTGCCCTACATCCGTGTTCCTTCCATCCGTGGCTGCTTGCACCGAAATTTAGAGGAAAATAGAGCGGGCACGGCGGGAGCGAATCCAGGCCGTGCCCTGTTTTGTGTATCGGCCTGACACCACCAGATGCTCTATACCGGTGAATTGTGCCAGACGGGACCAACCTGCGCCATCTCTTGCCTTTCCTGACCGCATCCCGCCAGCCGTAGCCAACGGGCATTTACTGGAAGGGCCGCTGCATGGAAACAGCAGCCCCCTGTCCTGGCCCTGCGTCCAGAGACCTGTAGAAAGGGAACGGCGTAAGATGTGGAACGGCGCACCACCCGAGCCCCAAGGTTGTTGTTACGATTATCAGGGTGATTATGATTGCGATAAGCCGCGCGAGCGTTGATCTGATCGTTGTTCCACGAGCCACCGCGCACCACGCGCCAGTTGCCAGGTCGCCCCAGGTACCAAACAGCGTACTTACGGGTAAGTGTAACAGAAATGAGGCGCAAGGGATAGAATTGCCAAATCTTGAAGATTTGGCAATTCTCGTAATTACTAACCGCAAAGCCGCAAAGAACACAAAGTTCCTCAAGAAATTCTTATTGATCTTGGCGTCTTCGCGGTGAAATTCTTGTGTGCCTTAGTAGTTACCAATTCTAAAAAAATTTGATCGCGCTGCCGCGCGAAGAGGCGGGACGCGCTACCGCTTGCCCGCCGGGAACAGAGATCAGAGGTCAAGGAGATGGGGAACGGCGCACCACCCGAGCCCCACGGGCGTTGCCACGATTATCAGGGGGATAACGACCGCGACAAGCCGCGCGAGCGCCGATCCGAACGCCGAACCACGAGCCACCGCGCACCACGCGCCGTGAAGTGCCGTCCTGGGGGTCTTCCCGGCCATCATCCCTGTTGTAAGGGTATGCGTAGGTGGGCTGCGGCAACTTGTCCCCCCACAGGGTGCTGGTCCATTCCCACACGTTGCCACTGAGATCATAGACCCCTTCTGGGGTGCGGCCGCCGGGGAACACCCCCACCGGGCTGGTACGGTACAAATGGGTCTCAAAGGTGTTCCCCAGGGTGGGGTCAAAATTGCGGCCATAAGGGTAGACACGCCCTGCTGTTCCTCGCGCGGCCGCTTCCCACTCCACTTCGGTAGGTAGGGTATACCGCTCCCCCACCTGGGCTGAGAGCCAGGCACAATACGCCAGGGCCTCAAACCAGCAAATGCCCACCACCGGCTGGGACGGGTGGTTAAAGCGGCTGTCATCCCAATATTCTGGTTGTTTAAATACCTTGCCGGAAGGAGACCATTTGGCATATTGCTGATCCCGTTCTTCATCGGAAGCATTTCGCAGCCACAACCAAAACTCCACCTGAGCAGGCGAAACATTGGCCTGGGCAATGGCGTCTTCGGAAAAGCCTTTTAGTTGGGTCTGCAATTCGCGGCCTTGTTGCAGCGCACTGTCGTTGCTGCTTTCACCCTGTCGCCAGGCCCGCGCCGCATCCGTTTGCCACCACTGTTCATCCTCATACCCCCCGGCATCCATAAACAGTCGGTACTCGGCATTGGTCAGGGGGTAAGCAGCCATCGCAAATCCGGCAATTTCAACGGTATGGGCCGGTTTTTCATCAGCATAACTGCTCTGATCATCCCCAATAGGGTAGCGGCCAGGGGGAATGGTCACCAGGGGGGGCAGCAGGTACTCTCCATAAGGCCCGGTATGGCGGTTAAAGCGGCTGTCACCCAACTCGGCCAACGCTTCAGCAGCACTGATCCGCGGCCGCAAATCGGCCTGGGGGTTATTGATCCGGGCGGCCAGGGCCTCTTGCAGCTCCTTTTTTAAAGCCGGAGAGAGGGTTAGCTCCGGTAGATTGGCACAGCGGGCCGCCAGGGGCAGGTTGGCGGCCATCAACGCCCGAATAAATTGCTCCGGGTTGGGGGTCATGGCGGCGGCCAGCAGGCCGCTCTCTTCCCAACCGGTTGGGGGCAGGGGGGGCAGCTCTTCGCTTTTACTCAGGGCAGCCAACTGTTCGGCCAGGCTGGGACGAATCTCTGCTTCACGCCAGGGGACGGCCAGCCGGGCCGGTTCGGGGGTCTGCCCCAGGCGGCGGGCAGCAAAATATTCCTGGAGCAGTTGGTGGCCGTAGGTGATCTCCCGTTTGCTCACATCTTTGTCCAGCACATTTAACTGCACCCCGGCCCGGATGAGCAGCTCGGCCTGGGGGTGGGCCAACAGGGCGCGGGCCTCTTTTTCCAGCAGGCGCACCTGGTTGGCTTCTCGGGTGAGGCGGCCGGCCTGCATCTGGTAGGCCAATGTTTCCAGGTGAGGGATCAGCGGCCCCTCATCGGGCAGGGCGGTAGGGGTGGCCCAGGCCCCGGCCAATACCTGGTGCTGATCATCCTCACTTAGCAAATTGTTCTGGACAAACAGGTAATGGCGCCGCGCTAACTCCCGGTGCAGGGCACGGCGCACGAAGCCGGTGAGCAGGGCGGCGCGGCCGGGGGGGGTGTATGGGTTATTAGTTATTGGTGCATCGGTGTATTGGGGATTGGGGGCAGGGTCATTGGCTGGGGGCTGCGCGGTTAAATGGAGATGATCTACTAGCAGGCGCAGGAAGAACGGGACGCTGAACAGGGACAACTGCTGCGGGTCGTGGCGCATCGTAGCCCAAACCAGCGGGGCCTGTTCCCCCAGGTAAACGGTAAGGAACTGCTCAATTTGGGCCGGGGTGAGTGGCTCAACCTGCACCCGGCGCACAGGTACGGCGTCGCTGCCCAGGGGGGAGCTGTAATCCAGGTTGCGGCAGCTAAAGAGGACGCGGTTGCCATAATGGGCATAGTGGGCCAGAAACGCTTGCCATTGGCCTACCCGCTTCTGGTACTCATCCCGGTCCGGGTGGGGGAGTTCATTTAACCCATCCAGAAGCAGGGTGAGGTGGCCGTTCTGGAACAGGGTGGCAAAATCAGGCAGGGTTGGGTGACGGTCACGGTGGCGCAGCTGCCATTCGGCGGCCAGCCACTCATACGGCGGTGGCGGGGGATCGCCCCGGTACCCATTGAGGGAAGCGAAGAGGGTGAACGGGGGATCGTTAGGCCCTTCGGAAGGTTTATTCTCTTGACCTATACCAGGGGTCAAACCTTGCGAAGGATTCGCCCTCTCCAAGGACCGCCAGGCCAGGTCTAACTGCAAACGTCGCAGCAAGGTGGTTTTGCCGCTGCCCGGTTTGCCCAGCAGCACCAGGTGTTGTTCGCCACTCTCTTGCAGGAGGGTGAGCAGGTTGTTAAAGCGGCCCCGCTGGCTGTCGGGTATATAGCGGATGCCTTCGGCGTCTGGCCCCTGGTCCAGGAGCAGGATCAACTGGACGAAGCGGCTGTCTAGCTGGTATCTCTCTGAGGAGAGAAGCTGGATTAACTCCTGGTGATGTTGGTTGGGGGTGGCAGGGTGGGTGGGAGCACCGGGAGGGGGCCAGGGGATGTCTGGCCGCTCCTGGCGGAGGGTGGGTTCGAGTTCGGCGATGCGGCCGCGGCGCTGCATATGGGCCAGGAGTTCACGGGCCAGGGCAGAGCGGGTTGGCCCGTCTAACTCATCGTGGGGAATGCCCAGGGTAAAGCAGAGGGTTTTTAGCTCTTCATGGTTAAAATGGGTAATGAGAAGGTGGAGAAGGGTTGTCAGGTCCATGGGTGTTTTGGGAACGCGGATGAACAGGATTTACGGATGTGGGCGGCCTGGATGTAGACGGCCCAGCCCGCCCGGACCAAGCCCGCCCGGACAAAACCCGCCCGGACGTGAACGTCCGGGCTAAAAATGCAAAGGCCGTTGGCCTCACATCGGCAGCCCGGTAGGGCTTTGTATTTTTAGCCCGGCGGTTTGACCGCCGGGCGGATTTGACCGCCGGGCGGATTTGGCCACCGGGACGGTTTGGCCACCGGGACGGTTTGGCCGCCGGGACGGTTTGGCCGCTAGGACGTGGCCCGCCCAGGCCCACCCAGGCCCGCCCAGGCCCGCCCGGACCAAGCCCGCCCGGACGTGAACGTCCGGGCTAAAAATGCAAAGGCCGTTGGCCTCACATCGGCAGCCCGGTAGGGCTTTGTATTTTTAGCCCGGCGGTTTGACCGCCGGGCGGATTTGACCACCAGGACGGTTTGACCACCGGGACGGTTTGGCCACCGGGACGGTTTGACCGCCGGGCGGATTTGACCGCCGGGCGGATTTGACCGCCAGGACGATTTGACCGCCGGGCACATGAAGGATGGCAAGATGAGGCAACCGTGAAGACCCTGCCAAGTGTACCATAGCTGCTGGAAAACCCATGAAATTTCGCCGCTTTCATAACGGCCTGCGGTCAGGTTGTCCCCAACGACCAAAAAAGCTATCATGCGCGGCCGCTTTCATCCTTCATCCTTCATCCTTCTTCTGGAGACTAGTTATGCCCCGTTTTGATGTGACGACCTTTGGCGAAGCGATGCTGCGGCTGAGTGTGCCGGCCGGTACCCGGCTGGAGATGGCCCAGCAGCTAGACCTGTACCCCGCGGGGGCGGAAGCGAATGTCGCGGCCGCGCTGGCCCGTTTAGGTCATGCCGTCGGGTGGGTTTCGGCCCTGCCGGACCATGCCCTGGGTCGGCGGGTGGCCCATGCCTTACACCAGGCCGGGGTGGATATGGCCGCCGTGCAGTGGGGGCCGGGGCGTATGGGCAGCTATTTCGTAGAATTTGCTGTTCCACCCCGGCCAACCCAGGTGATTTATGACCGGGCCGATTCTTGTATCACCCGGCTGCAACCGGCGGACATGCCCTGGGATTATTTGCTGGACAGCCGCCTACTCCATCTCACCGGGATTACCCCGCCGCTGGCCCCAGGCTGCCGGGCCATTGTGGCCGAAGCGATCCGGCGGGCCAGGGGACAGGGGGGGGCGGTCAGTTTTGATGTCAATTATCGGAGTAAGCTGTGGTCGGTTGAGGATGCGGCCGCGACCTTACGCCCCCTGATTGCAGAGGTAGATTTGCTCTTTTGCAGCGGCCGCGATGCCCAAACCCTCTTCGGCTGCTCTGGTTCTCCCGAAGAAGCGGTGGCGCAGTTGGCGGCCCAAACCGGGGCCAGGTGGGGGGTGATGTCGCTGGGGGCACAGGGGGTGATCGGTTGGGATGGGGCGCGGATCATTCGGCAGGCGGCCGCACCGGTGACGATAGTTGACCGGATTGGCGCGGGGGATGGGTTGGCCGCGGGGGTGATTTATGGCTGGCTGAAAGGGGAGTTAGCGGCCGCGCTCCGTTATGGGGTGATGATGGCGGCATTGGCCTTGAGTCAGCATGGGGATGCGGTAATCACCACACGAGAGGAGTTAGAACAGTTAGCGGCCGCGGCCGGTGGGGATGTCGTCCGGTAAATTGGGTGGGCCACTATGGGGCGAAGAGAAAGAGAAAGCGTTTTTGCCACGAATGACACGAATTTTTCTTGATTCCTGCTAATTCGGGCAATTCGGGGCAAAAATAATAATCCACGCCCTAATCGGGCAAAGTATCGTGCAGCACCTTCTCTGTTTGTTCCTGGCGGAACTGGTGTAATTTTTCGCGTAGTTCTACAAATTGAATCGCCAGGATAGAGACCCCCAACAAGGCGGCATTTTTGGCCCCGGCCACGCCGATAGCCACCGTAGCCACAGGTATCCCGGCAGGCATTTGCACAATCGAGAGCAGGGAATCCAGCCCATTGAGGGCGCGACTCTGCACCGGGACGCCGATGACCGGCAAAACGGTCTGGGCGGCAACCATACCGGGCAGATGGGCGGCCCCGCCAGCCCCGGCGATAATTACCTGCAACCCCCGCGCCTCGGCAGTGGTGGCATACTCTGTCAGCAAAGCTGGGGTGCGGTGGGCAGAAACGACTTTGACCTCATGGGGGACGCCAAACTGCTGCAACAGCGCGGCCGCGTACTGCATCGTCTCCCAATCAGAGGTGCTGCCCATGATGACGCCGACAAGTGGGGAAGAAGGGGAGGGTGAAGACATAGGAACTCCTCTGAAAATAAGGATGAATTATGAATTAGGAATTATGAAAGGGGTCTCAGGCGCAAACCGCTTTTTCATTGCCGCTGGTGAACCCTGTTCATGTTGTGTGTTGGAGAATAGTCCTGGATGAAAAAACACAGATAAGAGATGAAAAATTGGCAAACTCTGTGGATAAATAACCACGGATGAAAGGAGTACGGATAAACTGTTTTTAGCCGTGTTTTTCCCTATCCATGTTTTGCCCCACTTGCTTCCAGATATGGGCGATGAGTTGGGGCAGGGTGGGGCCGGCGGTGAGGATGTTCTGCTGATAGGCGGCCAGGTCTACCTCATGTTCTACCAGATAACGCAGGGGATCGGCCAGCTCCTGATAGCCGAGGATGAGGGCCCCAATGAGGCGGCCGCGATCCATCGTAACCCTTATAGAATGTGGCCCCTGGCGATCCCAGGCAGAGTGAACCGTGGCGGCAAAGGGGGCCGTCCACACATGGCTGGACCCCCGTGATAAGTACCCTGCTTCGGGCAGAGCTTCTTTGTCCTGGTTATCGCTGATACGGCCGATGGCGGTCATGTGAACCCCAAAAAGCAAAGCGGCGTTAAAGGGGGACCCTTTTTCATACTGCCGGCTCGGCGGCCGGCCGTGGGCCACATCTACCATATTGTGCCCGGCAGCCCGCCCCTCGGCGATGGCACTGGGCCAGAGAACATCCAGGCAGTGGGCCTGCGTCCAGCGGTCATACACCTGGGCAGTGTCCCCGGCGGCAAAAAGGGTGGGGATATTGCTCTGCATCGTTGGGCCAACCAGCACCCCTTGTTGTATCTGCACCGGCGCCCCCTTGAGCAGCCCCAGGTTAGGCTTCACCCCAATGGCCACCCCCACGATGTCACAGGCGATTTGCTGGCCGCTTTTCAGCTTCACCCCCACCAATTTGCCTCTTTTGTCCAGAGCTGTCTCAATTTCCTGGTGGTAATGGAGATGAATCCCTTCATGTTTGATTTGCCGCTCAATAATGTCTGATTCGTTTTGGTTGAGCAGGCGGGGCCAGAGGCGGCCGCCGCGTTGGAGAAAATGGGTTTTGACCCCCTGATGGGCGATCCCTTCAGCCAGCTCCATGGCTGTAATCCCCCCGCCGACGATTACAGCGGCTCTGGCCCGGCGGCAGCGGGTGAGCAGCTGCCGGGCATCATCCAGCTTGTCGAAGGTGATAATCCCGTCTAGCTGGCTGTTGGTGAAAGGGGGCGGGGTGGCTGAGGCCCCGGTGGCCAGGAGCAGAACATCATAGGGCAGGCGAGTGCCATCGGCCAGATCAACGTATTGGCGGGTGGCATCTAACCCTACAGCCCGGACGAAGCGGAGATCGAGCCGGTGCTGCTGATAGAAGCTGGGGCGGCGGGCGATAATTTGCTCAGGGGGTACCTGGCCGTTGAGGACGTAGGCGATCCCAGGGCGGGAGTACATGGGGTACGGTTCGTCGCTGAGGATGGTGATGGTCGCGGCCGCGTCCCGTTTCCGTATCACCTCAGCTGCGCTCACCCCGGCAGCGCCATTGCCAATGAGTAGGTAATGTTTCAAGTTTCAGGTTTTTCAGGTTTCAGGTTTGCGAGTGAACGAGTTTGCGAGTCACTCAGTCCTCAGTCCTCGTCCCTCACCTCTCACAACTCATCCGGGTTCGTTTGCAGGCGGAGGTCGTCGCCGATGAGGATGGCGGGACCCCAGCGCAAGGTGCCGCGAGGGCATTTTTCGATGCAGGCCCCACAGGAGATACAGCGGGGATCGGTGACGTTGCGGCCGCGGCGAGCATATTCTCGCACCTCAATGCCAACCGGGCAATTGTAGCCACAGATACCACACTGCACACAACGGCTGGCATCAGCCGCAACCTGAAATGGCCCCCCGGTGGGTGGGGGTAAAAAAGATTGTTTCTCTGTTGGGGCAAAAAAAATCGCCTTTAACTGCTGCCACATAGGCATCCTAATAATAAATCGTAGCCACGATGTGAATGAACATGGCCGTGAACAAGGTCAATCCCAGGGGGATGTGGAAGGTGTGCCAATACCCCATGAGGCGGCGGACGGTTTGCAGAGAACGTATCTGGCGAATGAGCCGCTGCTGGCGGCGCAGCTGCTTCTCAATTTCCCCCATGCGGGCCTGCTCCTGCCGATCTAACTGGCGGATGGCCTGACCGATGCGCCGTCGTTCGCGGGCTTCCTGCCAGCGGTGGCCCAGCAGTTCCAGGACGGAGAGATCAGAGGGGGGTGGGGTCGCGGCCGCTTCCCGTGACACCAATATCTGTACCTGCATAGATTTATCCGCCGACCAGGCCATTAACTCCTGCCGTGCCTGCCACAGCTCCAGCTCCAACGTGCGCCGATCTAATTCTACCCCGGCCAGGGAGCGTGGGACAGCGGTATAAATGTACCGGCCCAGAAAACCGCTCAACACCACCAACACCGTCATTAGAAACGTGAATCCGGCCAGGCCACGGAACTCCAGGGCGGTGTGCATAAAAACCAGGGTGGGGCCAACGATGCCGGTGAAGATGTGAAAGGATAGCCAATGGCGCACCGGCCAAAAGCTAAACCAACCCAGCCGTTTACGCAGGCTGTACAACGTCTCCGTCATTACCATCAGCACCGCCCCCAGAATCCCCAGCCCATGCCCAAACGGATGCCCTCCCGCTGGCGTGGTGACAAGCTCATAGCCGATATACACCAGGAGCAAGAAAAAAACGACCAAAAAACTGAGCTTAAGTTCAAAATTATCGTTCATGGTTTGCGAGTATGCGAGTGGGCGAGTTTGCGCGTGGGCGAGTGAGTGCGTCACTCATCTCTCAGTCCTCACTCCTCACTCCTTCTGAAGCCAAAACCCAAATTCACTCCCCACCCCCTCTTCACTTTGGGCGAATACGTCGCCGCCGTGGGCGGTGATGACGGCTTTGACCAGAGCCAGCCCCAGCCCGACACTTTCGACCCCCCGGGTCACGGAATCAGCCATTTGGGTGAAGCTGTCCCACAGACCGGGCAGCCGCTCCGGAGGAATACCGACGCCGGTATCTTGTACGACCAGACGAATCTGGTTCGCTTCGGCCCAGGCGCGGACCGTTACCTGGCCCCCCTCTGGGGTAAATTTGATGGCGTTTTGCACCAGGTGGTGGATCGCTTCGCCCAGGCGGGTGGCATCGGCCTGGATGGGGGAAAGGGGGGTCTCGCTGGTGTGTTGTAAGGTGATGAGGCGAGAGTCTGCCAGCGGCCGCAGCGGGGCCAAAGTCGTCTCAATCAACTCTAACAAATCCACCTGGTCCAGCTGCAAATCCCCCTGCTTCTGCAAGAATGAAGCAATGGAGACCAGATGCTCAATCATATTTTTGGCCCGTTGAATCCCCTGCTTGAGGCTTTCCAGCTCCTCTTGCTGCCCTTCGGGCCAATGGTCGGTGCCATACCGCTCTAAAATATGCAGGGAAAAGCCGATGTTGGCAAATGGGGTACGCAGCTCGTGGGAAACAACGCTGATGAACGCCGATTTGAGCCGATCTACCTCTTGCAGCTGCACATTGGCCTGCTCCAGAGAAGCATAAGCCTGCTGTAAATTCTGGTTGGCCTGGACTAAATCTTCAAAGAGACGGGCGTTTTCCAGGGCGACGGCCGTCTGATCAGCCAGGGTGGTGAGGAGGAGCAAATCTTCTTTGTAATACCGGTTGCCCGATATTTTTGGCCCTAAGCCAAACAGGCCAATCCATTTGCCCTGGGAATGAACCGGCACGTACACTTCCATGCCCAGGGCGGCCAGCCACTCTTTCTCTTCGGGCACAGCTTTGCGGAATTGGGGCAGCAGATCAATGTTGTATTGGGTCAGCGGCTGGCGAATCTGACTCAGGTAGTCGGCAATGGGGCTGTGCTGGGGAAGGGCGCCCAGAACCAACCGGTCAGGGCCAAAGCTTTGCACACTGCGAAACTCAAAATGGGGGTCAGGGTCAGGGATGGTATCTACCAGGAAGAGGGTGCCGTGCTGAAGTCCCATCCCTTCGCTGATGAGGCTGACGGCGGTAGCTTCCAGGGTTTGCAGGTGGACGATGTTGCTGACTTGCAGGCTGTATTGGCGCAGTAGGGCAGTAGCGTCGTAATCGGAATCGGCACTAAGACGTGCGGCCGCTCGCTGTACTAGTCTAACCAGGGGTTGAAACAGGAGCGCGGCCGCGACCACCAGTACCATCCCCCCATACAGCGGATCATACGCCGGGGTGGTGCGAAACAGTTCATCCAGAAGCCGCAACCCCAGAGCGTACCCTATGGCCAACAGGCCAGCCACAATAATCAGACTAAACACCCGTCGTACAATTTGGCGAATATCGGGCAGGTTGTAGGTGATCCCTACAATTACCAGAGCCAGCAGGGGCAGCCCACGCAGCAGCAGGGAGAGGTTCAGCCACCCGATAAACCAGAGGGTATCGCTGAGGATGAAGCCGATGAGGACAAACATCCAGTAGGTGAGCCGGTTACGGTGCAGGGGCTGGCGGCGGGTCTGGCGGTAGGCCAGGAGCAGGGAAAAACCAACGCGGCCGCCCAGCACCCCCCATAAAAACAAGGCGAGGGGCAGGGTGAGAGAGGCGGCCGCCGGGAAAACCAGGGGGGCCAGGAACAGAAGCAAGGCAAGGGGAATGGGCAGCAGCCGCCAGCTCCAGGGCAGGGGGGCAGAGATGAAGGCGGCGGTCAGGTGGAGAAAGATAACGGTGAGGGGTAGGGGAGCTGCGGCCGCCAGAGCTATATCTCGATTGGTAACATAAAACCAGCCAGCCAGCCCATTCCAAAGCAGAGTAAAACCAAAATAAATGAGCAGCCAGCGCGTCAGCCAGGTATCCCGTGTTCCCCGCGTCCACACAATCCCAAAACAACCCAGCGCCATCCCCCCGGTCAGCAGAAGCAAAAGAGGCTGTATCTGCCATAACATCATTCATCTATTGTGCCCTATCTTTTGGCAATGAGGAAATAGGATTGTCGGTTTTTCACCTTCCAGCCGTAACTACTAAGCCAATTAGCCCAAAAGATGGAACAAAACAGCGGGTACGAATGGCTAACCATTTACCAATCGTATCTTAACCTGCTCTTGAGATAATTAGAACAAGAAGTCCAACATGAATCAGCCATTGGTGGTGGACAGCCAACAAATGGAGAAATTTCTCCAAAAATTAAGTGCATGTTATCGCCGGCCAGGGCAGCTTTACCTGGGTAGAAGCAGGTCACCCTTTATCCATCCTTTTGGCATAGGCCGGTGAAGGAGATAACCGGGGCAATGCAACCAACACAGCGTAGGTAGCGGTGAGAAGAACTGCCAGCGACAAAGTGACGATAAAAGTGCGCAGCTCAAAAAGGCTGCCCACCATGTCGCGGGCTAAGGCTGTTGGAGAGATGAACAAATCCCAACTGTTCCAGCGTAGGAACCGGCCTACATAAATGCCGTAGCTGCTTAGCAGCAGTGCCCCCACCACAAACCCCCAACTGCCCACAACTCCCAGATAATGGGCCACTACTCCCTGGATGAGCCGCAAGGAGACGTACCCTAATACCAGCCCCGTAAGGGCAAAGGTGGCAAACATGAGCGTATCGTACCAGAGCAGCCGGCCGCTCAAATACGCCAGGTGCATCAAATCGGTGACCAGGTAGGGGGCATTGGGGAAGAAAAGCAGCCACCACCCCCCTAAAATGGCCTGGGTGATGGGGCGGTTGGGCAGCGCGGCCGCGACCCCCGCCAACCCCACCGGTATCCAGGCCAAAAACAGGTTCCACAGCAAAAACAGAAACAGTAAATGCCCGGTATGCCAGGCACGTGCCCCAACCAGGCTCACCGCCAACGCGGAAACCAGAAGCAAAGGGGCTAAAAGGGTTAAAAGCTGTTTAATTAAAGCCATAGTGAATGGTGAATGGGTGAATGGGTGAATGGGTGAATGGTTAATGAAGTCATAAACGCCGCTCATTAACCGTTCACAGTTCACCCATTCACCGATTAATTATTTCTCCGATCAACTGTAGCAAGTAGGTGTACAGATTGGTCTCTGGCAGCCGGAAGAGGACAAACTGGAGATCGCGGCCCACAAAGGGAGCCAGGACATAAGCCATCTGGGAGCCGACGAACATGTAGAGGAATATCCACAACTGCAAAATGACGCGGCCGCGAACCTGCACCATCTGGTCCAAATCATCTGTCACCCGTACTGCCAGATAATGGAAATGCCGCTGAATGCTGTACAACCCGGCCAGGCTGCAAAAGGCGAAAATGGTTACATGAAGCAGCAGTAAAAAGGTGTAGCTGGAGCCGCTCAAGAGGAAAAAGAGGGCAATAGGCGCGAATGACCCGAGTAGAACGGCGGTAATGGACAGGCCCGTTAACAGGACGACCATCGCCTGGGCAAACCGTATCCGTGAGCCAAAGAACAGGCTAACAAAGTACAAAGTGGGCAGGCAGATGAGCAGGGTGACAAAGAGGAGCATGGGTACTTTGATCGCTGACGCGGCCGCTTGCAAGAAGGAGTGATGCAGCCCCATGGTGAACCCATAAAAAGCACTCCCGCCAATGATATACAAGGTCAAGCGGGCCAACGCCGGCGTCAAATCCCGCTCATGGAGTAACTGATTACCGAAAAACCGTGCATCCTTGAAAATCGTTTCCATCGTTGGATTAAACATCACGACCTCCCTGTGAAACTGAAGGATGAATTATGAAGGATGAATTATGAACACACCCCACAACTCGAAACTAGAAACTAGAAACTAACCCCCTATACGCCCGCCAGCGACTCAGGTGGGCTGATTGCCAGCGACGCCACTGGTCATTGTTTTCATACAGTTCCCACTGGGCCGTCAGGTGGCGAGCCAGAATGGTATCCAGAGTAGTGACACATTCACCAAGATAATCGGGCTGTGAGGGTAGGGTGCGGTTGATTTCAGGCAGATATAGTTCGCGGCCGCAAGCCGGATCATACACCCTCTGCTTATCCCCCTGAACCTGCTGCCAGGCCAGCAACAGGGCCGGTATGGCATCATCAGACAGTTGGGTTAGATAGACGGCATCCAGGTCCCCAGTAGCCGCATACCGCACCATGTTTTGCCGCACAATGAACATATCCGGGTTGATCAGGTTCAGGGTGGTCACAAACCCGAGCGCGGCCGCCAGGGTGATGAATGGGAGACGGTGCGGCCGCAGCCACAACACCAGCACCATCCCCACAAACAACACCCCTAACCAGACCATAAACACGTGACTGTACAAACGCAGTTGGGTAAAGCCATACGTTTGCTCATACAGTTGCAGGCGCAAAAAAGCGGAAGCCAACTGCACCAACACCAACCCCGCCATGACCGTGCCCAACCCATTAAATAGCCGGGTCTGCCCCACCGTCTCCCGGCGCGAGAGCCAATGGAGACCGGTTAATAGAATAAACGTCAGCACAGCCACTGTTACCAGCTCAAAAAAGCCACGTCGGGCATATTCGGCATAAGTGAACCCATCCAATCTGATGTTGGCGCGGCCGCCAAACAGATACGCCATCTGAATCCAGCCAAACAAGATAAACAGCCCATTGACCAGTACCAGGATAATCGCCGTTTCAATAAAGCCCAGGGAAAAGAGCGGCCGCGCCGGGCCATCTGGGGATTTCTCCGCTGGGGGATGGGCCAGGGCGTAAATAAGACCACCTGTGAACCCCCAGGCCAGCCCCAGAATGAGTACCCCACGCCAGGCATAGTGCACCAGGTCATCAACCGTCTCCCAGGCTAAAATTCGGGCCAGATACCCGGCAAAGATGAGGTCAGAAGCGGCCAACAGCAAGGTAAAAACGAATAAAATAGGCAAAGCCAGCAGCGCCCCACGCAAAAACGGAACGATCCGCTGGCTATTTTGGGGGTTGATCTGCCGGGCGGTATGGACCACCATCTGACCCCCATACCAAAGGGTGTAAACAGATGTCTGTAAAGGAACCAGTACCCCATCCCGAAAGCGAATATGGAACAGGCTGGCATGGGCGTAATGGTGGGCTAACAACAGCAGCAAAAACAGCACGGTACTGAGGTTGAGAAAGGTGAGAAACCCATTACTACGGACAAAAACCATAGCCGCAAAAAAGAGGATGGCCGGCCCCACCCACAAGTTAATCAGCCGCGGCCGCACCCCTTCATACCAGCTTAATATCCCCAATAGAGTTAGAAGCGCGGCCGCGAACAAGAAAACGGAGACCCCTAACAGTTTGCCATAAAAGAGCCAATCAAATAGCCAACCCAACCCCAACCCCACCACTAACACCCGCGTCGGAGCGTGTAAATAAAAAGAGAGACTGGTGGCTGGGGTTTCTTTTTTCAAGGAAGGGGTCGTCAGGGGGGGTGAAAATTGAGTCATGATCTACCTCGTGAGAAAATGGGAACGGCTAACTGTTCACCATTATAAACACCACTCCCCATGTCCCCAGTGACGCAAAGCCGACAATATCTGCACCCAAACACCACGCGGCCGCACTCAGGTGCTTGACGATCCGCTGGGGTATATCGTCCAATAGAACGCAAGAACACATAGATTTACGATTGGCCTGGAAAAGGCGCAACCACTTCTTTTCCGCTACAATGACCCAGTCACCAACCTCTTAAATCTTTAATCTACTGGCCTCTGGCAAAAATTAATTTCACCAGTGCTAATAACCAATACACCAATACACTAATAACCAGTAGACGCCAGACTCCAGTAATCTCCCATCTCTCATGTTCACCCTCCTCCTCGTCGAAGATAACGAAAAACTCCGCCCGGCTATGAAAAGCGGGCTGGAAAGCACCGGGCAGGTGCAAATCGTTTATGATTGTCCTACCGGTGAAGCAGCATTGGAATATTGCCTGCAAACTCCACCCGAAGCGATTTTGATGGATGTACAGTTGGCCGGGATGATGAATGGCATTGAAGCGGCCATTGCCATCCGTCGGGAGCTGCCCCGCCTGCCGGTCGTCTTTTACTCTATTCAGGATGATGATGCCTATTACCGGGCTTTCCGGCGGTCAGGCATTCTTAGCCATTATGCCTATGTGCGGAAATCGAATTACCTGCTGCCCCAGTTGATTGTCCCCCTGCTAGAAGATGCAGTACGCGGCCGCAGCTTTATTGACCCCGACATCGAAGCCCGCGTCCAGGAAGTCCGCCACAAAGATGCCAAATCCCCTCTGGCCCTGTTAGAACCAACTGAACTGGCCGTCGCCAAAATGGTGGCTCAGGGGATGAGCAATGAGCAGATCGCCAGCAAAATGGGTTTCCGCGACAAACGAACCATAAGCCGGATCAACGGCCAGATTTATACCGCCTGGGGTCTCAACGATACCACCACCGATGAAAAAGTCGCCCGCACCCGCGCCGCTCTCATCTACAACAGCGGCCGCCTCATCCACTGGAATGAGGATGGCTTGCCCCTCGTGCAAAATGAGCGGGGGGAGTGGGAAGAAATGAATTGAAATCGTAAATGAGTGATTACCCCCTCCTCAACTGGGCCGCTATGGCCATCTCCCTCTTTAATGCCATCTTGCTCTTTTGGCTGGGGCTGACGGTGCTGCTGAACTCTGACCGGCAGGCGTGGGGGATATGGCTGGCGGCCGCGGGGCTGCTCATGGGTGGGGTGTTCTTTGTCAGCCACCTGGTAATTTTATACATCGGACCAACCACCTTGAGCCTGATCATGGTTATCTGGTGGGGCATCGGGCTAATCCCAGCCATCCTTATGCCTTACAGTTGGTACACCATCGCTTTGTGGTACAGCGGCTTTTGGCAAGAGCCGGTACCCTGGTTACAGCGGCGGCATGGCGCCGCTTTTCTGATCATTACCCTGGTGATGGTGATAGGGCTGCTGCTGATGGTGGTAGGGATAATGCTTCTAGCCCAGCGGTTCCGCTCCCCAGATGAATTTTTTGATCAACTGCGTTTCTTCATTCGCTGGTCATTTTTGGGTATTCCCCTGCTCTCTCTCGCCTATTCCGGCTATGTGGTGCTGTGCGTCGCCCTTTCCTGGGACACCCTGCGCCATCCGGGACCCTCCCACCGGGCCATGGGGACCTTAGCCCGACAAAGAGCTAGACCATGGTTCGCGGCCGCGTCCCTCATCCTGCTCCTGGTCAGCCTCATGGTGGCCGGGGTGCTGAACTGGCTGGTGCAGCAATCCCGCCATGTTCCCCTGATAGATATTTACTGGGAACATCGAGCTGTCATCGCCTGGTGGGATTTGCTGGTCTCCGCCCTGATCGCCATCGCCAATATGTTGGCCGGGCAGGCCATCATCGCCTATGAACTGTTTACAGGGAAGATTTTGCCCCGGCGCGGGTTACAGCGGCATTGGCGGCGGGCCATTATCCTGGCAGCCGGATATGGGTTTGTCATTGGCGGGAGCCTGGCGATTAATTTGCGGCCGCTGTACAGTCTGCTCCTGACCGCTATGTTGATGACCCTGTTTTATGCCCTGTTTAGCTGGCGATCTTATGCCGAACGGGAACATTTCATCGCCAGTTTGCGCCCGTTCATCACCGGTCAACAGCTTTATCCCCAACTGCTTACAGAAACCGAAACGGTTGTCCTGGAGCTTGACATTCACACCCCATTTCGCGCCCTGTGCCGTGATTTATTGGATGCCCAACTCGCCTATCTCATCTCCGTCGGACCGCTGGCCCCGCTGGTCGGTCCACCGCTGCTTTATCCTCAAACGGCGTCCCCAGAACTACCCCCATTGGCCGAGCTTACCAGCCAATTTAGCACCCCAAAAATCACCTGGCTGGCAGTGGAGCCGGCCCAATATGCCGGGGCTATCTGGGCGGTGCCGCTGTGGAGTGAGCGTGGGCTGGTAGGCATTTTGCTGCTAGGGGAAAAAGTGAGCGGCGGGCTGTATACCCAGGAGGAGATGGAAGTGGCTCGGGCCAGTGGCGAACGGTTAATTGATATGAAGGCCAGTGCGGAGATGGCCCATCGGCTAATGGGGTTGCAGCGGCAGCGGTTGGCCGAAAGCCAGGTCATTGACCGGCGTACCCGGCGGGTGCTGCATGATGAGGTGCTGCCTCAACTGCATACCGCCTTGCTGTCCTTGAGTCGAGTTCCCACTGGTGAAGCCGTTCAAGAGGCATCAGAGATGCTCGCGGCCGCGCACCGGCAAATCGCCAACCTGCTGCGAGAAATGCCTATCGGGGCCGCCCCGGAAGTGACCCGCCTGGGATTTATCGTCGCCTTGCAGCAGGTCGTGGCACAAGAGTTTAATGACGCCTTTGATAGTGTGCAGTGGCAGGTATCCCCGGGCACCGATCAGGCCCTGCACCATCTCTCACCGCTATCGGCAGAAGTGTGCTTTTATGCCGCCAGGGAAGCGATACGCAATGCCGCTCGCCATGCCCGCCCCACGGAAACAGGTCAACCGCTCAATTTACGTATTACCGCCGGGCATACCCCTACCTTGCACCTGGTGATTGAAGATGATGGGGTAGGGTTGAACGCGGCCGCGTCCCCCAACGGTGGTAGCGGACAAGGGTTAGCCTTGCACAGCACCATGATGGCCGTCATTGGGGGCTCCCTTGCTTTAGAGAGTATTCCCCACACCTATACGCGAATCACCTTGACCCTGCCATAACCTGATACATCCCATTGGTTGCACTGGGCAAAACTGATTTCCCCCGGCAAATTTAAAAGACAAAGGTGCGGAATATTCCCCAAATGTTGGCAGGCAGGCGGCAAGCGGTAAAATAGTGCCAATTATCCACCGGGAGCCACCTTACAAAAGGAGTAAATTATGATCAACATTCTTTTGTGGATTATCTTTGGTGGTATAGCTGGCTGGATTGCCAGCCAACTAATGGGGCGTGATAAGCAGATGGGATTACTCGCCAATGTGCTTGTGGGCATCATTGGGGCGTTTCTCGGCGGGTTTATCATCCAATCATTGGGCGGGGCCGGGTTTACCGGATTTAATATCTGGAGTCTGGTGGTAGCTGTTTTTGGAGCGGTTGTTTTACTCTGGCTGCTCCGCGTCTTGCGCCGCGCTTCGTGATACGTGATACGTGATACGTGATACGTGATGCGTGATGCGTGAACAAAATATCACGGTTCACGCATCATCCCCCCTCTTTTTTACGCCAATAGCGGCTGATGCCATCTACAGACATATAGTATGGGTTCGCGGCCGCGTACCGGGCAAAATCTGCCTCAGCTACCCCCGCAGCGGCCGCCCGCTCTCCATTCCACTGCACATAGCGGGTTACCATCTCATCCCGTGTTATTCCCTGTTGGAGCAAATCACGAATAAAGAGGGCGGCCGCGTCCAGCAGCTTCTTAAACTCATCCAGATGGGTAGTCACCTCATCCACCGGTCCGGCATGGGTCGGATAGATGCGACTGAAGTTATATGCCTTGATTTTGGCAATCGTAGCCTGCCATATCTCCCAATTAAACTCCGGTGGTGGGGCAGGTAAATCGCGCAGCAGATTACCCGGCAAACAAATCCCGGCCGCGTCCCCGGTGAAAGCCACATCCCCCAGCCGGTAAATATGGTGATGATTAGCATGGCCGGGTGTCTCAATAGCCACAAAGGTCAGCCCCGCCACGTTGATTTCATCCCCATCATGCACCGGCGTAATTTGTTCCTGGGGAGCAGCCAGGAATTCTCCCCATAAACTCTCCATCTGGTCGCCATAAATACGGTGGGCACTGGCTAGCAGTTTAGCTGGAGCAATCAGATGGGGTGCCCCGATGTGATGCACATATACCTGTGTCCCCTGTCGTGCCCACCAACCCGACGCGCCGGCATGATCCAGGTGAATGTGGGTTACTAGCAGATGTTTGACATCCTGGGGGGCAAAGCTATGCCGGGCTAACTGCTCGTGTAACGTCTTTAGTGTTGAGCCAGGGCCGGTTTCTACCAACACCGGCCCTTCTGGACCAACCACCAGATAAGCAACGGTAACATTGGGTTTGCCGCGAAAATGCAAGTCGAGGGGATAAATGTGCATAAAAAACCTCTTGTTGTTGTTTTTATATCCCTGAAAATGGGTCTAACTTTCCTCCGATATGAGAATAGTAGAGATATACAGTCTCCAGTCTCTAATCTCCCCCTGATTTTGCCAGGAGATACCAAATTTGCCCACCGTTGACCCGTTCGCGGCCGCGCCAATACACCTCACTGCCCTGTTGGCCCGTAACGGCGGCACAGCCGTTGGCAAAAAACCGCTTGTGGCGTCGGTCGTTCCCCGCTGTCCCTTGTTGCCGCAGGTCTGCCAGCCGCCGATTCAATCGTTTTTGCCGCCCTTTGGGCTGCCGTAGGTGTGGCCCGCTGTACTCGTTGGGAAGCTGCCAGGCCAGGTACCTGGTGCCAGCTGCTCCTTGTAGGCCGTTTACATCGTTAAAGATAAATGTCCCATTGCCCTGCTGCCAGGAGCGATCTTCTTGATATTCCGGGGTAACGATTTCTCCTAAAGCGTAGTTGCTTTGCGGCCGCACCCCGGCCCGTTTCTCATAATGGCGTTGGGTCTGAGGAGAAAGGCCGCTCAGTTGGGCCAGTGTCGCCCTGGCGATAGGTTGGTGCTCATGGTTGCGGCCGCTGTGGAAGCTGGCGTAAAAATGGGCTTTCACCTCCCCAATGGGGCGAGTCAGCAGGCGGGCGGGCAAGGTGACAGGGTGGCCGGAGAGGTGAGTAAGACCGAGCGCGGCCGCGACTTTCACCATTGAGCGCAGCCAGAGCCGTTCCCCCTGCCGCTGCCAAAATAGCCCGTCCCCCTGGGCCAGCAAAATACGTAACTGCCGCCAGCCACAAACCTTCCAGGGAGATGATGCCTCAGCCAAAAGCTGCCTGATCACCGTCGTTGTCAGCCACCCCTGGCCCGCTTCATCCAGGTGGCGCAGCAAAAGCCAGACCCGGCTTTCGGCCGTCCGATTTTGTTGCAACAGAGCCATCGCCAGGTCTGGGTACAGCGTAAGATTTTGGGCCTGGTTCAAGCGATTTAGGTTGATTTGGCCGCTGACTATTGACCGTTGACTGCCGGCCGCCGCTTGTAATGGGTTCCGCGAGGGTTGGTCTGGCGACGACCGGCCGCTGTTACCAATGGGTAAGGCCCAGGTTTGATTTTGTGGCAGGGGAATCTCTGGGGATTTGGGTAGAGCTAATCTTAACGGCTCACTGTGCCAGCCCAGGTGGGCTGGCCAGAGGGGGGTAGCTTGGTCTGATGGGGGCGGCGTGGGGAGGGGGGCAGTCCGATGTGGCCCAGACGGAGCCAGCTGCTGCCGTAAAGACAATAATTTTTCTTGTGCCGCCAGCAAGGCTGGTGATGGGTTGGTTGCCAAAACACGTCCCTACCCGGCAAAAAGCATCCTTTAGCTGGCTGTGTCCAGGCAACCCAAAACAAACCTTCTAGATAAAGGTTAGCATTCATTGACACTACTCCAGGCGTGTGTTATGCTGTTTGCACCCCAAGTAGCTTCCGAGGGCAACAAAAACCCCCTCCCCATAAACGGGGCATCGTAACCTACCTGATTTTGCGAGACGGTAGAAAGATGGGAAGCACAACTTATACGAAAGGCCGGACGCGCACACGTCTGGCCTTTTCTTTTAGGTTCGCTGCGGCCGCACTGCTTCAGCCCACTGTGATAGATGCGAAAAAACAGCGAACAAATGTCTTAAAAGGACAATTGTGCCCAGTCTAACACAATTAGATATGCCTGTCAATCAATCTATAGCCTATAGATTGATAAAAACAAGATGATTTATCTTCATATCCACAGCTTATCCACAGTTGTCGGTTATTTCTCCACTTTTGCGTCTGCTTAACAGACATAGTTATCCCCAGAATTGGACATTTATCCATAAATTTGTGAAAATTGAGAAACAACCGTTTATTTTGGTTAAATTGAGCCGGCAGAGAAAGCCCAGTTTTGCTAAAATAGGTCATCTTCCTTACTGGGTATCAAATCAAACAAAGGGTAATCAAGGTGCCGCCGATGATGGAAAACATTAAACTCGAATTTTTTAGCAAAGCTGATTGGAGCCGTCTGGGGTTGGTGGTGCCTCCCTTTAGCATTGAAGCCGATCCTCGTTTCATGTACATCTCTGTAGACACGCGCCGCGCCCTCTCCAAAGTGAGTTTTATGGTCGAGTCGGGGCAGGGAGCTTCCATCATTGTTGGCGAAGTCGGTACGGGGAAGACGACGCTGGCTACCTGGTTTCACAGTCGGTATCAGCGCCGTCCGGACTTTGTGGCGGCCCGTGTAGATGAGCCACCCAAGCGGAGTGGTTTGCTGCTCCTGCGCCGCATTGCTGCGGAGTTGGGCATCCGCACTCGCCGGGCCACCGAAGATCAGTTGAATGAGTTCCGTGCCTTTCTCATCAAACAAAGTGATAAGGGGATTATCCCCCTGATTATTATTGATGAAGCCCATGAGTTGAGTGCGGAGCAGTTTGTAGAGCTGCGGCGGCTGCTAAACTTCCGGGACCCTGGCGGCCGTAAAGCGTATCAGCTTGTTCTCCTGGGACGGCCTGAGCTAGACATCAACCTGCGGGATGTGCCTGACTTCAATGATCGGGTGGCTACCCGCTCTTCGTTAGACCCCTTGACCCCTGAAGATACCAAATCTTTGATCGAGTATCGGTTGTTGGCGGCCGGCCGCGATGTCAAGCAGCCCCCTTTGTTTAATGATGATGCCGTTCTCCCTATCTGGCGGGAAACGCGGGGGTATCCCCGGAGTATCTGCCTGCTCTGTTTGCATCTTTGTCTCCATCTCCTGGATCAAAATGGGGCCCAGGTAGATGAGCCATTTGTGGAGAAATTCTTGGAGAAGGAGCATAGTTACCGGCAGTTGGGGGATGATAAACGTAATAGTTGATAGGGGCTGTCTACCAGCCTGTTGTTGGTCGTTTTATGAGTAAAAGAACACCGCGTGAAGAAAGTACGTTGACGGCCTTGCTGCGTGAAAAACCAAAACGCGGCCGCCCTCGCCGTGCGGTTAGTCGGCAAACAGTCTATGTTGCCCTAACTCCAGAGCAAAAAAGGGTCATGCGTGAGATAGGGGAAACCCTGGAGGGGGATCTGGGGCGGGCTGATGTGGCTGATATGGCCATCATGCTGCTTTCGATACGGCTCGAAGCATTGCGCCAGGCTGTCTCTGATCGGGATCGGGAAATGCCAGAGGGGATCACCGCCCTTGACTCCCTCTACCTGTTGTGGGATGTGCCACTTCCTCCTAAAAAAGATGCTGAGTGGACATCTATCCGCCTTTCACCCCAACAGCTGATTCAGTTGGGACGTGCCAAAGGGGTGCTGGAGGCGTTGTTTAATGCCAATCGGAGTGATGCGTTTGCCCTGGGGCTAGGGCTGCTTCATACGCTGTTTCACAGTGCCCATTTTCCTTTACATCAGACGACATCGCTGCCCCTGTTTGAAGCGTATGTTACCCGCATTTATTTATGAGTAACTCACAAATAAATACATTGTGTTACCTACCCCATTATTTCGTGTAGAGCAAAAAATTTTATCTTTTGGGATGAGAGTGTCCAGAGTGGGGGGAGCTGCGGCCGCTTTGTTTTTAGCCAATTATTCATTCCCAGACAACACGCTAATTGGCCCCGTGTAGGCTACATTTTTAGAGCATATCTGCCAGGGTGATTAAGCGAACCTGATGGGCATGGGCCACGTCTGCGGCCGCGGGCGAAAACGCATGGCGAGCAAACACCATATAATCTACCTGCCAGCCTTCTCCTTTTTCTGGCAATATCGCCAAGAGCTTGCTAGTTTTATTTTGCACCAGGTCTTCCACCACCCCTTTGCCAACCATCTGCTCGCTCCATTTGCACTCCCCTAGCAAAACCCGCTTTTCTTGCCAGGAAATAGCGACAACATCTACCTGGACCCCAGCCGACCAATGGGAGCCAACATTATCTGGCATGAAAGGCAGCTGGCCTTGATTGGCTTGCTCGGTTACCCATTCCCGGCATAAATTCTCAAAAACCAGGCCCACAAATGACCGGAACTGGATATCAAGGGAACTCCATAAAGTAGCGGTTAACCCCGATTCAATCAGGTGCAGATTCGGGTCAATGAACCGGTAATAGAAACGCAAAAACGAATCCCGCAAATGGTAGCGAGCCAGTTTGCTGGTTTTAATCTGATTAAGTGGGACTGTTGCCGGGATACGCCGCTCAACCAGTTGCAGCTCAAGCAGCCGGGGCAAATAATGGCTTAAGTTTGTTGAAGTAATGGCCGCATAAGAAGCAATATCTTCACGAATGTGGTGACCCTGGGCAATCGCTTTGAGAATAGCCTCGTAATTGTGCGTTTCTCGTTGGGTTAGATCGCTGATCAGCACGGCCGGCTCATTGCGGAACCACCCCGTCCGTTGCAGAAATAATTGCTCTACATTTTCCGCGATGCTTTGATTATCGCGCCATCGTTCTAGATAAGCGGGTACCCCGCCTAAAATGGCATATACTGCCAGTTGTTTGTGTTTATCATACCGGCTTAAAAATGGCTGCACATGGCGAAAGGAAAGGGGAAACAAAGGAAATTGATTGGTTAGCCGCCCATAAAGAGGGGCACGGTATTGGGTCATTTCCGTTAGCATCCCAATGTGTGACCCAGAGAGAAACAGAAGCATCTGGCTGTTTTTAAACCGATGATCCCACGCGGCTTGCAAATGGGATGCAAACCCCGCATCTTGTTGGAGGACGTAGGGCAGTTCGTCTAAGATGACAATGGCCCGTTTGTCACTTACAGCCAGGGCAAGCATATTTAGGGCACTTTCCCAATCTGGTAGTTGAATATCAGGGGGGTGGATGGTGTCATATTGCCAGGCGTAGATGGTTTTTGCCAGGTTGCCTATGATGCGGTCACGTGGGTCTTGTTTGGCTACCCAGTAGAAGACGGGCAGGCGGGTTTGTTTGGCCCAATGGATTAGCAGAGTAGTTTTGCCGATGCGCCGCCGGCCATAGACCATGACAAAATGTGCCCCTGGTTGTTTGAGAAGGCCGTTTAGGAAGGTTTGTTCTTCTTCCCGGTTGATAAATTGGTTCACGCGGTATTTCCTAAAGAATGATGATCAGACTATTATAGTCTGTTAATAGTTTATCATAGATTATACCGGTCTACAATAGATATATCCCTCTTATTTTTTGCCTTCGGTGTGATGAAGTTGTAAGCTGCGAACCTTTAACTCTTTTTGACGCAGGGCACGGATGCCATTGACAGCGGCCTGGGCGGCGGAGAGGGTAGTAAGTAGGGGAATATTGTGCCGGATCGCGGCCGCACGCATGGCCCCACTATCATCGTAAGATCGCTGCCCCAAAGGGGTGTTAATGATCAGTTGCAGCTCTCCAGCCTCAACCATTTTGGCGATATGATGCCCCCCATCGCTGACCTTCGGGGCCAGGGTGACAGGTAAACCAGCCCGTTGAAACAGATCCGCCGTGCCGCTGGTGGCAAACAGGTTGAACCCCAAGGTGTGTAAATCACGCGCAATTCTGAGCGCGGCCGCTTTGTCAAAATCATTCACCGTGATCAACACATTTCCCTGGGTGGGCAGGGGAGAACCGGCGGCAATTTGGGCTTTGGCGAATGCGTGACCAAAACGGGCGGCATGGCCCATCACCTCACCCGTGCTCCTCATCTCTGGCCCCAGCACCGGGTCTACCCCTGGCAGTTTGTTGAACGGCAGCACCGCTTCCTTGACAAAAAAACCATCTACCGGCGGCGTTACTGTTAAGCCCAACTCCCGCAGGGTTTTGCCGGCCTGCACCTGGGCGGCGATTTTGGCCACGGAAACTCCCGTGGCCTTGCTGACAAATGGCACAGTTCGACTGGCACGAGGGTTGACCTCAAGCACATATACGACATCATCTTTGATGGCAAACTGGATATTCATTAGCCCCTTCACCTGCAAGGCCAGCCCCAGCTTTTCGGTGTATTCGTGGATAATGCTCTGGTGGTAGATGGAGATTTTGTACGGTGGCAAAACACAGGCACTATCACCAGAGTGGATGCCTGCCTCTTCGATGTGCTGCATGATCCCGGCAATGACCACCCTTTCCCCATCGGCTACGGCATCTACGTCTACTTCAAACGCATCTTCGATGAACTGATCAATAAGAACCGGATTATTAGGGTTGACCAGGGCGGCTTCGGCCAGGAAGCGCAGAAAACTTTCATCATCGTAGGCGATGGCCATGCCCCGACCTCCCAGCACAAATGATGGCCGCACCAGCACCGGGTAGCCAATGTCATGGGCGACTTCCAGGGCTTCATGCCGGGTGTGGGCCAGCCCCCACTGGGGATGATCAATATTTAATTCGCGTAGTAAAGCCCCAAAGCGGCCGCGATCCTCAGCCAGGTCAATGGCGTCTGGGGGTGTGCCCCAGATAGGAACGTTCGCGGCCGCCAATCCCGCCGTCAGGTTAATTGGGGTTTGCCCACCAAACTGGACAATCACCCCTTCCGGCTTTTCCAGGTCAATGATGTTCAATACATCTTCCAGGGTAAGTGGTTCAAAGTAGAGTCGGTCGGCGGTGTCGTAGTCGGTGCTGACCGTTTCTGGGTTGCAGTTGACCATGATCGTCTCGAACCCCAGTTCGCTCAAGGCCCAACAGGCATGAACACAACAATAATCAAACTCAATCCCCTGCCCGATTCGGTTGGGGCCACCCCCCAGGATGATTACTTTGCGCCGGTCGGTGGGGTTGGCTTCATCGTCTCGCTCGTAGGTGGAGTAGAGGTATGGGGTGTGGGCGACAAACTCAGCGGCACAGGTATCTACCCGGTAGTAGACAGGGGTGATACCCAGCTCTTTGCGCTGCTGGCGGATGGCTTGTTCGCTGGTTTGGATCGCGGCCGCGATCACCCTGTCACTGAACCCCATTCGCTTGGCGCGGCGGAGTAGGGGAGCGAGTATGTGAGGTTGCGAGTGGGCGAGTTCCTCTTTTTGCATCTCTGCGCTTCTGCGCGAGATTTCTTCTTCTAAAGCCAGAATTTCTTGTAACTGAATGACAAACCAGGGGTCGAAGGCGGTTGCGGCCGCGATCTCCTCGGCCGTTCTCCCCTCGTGCATCGCCTGGGCCACCTGGAATAAGCGTTGGGCAGTGGGGACGCGCAGAGCGGGGGAGTAATGAGGAGTGAGGTGTGAGGACGGAGTGGCTATCGTCTTACTAAAACCGGAGATGCCAATATCCAGGCCGCGAATCGCTTTGTTGAGGGCTTCGGGGAAGGTGCGGCCAATGGCCATCACTTCACCCACACTTTTCATCTGCGGGCCGAGGGTACTGTCTGCACCGGGGAACTTCTCGAAATTCCAGCGGGGGATTTTGACCACGCAGTAATCCAAACTTGGCTCAAAGCTGGCCGGGGTGACACGGGTGATGTCGTTAGGGATTTCATCCAGGGTGTACCCAACGGCCAGCAGGGCGGCGATTTTGGCGATGGGAAAGCCGGTGGCTTTGCTGGCTAAGGCCGAAGAGCGGGAGACACGAGGATTCATCTCAATGACCACCGTTTCTCCCGTTTGTGGGTTGATGGCGAACTGGACGTTGCTGCCCCCCGTCTCCACTTCTACGATTTGCATGACCCGTTTAGCCAGGTCGCGCAAATGTTGAAACTCCCGGTCGGTGAGGGTTTGCGCCGGGGCGACGGTGATGCTGTCCCCGGTGTGAACACCCATCGGGTCTATGTTTTCGATGGTGCAAATGACCACAAAATTATCGGCCCGGTCGCGCATCACTTCCAGTTCGTACTCTTTCCAGCCGAGCAGGGACCGTTCAATAAGCACCTCACCGACCGGGCTGGAGCGCAAGCCATGGGCGATGACCCGCTCGACCTCATCCGGGCTGTTGATGATGCCGCCCCCCGCCCCACCGAGGGTAAACGATGCCCTTACCAGGGCTGGGTAGCCGATGTCGGCGATGGCGTCCCACGCTTCGGCGAGGGTGTAGATAAAGTGGCTGGGGGGGACGTGGATCCCGTTGCTGATCATGGCATTGCGAAATTTGGAGCGATCTTCGGCTAGTTGGATGGTACGCGGCCGCGCGCCCAGCATCTGCATCCCGTACTTCGTCAATACCCCAGCCTTGTCTAACTCCATCGCCAGGTTCAAAGCCGTCTGCCCGCCGACAGTGGGCAGCAGGGCATCGGGCCGCTCCTGCTCAATGATTTTCTCAACAATTTCGACGGTAAGCGGCTCCACGTAAGTAGCATCAGCCAGGTCAGGGTCGGTCATAATGGTGGCCGGGTTGGAGTTGACCAGGACAATCCGGTACCCCTCGCGCCGCAGCACCTTACACGCTTGCACACCGGAGTAATCAAATTCACACGCCTGCCCAATGACAATCGGGCCGGAACCAAGAATCAAAATGGAGTGGATGTTTGCGTTTTTGGGCATAGAAAAAGGGCAGATAGTAGTCTGAATAAGAATCTTGCCGGCGGCTAGCAGTTAACCGCCAGCGGCCATCATTTCCATAAACTGGTCAAAGAGGGCATCAGAGTCGTGGGGGCCGGGGGAGCTTTCAGGGTGGTATTGGACAGAAAAAGCACGATAGTTGGGGGCGTTGAGACCTTCACAACAGTTGTCGTTCAAGTTGACGTGGGAGACGGTAACATCAGTGGGTAGGGTGCTGGCGTCTACGGCGAAGCCGTGGTTATGGCTGGAAATTTGCACGGCGAGGTTGTCAGTAAGCTGGACAGGCTGATTGCCGCCGCGATGCCCAAATTTGAGTTTGTAGGTGTGGGCTCCCAGGGCCAGGGCTAAAATTTGATGCCCCAGGCAAATGCCGAAGATCGGTTTTTGGCCCAGCAGCTCTTTGACCGCAGAGATGGCGTAGGTCGCGGCCGCGGGGTCGCCCGGCCCATTGGATAAAAACACCCCATCCGGGGCCATCGCCAACACCTCATGGGCCGGGGTGTCTGCTGGCACCACCGTCACCCGGCACCCCCGTGATACCAACAGGCGTAGGATGTTCCGCTTGATGCCGTAATCGTAGGCGACGACGTGGAAGGGGTGTTGGGGAGTGAGGTATGAGGGGTGGGGACTGCCCACGGATAACTGCTCCCCCCCTTGCGGCCGCCACCAATCTTGCCCTTCTGTCCAGATGTATGGCTCTGGGCAGGTGACTTCGCGGGCCAGGTCAAGGCCGTTCATGTCGCGGGCGGTACGGGCCAGGGTGATGAGCCGTTCTGGGTCGGGGTCGAGAGTGGAGAGGGCGGCACGCATCGCCCCATAGGTCCGAATATGGCGAACGAGGGCGCGGGTGTCTACTTCGGTGATGGCCGGGATGCCTCGTTCGGCCAGGTAGTCGGGCAGGCTTTGGCGGGCCCGCCAGTTGCTCACCACCGGGCTGATACTCCGCACCACCAGGCCAGCCGCCCAGACGCGATGGCTTTCGTCATCTTCGGGGGTGGTGCCATAGTTGCCGATGTGGGGCATGGTCATGGTGACAATCTGGCCGTGGTAGCTGGGGTCGGTGAGGATTTCCTGGTAGCCAGTGAGGCTGGTGTTGAAGACGATCTCGCCGGTGCTGTCTGCGGCCGCGCCAAAGCCAACACCGGGCCAAAGGGTGCCATCTTCCAGAGCGAGAAGGGCAGGGGGGGATGTTTTCATAGGGTAATCCGTGGGGCGTACTGCCTGTTTTTGTTACGCGCAGCTTCGCTATCATAAATAAGGGCCAGTGTATAGTGGCCCCAATGTTTCGGTTTGGGCTTCGAGCTTGAGGAGTATGGCACTGAGGCTATCAAAAATGGGATGGGAATCGTTATGCCTGCTTTTTCCAAAAAGGTGGCTGTCTGGTTTGTCATTGGTCTTTTGGCGCAAAACCAAAATGTTGCTGGGAGAGTACCAGAAATTTTTTTGCCCTTTCCAAAGCCTGTATCGCCACCCCCTGACTAATCATCATCGTGTCATAATCGGCAGTTAAACGTGCTTCCTGCGCTTCAATCAAATAGCGATGAAATTCAGGGGTAATTTTGCCTGTCTTGATAAATTCACGACCAAACGCCGCAATAACGGCACTATGCTTGCTGAAAGAGAGAGCGATGTCGAGCAAGAATACCTGTGCCACCTAGAACATGGTGTAATAAGCACATGCGGCCGCGAACTCAGCATGACCTGCATCCAACAAAACCTGAGCCGCATGGTAACTCTCGTGCGCCTTACTTAACAGGGCCAATTGATCTTCACTCATATAACGATCCCTTCTCGCCGCACGTTACGCAAAAAAGGTGATGTATCTTGAATCAAGCGCGTTTCTGGAATGTAGGCACAGGAGATAACCAGATTATGTTCTAAAGATAGCCCGGCAACGATTTCCCCCGTGTGTTCTATCTCTTCATAAGGGTTAACTGGTCCTTTCAGCACAACCAGTACATCCACATCGGAATCAGGCAAAGCATCACCACGGACTTGTGAGCCGTATAGCACAACTTTCACCAGTCTCTGACCATATAGTTGGGACAGTTGTTGGTGCAATTGGCCTAATATCGAAGCCAATCCTGGCTTAATCACCTAGCGTACAGATTGCATGGTTAAATTTTACCGCAAAGCTGGATGAAGCTGAAACCTTTTTTGCTTTTGCCTGCTCCCGCCTTTTTATGTTAGCATTTTCTCAGCGATCATGATCAACTTCGCCATCCAACCCCTCTCTACCGCTCAAGAACGCACCCGTCGCCTGAAAGATGAACTGGCTCAGGCGCAGCAAGTCCTGCTGGATATTGAAGCCCAGTTGGGTGAAAAGCAGGCCATCGTCAACGCTTTTCGGATGCAGTGCCGATTAAAGATAGGTGAATTGGTGGATAGGGTTCTACATCTGCGGGCCGAGAAGCAGCTTTATCTTACGCATTTAAGGCTGCGGCAGCAGGCGGAAGAGTTGGGCCTTGTTTATGATGAGGCTGATCCATTTTGGCAGGCCCAGGAGCGGGTGGAACCCGAGATGGATGAGGAAACATTGCTGCCGCATTTGCCAGAAACACCGAGGGACGACGCGGCCGCGAAGCGCATCTATCGCCAGTTAGCCCGCCGTTTCCATCCCGACCTCTCCGCCACCCAGGTAGAGCAGGCGTACCGTACCAGCATGATGGCCGCCATCAACAACGCCTATGCTGCCCGCGATGTGCAAACCTTACGTGACCTGGCCGACGAACTCGACCCAACAGAACTGGCCGAATTAGCGGCCATCGAAACCCGGCAGGAGCGGCGATTGCGCGAACGGCTGATGCGTTTACAGCGGCGGCGGCGTAAAACCCTCAAGCAGCTCGACGAACTGCATCAAGACAGCACCACCATCCTCTGCTACAAAGCACAAACCCTGGAAGCGGAAGGGCGCAGATGGTGGGATGAAATTCGCGTGGATTTAGAGCAAGAAATCAGCCGCCGGGAAATGGAGGTGGCAGCTATAAAAAGGCAGTTAGAACAGATGGAAGATCACCGCTGAATGACGTTCACGCCATTGTGAGATTGTGCTTGAAGAAGATGTCGTACAAGGGGTACGCTACCAGGCACACAAACCAGCAGCAATTCTCAATTTAAAACCCGTGGTAGGGGTGGGACAGGCGGGCAACCATCCGGGTCAAACGGTTCAACCTGATTCCCGCCTGTCTCACCCCCTTTACCCCTTCCGTTTCAGCCAAAGCGGGGCGAGACAGGTGGGAACGAAACGCTCCTGTTTGACCAAAATCCTGGCCCACCTGCCCCGCCCGTACATTCATTTTAGGGCAAATTGAGAACTGCTGACAAACCAGGTACGACTGTAGACCATTTGGCTAACGACCTTTTGCGTCAGTAAATGCTCTCCTCTCCCTGGCCTATACCAGCAATCTGGCTGCGCCGTTCCATGAGGATGGTGTCTCGCCAGCGGCCGCGGTGCTGGGCGATTTTTTCTCGGCGGCCAACGATACGGAAGCCGCACTGTTCATGGATGGCGATGCTGGCCTGGTTCTCTGGAAAGATACTGGCCTGGAGCGTCCAGATGCCCATCTCTTCTGAAGCCTGGACAAGAGCCTGGAGCAGTTGTTTACCTACCCCGTGCCCCCGGGCCGCGGCCGCGACATACACGCTCACCTCACATACCCCCGCATACACGGCCCGCGCTGAGACCGAGCTCAGGGCTGCCCACCCCACTATTTGATTATCTAAGCGAGCGACAAGGCGGGGCTGCGGCCGCGTCTTACTGTCCCACCCATCCCATGCCGGCACCTCCGTCTCAAACGTAGCATTGCCCGTCTCAATCCCTTCCTGGTAAATCCGCTGTACATCCGGCCAATCTCCTGAGTGCATGGGTGTCATTTGCAGCATAGATTTTATTGGGTCTTCAGGATTTCAGCGGACCGCGACTATTCCAGTGATAAGCCGTCTGCGAATAAAAATTTAAGCCTGCTGTTCAGCAATCAATAGTTTTAATTTGGCAATCGTTTCAGGGTGTAAATCTGGTTCGGATTCAACTACGTCTCGTTCGGCTAATATTTTTTCAATTTGCTCATCTGACCCTTTACCTAACTGCTGCAAGTAGGCAGCAAAATTTTCTTGCTGTTGGTCTATCGCCTTAGGGCCGTTAACTTCAATGGTATAACTCAGCGAAGCCTGTTTCGTTAAAATGTAGAGAATATAGCTGGTGAGAGGTACCCCTTCATTCTTAGCTAGAAGCTCTAGCCTATGCTGTAAGGTTTCAGGAAGATATAAAGTTAATTCAGACATCTACAGCCTCTCTTATACTTATAGAACAAACCAGATGATCACCTAATGAGGGAATTTAAAAAATCAGTTGGTGTTATCACCTAGATGCCTAAAGATCGTTTAGCTTGTCTAAAATCGCATACATTAGAAGTTACAATAGGTACAGAGGCATTCATGGCACAATTGATCACATGATCATCACCGGGGTCTGGTGAGATTGGCCCCAGCAAAAGTAAATACCAATGAGCTCGGTTTCTCCACGCAATAATTGTTCCAATACCAGCTTTGTTTGATTCCAACGATGCCCTGATAATTTGCGTGATAAAACATCCCCATATTCATAGACCAAGGTGTCAGAAACACAAGAAGGTCTACAACTAAACCACACGCACTACCACTTTTTGTCAAGCCTTCAAAGACAATATTTGTGTCAAGAACGACTCGTATCGGGTCGTATGTCACCATGAGATGATTATATACAAGGCATTGACAGCATAAAAGTCAAGTTCCTTATGGTTTACGGCAAATCCGTCTCCCCCATCAAAAATTGATCCACTGCCCGTGCCGCGCCGCGCCCCTCCCGAATGGCCCACACCACCAAACTTTGCCCCCGCCGCGCATCCCCGGCCGCAAAGATGCCTGGTACATTGGTGGCGTAATCTGGCTCACCCGCCTGGATATTGTGCCGCTCATCCAGGTTGACCCCTAATTGGGCCAGCAGGGGGTTTTCTGGCCCCAAGAAACCTAACGCTAACAAGATAAGCTGTGCCGGCCGCTCCTGTTCTGTCCCGGCGATGGGGTAGAATTCGGTGCGGCCGTTCTGCCCAATTTGTTCGACCATCACTGTTTCCAGGCCACGCAGCCGCCCTCGTTCATCACCAATAAATCGGGTACTCATTACCCCATAAGCTCGGGGGTCCTGGCCGAAGCGGGCCTGGGCTTCGGCCTGACCATAATCTAGTTTGTAGGTGCGCGGCCATTGGGGCCAGGGATTATCTGCGGCGCGGTGATCTGGCGGCCGCGTCATAATTTCTAGTTGGGTCAGGCTGGTACACCCGTGCCGCAGGGCCGTAGCCACACAATCGGTGCCCGTATCCCCACCGCCAATAACGATCACATCCTTGCCCGCCGCCGAGAGCGGGTGATCGGCTGGCAGCGGCTCCCCATTCAGGAGATGGTGGGTGCTGGCCTGGAGAAATGACATAGCCCAATGGATCCCGCTTAGATGCCGTCCGGGGATAGCCAGATCACGCGGCCGCGTCGCCCCTACACACAACACCACTGCCCCATACTCATCTCGCAGTCCATCCACCCCTACATCCCGCCCGATTTCTACGTTGGTGACGAAGGTGATACCCGCCTCACGTAACAAATCTACCCGCCGCTGTACAATCCGTTTGTCTAGCTTCATGTTGGGGATGCCAACCATGAGCAGCCCGCCAATTCGGTCGGCTCGTTCGTAGACCGTCACCGAATGCCCAACCCGGTTTAGCTGATCGGCGCAGGCCAGCCCCGCCGGCCCGGAACCAATCACGGCGACTTTTTGGCCGGTGCGCTGCGGGGGAAGCTGCGGCCGCACCCATCCTTCTGCCCACGCCTTCTCAATAATCGCATACTCAATCGGCTTAATCGTCACCGGGGGAGAGGTTATGCCCAGGGTACAGGAGGCTTCACATGGGGCCGGGCAGACCAGCCCGGTAAATTCGGGGAAATTGTTCGTCTTTTCCAGCCGCTGGTATGCCTCATGCCACAACCCCCGGTACACCAGATCATTCCATTCCGGGATGAGGTTGTGGATGGGGCAGCCGGTACTCATGCCGTTAAGAACGCGCCCCTGGTGGCAAAACGGAATACCACAATCCATGCAGCGCATCGCCTGCGTTTGCAGCCGCTCCTCTGGTAAGTGAAGCTGAATCGGCTGCCAATCCCCGACGCGCTCAACCAAAGGCCGTTCCCCTGGCACCTCTCGTGAATGATGTAAAAACCCTATTGCTTTACTCATGGGTGGATCATTTGCCAATAGCCACGAATTTCTTACTTGCTCTGCGCCTCTGCGTCCCGGCGCGAGTTAATATCAGGTACTGGAGTGTGGCGTTTTTTAATCTGACCACTGGTTAAGTTATACCCATCGTGGTCATAAAGTGACATTCCAGTTGGAGACTAGAGACTGGAGACTAGAGACTGGAGACTGGTTAATCTCGAGTTTCCAGTCTCACTGAAAATGTCAGTTTATGACCGTTGGTAGTATATCTGTGAAAATCTGTGTCATCTGTGGATCAATTCTTGTTTTCTGTACCAGAAGCTGACTTGCAAGGTACTAATTCCCTCCCACACGGGCCAGGGAGTTTCTGTTGGCAGTAAAGGCGGCCATGATCGCCTCGTCCCCATCGAGGCCGGCCTGGGCGGCCTGGCGCAAGGCTACCTGCACTCGGCGATAATCTTGGGGGATGACCCGGACAAATTGCGACCGCAGCGTCTCCCATCGCCCCAGTACGTTCCATCCCTGGCGGCTGCCCGTGAGCCAGGCATGGCGCCAGATCATCTCTCGCACATCCCCCCACTCCTCATCATCAATGATCGGCTCCAACGCCACCATCTCCAGATTACAGCGGCGGGCAAAATCTCCCACCCCATCCAGCACATAAGCGACCCCCCCTGACATCCCGGCGGCGAAGTTACGTCCGGTAGGGCCAAGGATGATGACGCGGCCGCCAGTCATATATTCACACCCATGATCCCCCACCCCTTCCACCACCGCATCCAGGCCGCTGTTACGCACACAAAACCGCTCCCCCGCCAGGCCACGAATATACGCTTCACCGCTGGTCGCCCCGTAAAAAGCCACATTACCCACAATCACATTTTTCTCTGGGGCAAACGTCGCTTGCTCCGGGGGCAAAATAATGATTTTCCCTCCCGATAGCCCCTTGCCTACATAATCATTGGCTTCCCCTTCTAGCGTCAGCGTGAGGCCAGCGGGGATAAACGCGCCGAAACTTTGCCCTGCCGCACCGGTAAAGCGGAGGCGGATGGTATCAGCGGGCAGGCCGGCTGCCCCATAACGGCGGGTGATGGCACTGCCCAACTGGGTGCCGACGGCCCGGTCGGTGTTCCTGATGGGTAGCATCGCTTCGACCGGCTGCCCTGTTTTGAGGGCCGGCTGGCACAAAGGCAGCAGCAGCCGTTGATCCAGCGTCTCTTCAAGTTGGTGATCTTGGGGAGTGACCCGGCGGCGGGGAATGTGGGCGGGCACATCGGGCTGGTGCAAGATGGCGGATAAATCTAATCCTCGCGTTTTCCCCTGGGCTAGAGATGGATCCATTTCTAGCAAATCGGTGCGACCAATCAGCTCATCAAAGCGGCGAATGCCCAATTGGGCCATGATCTGGCGTACATCTTCGGCGATGAACTGCATGAAATTGATGAGATGTTCCGGCTGGCCGGTAAACCGTTGACGCAGCTCCGGGTTTTGGGTGGCAATCCCGACCGGGCAGGTGTCCAGGTGGCAGACGCGCATCATAATGCACCCTAAAGCAACCAACGGGGCGGTGGCAAAACCAAATTCCTCGGCCCCCAGCAGGGCAGCGATGATGACATCCCGCCCCGTTTTGAGCTGGCCATCCGTTTCTAAGGTGACGCGGCCGCGTAAATTGTTTAGCAGCAGCGTCTGATGGGTCTCCGCCAGCCCCAACTCCCACGGCAAGCCGGTATGTTTAATACTCGTCTGCGGGGCTGCCCCCGTTCCCCCATCCTGCCCGCTGATGAGGATGACATCCGCTTTCCCTTTGGCAACCCCGACGGCAATGGTGCCCACCCCTACCTCAGAGACCAGCTTGACGTTAATGCGGGCGGCTGGGTTGGCGTTTTTGAGGTCATAAATCAGTTGGGCCAAATCTTCAATGGAATAAATATCGTGGTGAGGGGGAGGGGAAATCAGGCCAACGCCGGGGGTGGCATGGCGCACTTTGGCGATCCAGGGATACACCTTTGAGCCGGGAAGCTGCCCCCCTTCGCCCGGCTTGGCCCCCTGGGCCATCTTGATCTGAATTTCTTGGGCGTTGACCAGATAATGGCTGGTAACCCCAAAGCGGCCGCTGGCAACCTGTTTAATAGCACTGTTGCGCCAATCCCCATTGGCCTCGGGCTGGAAGCGGGCCGGGTCTTCTCCCCCTTCGCCGCTGTTGCTCTTACCCCCCAGCCGGTTCATGGCGATTGCCAACGTTTCGTGAGCTTCCTGGCTGATGGAACCATAGGACATGGCCCCTGTTTTGAAGCGGCGCAAAATCGCGGCCGCTGGTTCAACTTCGGCCAGGGGGATGGGTTGGGTGGGTTTGAAGCGGAGTAGGCCGCGCAGGGTGGCGAAGTGGCGGTTGTGATCGTTGATGGCGGCCGCGTACTTTTGATACGCCTGGACATCATTGTCTCGGACAGCCTGTTGTAATAGATGGACGGTGGTGGGGTTAAAGAGGTGGTATTCCCCTTCTTCGCGGTATTGGTAGCGGCCGCCGACAGGGAGCGTGTGACCGTTGGCCGGGCGGGCCGGGAAAGCCTGGCGCTGGCGGCTCAGGCTCTCCTCAGCCAATTCGTTTAAGCTGATTCCACCGATACGGGAGGATGTACCCCGGAAATAGGCGTGGATGAGGTCGGGATGGAGACCCAACGCTTCATAAATCTGCGCCCCTCGGTAGCTTTGGATGGTGGAAATGCCCATCTTTGAGAGGATTTTGACGATCCCTTTAACAGTCGCTTTAACATATTGTGTAACAGCCTTAACATCGGACACCTCTTGAACAAAATTCTTGTGAATAATATCACAAATCGTCGCTAAAGCGAGATAGGGATGGATGGCGTCGGCCCCGTAGCCGAGCAGGGCGGCGAAATGGTGGACTTCACGGGGTTCGCCCGATTCGATGATGAGGCTGACTCGCACCCGCTGACCGGTTTGAATCAGGTGGTGGTGCAGGGCAGAAGTAGCGAGCAGGGCCGGGATGGCGGCCGCGTCCCGGCTCAGGTTGCGGTCGGATAAAATGAGTAAATTGGCTCCATGAGAGATAGCTGAGTCTGCGGCCGCGAACAGATCATCTAGAGCTTGCTGCAAAGCGAGGCCACCCCCTTGAGCCGGAAACAAGATGGGCAAGGTGACAGCCTGGAACCCTGGCTCGTTGATGTGGCGTAGGCGAGCCAACTCCTCAGCCAACAAAATGGGGTGTTTCAGGCGGATGCGGCGGCAGTGGGCCGCTTCCGGCTGGAGCAAATTCCCTTCGCCTCCCAGCAGCGTCTCGGTACTGGTGACAATCTCTTCACGGATGGCGTCAATGGGTGGGTTAGTTACCTGGGCAAACAACTGCTTGAAATAGTTGTACAGAAGCTGCGGCTGCCGGGAAAGCACCGCATGGGGGGTATCATCCCCCATAGACCCCAACGGCTCAACCCCACTGCTCACCATCGGCTCTAAAATGAGGCGGATATCTTCGTAGGTGTAGCCGAAGGCGAGTTGGAGAGCGTGGAGATCAGAGATTGGGAGAGTGGAGAGTGGAGAGTGGAGAGTGCCAACGGCCCACTGCTCACGGCTAACTTCTAACTGCTCACTCCCCTTAGCATCTGCCAGATCAACCAGGTTTTCCGCCAGCCACTGCTGATATGGCTGGGCTTCGGCCAGGGTCTGTTTGATTTCATCGTCGCTGATGATGCGGCCGCGAGCCGTATCTACCAGGAACATCCGTCCCGGCTGGAGCCGCCCCTTTTGCACCACATTTTCTGGGTCAATCGGCAGCACCCCTGCTTCTGAGGCCAGCAGTACCAGGCCATCGGCGGTGATGGTATAGCGAGAAGGGCGCAAGCCGTTCCGATCCAGCATCGCCCCGACCACCGTACCATCCGTAAACCCAATTGAGGCGGGACCATCCCATGGCTCCATCAACGCGCTGTGGTATTGGTAAAAAGCCCGCCGTGTGGGGCACATCTCCTGGTCTTTGGGCCACGGCTCCGGGATCATCATCAGCACCGCCTGGGGCAGACTGTACCCGGAGAGAGTGAGCAGCTCCAACACATTGTCAAACATGGCCGAATCGCTGCCATCTTCATCAATGACCGGCATGATTTTGGCCAGGTCTTCGCCAAAATATGGAGAGCTAAATAGGGCTTGCCGCGCCTTGAGCCAGTTGACGTTGCCGCGTAGGGTGTTGATTTCTCCGTTGTGAATGAGGCAGCGGTACGGGTGGGCCCGCTTCCAACTGGGGAAGGTGTTGGTGCTAAAGCGGGAATGCACCAGAGCCAGGGCCGATTCCAGGTGGGGGTGGTGCAGGTCTGGGAAGTAGCTCCCTAACTGGTGAGTGGTGAGCATTCCTTTGTAGACGATGGTGCGGCTGGAGAGGCTGGCGATATAAAAATCATCTTCGTCATCCAGGTTGAGCAGACGGCGCAGCTCGTCCCGGTGGCTGATTTCATGTTCGGCTCGCTGGCGGATGAGGTACAGCTTGCGCTCAAAGGCCAGGGGATCATCAGAGGGGACGCGGCCGCGACCAATGAACACCTGGCGCATAAACGGCTCCCCTGCCAGGGCCGTTTCCCCCAGATCGTGGTGGTGGGTGGGCACGGTACGCCAGCCCAGAAGCTGCTGCCCTTCCTGGTGAACGATGTCGGCAAACTGCTGCTCATAATCGTGGCGGCGATCAGGCAGGTGGGGCAAAAAGAGCATCCCAACACCATACGCGCCCGGTTCGGGCAGGGAAATATTCAGTTTAGGGGTCATTTGTTGGAAGAACCGGTGGGGAAGTTGGAAAAGAATCCCGGCCCCATCGCCGCTGTTGGCCTCAGCCCCTCGCGCACCCCGGTGGTCCAGGTTTTGCAGGATGGTCAACCCTTTTTGGATGATGGTGTGGCTGGCCCGCCCCTGAATCTGGGCGACAAACCCCATGCCACAGGCGTCATGTTCAAACTGGGGGTGGTAAAGACCTTGCGGCCGCGGGGGGCGGGATGGGTTCATCTGCTCTCCATTGTAAATCGGACTTTCAGTTCGATAGGCGATTTAGCAAACCGCAGCGCGGTTTGCATTCGTGGTGGTGTGCCACGCGCATGAAATCTCCTACGAAGATAGCTACTGATAGAAGAAACATGGATTACGCCTGTTTTTAAGGTGCGGCCGCAGTGGGCAAACCCTATCGTCCGGTGGGATGCAGACGTGAGGTTAGCATACCTGACCACCGGGCTGGCGGCTATGGTGAAAATGTGACAAATATCACAATGCTAATTGTTATAAATACACAAAGGGGGTCAATCACGCATAAGTATCAGGGTTTTGGTCAAACCTAGCCCTTTCCTTCCCACTTGATCTGGCCTGGAATTTATTGGTTGAAAACTACAATGCAGTTATAGTTACCAACATGACGCCCTTGCAGTTTGAATGGGACAAAGCCAAATCAAGGCTTAATCAACAAAAGCATGGCGTTAGCTTTGATAAAGCTGAAACTGCATTTTATGATGAGAATGCTCGTCTGATTGATGATCCTGATCATTGGGACGATGAGGAACGTTTTATCATTATGGGCTTTAGTATTCGGCTTCAGGTGCTAATTGTTTGCCATTACTACCGGTACGGGGATGGTGCTATCCGCACCATCTCAGCATGAAAAGCGGATAAGCGGGAAACAGAGTTTTACCGTACAAGATAGGATGCTGCGATGAGAGATGAATACGATTTTTCCCAATCTCGTAAAAATCCCTACATTAAACGCCTTAAGAAACAGATCACGATCCGGGTGGATGAAGAAACAATTGCTTACTTCAAATCGCTAGCCGCTGGTGTAGGGGTTCCTTATCAGAGTTTGATCAACCTCTACTTGCGTGACTGTGCTGGGCTGAACGGCGTCTGAATTTTCAATGGGAGTAAGGTAGATGATGGCTGGTTGCCCGTTTTGCCTGGTGAAGGGGTAGGTGTACCAATGAATGAGTTTGATGAGCTGATCGCCGCGGCCGCAGCCCAGCCCTTTGCCGGTTGGGATTTCACCTATATCCAGGACCGTTTCCACGAAGCGGATCCCCCCTGGAGCTACCGCCAGCTTGTGACTGAGGCGATGGCCGGGGTCACGGCGATGCTGGACATGGGCACAGGCGGGGGGGAGTTTCTCTCTTCGTTGGCCCCCTTTCCCCCGCTCACCTGCGCTACGGAAGCGTATCCCCCCAATATCCCAGTGGCTCGCGCCCGGCTGGAGCCGCTGGGGGTGCAGGTGTTCCCTATTGACGGGGACGATACTCTGCCCTTTGCCGATGGGCAGTTTGATCTGGTGATTAACCGGCATGAGTCGTATAGCCCGATGGAGCTGTGGCGGATTGTTAAACCCGGCGGCCGCGTTCTGACCCAGCAAGTTGGTGATACCAATGACAATGACCTGAACCGGCTCTTGGGGGCCCCCCTGCCCACTGCTGATTCCCCCTGGAACCTGGCTTACGCGGCCGCACAAATGAGTGCCGCCGGGTTTACCATTGCCCAGGCCGAAGAGGCATTCCCCCCAGTGACCATTTATGATGTGGGGGCGATTGTTTATTACCTCAAAGCCATTCCCTGGCAAATACCAGATTTCGACGCGGCCGCCTACCGATCCCAACTCCTTACCCTGCACCAACAGATTCAGGTGGCCGGCCCCCTCCGCCTCAGCAGTCACCGCTTCTACTTCATTGCTGATAAGCCACGGCCCGGTTTGTGACCAAAGCGTAGAGAGGGCGAGATTACTGAGTTTCTACATACCGCTCTCCGACCTCTCCCCCTCAATCTCCACTTTCCAGGCCATAAGTTAGCGCCAGCGGCGGGTGAACAAGGCGATGGCTAAGAGGGTGATCAACAGCAGGATCACTACGCCATAGGCCGTGTGAATACCGACGGCATCAGCCAGGCGGCCTAATACCAGGGGCAGGGTGAGGATGGCGGTGCCCGAGGCCAGGGTGGCCCGCGCACTGGCCTGAACGGTGTTCCCGGCCGCGGCCGCCAGAGCCAGAGATAGAAGCAGCGGGTATAATCCGGCGACCCCTAACCCCGTCACAACCAGCCCTGCCAGCCCCACCACAGCCGTCTGCCCCTGCCAATAAAGCAAAAACCCCACTGAAGCCGTCAATACAGATAGCAATACCATGGTGGTCGGGGTAATCCGCTGTACCAACCGGCTAACGCTCAACCGCCCCACAATCATGGCCGCCAGGAACAGGCTCACCGATTGGGCCGCGGCCGCTTTTGCCAACCCCATCACCGTTTCCATGTAATCCGCGCTCCAGAAGATCAGGCAAAATTCCACTGAGACCCCCAGCATCAGGGCCAGCCAATAAACCCAATATCGCCCGGGCAAAGGGGGTGACGCAGCGGGTTGGGCATCGGTGGGGGAAGCGGCCGCTAATGGCCGGGCACGACCCAGAGCCGCATAGAGGAGAACGGGCGCGGCCGCCATTAATACCAGAGCTGAGCGCCATCCCCAGGTGGTTGCCGCCAGCCAGCCAACTAACAGGGGGGCGGCCGCAGACAGTACCGAGGCCACCACATTCGCTTCGGTCAGGGGAATGGCCCGATGTGCTTCGTGCTGCTCGGCCAGGGTAGAGGGGACGATGGCCAGGATGAGGGAGCCAACGAGACCCATGAGGAACGCGGCCGCGATGGTGATGGTAGGAGTGCGACCGGCCAGTAAGAGCAGTGCCCCCACTCCCAATCCAGCCGCTCCAGTCCATAAAGATCGCCACCGTCCCAGCCAGCCAATTGCCCAATGGCCAGCCAGCCCCACCAGCAAAATACCTATGGCAAAAGCGGTGAAATGCAGGCTGCTGACGGTATAGCTCAACTGCAATTCGCTCTTCAAAAACGGGGTAATCGGCCCCAGTACGTTCAAACTATAGGCGTAAAAAGCCAATAACAGATATGTCAACCAGGTAAACCGATCTCGGTGAAAAGATGGGGTCATAAAAAATTCTCCTGACTTGGGACGATCTGACTATTTTGCTGCGAGTAGAGAATAAAAGCTATGCCAACAAGGGTGGTTTATGCTGTTCAGCCTTCCCAAGGTTTGTTCCACGGGCAAAAACTTTGGGCGAAACCTTCGGAAGGTTTTCCTGCCAGAGAGATTGTATATTTGCGGTAGTTTTTGTTGACCGGAAGAATATCCCATGATACGATTCTATCAATATAATTTGATTCAATATATTTTGGTGTAAACATGAACCCAGCCGCCGCTGTTCCAATGCCCGATTTTCTCAAACTGTTGGCCCATGATTTACGCTGGCAGCTTCTGGCGGCCCTGGCGGAAAGTGACCGGCGGGTACAGGAGTTGGTGGCCTTGTTGCAGCGGCCGCAAAACCTCATCTCCTACCACCTCAGCCAATTACGTACCCACGCCCTCGTCCAGGAGCGGCGCAGCAGTGCTGATGGCCGGGATGTCTATTACAGCCTGGATGTGGCCCGTCTGCAAACCCTCTACCTGAGCAGCGGCCAATCGCTGCACCCGGCCTTGGCTGGGGAAGTTCCGGCTCCCCCCGATACGCTGGCAGATCACCCCCCATTCCGGGTCCTATTTCTCTGCACCCATAACAGTGCCCGCTCCCAACTGGCCGAAGGGATTTTGCAGGCGCAGGGTGGGGGGATGGTTGAGGTGTATAGTGCCGGGAATGAACCGGGAGCAGTGCATCCGTTGGCGGTGCGTGCGGCCGCGGCCATGAATCTTGACATCAGCCAGCAGCAGCCCAAACATCTCAATCAGTTCATCGGCCAACCGTTTGATTACATCATCACCGTTTGTGACAAAGTCCGTGAACTTTGCCCGGCCTTCCCTGGCGAACCCCACCAGATTCATTGGAGCTTCGCCGATCCCGCCGCCGTTCCGGGCAGTGAAGAAGAGCAGGTCCACGCCTTCCTGCAAACCGCCCGCGAACTCACCACCCGCATCAGCTACCTGCGCCTGATGATGCGTCGGCGAGCGGGCAGTGAGTAGTAAGCGAGTTTGCAAGTAAGCGAGTAAGCAAGTGAGGAGTCCCTCAGTCCTATGAACCCAATAACCATTCTCGCGGATATCCATGCCAATTTGCCCGCGTTAGAAGCGGTGTTTGCCGATATAGACCGGCGCGGCCTGACCAATCTGTACTGTCTGGGTGATTTAGTTGGCTATGGCACCTTTCCCAATGAGGTGATCGCCGCCATCCGGGAGCGCAACATCCCTACCCTCATGGGCAACTATGACCTGGGAGTCGGCCACGACAGTGATGATTGTGGCTGTGCTTATAAAACGGCTGAGGCCAAAGCGTTAGGGGAGCGCTCCATAGCCTGGTCTAATGCCCACACCAGCCCCGAAAACAAGGCGTATCTGCGCCAATTGGCGGAGCATATCCTGGTGCAGGTAGGGGATCATAAGGTGCTGCTGGTGCATGGCAGCCCTCGCCGCATCAACGAATATCTGTATGAAGATCGGCCGGAAGCCAGTCTAGAGCGGCTTTTTGAGGGGTTAGAGGCCGATGTACTGGTGTGCGGCCATACCCATTTGCCCTATCACCGGGTGCTGGGCAGCGGCCGCCAGGTGATTAACGCGGGCAGTGTGGGCAAACCAAAAGATAACAACCCAAACGCCTGTTATCTTGTTTTGACTGCCGAGGGGAGTGAGCTAAGGGTGGCGTTCATCCGGGTGGCTTATGACGTAGAGCGGGCCGCCCAGGCCATCGAGGCGACCGATATGCCCAATGAATTTGCCCAGATGCTCCGCTTAGGGAGGGGCTGATGGGTGAATTGCCCCTCACCCTGGCCCTCTCCCATCGTGGGAGAGGGGCCGGGGGTGAGGGGTGACTGATCACCTGTCCAGATAGTTACCAATTAACTATTGCTTCTATCCGCGCGGCCGCGGGCTGTTCGCCAGGTACAAATGGGGCACCGGTAAGCCGTTCATAAGCAGCGATATATCGGGCGGCTACCTGGGCGACGAACTCATTGGGCATGGTAGGGGGGGGGCCATCGCCGCGATACCCCTGGGCGGCGTACCATTTGCGTAGAAACTCCTTGTCGAAATTTTCCGGCTCATCCCCGCCGGGTTGATAGCTGTCGGCAACCCAGTAGCGGCTGGAGTCGGGGGTGTGAATTTCATCAATAAGGGCCAGGTGGCCGTTGATAAGCCCCATTTCGTATTTGGTATCTACCAGGATGAGGCCAGCCTGGCGGGCGATTTGTTGACCCCGTTGGAAGAGGGCGATAGCGGCCGCACGCACCTGCACCCACAGTTCTTCACTCACCAATCCCCGTTCCAAAATCTCCGCTTCCGTCAACCGTTCATCGTGACCCCCCTTTTCCGCTTTGGTGGTGGGGGTAATGATGGGGGAAGGCAGCGGATCATTTTTGCCTAACCCATCAGGCAGAGGGATGCCGTAAGGGTGGCGGTCTCCCTGTTCATACAGATACCAGAGGGATGTTTTGGTGACACCGGTGATGTAACCACGCACAACGATTTCTACAGGCAGGGGCGCGGCCGCGTGAGCAATCATCACGTTCGGATCAGGCACGGCAATAATATGGTTGGGCAGAATATCTTGGGTTTGGGCAAACCACCAACTGCTCAATTGGTTAAGTACCTGCCCTTTGTAGGGAATCAACCCCAGCACCCGATCAAAGGCGGAGATACGATCTGTGGTGATGAGGATATAACGATCCCCTTGCCGGTACATATCGCGCACCTTACCTTCTATCTTCTCCCCCAGCCCCGGCACATCCACCCCTCCCAGAGCAAAAGGAATCGCTTGTAACAGCTGTTCATGGGTTAGCATATTGACCTCATTCCCTTAACTGAGCCAACCGGGTAATCAAGTTTTGTAAATCCGTTAATTCTTGTGCCCCTTCTTATCAAACCGCACCAATAACTCCTCAACCGTAAACTTTGCCAGGGATGGGACGGTATGATCAGCGGCCGCGTCCCCACCCTGTCTGGTCAGTTCATTGGGCACATAAAGGGTAAACAAACCGGCGGCTTTCGCGGCCGCGACCCCATTTCGTGAATCTTCAATGGCTGCGGCTTCATCCGGGCGCACCCCCAGCCGGGCCAGGGCCACCTGGTAAACCGCCGGATTAGGTTTCGGCTGGTTTCCGGCATCATCTCGCCCCACGATGATGGGGAAATGGTGAACCAGTCCCAGCCGGGTGAGGTGGCTCTCTACCCAGTAGTGCGGCGAGCTGGAAGCTACGGCGAGAGAGAGGGAATGGGTAGATGCGGCCGCGAGCCATCTCTCTACACCTGGCAGCGGCCGCTGTTCCCGCACCAATGCCAGGTTCCGCTGCTCCATCTGGTGCAGCTGCCGGGCTGCCACCGGTCCCACCTGCCTTTCCAGGTAGCGGAGCGGATCAAACCCATTGACCGTCCCAATGCCACCTACCCAGAGGTCAAGCGGCATCTGCAAGCCAAACTCCGCATACAACCCCTGCCAGGCCAAAAACTCCGGCATTTCGGTATCCAAAATCGTCCCATCAAAGTCAAAGATAAGGGCTTTTAACATAAGTGGTGTATTGGTGTATTGGTGTATTGGTGAAGGCAATAGCGATCAGTCTACTAACACACCAATACACCTCTTTATTGTCTTGCCGCTTTAATCCCATTGGCAAACAGCCGCAGCCCCAACATCCCCCCTTGGCCGCGGCGCCAACGGGGGTGCTGCCAGGGGAAGATGTGGTTTTCGGGGTGGGGCATGAGGCCCATGACGTTGCCTGCCGGGTTACACAAGGCGGCGATGTTTAGCACAGAGCCATTGGGGTTGGCGGGGTAGCTGGCCGGGGAGCCATCCAGATTGACGTAGGTGAGGGGGATGAGATGGTTGGCCTGGAGCGCGGCCGCGACCCCATTCTCACTCACCGCTACCCGCCCCTCTCCATGGGCCACCGGGCAGTACACCATCTCCTCTAACCCCTGAGTAAACAGGCAGGGACTGGTCGGGTCCGGCTGCAAATAGACCCACCGACACTCAAAATGGGCTGAAGCGTTGTAGGTGAGGGTGACGGGGCGAATTGATGAGGAGTGAGGGGTGCTGATTGCCAACTGCTCACTCCCCACTCCGGGTAGAACGCCAGCTTTCACCAATGCCTGGAAGCCATTGCAGATACCCAAAACGGGGTGGCCGCTGGCAATGAACTGGTGCAGCCGTTCGCCGAAGCGGTGACGCAAATCCATGGCCCACAGGACGCCCGCCCCCAGGTCGTCCCCATAAGAGAAACCACCGGGCACAATCAGCATCTGGTAATCGCTAAAATGCCGCTCCCCGGCCAAAAGCTGGTTGATATGGACAATCTCTGGTGCCCCCCCGGCCAATTCACAGGCCAGCGCAGCATCGTGATCCCGGTTGGTGCCGTTGGCGTGGAGAATCAATATGCGGGGAGTGAGGGATGAGGTATGAGGTGTGCTGAGGGGTGAGGAGTGAGAGGTAAGGGGTGGTTCACCGCTCACGGCTAACTGCTCACCGCTTACTTCCAGGTGTCCCCGCCACGCCTGCTCCAACTCTACCGGGGTGGTGTGGATGAGGGGGTGGCCCAGGTGGGTAATGGTGAATGCGGAAGGGGTGACGTGCCCAATGCGGCCGCAAGGCACACCGTTCATCACCGTCTCAAACGCGGCCGCGTCCTCTTCCCCCACTTCCAACAGCAGCCGCCCCTGTGACTCAGCAAAGAGAACCTCATCCGGGCTTAGGTTTTCCCATTGTGGCACGAGAGCCACGTCAACCGCCACGCCTAGTTCCCCCGCCAGGCTCATCTCCGCCAGGGCCACCGCCAGCCCCCCTTCTGAACAATCATGGGCCGATTGCACCAAACCGGCCCGCATCGCCTGGTGCAGGGCACGGTAATGGGCTGGAGCGTCAGGCACCGGCTGGGGCACAATTCCCCCATTCAGCCCCTGCTGTTGGGCAAACAGCGTCCCCCCCAACTCCGGCTTCGTCTCACCTAGAACGTACAGAAGATTGCCCGCCCCCTTGAGGTCCATGGTGACACTCTGGTTCACATCAGGCACAACCGCCAGAGCCGAGATGAGCAGGGTGCCGGGAATGGCATGTTTTTGCCCATCGGCCCCCGTGTATTCATTGTTCAGGCTGTCCTTGCCGGAGATAAAAGGGGTCTGGTAAGCAAGGGCGGCATCATAACACCCCTGGGTACAGCGCACCAACGCCCCCAGCCGATCAGGCAAATTAGGGTTGCCCCAGCAGAAATTATCCAGAATAGCGATTTGGTCTGGGTCGGCCCCAACGGCGATAGCGTTGCGGATGGCTTCATCTACGGCCGCCCAGGCCATGGCATAAGGGTCAATTTCGCCATAGCTGGGGCAGATGCCATTGCTAAGAGCGACAGCACGGGTGGGCGGGTGGGCGAGTGAGCGAGTTTGGGTGGCTTGAGGGACGAGAACGGTGGCATCCCCTGGTCCATGGTTGTGGGTACCGACGAGGGGTTTAGCGGCCGCGCCCCCCTGGATCTCGTGGTCATAACGGCGAATCGTCTCTTCTTTGCTGCGAACATTGGGGTGGGCCAGCAGGCGGGTCAGCATCCCCGTGTAATCGGGTGGGGCAAACCAGTTTAATGAGGCGTGGTTTTGGGGAACGGGCTGCCATTCGGCTTTGAGGTGGCGTTGGGGGATGCCTTCATGCAAAAAATGGGCGTCCAGGTCGCCGACGAGTTTATCGCCGTAATAAATGGTAACGCGGCCGCGTCCATCAAACACCCCCAATTGAATCGCTTCCACATCCTGCCCGGCACAAATCTCCTGCAACCGGGGCCAATGGGCCGGGGGCACCGCCAGCACCATCCGCTCCTGGGCCTCACTCAGCCACATCTCCCAGGGGCGCAGGCCAGGGTATTTGAGGGGGATACTTTGCAACTGCACCGCCGCCCCCGTCACCTTGCCCATCTCCCCCACCGCTGAGGAAAACCCCCCGGCCCCGCAGTCAGTGATGGCGTTATACAACTGCTCATCCCGCGCCCGCAGGATCACCTCTTGCACCTGCTTCTCCATAATCGGGTGGCCGATTTGTACCGCTGTGCCGGCGATTTCACTGGTGGTCACATCCATCTCCATGCTGGAGAAGGTGGCCCCCCGCAGCCCGTCCCGTCCGGTGCGGCCGCCCACCGCCACGATCAAATCCCCCACCTGTACCTGGGTCGGGTTAGAATCCCGCGGTAGGAGACCCAGGCAGCCGCAGTACACCAGCGGGTTAGCTGTATACCCCTCGTGGTACAGGATGCTTCCATTGACGGTGGGAATGCCCATTTTGTTGCCATAATCCTCAATGCCATGAATCACCCCATCGGCGATGCGGCGCGGGTGCAGCACCCCTTCCGGCAGCCGCTCCAGGGGTAAATCGGGCGGACCAAAGCAGAGGATATCGGTGTTGGCGATGGGGCGAGCCGATACCCCCAACACATCCCGCACGACGCCGCCCACGCCGGTATTAGCCCCACCAAATGGCTCCAAAGCGGATGGGTGGTTGTGGGTTTCCACCTTAAAAGCCAGATCAAACTGCTCATCAAAGGAGATAATGCCGGCGTTGTCCACAAAGGCGGAGCGCACCCACGGTTTGTTGATCGTCTCGGTGGCCCGGCGGATGAGGCTTTTGAGCAGGCCGTTGATCACCTGGGGAGTTGGGGCATCCAGGTGGCCGGGCCGGGGGCCAAGATAATCAATGGTGGCCCGAAATGTTTTATGGACACAATGTTCACTCCAGGTCTGGGCCAACATCTCCAACTCGGTGTCGGTGGGGTCACGCCCTTCAGTTTGGAAGTAGGTCTGAATAGCCTGCATTTCGGCCAAATCAAGGGCCAGCCGCCGCTCTTTGCTGATTGCCTGGAGCGCGGCCGCGTCCAATCCTCGGAGGGGAATAATCTCCACCGTGTCATCGGCCTGTTGGTAAGGGAAGAAGGGTGGGGGGATGGGTTGGTTGATGCTGGTGCGCTGAATGACCGGGTTGGCGAATAGCTCAGTGGCCAGGTGCTGGAGCGCGGCCGCGTCTAATTCTCCCTCTAAAACAAACCGCTCCCCAGTGGCCGCTCGCTCCAGCCCGGTGATTCCAAACAGGTGAGCCGCCCGCACCAGATTCTCTGCTGGGGGGTCAGTGACGCCGGGGAGGAGGGTGGTTTCGATGGTGTATTGGTTGGTAATTGGTGTATTGGTGTATTGGATAGGGGGGGGTGGGGCATCTAAGAACGAATAACGAATAACCAATACCTCCGTCACCGGATCCGCCAGTAGTTCGGCCCCAAGCTGGCGTAATTCCGCCTCACTCAGCTCTCCTTGCAAAAAGATGAGACGGGAAGGGTGGCAGGCGGTCAGCCCGGTGATGCCGAGTTGGTGGGCGGCGTGGGTCAGAGCGCGGCCGCGGCCAGTTTCATGTTCGGGGCGTGGGGTTATTTCCAGACGAAAAAGAGACATAAGGGATCCTTGTGGGGAACTTGGGGGAACTCATAGGAACGAGGGGGACTCAAGGGAACTTATGGGGTTACATCCGTATACTTTCTGTTCGTGGTCCATTCATCAGTGGCTATTTCTATCGCCTTCATCCGTGTTTATGGTTTAACCACGAATAACGATAACGTCGCGGCCGCTGGGGGTTGTGGCATGTTCAGCCGTTGTTCGCTCACTAATAGAGGGGCGGCCGCGGCGGCGGTCAAAAATCACCAGCCACCCGGTTTCCAATCCCAGCCCACTTAAATAATCATCCAATTGGGCCAGCCCCTCGGCGAGGGGGTCTTTTTCTCCATCGCGCCACACCTTCAACTCCAGAGCTAAGGTGTCTGGCCCGTAACGCAAACAAATATCCATGCGTCGACTGCCGATGGCATACTCCCGCTCCAGGGTGCCCCCGCCATTCACGACCCGATGCAAAAAAGCCATCAGCACCAGGTGTGGCGCAATCTCATGGTATGGCGCACTGCTCAGCAGCGGCTGCCCATGCTGCCGCCAAAAGGCCAAAAACGCTTCTAACAGTTTCGCCGCATTCAACCGACCATCCGAGTTTAACCAATGAGGAGCTATCAGCGGTAGGGAATCTTGCGGCCCACCAGCTAACACACGGGGGATAATTTCCCGGTAAATCGGGTTGGCAATGACCATACCCCCCCGGGAATCACGCCGCACCAACCCTAAGTCCAAAACATATTGCCGGTCATCAAACGGGACAGCCTCTATGGTTCCCCCGGCCAGCATCGGTTCAATAATACGCCTTACCCGGAGCTCCTGAAGTTTTTCTGCCAGACTGTCCAGGTGCGTATCCTGGCGTTGAATCATAATCTCTTTGGCCTGGGAAATATGGTCAGGGGTAATTGGCTCAGCCGAATCAGGCAATAAATCTTGGGTAGCGATGTAAGCCAGGGCGTTGACCAACCACGGCTGCCCCTGGGTCAGGTCAAAGGCTAACTGAGCCGCTTCGGGAGTGAAGGGCTGCCCGGTACTGACTGTATGTTGCTGATAAAGGGCAGCGACATCTTCCCGAGTAAAGTTGTTGAGAGTTAATGATTCGATTTTGATATTGAATGGGCTGGCGGTGTGCAAACGATTGCTACCACCAGAGGCGACTTTGTAATCACGTACATCCCGCAGGCCAATGAGGGCCAATGACCAGGGAAAGCTTTGCGGCCGCCGGGGATAACCGGCACGCAGTTGGCGCAGAATAGAGATGAGGGTTTGCCCTTGTAACGCATCAATTTCATCTAAAAACATGACCAGAGGCTGCGCGGCCGCTTCACTCCAGGCTTTAAGGGCTGTGCTGATTCGTTGGCCTGGTTGGGCAGAAGGCCAGGAAGGGGGGTGTAATTGGGGAGGTAAAAACACATCTATCGCATCTCGCCAATCATCCAGGATGGCCAATTCAGCCGCGCCAGGATTATCATTGAATGCTGCGCCCACTTCCATTGAGACCAATACTGCCACATACCGCCCGGAAGCGGTTAGATCATGCGCCAGGGCTTGCATCGCGGTCGTTTTACCTGTCTGGCGCGGGGCATGAATGACAAAATACCCCTGCTGCTCAATCAAGCGGTGGAGATCCGGCAGGCGGCTGAGGGGGGGAACCATGTAATGAATATCTGATTTACATGGCCCAGCAGTGTTAAAAAAACGGCGATTCATCTTTTTTCTCTTGCTGGTTTAGAAGGTCAACTTTTGGGCCTGGTTAGCCTTCTCATTTCATAAGAGGAATGGTAACGGCTAACCCTCTCTGGTGACACAACCTTCCGAAGGTTTTGTTGCCAATGATCACCAGTGGAGAAAACCTTCGGAAGGCTTAATAGTTACGACGAATGAGATAAAATACCAACCCTTGCGTCATCCGTCTCTTGCCTTTGTTATTGATCACAAGTATACCCAGGAAAGCGGTATAATATAAATCGCTCACGCATTACGCCTTGTCAACCCCATGAATTTCTAAAGAGTCATAAGAACTTTATGCGCCATCTGCTGCCTGCTTTTATTCTGGAAAACGTCGCCGCTAACCAATACCGGGGATCGTTCGCGGCCGCGACCCTGTTCGTAGACCTCACTGGCTATACCACCTTTACTGAATCACTGATGCAGCATGGGCAGACCGGGGCCGAGATCATCGGCGAACTAATGCGCGACCTGTTCCGCCCCCTCATCCAGAGCATCTTCGCTCACAACGGATTCATCGCTCAGGCCGCTGGGGACGCTTTTACGGCCATTTTTCCCGTAAGCCGTTTTGCATCGGCCGCTTTGGCCCAGCAGGCGGCCCTGGCGGCTGCGGTGGCCATTCAAGAGCAGATGCAAGCACATACCCGGCAAGACACCCCTCTCGGCCCGTTTGACCTCACGGTGAAGGTAGGGATGGGGTTTGGCACCGTTGAATGGGGCATTTTAGAAAGTGTAGACGCTACCCGGCGCACCTATTACGTCAAAGGGTCAGCGGTGCAGCAATGCACCCGTGCTGAACTGTTTGCGCTGGGGGGAGATATTATCCTTTCGGCGGAGGTGCTGGCCCAACTAGAGCCAATGCGCCTATCCTGGCGGCCGCTGCCAGAAGGGTATGGTCAATTACAAAAATGGCCTTCTTTAAGTGTGGAAAAATACGCGGCCGCGCCCCACACCCTTTCCCCAACTGACCTGACTATTTGCCACACCTTCTTCCCCGCAGACCTGTTCACCAACCCCCTTGATGGTGAGTTTCGCCAGGTATTTAACCTGTTCATTGGCCTGCCTGATGAGCCAGATCATGATGAACTCGCCGCCTTTCTGGCCGTTATTTTTCGCCTGCAAGAGAAGTATGGGGGGTACCTGGAAAGTGTGGCCTTTGATGATAAAGGGTGTAACGTGTTGCTGCTCTGGGGTGCGCCGGTAAGCCATGAAACGGATTTGGTGCGGGCGTTGAATTTCACCCTGGAGCTGCAAGAGATTATTACCCTGCGGGCGGCCTTAAGTTACCGGCTGGCCCGTGCTGGTTATTTGGGTGCGGAACTGTGGCAGTCGTATACCTGCTATGGGCGTGGGGCTAACCTGGCGGCGCGTTTTATGGTCGCGGCCGCGTGGGGGGAAATCTGGCTCGATGAAGAAGTCGCTCGCCGGGCCGCTCCCCACTTTGCCCTCAGCCCGATGGGGTTATACCCTCTCAAAGGATTCAACAGCCCACAGCCAGCTTATCGGCTTGAAGGGCGGCACCCCCTTCCCCGTTCCCAACAGGCTCCGCCTCTAGCCATGATTGGCCGAGAGGCGGAACTGGCTGCGCTGCAAAATTTTGTTAGCCCCATCTTTCAGGGGCAGTTTGCCGGGCTGCTGGCCATCGTGGGGGAAGCCGGGTTGGGCAAAAGCCGCCTGGCCGATGCGTTGGCCCAGCAGCTTGCTCAGCCAGCGGCCGCGTCCATCTTTCTCTGCCAGGCGGATGAAATTATCCGGGCGTCCCTAAACCCGTTCCGGTATTGGCTGCGCCGCCACTTTGCCCAGGTGGCCGCCGATGTTGAGACAGATAACAAACGTCGTTTTGCGGAACGGTTAGACCAGCTTATTGAGCAAACGCCGGATCAATCGCTGCGCCGGGAACTGGATCGCACCCGATCCGTGTTAGGGGCTTTGCTAGATTTGCGCTGGCCGGGGTCGCTTTATGAACAGTTAGAGCCAGAACTCAGGCTGGAAAATCAAATTACCGCCTTAGTTACCTTGCTGCGGGCCGAAAGTTTGGCCCGCCCGGTGCTGTTACAATTAGAAGATATGCACTGGTTTGACCCGGAATCGGTGCAATTTTTGCGCCGCCTCAGCCGGGCGGCCACCGGGTTCCCGATGGCTATGGTAGGGACTTCTCGGGAGCCGGTGCCAGATGATTGGTTGGACGCGGCCGCGCCCCGCTATACTCTCGACCTCAGCACCCTGTCCGACAATGCCATCCATGCCCTGGTTCACGAAGTTACCGGCCATGCTCCGGTACCAGCCCTGGTCGCCTGGCTGGCTGAACGAGGCCAGGGAAACCCGTTCTTCATCGAACAAATTTTGCGCTACAGCCAGGAAAACGGCCATCTCCAGCCCACCCCAGACGGCCTGGCCCTGGTAGGTAGAGAGGTTGGGCTGCCCACCGATGTCCAGGCGATCCTCATCGCCCGGCTGGATCGGCTGTCTCAGGAAGTGCGCCATGTGGTGCAAACAGCGGCCATTTTAGGGCGGGAGTTTGAGACCCAGGTGTTGAGCCACATTCTCCAGGCAGAACAGTTCCACCTGCCCATCCATCCGTTTATTGTGGAAGCGGAGCGGCAGGCCATCTGGTCTCTATTGGCTGAGTGGCGTTATCTATTCCGCCATACCCTGCTGCGGGATACGGCTTATCAGATGCAGCTTCTCTCCCGGCGGCAGATGCTCCATGCTCTAGCCTTGACCGCATTGGAAACGACCTATGCCGCTGATCTGTCTCCCCATCTGGCGGTGTTGGCTTACCATGCAGAGCAGAGCCAGAACCAGGAGAAGCAGCGGCTTTATTATGCTCAGGCGGGTGAAGCGGCCGCGGCCGCCTTCCAAAATCAGGCCGCCGTTTCCTATTTCACCCGGCTGCTCCCGCTGCTCACAGATCCCACCGAACAGGTGCAGAGCCGCCTGAAGTTGGGGGAAGTGTGGCTGCTGATGGGGCGATGGGAAGATGCCGGGCGTCTCTTTCAGGAGGGGCTGGCCCTGGCGGAGCAGGCGGGCGATCCCCTGGCGGTGGCCCGCTGCCAACAGGCGTTAGGAGATTTGGCCCGGCGGCGCGGCCATTTTAACCAGGCCCTTACCTGGTTACAACAGGCCCAGGCGGCCTGGGAAAAGCATGAGCACCCGGCAGAATTGAGCCAGACCCAGGTAGATATTGGCACGGTCTATTGGCGCCAGGGGGATTACGCGGCCGCGCAGCAGTTGTTACAACAGGGGTTGGTCCTGGCCCAGGCCAATGACAATTGGCGCACGGCCAGTCTGGCCCTTAGCACCCTGGGCAATGTGGCTTATGTTTCTGGCAATTTGCCCTACGCCCGCCGTTTGTATGAGGAGAGTTTAGCCCTGCGCCGTACCCACCACGACGATGTCGGCATTGCCGGTATCCTCAATAACCTGGGGGTGGTGGCCTCTGCCGAAGGGGATTATGCCCAGGCCCGGCGGCTCCATGAGGAAAGTCTGACGATTAAGCGGGCTAAAGGAGATATGCGGGCCATGGCCTCGTCGCTGATGAATTTGAGCATTGCCGCGGCCAATTTGGGGGATGAAACCGAGGCGTGGCAGCTTTGTGCTGAAAGCCTGACCCTGCGCCGGGAGATAGGGGATCGTCAGGGAGTGGCGATTTGCCTGAACAATTTGGGGATTCTGGCGGTGGCTCGTGGGGAAGAAGCGGCCGCGCAGAGGCACCATGAAGAAAGTCTGGCCCTGGCCCAGGCCATGGGGAATAAACCGACGATTGCTGATGCCTATACCGGGCTGGGGGTGGTGGCAATGCAGAAAGGGGAGTACGCGGCCGCGGTCCACCATTACCAGCAAAGTTTGACCCTCTATCAGGCATTGGGGGAAAAACGGGGGATCAGCACCGTGCGCCATGATCAGGGGATATTGGCCTGGCAGCAGCGGGATATGCCCCTGGCCCGGCAGATGTTTCAGGAGAGCCTGACCCTGCGGCAGGAGATGGAGGATCAAACCGGCGCTCTGTCTAATCTGATTGGGCTGGCGGCGGTATTGGCCGATTCAATAGAGACGCAAAGGGAAGCGTGTCACCTATGGGGGGCTGTGGAAGCCTCTCTGGCCCGGCAATATGTGTGGCTGGACGGGCCGACGCGCCGGCTGTTGGCCTGGGTTCGGGACCGGTTGGCGGTGAGGATGGGGGAAGATGGGTTCGCGGCCGCGTACGGGACCGGGCAGGAGATGGCCTGGCCAGATGTTTTGCGGAAAATTGAGAAAGCGAGAGAGTGAGAGAGTATTATGCCGGATGCAGTAAATACCCCCCAATCTACCCCCTCTTTTCGCCAGCAGCATGGCTTGAAGTTGGTTGGTTTGTTGTTTTGGTTGGCTTTACTGATCGGCTATTGGCTTTATAGCCGCCAGAATGACCTGACAGTGGCGGAAGGTGGGCGTCGGGTGGCGGGCTGGCTGACAGGAAGCTGGTATGGGCCAGGATTGTATATTATTATGTATGCCCTGCGGCCGCTTCTCTTCATTCCCGCCACCCTCATCACCCTGCTCAGTGGTTTCCTTTTTGGCCCACTATGGGGGGTGCTGTATACCGTTATTGGCAGCAACAGTTCGGCAATGCTCGCCTATGGGGTGGGTCGCTATTTCGGCCAGGGGGTGCTGGATGCTGAACAGAGCGGCGGTCTGATCCAAAAATATGCCCGGCGGCTGCGGGAGAGCAGTTTTGAAGCAGTTTTGATTATGCGGCTTATCTTTTTGCCCTATGATCTGGTGCATTATATCGCTGGATTCCTCAAAATTGATTGGCGGGCGTTTCTGCTGGCGACGATTATCGGCTCTATTCCCGGCACCATTTCTATTGTTCTGTTGGGCGCATCTTTTGGTACTCTGGAGGAGCTGATGGCTGGGGAAATCCGCCTCAACCCGGCTACCCTGTTCATCTCTATTGCCCTGATTGGGGTGAGTCTTGGTATCTCCCGCCTGCTCAAAAAGGGTGAAAATTAGACAGGGCCATCAGGCTATAGCCATAGATGCTATACCTGAGTTCAGATTTTTCACTCAGCCGAGAATCGTATGACAACCCAGATTACCGTCCCCCCGTTTGATCGGTACAATGAGCAATTAGTCGCCAACGCCCATCCGCCGGAGTGGGTGAACCCAAGGCCAGAGGGACGGTATAACCTGCTGGTGATCGGTGGCGGCTCTGGGGGGTTGGTCGCGGCCGCAGGCGCAGCCGGTCTCGGGGCAAAGGTCGCGCTGGTCGAAAAACATCTCCTGGGGGGAGATTGCCTCAACGTGGGCTGTGTCCCTTCCAAGACCCTCATCCGTTCAGCCAAAGTTGTGGGGGAGCTGCGACGCGGGGCAGCATTAGGTGTAAGCGTGACCGGCGTGGAGGTAGATTTTGCCGGAGTGATGGAGCGGGTGCGCCGGGTACGAGCCGAGATCAGCCACCATGATTCTGCTTACCGGTTCCAAAAATTGGGTGTAGATGTCTATCTGGGGGAGGGGCAGTTTACCGGGCCAGACAGTTTTACTGTAGATGGGCGCACCCTGTATTTCAAGAAAGCGGTTATCGCTACCGGCTCCCGTCCCGCCCATTTGCCTATCCCGGGGTTGGCTGAGGCCGGGTATATCACCAATGTCACCTTGTTTGAGCTGACGACGCGGCCGCAGCGTTTAGCCGTCATCGGGGCCGGCCCCATTGGGGCGGAGATGGCCCAAGCGTTTGCCCGGCTGGGTTCCCAGGTAACTGTTTTTGACATAGCCCCGACGATTGCCGGCCTGCAAGACCCAGATGGTCAACGGCTCATCCAGGCAGCTTTTGCTCGTGAAGGGATTACCTGTTATCTGGAAAGTCATCTCCAGCAAGTAGAGCCAGTGGGGTTGGCAAAGCGGATTCATTTTAGCTATCAGGGACAGAGCCACCAGGCGGTAGTAGATGAGATTCTGTTAGCGGCCGGCCGCCAGCCTAATCTGGACGGGCTGAATCTGGAAGCGGCGCATGTGGCCTATACGCCAAAGGGGCTGGTAGTAAATGATTATTTACAAACCAGCAACGCCAACATTTATGGGGCTGGGGATGTGACTCTGGCGCAGCCGTTTACCCACACCGCCGATGCCAGTGCCCGGATCATTCTGCGTAATGCCCTTTTCCTGGGGCGGGCCAAATACAGCACCCTGACCATTCCCTGGGCGGTGTATACGGACCCGGAAATCGCCCATGTGGGGCTGTTTCCTCACCAAGCTGAGGCGAAGGGGATTCCCACCGATACTTTTATGACCAGGATCGAGGAGACGGATCGCGGCCGCGCCGATGGCCAAGAGGGGTTTGTCAAAATTTATGTGCGCCGGAGAACCGACAAAATCGTAGGGGCGACCATCGTGGCCCGCCATGCCGGGGAGCTGATCAGCGAAATCACCACCGCCATGATCGGGGGGATGGGGTTAGGGCAGATAACCCAGGTGATTCACCCATACCCTACCCAGGCCGAAGCGATCCGCAAGACGGCCGACGCCTGGAACCGCACCCGCCTGACGCCAACAGTGGCAGCCCTTTTTCGGCGCTGGCTGGCGTGGAGGCGATGAACCAACTGCGGCTATTTTTAGAGGAATTCAATGAGTCATCAATCAATGCTGAATTATGTAGACGGTAAATGGAGGCCATCCGCGGCCGCGACCCATCTTGAGGTATTAAACCCGGCCACCGGGGACAGCCTGGGCCAGGTACCCCTTTCGACAGCGGTGGAGTTGGACGCGGCCGCGCAAGCAGCCCACCGCGCTTATCAACAATGGCGCCACATTCCCCCACCCGAACGCATCCAACCCCTCTTCCGACTCAAGCAGCTCCTGGAAGAGCAGTTTGAGCCATTGGCCCGCACCATCACCAGGGAGTGTGGCAAAACCTTAAACGAGTCACGCGGGGAGCTGCGCCGGGCTATTGAGAATGTTGAAGTGGCCTGCGGCATTCCTACCATGATGCAGGGCGGAATCTTAGAAAATATCGCCCCTGGCATTGACGAATTTGTCCTACGCCAACCCATCGGCGTTTGTGCGGCCATCTGCCCGTTCAACTTCCCGGCCATGATCCCGTTCTGGTTCCTGCCTTACGCCATCGCCTGTGGCAACAGCGTCATCGTCAAACCATCTGAGCGGGTGCCGTTGACCATGCAGAAGCTGTTTGCCTTGCTAGAGCAGGCTGGTTTCCCTCCCGGTGTTGTCAACCTCATCAATGGGGGCAAAGAGGTGGTGGACGCCATCCTGGATCATCCCCTGATTCCGGCTGTCAGCTTTGTTGGCTCAACCGCGGTGGCTCGTTATGTGTATAGCCGGGGGGCAGCCAATGGCAAACGAGTGCAGGCTCAGGGCGGGGCTAAAAATCCGGTCATTATTTTGCCCGATGCTGAATTGGAGAGTACCACCCGGATTGTAGCTGATTCGGCTTTTGGTTGTGCCGGGCAGCGCTGTCTGGCAGCCTCAGTGGCCGTGTTGGTGGGCGAGGCCCGGCATACGTTTACCGAAGCGATTGCTGACGCGGCCGCGTCCCGGGTCACTGGCTATGGTCTGGATGAAGCGGTGCAGATGGGACCAGTCATCACTCCCCAGAGCCGAGAACGGATCGAACAGCTTATTCAGGTGGGGGCTAATGAGGGAGCGGACCTGTTGGTGGATGGCCGCCATCCCCAGATCAAGGGGTATGAGAGCGGATTTTTCGTCCGGCCAACAGTGCTGCAGCATGTGAACCCTGCCGGGGAGATTGCCCGCACAGAAATCTTTGGCCCTGTGTTAAGCCTGATTCAGGTGGCGACCATTGACGAAGCGATTCAGTTGGTCAACCAGGGACAATATGGCAATATGGCCTGTTTATTTACCAGCAGCGGCGCGGCCGCACGGCAGTTCCGGCACGAAGCTGAGGCGGGCAACATCGGTATCAACATCGGCGTGGCCGCCCCCATGGCCTTTTTCCCTTTTAGCGGCTGGAAAGAGAGCTTCTTTGGAACGTTGCACGGCCAGGCCAACCATGCGGTTGAATTTTTCACCCAGACCAAAGTCGTCGTCGAACGGTGGCCGCAGGAGTGGTCACGCCAGTTTTAAGAATGGGGTTGAGGGGTGAGGAAGTTCGATCTCGGTTGACTTATAGGGCCAATCACAAATGACGTATGGCCCAAAGAAGCCGCTGACCAATGGTTATAATGACCAACCCGGCCAGCAAATAAAATAGAAAGAGTTGATAGGCTGGGAAGAGGATAAAAAGGGTGAATAGGATGATCGTCTCGGTGCCGCCGATGATGCCGGCGGGCATAGTTATACTGGTTAAGCGCGGATTTTGTCCCTGATGTCGTTTTTCTAAAATAGCCGCCAGGTAGATCCAGGAAGCGGCGTTGACGTAGAAAGAGGCCAACAAAACGGCCAGGCTCAACCAGGCCGCTTCTGATGGTCGCCCCCATACCAGGCCAATGGGGATGATGGCATAGGTGCAAAAATCAAACAGGATGTCTAAATAGCCGCCAAGATCACTTTTTTCCCCTCGCTGCCGGGCCAGTGTGCCATCCAACCCATCAAATAATCGGTTGAGGAACCAGAAGAGAAACCCCAGCCCATTTGCCTGAGCGGCCAGAGCCGCGGCCGCGGCCGCACCCATGCCTAGCCCCAACAGTGATACCTGCCAGGGGGCCAGCCAATGGAGCGGCCGCGCCACCCCATCCAACCATCGCTCCTTCACCGCTCGCAGCCGTTCATCAAACATCGTTCCACCCTCGTGAAATGTGATAAAACATCTCCGTCTTACGCCTCACGCCCCATTTTTGACACTAAAACACCCTTTTAGCGTATCATACGTTAGTTTATTCTTTCTGGGTGATTGTTCCGGCAAGGATGTAGGCTAGCTAACTTCATTCCTTCATCCTTCATCCTTCATACTTCCAAGGAGTGTTCCCATGTTTAGCAAAATAAGCAATAGCTGGCAGTTGGTTAAGGCCAGTGCCGCTGTCCTGGCGGCCGATAAAGAGCTGATGATTTTTCCTATCATCTCGGCCATCGGCACCATTATTGTCACCTTGACCTTTGCCTTTCCCCTCATCCTTTCCGGCTTTTTTGAGGGGGTGTTTGGGGGGCTGGGGCAAATTGTGGGCTTTTTAGTCCTGTTTGTTTTTTATGTGGTGCAATATTTTGTCATCTTCTTTTGCAACACCGCTCTGGTTGGTGCGGCCCTCATCCGCCTGAATGGGGGGGATCCAACGGTGGCCGATGGGTTCCGCATCGCTTTAAAACATGCCCCTTCGATTGCCGGGTATGCCCTGATTGCGGCCACGGTGGGGATTATTTTGCGCTGGTTATCGGAGCGAGGGGGAATGATTGGCCGGTTGGTAGTGTCGCTGATCGGCTTTGCCTGGAATATCGCCACCTATCTGGTGGTGCCAGTGCTGGTGATGGAAGAGGTTGGCCCGGTGGAAGCGATTAAGCGGAGTGCCAGCCTGCTGCGTAAAACCTGGGGGGAGCAGTTGGTGGGGAATTTTGGCCTTGGCGCGGTGTTTGGTTTGGTGACGGTGCTGCTGATTTTGCTGATGGTGCCGCTGATTGCGGCCGCGGTCGCGCTGCAAAATTTAATTCTCATTGGTCTGGTCGTCATCACCTTTGTCATGGCCTTTATCTTGTTAGGGTTGGTCAACTCGGCCCTGAGCGGCATTTACGCGGCCGCCGTCTACAACTACGCCGCCAATGGCAAAACGGGTGACTTCTTTGACCCGGAGATTATCAAACACGCTTTTCGTAGTAAGTAGCTGGAGGTTGGTGTTTGGTGTATTGGTGTATTCGTGTATTGTCGCTAGTGAACTAAATTTTGGCCAGAGCCTATATACCAGAGCCTATATAAAAGTAAGACGAAGGGCGGATGAGGGATGGTCGGTATGCTTGCTCTTTCCTCATCTGCCCTTCGCCTTCCGTTTTTTACTCATACCGCAGGGCATCCGCGATCACCACTTTGGCGGTGGCGCGGGCGGGCAGCCAGGCGGTCAACAAGCTGGCAATCACAATGGCGACCCCTATCCCCGCCAGAGCCGGCCAGGGAGGTAGAAACGCCAACCCCTGGTCGGCCGCTACTTGCAAGTACAGGTTGTAGGCAAAGGTCAAAGCCAGCCCATAGCCAATAATGGCCGCCAGGCCGGAGACAAAAATCCCCTCAAACAGAAACACATTTTGTACCATCCCCTGGCTGAAGCCAATGGCTCGTAATACCCCAATTTGTTGACGACGCTCTACCACCGCCCGAATGGTGACAACCCCCAAAGCGGCAATGCCAATGAATAGCCCCAGGCCAATGAATCCCTGGATGAGGTAGAAGATGCTGCGGATTGAGGCCCGGCTGGCTTCTAGCTGCTCTTTGGGCAGGGAAGTTTGTAACCCGCTGCGGCTAAATTGGCTTTCAATGGCGTTGGCGGCCGCACGGGCTGAACTCCCCTCTGGCAGGCGCAGGAAAAACCGACTGGGCTGCTCATATCCCAACCGTGCGGCCGCGTCCTGGTTCATCGTGGCCCCAAAAAAGTTAGGCGCAGAGCCGATCAGCCCAATAATCGTGAACTCGTAGGCTGTCCCATCGGCCCCGGTAATCATCACCTTTACTGGCTCAAAACGGCTGGCGGCCGCACTGATACTATTCACGGCAAACGCCCCCTCATTTTGCTGCGCTGTTGGGTCTCCCCCCCGGTCTACGGAAAAATTATCAATCAGGACCAGCGAAGCATCCTGTTGCACCGCTGCCCATACCTCAGCGGCTGACCCGTACCCATTGGCCCAGCCGCTTAGCTCCAGCCGGTGGGTGGCAAAAAAGGTCTCATCTACCCCATTGATAGCATAAGGTGCGGCCGCGTCCATCTCCGCACTCTGGGCTTTTACCGGAGCAAACACCACTGAGGCGATTACCTCTGGGACGGCTATATCCCCCTCGGCCACCAATGTCGCAACCGCCGTTTCCAGGTCGGCCGCGCTGATGGGATTAAACGGGTTGGCCTGCACCAGGACATCATAATCGCCTGAGCCGGAGATAGGGTCCAAGAAGTTACTAAAGGTATTGGTAATGGTGATGGTGCTGACCAGAGTAAAGATAATCAGGCTGAACATAGCCAGGGTCGTGGCGGTGCGCCCCTTGTTCATCACTGGGTAAGCAATGGCTACCCGCGCTACCGGCAGCAGGCGGCCAAAGCGGCCGAGCAGCCCGGCAAACAGATTGAGTAAACTGTCAGCGTTGTACAAGAACAGAACAATCGCCCCACCCACCAGAAACAGGCCGCTGATAAAGAAATCGCCCGGATTGCGGTTAAGATCAGCCAACGCGCCGCTGTCCCGGGTAGGCAGTGCCCAGTACAAAATCAGCCCCAACCCAACGAAAGAATAAGCGACTCGCTCTGGCAGCCCCAGCCAGCTCATTAACTGCCCCAGGCCAATGATGAATAGGGAGACCCCCATGGCGTAGACGCCAAGCTGCCCGGCCAGATTGACGCCGACGTAAGCCAGGGCGTAGCCACCTACCAGCAGCACCGGGCCGCGGGCCAGCAAACCGCCCCAAAAGTTAAGAACCGCTTTTGGCCCGGCGAGCAGGAACAGGCGCAGCGCTTCCCGGCGATTCCCCTGACCAGCTTTGGCTGCGGCCGCTCGCCACACCAGGAACGGGTGTAAAAACAGCACCCATTGGCTCTCGCGGGGCAGGGTGGGCAGGTTCAAATCACGAATGGCGGCGATGATGTTGACCTGGCTGATGCGAATGGCGGAGATGCTGACGGTGACAAAGGTGATAACCAACCCCAGGCTGTACCCAATTAGAGCCGAGCGTAAACTAACGCGGGGAATGATGTTCAGGGTACTGTCAGCCAACAAGCTGGCAATCCCTTGCGCCAGGAGTATGGCTGCCCCTACCCCCAACAAGGCCCCAATGGCTGAAGCCAGAAAGTTGTACGCCAGCCCTTCGCTGACAAATTGGCGGATGAGATCGCTCCGCTGCAAGCCAACGGCCCGGCTCATGCCCAACTCTGATTTGCGCTCGGCGGCCAGGACGGAGAAGATGAGAAAGATGAGGAGCAGGCCGCTGAAGATGGAGAAGGTGCCGAAGGTGATAAAAAGGGTGGTGATAAAGGAGGCACTGTCAGCGGCCGCAGCCAATTGATCCGCTTTGACCGGGCTAATAATCAACTCCCCCACCACCGGTTCCAACTTGGAGATAGCCGCTTCGGTCAAGGCTGCCCCGGTTTCCCGGTCTCCCTGATTGGAGACAACTATGGCGGTAATTTGTTCTGGTTGGGCAAAGAAGGATTGCGCCTGTTGCAGCCGCCAGATCACACCTGGGGTCGCCCCCGCCAGCTCCCCATCAGGGATGATGCCCGCAACCAGGAATGGGGTAGGGCGTCCTTTGACTAGCATTAGTTCATCGCCAATGTTTACGGCCAATGCTTCGGCCAGGGATTGGTTCACCAGCAGTTCATCATCGGCCAGGGTGGTCAGGCCGACGGGAAGGGTGAGGCCGTCGCCGGTTATTTCACCAATGGCCCGAATGGTCGCGGCCGCTTCGGAAAGGTTGCTGCGGCTGTTGAAGACGGGCAGGGTTTGCACGATGATCGGCGCGGCCGCGTCCAATGTCACTCCATCTACCAGGGCGGCAACAGTGGCGGCGGTGGTGGCGGCGAACCATTGGGCGGTATCCGTTTCCGTATTGGGCGCGGCACTAAAACTAAACCCTGCGGCCGCTTCTGCGGCCACCAGGCCGATCTCCTGATCAATCCCCCCCAGCCGGTCATACACTTCTACCTTGACGGAGTAGTTAATGGTATCGCCAATGCCCAGGGCACTGGTGATGATCAGGGTAGAAAGGGCCAGCCCGACCACAATCAACATCGTTTGTGATTTACGCCGGGGGATGTTGCGAACCCCCAGGCGAAACGGCAGGGGGTAGCGAAGAGCGGTTAACCCAACGCCTAAGAAAATCAGGGCCAACAGCCCCAACAAAATCATCATCAAACTGTCAGCAGGTACACCAAAGATTGTATCCATAGTAAGTTAATCCACACGCCAGGAACCGCATTCCTGGGAAGTTATAACCAGTACACCAATAACCCATCCACCGTTTACGCTGGCTGCATGGTCGGTATCAGCCGTTTACTGTGCCCATTAGGTTGGTTGAGGGTGATGAGCGGCGCGGCCGCGGGCTGTTTGGCCCCTTCATTGACCACCAATCCATCTTTCATCCAGACAATCCGGTCACATTGGTCGCCAATCTCCTGCGAATGGGTCACGATGACAAAAGTCTGCCCATTTTCCTGGTTCAGGCGGCGCATTAAATCCATAATTTCTTGGGAGGTGCGGCTGTCCAGGTCCCCGGTTGGCTCATCGGCCCAAACAATGGCTGGTTTGTTGACCAGGGCACGGGCAATCGTGACCCGCTGCTGCTGCCCCCCAGAAAGTTCAGTCGGCCGTTGTTCACTTTGTTCGCTTAACCCCACCGCCGCCAATGCTTCTTGGGCTAATTTGCGGACTTCTTTGGCTTTAAGGCGGCGGCTGTAGTCGAGCAGAAGGGGCATTTCTACGTTTTCAATTGCGCTCAGAACGGGCAGCAGGTTATAAAATTGGAAGACGAACCCCATGTTGGCGGCCCGGTAGGCGGTGCGCTCTTTGTCACTCATTTTGGCTAGATCGCGGCCGCCGATTTCAATCACCCCTTCATCAATGGCATCTAACCCGGAAAGGGTATTGAGCAGCGTTGTTTTGCCACACCCTGATGGCCCCATGATAGCGACCATCTCCCCCTGTTTTACTTCTAAGTCCAGTCCTTGCAGAGCCTGGACAATTACTTTGCCAGTGTTGTATCTCTTCTTAACCCCTTGGGCGCGAATAATTATGTTGTCACTCATTTTGTTGACCTCTTTTTGTCTGCTACAGGGCTGACTTTCAGCCCATTTGTTTTGAGATGGCCGGGAATCAACTCCCTGCAATGAGCATAATAACCGATATTTAATATTTTGTCAAATATTTGCACAGATTTTATCTATCTTCTTGATTGGACAGAAGGCAGGAGAGAACACGAATAGGCAGGATTAACGGATCGGATGGGTCAAGCGGCCATCCGTCAATCCTATCTATCTGTGTTCAAGGGGGGGAGTGTTAAGGGGTAAAAGGGGGCATGGTTCTTTACAGTCTGACCGCCAACTACGATTTTACCAGTGATGGGTTGTCGGCTGTCGGCGCTCAGAAATTTGTAAGCCAGGTTCCTGTAAAAGCTAAACCATGCCCGAAACTCAAAACTCGAAACTAGAAACTATAATCCTCCCGCAAAATGGCGTAGAGGATTAAATCCTCGAAGGTATCCCCTTTTTTAGAAGCCTGGCGCAGCAGCCCTTCGTAGGTCATGCCGATTTTTTGCATGATCCGCCCAGACGGAGGGTTGCGGGGCAGGTGGTAAGCGTAGATACGGTTCAGGTTGAGCTGGTTAAAGCCAAAATCGAGGATAGCTGCGGCCGCTTCGGTGCCAAACCCCTGCCCCCAATATGGCTTGCCCACCCAATACCCCATCTCAGCCATCTCATGGCGCGGGTGAAACCCCAGGCTGATACACCCCAAAAGCGTATCATCTTCGCGCAGGACCATGGCAAAGGTCACGCTTTTGCCTTGCTGCCAGCTTTCGGCGTGGGTGCTGATCCAGTGCGCGGCCGCGCCTTCCGGGTATGGGTGGGGGATGTTGAGGGTGGTAGCGGCGATGTCTGGATCACCAGCCAGAAGTTGCACAGCGGCCGCGTCCTCTAAACGGAACGGCCGCAAAAACAGACGGGGTGTTGTCAGCGTGGGTTGATCATTCATGGTTACTCTCCGGTTCGCGTTTTGCTAACATATCATGGTTATGCCCATCATAACCAGAAAAACATTGGCTGAGTTTTGGCAAAAGCATCCGAACGCAGAAAACCCTCTGAAACTATGGTTTGTCCGCACCCGGCAGGCTCAATGGCATAGCTTGGCTGAATTACGGCGTGATTTCCTGGCCGCAGATTTAGTCAGGCGGGTCATCGTTTTTAACATTGGCGGTGGTAACTATCGGCTTGTGGCTAGAGTAGAATACCAACTGCAACGGGTTTATGTTCGGCAAATTATGACCCATGCCGAATATGACAAAGGGGCATGGAAAAATGATCTATGGTTTACCTGATTATCCCGACTTACTCCAAGCCTATTTGCCTCGTCCGATTACCTCAGAGGCACAGTATGATCAGGTCGTTTCACAGATCAATAACCTGAACGAAATCTATTGTTTCCGCTGTTCTCAATGGCAAACGCCGATTGACGGTTGAACATATCAACCGGCTCGCTGCCTTCTTTTCTTTGCCCCATGAACTGTTTTTTGAGGCGATAGCCCCCATAGCCAACGAAAAAGAGTTTGCATTAGCCAGGTGATATTTTTTTAGCACCCTTCGTCCAAGCCTAGCAAGGTATTATTGCCCATCTATCACTAGAGGTAAAAACTGCTCAATAAAGGCAGGTGTGGCTATGGTTGTGGGTGTTGCCGATGGGGTGGGGGTGATGGGGGGCAGGCTTTGCCGGAAGTTGGCGACGGTAAAGGCTGTATTGTTCAGGGTGAGGCGGTTATCCGCTGCCTGGGGCTGCCCTTGGGGAATACCCATAGGAATTCCATTGTACAACACATTGGGATTAGACCAATAGCCCAGGCGGGGGCAGTTGCCGCAGGATGAGCCGTAGGACATGATGGTGCGCCACAAATTGCCCGGCGCAATATGGCCGTGGTTGTAGGTGAATGGGCTGTTGTTAGTCGGATCGGCGATCCAATCGTGGCGGGCACTCATGTTATGCCCCAACTCATGGGCGAAGGTGTAATTGGTCACGGCACAGGTCCGCATAGTCACACTAAAGCCGGAACTCTCAAAGTTGGGGGAGACGTTGGTCATCAAATAAGCGATACCACAGCCCGGGGATTCTACAATCAGAGCCACCAGATCGGCGCGGTAGGTGTTGCGCCAGGCATGAATCTCATCCATGTACCCATCGCTGGTGCCCCGCAAACGATTCAAATCAGTGTTTAAACTGCCGGAATCGTTGTAAGCAACTTCGGCTTTGTGGACCAGGTTGAGGCGATGCAGCACCTGGCTGTTTTCGTAGCTGGTATTGGTCCAATCTATGGCCATGTCAATGGTGTTTTCGATGGCCGTCGTGCCCCCGGCCCCGTTGCGAGCGTTGGGGGTGTACAACACCATGACATCTATGATGGAGCCGTCATCCGTAGGCGCAAAGGCTGGTGTATCTCCGGCCGCGACTTCTTCATAATCCCCTTCATGGTCATGCCCATCTTCTCTGTGTTCATCAGGGAAGGCAGCCTGGTTGATTTCATAAACCAGGTGTGTTGCCCCACTGTGGTAGCGGATTTCGTAAATCCCTTCGGGGGAGGCCACTGCTCCGACTAAAATGCCATCTTTTAGCACTAGACTGACCTGGCTGTGAGGCACCCCTTCCAGGCGGCCTATCCAGGACAGGCTGCCTGATTGGTTGCGCTGTACCTGTTTTTGGACAGCGGTATATTCTACTCCCTCAAATAGGTTGAGGGTGAAGCGGCGTGCCGCCAGATGCGGTTGCCCGTCGCGGCCGCCGAGAATTTCACTGTTAATGGTGACTGGCCGGTAGCGAACATCAGTAGGTGCTGGGGGGATGAGGGGGGACTCGCTGCTGCCGCCAAAGAGCGGCTGCAAGGGTGGCTCATTGGCCTGGGATATAGTGGCGGTGAGGACAATGATCAGAGCAATAAAGAGGCTTAGTAGGCCCCAGTTCCGGGCACTGTTTGGCAGTCTGGTCATCACGGTCTCCTTATTTTAACTGAGGCTAAAAAGAGATTATACTCGTATCTTGAATTTTTCTCCCCGTTACTTTTTACTCATAAGTCCGACTTATTCTTTGATAATGCCATCCCGACGTGCTCACCCCTTGTTTTCTCCGTTTGGCTGTGGTACGGCAATTTTGTTTGTTCTACTGCTGGGGGCGGTGCTGCTGTGGCAGGGGGGTAAGCCGTTTAATCCTGGGGCGTTGAGTGATATGCGGCCGCGTCAGACACCTATCGCCGGTTTTGCTTCTCATGCCGAGTTTGAGATGGAATGCGGCCGCTGTCATACTCCCTGGCAAGGAATTACCAGTGATAAATGTGAGGCGTGTCACACCCCCATCGCGGCCCAGCGCCAGGCGGGCGATGGGCTGCATGGCCTTTTGCCGGATACTCACCGCTGCCAAAATTGCCACACTGAACATGCCGGCCGCGAAGCCCGCCTGACCCAGATGAGTTTAGAGCAGTTTGATCATGATCGCCTGACCCGTTTTAGCCTGATGAACCACCAGCTTGATTTTGCCGGCCTGCCCATGAGCTGTACAGCCTGCCACCAGGAAGGGAGTTTTGTCGCGGCCGCCGTAGATTGCCAAACTTGCCATATCCAGGCGGCTCCCGCTTTCATGGCTGAGCATGCTACCTCGTTTGGCACGGCCTGCCTGGATTGTCACCAGGGGCGGGGGGAGATGGACGATTTTGATCACAGCCGCTTTTTTGTCCTGGATGGAGCCCATCTGGCCCTGAGCTGCCAACAATGCCACGCCGGGCAGACATTCGCGGCCGCGTCTTCTTTCTGTGCCGCCTGCCATGCCGAACCACCCATCCATGCCGGGCAGTTTGGATTACAATGTGAACGCTGCCATACAACTACCGCCTGGACCCCGGCCCAACTGCAAGCCCACACTTTCCCCCTCGATCACGGTGACGAGGGGATGATCCCGTGCCAGACCTGTCACACCCGCAATTATACCGCTTATACCTGCACCAACTGCCATGCCCACCCCGAAGAGGAGATACGAGAAGAGCATCTCAAAGAAGGAATCACTGAGTTCTCTGACTGTATTGCCTGCCATCCGACGGGGGAAGAGGCAGAGGATTGAGGAGTGAGGAGTGAGGACTGAGGTATGAGGACTGAGGTATAAGGGAACAGGAGATACGCAAACTAGAAACTCGAAACTAGAAACTTCCCATGCGCCGTTTACTCCTTTTACTCACCTGTCTGATTATTTTCACCGTCCTGGGTTCCGGGGGGGTGATTTTTTTGGCTGAGAACCACCCGTTTCGGCCAGGGGAGGCCGGGTTCCGTTGGCAGCAGGTGGCGGAGCAGGTGCATCTGCGCTTTTCTCGTGACCCGGCGGAGCGTCACCTGGTTTTGTTGCAGCGGCGGCTGGATGATCTGGCCCAGGCCGAAAGTGAGGCGGCCCAACTCGCGGCCGCACTCAGCCTATCTACCGCCCTGGAGCAAACCTTACGGGCCATCCCCCAGGCCCCCGCAGAAACCCAACCCCGCCTGAGTCAACGGCTGCGCCAGATCGCGGCCGCGGCCCAGCCCATTCTGGCCCAACTCCCCGCCAATCTGCGTCAGCACCCAGAAATTGCTCCCCTGATTCAGCAAATCAACCTGCTCCTGACGGTGGATCTCCTGCTCCTGCTACCGGGAAGCGGCCAACCGCTCACCCCCATCGGCCCGCAAAGCGTCCCGTTTCTGAGTGATGATGTTGACCACAGCTTCTTTCCCCTCATCGGGGGGCACGAGGCCATCGCCTGTGAATCATGCCACAGTGAAGGATCATACCAGGGCACTCCCACCCGCTGTGAAAGCTGCCATCAACCCCCGCCGAACCATTTTGCCGGGGTCTGTACTGATTGCCATACGGTGGAAAATGTGGCTTGGCGGCCACATCAATTCAACCATGTGGGCGTGAGTCAATGTACCACCTGCCACCTGGCTGATAAACCGGCTTCCCATTATGAAGGGGAGTGCGCTTCTTGCCATACCAACACCGATGATTGGCGCACAGTGGCGTTTAATCATAGTGGGTTCACCGATTGTATTAGCTGTCACCGCGGCCGCGCTCCTATCAATCATTATCCTGGTCAATGTTCCCAATGCCACACAACCACCCGTTGGAGCGGAGCCGGCTTTAACCACAGTGGCTTTACCGATTGTGTCGGCTGTCACAGCGGCCGCGTTCCGGCTAACCATTACCCTGGTCAATGTTCCCAATGCCACAGCACCAACAGTTGGAGCGGAGCCAGCTTTAACCACAGTGGCTTTACCGATTGTGTCGGCTGTCACAGCGGCCGCGCCCCGGCCAACCATTACCCTGGTCAATGTTCCCAATGCCACAGCACCAACAGTTGGAGCGGAGCCAGCTTTAACCACAGTGGCTTTACCGATTGTGTCGGCTGTCACAGCGGCCGCGCTCCGGCCAACCATTACCCCGGCCAATGTTCCCAGTGTCACAGCACCAATAGTTGGAGCGGAGCCAGCTTTAACCACAGTGGCTTTACCGATTGTGTCGGCTGTCACAGCGGCCGCGCTCCGGCCAATCATTACCCTGGTCAATGTTCCCAGTGTCACAGCACCAACAGTTGGGGTGGGGCCAGCTTTAACCACAGTGGCTTTACCGATTGCCAATCCTGCCACACCCCACCAGGCGGCCATTTTCCTGGGCAATGTTCAGCCTGTCACAATACCAGTGATTGGGATGATGCTGAATTTACCCATGTTGGCCTGACTGACTGCCGCTCCTGTCATAGCCCACCCAATGACCGTGACCATCGCCCTCCCGTACCGCAATGCTCTGACTGCCACAACACCGATGATTGGGATGATTAAGATTCGCGGCCGCAAACCGTCTTCATTCCTGTCAACCAGTTCTTGCCGGGCAATAACAAAACTAGACTTTGGCGAAAATAGATTTCACCAGGAGTAATGACCCATACACCAATACACTAACACGCCAATACACCAACCCCTATTGGTCAGATCAAAAAACGCCTGACCCCAGATAAACGTAGATGATAAACAGATGGTGAGGTATATTACGATCTGCTGGCCAGATAATTGGTCAGCAGGAATTGTCCATACCCCAAACTTACACCATCAATGGAATCTTTACTCAACTCTCTGGCCCGCAAATTAGACCCTTCAATTGACAAAAGAAGCCGGGTAGAACAGGCTGGTGCGCTGATGGAAATGGCCGGGCTGCTCTGGACATTCCCATTTGCCCTGGGTGGGGTCATCTGGTTGGTGGCCGCAACCGAATGGCTGCTCATCCAGCAAACCTGGCCGGTACTGCTGCTGCTGTTGGCCCTACATGTTCTCTTCAGCCGTCTCAGCTTTTCCTTCCAGCGGCAATCAGGCAAGGGGGTATACACCATTGTCAGCGGCTCCTTTGTCACGCTGGTTTCCTGGTCGGCCGCCCTGATCTTTGGCCCCACCGGGTTATGGATCGCCATCCTAAACAGTGCTACTTATGAAGCCTGGCAATGGCGACAGCAGTGGGGATACCGCCGTCGGGTCAACCTGCTGTTTAACTTCATTCTCAATATCGCTATAGAAACCTTTGCCCCGCTGCTGGCACTCTGGGTTTATCGCCGCCTGGGCGGCGTTTATCCCCTGCCTGGCCTGGGTGGGCCAGACATCTGGCCCGCTCTGGCGGCGACCGTCATCCTGGCTCTCATTCCCTTCTTTCTAGTACTCCTACCCTTGTTCCTGAACATCTGGCAAAGCACAGCCTGGCGTGACTTTTTTCGTCTGCTCCTCTTTGCCAATGGGTTTGGCCTGGCAACCTTACCTTTCGCTGTCCTGGCGGCTGGTCTTTACACCCAACTGGGGCTGCCTGTCTATCTTTTCTTGTTAGCAGGTGGGGCTTTAACCAATCTTCTGGCTTACCGGTTCAGCCAGATTCTCAACAGCTTACAGGAGCGGGCGGTGGAGTTAGCGGTGCTGGAGCAGTTAGGCCGGGAGCTTATCGCGGCCCCCCCTGATCTTTCCACCTTGCCGCAGCTGCTGGATGAACATGCCCCCCGCCTGAATGGGGGCGGCCCCATGGCCATCTGGCTGATAGAGCGGGCGATGGTTTACCGATTTAATGAGAGTGGGATCATCCATCTGGATGAGGCCAGGGAAAAGCTGCAAACCAGGTTCCAGCAGATGCCGGGATTTACCGGGTTTTCGGAGCCGAATAAGGAAGGGGTTCTCACCTTGCTGCCTATTCGGGGTGATCAGTACCGGTTGATAGGAGGCATTGCTACCTGGTCAGGACAGCAGAGACAAGAGCGGCTGCCTGCGCTGCAATCTTTGTCCGGGCAGATCGCTTCGGCGGTTCATCGGGCGGATGCCTATGAGCAGATGATTACCAGTGAAAAGATGGCCCGTGAGTTGGAGATTGCCGGCAAGATTCAGGCCACCTTCCTACCCACGAGCCGCCCCCGCCTGCCTGGTTGGGATGTCGCGGCCGCGCTCATTCCCGCTCGCCAAACTTCTGGCGATTTTTATGACTTTGTCTACCTGGAAAATGGCCGCCTTGGTTTAGTGGTCGCGGATGTAGCTGATAAGGGGACAGGGGCCGCCCTTTACATGGCCCTCAGCCGCACCCTGCTCCGCACCTACGCCATGCAGTTCCCCGATGATCCCGCTCGCGCCTTACAAGCCACCAATGAGCGCATCCTGACGGACACTGAATCTGAGCAGTTTGTGACCGTCTTTTATGGAGTATTAGACCCGGTTGGCGGGCGGCTGCTTTATGCCAACGCCGGGCATAACCCGGCCCTGGTGGTGGGCAATCAGGTGACGCTGTTAGGCAACACGGGTATCCCTCTGGGCATGTTCCCTGAGCAAAGCTGGCAAAATAAGCAGGTATATCTGGCCCCAGGGGAGAGCCTGCTTTTGTATAGTGACGGTATTCCGGAAGCGATGAATGGGATGGGGGATGAGTTTGGGGATGAGCGGTTGCAGCAGGTCGCGGCCGCGTACCAGGGCCAGAGCGCGGCCGCCATACAAGAAGCGATCCATCACGCCGTACAAACCTTCGTTGCCGACGCTCCCCAGGCCGACGATATAACCTTGCTGGTACTGGTACGCCATCAAGTAAACGAAGAAGGGGCTTAGAAGGCGGTGTGCCTGACCTGCGGATCAACCAGATTGTTATAAAATGAGAACCCCAGGAACTGGGGAACCTTGTACGCCTGAATACGTTTTACAGTATACATGGGCCAGACACGGGCTGATTAGATTTAACCCTGTTTGGCCTTATCTGTAGCAACGATAAACGTGGAGGTAAACGATGAAAAAATTAACCTGGTTATGGGTGTTTCTCTTTTTCCTGGTGGCTTGCCAGGGGGGAGATGCCGGTGAACCGAACCCTGCTGCGTCAACGGTCAGGCCTACCCCTTCATCTGAACCAACAGATGAACCGGAAACAGAGCTTACCCTGAACTTAAATGAACCGTTTGCTTTGTCGGCGGGGAAAAGTGTGGTTGTAGCGGGGACGGAATTACGGCTGACGTTCACGAAAGTAGTGGAGGATTCTCGCTGTCCTACGGAAGTAACTTGCGTTTGGGCGGGGCAGGCGGTGATAGAGATAATGGTGCAAATGGGGGAATCTGCGCCCCAGAGTATCACCTTTAGCACCAACCCAATTTCCACTGAACTGCATGACACTATCGAACTGAGTGGCTACACCATTCACCTGCAAAGCCTGGACCCTTACCCCCAATCCAGTGACACACCGATTCCTTTTGAGGATTATCAAGCGATATTGGTCGTTAGTCAGCCATAGAAGTTAGCCCAGCGTGTGGCAGTTTCCGTGACTGCCACACGCTTAACAAATCCTACCCCAACCGCCCCACAATCTGCGCCGTCATCTCCTGCGTGTTCAGCGGCCGCGTCCCTTCCCCCGCCAAATCCCCTGTGCGATGCCCAGCTGATAGGGTGTCATAAATTGCCGTCTCAACCGCGGCCGCTTCCCGTTCCAGCCCTAACGAATAACGCAGCAGCAGGGCCAATGAGCCAATCGTGCCAATCGGGTTGGCGACTCCCTTGCCGGCGATGTCCGGGGCCGAGCCGTGAATCGGTTCGTAGAGGCCGCGGGGCCGGCCGTGCCGGTTCAGACTGTCCCCCAGCGAGGCCGAAGGCAGGTTGCCCAGTGAGCCAGACAACACTGAGGCCTCATCAGTAAGGATGTCGCCAAACAAATTACCGGTAACGATGACATCGAAGCTGGCGGGGCGGGTGATGAGGTGCATCGCGGCCGCGTCCACCAGCAAATGTTCCAGGGTAATATCCGGGTATTCTGGGGCCAGCTCCATTACCACCTGCCGCCACAGCCGGGAGCTTTCCAGGACATTGGCTTTGTCTACCGAGGTGAGTTTCTGTCTGCGGCCGCGAGCCATCTTGAAGGCCGTGTGGGCCACCCGGCGAATCTCATGTTCGCTGTAAATCATCGTATCCACCGCCTGCCATTCCCCATTGACCTGCCGCCGTTCGCGGGGGGTGCCAAAGTACACATCCCCAGTCAGCTCCCGCACCACCACCAGATCAACCCCCTGGAGCTTTTCCGGTTTGAGCGGGGAAGCGTGGGCCAAAGCGGGGTGGATGGTCAGCGGCCGCAAATTAGCGAACAGCCCCATGTTTTTGCGGATACCCAGCAAACCCTGCTCCGGGCGGACGGCGGCGCGGGGATCGTCCCACTTTGGCCCCCCAACCGCGCCCAACAGCACGGCATCGGCTTCCAGGCACGCGCCGAGTGTTTCTTCGGGCAAGGCGGTGCCGTGGGCATCAATGGCGCACCCGCCGATGAGGTGGGTGCTGGTGTGAAAGGTGTGGTTGAATTGGTGGGCGATGGTGGTGAGGACGGTGGTCGCGGCCGCGGTCACTTCCGGGCCAATCCCATCCCCAGGCAAGAGGGCAATAGTTGCTTCCATGACTCTTTCTCCAGTTCCTATGAGTTCCCGTTTAGCAAGGCGTACTCCATGCTATCGGCCAACGCCTGCCAACTGGCCTGGATGATATTGGTGCTGGCCCCGACGGTACTCCAGCGGCCGCAACCATTCTCCGTATCAATCAACACCCGCACCCCGGCCCCCGTCGCACTTTCACTGTCCAAAATCCGCACCTTGTAATCAGTCAGGCGGATGTCGGCCAGGGTAGGGTAGGCCCCCACCAACGCTTTGCGTAACGCCTTGTCCAACGCATTCACCGGGCCATTCCCCTCGGCGGCGGTGTGATGGATTTCCCCGCTCACTTTTACCTTGACAGTAGCATCGGCAGTGGCCTGCTGGCCGTGACCGGGGCGCACAATGACGGTGAAATCTACCAGTTCAAACGGGGCGTGATAATCGGGATGCAGGCGGCGCAGCATCAGGCTCATTGAGGCTTCGGCACTCTCGAAGGAGAACCCCTGCGCCTCAAGCTCCTTGATCTCCTCTAACACTGCTCGCGCCTGAGCCGAATTGAGATCAACCCCATACTCTACCGCTTTGTCTAACACGTTGCCCCGCCCGGCCAACTCCGAAACGACGGTGCGCTTCTGGTTGCCAACCAGTTGCGGGTCAATGTGCTGGTAACTGGCTTCGTTCTTCCGCATGGCGGCCACATGAATGCCCCCCTTATGGGCGAAGGCACTCACCCCCACAAAGGGGGCGTGGGTATCCAGGGGCAAATTGGCAACCTCAGCCACAAAATGGGACAGTTCGGTCAGGCGGGCCAGGTTTTCCGGGGGCAGGCAGCGTTTACCCATCTTGAGTTGTAAATCGGGGAGGATGGTGCAAAGGTTGGCGTTGCCTACCCGTTCACCATAGCCGTTGATGGTGCCCTGGATGTGAACGGCCCCGGCTTTGACCGCCGCCAGGGTGTTGGCGACGCCGCAGCCGCTGTCGTCGTGGGTGTGGATGCCGATGGGGATGCCCAGTTTACGGTTGACCAGGCTGACAATGGCTTCTACATCCCAGGGCATGGTTCCCCCGTTGGTATCGCAGAGGACGACACAATCCGCCCCGTGCGCGGCCGCGACCTGCACCGTCAGCAGGGCATAATCTGGGTTGGCCCGGTAGCCATCAAAAAAATGTTCGGCATCATAAATGACCTCTTTGCCCAACTCTTTCAGGTAAGCGATGCTCTCGCCAATCATAGCCAAATTTTCTTCTCCATCTGTTTCCAGCACATCCCGCACATGTAAATCCCAGCTTTTACCTACCAGGGTGACGACGGGGGTTTCCGCAGCCAGCAAGGCCTGGATATTGGCGTCATCGGCGGGGCGGGTCTCTTTTTTGCGTGTAGCGCCAAAGGCCGCGATTTTGCTGAACTGCCAGGGGGTGGTGTGTGCGGCCGCGAAGAAAGCCGCATCTTTCGGGTTCGATCCCGGCCACCCCCCTTCAATATAATGGACGCCAAACCCATCCAACCGCCGGGCAATCTTCAGCTTATCGTTCAGCGAATAAGAAATCCCTTCTCGCTGTGTCCCATCCCGTAATGTCGTATCGTACACAAAAACCTGGTTGGACATGGTGTTCTCCTGCAAAAAATGGGACGCGGTGACGGGGCCCCGCATCACCCCATCGCCGCGCCTGGTTTCTCATTTCCCCATTGCCTGCTCATATTCTGCGATACGCTCCGCCTGCTTGAGCAGGTACCCCAATTGATCTAGCCCTTCCAACAGACAGGTTTTGCTGAAATGGTCAATAGGGAAGGTGGTGGTGCGGCCGCCAGGCAATGTCACCATCTGGGTTGCCAGATCAATGGTCAGTTGTAACTGGGGTGATTCGGTGGACATTTCTAGCAGTTGTTCATGGGTTTCAGCATCCACAGCCACTGGGAGCAGCCCGTTTTTCAGGGCATTGTTGCGGAAAATATCGGCAAAGCTGGTGCTGATGATCGCCTTGAACCCCCAGCCCTGCAGGGCCCAGGGGGCATGTTCGCGGGATGAGCCACAGCCAAAGTTATCACCCGCGAGGAGAATTTGCGCCCCCTGGTATTCGGGTTGGTTGAGCGGAAAAGCCGGGTCCGGTGTGCCATCGGGCCGATAACGCCATCGCTGAAACAGCCCTTCGACCAGCCCATCTTTGCTGGTCACTTTCAGATATTCCGCCGGGATAATTTGATCCGTGTCCACATCGTTGAAGGGCACGGGGATGAAGGTTGAGGTGAGGGTGGTAAAGGATTGCATGATTTTGGGGTGAGGGTGTATTAGTCTATTAGTGGTTCAAGTTATGCTAATACACCAATACACTAATACACTAAAGAAATGACCGTGGGTCGGTAATCGTTCCATTCACCGCTGAAGCGACGGCTGTTAACGGGCTGGCCAGGAAGGTGCGGCCGCCTTTTCCCTGCCGCCCTTCAAAATTACGGTTACTGGTGCTGACAGCATATTGGCCGGGTTGGAGTTCATCCCCATTCATGGCAATACACATAGAGCAGCCAGCAAACCGCCATTCGGCGCCGGCTTCACGGAAGATACGATCCAGCCCTTCGGCCTCAGCCTGGCGGCGTACCTGTTCCGAACCAGGGACGACCAGCATACGCACGTTGTCGGCGATTTTGCGGCCGCGCAGTAAATCCGCCGCCTGTCGTAAATCGGTTATCCGTGAATTGGTGCAGCTTCCCAGAAACACCACATCCACCTTGTGCCCCAACAACGGCTGACCCGGCCGCAAATCCATATATCCCAACGCCTTTTCCAGGCTGCTCCGGCGGGTTGTGTCCGCTTCCTGGGCGGGGTCAGGGATGGGCTGGCTGATGGCAACGCCCATGCCTGGATTGGTGCCGTAGGTGATCATCGGTTCCAAAACCGCGACATCTATGGTGATTTCTCGGTCATAAGTGGCTCCCTCGTCGGTGGGCAGGGTGCGCCAATGGGCCACCGTCTTGTCCCACGCCGCCCCCTTTGGCGCGAACGGCCGCCCGGCCACAAACTCAAAGGTGGTATCATCAGGGGCGATCATCCCAGCGCGACCACCCCCTTCAATGGACATATTACACAGGGTCATGCGGGCTTCCATGCTCAGGCTACGCACCGCTTCCCCGGTGTATTCAAACACATGCCCTGTTCCCCCGCCAATGCCGATTCGGGCGATGAGGGCCAGGATCATATCTTTGGCTGTGACGCCGGTGCGGAGTTGGCCGGTGTAGTGAACATTGAAGGTACGCGGCCGCGTCTGCAACAAACATTGTGTCGCCAGCACATGCTCCACCTCACTCGTGCCAATACCAAAGGCCAGCGAGCCAAACGCCCCATGGGTTGAGGTGTGGCTGTCCCCACAGACGATGGTCATGCCCGGTTGGGTCAGCCCCAACTCCGGCCCCATGACGTGGACAATCCCCCGCTCTGGGCTGTCCATGCCGTAGAGGGGAATGCCAAACTCGGCGCAGTTGGTCTCCAATTGACGCAGTTGATTGGCCGCCATCATATCGCTTAAGTCAATACTCAGGCTCTTAGTGGGGGTAGAATGATCCATCGTTGCTACTGTGCGGTCGGGGCGGCGCACTTTCAACCCTTTGGCTCGCAGGCCGGTAAACGCCTGGGGCGACGTGACCTCATGCACCAGGTGCAGATCAATGTACAGCACACTGGGCGATCCTGGCTCGTCCACCACCACATGGGTATCCCAAATTTTTTCAAACAACGTTTTTACCTGGTTCATCTATGCTCCTCTTAAAGATGGGTTATTGGTGTATCAGTGTGTTGCTGTATTGGTGTATGAACTCAATACACTAATACACCAATACACTAATAGCCTCTCGCGGCCAACAGCTTATTCACCGCCGCCAGGTACGCTTTGGCACTGGCAACGATGATATCCGTTTCGGCCCCGTGACCGCCAAAGGTGCGAGGTTGTTCGCGGCCGCTTTGGGGGGACATTCTCTTGGGGGCTGAGCCATTGGCAGCCTGGATACGTACCGTCACCTCACCGATGGCGTCAATCCCTTCCGTCACGGCGCGGACGGCGTATTCCTGTAAGGTGTTCGGGGCCTGGGCAATGGCATCAATCGCCTTGTATACCGCATCTACCGGCCCCGTGCCAATCGCCGCCTGCACCCGCACCTGCCCATCTGGGCCAACCAGCCGGACGGTGGCCGTGGGCATTCCCATCGTGCCGCTGGTTACTTGCAGCCCATCCAGGGTAAACACCTCTCGCGGCTGGTAAAACTCATCGGTAATCAACGCTTCTAAATCGGCGTCAGTGATCGTTTTCTTTTTGTCGGCCAAATCTTTGAACCGGGCAAATGCTTGATTTAGCTCATCATTGGTCAGGGTATACCCTAACTCTTCCAGCCGTACCTTAAAGGCGTGTCGCCCCGAATGTTTGCCCAGGACCAACGAAGAGTGCTGCAACCCGACTGTTTCTGGGCGCATGATCTCATACGTCCCCTCATGTTTGAGCATCCCATCCTGGTGAATGCCGGCCTCATGGGCAAAAGCGTTAGCCCCGACGATAGCTTTGTTGGGCTGGACGGGAATGCCAGTGTATTGAGAGACCAACCGGCTGAGGCGGGTAATCTGGGTACTGTCTATGCCCGTTTCTAATTGGTAGGCTGATTGGCGCGTCTTCAAGGCCATCACCACCTCTTCTAATGAGGTGTTCCCGGCCCGCTCACCAATGCCGTTGATGGTCACTTCCGCCTGTCGTGCCCCCGCTTCCAACCCGGCCAGGGTGTTGGCTGTCGCCAACCCCAGGTCGTTGTGGCAGTGGACGGAGACGGTGACGTTCTCGATGCCTGGGGTATGGGCGATGATGCCCCGGATCAGGCTGCCGAACTCCGCCGGGGTGGTATAGCCAACGGTATCGGGGATGTTGAGGGTGGTGGCCCCGGCTTTGATCGCCTCACCGAGTACCAGATAAAGGAATTGGGGGTCGCTGCGGCCGGCGTCTTCGGGGCTGAACTCCACATCGGCGCAATAATTTTTGGCGTAGGCGACCATCTCGCGCACCCGGTCTATTACTTCTTCGGGATCCATCTGGAGTTTGTATTTCATGTGGATGGGGGAGGTAGCCAGGAAGGTGTGGATACGCGGCCGCGCCGCTGCTTGTACCGCTTCCCAGGCCTTATCAATATCCCCTTTGGCCGCTCGGGCCAGGCCACAAATAATTGGGGGGGACTCCCCATTGCCTACCTCTTGGGCGATACACCGCACCGCTTCTAAATCATCTGGGGAGGCCGCCGGGAACCCCGCTTCAATTACATCTACCCCCATTCGGGCCAGAGCGCGGGCAATTTCCAGCTTTTCCCCGGATGTCAATGTTGCCCCCGGTGATTGCTCCCCATCCCGCAGGGTGGTGTCGAAAATGCGGATGTAGTTGGTTGTCATCAAAACTACCTCTTGGGAGTTATGGGGATATTGGTGTGTTAGTTGTCATGCCCAATACACCAATACACCAATCCCCTCTATTCCCCCGGTTTCACCTTCACCGGGTTCACAAACGGCATCATCTCGCGCAGGTCCGCGCCCACCTGTTCGATCATGTGGGTTTGTTCGCTGCGCCGTTTTTGGTTGAACCAGGGGCGGCCTTTCTTATTTTCGTCAATCCACGCTTGAGCATAGGTCCCACTCTGAATCTCTTTGAGTACCTGGCTCATCTGGTATTTGGTCTCTTCGGTGATGATGCGTGAGCCGGAGTAATAGTCACCATGTTCGGCGGTGTCGGAGACGGAATAGCGCATGTAGTTGAGACCACCCCGGTAGAATAAATCTACAATGAGCTTAAGTTCGTGCATACATTCAAAGTAGGCTACTTCTGGCTGATACCCGGCTTCGACCAGAGTCTCAAACGCCCCTTTGACCAGTTCGGAGACGCCGCCGCACAGGACGACTTGCTCGCCAAAGAGATCGGTTTCGGTCTCTTCGGCGAAGGTGGTCAGCAAGGCCCCGGCGCGGGTACAGCCCAGGCCCCAGGCATAGGCCAGCGCGTTTTCCAGGGCGCGGCCGCTGGCATCTTGATGCACTGCCACCAGGCAAGGCGTTCCCCCCCCTTCGGTGTACACCTCGCGCACCCGGTGGCCGGGGGCTTTGGGGGCAACCATGCTTACATCCACCTCTGGGGGTGGGGTAATGGTGCCGAAGCGGATGTTGAAGCCATGAGCGAACATGAGGGTTTTGCCAGGGGTCAGGTAGGGGGCGATCTGTTCGTTGTAAACGGCGGCCTGCTCAGTGTCGTGAATGAGGAGCATGATACTGTCTCCCCACGCGGCCGCGGCCGCTACCGTCCCCACCTGTAATCCCGCCGCCTCAGCCTTGTCCCAGGATTTGCTCCCCGGTCTGACGCCCACCATCACCGTTACGCCGCTGTCCCGCAGATTCAGCGCATGGGCATGTCCCTGTGACCCATACCCGATCACAGCCACCTTTTTGCTCTTGATCAACTCAGGATTTGCACTTTTGTCGTAAAAAATTTGAGCCATTATCAGTTCCTTTGGATTTATGAGTTTAGATGTACGATTGACGATTTTGGGTGCAGCGCCAATCTAAAATCGTCAATCGCAAATTTCTAATGGTATCCGTTGCTGTAGGCCCCATTTTGCCCGGCGCCAGGGGTGTGGCGGATGCCGGGGGTGCGGCCGCGCATCATAGCCACATGCCCGGTGCGGACCAGTTCGATAATGCCATGCGGCCGCAGCAGTTCCACCAGACTATCTACCTTATCCTCACCCGCCGCTACCTGGACAATGACACAATCTGGGGCCACATCAATAATCTGGGCCCGGAAAATATTGGCCAGGCTGAGAATCTCTCCCCGCTGCTCTGGTGAGGCGGTCACCTTAATCAGGGCCAACTCTCGCAAGACGGCCGGCTGATCGGTTACATCCTGCACATCAAGCACATTCACCAGCTTATATAAATTCGCTTCTACTTGTTGGGCCGTCGTTCCCGCCGGGTCCATCACAATGGTCATGCGGGAAATTGTCTCATTTTCTGTCCGCCCCACATTGAGCGAATCAATATTAAAGTTCCGCCGTCGAAACAACGAAGCAACCCGATTCAATACACCGGGTTTATTTTCTACCGTAGCGATCAACGTTTGGCGCATGGGAATCTCCTTAGAAAGAGAGAATTTTTCACCGCCAAGACGCGAAGAGTACAAAGAAACTTTCAAGAAAAATCTTAGCGTTCTTGGCGTCTTAGCGGTTCAATCTGCTGTTTCTTAATTGGCCGCGGCCGCAGGCTGCCGAATTGGCCTTCTAATCATCGCATCCAGATCTGCCCCGGCGGGAACCATGGGGTAGACAGCTTCTTCTTTTTCCACCACAAACTCCAGCAGCACGGGGCCGGGAGTGCTGCGGGCAAAGGCGATAGCCTCGGCCACTTCTTCTGGTTGGGTGACACGGCGGGCGGGAATGCCGTAAGCATCGGCTAGTTTGACAAAATCCGGGCTGGTCATGTTGACGGCGGAGTATCGCTTTTCGAAAAAGAACTCTTGCCACTGACGTACCATACCCAGGAAGTTGTTGTTCATAATGGCAATTTTGACATTGGCTCCTTCCTGTACGGCCGTGGCCAGCTCCGCCTGAGTCATCTGGAACCCTCCATCGCCGACGATAGCCCACGCTTCCTTATCTTTATGACCAAACCAGGCTCCCATCGCTGCCGGGAAACCGTACCCCATCGCCCCGGCCCCTCCAGAGGTGAGCCAGCGGTAGGGCTGCTCCAATTTGTAATATTGGGCCGTCCACATCTGGTGCTGCCCCACATCGGTCGCCAGAATCAGCTCTTGCCCCATCGTTTGCCACAGGTCGCGGACGACATGGGAGACGTACAGCCGACCATCGTTGGCCCAGGCCAGAATGTCACGGGCTTCGGTGTCTGCTTTCCATTCGGCGATCTGGTCCAACCACTCTTCGTGGTCGGCTGGCTCTATCAGGGGGGCGAGGTCGGTCAGTACCGTTTTCAGGTCGCCGACGAGGGGGACATCTACGTGGACGTTTTTGTGGATTTCTGAGGGGTCAATTTCCACATGGATTTTGCGGGCGCGGGGGGCGTAGGTGCGGAGATTACCGGTGACCCGGTCGTCGAATCTCATGCCAAAGGCCAGGAGCAAATCCGCCTGTTGGATGGCGTTGTTGCAGTACGCTTCACCGTGCATCCCCATCATGCCCAGGCTAAGGGGGTGGCTGGCGGGCAGTGCCCCTAGCCCCAGCAGGGTCATGGCGACGGGGGTTTGGGTTTTCAGGGCGAAGTCGCGCAGTTCGGGCATGGCCCCAGATTTGAGGACGCCATGGCCGGCCAGGATGACGGGGCGTTGGGCGGTTTTGATGAGCGCGGCCGCGTTCTGCAAATCTTTTAGTGACGCATGTTGTGGGGGGCGGTAGCCGGGCAGATGAATCGTCTCTGGGTAGACAAACTCCGCCTTTTCCACCTGAGCGTTTTTACACATATCAATCACCACCGGGCCAGGGCGGCCGCTGCGAGCGATGTAAAACGCTTCCCGCACCACCTGGGCGATTTCGTCGGCGCGGGTAATCAGGTAATTGTGTTTGGTGATGGGCTGGGTGATGCCGGTTACGTCTGTCTCCTGGAACGCATCGCCGCCGATGAGGTGGGCGGCCACCTGCCCGGTGATGCACACCATAGGCACGGAATCCATCATCGCGGCCGCGATCCCCGTCACCAGGTTGGTTGCCCCAGGGCCAGAGGTTGCCATACACACCCCGACCTTGCCGGTGGCGCGGGCATAGCCATCAGCCATATAGGTGGCCCCCTGCTCATGCCGCACCAGGACATGATGTACCGGGTAATTCAACATGGCATCATATACCGGCATAATCGCTCCGCCGGGGTAGCCAAACACGATCTCAACCCCTTCCCGTATCAAACATTCCCACAATATTTCCGCACCGGTTTTAACCATTGTTCTTCTCCTGAAAAAGTTTGCGGGTCTGTGCGTTTTCCCGCTTGCATATTCGCCCACTCGCATACGGTTGAAACAAAAAAGGACTGCCTTATCAGGGCAGTCCTTGGTGTTAGTTAGTAGGATGTTAGCTGTCTAGCGTCTTACTCTTACCGGGATTTCTGCCCCAACATGAAACGGGTTCGTGGCAATAAGTACCAGAACCAGAATAATCAGGCTAATAATGGGGAGAAGGGGAAGTAGGGCTAAAGACAGCATCATTGGAATGGTTGACCTCACTGTCTATGAGTGTATGCCGGGCCAGGGCAATCGTCTATTGTGAAATTGTGACAAAGGACGCTGACTTTGGTTGTATGAGTTGAACAAGTCAGGCGGCCGCGAGCCTTTTCCCAAACCGCTCAATCCGCTGCTCAATCTCGGCTGCCACCTCCCGCACAGCGGTCAGGTCGGTCTGTTTTAGCCCGTTTTACCAGTGGCTCAAGAATTCAACTTGATTGACCATTTCTTCCGCTGAGCGAGTTGCTAACAAACGGAGTACACGGCGCATTTGCTCACCGACCGAATATCGTTGTTGGGGAGCGAGAATCATACCTGTATGAGATCGTCCGTCAGACAAATAGGCTGTGTGTAGTTGGTAATAATCACCCACATTGAAACTATATAGAACACATCCCTGCGCGGTCGCAAACGCCAGATGTACTGCATCGGGTTGGGCAATCATATCTTCATCAAGAGCGGTTAAAATATCTACCCCTCTGGCCCGCAAAGCCCGAATCAGGGCACGGTCCATTGAATCTTCATCAATATAGAGGCGAATCCGCATAAATTATTGTCTCTTTGGCTAATCGGCAGCCAGGGAGTGTCCAGCTAATTGTTCCGCGATTTCATTTTCTTGTTCCAAAGCAGTTTCAATTTCTTCGGTGTTGGTGTGATAATAAGCCAGGGCAGCATAAACCTGGGCCAGGGAGAGATGCCCAAATTTATCGGCGATTTCATCGGCGGTTAGTCCCAGTTTGTACCAGCCAACAATGCGTTGAACGGTGACACCTGTCCCGGCGATCCGCGGCCGCGCTCCCCGCACATCTGGCGACTGAACAATCAAACTACCTATATCAATGGTTGCAGTCGTCATAGTTACACCTCACTTTTGCCTGTGATAATTGTAAAGGAAATGGGCGCAAGAAGGAAGTCATGGCAGCCCTTTCCCAAACCGCTCAATTCGCTGCTCAATCTCCGTCACCACCTCTCGCACGGCGGTCAGGTCGGCCTGGCTCAGGTGGGCAGCGAGTTCAGCGAAGATGGGTTCCAGCGGGGGGGTGTATGCCTGGAGCAGGGTGGCGATGTCGTTTTCATACAGCCCCACCCGGGCGAAGTTGCCCTGCCGATACAGGGAAGGCAGGGCATACAACTTGAGCAGCAGCAGCCCCTCGACAGTGGCGCAGGGGATTTCCCGTTCGACAAAGGGACGGTGGGTGGTATAGGCGCGGCGCACTTGGGCAAAGAGGGGGTTTTGGGTGAGGAGCAAGTCAATTTGTAGTTCCTGGTAGCGGCCGCGAGCAAAATAAATATCCTGGCTCATAATTTCAATCTCAGGGAGTGCCTTAAGCGAAGATAGGGCCATGATTAAATCAATATCTTCGGTATTGCGTCCTTCAACGTATTGCAGCAAGGCGATTCCGCCCACCAAAACATACGCCACCTGTCTTTCCTCAAGCACCGCAAAAAGATTGGCCACCGTTTTTAATAAATTATCGTTAGGCATGGCATTCTCCCCTTTATTTCGGGGATTAAAAACCAGGGCATCCCGAATGACCCGACCAATATGGATTTTTTGAGGAGTGTAGAGGCTGTTCATACAAGGATGATTGTAAAGGAAACAGGCGCAAAAGGGTAGATTTAGCCGTAGAGGGAATGTTGGTAACGCGAGAGCAAAACTGTGTCAATCGAGACAGGATCGTTTTTGGATTGACCTGCCTGTTATCTTAAAGGTAACTGTTCAGGTTCTCTGGATATGGAACCGCTAAGACGCTAAGAACGCCAAGAAATTACTCAAGTTCTTTGCGTCTTGGCGGTGAATAGTTACTCTTAAAGGTAGTCGGGTCTTTGGGGTTTCGTGGGGTCCGATGTGAAACGTGTAGCGTGATGCGTGAGGCTTTTTGGGGTCAGGCATCACGTTTCACAGCCTGCTCTGAGTTTGCCGAAAGGAATCCCCCCAAGAGCCGAAGATTAGAGAATGTCCGGCAGCACATACGCCGCATACCAGGTGGCAATGGTTCCCCGGTGGGCCTGGGCCCAACAGCCCCATACCTGCTCCACGTATGCTTTCACTTTTTCACTCCGGGCCGCTGGGGTGGGCAGGGCCACAATGTCGGCAATGGTGATGGTATCGGCAAAGGAAGGGGGGATGAGCCAATGGAAGCGGCCGCGTTTAGTTGTTCGCTGCTCTCGTAAAGGGCGGAGTCGGAGCCATAATGCCCGCTCCATTCCCACCCCACGCTCCAGCACCCCATACAACGTCAACGTATGCACCGCCACTGATTGGATCGCCTGATCCGAAGGCACCCCTGGATGCTGCGCCGCATACGCATCTACCAGCAGGGTATTATAAGGGGAAGGGGCCAACGGTGGTTCACCCCCATTCAGCAAATTGCTGTACAACGTCCAACAGGCCGATGACGCCCCAATATATCGGTGGGTAGGGCCATCTGCTGGGGGTAGCAAAGCGCGGCAATCAGGGCATGGTTCAAGTGATGTCATAGGACAGTTCCATTTCCGTTAAAATCAGATCAAAAAGAGGGCCAGCATATGGAATAGTAACAAGGGGGGCCTCAATCAGCCACCCTACAACAGTTAGCCAGAAAAAAAGGTTGCCTTAGAGCCACGACTCTTGCGATAATTGAACTTATGTTCTATAATCCTGGGCATGGATACCCTGATTAAATTGCAGGATATAGCTGTCAATATGCACCTGGAGCCGGCTGAGGAAGTGCAGATTTCTCCTACGGTAGCCCCGTGTGGGCAGGTCGTTTCCCGGGAGCGGCGGCCGCAGCAGGAATTAGGGATTTTCCACGCGGCCGCGAACGGCCGCACCGTCCCCATCCTCAAAACGATGCTCACCACCGCCTGTGAGCGCAACTGCTTTTACTGCCCCTTCCGGGCCGGCCGCAACAGCTACCGCCGCACCACCGTCAAACCCGAAGAGATGGCTAAAGTAACCATGGACATGGCCCGTGCTGGCCTGGTTCGTGGCCTCTTTCTTAGCTCTGGCATCATCGGCGGGGGAGTCAAAACCCAGGATCGGCTCATCAAAACTATCGAAATTTTGCGCCACCAGTACGGCTTTCGCGGCTACATTCACCTCAAAATTATGCCTGGGGCCGAGCAAGCTCAGGTAGAGCGGGCAGCCCAACTGGCTGACCGGCTCTCGATTAACCTGGAAGCCCCCAACGACCAACGTCTCCATCTCCTGGCCCCCATGAAGCAGTTTAGCCAGGAGCTGCTGCGGCCGCTGCAATGGGTACAGCAGCTTCGGGCCAGGCAGCTTCCCCACCATACCTGGAACGGCAAATGGCCTTCCACCGTTACCCAGTTCGTTGTGGGGGCGGTGGGGGAGTCTGATGTGGAGATTCTCAGCACCTCAGAGCATCTGTACCGGCAGGAGCGGCTCACCCGTGCTTACTTCTCCGCCTTTCACCCCATCGAGGACACGCCGCTGGAAAATGTCGCGGCCGCGTCCCCCCTGCGTGAACACCGTCTTTACCAGGCTTCCTTCCTCTTCCGGGATTATGGCTTTACCCTGGAAGAGATGCCCTTCGATGAGCAAGGTCATCTGCCTCTGGATGAAGACCCCAAACTGGCCTGGGCCAAACTGAACTTGTTTGACGCCCCGGTTGAAGTGAACCGGGCTTCGCGGGATGAGCTGCTGCGTGTGCCAGGGATTGGGCCCAAGGGCGCGGCCGCTATTCTCACTGCTCGCCGCCAGGGGACGCTGCGTGATCTGCGTGATTTGCAACAAATTGGCGTTCGCACTGGCCGCTTACAAAATTATGTGACGTTGGCTGGGGCGCGGCCGCGGCGGTTCACCCAATCCCGCCTTGACCTTTAAGGGTCGGCAAAGTTGCAAAGTAAAATCGCTCTTGCCCCTCTGCCCCTCTCCCACTCTGCCACTCTGCCTCCTTTTTCTCAGATTCAATATGAAACTAACCCCCGAAAAGTTTATCCAGGCCGAAACATTGATTCGAAGCAGCGGCCGCGAGCTGGATCAGCGGTTGTTCGATTTTCATTTCCAGAATGGCCCGGCTGAGGCGGTGCTGAACGCTCTGGCAGCCTACCAAAATGAAGACGGCGGCTTTGGTCACGCCCTGGAGCCAGATTTTCGCCTGCCCACTTCTTCCCCTATGGCTACATCGGTGGCATTTCAGGTCATGGTGGCCGTGGACGCGGCCGCAGATCACCCTCTGGTACAAGATGGCATCCGCTATCTGCTCTCTACCTATCATAAGGAAGGGGGGTATTGGCCTAAAACCCCGGCTGCGGTCAACGACTATCCCCACGCTCCCTGGTGGCACGTTGGCGATAACCCCATACCGGACGAAGAGGCATGGCCTAACCCTACCACCGAACTCATCGGTTATCTTTATCGGTACGATTCATTGGTGCCGGCCGAATTTTTGGCAGAGGTGACGGCACGCGCCCAACAAAACCTCAATGCTCTCACCCTTTTTGCGGATCGGTACAGCCTGCTTTGTTGGCTGCGGGCCGTGCCGGAACTGCCCGCCCTGCTGCGGACCCCCGCTGAGGCTAAAATCTGCGACACCTTCGCCAGTTGGTACCCATTCAACCCTGACACGCTGCATGAACTCAATTTGCTGACCTTTGCCCCATCCCCGGACTCCCTGTTGGCTTCAATATACAGCCAGGTAATGCGGCCGCAGCTTGACGCCCTGGTACAGGCTCAAGAAGAAGATGGGGGATGGTCGCCGGCCTGGGCGTGGGGTCAGTATGAGGATATGTGGACGGTGGCTAGAGGGGAATGGCGCGGCCGCATCACTTTAGAAAACCTCTTAACTTTAGTTACCTGGGATTATTTATGAGGCAGTGGATTCATCCGGCTTGAATTTGCCTCTAGCTTAAAGTATACTAGCCGTAATGACTCATTTTCCATTAAGGTTAATGGGTCTCAATAAACAGCCATTACTGACTCAGCGATAGTAATATAAAAGAGAAAATTATCGCCCAGTTCTGCGTGGTAAGCAGGTGTGGCTGTTCAATCACCAAACCAATAGTTAGGAGGAACAATGATGATGAGAAAAACACGTGTTTTATTTGTGTTGGCAATTATCCTGGCCTTGGTGGTCATGACTGTTCCAGGAGTGATGGCTAACTCAGGGTCACCTGCCAGAGAAACAATTTTTGACGGTGCCGGCACTGGGGTAGGGCCATCTGGCCCGGCTGGGCCAGCACATGTTATCGCCGGTTCAGTTTTGCATAATAATGGCCCAGTAATTACCCACCCAGGTGGTGGGGCCGGTGGATCTGATGCCAGTTCTTTGCAGACAGCTTTGGGGTTAACTATCTTTGGTTTTGGCCACGCTCTTTCTTCCGGTTTCCGTGTTGCCGATGACTTCACGGTTACGGACCCTGGTGGCTGGCAAGTAGATCATCTGTATTTTTATGGTTATCAAACCGGTTCAACAACAACGCCAACGATCAACAATATCAATTTCCGTATTTGGAATGGCGCCCCCAATGCGGGTGGCTCAGTTGTTTTTGGCGATACGACGACCAATCGTTTAGCTTCTGCTACCTGGTCCAATATTTATCGAGCCCAGGATACTACTATTACCAATAACCAACGCCCCCTTATGCTGATTCAGGCCACTGCAGGTGTTACCCTGCCACCCGGGACGTATTGGGTAGATTGGCAAATGGGTGGTACGTTGGCTTCTGGCCCCTGGGCACCACCCATTTCTATCCTTGGTACAACAGTAACAGGGAATGGATTGCAATTTGATCCTGCCGGGGGTGGTGTATGGAATGCTCTGGTTGATGGTGCCAGTGGTCAAGGGCTGCCCTTCCAGGTAATTGGTTCTATTTTGGGTGGTCCTGATCCGGGCATTGTCATGACCAAGACGGTGGGTACTGTGCCTGCTACTTGTGCTACTACCAGCAGTACCTCTGCCCCTTATGGCAGCACGGTTTATTACTGCTACACAGTAGAGAATACCGGAAACATCACCCTAACCCATCATACGGTCGTTGATGATGTAATGGGTACCGTCCTGGGACCAGATGCGTCGTATGCTTTAGTTCCTGGGGCTACCTTCTCATTCATTGAGCCATATACCCTGACCTCAGAATCGGTGACCAATGTTGCTGTATGGACAGCCTCGATTAGTGGGACGGCCATTGTGGCGACAGCTACCGGGACGGCTACAGTGACTGGCTCCCCAACGGATGTCACCCTGACTGGCTTTAGCGGTGGCAGCGGGGCTATTGTATATACCTTGCCGCTGTTGGCTCTGGTCTTGCTGGCGGCCGCGGGCCTGTTTGTCACCCTGCGTCGGCAGAATGGCTAATGATTGTTAGCCAGATATTCAACTTCTCTAGTTAAGTTGAACTTTTACTAGGGCCGTTTTGGCCCACACCTGTAAATGAAAAAGCGGAACTGTAGCTACAGTTCCGCTTTTTGTTTGCCGATTTAGAGTTGACAGGTTTTCAGGCACCAGTCAACTCTGGACGGAGCTGATTCGTTTAACCCAGCGGCTGAAAAAAGATCGCGGCCGCGTCCTCTGCTGCACAAACTCAGTTACCTTCTTAAATAACAGGGCCTGCTCCACATCCTCAGTCACCAGGTGGCCGCTGTGTTGGAGCAAAAATTTCTCTTTGTGGGTGGCCCCAATCTCCCGGTAAATGGTGTCAAAATTAGTCAGCGGTATCATCTCATCAGCCAGGGAGTGGATGATGAGGGCAGGGGCGGTAATTTTGGGTAAGCGCGGCCGCAGTTCTACCAACATATCCCGCAGCTCCGCAATCGCATGAACCGGCTGCACGGCGTAACGGGCATTGAGCTTTTGCGCCGGGTCAAACCCTTGTTTAGGGATATAGGGATAAACACGGGCAATGGTTCGAGCATAATTCATCCGCCAATCGGTAAGATCAATGGGGGCTTCCATTGTTACCAGGGCCGTGATTGGTTGCTCAGCCGCCAACAAGAGAGAAAGGCTGCCCCCCATAGACAGGCCAATCACCACAACTTCCTGGCATTGTTGGCGCAGCAGGTGATACCCATCCAAAACAGTGTAATACCAATCCTGCCAATGGGTGCGGGTCATATCCTCAGCGGTGGTGCCGTGGTGGGCTAGCCGGGGGCCATAGACGGTATACCCCTGGGCGGCCAGGTGCTGGCCTAAACTGAGCATCTCTTGGGGAGAGGCTGTAAACCCATGCACCAGCAGGCAGCCTACATCGCGGCCGCGAAAGAAAAACGGTTCTGCCTGAGGTATAAAAGCTAATGCACTCATCAGTAATCCTGGTTTAGGCAAGCCAAGGCCAAAGAGGTTTTGCTACGAATTGGCACGAAGGGGAAAATAATCATTTGTGTTAATTCGCGCAATTCGTGGCTGGCCTCTTATACCTGGTTCTGTACTTGCAGCCACGCCTCATTCCGTTCGGCCATTGACGCGGGGCGGTGCAGTTCGGTGAGAACATCTTCTACATAAGCGGGGCGGCGCATACCTACCAATACGGATGTTACCCCCCGGGTTGTGCGTAAGGCCCGAACCGCCAGTTGACTCAGCGTCGCGGCCGCGGCCCAATCTGGCTCTATCGCTTTCACCTTCCCCTTTAACCGCTCGGTTTCATCCAGCGCCTGCTCCTGGTAATAGGCGGTAATGGCCGCAAAAGTATGGTTAGCTGCATCAATATAGGTTTCAATCCAGGTTTCTAACTCATTGGGTTTTTGCTTCAACATCTCCAGAAAACGCAAGGCACTGTTAATCCGAGGAATCAGATACCCTGAACGAGTCTCCAGCCAGCGTTGATAGCTGTTGATCCCCAGCCAATACCCATCTAACGCCTGACCCGCCGCCAGCATCCGCCCCAACTGCTCTTGCACATCGGCCGTAACCTCTAAGGCGGGTAGCAAATCCCGGTGTAGGACTACCTCTTGGGCGACCAGATTAGCGATGCGGGCATCTACCGCCGCCGGAGAGATATAATCGGGTTCTGGTAAATCAGCCAGGCGGGTAAGGCTGTTTTGTCGGTAGGCATTCAGCGGGCGATTGACCAGGACGAGCAGCTTTTGCTGCCAGGCAAATTCCAGCACGGTCTGGCCGTTTGGCTGGTTAATTTGGGTGGCCGCGCCAGGTTCCAGCAGGTTCATGGGCAGTTGGATCGCCCGGAAATGGTGCTGGGGGGTGAGGGATTGGGCGATTTCCCAGCAGGTGGTGAGGCAGGTAAATTCGGGATGAGCGGCCGCGTATGGGAAGCTGTTTGAGCTAATGCCATAATATTGGATGCGGCCGCGTTCCACCTCTTTTTCCAGGTGGGCAAATGCCAGACGGATGCGCCGGTAATATTCACTGCGAGCCTCTTCTAAAGAAAAAGGCTGGTTTTTGGCCCAACTGAGGTAATATTCAGGGTTATGGAGCAAATAAAAATCAACTGTTTCCATATTGAGCCGTCGCAAGCTGCGGCCAATTTGATCGGCCAGGAACTCTGGGTGAATACAATGCTCCAAATCACTCATATATTCCACCAGATCGGGGAATGGCTGGCCATTCTCCTTGCGCTGTTGGCTCAGGGTATAGTTGCTTCCCTGGAGATACCCCCCTTTGGTGACGATGATAAGCTGCTCGCGTAGGGTGCGGCCGCGACCAATAAGATCGTTAATTACCTGCCCTACCAACTCTTCTGAGCCACCATTCGCATAATTGGCACTGGTATCAATCAGATTGATACCCTGAGTGAGGGCCAGAGTTAGAGCTTCTTGAAAAATGGGGATGCCGGTATCTACCCGGTAGCCGCCAAACCCGACCTGGCTTAGGGAAAGGCCAGTAGTGATAGATTGATTAAACATGGGGCTAGGGAACGCGGCCGCGACTTGTTCTGTACCCTTTTTAGTTGCAAACCCTTTGATCATAGTTGACTCCAGATGAAAAAATGCCAAACTTTATTGTACCCTATTCAAGCCCGACTATAATGCTATAGACCTTCGTCCTTAATTTCACAAGGGAGGCACATAATGGCAGAGCTAATAACAGCGGTTGCGGCCGCACTTCCACAGAGCATTTTGATCGGTGTTGTAGTAGGAATGTTAGTTTATTCCCTACGTGGCCCGAAAGCTGGTACCGCCATAGCCCAGTTTTTCTTGGGCTTGTCCCTGGGCATCATTATCGGGTGTATCTTTAATATCACCCAGGTATTAAATGTTGTCGCTGCTGTTCAAGCATCGGCGGGGCTGCGGGGAAGTGGGATCATAAATTTGGGTCTGGCTCCGGCCGAACTGCGGATTCTCGTTCAACGGTTACTCCTGTGGGGGGGAGCTGGTGGGGCCATTGGCCTCCTGCGAGTAGAGCCAGGTGAGATGGCCAGCGGTGTATATTATGGGGCCTTAATGGGTATTGTGGCTGGGGTGATTGTAGCCACCGCTCTCCACTTGATTGGCCTGGAGTTATCAGAGCTATATTACCTGGGCGTTAATGCCGTCGTTGTGACCGCACTGCTCCTTTTTGCCAGCATTCAAGCAGATAAGAGGCGTACACACATTCGTTGAGAGTGGATCTTGGGGGATTTACATGGTCAAGATAGAGAAGCCGACCTTGTTGCTGGATGAAAGCAAAGTCAAACGGAATATCAGCCGGATGGTGCAAAAAGCCAATCGGTGTGGGGTAAGGCTGCGGCCGCATTTCAAAACCCATCAGTCAGCCACCATTGGTGAATGGTTTCGTGCCCAGGGTATCACATCCATTACCGTTTCTTCGGTGGACATGGCTCTCTATTTTGCCCACCATGGCTGGGACGACATTACCATCGCTTTCCCTGTAAACTGGCTGGAAATTGCCAAACTCAACCACCTGGCTCAAACCATTCGCCTTCATCTCCTGGTAGAATCAGTCGAGACGGGACAGTTCCTGGCCGCTCAGTTGCACCATCCAGCTTCCATCTGGCTCAAAATAGATACTGGCTATGGGCGCACTGGCATTCCCTGGACAGAGAAACAGAAGATCATTGAAGTCGCTAATGCAGTTGCGGCCGCGAGCCATCTTACCCTTACGGGACTCCTAACCCATGCCGGCCATGCCTATGGCCCTACCAACAAAGCCCAGGCCACGGATCTCTATCACGAAACTGTCACCCGTTTGCAATCCGCCCGAGACAGCCTGGCATATCCCGGCTTACTGCTTTCGCTGGGCGATACGCCTACCTGTACTCTAGCAGAAACCCTGACCGGCATAGATGAAATCCGCCCTGGCAACTTTGTCTTCTACGACTACATGCAAGCCTACCATGGCGTCTGCACCCCCGATGACATCGCTATTGCCCTGGCTTGCCCCATTGTTGCCCGCCATCCAGAACGGCAGCAGCTTCTCATCTATGGCGGGGCCATCCACCTCTCCAAAGAACACCTCACTTTGCCCAACGGTCATTTTCACTTTGGGGCCCTTGCCCTACCTACCGAATCAGGTTGGAGCGATCCCATTCCCAACGCCTATGTGAGCCGTCTCAGCCAGGAGCATGGGCAGGTTCAAGCCGACCCGGCTTTTATTGAGCAATGTAAGATAGGTGATTGGCTCCTAGTCCTCCCTATCCACTCTTGTCTCACGGCCAACTTGCGTCAGGCTTACCTGACCCTCACTAGTGAGGTCATCCCCATGGCCGGCATCTTGTGAAGTCAAGGACAGTCTATAATCTTAAATTACAAACCCCCAACCATAAACACACCAGTTAATCCTTCTCTCGATCCCCAAAAATTGAGATGCCATGGCGCATCACCAGTTCTCCACCAAACCACCCCCCTACAGTAATCAGCAAGGTCGTTAGAAAAGATAAGATCAAGCCTAAATAAACAATATATGCTTCTGGCTTGTCTCCGAGGCGAAACAAAATATTAAGCAATGCCAATGTCAGAGCCACGACATTGACGATAAAATGGATCCATCCGGCCCGCTTAGCTTTGTCCGGTACAACGGTAAAAAAGTCAATTGCCCCTAGAATCGCGGCCGCGATCCCCCCCAGCAACCCCACCCCAATCAACCATACCGATGCCCTGGCCCAAAAAGCCGCATCTCCAGTAAGCCAGTAGCCAATATCCGTTAAAAATCCGCCAATCAAAAAAGCGATAGGAAAATCTACCAACACCGGATGTAAAGCATGACCAAACATCGCGGCTTTACTCGGAACACCTTTGGGTTGACGCATCATTACCTCCTTAAAGTTCATAATGCCTTGTCGTACATATCATGGGAAACATGCCCATCATACGACAAAACTTTTTCCTTTGTCACCTGTATATAGTGAGTAATGCAGAGCATACCAGGCAGGAATTCAACTCTCCGACGCGGCCGCGAGAATCGGCACACCCCTGTTACCTAGGACACATTCCCCAGGTTCAACAGGCGACAAAAAATTTGCCTAAAATTCCCCTTGACACAAAACACAAAATCATGTATTATCTTCATTCGCTGCGCCCTACAGGGCAATGCAACTTAAAAACGGGAAAACAACAGGCAAACTATACCCTATAGTTTCTTCGCAAAAGATGGGTTTAGGCAAAAGAAAATAAATTTGCCTGAACTATTTGACAAGCGAAAAAACCATGTTATAATGCTGGACTTGTGACCTGCGAACTTTAACAACTAAAAAGTGGTAAAAATAAACAATTTCTTGGGCCTCAATTCTAAGAACATGTAGTCCGTAATAGTACGGATATCAAATCTTCTTTATGAAGAGTTTGATCCTGGCTCAGGATGAACGCTAGCGGTGTGCTTAATGCATGCAAGTCGAACGATCTTCTTGGATTCGTCTGAGGGGATAGTGGCGGACGGGTGAGTAACGCGTAGGTGACCTACCTCAGAGAGGGGGATAACTATTGGAAACGATAGCTAATACCCCAGATGTTATTAGTCTTAGAAGCTAATAACTAAAGCTCCGGCGCTCTGAAATGGGCCTGCGTCCCATCAGCTAGTTGGTAGGGTAATGGCCTACCAAGGCATAGACGGGTAGGGGGCGTGAGAGCGTGACCCCCCACACTGGTACTGAAACACGGACCAGATACCTACGGGTAGCAGCAGCAAGGAATATTGCGCAATGGGCGAAAGCCTGACGCAGCAACACCGCGTGGAGGACGAAGGTCTTCGGATTGTAAACTCCTTTTCTGAGGGAAGAGAAAGGACGGTACCTCAGGAATAAGGCCCGGCTAACTACGTGCCAGCAGCCGCGGTAAAACGTAGGGGCCGAGCGTTATCCGGATTTACTGGGCGTAAAGCGCATGCAGGTGGTTTTTTAAGTTGGACGTGAAAGCTCCCGGCTCAACTGGGAGAGGTCGTTCAAAACTGAAAAACTTGAGGGTGGTAGAGGAGAGTGGAATTCCCGGTGTAGTGGTGAAATGCGTAGATATCGGGAGGAACACCAG
>JAHDWJ010000140.1 GCA_023384415.1 Anaerolineae bacterium
TTCAGATGCTTGCCGTGATCGTCTTCCGGCGCGCCTGGTTGCCTTCGCGTCAGGTGAACTGGCGGGCACGATTGTCCTACGTGAGGGCGGAACGGAGAGTTCACCGGAGTTTCACCCTGAATTGGGAGGTTTATATGTCGTTGCCTCTCATCGAGGCCAGGGCATCGGTATAGAATTGGTGCGGGCAGGCATGAAATTAGCGCGCGATCAAGGGTATGAGACTGTCTTTGCCACAACCGTAGCGGCCGCCGGGATCCTGGAACGCTCAGGTTGGGAATTTATCAAAACAGTCATGCATCAAGATGGGCCACTGGCATTGTATGCCTGTAAACTATAAGTGCAGCCCGCAGCCCAACACAGCGTGAACCCGACTGGTGGGAGTCTGCGCGTTTTCAGGCAGTTTGCGTGGCTCCAAGCTGGTCCCGCCAAAATGGCGGGATCTCCTCCCACCCACCCGCGGCTAACCACACCGTTGGGCAGTAGGGTTTAGGTAAGCCAATGAAAATAAACTTTGCAGTTGAAGTATTAGGGGAACCAGACAAAGTATTTCCCTGGATAGACAATCCAGAAAAAGCAATGCTTTGGCAAAAAGGCGTCAAAAAAGGAGAAATCATAAAAGAAACACCTGAAAAAATCGGTACGACTTTTATGGAAGAGATGGAAGAGGGCGGAAATAGTTTGGTAATGCATGGAGTTATTACTGGGTATATTAGAAACAAAATGATTACTTTTCAACTTGAGAGCAAAATTCATAAACTTGACGTTTGTTATTCAATTACGGGGGAAGATGGCAAATCTGTAATTACGGTGGAATCGAATATTCATTGGAAATTCCCAATGAATATAATGAGGATAATTTTTGGACGTAAGATAAAGGAAGGTATTTTGAAACAAACGGAATCAGAATTTGCGGAATTGAAAAGACTTTGTGAGGAAGAAAAAGTAAAGTAAGAACAACAATTATCAAAGTTGAGCACATTAATGTGAAAACCGCTTACCGAATAATCAAACCAAGACGTGGTTGAAAATGAGTTTGCAGGACAAAAACCATAGTTCAAAATCGTCCTGCAAAAACTGCCCAACAAAGCATGCAATGTGGAGGAGGTTCGTTTTTATGCGTCATACACGCGAGGAAGTAATCAAGCGCACGATTCAGGAGTTCGAACGCCTGGATCATCTGGTTAACAACCTTACCGATGAGGATTGGAATAGATTGCTAACCAGACCCGAGACCAAAGACCCGTGGACAGTGAAAGATTCCCTGGCGCATATTACCCATTGGAAGGCTGATGTGGTCAGAAAAGTCAAGAAACAACCCATACCGGTAGAGGAGAAAGGGCTTAATGAGACTGATGGGAACCACCTCATCTACGAGCGTTGGCGAGATCGCTCCCCACAGGAGGTTTTAGCCTGGCACAGGCAAGTTCAGGAGGATGTACTGGCTGCGCTTC
>JAHDWJ010000022.1 GCA_023384415.1 Anaerolineae bacterium
ACAAGCCCTGGGGCCAGACCACCCCGACGTCGCCAGCAGCCTGAACAACCTGGCCGGGTTACTGTACAACCAGGGGGAGTACGCGGCCGCGCGCCCCCTGTATGAACGGGCACTATCTATCCGAGAACAAGCCCTGGGGCCAAACCACCCAGATGTAGCCCACAGCCTGAACAATCTGGCCGGGTTGTTACGCAACCAGGGCGAGTACGCGGCCGCCCGCCCCCTGTATGAACGGGCCTTATCTATTCAAGAACATACCCTGGGGCCAAACCACCCCGACGTCGCCACCAGCCTGAACAACCTGGCCCTGTTACTGGACAACCAGGGAGAGTACGCGGCCGCCCGCCCCCTGTACGAACGGGCCTTATCTATTCGAGAACATGCCCTGGGGCCAAACCATCCCAACGTCGCCCTCAGCCTGAACAACCTGGCCGTGTTACTGAAAAACCAGGGAGAGTACGCGGCCGCGCACCCCTTGTACCAACGGGCCCTCTCTATTCGGGAACAGGCCCTGGGGCCAGACCATCCCGACGTCGCCAGCAGCCTGAACAACCTGGCCGGGTTACTGGACAACCAGGGGGAGTACGCGGCCGCGCGCCCCCTGTACCAACGGGCCCTATCCATCCGGGAACAAGCCCTGGGGCCAGACCACCCCGACGTCGCCAGCAGCCTGAACAACCTGGCCTTGTTACTGCAAAACCAGGGAGAGTACGCGGCCGCGCGCCCCCTGTATGAACGGGCACTATCTATCCGAGAACAAGCCCTGGGGCCAGCCCACCCCGACGTCGCCAGCAGCCTGAACAACCTGGCCGTGCTACTGGACACCCAGGGGGAGTACGCGGCCGCGCGCCCCCTGTACCAACGGGCCTTATCTATTCGAGAACATGCCCTGGGGCCAAACCATCCAGATGTAGCCCAAAGCCTGAACAACCTGGCCGGGTTACTGAAAAACCAGGGTGAGTACGCGGCCGCGCGCCCCCTGTACGAACAAGCTCTGGCTATCTTCACCACCAAACTCGGCCCGGATCATCCCCATACACGCATTGTTCGGGGTAATCTGGCTTCATTGGGGGAAGGGGGCCGTGAGCCGTGAGTAGTTGTGAGCGGTTAATGAATATGGCGAAAATCAGCAGTTCTCCATTTGAACCCTGTGGTAGGGGTGGGACAGGCGGGCAACCATCTGGGTCAGGCGGGTTAACCTTATTCCCCCCTGTCTCACCCCCTTTTGCGCCCCCAGGGCGGTCAAATCAGGGCCAGACAGGTGGGGAACTGAACATCCCGGTTTGACCAAAATCCTGGCCCACCTGTCCCACCCCTACGCCTGTTTCAAAGGGCAAAACGTGGGGAGCGAAAAGACAAGATTGTTTCTGGTTGGGCTTCGACCTGACGGATGAGGACAAATTCCGCCGGAAAATGGCCGCGTGGGTTTCATTGTAGGGAGCGGATGGCAGGAGGGATGTAGTCGGCCAATTCGCTGGCGAGAAGGCCGGCCGCCCCCACCTGCGCGGCCGCGAACTGCCCCGCCAACCCATGTAAATACCCCCCCAACACGGCCGCCTCATACCGGGGCACCCCCTGCCCCAACAAAGCGGCTATCACCCCGGCCAATACATCCCCACTACCAGCAACAGCTAACAAAGGGTTGGCAAACGGGAGCAAGGTGCAGCGACCATCCGGCGCGGCCACCACTGTGTACGCCCCTTTGAGCAAAAGGATATGCCCCCAGGCGGCCGCATACCGCCGGGCCGCCTTCACCCGGTCCATCTGCTGTAACTGGGCCGTTGTCACCCCCATCAGCCGGGCCATCTCCCCAGGGTGGGGGGTGAGGATGGTGTTGGCCGGTAAACGGCTCCACCATTCCGGCCAGGCGGCAATGAGGTTGAGGGCGTCGGCGTCGAGGATGAGGGGGGGAGAGGGGGGGACGTTTGGTTTCCCGGCGTTCTCCTCAGTTCCCGCCAATAACGCCGCCATAAACGGGCCGGCGTCCTGGCTCAGACCTGGGCCGATGAGGATGGCCTGGTACTCCGCCTGGGTGGTGCGAAGATGGTGGGCCGCGGCCGCGTCTAATACGGGTGCGGCCGCCTGGTATGGGTAGGTGGCTTCAGGGAGTTGGGCGGCCAGGGTGGGGCGCAAATGGGCTGGGGTGAGCAGCCCCACCAGCCCGGCCCCGGCTCGGAAGGCGGCTTTGGCGGCCAGGAAGGGGGCCCCCCAATAATGGTCTGACCCGGCAGCGATGAGCAGTTTGCCGAAGGTGCCTTTGTGCCCATCCCGCGGCCGCGCTGGCCGCCAGGTACGCATCTGGGGAGCGTCGGCCAGCTCCAGGGTGATATTTTTCACGGCCGGCAGGTCCGGGTGGATGCCAATATCAGCGATGATGAGATCGCCGCAAGCGGCCGCGCCAGGGAAGATAAAATGGCCCCGCTTGGCCCCGGCAAAGGTGACGGTGAGGTGGGCGGGAATGGTTAGAGGGTCGAGGTTGCCGGTGTCACAATTTAGCCCGCTGGGGCAATCTACGGCCACGATGAGGGGGCCGGTCGGGTAAGGGGGTGGGGGGTGATCGGGGTGCATGAGCCGCTGCGGCCGCTGGGCGGCCATAATTTGCCGCCGCTCTGCCAGACCCGCCTGCACCTGGCGCATCAGTTGGGCTAACTCTCCGGTGATGGGGCGGGCAGCCCCCGTGCCGAGCAAGGCATCTATGACGACATCCACCCCTTTCAACTGTAGGCGCAGCAGCCGATGCCGCTGATCGTAATCAAGGCGCAGCATGTTCAGCCCCATCTGCTGTACCTGGGCCAGGTTGATATCTTGTTCCGGGTCGCGGGGGCGAAACAGGTAGAAGGTGAGTTCGGCTCCGGCTTCGGCCAGGACGCGGCCGCAGACCAGCCCATCTCCCCCATTGTTGCCTGGCCCCACCAGTACCAGCACCCGTTTCCCTTTGATGAGCCGCCGCTCCATGATCGCCTGGGCGGTGGCCCGGCCGGCATTTTCCATCATTTGGGCGTAGACAATGCCCCGAGGATCGTCATTTTTGGCGGCCGCGTCTGCTGCCTTCTCCGCCGCTATCATTTCGGCAATGGTGAATATTTTCATACCTTTAAGGAGAGGCTGTTAGAGTACTTTGTATCTCCGAAAAAATATTGCCTATCTGTGGCTCCATCAGGGCCAGCCCCCCAACAGAAAGCACCATACAGATACAGCTAAATCCTACCACCAGCAGCCCCACGCCACCCATCACCAGGCCAGCCTGCGCCATACCTGCGCCTTCTTCACCCGTGCGGCGGATTTCGTCACGGGCCAGGTAGCCAGTGATCAGGGCAACACAACTGGCTGCCAACAGGATAAAACCGGTGCAGTAGATGAGTGGGGGAAAGACAAAGAAAACCAGGCAGCTGGCGAACAGCCCAACAACCAGGGCGATAATCCCAGAGACGGCGCTGATCACCGCTTTTTGATTATTCGGTTGGGGAGATTCTTTCATAGCTGTCACCTCCTATGTAAATCAAACTTCTAGTTCGATAGGCGATTTGAAAAATCGCGTTACAAATATTCATTCATTCGTTGGGGTGTCGCGGCGCGTGTTGTCTTCTGCGAAAATAGCCACTGATTAGAGAAACATGGAGTAGGAAGAACACGGAAAATGAAAAATGGATGGATTAAAGCCAAATTCGGCAGCGGCTGAGACTCGCTTACTCGCAAACCCATCACCGGCCAATGAACATCTCCGTCTGATAAAGAAACTGCACCCGGCCATTTTGCTGGTATTGGTTAAATAGTTCATCCAAACCGGCCATGAGGGGGGCGTGGTTGGGGTGGTCGGGCAGAGGGGCGTAGGAGGAGGAGAGGACGCGGCCGCGCAGCCCCTCCCAATCATGCCACACCTCATTGGCAAAGGTGGCCTTCTCCATTTGCTCACTGAGAAACCAGGCTAACCCTTCTTCGCGGGTAGATTGATGGTGTAGGGTATCGTATTGGATGGCCCATTGCCCTACCAGTTGGTCATACGCCTGCATAAACGGGGAATCGGGGTGGCGGCTGTTCCAGATGAGAGCGATGTACCCTCGCGGCCGCAAAATCCGCCGGAACTCTACCTGGGTGGGGGCAAAGTCAAACCAGTGAAACGCCTGCCCGGCGGTGATGAAATCTACGCTGGCATCAGGGAGGGTGGTGGCTTCGGCTGCGGCCGCGACAGAAGTGAATAGAGGGTAATCACCCAGAAATTGCTCGGCTGCCTGGCGCATCTCGGCATTTGGCTCAATCCCATACACCCAGCAGCCATAATCCAGAAACAGCTTCGTCAGCAGCCCCGTGCCTGATCCCACATCAGCAATGATCGAAGCGGATGTCAACCCATAACGGCTCTGCAAATAAGTCAATATCGCCGGGGGGTACCCAGGCCGGTATTTGACATAATTCTCGACCCGATTGCTAAAGCGGCGGGTAGGGTCATGGTGCAGGCGGGGGTTTTGCATGGGAAACTCCAGGAGAATTATGAAGGATGAGGGATGAATTATGAAGTTCATCCCCACCCAGAACTAGAAACTAGAAACTAGAAACTAGAAGGGCCGCCTGGGCCAGCCATTGCAGGGCCAGGTCTATTTCCTGAGCCAGGTCAGCGTTTTCAGGGGGGGTAAGGGTGCCGGTTTGGCTGGCGGCCGCGACCCGTTCCCGCAGCATCGTCTTATCCACTGTGCCATCTAGCTGAGGCAAGAGAAAATGGGTTAACCCATCCAGGCGGATACGCTCATGGCGCAAATTGGTCACCTGAAGCTGCTGCCGCGCCTGCCAGCGGGCATACGGGCTGGCGACCGGCATATCAGCTATCTCCAGGGTAAACGGGGCCTGCCAGGTGTGTAACTCCATCAACATAGGGCTGTAAACGGCCGCCTGGAGCAAATTCGCCGCCAACAAAGCCGCATTCTGGTTAATCGTAGCTTGATCGGGCAGCGTTGGGTACACCTGCTTGAGAGCCGTTGTGAGCAAGCGAGCAAAGGAGACGGTGCGCGGGGCCACCTGTCCCAGGTGAATGAAGGCTGCTTTGCTCACCGGGTGATTGGTGCTGAAAGTGGCCTCGTTTAACGCCTGGAACCGCTCAACCGTATCCCCGGTAATGTCGGGGACACCCGATAAAGGGCGGATGCGGGCAGCAAAATGCAGATATTGGGCTTGTTCTGGGGAGAGGCTGCGGCGCAGGGGAACCCCGGCGTGGCACAACAGGGTTTTGCGGAAGGTGCGGTTGCGCAAAAAATCCATGTACTGCTCCAGTTCTACCGTATCCTGGGCCATCTCTAACAGTTTAGCGGTGACGGGTGGGGGGAAGTTGCTGGGGAACACCGTATCAAAGTCTGCTTCGGCCAGATATTGGAGCTGGTGCGCGGCCGCGTGTCCGGCAAATTGGTGAAAATAGACCGGATCATTCACTGTTTCCAGCTCATCATGGAGCAGCGTCGCATCCACCCGCACATCTTTGTTCAACACCTGCAAATAGCTGTGCAAAAAGAGGCCAAACGCCCCCCCATCTGCTTTCACCCCTTCGGCCAGAAAATGGATGAATGACCGGGCTTCTCGCGCTTTGGCGGCCGGTTCACTGATATGACGGGTGTGATACAGCATCATCTCCCGCATCATCTGCATATAAAACCAGCCAGGGTACAGATTATAACTCACGTAGGCGATCCCCTGAGGGGCTAGAAGTTGTTTGATAACCGCTAACAGTTGGTCACGCACGGCGGCCGGCACCCAGGAGTACAGCCCATGGGCGATGATATAATCAAATTGCCCCAGTTCCGGGGTCATCGCCATCACGTCCAGATGCAGAAAGGTGATATTTTTTAACCCCAACGCCTGGGCGATCTCTTTTCCCTGCTCAATCTGGCGGCCCGAATAATCTACCACCACAAATTGGCTTTGTGGCAGCACCAGAGCCAGGGGTAGCAAATTCCCGCCACTGGCCCCACCGATGTCTAAGACCCGGCATTGGTGAATGGGGGCGGGTTTCATCCCCATGACGGTCCCGATTGCCGCCAATAAATCTGGATGGGTTTCACTGTAGCTGAGAAACGGGTATGGGGTTTCGTCGTAGCTGTTGGCATTGTTCATAAAAAACCTGTGGCCAAAAGGCATGTCAGATAAGGGTGGGATCGCATACAATAGGGGAGCAGGGTTCTTTACTGTAGGGTATGGACCTGGAGAAAGTGTACCAAAAGTAAAATGAATGTCACAAAATCGGGCAGGAATGTTTCCCCGCCGGCCCCGGCGAAAACGGGTTCTTTGGGAATTTATGGAGTTGACAGGTCGTGATGCGTGACCAGAGATACCTCACGTATCACGTTTCACGTTGGACCCCACGAAATCTTAAAGGCCCAAAAGGATGTCATGGCGATTATCCCGGTAGTTACTGTAGAAGAGGCGGCCGCGGCCGCAATTCAGCATTCCTCTCTACGTCTTAAGGGTGGAGGGAGCAAAACGGCCCTGGCTGCCAACGCCCCGGTCGTGCTGGATCTGTCCGGCTTGTGTGGGGTGGTGGCCTATGAGCCGGGGGAGTTCACCTTCACTGCCCTGGCCGGCACACCTATCCAGGAGATCAATCGCTTGCTGAGCCAAAACGGGCAATATTTGCCGTTTGATCCGCTGCTGGCAGAGAAAGGGGCGACATTGGGCGGCACGGTGGCGGCCAACAGCAGCGGTCCTGGCCGCTACCGATATGGGGGGGTGCGGGATTTTATCCTGGGGGTGCAGTGGGTGGATGGGCGCGGTCAGGTGGTGCGGGGAGGCGGTAAGGTGGTTAAAAATGCCGCCGGCTTTGATTTGCCTAAGCTGATGGTGGGCAGTCTGGGCCGGTTAGGTATTTTGCTGGAACTGACGTTTAAGGTGTTTCCGCAGCCCCCGGCTTATGCTACCCTGAAGCTGGATTTGCCTGATGTAGCTACTGCCCTCAACCAGGTTTACCGGCTGTTCCGGGGGGTGTTGGAGCTGGATGCGCTGGATTTGACGCCACCGGGGACGTTGTGGCTGCGGCAGGGGGGGATTGAGGCGACGCTGCGGCCGCGTCTGGAACAGCTTCGTCAGTCCGTCGGGGGCGGAGAAATTATCACCGGGCCTGAGGAAGCGGCCATCTGGCACACAGCCCGCGAACTGGCCTGGGTGCCTGCCAGAACAACCCTGGTCAAACTCCCCCTCACCCCCAAACGAATTCCATCGCTACAAACCGCCCTGGCCCCCTACGAACCGACTATTCGTTACAGCGCGGGGGGGAATGTGGCCTGGATCGCCTGGCCGACTTCCCCGGATGTTTTGGCGACGCTTCTTAAAGAGCAAGGATTACGTGGGGTGGCCCTGTTGGGTGAACCCCTGGCCCAACCGCTGCTGGGTGTGCCCCCTGATCCCATCTTTACCCGCCGCATCCGGCAGGCTCTGGACCTAGAGGGGAAGTTTGGCGGAGTAGGTGAGTAGGCGACTGCTACTAGAAACGATTCTACTTTGCCACTCTGCCACTTTGCAATTCTATCCTATGAAACATGAAATACCCGTAACCGAGATTGGCCCCCAGGGGGGGGCGATGGCTGAGGCGGTGAGTGCCTGTGTCCATTGTGGTTTTTGTCTGGCCGCCTGCCCGACCTATGCCGTTTTGGCTGAGGAGATGGACTCCCCTCGCGGCCGCATCGTCTTGATGAAAGAGATGCTCGAAGGCAGCCTGGAACTGGAATCCACCCTGCCCTATATTGACCGCTGCCTGGGCTGCCTGGCCTGTGTCACGGCCTGCCCGTCGGCGGTGGCTTATGGGGATTTACTCACCGGGTTCCGGGCCTGGGCTGAAGAGAAACGGTCGCGGCCGCTCACAGAAAAAATGGTGCGGACGGTCGTTGGGCAAACCCTGCCTTATCCAGGACGGTTCCGGGCTGCGGCCGCCTTAGGCCGCCTCAGCCAACCATTACGCCCCCTGCTGCCCCGCCCCTTCCAGCCAATGTTCGATTTACTGCCCGGCCAGCTTCCCCCAGCCCAGCCGCTGCCCGGCCTTTACCCGGCCCAGGGGGAGCGGCGGGCGCGGGTGGCTTTGTTGGCCGGTTGTGTGCAGCAGGTGCTGAACCCAGAGATTAATTGGGCGACGCTCTACGTTTTGGCTGCCAATGGGGTAGAAACGGTGATTCCGGCGGGGCAGGGATGCTGTGGGGCGTTGGCGATGCACACGGGAGAGGCGAAACAGGCGCGGCCGCTGGCCCGGCAAAATTTAGCCGCTTTCCCTACCGATGTGGACGCCATTATTACCAATGCGGCGGGCTGTGGTTCGGCCATCAAGGAGTATGGGCTGCTCCTGGCTGGAGAAGCGGATGAAGAGCGGGCGCGGGCATTTGCTACCAGGACCCAGGATGTGAGCGAATTTTTGTCGGTTTTGGGGCTGCGGCCGCTTCAACCTCTGCCTGCTCCCCTCAAATTGGCTTATCACGACGCCTGTCATCTGGCCCACGCCCAGGGCATTCGGGCCGCACCCCGTACCTTGTTGCAACAAATCCCCAACCTGACCTTGCTGGAAATCCCGGAAAGCGAGTTGTGCTGCGGCTCGGCGGGCACTTATAACCTGGAGCAGCCGGCTATTGCCCAACAACTGGGGCAGCGCAAGGCTCAGAACATCCTCAGCGTGGTCCCGGATGGGGTGGTGATGGGGAATATTGGCTGTATGGTGCAGATAGAGCGATGGATCGCGGCCGCAGGGCAACCTTTGCCGGTGTATCATACGATCCAGCTTTTGGCCCTGGCTTATGGGTGCGGGGATAGATTTGACAGGTGATTCCATTAAATAAAGAGGAAACCCAATGCCTTGGTCAATTGCGGAATTGCATAACATTATGCCCCTGGAAAACATTCCGTCAGTCCTGCGGCACGGTCTTCTTAGCCATGCCCAAGCATCCCGTTTGCCCCATGTAGACGTTTCCATGAGTGAAATCCAAGATCGGCGGGATCGTATACAGGTTCCGCAAGGCTTAAAGCTGCATCAATACGCCAATCTTTATTTCCATGCTCGTAACCCAATGCTCTTTAAACGCAAAGAGCAGGCCGACACTCTCTGTATTTTGCGTGTTTCCCCAGCCGTGTTTGACATTCCTGGCACCATCATCACCGATCAAAACGCATCTAGTAATTACGTTAAATTTTTACCCCCTACCGCCTTAAATCAGTTACAATTAGATAATATCTACGCTGAGGATTGGCGTCACCCAGACCAAATTACCTACTGGAAGCAAAAATCGCAAAAGTGCGCCGAAGTTTTAGTTCCCCATAGAATCACCTCAGACTACTTTATTGGGGCCTACGTCGTTTCTGAGAAAGTCCAAGAAATATTAGCCCGCCAGAGGTTTCCCTATCCTATTGACATCAATCCGTTCCTCTTCTTCCGGTGAACACCATGATAGAAGTCACAATTGGAAACTTATTTGAAAGTAACACGCAGACCTGGGTCAATACGGTTAATTGCGTAGGTATTATGGGCAAAGGGATTGCCCAAGAATTTAAAAAGCGATTTCCAGCCATGTTCCAGGATTATGTGATTCGGTGCCAGGCCGGTTTAGTTCGCTTAGGCCAACCTTACCACTACACAGATGCATCAGGCACATCTATTATCAACTTCCCAACCAAAGATCATTGGCGTTCGCCATCTCGGTTACAGGATATTGAACAGGGATTGGATTACTTTATAAACCATTATCAAGCCTGGGGTATTCACTCGGTTGCCTTTCCACCCCTCGGCTGTGGCAATGGAGGGTTGGAATGGCGTGTCGTTGGGCCATTGATGGTTAAAAAACTTAGCCCACTGCCTATTAAGATAAAGATTTTTGCGCCTTATGGTACCCCTGGCTATCAACTAACACACCCATTTCTGAATCAGCCAATCACAACCAATCAGGTAGGTATTCGCCACCCCAGACTTAAAGATAGCTGGTTGGCCTTACTAGAGGTTGTTTATCAACTATCCTTACAACCTTATGCCAATCCGGTTGGCCGGACAATTTTTCAAAAAATCAGTTACGTAATGACTGAGCTAGGTGTAGATACCGGGTTCTCATTTACCCAGGGGAATTATGGGCCGTTTTCACCCGATGTACAACAAGCGTTGATGGTTATTGCCAATGCCAATCTGGTACAAGAACAACAGTTGGGGGCTATGACTGCCTTACGCCCCAGTCCCGAATATGAAAGTCAACGACCCCAATTGAAAGCTCGTTTGGCCCCTTTTCAGAAATGGATAGACAAAACAGTTGATCTCTTTAGTCGGATTAGGAATAGTGCCCAGGCAGAAATGGTGACAACCGTCCTATATGCTGCGCGTAAGCTTAAGCATGAAAAAAGCGGAGACGCCGTAAGCGAACAAGATGTATTTGATTTTATTATGGCCTGGAAGAAAAAATGGCATACCATAGAGAGGCAAGCGGCTGTTTCAGAGGCTATTCGCAATTTAGAGATACTCGGCTGGCTCAAATTAACTTTCAGCGATTCACTCCCTTTTGAATCTCCATAATGTGCAGCTTTTAAGAAAGAGATTTTGACTATACGGGCTGACCTTGTGCCTGCGCTAGCTTAAGGGCAAGCACAAGGCCAGCACCTATGATTGCTTTGTTACCAAACCTGTTCTGTCCTTATGCCCTTCATCCGTTTTAGCGCTATCCTGCTCTCGCTGCTCCTTCTTTCCCTCACTAGCTGCCAATCGCTGCCCCCCACAGCAACCCTGGTCCCATCCGCCACTCCCCTCACCACCACGACCCCATTCTTTCAGCCCACAGCCACCCGGACCCCATCGGCCACCCCTGCAGCAACCACCACGCTCACAGCGACCGCTACGCCGACCCCCGCCTACCCCGCTTACAACGGCCCACCCCTTAACCGCGCCCAAATCGGGGTGCAAATTTACCTGCACCGGGAAGATGTCACCCGTTTGATCCAGCAGTTGCAAGAGCTGGATGTGGGGTGGGTGAAGGTGCAGGTTTCCTGGAAACTGCATGAGCCGGCCCCGAGCCAATATGATGCTGCCTGGTTTGCCGAACTAGATGCTCTGGTCGCGGCCGCGCACACCAACAATATAACCATCCTGCTCAGTGTGAGCAAAGCCCCAGAATGGAGCCGCCCAACCACCGAGTTAGACGGCCCGCCCCTGGACAATGCCCATTTCCGCCAGTTCATGCAAGCCCTGGCCCAACGGTATGCCGGGCGGGTGGGTGGGTATGAGTTATGGAATGAGCCGAATTTGCAGCGGGAGTGGGCCGGGTTGCCGTTGGACGCGGCCGCCTTCGTCACCCTCATCCAGGCTGGAGCTGAGGGGGTGCGGGCGGCCGATCCGCTGGCCCTGATCATCAGCGGGGCACCTGCCGTCACCGGAATCAACGATGGAGTAGCCGCCATAGATGATCGCCGTTACTTCCGGGCCATGTTAGCTGCTGGGGTAGGGCAGATCGCAGATGGGTTGGGCGTACACCCATACGGCTGGGCTAACCCGCCTGATAGCACCGTGAGTCAGCCAGACGCGGCCGCGACCAGCCACAATGACCATCCCAGCTTCTTCTTCCAAGATACCCTCAGAGAGTACGGGGCCATGCTGGCCGAATTTGGCTTTGAGGAAAAACAACTGTGGGTGACAGAGTTTGGCTGGGGCAGTTTTGAGCGGATGGGGGTCTCTCCACCTCCAGAGGCTACCTTCATGGCCGATGTCTCTGAATGGCAGCAAGCCGTTTATCTTCAACGTGCCCTGGAACTGGCCCACAGTTGGTCCTGGGTGGGGCCAATGTTCATCTGGAACCTCAACTTTGCTCCTGGCATTGGCCCAGAGTTCAGCGAATCCGGATACAGTTTACTCCGCTCCGATGGCTCACGGCGGCCAGCCTATTTTGCCCTGGCCGCTACCCCCAAACGGTGAGCTTGTCGGCCAGAACCTGATCCGGCAGGCCAGCAGCAAAGAGAAGCGGTAACAAAAAAGGGTGTCACAAGGACACCCTTTATCTTTGGTGGGCCATGAGGGACTCGAACCCCCGACCAAGTGATTAAAAGTCACCTGCTCTGCCAACTGAGCTAATGGCCCACAGCGACGAGGATTATAACGGATAACGGAGAAAGGTTCAACATTATTGTTATTACCGCCTAAACCCATAGATTGTGAGGGCAGACCCCAAGGGTGAAATATTCGTCATCATCTGGCCGCGACAAACTCAATCTCTAACAGCACGACTTCATCTACATTGGCGACGCTGGCAACATTGGGTATTTGTAACTCAAAATCGGCCCGGTTGATACTGGTTGAGGCGGTACCTTCCAGCCGAGTCTCGCTGATGATGGTCACGGTTGCTGTAAAGGTCACTGTTTGGGTAATATCGCGGATGGTTAGCTCTCCTTCGATGGTAAAGGTAAGCACATCCCCTACCGCGGCCGCGGCCGGCAGCCCAATCAGGCGGGTAGGAGTGAAAGTGATGAGAGGGTGGGTTCCAGTCTGTAAAATTCGATCCTGAATAGCCCGGTTGCGAAAACTGTTGTCGGTCACAAAATCCCGGGCGCTGATCTGAATCACCCCCAACTGGGCTGTACGCAAATCATTTAAGTTAAACACCATTTCCCCAGCCAACTGCTTGCTGATGCCAATGACTGTTGTGGGCACCCCAGCCAGCAGCTCCCCCAGAGTAAACCGGGCTTCTGATTCGGCGGCTACAATTTGTAAGGTGGTGAACTGTGCGGCCGCGGCCGTTGTAGCGGTAGGTTCGGCGGTTGGCTCAATGGGTGGAGAAGTGGGGGCTGCGGCCGCGTCATTGCTGGCGGCAGGTAGTTCTGTTGGAGTCATCACCGGCACGGTTGTTGGTTCACTGAGAGTTGCCGGGGCGAGAGTGGGAGTGCTGATGGGGATGGCCGTTAACTCAACCGGGGCATTGTTCCGCCCCCCACAGGCAGCTAAAATGAGACAAAGAAAAAGGAACGCGGCCGCGAACCCGGTCAAACGATATAAAATAGACAATTTCATACCTCACTCCTACGAACAAAAAAGGTAAACAAATGGTGCGGCTTGACACAGGTTAAAAAATCAGACCTTTGGCGATCTCGTCGGGGGTTTGGTGTTGAGTGAGGCGTGAATCACCTCTTGGCACGTATCACCCCTTATCAACCCCTTAAATGCCCAAAGAACAACCATTACCAACCGCTCCTGCGGTTATACCCGGCAATTACAGCCTTATAAAAGAGCCAATGACCTCTTTATTAGCCATTTCTCATCCTATCACCACAATTTCTCCATAATTGACTGCCCCTGACAGGCAGTGCATCAGAGCGGTCTTATTCGTCAAAACCAGAGCAACGTGATAGGATTGTGAAGTTTTACGCGAACAAATCTCACGAGGTCATTTAGCGATGGAATTCCAAGTCCCGACGCTCAATCTAACCGTTATCAGCGCAGTCATCATTGTCATCGGCTGGGGTTTACTCCTGATGGTGCTAGACCTTTTCCTGAGCCAGGAAAAGAAAAAATGGTTAGGTTGGCTCTCTCTGATAGGTCTGGTTCTGGCCCTCGGCCAATCTATAATCCTTTGGGGCAAAAGTTACGAAACCTTTATTCCGGTTGGCGGCACACCCATGATTATCCTGGATAATTACGCCACCTTCCTCAATATCCTATATCTTCTCACCGGCATCCTCACCGTCCTGCTGGCTCTCAATTACCTGGATAAAACCCGCCTGAGCCAGGCTGAGTTTTACCTGCTCATCCTCTTTGCCATCAGCGGTATGATGTTGATGGGCATGTCTAACGACCTGATCATGGTCTTTCTGGCCCTGGAACTACTCTCCATTCCTCTATACATCCTCTCCGGCTATGATCGCAAACGGAACGATTCTGAGGAATCGGCCCTGAAATATTTTCTCCTGGGGGCATTTTCTTCCGGCTTTTTCCTCTTTGGCATTGTTCTGATGTATGGGGCCACCGGCTCGACCGCGCTGCCCGTGGTCGCCCAAAATATTGGTAATGGAGGGGCGTTGAGCATGGGGGCCATGGCCCTACTGTTGGTTGGATTCGGCTTTAAGGTCGCCGCTGTGCCGTTCCACATGTGGACACCGGATGTATATCAGGGTGCGCCGACCGCCGTCACCGCTTTTATGAGTGTGGGGGCGAAGATCGGTGGGTTTGCCGCCATGATCCGGCTGTTTATGGGGGTTTTGCCGGAATTGGGGGATACCTGGGTGCCGGTAGTGGCCGTGTTAGCCGCCTTGACGATGATTGTTGGTAATGTGGTAGCCCTGGCCCAACAAAATATCAAGCGCATGTTGGCTTATTCCAGCATCGCCCATGCCGGATATATTATGATGGCTGTTGCCGCCAATAGTGATGGTGGAGTCAGTGCCGCTTTGTTTTATATGATGGCCTATTTGTTTACCAATTTGGGGGCGTTTGCTATTGTTATCGCCTTAGAACGTCGCGGCAACCAGGGGTTAAACCTGGATGATTACAAAGGGCTGGCCAAACGGCATCCGGGGCTGGCTCTTATCCTGGCGTATTTTATGCTTTCCCTGACCGGCGTACCGCCAACTGGGGGGTTCTCTGGTAAATTTTTCGTCTTCCGATCTGTCTTAGAAGCCAACCCGGATTTACTCTGGCTGACGGTAGTAGGGGTTGTGACGAGTGTTGTCTCCGGCTATTTTTATCTGCGGGTAGTCTATTATGCTTTCATGTATGACGGAGAAGGGCAGGCGGAAATGCACCCCACGCTCAATGTGGTGGTGGCCCTGTCCCTGGTACCTACAGTTATTCTGGGTTTTTTGCCCGCGTACTGGTTTGGTCTGACCCAGGCGGCCGCGTTTCGGGCTGCGTTAGCGGTAGCTGGAGGGTAGGAATAATTTTTACCTGACTGAATGATTAAGGAAGGATACGCGCCTCATTAGCAGTCGTTCGGAATTAGCTTGATGGAGATTGAACCAATCTAAAACCGCTAACTTGTTTTTCATTAACGATTCGCCAAGCCTCTGGTCCAAGACCGGGGGCTTTTTTGTTTGTTGGGCGTGATGGAGTGTGCTGGGGCACCTATCCGGTTGAAAAATAGCGAAAATCCAGGGTAAGCGGTTAGAGAGTGGCCTGAGTTTTAGCGACGCGGGATAATTGCCCTATGCTTTTCACCCATCTACAGGTTCATTCCCACTATTCACTGCTGGAAGCGACGGCCACTATTGATGGGTTGGTAGGGTACGCGGCCGCGGCCCACCTCACCCATCTCCCCCTCACCGACAGCAACGCCCTGTATGGGGCTTTAGCTTTCGCCAAAGCGTGTCGGGCCATCCACATTCAGCCTATCATTGGCCTGACCCTTGCGGTAGCCCGCCCCGAAGATACTGATACCTTGCGGATGAGCAGCTTACCTGATGAAGCAGCCGGCCGCCTGGTCCTTCTGGCGGCCAATCCTGCCGGGTATCGCTCCCTCTGTTGCCTCTCTTCTCTGGTGCAGGGCAGCCCGGAACGGGAAACGCTCATCCAACGTGGGGTGGGATGGGAAGCCCTGAAAGCCCATCGGGAAGGGGTTATTTGCCTGAGTGGGGGGCGGCAGGGGTGGCTGGAACGGCTGGTACGGCAGGGAGACCGCGCGGCCGCGTCCCGTTATGCCGCCAAACTGGCTGGTCTCTACGGCGACCGGGCCTATATCAGCCTGGAAATCCACCACCCGGATGATGAGCCAATCACCCAGGAATTAGCCGCCTTAGGCCGACGGTTTGGGCTGCCTGTCGCGGCCGCCCAACCCATCTACTGCCTCACCCCCGACGAAACCACCCGCCTACCCCTCCTGGCCGCCATCCGCCAAAATCGCTCCCTCGGAGAAGTGGGCAATGGGCAGTCAGTAGTCAGCAGTGAGCAGTTAGCAGTGGGCAGTGAGCCGTCTCCAGTATCGAGTCGCCAATCTCCCAGCCTCTCACCCCTCAGTCCTCAGCCCTCACTCCTCAGTCCTTACCACTGGCTCTCTCCCGAAGAGGTACAAGCCCGCTTCCACCACCTGCCCGAAGCAATAAGCAACATTGACCAGATCATCGCCCACTGTGAGCCAGCCCTGCCCGATGGCCGCCCCATCTGGCCCGTTCTCGATCTCCCCCAAGGCCAAACCCCTGCCGAAGCCCTGGTTGAACAAGCCAAAGCCGGCCTGATGAAGCGAGTCAGTAGTAAACAGTTATCAGTTAGCAGTAACCAGTCTCCAATCTCTCCTTCTCTTCATCTCTCCATCTCTCCCCTCAGTCCTCAGTCCTCATCCCTCAACCCTCACTCCTATTTGGCTCGCCTCGACCACGAACTCACCGCCATTAACCAGCACGGTTACGCTCCACTCTTCCTTATCGTGGCCGATGCCGTGCGTTATGCCCGCGAGCAGGGGATCCCCGTCAGTACCCGGGGGAGTGTGGCTAACTGTCTGGTGGCTTACTGCCTGGGGATTACCACGGTGGATCCTATTGAGCATGATCTGCTTTTTGAGCGATTTCTGACCCCGGCACGGGCCAATCCGCCGGACATTGACCTGGATTTTTGCAGCCGCCGCCGGGATGAGGTGCTTCATTATTTGCGCCAAAAATATGGCCCAGATCGGGTAGCTCTGGTAGCGACAGTCAACACCTTGCAGCCCAAATCAGCTATCCGGGAGACGGCGAAGGCTTATGGGCTGGATGAGGCGGCTATGGCCCGGCTGGCGGCCAATGTGCCACGTGGCTGGCACCCAGACCCCCGGCAGCGAGAGGCGATTACTCTAGAGAAGGTGCAGGAAGGATTGGCTGATGGGGAAAAAGAGGTGGTCGCGGCCGCGTTCCCCCTCATTGGTCAGCCCCACCATCTCAGCGTTCATCCGGGGGGCGTTGTCATCACCCCTGGCCCTCTCACCGACATTTTGCCGGTGCAATGGACAGTCAAAGGATTTCTCATCACCCAGTTTGACCACCAGGACGTAGAAGCGTTAGGGTTGGTCAAGCTCGACTTGTTAGGTATCCGCGCCCTGACGGTAATTGCTCGGGCGGCCGCGTTAATCCAGCGAACAGACCCCACCTTTGACCCGGACAACATCCCTGACCATGATCCCGCCACCAGCCAAATGCTTCGCCTGGGGGAAACCGTTGGGGTATTCCAATGTGAATCCACCGGGGCGCAGCGCACCCTGCGCCAGTTACAGGCCCGTTCCATCCACGATCTGGCGGTTGCCAACGCCTTTTTCAAACCCGGCCCAGCTATGGGAGGAATGGCCCGCCATTTCATCCGCCGCTACCGGGGGGATGAGGCGGTTACTTTTTTACACCCGGCCCTGGAACCGATCTTGGGCCAAACCCAGGGGGTGCTGCTTTTTCAGGAGCAAGTTTTGCGTCTGGCGCGGGAAATTGCCGGGTTGAGTTGGCAGCAGGCGGATCATTTGCGCCGGGGGATGAGTAAATTTCAGGCGGAGGAGATGGCTGCCATGCAAGAGGCGTTTGTGAACGGCTGCCAGCGTCCGGGCGGCCCTGGGTTAAGCCAGCAGCAGGCAGAAACCCTCTGGGAGCAGATTATGCCGTTTGCCGGGTATGGGTTCAACCAGGGACATGCCACCGCTTACGCCCATGTTAGTTACCGCTCCGCTTATCTGAAAGCCCATTACCCGGCCCAATTTTTGTGTGCCCGCCTCTCTGAGGAAGGGGGGTACCACCATCCGGCCATGTATATAGCTGAGGCGCAGCGGTTAGGGATTGAGGTGCGGCCGCCACACATCAACCACAGTGGTCACCGGTTCACCCTGGCCTGGGAGCAGGGGCGACCGATTCTATGGATGGGGCTGGGGCAGGTGCGTGATTTACGCCACAAGAGCATCGCGGCGATTACCCAGGAGCGAGCCAGGCACCCCTTTGCCAGCCTGCGTGATTTGTTCAGCCGAGTCTCTCTGCAAAAGAAAGAAGTGACCCACCTCATCCAATGTGGGGGGTTGCAGGGGCTTGGCTCCAGTCGGTCGGCGTTATTGGCTGATTGGGAGCGTATTGAGCGCGGGGGCAGCGCGGGGCAGATGTCGTTTCTATTCCATGATGCGGTGGTGGCCTACCAGGAATCAGCAGAGGAGCGGCTGGCCTGGGAGAAGCGGTTGCTTGGTTGGCCGGTCAGTGTCACCCCGTTGGATAGTATGCGTGAGCGGTTGGGCAAAGCGATTCCCTTGAGCCAACTGGCCCAGCAGCATGGGCAGAAGGTCCTCATTGCCGGGTACCGGCTGCCTGGCTGGACGGGGGGAGACGGGTTTTATCTGGGTGATGGGAGCGATTATGTAGTCGTAAAGCCGGACCGCGCCATGAAAATGCGCCAATCCAGCCGGACACCGAAACCGTGGCAGCCTGTGGGGGTACGCGGCCGCGTCGTCACCGACGAATGGGATGATCACTGGTTCGCGGCTGAGGCCATTCACCCTATCGAGTACAATGGTTGATTCTGGTATAATCACAGCAGTTATTGGTAGTTTAAAAGTTAAATTCCGGTAAAGTGAGCAAGAAAAGGCTCTTTGGGAATTCAGGGGGTTGACATCATAGGAGTCAACAGTAGGTACGATTCACCCGCGGTGATAAAAACTGGGAACTCGTGGTTATTTTTAGTGAGGATCAAAATGGATCGTTCAAAAACAGTTAAAGAAGCAATTGCGTCTTATGGGGCGACTGATTTGCGTGAGCCGCTGATTTTGGAACAAAATGGGCAACCGTTTGCTGTGTTAATAAGTTACGCGGACTATGAACGCTTTCAGGGCCAACCCAGTTCAGCTAGAGAGGCTCGCCGGATCGCTGACCGATTTGTGCTGCGTGATCTGGTAGGATGCGCGCTTACCAGTGGTGAACCGATATTCGTGGCCGCGCCTCACCCCCATTGGCGCGTACCTTACCGCTACCTGGGGGGTGAGCTGCTGGCTATTGTTCATGTAGATGCCTTCAATGGCACAGTAGATATGAGTGAAGAAGTACGGGAAGCCTTGCTAGAAAAAGTAGAACAACAAACCATTCATGCTACTCCCTAACCCCGTTGTTCATATGCAACAGCAGCTTGCTATAGGTTATTGTTTGCCAGCTTGTGCCGAAATGGCCTTGTTCGATCTCGGTGTTCAAACCAGCCAAAAAGAGTTGGGACTACTGTTTATGACTCGTGCGGGTATAGGTACACCTTTCTCACGGATTAGCTTATTGGCAAAATTTCATCTTCAGGTACAGGTCACTGAATGGGCTGGAGAGGACTCTTTGCGGGCAGCCCTATCTGAGAATAAAGCCGTTATTGCGGCGGTTTTGACCTCTTCCGGGCTATCGGGTTGGGAAGATGTAGAATCTCAACATACGCTTTATTTGACAGGGATGGATGATGACTGTGTGATTTATCACGACCCGGCACTGGCGTATGGCCCGGTTACAGCATCATTGGGGGAGTTTCTCCTGGCCTGGAGTGAAATGGCCGAACAAGTGGCGTTTATCAATCGAAGGTCTGGTGTGTAGGCGGCCGCAACCTTAAGGAGTATCGTATGCAAGCCGATGTTGTTATTTGTGGAGCGGGGATTGCCGGGATCAGTGTCGCTTATCATCTGGCGCTGACCCATGGGGTTAAGAACATCGTTATCGTGGATGAGCGGCCACCTCTCACCCTCACCAGTGATAAATCTACCGAATGTTACCGTAACTGGTGGCCTGATGCGCCGATGGTTCAATTTATGAACCGGAGCATTGATATTCTGGAAGCGTTGGCCGAGGAAAGTGACAATTTTTTCCACCTAAACCGGCGAGGGTATGCCTTCTTTACGGCTGATCCCCAAATCGCCCAGGAATATGAGCAGCAGGGGCGGCAGACGGAGAAACATGGGGGCGGCCCTTTACGGATTCACCGCGGCCGCAGCGATGATCCCCCCTTTTTCCCCCCACCTGCTGAAGGGTACCACAACCAGCCGGATGGGGCTGACCTGTTCTTAAACCGGGATTTGATCTTGCGCCATTTTCCTTACCTGAACCCAGAGGTACAGGCGGCGATCATCCCTCGGCGGTGTGGCTCGCTCAGTGCCCAACAGTTGGGGATGTACCTTTTGGACAAGATCAAGGCGCAGGGGGTGAAGCTGGTTCGCGGCCGCGTTACCGGCATCAACGTCAGCCAAAACCGGGTGCAATCTGTCCGCCTCAGCGGGGGTGAGGTGGGGATGATTCACACCCCTGTTTTCGTCAACGCGGCCGGCCCCTACGTGGCTGAACTGGGTAAATTATTAGGGGTAGACATCCCCGTTTTCAACGAACTGCATGGCAAAATCGCCATCGAAGATTATCGCAACATCTTGCCCCGCAATTTGCCCCTGATGATCTGGAGCGACCCGGTGTGGCTGCCCTGGAGCGATGAAGAGCGGGCTGAGTTAGAACAAGATGAGGAGCTGGGCTGGCTGCTGGATGAGCTGCCCGCCGGGGTCCATTTCCGCACTGAAGGGGCCGGTGGGGCCAGCACTTTGCTTATCCTCTGGACCTATGAGTTAGAACCAAAGCTGCCCATCTGGCCCCCCACCTTTGACCCCATGTACCCGGAGATTGTCCTGCGTGGCCTGACCCGAATGATCCCAGAACTGGCGGTTTATCTGGAGAAGGGGCGGAAGCCGTATCTGGATGGGGGATATTATTGCAAAACGCGGGAAAACCGGCTGCTGGCTGGACCGCTGCCGGTTGAGGGTGCCTATCTCATTGGTGGGTTATCAGGGTATGGGATTATGGCCTCGCCCGCGGCCGCGGATTTACTCGCCGCCCACATTACCGGCAGCCCCTTGCCCCCCTATGCCCCGGCCTTCCGCCTGGAACGGTACCAGGACCCGACCTACCTGGCCCAACTGGCCCAATGGGATGCCACATCAGGACAGCTATAACCTGACCCCACGTTTGCCCACTTGTTGCCAGACGAGTGCCCGGTGAAGGTTAGACAAGAACGTCTGAGTAGGGTATACTATCGGCACCATTTCGCCCCCCTGATAATTGATGAACCCCGCATTGGCGGGGTTCTTATTTTCACCGTCACAAGGCGGTTTTTGTGTAATAAGGTCAGAATAACCCTGACGAACAAAATTCCTTGCACGGGTAGATACGTGGAGATAACAAGATGAGCGAGGATACAATCGTTTATTTAACTGAAGAAGGATATCAGAAAATCCAGGAAGAGCTGGAATATCTTAAAGGCCCCAAGCGGAATGAAATTTCCAAAAAGCTGCAAGAAGCGATAGCTATGGGGGATCTGAGTGAAAATGCGGATTATGCTTATGCTAAACAAGAGCAAGCGTTTATGGAAGGGCGCATTTTAGAGCTAGAGGATTCTTTACGCCGGGCACAAATTATTGCCAATAATGGTAAAAAAGGGGTGGTGTCTGTAGGCAGCACCGTGACCGTTGTTGAGGAAGATTATGATGATGAGGAGACTTATCGGATTGTGGGCATCCATGAGGCGGACCCATCCAATGGATTGATTTCCAATGAATCGCCGATGGGACGGGCCTTGTTGGGGGCCAAAGTGGGGCACAAAATAAAGGTAGAAACCCCCGGCGGCCTGGTGACGTTTGTGGTGAAGAAGATCGGCTGAGCCACTGATTCCCTACCGTAAAAAGGAACGCGGCCGCACCTATATTGGGCGGCCGCGTTTTTTGTTTATACAAACAGCCACGGTCTCTGGCCAACTCGTCCTAGCCCGCATCTCGACGGCCAGGTCATTGTGGAAATCAGACCAGAAATCACGCTGTTAAATGTATGGATCCATACCGGGAAATGGTGAAGGCATTGTTCTTGCTCCTTCCTGAAACTAATTCCAGTCTAGGATACCACAAGGCTGGAGGCGTTTTCCGAATTAAGGCAAATCAACAAAGGATTCCCCTGTTTCCGTCGTAAGCCGCTGTTCCGTGATAGGATCGTATACCCCTAGCCGTAGGGTGGGGGCGGGAGATAGGGGTAGTTCATGTAGTTGTAGGATGATGTCACCTGGGTAGAGCGAAGGCGCGGCCGCGTCCAAACCATCATCCTGGGCCATAATCTCCCCCGTTTCATCTAACAAGTGAACAAAGATGCGGCGGTCGCTGCTGGGGGTTTGGGTGATTTGCCAATAGGTAATAAGGCGTGAGGCGTGAGGCGTGAGGAATGAGTAGCCGAGGAAGCGAAATTCCTGGCCGAATAGGGTACCGTGGGGATGGGTAGGGGCCAGGGTGGGGAGTTGGTTGATGGGATAATAGGTAAAATGGGCGGCCGCGACTGGGGTAATTTCCCACATCTGTAACTGCTCTTCCAGCCAGGGATGAAACGGCAAAATGGTTGGTCGCAGTAACACACCCCCTACCACCGATGGCATCACCAATGTCCGGGTAGGGTTGAAATAACGCAGCCTTAAATCGGTTCTTTGTAAGGTAAGCACCATTGTTGGCGCATCCATACTCTCTGGCGTCCACCCGGCAACCGCCGCATCCGTTATAGATGGGTGCTGATCCAGGAACTTTGCCCCATGAGTCAACGCTTTTTGCCAGACAAAAGCTACTTCTGGCTCATTTTGCGGCCAGGTAACAAAAGTGTCCCAGGTTGTCCAGGCCATGTTTATCGCCAACAAAAGGGTCAAGCCAACTCTATACGCTATACCGGCTCGATCTGTGGATAACTTCCCCTTTTCTGTGGATAACCTTAACAAACTGTGCATAACCAGGGCTGGCAGTACGCCTAAAACGGGCAAAATATTGATAATGCGAATAAAACTGGGGGCATCTATAGTCACTAAACTAGGGATCGTAGCGGTGCTTAACCATAAGAGTAAAAAGGCGTACCGGCTGTCCCGCCATCGCCACAAGGCCAACCCTACCCCCCCATAGAAAAGCATGGCTGATAATGGCTCAAAGATGGGCCGAAAAGCGACGTTTTGCCGCCACAACGGATCGCCCGGCCCGATAAACATCCGTAAGATGGCCCAGCCGTTGCGGAGAACAGGGCCAGCATCGCCGGCCAACAACGCCCGCAGCGGCGCATCCACTTCCCCAACGCGGACTTCAGCCCCAGGATTGTTGAGTAGGTAGAGGAATAAGGGCGCGGCCGCAGCCAGCGCTGTCACCACAAAAAGCAGCACCCCCCGCCACTTTTGCCTAAACACAGGCCAATGGCATAAGGCCAGATAACCAATAAACAGGGCATAAAAAATCGGCACCGTCCGGGCGGCCAAATAGGTGTGTAAACTTAATCCGGCGAAGAGGCCGGAGAGGATGAAGGGGAGAGTGGGAGACTGGAGACTGGAAACTGGAGACTGCTCACAACTTATTGCCCCCTGCCCCCTGCCCCACCCCCGCCACCAAAAGTAGGCAGATAGCCCGGATAAGACGGGCAGGGCGATGGCTCGTAAGGCCAGGCGGCTGTAGAAGATAGGGAAAAAGAGGACAGCCAGGTACGCGGCCGCAATCAACCCTACCTCTCGCCCAAACAACTGCTTGACCAGAGCAAAAGAAACGGCAACCCCCAACAACCCCAAAACGACGGAAGGGAAGCGCAGGGCAAAGGCATTATCGCCTAAAAAAATCTGAAAAATGGTTTGGAAATAATGGTAGCCAGCCTCATGGCCGTAAGCGTCGGTGAAATAGATGGCGTGGTTCCCGGCTAAAATATCCTGGTTGATGAGCCAGTGGGCTACCTCATCATGCTCCAGCCCAGGGGGGGATACATTATTGAGACCAATGAGCCGGAGCGCGGCCGCGAGCAGCAGCAGCCCAACCATCCACCAGAGAGTATGCTGTTGAGTTCTCTGAAAACAGCCACGAATTACACGAATTAACACGAGTTTTGCTTTGGTTACTCCGCGCCTTTGCGTCTTTGCGCGAGTTTCTTGTGCAAAGCTGCGGAGTAGAATTTGAAACCAGGGCATTGTTTTCTCGGCGCGATCTTAGCGTTTTAACGGTGAAATCCCTGTGTTCCTTAGCGGTTTCTTTTTTCACGACCCACTATTGCGGCCACTTTTGCCGGTAAAATGGCGGCCGCAATCTTTCTCTCCTCCTCCCCAAACACCCGCAGCCCCCACAGCCCCAGCGGGTACACCGCCAACGCCAAAATGACCCCTGCCCACAAATGAAGCTGCGCCCCCAGAAAACCGGCCATACCCATCAGCAGGGTGACTAAAAGCGGCCGCGCTAACAGCCGGAACCAGCCCACCCCAGGCATCCGCTGCACCAGATAATAGTTAAATATCGCCAGCAGCACAATTTCGGAAAGGATGGTGATCACCCCCGCGGCCGCGTAGCTGTAGCGCGGGATCAGCAGCAAATTACCCAGCAAATTAAACCCCACCCCAATTAAAAACGCCCGCGTTTGCAGCCGCTCTTGCCCCAGAGCGATCAGCACATAATTGGTCACACTGTTCAGCCAGCCGATAGGGATAGACCAGACCACAATTTGTAGGGCAATACTGCCGTGCGGTAAAAAAGCTGCCCCACCCAACAGCCCAATCAGCACCGGAGCCGTCAGGGTAATCAAAACCGCCAGGGGCAGGCTGATGAGGGCCATAATCTTAATCGCCATCTGGAAGCTGCGCCGGGCATCTTCAACTGAGCTTTTCACCTGGCGGGAGATAACCGGGAACAGGGCGAAGGTGAAGAAGGACGGGATCACGTTCAAGGCATTGATATATTTATAGGCACTGTTGTACCACCCCACCACCGCATCCCCCTTCAACTGTTGCAGCACGAGCACATCCACCTGGAAAAAGATGACGGCAAATAGGTGGTTGATCATCAAGGGATAGCTCAAATAGAGCATCTGCCGCTGGAGAGGGAGATCAATGCGCCAGGGGCCAGGCAGTTGGAAGCGGCGCAGGCCAAAGAAGAGCAAAATCCCCAGGGTGATGATGTTGACCAGGATAGAAACCCCGGCCAACCCCACAAAGCCAAACCCAAAGAGCAGCGCCATCACCCCCAAACCTACCTTGAGGATGGTGGTAATGGTGGTGATGGCAGCGGGAAATTCGGCCTGTTCGTAAGCGTAAAATAGCCCGGCCAACCCCTGCCCCATGCCGGAGAAAATCATCCCGACCATAATCAGCCAGACAGCCAACTGTACGTCGCTGCTGAGGGGATTGCCCCCCCATTGGCGGCTGAGGATGTAAAGGAGAATGGGCAGTGCGGCCACGATCCCCGTGCCCACCCGCAACACCGTTGTATTGAGCAGGTACCGGCTGGCCTGTCCCTTATCCTGCGACACTTCCCGGATGAGCAGCGTATTCAGGCCAAAGTTGGCGATAATCTCAAATAACCCGGCGATGGTGATGGCCGTCGCATACCCCCCCGCCTCGGCCGGCCCCAGATAACGCAAATAAAAGGCGGCAAAAACAAAATCAATCCCCCGGTTGAACAGGTTAAGCACCGTAGGGGCAATGCTGTTTTTGGCGATGCTGCGGGTGTTGGTCAACTCGGCCTGGGGGTTGACCAGCCGCCGCCATCCCCACACCAATCCGGCAAAGGCGAGGATAATCCCGCCGATGAAGCTGATCAGCCCCCCCAGGCGGAAGCTCAACGGGCTGTAACGGAAGCGCACTTCCCATGCCCCTGGCTCCACCATCACCCCGCGAAAGTTGCCGTTGACCAGATAGACAGTCACCTCTTGTTCAGCACTGTCTGGGCTGCCCTGCGGCCGCGCCCACGCCCGCCAACCCGGTTCATAACTGTCATGCAAGACCAGCCAGGATGGCTCATCTACCGCTGCTTCAGCCGTCACCTGGATAGAGCGATAGTCGCTGATGATGGCGGCCTGGAACGCGGCCGCCTGGGGGGTGATGACCCGGCGCTCCGGCCAATCAGCCTGGTGAATGATGACAAATTGACGGGGGTCATGGCTGGCTAACTCAGCCAGGGGATCGCTGCTGATGCGGGTAGCGGTACGGGGCAGGGTGATGGCGCGAGGAGTCACGGCCAGATTTTCATACACCCGTACCCCTTCCCCTTCCCAAACCAACTGCAATTTAGGCAGCTCAACCGTCTCCGCCGTGAGGATATATTTCACCCCCAAAATATCCAGCAGGGGGGAGTTGAGGGATTCCCAGTTGGCAATAGGCTGAATGCGGTTGAACGGGAGCTCGTTTTGGGCTTCAATGGCCCCCATGTACTCGGTGTACTGCCGGGCAATAATCGAATCATAACCGCGCACGTCCTGGAGATGGTATAACCACCCGGCGTTGGCGTTTAACGGTTTATCCCCATGGGGATTGAAGGTGGTGATGCGCCATAGGCCGGGTTGGGTTTCGAGCCAATGGGCCAGCTCTGGTTTGATGGTGAGAAGGGTGGGGTCAGCGGCCGCATTAAACCCCCCCGTCGCCTGAGCCAGATCAACCCCCACCAACAGGAATAAAGTGAGCAACGGCCAGTGAGCCGTCAGCAGTGACAACCGCCCCTTGGCTGCTAATGGCTCACGGCTCACGGCTAACCGCCCCAAAAGCACCCCGGCGGCGACCAGCACCCCCCCTAGCCACAACACCTGCCAAAATGTGTAACTATAGAACGCGGCCGCGTTAGCAAAAGCCGTATCCGCCAGGGCCAATCCCCGAAACACCCGATCAAGCAACGGTTCCAGGGGGACATAAAAGAAGCGAGAGAGAAGCAACCCGGTAAGGATGAACAGGCCAGCCGCCAGCGTGAAACGTGAAGCGTGATACGTAATGCGTGAACTGTGCTTACCGTAGGGCAACAATCCTTCTTGCCCATCGGCAGATGTTCCCCGGCGCACCACATCCAACCCATAACCGGCTAAACCCGCCAGACAAAGTGAAAAGGGAAACACCCAACGGAACGGCGAATGAAGCTGGTTAATAAAGGGCAGCCCATAATACAACAGCCCATAAAGTGGCGTACCAAAAATAAAGGCCAGCGATAACCCAGAGAGGGTCAGGAGAAAACCGATGGGGAGTTTAGGGGTGAGGGCTGAGGAGTGAGGGCTGAGGAGTGAGGCGTTAGGAGTGAGCTTCAAGAGCCAACGGCTAACCGCCAGCGACCCGCCGCCGCTCGTCAGCCAGGTGAATACCCCTATCCCGGCTAAAAGGAGCGGCACAATGCCCAGGTAAATCCCCCCTTCGACATAATTTTTGATCCCCCAATCGCTGGTATAAGCTCCCTGGGGGTTTAGCCCCCCATACGCATTGGTGGTAAAGGGAGTCCGTTGGCCGGTGAAAACATCCTGATATTCATGGTGGGACGGGTTGCCGAAAAAGTTAGGCAAAGCCAGGGTCAAAATCCGCCGTGCGGGAAACCCCCACCCCCGCACTTCAGCCAGCGTCGCCGACCCTTGCCGGAAGTTGCTCTGCCCTACCTCATACAAAGGAACAAACTGCACCGCCCCCAACATCAGACCCACCAGGGTGAAGGTGAGAACCCAGAGGGGGAATTTTAAGTTTCGGGTTTCGAGTTTCGAGTTCTGAGAGTGAGACTGCCGTAGGCTGTGCCATAGGTGCGTGGCAAAACGCCAAACGGTATAAAACGCCATTACCAGCAGGGTGTAATAAGTGATTTCCACATGGCTGGCCAGGATCTGGCAGCCCAGGGCTAAACTGCCCAGGGCGGCGAAGGGTAAGGTGTTCCCCCGCCGCCCGTTGGTAGTGTGCTGGAAAATGAGTTCGATGCAGGCCAGGAGCAAGGGCAGCCACGCGGCCGCAGCGATAATCATCGGGAAGACGGCGGCACTCACCAGCATAAAGCCGCATCCCTGGTACACCAGCCCGGCCAGGAAGGCACTGCTGCGCCGCAATCCCCACACCCGCCCCAGTACATAGGTCAGTACCCCTGCCAGCCACAGTTGGCTCACGGTAAACCAACCATACGCCTTCATCAAGGGCAGCACCAGGAATAGCAGGCTGAACGGGTAGTAGGCCAGATGCTGCCCCTTCGCCAGAAACGGCGTCCCGGCCAGGATATACGGATTCCACAGAGGTAGTTCCCGCTGCTCCAGGCTTTCTCGGATGAATTGTCGCCAATTATAATTTTGCAGGATCAGGTCACTGATGAGACTGTTGTGAGGGATGGTACTGTTGGTCGCGGCCGCGTGGGCCTGCCAGGGGGCCCATTGGTACAAATTATCCAGGGGGAGCATCGTCTGGCTGCCCACTGTTACCGGCCAATATAGGAGCAACGGCAGCAGCCCCAGAGCTAAAATAAAGAGGAGATCACGCTTAAACTTCGCCACGAGGCGTAAGCATAACACGTTTTACAACAGTAAGGTAAAGGGCAACTCATCCTCGTGATGCTATTAAGAAGAGAGGATTGATGGGGCCGTGGGCAGGCGTGAGCTGCCAGGGCGCGGCCGCAGCTATTGCTTTTTGGGTAAATTGATGCGCCTGGGCCAGGGCCACCCCCATTTCTATGCCCTGTCCCAAAAAAAACGTCGCGGCCGCGCTTAACGTATCACCGCTGCCATGGGTATTGTTGGTCTCGATCCATTGCCCGGTTAGCCAGACACTGTTCGTCTCCTCAAACCAGCCATCCACGCTGCTTTTCCCTTCCCGTACCCCTTTAAGATAGATGTGCCGGGGGCCAAAGGAGAGAAGCTGCTGCGCGGCCGCAAACATCTCCTCCCTTGTTGTTACCGGCAGCCCGGTCAGTAAGGCTGCTTCATGCCGGTTGGGTGTGATGAGGGTTGCCAGGGGGAATAGATAGTGTTGATACGCCTCAGTCACCTGGGGCGGGAACATCGCCCCCCCTTTGTGGTTGACCAACACCGGATCTATTACCAGGGGAATTCCTGGCCAACGGATCAGGCATTCGGCGATGGCCTGGATCGTTTCAGCTTGACCAATGAAGCCAGTTTTGATCGCGGCCGCGCCATAATCAGCCAGCACCGTCTCTATTTGGGCCACTACCATTTCGGGGGGGATAAAATGCACCTGCCGCACTTCCCGGCTGTTTTGCGCCGTCACCACCGTGATCGCCCCCATCCCATACCCCCCTAACGCGGCCCATGTCTTCCAATCAGCCGCCAATCCGGCTGCCCCACCGCTGTCTGACCCGGCAATAGTCAATAATGGTTGAGGTTGTTGGGAATGGTTAGCCATTTTTAGCCGAAGTTCTGGAGACAAACCAATATCTGAGCAGGAGTAAAGCGGCCGAACCCAGGAGCAGCAGCCACCCCGGAAAAGCCGATTGCCTGGCGTTGACGGTTGTCAGGTCAACATCGCTGGGGCAGAATGGTGGGCATGGGGTGACGGGGGCAGATGTGGGGCAATTCGGCCAGCAAGGGGTAGGTGAATTCCAGACAAACGGGGTCGGGGTGTTGGGGGGCTGGCCCGGATAAGATGTGGGAGGTGGGGGATAAGGTGGGGGGGTGGAAATGTAGGTAATTGGCGCGGCCGCGAGCAGCAGCAAAGCCATCATGATCCAGAAAAAACGGTGTTGTTGCCCCATTTCGTTTACTCCAGGTACGATGTGGGCATGGTTCAGGGCGATAGCACAAGTTGCTGAGGTAAATTGAGGACAAAAGTTGGTCAACCGGTCTTTTACCTGGCATGCCACACATTGTCTACCAACTCCATAAACGCCTGTTCTAACAAGGTTAGCGTTCGGCCTGGGCGGGTCATCAGGACAGAATCCCAACCGTAAATCAGATCAGGCGTGTATACCTCGGCCAGCCCAGACACGGCAGCCAGGCGACGAGGCATGAAGGTGATCGTATCAGGTTGGCGCACCATAGGCAACGCGGCCGCAAGGGGTACCCGCAGCACCGGCCCCGGCTCAGGCACCATCTGGCGCAGACTTTCCACATGCAGATCAAACGCCTTGCCCCAATGAATCAGTACCAGCCGGTACTGCCACAGCTCTCCAAGTGAAACATCGTGCTGATTCGCTAGAGGGTGCTGCGGGGAAACGGCCACCACCATTTCATCATGCAGGCGTAGCAGCACCTGGGTTTGGGCGACTAAATTGGGGAATGCGGCCGCTAACCCTAAATTGATCACCCCATCTTTTAACTGGTTCAGAATAAAATCGGTATGCCCAGCTTCGATATACAGATTAGCCAATGGATACCGCCAGTTAAACTCCATCACCACTTCCGGCAGCAAGTAAGTAGAGAGGGAAAAGGTGGAGCCAACCATCACCCGCCCCACAACCCCCTGCCGGGCCAGTTGTAAGGCTTCTTGGCCCGCCTCTAAAATATGGGTGGCCCGCTCCACATAGGGCAAAAAAGTCTCCCCTAGTACAGTGAGGCGCACCGGCCGTCGCTCCCGTTGGAACAAACTTCCCCCCAGCAGCCGCTCTAAATTTTGAATGCGGGCACTCAGAGAAGGTTGGGTGAGGTTTAGATTTTCTGCGGCCGCGGTAAAACTTCCTTGCCGCACCACCGCCAGAAATGCGTGTAATTGATCTAGTTCCATAGTTTGTAGCGAATATGCGCGTATGCGAGTGGCGAGTTTGTGAGCCTATTGACCCTATTTTCCACTCCCCATTCCCAATCTATCAATCTCTCCCCCCTGACTTCCGTCCTATACATTGCCCCTATTATAGATAAATTCTATAAAAAGCATAGCCAATATTGCCTTGAGCAATAAATATGAATGTGCTATTTTTGTCATGCCCTTGAAAACAACCAAATTTGGCGATCACTGCTTACGGCGGACTGATCGTTGCACCTATCCCCGAGGACCAACCATGAGCAAACAGATTCTCTACTTTGATCAACACCTCTTCAATCAACTGCTCGTTAAACGCATCTTACAAAAAGATGGCCATACCGTTCAATGTGCCGCTGATCTGGAAGGGGGATGGCAGTTGGCCCTAGACAGTCAGCCAGATTTGATTTTGCTGGATATGCACCTGGAAGGTCATAAAGGGGGGATTCATTTCGCCCGTGCCTTACGACAGTTAGCGACTCTGCGCTCTTGCCCCATTATTCTGCTCACGCCCAGTGGGGAAACGACGGCTGAAATAGAAGCGTTGGCTGCCGGGGCCAGTGGGTTTATTTATAAACCGACTGGCATCCGTGAGGTGCAAACGGCTTTGCGGGCCATTCTGGAACAGCCAGAAACCACCCCTGTGCGTCGCCCAGTTCTGGCGCCAGCTTATGTTGCCCAGGCTGTTTCTGCTTGATAGTTCCTTTCTGCCCCTGCTCACACATTAAAGACCTGGTAAGCGTTGCCCGCTTTCCAGGTCTTATTTGTTTACTCCCCTTGCGTCTGGCGTCATGAATGAGGTAATGGTGAGGTAGGAGCAGCTATACACCATACGAAATAAGGTGAAAAGTCAGTTTTGATAAGGACAACCCCTATGAGCTACCTGACCCATCTGGAATGTTCTCTTTGCCAAGCGATTTATGACCCGGATCAACTGATCAGGGTGTGTCTGACTTGTGAACACCCGCTGCTGGCCCGGTATGATTTGCCTCGTGCGGCCGCAGCCCTGGACCGCGACGAAATGAAGCACCGCCCCAACACCCTCTGGCGTTACCATGAGATGCTCCCTGTACGTGACCCCTGCTTCCGTATCAGCCTGGGGGAAGGGGGAACCCCTCTGCTTAAACTCAACAACCTGGGCCGCCTGTTTGGTCTGCCCTATCTGTATCTGAAGGATGAAGGACAAAACCCAACCGGCAGTTTTAAGGCGTTAGGGCTGGCGATGGCCGTCAGCCGGGCGGTTGAATTGGGGGTGAAGGAGTTTGTTATCCCTACGGCGGGCAACGCGGGAGGGGCATTGGCCGCTTATTGTGCCAGAGCTGGGGTTTGTGCCCATGTGTATATGCCCCAGGATGCTCCCTTGATCAACATTTTGGAAGTACAGATGACTGGGGCAGATTTGCATCTGGTGAATGGGCTGATTAACGACGCTGGCCGTGAAGCCGCCGTTGATGCCCAGGTGGGGGGGTGGTTTGATGTCTCTACTCTGAAGGAACCATACCGGGTAGAGGGGAAAAAGATGATGGGGTATGAGTTAGCGGCCGCGTTCAATTGGGAACTGCCCGATGTCATCATTTACCCCACCGGGGGGGGGACTGGACTGATCGGCATGTGGAAAGCGTTTGCTGAAATGGAAGCCCTGGGGTGGATTGATTCCCGGCGGCCGCGTATGGTAGCTGCCCAAGCCAGCGGGTGCGCCCCGGTAGTCAAAGCGTTCCATGACGGGGCCGAAGCCACCGAACCGTGGCCCAACGCCGCCACCATTGCCGGAGGGCTGCGCGTTCCCGTCACTATTGGCGGGCGGCTGATGCTCCAGGCCCTGCGGGAGAGCAACGGTACCGGTGTGGCCGTGCCCGATCACCGAATCCAGGCAGCCTTGAGTCTGTTGGCCCAACGAGAGGGGATTTTTGTCTCTCTGGAAGCGGCCGCGACCATCGCCGCTTTAGAAGACCTGATCAGCCAGGGATGGGTTCACCCTGACGAACGAATCCTTATTTTTAATACTGGCAGCGGCATGAAACACCGGCTTATGCTCACGTGATAAGACATTCCGAGGCTTTTATGATAGAGTTTGGGCGTGGTCAAAAATGAGTTTACCTGACCATTCACTCCTCATATCCCTTCCTAAAGGTGCCCTCAATGTCTGAATTAGTTTTAACCAACCACCGTGAGCATATTTTTGAGATTATTCTAAACCGCCCAGATAAGCGAAACGCCATTAATCTGGAGTTATGGCGGGCGTTTGATGAAGCGGTGCAGCAGGCTAACCGTACCCCGGGTATCCGGGTGGTTTTTATCCGTGGGGCGGGCAAATCATTTTCCGCCGGCATTGATGTGAGTACCTTTATGGCGTTGGCCGCGGAGTTTGGCCCCCATTGGCAGGCCCGAATGCGGAGTATTACTGATATGTTTCAGGCGGTGTTGAACCGGCTGGAACGGCTGGAACTACCTACCCTGGCCCTGCTGCATGGGCATTGCCTGGGGCTGGCTATGGAGTTGGCTCTGGCGTGTGATATGCGAATCGCGGCCGCGAATACCCTCATTGGCCTGCCCGAAAGCCGTCTGGGTATGATTCCCGATGTTGGCGGAACCACCCGCCTGACACGCATCATCGGCCCGGCACGCGCCAAAGAGCTTATCTTTACCGGCAAACAAATCCCGGCCGAACAAACAGAACCATGGGGATTGATCAATTATGTAGTCTCGGAAGGGGAGTTGATCAGCAAAGCCGAAGCCCTGGCCGAAGAGATCAACCAGGCAGCCCCGCTGGCGGTAGGTATGGCGAAGCGGGTCATTGATGGTCTGGCGGATGTGGATCGGGGGTTGCAGTTGGAAGGGTGGGCGCAAAGCCAACTCATGGCAACGGCTGATCTTCAGGAAGGGATACAAAGCTTTATGCTGCGCCGTCCGCCAGCTTTTCAAGGCAAGTAGGTGAGTGGGGCAGGGGTGCGGCCGCAAACTCTCAACCTCACCCATACCCTATCGTCTTATTGACGACCTGGGTGACGAGTTGGTGCAAAGCGGCCGCGTCCCCTGTATATGTTGCATTCCCAGAGCTGTGTAAAAGGGGGGGATGGCCCGGTCCATCATGGCAGACCCCACATTGATCACAGAACGCGGCCGCGTCCCCAGGCTTCATCAACCCCATTGCCTCCCGCATCTGCAACAACTTACGAATCTCCTCGGGGGGCAGCGGGTTCTGCACTCCTAACTGGGCCAGCATAAAGCCAATGCGGGCCGTCTGCTCCACCGTCTCCAGACGCATAAACGCCTGCATCGGACTATCCCCCACCGTGAGCGAGCCATGCCGCTGTAACATCAGCGCGTCATGGTGCCGGATCAGGTGACGGATAGCAAACATATTTTCATCACTTGAAGGCATGGCATATTGGGTCGTGGGAATCATGCCCAACAGGACAATCGCTTCGGGGATGAGGCAATCCCCCAGAGGAATCCCGGCAATAGAAAGGGCGATGCTGATGGGGGGATGGGCATGGACAACAGCGCCAATGTCCGGCCGCTGCCGGTACGCTTCCAGGTGCATAGGCAGTTCACTGGTAGGTTTAAGGGTACGAGTGGCCCCAGTGCGCGGCCCTAGCACCTGCCCCGTCTCATCAATCAGCAAAATCTGCTCCTCGTGCAGCATCCCTTTATGTAAACCTGATGGGGTAATAAGAATACGGCCAGAGCCGAGCCGGGCAGAAATATTCCCTTCACTGGCACTGATCAGCCCTTTCTGATACAGCAGTTGGCCGATCTGAACAATCTCTTGGCGTAAGCGATATTCGTCCTGTTTCATCTTGGTATGGAAGCAAATATTTGCACATTATTAAAGCAATCATGCGAAACAAGTTTGCCTGTCACCCGGCGTTCTCATGCAGCAACCGAATCTTTTCTACAATCCACATCCTGACCAATGATGAGGCTGGAATGTCGTAACTACGAGCTATAGTCTCGATTTGCTCCTTGAGTGATGGAGCGACGCGAATGGTCATGACCGTTTTTGTTTCCCCTGATCGAGGTTGGTAATTTCCGCTGACGATTTCCATCTCATCCAGATAATCGCTTATGTCGTGGGTGTCCCAGAATACTGCCTCATCTCGAATCGTTTTGAATTCAGGTATATGTTTTTTACCCATGCCTGATCTCCTTCTGCGCCCTGTAAAATGCTCGTTCTTTTTTAGACATATCTCGTGCCGTAATGACATAATATTCACCATCTGTCTCTTGGGCATTCAGCACAACAGTTATAAGCCGCGCTCCTGCCCGACCCAAAACCATAACCCGCCCCTGCTTTGCCTTGAGAAAAACGGCATCCTTGTCACGGAGAGGCTGTTCGACTTCGACTATGGTGATATTGTGGCGGGCAACGTGATCCACATTCCAATCGTCCCAAATAAGTTCGGTAATAACAATCTCAATTTCTTCCATTTTTGACTTGAGCAGATGTCCATGGTTGATATTTGCAATCGTATTACAATGTAATACGCAAGTCAACATAGTAAACGTCCAGAAATAAGCTCCGTCCAGATTTGAAAGGTCTTCGGAAACCTGTTAACTCTAAACCGGCAAGTTATTTTTAGATGCTCACATAGATAATGATAGTGATATAGGGATTCAAGTAGAGAGGGGATGTGCTGTGTAATTTAACAATGGGTAAAAGGGGACGAACGTTTAGTTGATAGCTCTTAGTTTAGCCAAGTCATTTTGGCGCCCACTTGCTGCATCGTCTCTACAAACCCAGGAAAGCTATCGGCGATGCAGCCGGCCTGGTGAATGTGGGTGGGGGTGTCGGCCAGGAGGGCGGCGATGGCCAGGGACATACCCAGCCGGTGGTCGTCGTGGCTGTCTACTTCGGCTCCGTTAAGCCGAGTGGGGCCGGTAACGGTGAACCCATCGGCCTGTTCGCTGATGTTGACCCCCATTTTACGCAATTCCCCAGCCAAGACAGCAATCCTGTCTACCTCTTTGACCCGCAGCTCCCCGGCCTCGCGCACGGTGCTGATCCCGGCAGCCTGGCTGGTGGCCACAGCCCATATCGGCATCTCATCTATGGCCCGGACGACGGTCTCCCCGGCGATGGTGGTGCTGTGCAGCTCGTTGAACCGGATGGTGAGGTCGCTCACCGGCTCACCCCCGGTCAGGTGAGGGTTTTCTCCCTGAATGTGGGCCCCCATCTGGCCTAATATGTCGAGCAGGCCGGTGCGGGTGGGGTTGAGGCCGATGTGGTTGAGGGTGAGGTGGGAGTGGGGCAGGCACGCGGCCGCGACCAGCAAAAAAGCGGCTGAGGATATATCGGCGGGTACGGTCAAATCAACGGCTTGTAGGGGAGAACCAGGGCGCAAAATGACTGTCCGCCCATGTGTCTGAACATCAGCCCCCATCGCCGCCAGCAGCCGCTCTGTATGATCCCGGCTGGGACCGGCCTCGTGAATGATCGTCTCCCCTTCGGCATATAACCCGGCCAGCAGAACGGCACTTTTGACCTGGGCTGAGGCAATTTGCATGAACAGTTCAATCCCGTGCAGGGGGGCTGGCTCAATAAAGAGCGGGGCACGACCATCGGTGGCGGTAATATTGGCCCCCATCTGGCGCAGGGGGGTGACGATGCGCCCCATGGGTCGGCGGCGAAGCTGCTCACTGCCATCCAGAACTGAGGGGAATTTTTGCCCGGCCATTAGCCCGGCCAGCAAGCGGATGCCGGTACCGGCATGGCGGAGGTTGAGTTTCGAGTTTCGAGTTTCGAGTTTCGAGTTTTGAGCGTTGATAACTAAAGGGGAAAGTTCCTCTTCATTCCCCTCAGCTCCAGCCAATGCCATTCCTTGTCCTTCAATGGTTAGCTCCCAGGCGGTGGGTTCAGTTTCGTGGAGGTGGATGAGGACACCGAGGGATTGCATCGCCCGCAGGGTTGCCAGGGTGTCCCCGGCAGGCAGCCAGCGGCGGATGTGGCTGGTGCCCTGGGCGATACTCCCCAACATGATGGCCCGGTGGCTGATAGATTTGTCACCGGGAATGGAGACGCGGCCGCGCAGGGGGGTGGTTTGGGGGTAGACAAGAAGGGCGGGCATGGACAGTTAGCGGCGCAGGCGGCGCATCTGGCGGATGATGAGCTGCTTTTTTTTATCCGACCGGTTTGGGTCAAGGCGGGCAACGGGGGGACGGCCTTTTAATTTGGCCTGCTCCAGGGCGTGATGAATAAGGATAATATTATGACGGCGCATAAAAGCCTGGTGATCAGCATCCGGGTGTTGGGTCAGATATTGTTCTTTGGCCTGAGCCAGCTGGGCAGCCACATCACCAATTTCATCACGGGGGATATAGGCCCCGGTAGTGCTAAAACTCCATTCTGCTTTGTCCGCATATTCGGTGGACGGCAGCACCCGGCAAAGAATGATCTCCCCTACCTCAACCGCGCCGCGGCCGCCGCTGGTATATACCTCATATTGGTCGCCGGTGACAATATCGCGCAGTTGCAGCAGTTGGCCTTCATAGGAAAGTAGTTCATACCCCCCTGCGGCCATCCCCCCCCGCCACAAGGTGACAATGGGCTGCTGCGGTACGGCCAGATCATCCCAGCGGTCCTGGGCATATTGGTCAATGATGCGTGGTTCTTCGCGGCCATCTTCATTGGTGTGAATATAATCGAATACATACCAATCAAAGAAACGCAGGGCCTCTTCTTCACTCATCTCATCGGCCGTTTCCAGGGTGTAATAATCGTGCCAGTAAAGGGGGAGCGCGGCCGCGAAATAAAGGGCGAACTTTTCTTCACGGGCATATTTCAACAGATCCCGGCGGACAAATTGTACCGCCGCTGCTCGCATAAGCCGATCTTTGGTAGATTCTTGATCTACCTTCATGTGGCAATGTTTGTATTTTTTGCCACTACCACAATAACAAGGGTCGTTGCGTCCGGGTAAATCGCTCATCATTTATCCTTTTTGGCGGCCATGGCGGCACCGATAATGCCCGCTTCATTGCGTAAGCGAGCTGGCACTACTTTGGTACGTAGGGTCAGGCGGGGAACAAATTTTTTATAATCTTTGCTGGCCCCCCCGCCAAGAATAATCAGGGAAGGCCAAAACAAGAATTCAAGGTGATGGAGGTAACTATCTAAACGGACAGCCCACTCTTTCCATTTTAGCCCTTCTTCGATTCTAGCCCGTTCGGAAGTATATTTTTCGGCATCTATGGTCTGGCCCTGGAGATAAACATGGCCTAACTCCGTGTTAGGGACGAGTTGGCCGTTGACGAATAACGCACTGCCAATGCCGGTGCCCAGGGTAAATATCATAACGACCCCATTGACCCGGCGGCCAGCCCCAAAACGCATTTCAGCGATTCCGGCGGCGTCGGCGTCGTTAACCAGGGTGGTGGGTAGGCTGGTTTGCTGCTGGATAGCGGCCGCGGCCGGGAATTGCACCCACCCTGGGTCCAAATTAGCCGCAGTCATCGTTTGCCCGCCCAGAATGACTCCCGGAAACCCAATCCCCAACGGCCCTTCATAGCTGAACCGTTCAATAAGCTGCTGGACTACCCCTATCACCGCCTCTGGGGTAGCTGGCTTTGGCGTTTCGATTCGTTCACGCTCGCTCACCAGCTTGCCCGTAACTACATCCACCAGAGCGGCTTTAACTCCAGTTCCCCCAATATCAACCCCTAAAATGTTCATACCCCTCCTGGAATTATGAATTATGAATTATGAATTATGAATTATGAATTATGAAGGATGAAGGATGAAGGATGAAAGATGAAGGGGGATTTCCCGCTGCTCATCCTCTCAGCCATTCGTTGTTCAGTCGGCCAGTACTAAAAAGGATGTTCATGATTTCAGCTTCGGCTTCACGGAATGCCTGGCGGCCGGCCTCAATGCCCTGGTCTAAATTATCAAAATCAAACAACCCTATTGTACCCACATACGGCTTGAGCAAAATATCGGGCCGGGATATACCATACCGGGCGTCAATAGAGCGGGCCGTCAAAATATCTGAAACGGTTGAAACAACCTGCCAGATAGGCATACTCTCGGCGGCTGATAGCATTCTATTAATCAATCTTTTGCTGCCGCCATTTTCTGGTTGTGTGCCATACGGGGCGCTGTTGCTTAAGGAAACAGCCAGTACCCGGGTTGCCCCTCGTGCCCTGGCGACATCAAAGGGAACATTATTTAAGATACCCCCATCCACCAGCGTTAACCCATACCGTTCTACGGGTGGTAGAACAACCGGAAAAGCAGATGTAGCCAACAGGGCGGAGATAAGATCACCCTCATCTAAAACCACTTCCGTACGCTCAATAAGATCGGTCGCCACCACGGCCAGGGGGATTTTGAGGTTGGCGAAGGTGGGCCGGCCGATGGTATCTTGAATCAGCTTCTCGAACCGTTTGCTATCCGTAATGCCTGGTTTACCTAGAGGTAAAGTATAAAGCCGGGCCAGGTCTAATTTTTTATAAAAGGTGATTAATTCCTGACTGTTGAGACCTGATGCAATGAGACCCCCGATGATCCCTCCGATACTGGTACCGGTGATAAGGTGCGGTATTAATTTTAGCCGCTCCATTTCCATCCAGATGCCGATATGCACAGCACCTCTTGCACCCCCTCCACCTAAGGTTAATGCGAACTTCTTCATAGGTTGTTGTCCAGGGTAAATTGTATCTGTTTTTTCTCTATCCGTTGTTATCATTGGTTAAGCAACTGTCCCATAAAAGTGGGGCAGGCCGGGCACAGGGTCGTTGGTCCAGGTGATGGTGGCCAACAAATTCGTTTTAGCCTGGGCCAGTTTATTTGGGTCGTTGGCATGAATGACGGCGATAGGCTGCCCTTTTGTCACGCGGTCGCCTACTTTGAGCGGCAGGAGCAGCCCAACGGCATGGTCCAGGGTATCGGTTTTGACCAGGCGGCCGGCCCCCAGGTAAACGGTACACCACCCCAGGGCATCGGTATCGAACGCGGCCGCGAACCCATCTTGGGGGGCGCACACTGTCTCCACATACCTGGCCTGGGGCAGGGTATCCGGTTCATCTATCTGGGAGACATCCCCCCCCTGGGCAATGGCCATCTGGCGGAACTTATGCCAGGCGCGGCCGCTCACTCGGGCCTGGTCAATTTGCTCCTGAGCCTGGGCCAACGTCTCTGCTTTCTCAGCCAGCAGGAGCATCTGCGCCGCTACTTCCCGGCAGTGGGCCCAAAAATCAGGTGGCCCATCTCCATGCAACGTGGTTATTGCCTCTTTTAACTCCAGGGCATTACCGATGGCGTGGCCCAATGGCTGGTTCATATCGGAAAGCAGGGCAACGGTTTGGCGGCCGGCGTCGTGACCAATATTGACCATAATTTCCGCCAATTCGCGGGCGGCCGGCACCGTTTTCATAAATGCCCCACTGCCTACCTTCACATCCAGGAGAATGGCATCGGCCCCGGCAGCCAGCTTTTTGGACATGATGGAAGCGGCGATGAGGGGCATACTGGCAACCGTCCCGGTGACATCACGCAAGGCATACAGCTTGCCATCGGCGGGGGCCAGGTCGGCTGTTTGCCCGGCCAGTACCAGCCCGATTTCCCGAAGCTGCTGCTTGAATTGGGGCATACTCAGATCACAATGCCACCCCCGTACCGATTCCATTTTGTCTAAGGTGCCACCGCTGGAGCCGAGGCCGCGGCCGCTCATTTTGCCCACCGGTACGCCACAGGCCGCTACCAAAGGCTGCACCACCAGGGTTGTCTTATCACCAACGCCCCCGGATGAATGTTTGTCAATGGTAAAAGGAACGGTATCGTGTAGATCAAGCTGTTCCCCCGAATGGGCCATAGCCAGGGTTAAATCTACCGTTTCCCGCCGCGACATCCCGCGGAGATAGATAGCCATCAGGAGCGCGGCCGCCTGGTAATCGGGCACGGTGCCCGCCGCCACCCCTTTTACAAACCATTGGATCGCTTCTGTACTTAACTCGCCACCATCTCTTTTGCTGGCGATCAAATCTACCATTCGCATTCTATTTATTCCTTAAACCGTACTGTTCCCTTCTAAGGAGAGCCAGCATTATAACATTACCTGGTATAGATTGACGATTGACGCGATAACCTTTACGATTAGCGGCATGGTTCTAATATAAAAACTGGGGGCTGGCGTTTTTTAGTTTGACCACTGGTGAAATCAATTTTCGCTAGAGTCCAGATAAAAAGAAGACCGTAACTATACAGCCCCTCACCCTGGCCCTCTCCCCCAGGAAAGGGGATATGTTCCCCTCTACCATCGTGGGAGATGGGCCGGGGTGAGGGGTGACTGATCACCTGTCAGTTACAGAAGAACTACCTTAAAACAGGATATGAAGATGACCCAACAACAAGTAGATATTATATTGACTGGGGGGATGGTGATCACGATGAATGAATCGTTTGATCTCTTTCCCGATGGGGCTGTAGCGATCCGGGGGGATGAGATTGTGGCGGTGGACGCGGCCGCGACCATTCAAGCCCATTATGCCGCCCCCCAAACTATTCAGTGCCAGGGGCAGGCCATCATACCTGGCCTGGTCAATGCCCATACCCACGTCCCCATGACCTTGCTGCGTGGTTTGAACGATGATTTACGCCTGGATGTATGGCTGGGCTACCTCATGCCCCTGGAGCGGGAATTTGTTACTCCAGAATTTGTTAAGCTAGGCACCCAAATCGCCTGCGCCGAGATGATCCGCTCTGGTATCACCACCTTTGCCGATATGTATTATTTTGAGTCGGATATTGCTGAAGCCACCGCCCAGGCGGGTATGCGGGCCTTGCTCGGTCAGACCGTGCTTATGTTCCCCGCCCCTGATGCCGAAAGTTATGAAGACGCCCTGACCCTATGCCGCCGCTTCATTGAGAAATGGAATGGACACCCCCTGATTCAGCCCGCCGTAGCTCCCCACGCCTGGTATACCGCCACCCCAGACCTGATGCGAGCCTGTGCGGACCTGGCTCGTGGGTATAATGTCCCTTTGCACACCCACGTCAGCGAAACGGCTTTAGAAGTGGAAAACTGCCGCGCCCAAAATACCAGCCCGGTTGTCCCCTGGATTCAACGGCATGGCCTGTTAGACACGAAATTATTAGCCGCCCACTGTGTGCATCTGGATAAAGGGGAGATGAATGCCCTCAAGAAAGCGGGGGCTGGAGTGGCTCACTGCCCTACCAGCAATCTCAAGCTGGCCAGCGGCATAGCCCAGGTTGGGGAGATGATGCAGATGGGGCTGAAGGTGGGGGTAGGCACAGATGGCCCGGCCAGCAACAATGATTTGGATATGTTTGAGGAGATGCGTTTAGCAGCACTGTTGGCTAAAACTAAAACCAATGATCCGACAACGCTGCCGGCCCGCCAGGCCATGGAGTTGGCAACGATTGGTGGGGCGCGAGCGGTACATCTGGCTCATCTGACAGGCAGTCTGGAGCCAGGCAAACGGGCTGATATCGCTATCGTGGATATGAATGGTACGCATAATTGGCCTCACTTTAACAACCATGCAGAGGCAGTATATTCGCGGCTGGTGTATGCAGCTAAGAGTACCGATGTGGCCCATGTGCTTTGTAATGGGCAGTGGCTGATGCGTGACCGGCAGCTTTTAACGATTGACGAAGCGGCCGCGAAAGCCCAGGCGGCCCAGGTAGCCGCTCAAATTGATACTTTTGTCCTGGAGCGGGAATCTAGCCCGTACAATAAGCTGGTAGCCCTGGCCAAAATTGAGCGGCAAGAGAGTTACGAAATCCAGATTAAGCTCCCTCTGCCCAATGATCAGCCGATTATAGCCCTCTTGCAGTCCGGGGCTTTAGAAGTGACCAAATACGCCCATTACAAGCAGTATGACAATTATTTCATCTTTGATCAGGATGATCCGTATGCCGCCCGGCTGCGCTTCCGGGAAGATGACTTTATCAATGAGAAGGGAGAGGTGACCGGGGCGCGGCAGCGGCTCACCTTGCTAGGGGAATCTACTCCTCAGCCATTCCCTAATGCGGTGATGCTCTCGCGGACACGTTACATGACCGAGGCTACCCAATCGGTCCGTTTCTATCGGGAATATTTTGCTCCCCCGAAGGAGATGGAAGTGCATAAGGAACGCCGCCGCTGGCATATCATTTATGAGAACACTGATTTTGCCGTCAATTTGGATCGGGTGTTCAATCCAGATTTGGGCTATTTCTTAGAGATTAAAGCGCGTACCTGGTCCCGTGCTGATGCGGAAAGGAAGGCAGAGTTGATTGAGAGTTTGCTGGCGGAATTTGGTTTGGATGCGGCCGCGGCCGCCCGACATGAGTATATTGAGCTGGCCCAAAGTACCAACGCTTGATTGCCTGATGAGATGAATGGGACATAATTGGGTTGTAACTTGCAGGGTGGGAGATTACTTTGCAGCTTTTTGACTTTTATTCAGGAGATTAACTATGAAACAAGCAAGAAAATGGGTTATCGTAGCGGTTATGGCCTTTACTTTAGCCCTATCAGCTTATGCGTTTAACATCGCGGCCGCGTCCAGCAGCGGCCGCACCGGTTTTTCGGGCAACCCTAACACCAGCGGCGGGGCCAACTGTAATGTGTGCCACGGTGGCGGCACTGTACCAGAGGTGATGTTGGCCGGCCCCGCGACGGTGAACTCTGGGGAAACGGTGACTTATACCCTGGTCATCAGCGGGGGGCAAGAAGTGGCCGGGGGGTTTAATGTCTCTGCTGTTCACGGGAATCTGCTGATTGTGCCGGGGACAACAGATACCCAGTTGTTAAGTGGGGAGCTAACCCACACCGGCCCTAAAGCGGTGGATGGAGATAATCTGGTTGTTTTCACTTTCCGCTGGACAGCCCCAGATTATGGTACGCAAGCGGTGTTGTATGGGGCGGGCAACTCTGTTGATCAAGACGGCTCACCGGGTGGGGACGCGGCCGCGACCGATGTTTTCACCGTTACCGTCCTTGGGCCTACTTCAGTCAGTTTAACCAGCGTGGGGGGGAACGCGGCCGCGACCTCTCTGCTCATCTGGCTCATCCCCTTTGGCGGGCTGGCCCTTATCCTGGCTCTGGCGGCCATCCGCTATCGGCGGCAAGCATAAGGTCAATAGATGACGAAGGGCGGATGGCTGCTCACTTTTCCGCCCTTTGCCATTCCAGATTTTTACGGGTTTACACTGGGGTACGGCGGATCGTATGTGACCTGGTTGGACAACAATAAAAGCACCATACAAGTTATTACCCTCCGCCTGCACCAGATCAATGATAGTTTTGGCTAAAAAGTTGCGGGCATTACCGGGGAAACGAATCAAAATAACACCAGCAGACTCAGATTGACTGACAAATACCAACCAGCCAAAATCCTTATCTTCTGTTAACAGTATACGCCGTTCATGCCCTGCCTACTCAATGAGTGCCCGATCATTGGAACGGGTCATTACCTCAGCCACGGCAAAGACGTTATAGCCGTTGGCTCGCAGGATACGCACCACAGCAAAATCACAGCTTTCGTCAGCTAGAAAGCGTAAGGTATTGCTCATGACAGGGCGGGTTGTAAAACGATGGTTTCATGGGCCAATGAATCGGCCGCATAGGCGAATGCTGCCTTAATATCCGCTTCTGTTAAGCGAGGATAAGCATCTAGCAGATCGGTAACGGCCGCGCCCTCACTTAGTTTACGTAGAATCAATTCAACCGGAATACGTGTGCCTCTTATGACTGGTTTTCCCAACAAAACCTCGGGATTCACTTCTATTCGGTTTGTCCATATCATAGTTGTGCTACCTCGCAAATTCATGTTACTTTGTAACTACTAACGCTGTCGAGGGTAGAGCTTGTCGAAGGCAACGGGCTTAGTAGTTACGTTGACTTTATTATAGGGCAAAATAGGTTTTATGGGCGATGGAAGTTATGATGGGGGAATATGGGGATAGCACCAGCGGATTTACACTCCGAAGGAATGGTATATCCAGGCAAGATGTAACAACTAACACTCTCTGGCTGTGGTTGGTCCCCTGGTAGTTACGGCGAGATGCTAACATTGGTAAGCCAGAGCCGCTGATCTGATTGGGGGATGCCATCTCGCCAGATTGGCAAGCGATGAAAATCGGCCGGGTGGTAGAGGCCAATGAACAGGCGGTAGGTCCCCGGCGCGGCCGCGTCTGCAACCCTGAATGTGTGCTGGTCTACCAACACCTCACCGGGCCGCCACCCCGTTGTGGGGCGCACCCCCCCTACTGGCCCACTATCCCCCTGGCCAATAAACTTCTCATCTTCATCCACCAGATGGACAAAAACGGTGTAGTTGGCCGGTAAAGTCGCGGCCGCACGCCACACCAACTCTAGAGTCAAAACATCCCCAGGCCGGGCCTCGTGGGCTGACAGGGTATACCCATGCAGCTCCGCCCAGACCGGTTCGCCAAAATCGGCCCGCAGCCGTGTCTCCCAGGGGGGGAAGCTGCTCACAAACGGCCAGGGAACCACCGTGATTTCTCCCAGAGAAAGGGTTTGGCGTAATCCGGCTCGCAGCGGCCGCCCCTCGGCGGTCAACAAGCTCATCTGTACGGTGTAAGGGGGATTGTCCACCAACGCCGGCACCAACAGAGTGGCCTGCCCCATTAACAGTTGACCGGGCGGCCATTGACCAGATGGGTAATCGGCGCGGCTGGGGGAGCCGACTGTTTCGCTGACGATTTGCCCATCCCCATCCCGCAGCTGCAGCCGCAGTTGCAGCCCATCCGTAGGCGTGGCGCGGGTTTGCCAATAGAGGGTGACGGGCACGATATGGCCGGGCCGGTAAGCGACATCGGCTAAGGTGTAGCCCCGTAAGGCCGGGCCACCATTGAATGGGAGCGGCCTGATGGGGGTGACTGATGGGGGTAAAGGGGCAGGGTAAGCGGCCGCACCTACCCACAACTCATCCAGTAAAAGCCAATCAACGGCCCCATCTTCCCTGGGGATGGGCTGCCCATCTGGTTGGCCCAGCAGGCGCAGCGTTACCTGATAGGGGCCGGGGGGCATTCCGGCTGGCAGGAGCAGTGGTGGCTGGTAACGGATGGTTGCCCCAGGCGGCCACTTGGCAGGGGGGAACTGCTCCCAGAGGGGTATATCCATTTGCCCCCACTGCTCCCCCTGGCTGTCCTGAAAGCGGAAGGAGAGGGTGTATGGGCCAGCGGCCGCGGCCGCGGACCAGTAAAAAGTGGGCTGCCAATACCCCCCAGCCTGGGCTGTATCCGGCAACAGTACCCCTTGCAGGTGCAGCTCAGGCGTAATGGCGGTCGTTGCGGCGGCGGCCACCGGTATCTGATTGACGGTGGGATCAGGCACGTACAAAACCAGGTTGACGGGCAGATGAATGGAGGGGAACAGGCGGCTAAATTGGGTCGGCCACTGCTCGTTGGCCCAATTGGTCAGGGCAGTGCGGGGGAAGCCGGTGCGGGGGGTGGGGTCAGTGAGGAACCATACTCTTTGGGCTGAAGCGGCCGCAGCCTGTAATTGGCTGATAGCCCGCGCCACATCTTGCTCATACAGCGGGGGAATGACAACGACGGCGGCCGCTCCCTCATAGTAATAAGCAAACAGGGATTGGATGATGGCATCGTGTAGAACAATGAGATCATCGGCTGTGGCTGCCTGAGTCAGGTAAGCGGCCGCGTCTCGTATCTCGTCTCGCCGGTAAGCCCCATCGTTAAACTGCTGCCTGATCTGCCCCCCCTGAATCAAGATAACGGCCATGAACAGGCCAGGAATGAGGAAGCGTGAGGCGTGAAACGCGAAACGTGAAACGTGAGGCGTGAAAATAGAGCCAGCCGCCAGCAGCAGAAACGGCGGCAAACTCATCATCAAATGGCGGGGGCCATTGTATACCGGGTTGAACAGAGAAAGCAGGTTCAGGATGAGGATCGGGGCAAACAGCCAGGTCAGCAGCCAGAATAAAGTGAAACGTGAACGACCTGTAGACCAGAGAGCGTAACTACCCAACAAAACCAGCAGCAGGAGTGGGGCCACCGACCACAGCGGGGCCACAAAGGTTGGGCGCACCCCTGCGCTGAACGCGCTGATGACGTGGGAGAGGACATGGGACAAGGGAACGTAAACGAAATCTACCTGCCGCTCAGTTTGCCAGCGGCTCACCCCCAGTTGCATGATGGGGATGAGGAGCAGGGTAAAGGTTGCGGCCGCGCCCCATACCCATCTCGGCAGCTTCCTGATATGTCCCAACAGCCACGCCCCCAAAACACCCCCCTGCACTACCAGGACAAAAAAGCTGAAATAATGGGTGGCAACGCCGGCCAGGCTGGCCATGATCCAGAGGGATATGTGAAACGTGAAACGTGCGGCGTGAGGCGTGATCTGTTTGATCAATTGGCCTAAAGCGTAAGTGGCGAGCAGGTTACAGAGCAGGAGCAGGGTGTAGTTGCGGAGTTCCTGGCTGTACCAGATGTGAAAGGGGGAAAGGGTGAGAAGAGCGGCGGCGGTGAGGGGGATTAGGAGATTGGGGACTGCTGACTGCTGACTGCTAACTGCTGACTGCTCACGACTCACTCTGAATAATAACCGGGTAGTGGGCACCATCAGAGCTACATTCAGTACACCCAACAGGACGCCCAGATAGCGCAGGGCATAAACGGATTCTCCAACGAGGTTGCGCCAGCTGTGCAGAAGTAAAAAATAAAGCTGTGGGTTGGTATCGGTGGTGTCTACCCCGTCAATGGTAATCGTATTGGCCAGGATGACAGGGATGGGCTGCTGTGCCCGGTACAGGCTTAACCCCTCATCACTCCACATTGAGGAGTCATCCAGGGCGTATACCCGCAGGGCCAGGGCCAGCAGCAAGAGCAAACTAAAAAGAACAAAACGACTCAACCGATCCATTTATTACCTATAGTCACCGATAGAAGGAGCACGGATTTTTGAGGCGTATTGTGAGCTGATTTCGCCACGCCACAACTCTCAAACTTACCCCCTCGCCCCCTCGCCCACTCGCCGACTCGCTTACTCGCCCCTCACTTCACCTCAAGCCAGCCGACAAAGTAGCGGTCATCGGGCGGCCGCTGTCCATCTACAGTCAGGGGCAGGCGGAGATTAGCGGCCGCGTCATACATCCCCAACCCCACTGGGTAACGTCCGGGGGGCAAGTCGGGAGGGAGAAACAGGGTATATTCATCAGTAATTACCTCCCCGACCGCCCAGATGTGGGTGGGGTACCGCCCTTGCCGGGGTTGGTTGTCCCCTGCTGCCAGGGGGGGCTGGGTTGGTTCACCTAAATGGACAAAGGTGGTCAATGTGCCCAGAGGCGCGGCCGCGACCGACCAGATCACCTGCACCATGACCCTTTCGCCTGGGCTGGCCTGGGTTGGGGAGATGACCGCCTCATGCAGTCGGATACCCTCTCCCATTATTGCCAGGGTTGATTCAGGCTGTGGTGGCCAGGCAGTTGGCACAACTTTGACCGTTCCAATGAGTACCCCTTCCCCCTGCCCATCCAGCCGGACATACCCAGCGGCCAATACCGGAGCGACAATCTGTTCATGTAGTCGCACGGCGAACCGATCTTCTACTATGCTACCTGGCGGCCACAAGGTTGCCGGGTACATTCCCCGACCATGATAGCTGTGTAGGCGACCGATGGGTTCATTCAGGTCGAGGCCAAAAAACTCTACCACTTGTTCTGGCGGGGTCGTTGGGGTTGTTTCTGCCTGCCAATAGAGGGTCAGCCAGATGGGGTCTCCAGGGCGGGCTGCCTGGGTATTCACCTCCGCCCCAACCAAAGATAGCCCATTCCCTAGAGCCACCGCCGGGAACGCGGCCGCATCTGGTACAGCCTCAACCAGTCGCGGCCGCGCATATGCCTGGGGAATCACCACCGCCACACAATAAACCGTCGTTACCAATCCCAGCAAAGGGATAAACTGTATAGCGTGATGCGTGAAACGTGATACGTGAAAGGTGATGCGTGATGCGTGAAACGTGAAACGTGGTGTGTGAGGGGGAACTTGAAACCTGAACCCTGAAACCACTCCCAACACCAACACCACCAACGCCGGGAACAATAACCTTCCCTGAGCCGCTGGGGTTCGCAGCATAAACAATACCAGTCCGGCGTACACCAGAAGCAGCCAGCCAAATAGAAGAAGGGAAAGCGGGATGGGGCGAGGGGGAGAGGTGGTCATTTTCGGCTGGCGACTGGCAACCAGTGACCAGCCACCTGTAGCAATCCCCAGAACAACTATCCCCTGCCATACTGCCAGCACCCAGGCCGGGGGGCGGACGTTAAACCAGCCAAAGAGGGCAAAGAGGGAGTTCCACAGGCTGGGGGTTTCGGCCAGCACTTGCCAGAGGGTATAGCCCCGGTCTCCCCCAGCGATGTGAACAAACACTGCGGCCGCGGTCGGGTCGCCGTAGAGGGTCCAATTTCGCCACCAGAGCCAACTGCTCAATAAGAGAACGGGGATGATAAGATGGAGTGCGGCCGCAACCAGCCAGGGCCATCCTTTCCCATATTGCCAGACCAGCACGGCCACAAACCCCAGGGCATAAACAAAGAGGAGTGTCCCGGCATTTTTACTCAGCACCGCCAGGGCAATGGTCAGGCCGAGGAGAAGGAGTTGGCGGGCGGGTGGGTGAGGGGGTGAGTTCTCCTCTTCATTGCGCCATAACTTTAACAACTGCCATAACGCGGCCGCACATAGAAACGTAATTAGAGCATCATTGGTGACAGAGGCATGGACAAAATTAAACTGGGGCCAAAAGGCAACCAACGCGGCCGCGAGCAGTGGGTAGGGAAAGAAGGTGAGGGATGATTCTGCAGGGCTGCGTTCGTCCGTGTCCCCCGGTGTCTTAAAAAACAGCCCGGCGCAGCCATAGACACAGATAATGGTGCCCAGGCCGAGTAAAGTAGAAAATAGGCGGAGTACATGGGCCGCCAGGGCGTACCCTCGCCAGGGCCACCTTTCCTGAGGCGTGTGGATAAACTGATTATAGTTGGCGAGTGCGGCCGCGTCCCCGGCCCAGGCAAACGGATTCGGCCACACCTGTTCTCTAGCCCCTGCCGTATCAATCGGCGCAATCAGCAGCGCCCCCAGCAGATAATAAAGAGGTGGTTGGGCCGCTTCCTGACTCAAAAATGGATCATATACCGGGGGCACCATTGGCAGCCGCTTATGATCGGCAATGTATTGCACCGTAAAGTAATGCCAGTTTTCATCCGGGGCTTCAAACAGCGGATTCATCACCCCATACGCCACCGTGATCAGCAAATACGCCAGCAGTACCAGCCCCAACCGCCAGGGGAAACGTCGTTCACCTTGCCCAGCCATAAGGCAACATTGTAACACGCCAGGCCGTCAGGCAGGTAAAAAGAGAGGCGAGCTTGCGCGTTTATGAGTGGATGGTTGGGCAGGCTGTACGATCCAATCCTCACGCTGTGTCCTTTATTTGCGACCCCCTCACAGCTTGTGATAAAATGCACAAACTCAGCAGCAATATAGACTTAGCGCAATCAAATTGGTGGCCTGGTCAGGAGAGTGGCCACAGCAAACCGCCACGTCAAAAACGAACGATTACTTAGCAGGTACATTTCATTCGCTCCTTCTTCAAATTCGCTGTTGTATTTTTAAGTATCCTTGCCATCGTTGCCCATTTGTGAATTGTTGGACAAAAGAGCAACGCTAAGGTAATATCAGCGGGGTCAGGCGGTGTCTGACCCGTTATACTTGCCTAAATTTCACAAACGATAGGATGAATCACAAGCGATGCCGAAACGTGGTACGTGATAGCTGTAGCATTACGTAGATAGCTACAGCGTGGGCGCAAATCTTTTACCTTTCATCCTTTATTCTTCATCCTTCATAATTCCCTCATAGGAGGTTGGTGCATGGCGACAATTGCCCCCGAATTTACCAATATTGCCGAATCGTTTTTACGACAGATTCAAGATTTCCGCCCTACCCTGGAAACCCGCAGTGTAGGGACCGTCATCTCTGTTTATGATGGTATCGCCCTGGCCGATGGCCTGGCTGATGTCAAATCTATGGAGCTGGTTGAGTTTAGCAATGGGGTGTCTGGTCTGGCCCTTAACCTGGAACCCGATAATGTTGGTATCGTGGTTATGGGTGATTACTCCGGTATCGCCGTAGGGGATGAGGTTCGGGCAACCGGGCGCATCGCTTCTGTGCCAGCCGGAGAAGCGCTCATTGGCCGGGTAGTGGACGCTTTGGGCAACCCGATTGATGGCAAGGGGCCGATACGGACGAATCAGACGCGGCCGCTGGAGCGCATTGCCCCTGGGGTTATTGAGCGTAAAGGAGTGGACACTCCCGTCCAGACCGGTATCATCTCCATTGACTCCATGTTCGCCATTGGCCGGGGCCAGCGTGAGCTGATCATCGGCGACCGCCAGACCGGTAAAACCGCCATCTGTCTGGATACCATCATCAACCAGAAAGGGGGCGACATGATCTGCATCTACGTCGCCATCGGTCAGCGTGTGGGACAAGTAGCCCAGGTCGTCGCCACCCTGGAAAAATACGGGGCCATGGATTACACCATCGTCGTTGTGGCTGGGGCTTCTGATCCTGCCCCCATGCAATATTTTGCCCCGTTTACCGGCTGCGCCATTGGTGAAGAGTTTATGGTCCAGGGGCGCGATGCCCTGGTCATTTATGACGACCTTTCCAAACATGCCTGGGCGTATCGGCAAATGTCTCTTATTTTGCGCCGCCCCCCTGGCCGTGAAGCGTACCCAGGGGACATCTTCTCCCTGCACAGCCGCCTGCTCGAACGAGCCGTCCGCCTGCGTGATGAGTTTGTCATCGTCGCCAAAGGCACAGAAGTCACGGCCGACACCAAAGCCGGAGTAAATGGCAAACTGTATTTCGGCAACCTGGCTGAAGACCATATCAAAGAAGATATGAAGCAGATGGATGAGCCAGACAAATATGAAGTCAAAAAAGTACCCGGTTCTGGCGGCTCCTTAACTGCTCTGCCCATCATTGAAACCTTGTTGGGTGACGTATCTGCCTACATTCCCACCAATGTTATCTCTATCACCGACGGTCAAATTTATTTGGAAACCGACCTGTTTAATGCCGGACAGCGGCCGGCCATTAGCACCGGTCTCTCCGTCTCTCGCGTCGGTTCAGCGGCCCAAAAACGAGCCATGAGCAAGGTTTCTGGTGGTCTCAAGGCTGACCTCTCCCAATACCGGGAGTTGGCGGCCTTCGCTCAATTTGGCTCGGACCTGGATGCCTCTACCCAACGGCAGCTCTCCCGTGGTGAGCGAACGATGGAAATGCTCAAGCAGCCCCAATACAACCCATTCCGCCTGGATCATCAGGTCATGCTCATTTATGCCGTTTCTCGTGGTTATCTGGACAACGTAGCCGTCAGCAAAGTGGATGCTTGGCGTCAGGCGTTTGTTCGGTATATGGATACGGCTCAGGCTCATGTCGGCAAACCGATTCTAGAAAGTGGGGCCTGGAATGATGAGATCGAAGGCCAACTGAAACAGGCGATCCAGGATTTCAACGCCAGTTGGAGTGGGTAAGAGAGTGGGCGAGTTAGCGAGTCCCCCCCAAAAAAACTGGACCTGGTAACTCGAAACTCGTAACTAACACAGGAGCAACTCGTGGCAAGTGAACGCGAGCTAAATAAACGAATCCGTAGTGTCAAGAATATCTCCCAGGTGACGAGTGCCCTGGCAGCGGTATCAGCCTCGAAGGCCAGCCGGGCCCAGAAACAGGTAGAAGCGACACGAGCATATGCCAGTAAGGCGTTTGAGATTTTACACAACCTGGCCTCACAGCCAGGAGTTGGCGAAAGTGCCCACCCGCTGCTAACGGTGCGGCCGCAAATCAAAAACAGTGCCCTCATCCTCATTACTGGTGACCGGGGGCTGGCCGGAGCGTACAACGCCAGTATGGTCAGCCGGGCCGAAGCGTTCATTCAGGCGATGAAAAGCCCGGTAGAAGTCATCACGGTTGGCCGTAAAGGGCGCGACCTGATGATTCGCCGGGGATATAATGTTGTTGGGGCTTTCGATAAAATGCCCGATCCCCCCTCTATCCTGGATGTAACGGCCATCGCCCAACTGGTAACAGACGATTTTCTATCGGGTAAATTTGATCAGGTCTTCATCGGCTACACCGATTTTGTCAACCTGCTCACTCGTATTCCCCGCGTCAAGCAGCTTCTCCCCCTTAAACCATTAGACTTTGAAGGCATGGCCGTGGCCGAATATGTCAGCGGCGTAAACTTGACCGGGGTGGCTGAACGTGTATACAGTTACGAGCCAGACCCCTCAGCCCTCCTCAGCGTGGTATTACCCCGCTTCACCGAGCTGCAAATTTTCCAGTCGGTACTAGAGGCACTGGCTAGTGAACATAGTGCCCGCATGGTGGCTATGAACAATGCCACCGATAACGCGGGTGAATTGATTGATATTCTGACCTTAGAGCGAAATAAAGCCCGCCAGACCAGCATTACCAATGAAATTTTGGATATTGTTGGCGGTGCGGAGGCAGTTAGCAAATAGAATTATGAATTATCAATTATGAATTATGAAGGATAGCATCTCTCATAATTCATAATTCATCCCTCATAATTTATCTTTTGGAGGTATGATGGCGACAGGCAAAATTGTAGCGATTCGTGGTGTCGTAGTAGACGCAGAGTTCCCCGAAGAAAGTTTGCCGGATATTTATGAGGCCCTGGAAGTGCAGGGGCCGGCCGGCCGCATTGTCTTGGAAGTGCAGCAGCATCTAGGTGGTGGTCTGGTTCGCACCGTAGCCATGGATGCCACCGATGGTCTTTCTCGTGGCACAACCGTGCAGGCAACTGGTGGACCCATTAAAGTTCCGGTTGGCCCACCCACATTAGGCCGTATCTTCAACGTTATTGGGGAAGCTATTGATGGTAAACCCACCCCCAAAGCGGATACCTATTATCCCATTCACCGGGATGCACCTAATTTTCAGGCTCAAAGCACCAAAGTAGAGACCTTTGAGACAGGCATGAAAGTGGTTGACCTCATTTCCCCCTTCATCAAGGGTGGCAAGACAGGCATTTACGGTGGGGCTGGGGTAGGCAAAACTGTCACCATTGCTGAATTGGTCCGTTCTGTCGCCAGTGTCCATGAAGGGTACTCCGTTTTTGCCGGGGTTGGTGAGCGCACCCGTGAAGGCACAGACTTTTTCTATGAAATGGAAGAGTATGGTGTGGGGCAATCTGTGGTTATGGTGTTTGGGCAGATGAATGAGCCCCCTGGGGTGCGTTTGCGTGTCGCTCTGACCGGTCTGGCTATGGCTGAATATTTCCGTGATGAAGGGCGTGATGTGCTGCTCTTCATTGACAATATTTTCCGCTATGTCTTGGCCGGATCGGAAATGTCGGCTTTGTTAGGGCGGATGCCCAGTGCGGTCGGGTATCAACCCACCCTGGCCGCTGAAATGGGGGCCTTGCAAGAGCGGATTACCTCTACCAAGCAGGGGTCTATTACCTCAATGCAGGCGATTTATGTGCCCGCAGATGACTATTCTGACCCGGCGCCAGTGGCGACTTTCTCCCACCTGGACGCTATTTTGACTTTGGAGCGTAGTGTATTCGCCAAAGGTATTTTCCCTGCTGTAGACCCGTTGGCTTCTTCCAGCCGGGCTTTGCAGCCGGATATTGTGGGGGAAGAGCATTATCGCACGGCCCGTCAGGTGAAACAGGTTTTGCAAAAGTATAAAGAGCTGCAAGACATCATCGCTATTTTGGGTATTGATGAGTTGAGCGAAGATGATAAGCTGTTGGTGGCCCGTGCCCGGAAGGTCGAGCGTTTCCTGGGTCAGCCGATGTTTGTGGCAGAGAAGTTTCACGGGTTGCAAGGGCAATATGTGCCTACCAGTGAGACGGTACGCGGTTTCCGCGGCATTTTGGATGGCCAATACGACGATCTGCCGGAGCAGGCGTTCTACATGGTAGGGACGATTGATCAGGCTGTGGAGAAGGCGGCGAAATTGCGTGCGGCCGCGTAAGAGGTTGAGTTTCTAGTGGCTAGTTTCTAGTTAGGTTGGCGTTTGTACGGCGAACGGCTAACTGATAACAGGGGTACTTATGCCTTTTCGTTGTGAAATTGTGACCCAGGAGCGGGTTGTTTTTAGCGGTGAGGCCGATTATGTTAGCTTGCCGGGCACGGAAGGGGTCATGGGTGTTTTACCCAACCATTCGGCTATGTTGACATCGCTGGCTTTTGGTGAGGTGATGGTCCGCAGCCGGGGGCAAGAGGAGTTTTTTGCCGTCGGGGGCGGGTTTGTCGAAATTCAGCCTGACCATATCACCGTCCTGGCCGATTCGGCTGAGCAGGCGGAAGAGATTGACGTTGAGCGGGCGCAAAGGGCCAGAGAACATGCTGAACAGATGATGAAAGAAGGGGTACCGACGGATCCGGTTCATTATCAACAAATTCAGATAGCTTTGCAGAAGGCCCAAATTCGTATGGATGTGGCCCGCAAGCGGCAGCATCGCCGGACCATGCCACACCTCTCTGGGGAATAGCGTTCTTAATACATGGTTTCCACGATAAAGATTAAATTTTCCGTTTAAGGTTTGACCAAAGATAAATGACGAGTTATGGTTCTCTCCCGGTCATTTATCTTTGGTCTTTTTGTTGTTTAATGGGTGGTTAGATAGGGTTAATGGGAACAATTGAATCCATCTAACTGGTATTCGTATGGCTCTTTTTACGTCCCACATTGCAATTGATTTAGGCACAGTGAGTGTACTCGTGCATCTACAAGGCCGTGGGGTGGTACTGCAAGAGCCGTCGGTGGTGGCGATCCGTGATGATGGCACCCGGACGGTAATTGTAGAAGTCGGCCGGGCGGCCCGGGAGATGTATGGCCGCACCCCAGAAGAGATTGAGGTGATGCGGCCGCTGCGGGAAGGGGTTATCGCTGACTATTTTGTCACCGAAGCGATGCTCCGTTATTTCATTGACAAAGTATCCGGGCGGATTAACCTGCGCCGGCCCATTGTGATGGTCACAGTGCCTTATGGGGTGACTAGTGTAGAAAAGCGGGCCGTGCGGGAGGCTTGTCTGACGGCGGGGGCGCGGGAAGTCCATTTGATCCATGAACCGCTCGCGGCCGCGATTGGAGCCGGCCTGCCCGTGGGTACCCCTACCGGCAACATGGTCGTAGACCTGGGAGGTGGTTCCACCGAAGCGGCCGTTGTCTCTATGAACGGCATCGTTTGTGCTGAATCAGTGAGGGTGGGCGGGGTGCGCCTGGATGAAGCGATCATGGCCTATGTGCGGCGCAAATATAATCTCATCATTGGCGAGCCTACTGCCGAAGAGATCAAAATTAAGATCGGAGCTGCCCTGCCCCTGGATGAACCATTAGAAATGCAGGTTCAGGGGCGGGATCAGGTGGCGGGTCTGCCGCGGACGATCACTATCACCTCAGGTGAGGTGAGTGAAGCGATTGCCGAGCCACTCAGTGCTATGGTCAATGTAGTGCGGGCAGTTTTAGCCAAAACCCCACCCGAACTATCAGCCGATATTATTGACCGGGGGGTGGCCTTGACCGGGGGTGGCGCATTGCTGCGGGAAATGGATACCCTGCTTACCAAAGAGACAGGTGTACCCGCTTATGTCGCCGATAACCCTATCGCCTGTACGGCTCTGGGCGCGGGTAAAGCATTGGCGGAGCTGCCTATCTTACAGCGCAGTATCCCGGATTTATAATGTGGCTATAACGCGGATAGCGTGGTCTCTAAGGGGATAGCCACGAATGACACGAGTCAAAACCAATGACGATCAAAAAAGCCTGTTCACTGAACAGGCTTTTTTCATTATAGGATATGGCAAACCGGCTCACTACCGACTGCCCACAGCCAATGATGTATCCAGGTAAAAGGTCATACGCTGCATCTGGATGACGGGATCGTTGTGACGGACGTGGATGTGGGGGGGGACGTTCAGATGAACGGGGGCGTAATTAAGAATGGCCCGGATGTAGGTTTGGGCTAATTGGTCAGCGATTTCTTGAGCCGCGGCCGCGGGCACAGCCAACACCACCATTTGTGTTTTTTCCCGGTTTAGAGTTTCTACCATCTCCGTAATGGGCTGGATAGGTAGGCCACCAACCATTTGCCCCACTTTGGCCGGGTCATTGTCAAATAACCAGGCAATGCGGAACCCCCGGTGTTGAAACCCATTATAACTGGCGAGGGCGTGGCCGATGTGTCCGGCCCCAATAAGAGCTACCGGCCACTCCCGGTCAAGATGCAAAATCTGGCGCAGCTGCTCAATGAGATAGTTGATATGGTAGCCGGTACCTTGTTTACCAAACTCCCCAAAATGGGAGAGGTCTTTGCGGATTTGCGCCGAACTTATCCCCAGGCGTTCCCCTAATTCGTGGGATGAGGTGGTCAGTTTTTCACCGTTGACGGCCATATTGGTTAGGGCACGGAGATAAATGGGTAAACGCCCTATCACAATGTCTGGTATTTCCTCTAGCACAGTGGTGTCCTCGTCGGGAGTTTCATTCGTGTAACTTTTCACAATTCTAACATAAGCCCAAACAGGTCGCAAAACACAAGGGTACCCCCTCTAGCCGCTCCTCTCGCGAGGAACCATCACAACTTGCCGAAAAAAGCGCAGCTTCATCAGATTTAGCTGACGAGGAAGTCAGGTTACCCTGGTAATGTAACTCTTTCCTGACCAGGCTGATAGCTGCTGTAGCTACCTTCAACCATATTATCTCTGGCAGAAATGTTAGTTTATGCCCACTACCTGTTACCTTACAGAAAGAGATGTGAACGGTGTGGGGTAGGCGTTTTGTCCTATCAAGTGAGAATACACATCCGGTTGGTTGATAAATAGCCACTGCTATGCTATATTGTGGATGTCGTTGGTTATTGTTGAAGATGTGAATAAATAGCATATTTTTTATTCCGTTGCTTTTTGATGGTAAACACCCTGCGGACAACTAAGTGTAGTAAAATGGTTGCAATGTTAGGCCGCGCGACCTATGATTATTCATTTTCTAACACATGGATGCCTTTCTTTTCATTGTGAAATAATGGGGTGTGACGGATTGTTGACAGCGAGATCGACGAAAAAAGTTAAGAAACCATGAACGGGGTAAGGAACGAATGAAAAAAGCCATAATTATAAATAAGGTCAAAAGATGCCCAGGCTGGTTATAGAAGTTCATAAGTTACACGTTATGGCTAGTTATGGTCCCGGGTGATAGCAAAGCCTGCCAGACGTTATGATATGTACTTGCCCAAGCATGGATTGTACCAATCGATCCCTAACTCTTTCGAGATAACCCAGGTAGGTTCCGTGAAAGAGCGAACTGTTGTGGTTGTATAGGGGGAATAGGTGCTTATGGAAATTAATCAATATTTGAGCTTATTACGCCGTTGGTTTTGGCTTATTTTGTTGGGCGCGGCCGCGGCCGGCGCCACTGCTTATTATTGGAATAGTTCCCAGGAGCCAGTCTATCGGGCTACCTCCGTCTTGCTCATCACCGGGGGCAGTGCGGTCAATGACCGCAACGCCATCCAACTGGGAGGCGATCTGGCCCAATCTTATATCCGGCGGCTGACTAATTATGAGGTCTTGCAGCAGGTTATTGCCAACCTGGGTGCCGATATCAGCCCGGAATGGTTAGGCGGCCGCGTTCAGGCCCAACACCTTAGCAACTCCCAACTCATCGCCCTCAGTGTCACCCTCACCGACCCGGAACTGGCGGCCGCTCTGGCCAATGAAATCCCCACCGTCTTTGCCGAACGGAACATGGCCCAACAGTTAGAGCGATTCGCCGATTCTAAAGCCAATCTGGAGCACCAGCTAACCCGCATTGAAACTGAGCTAGATACGGCTGAAGCCGTCTGGCAACATGCCGAAAGCAACGGCAGTTCCACCGCCGAAATAGATCGCCTGGCGGATAATGTGCTCCGCTTGCGCGAAACCTACTCGCGCCTGCTGCAAAGCTACGAAGATTTACGCATTGCTGAAGCCAGCAGCTTGAACAATATCTTAATTGATGAATATGCTCGTGTCCCGACCGCGCCCATCAGCCCCCGGATCCGAAATAACACGATTCTGGCCACAGTGGTGGGAGCTTTGATGATGGGCGGTCTGGCTTTTCTCCTGGAATATCTGGATGATTCAGTGAAAGACCCGGTGGTTTTGGAACAGGAGTTTGGCTTGAGCACTCTGGGGTTTGTGCCCAGCTTTAAGATCAAAGATGGTCCTGAAACATTGATCATGGTCACGCAGCCTCGCTCCCCCGTTGCTGAAGCGTATCGGCAGATTCGCACCAATATTCAATATGCGGGTATTAGCCGTGATCTGAAGAAGTTGCTAATCACCAGTGCCAATGCTGGTGAAGGCAAAACCCTTACATCGGCCAATGTGGCTATTGCCCTGGCTCAGGCAGGCAGCCGGGTCATTCTGGTAGATACAGACATGCGTCGGCCTAAGCTCCATCGTCTCTTTAACTATGCTAACACCTGTGGCATCACCAATTTATTGCTGGGGATGAATGAAGCCGAGAACTGTTTGCAAATTACGATGGTGCCCAATTTACGACTGCTGAGTTCGGGACCTGTCCCACCTAATCCGGCTGAGTTATTAGGGTCGCAGCGTATGAGTGAACTGACTGATTGGTTGGCTGAGCAGGCGGATTTTGTCGTTTTTGACAGCCCCCCTTTGCTGGCGGTGACGGATAGTGTGCTGCTGTCTCAGATGGCCGATGCGACGCTATTGGTGGCGCAAAGCGGTAAAACGGCTTATCAGGCTTTGGCCGTAGCGGCCCGCCGTGTCTTAGATGTGAACGGATATATTGCCGGTGTTTTGCTTAATCAGGTCAGCCAGAAACATGGCTACGGCTACAGCTATTATTATCAACAGGATTATTATCAGCAGGGAACTCAGACCTACCCAACAGCCACAATTAAGCAGCGGTTGACCTCCCTTTTGTTCTGGCTTATGCCGATGAGATGAGTCATTGACCCAGGCAAGCCCATAATTTTATGCTACAATCCAGGGGTGGAGAGTAGGATAATGGCGACGCACTGGTACGCATTACGTGTCAAACCCCACAAGGAACGATTTGTACGGGAATGGTTAGAGGGTCAGAAGATGACTCTTTTTGCCCCGCATGTCCAGGTACAGCCTAAGAACCCCCGTGCCGCCAAAGAGCGACCTTATTTTCCTGGCTATCTTTTTGTGCAGGCGGATTTGCAGCAGTTGGGGGAGAATGCGTTCCAATGGGTGCCCGGGACGGTGGGCCTGGTTTCTTTTGGCGGGCAGCCAGCGGTGGTGCCGGATCAGCTGATTCGTGAGCTGCGCCAGCGGATTGAACAGATTCGGGCCAGTGGTGGGTTGACCTGGGCAGAACTCCAGCCGGGTGACCGGATACGTATTGTCAATGGTCCGTTTGCTGGTTATGAGGCAATTTTTGATATGGGTTTACCAGCGAAAGATCGGGTGCAGGTACTTTTGTCCTTTTTGAGTAAGTTTCCCCAACCGGTACAATTAGATGTGTCTGATGTGGTGAAGGTGAAGGGGAGAGTGTGGTGATGTGGCCGGGTGTGGGGTAGGTCATTGATGGAGAAGGATGCGGCCGCGAGGTTATTTGTTTACCTTGCCCGGCGTTGAACGCATCCTTTTTTGCGTCTATAGGCCAGAGTGAATCCGGTGTCGGAAGGGCGGAGCATGGCAGCCAGTTATAACAGAAGGTTTCCCACTATAGTTCGTTATGGGTCTGGGATTATTATTTTTTTCCTGTTCATTGGTCTGGGTTGGCGATCGGCGGCCACGGTTAAAACCAACGCCCTCCATCTGAACTTGCTGCACCCGGTGATGCAAGGTGAATCTGGGGAGTTGCTTGAATTGAGTGATGAGGTGACGGGGTTGACCGCTCGTGCGGCCGCAGTGTTACAACCGGATGAAGCGCAGCTCTGGTTAGAGAATGGTCTGGCTGATTACAGTCAACCGTTGACAGCCCTGGAGCTTTGTCTGTGGTATTGGGATGAGGGGCGAGTGGCTGACGCGGCCGCGGCCTGTCGTGAGAGCCAGGGTACAACCATTTACTGGATTCGCCAGGGCATAGCGGCTCAGATTGAAGACAATGAATCCCAGGCCATTGCCTTTTTTGAGATGGCGACCCAGGTAGAACCGGAATCCGCTGAAGCATGGTTCCGGTTAGGTGTTATGCTGCAACAAGAAGCACGGTACGAGGAGGCGATTGTCGCCTATCGTGAAGCCGTGACACACGGCTATGAAGCGTATGATTCATTGGGTGCTATGTATTTGCGACTGGGGCAACTGGAAGAAGCGCGTCAGGTGCTGCTAGAAGGGATCTCTGTTTACCCTGACGCTCGTTATACCTACCTTCATCTGGCACAGGTGGCCGAAGCGGAAGAAAAATGGCATGAGGCAGATGATTGGTATCGGCAGTTGATCGAAGTCGCACCGGATTATGGGCCGGGGTTTTCGGGCCGCGGGCGCATGGCTGTTCGCTTAGGTCAATATGAACAGGCTGTCACTTATTTCCAGCAAGCCACCCAGGTGGAGCCAGGTAGATTAGGTTTTTGGTTGGAGCTAGGTCACGCGGCCGCGCAGGCAGATGATACCACCCTTGCTGTCCGGGCTTATGAGCAAGCCCTGCTTTTACAACCGGATAATGCTCAGGCCCAGGCGGGCCTGGAGGCGTTAGGACAACCATGAATATCGGAAAAACAGCCCTAAACCAGACAATCATTGAGTCCCCCAAAGGGTGGCAGGCTATCAACTGGCGCGAACTGTGGCAATACAAAGACCTGTTCTACTTCCTCGTTTTGCGGGATATCAAGGTTCTGTACAAACAGACGATTTTGGGATTTGCCTGGGCCATCATTCGGCCTGTGTTTAGCATGGTTGTTTTCACTATTATTTTTGGCAATATCGCCCAGGTGGATAGTGATGGTGTACCCTACGCTGTGTTTAGTTATGTGGCCCTGGTTCCGTGGACCTATTTTGCGGCCGCGCTCACTGGCTCCACCGAAAGTCTCATCGGTAACAGCGGCATGTTGACCAAAGTATATTTCCCCCGCCTCGTTTTCCCCCTGGCTCCCGTCTTTGCTAAACTCGTGGATTTTGTCATCGCTTTCATCATCATCATTGTCATGATGATTTGGTTTCAGATTGTACCTACCATCAACATTTTGTTCCTACCTTTGCTGATCTTACTCATGATTTTAACCGCTTTAGGGATGGGGATGTGGCTGGCGGCCCTGGCGGTGCAGTACCGAGATGTGAAACATGCCATGAGTTTTGCCACCCAACTGCTGATGTATGCCGCACCAGTGGTGTGGCCCGTTTCGGCCTTGACGGAACGGTTTGGCGAAACCGCCCGGTTGGTTTACGGTCTATACCCGATGGCGGGCGTGATTGAAGGATTCCGGGCGGCTTTGCTAAACACCACCCCGATGCCCTGGGACTTAATCGGGCTGGGAACGGTATCTGCTGTCATCATCGCCCTTTCTGGGGCGTTTTATTTTCGCCGCATGGAAGGGGTTTTTGCCGATGTGGCCTGAGTTGAATGGAACCAGTCAATGAGTGATATCGCGATTCAGGTTGAGAACCTGAGCAAACAGTACCGCATTGGCACAAAAGAGATACAACACGACACGTTGATGAGTGCCGCCGTTGCCTGGGTAAAATCCCCGCTGGAAAATTTTCGTCAATTGCGTCGCTTGAGTTCTTTTAAAAACGGGGACGAAGCAGATGTCTTATGGGCTTTGCGAGATGTCTCTTTCACCGTGAAGCATGGGGAAGTCCTCGGCATTATCGGGCGCAATGGAGCAGGTAAAAGTACTCTACTAAAAATCTTGTCTCGAATTACGCCACCTTCATCCGGACGCATTATGCTGAATGGGCGGGTTGCCAGTTTGTTGGAAGTTGGAACTGGCTTTCATCCAGAATTGACGGGGCGAGAGAATATTTACTTAAACGGCACTATCCTGGGAATGACTAGGACAGAAGTGGAACATAAATTTGATGAGATCATGAATTTTTCTGGCGTGGAAAGATTTATTGACACGCCAGTCAAACGTTATTCTAGTGGTATGAAGGTGCGCCTGGCTTTTGCGGTCGCCGCTCACCTGGAGCCGGAAATCTTATTAGTAGATGAAGTGCTAGCAGTAGGAGATGCGGAATTTCAGAAGAAATGTCTTGGCAAGATGAGCGAGGTGGCTCAAACAGGTCGTACAGTCATATTTGTTAGCCATAACATGGCTGCCGTGAACCAATTGTGTGAACGAGGCATTGTGCTTGTTGACGGAGAATTACGGTTTGAAGGCTCCACTGAACAAGCTATTGAAAAGTATCTTCGGGATGATTCCGCCATTCAATCCGCTACGATTGATACAAGTCAGTTGACCGGCCGTTCGGGCACAGGGGACGGCCGGATTCTCGAAGTTCGATTGAGTGACGAATCGGGAAACCCTAGCACGCAGTTTGGAATTGGAGATGCCTTAACCGTAGAACTACGTGGTGTTGTTTACGAGCCAATCCATCGGCTGTCAATGGGTGTCGAGATTACAACACTCGAAGGACTTGGTTTGTTGAATTTGAGAACAGATTCACAAGGCATTGATTTTGGGCCGTATCGTGCGAATGATGAAATTAGGTTTCAGATAAAAGTGCCCAGTTTGCCTTTTTACCCGAACACCTATCTGGTCAGACCCTGGATTGCAGAAAGGGGTGGCAAGCGAATAGATTATGTACAAGAAGGCATTACGCTCACTTTAGAGGCAAAGGGGAACTATCTTTCGGAACGCATGATACAAGCTGGCAGGGGACTGGTCATACTGGATGCACACTGGTTGGAGAAGCCCCATTCAGTTTCTTAAAAGTTTGATTTGAATTTACCTTAGAGGAAAGTAAATGATGGCTGATAAGGTGGAGTCTCAAAGAGAATACTATAATACTTACTGGAGTGGAAGACAGTTTGAAAACAGACTGAAGTTGATGCGATGTAACGCTATGATTAAAGCCATCATTACTGTACGGATTACTCAACCACGAATTTTGGATTTGGGTTGTGGCACCGGATGGTTGGCGGGTATCTTGGGCCACTTTGGCCCAACAACAGGTGTGGAATTGTCTGATGAGGCAATGAAGATTGCCGCCCAAAAATATCCTTACGTAGAGTATATAGCGACTGATTTTTATGAATGGGATCACCCGAAGGAATATTTTGACATTGTTATTAGTCAAGAAGTAATAGAACATGTAGAAGAGCATGATAGATATCTTGGCCTGGTTCATGATTTATTGAAGCCAGGAGGATACTTGATTTTGACAACCCCCAACCCTCGAACGTTTTATGCCATGCCTGATGAAGTTAGAGTTCCATGGTCACAACAACCAATAGAAAATTGGATTTCCATACAGGATTTACGAAAACTGACTCAGAATCAATTCCGGGTAACAAAACTGACGACTATCATTCCGGGTTACGGCACCAAGGGGGTATACCGCTATATGAACTCGAAGAAGCTCAAGCGTTTATTGGAATTTATCAATGGGAGAGAGGCCTTTGAGAGTTTAGGTTTGTTCCTTAACTATGGGCTTCACACATTGATGGTTGCACAAAAAAGGCACTGAACAAGAAATAACGACCAAGCGGCCAATCAGTGATACTTGTAATACAGAGAGCTTTTTTGTAGCAAGTTTCAAATGGTCAAGGATGCTTCTATGAGACGATTTGATTCCTGGCGTTCGGTAGCACGTGCTCTCAAAAAAGCACTCATTGAAACAAGTACCGGCTCCAAAGGTTTTTATAAAACTTTGAGTGGGCATCATCTTTATGTTACTTATGAAGGGCGACGTTGGCGTGAAGGTAGAGATTATCAGTTGCTTAGTCATTTGGCGATTGATAAACGATGTATTTTTGATGTTGGGGCTAATATTGGTATTGCTTCGTTGATCATGGGGAAGTCCATACTAAGCGAAGGTCAAATATATGCTTTTGAGGCTTCCGAAGAAGCGTGTCGCATTGCTCAGGAGAATTTTCGTTTGAATGGTTTAGCAAAGCGTATTCAAATTGTTAATGCGTTAGTGCTCTCACCATCTAAACAGGTGCAGGATTTTTTTTGGTCAGGTGCTTCCGGTGGTGCGTCAACGATTTCTGGCTATATGGGACATAATCATGCCATCAAAAAGGCTGGACTGTCACTAGATCAATTTGCCCAACAACAAAATGTCAGACCAGATATGATCAAGGTGGATGTTGAAGGAGCTGAAGGTGATGTGATTTCAGGGATGCGGTGGCTTTTTCAAGAGACAAAGCCCCTGGTTGTGGTTGAATTGCATAGTTGGGAAGCTATGACTGTTGCCGGAAATGCTGCCGCGATTCTGTCCGTCTTAAAGCAAGTAAATTATAAGATGGTGTATTTGCGGAGCCAGTTGGAAGTAACCGATGTGGCGGTCATGGCAGACCGCGGCCGCTGTCATGTTTTATTGCTTCCTCAAGAGGCGCCCTTGCCAGAATGTCTCCATAATTTTGATACTTCATCTCTCTAATAATGGATCTAAAACAGAAAAAAATCTTATTCGCACCCCATGAAATTGGGGGTCAGATGCAGTTGATGGTAGAAGAACTGCGACGCAAAGGGTATTTTGCTACAGCCGCTACCTACAGCCAGGAGTGGTTTGGACATATTAATGATATTCACCTCAACATTAACAAGGTTAAGAGTCGTTTCAAAAAGCATAGCCTGACCATCTTGTTTACTCTGTGGGCGGCGCAGAACTTTGATATTTTCCACTTTTTTTGGGGTAGCTCGCTCTATGGATTTGGTCCATTCCGGCATCTAGATTTGCCCTGGCTACGTCGCATGGGCAAAAAAGTCTTTGTCCATTACCGTGGGATTGAATTAATTGATCTGGCTTATTTTGATTATTTACGAGCTAGAACCGCCGGAGATGATATACCTGAACCAGCGATGAGTCGCCCGGAACAACTACAGTCGTTTGCCAGGTTTCGCCGTTATGCCCATAAGATGCTGGTTTCGGAACCGGATTTGTTTCGCGTTGTGCCGGAAGCGGAAGGGGTGATGGTGCAGCAGGCAGTGGATTTGGCTTACTGGCAACCATCGCAGATATACCCCCCTAGCCGTGAGGATGGTATTTTCCGTATTGCCCATGCCCCTTCGTTACGGCGCAAAAAAGGAACAGAGTTTGTTGAGCAGTCAGTTGCCGAACTGAAGCAAGCTGGTTATCCCATTGAACTGGTGTTGATTGAAAAAGTACCTTTTCATCAAGTTAAAGCATTGTATGAACAGGCGGATATTGGCATTGACCAGGTGTTATATGGTTGGTACGGCAAAGTCTCTATTGAGTTGATGGCGCTAGGTCGCCCGGTTATCTGTTACATTGACGATGAACTTTTCCCCTACCGGACGGATATGCCGATTGTCAACGGTCATCCCCGTAATCTTACGCAACAGTTGAAGGATTTATTAGACAACCCGGCGCGACGTCAAGTGCTTGGGGAACAAGGTCAGGCTTATGTGCGACGTTATCATGATGTCTCGGCTGTCGTGGATCAATGTTTAGACCTGTATGCAGCCAGTTATGTGGACTAAAATTTACTTTGAAGTAAAGACTCTCTGTAGGTCTATTTCATAATGATGGAAACCCGTGTGTTAGAGCCAGACATGTATTCGACGTGGGATGAATTTGTACTATCTTCACCAACTGGAACATTATTTCATACAACCATTTGGCTAAAAGCTTCGGATTTGCCCTTTCGCATTTATGCTCTGTTCAAAGGAGAAAAGATAGTTGGTGGATTGGTTGTTTCATTTAAAGAGACCAACTGGTTTGGCCGTATTACTGAACGCCCTACGTTAACCCCATATACGGGTCTCGTTGTTTTTGCTCCCACATCAAAACGAACAACAGCTTATACGCAGTTCAAGGAAATTGCGACAAAGATAATAGAATCAGTAAAATCTGATTTCACAGAAATCAATTTGCGACTTTCTCCTTATGTGTATGATGTACAACCATTCATATGGGCCGGTTTTAAAACAGGGGTACGTTATACTTATATTGTTGAAATCGCTCGCCTGGAAGATACGTGGTTGAATTTAGATGAAAATAGGCGGAGAAATATCAAAAAAGCTGAAAAAATTGGGCTTACGATTTGTAGTAGTTTGAATTTATTAGACTGTATTTCTCTATTTCGTGCCACACGTAGCCAATCTGACGTTTGGGAACCACTGGTCGTGCGCTATGCCACCCATTTGCAGGAACACGGGCTGGCTAAAACAATAGGGGTTCGTGATTCTGATGGCAATTTGATTGCCGCCGTCTATATCGTTTGGGACAGATATAGAAGTTATTATTTGTTAGGAGGATTTAATGAGCAAGTTACAGACAGACAAGCAGGTCAGGTGGCTATGTCGTTCGCTCTATGGGATGCCATGTGTTTTAGTCGGAATGAATTAGGCCTCTTTGAGTTTGATCTTGAAGGCTCAATGATACCAGGGGTGGAATTGTTTTTTCGCAAATTTGGAGGACAGTTAAAGCCCTTCTATACAATCTCCTGGCAGAAAAGACGGCTTTTGTCCTATCATTTGTGGACTGAGTTAATAAAACGGGCAAAACGAATGGTTCGTTACGGTTCGGGGAATTGATATGGTTAACCAAAATGAACAACACCTGAGGCAATGGTGGGATAATCGTGCAAGTACTGTTGAATCTTTACCTGATGTGGTTGGGGCCAGCAATTATCCGCTCGACACGGGTACGAAGCGTTATCTGTATAATAAGATAAATGAATTTCTAGAGAGTGCTCCGTGTAAGCATATCTGTCTGGATGCGGGTTGTGGTGTAGGATTGTATCTTCCCACTCTGCTCAATAAATTTGAAAAAGTAATAGGTCTGGATTTATCCTTTGGCGTATTACAGAAAATGCCAGCCTTATTACAGGAAGATGATAGAGTCTCATTAAATGTAGGATCAGTCTTTAGCCTTCCTTTTAAGGAAGAATGCTTAGATGGTATTTTCTTTCGAAGTATTTTTCAATGTTTGCCATCTGATCAAGTTTTGCCTGTCTTTATAGAATTCTACCGTGTTCTAAAACCTGGAGGGATTGCAGTTATTCATTTTAAGAATAGGCATCATTTTCTTTATCATTTAGGGCGTATTCGAAGACAACTTGCTTTGCGTAAAAAGAGATCAATAAGTGACAACGAACTTCCCCCCGAAGCGGAGCAATTTGTTCCTGGTGAAGTCTATCATCGCCCATGGTCTTGGTATTTAGATCATTCTCAGCGGGCAGGATTTGAGATAATTAGCCAATTTTCATGGCAACTTTTCTTTTGGAATCGCCTTGAGAGATACGGATTGAGCAAGACGATGGAAACAATGGAGAGATTCACGCGTCAAACTAAGATTCTTGAAAGATTTATACGACACGATGGCATAAATTACTATGCCTTATTACAAAAGGAGTAAGGTCTTGAAATTTGGGAGACATGACAAGTGATTTACGGGACCATTCCGAGCACGTATCTGCCAACCCCTCAATTCCCCAAAAGTACAAAAAAGCAATGTTTAACTGTTTGTAGTTGCTCCCACACCATCGAAATGGACAAAAAATAATGATTGAATCCAATATTTGGGTAATTTGTGAAGATAGCTTGAATATTAAGGCGGTTGAGTATACATTCGATGTCCTTTTGCAGATCCTGGGAACCCCGTATAGTTTTTCAACTTATTTAGGTAACGCAAAAATTGATAGCCGTGGAGCTAAATGCATCGTATCTTACGGTAAACACGTACCAATCGTTGAAAACAGGCCTCACATTCATATTGGTGCGAGCGATTTTTTTGAGTCACAACAATACCTTCATCGGGGTTCTTTGCCTCAGGGCGTGATTTCCTATGAAGATATATATTTAATATTTTCTGGGCAGGCAATAGGAAATGAATTGGTTAGTGTGCTTACTTTGGATAATGGTTTGATCACCAATGCAGACATAGTTGCTTCATCCTTCTTTCTATTAACTAATTATGAAGAATTAGTTACGGTCAAATCTTTAGATAAGCGTGGACGTCCCTTGGCTATAGATAGCTTTATGGGCAAAAATGGATTATTAGATCGCCCGCTAGTAAATGAATATGCTGAGATTCTACAAAGATGGATTTTGGCAAATGTTCCCGACTTGATTTTTGATCCGCCTGTGTGGAATGGGCATGATTTTGCAGTTGCTATTACACGGGATATAGATTCACTCCGTTGGTATTTACCATTTTCGCTCAAAGCATTGGTCTCTCAAACTATTAAAGGTCAATTTGCCAAGAGTTTTAACTCAATAAAAAACTTCCTTTTTTCAAAAGGGTATTTGGGCAGAGATCCTTACGACAATTTTGAGAGAATCTATAATTGGGAAAAAGGATTGGGGATTCGGTCTTCGATATATGTAATGAGTAGTTCTTTAACAGGAGACTCAAATTACCATATATCTGAATTATTCAATGATCCCTACTTTACCTGCATGCTTGATGAAGGATGGGAGATAGGCTTTCACCCAGGTTTTCGAACATATATTGATGAAGCCGCTTTTCTTGAAGAGAAGGATAAATTAGTTAATTTGTTGAATCAGCCTGTTTATGGAGGAAGGCAACATGGATTAAGATTCCGTACTCCTTACACTTGGCGATTATGGGAAGATGCTAACTTTAAATATGACTCTACGATTGGTTACGCAGAAAGGGAGGGGTTTAAGAGTGGAATATGTACCCCCTACCGACCATTTGATATATTGGAAAATCGCCCGATGAATTTGTGGGAACTACCGTTAACTGTTATGGAATGTACTTTGGATAAATATCGCTTTTTAGACATGCCGACTATTCAAGATGTGTTTACAAGGCTGTTTCAAGTTACAAAGCAAAAGCGAGGTGTGTTTGTATTGCTATGGCACAATAGCTATTTTGGACAAGAAAACGCAGGTGCTTATCATGAGCTAATGGTCAAATTTGTTGAAGATGTTGGAAGAAGCGGGGCATATATAGGCCCAGCAATTGACATTATCAATGCCTGGGAGCAAAGAGAAAAATATAAAGTTCATGTTTAACCTTCTGGATATTCAATTGGCATGGCCTCCAAATACACAACCTTTTATTTTTAATCGTTTACGGGCTTTAGCTGAACATGAGGTTCGGATTACAGTCGTTATTTCATCTATAGAGAAAATAGACCCATCATTAATCCCCTTTGCCCGGATTATTCGTTTACCTCATAGGGAAGAATCCCGTTCAATGATTCTCGTACGCACTTTTGCTTATACAATAAATGCCTTCTTAAAGCAAAACAGGCGTTTCTGGCAGTTAATTAAAATTGGGGCTAAATTGAATAGGCGATTCAAGCATTTTATTTGGTGGTGGGCCACGTGTGCCCCCTTATTGCAAGTGAAACCAGATATTATCCATTTTGAGTGGAATGCGGCGGCTATAAATTATCATTGGTTACCAGCCTTATGGGAATGCCCTTTTGTGGTTAGCTGTCGCGGCCGACAAGTTAACATTCTACCTCACCTACCGGGACAAGAGAATTACATTAGTCAATTGAGGAATTCATTTTATTCTGCTGGTAGGGTGCATGGTGTTTCACAGAATATCTTAGATGAAGCTGTTCAATATGGACTCGATCGAAATAAAGGTGTTGTTATATATACAGCGGTTGATGTGAATTACTACTCACCTCGACCACAAATTGCCCATATGCCAAAAGGGAAATTTCGTCTGATAAATGTTGGTGTTTCAATTTGGCGTAAAGGATACGAGAATTTATTGTTAGCGATTAATTCTGTCATAGCGAAGGGGTATGACGTGCAATTAGATGTTGCAGACTGGGATGGCCCTGAACGAGAGCGACTTATTTATACAGCAAAAGATCTTGGGATTGGGGACAAAGTACATATTTTGGGAAAGATAACCCCTGAAGAAGTTCGAGAAGCACTATGGGCAAGTAATGCGTTCATATTGTCAAGTCTTAGTGAGGGTATTTCCAATGCCCTGCTTGAAGCAATGTCTTGTGCTTTGCCAGTTATCACGACTGATTGTGGTGGTATGCGTGAAGCTATGACAGATGGTGTTGAGGGCTACATCGTTCCAACGCGAGACCCAGAAGCAATGGCTCAAGCAATCATCAAGCTAATTGAGAATCCTGAAAATGCCATTAAAATGGGACAAGCAGGTCGCAACCGTGTATTGCATCAATTCACATTGGAAAAACAAGGAAAAGCATTTTTGAATCTTTATACACAAATGTTATCAAGCAATCAGAATTCATGATCTTTGATTTACATGATAGTAACCGTTCAGCCTTCCGAAGGTTTTTCCACTGGTCAACACTTTTCCCGAAACCTTCGGAAGCTTTCTCACCAGAGGGACTGAACGCTTACACATGATATTCGACTTTTTGAGTTTTATGTAGTTAATTGTTGGTAGATCGGCAAGATTTTTTCTGTGATTAAGATGAGAACAAAAAACAAGAAGCTACATATATTGACGATTGCCGAATTAGATTGGCGAAATGGTCACGAATATGCAATCCAGGCAATGAGTTATTTAAGGGTAGCTCAAATAGATTTCGAATATCATATTGTAGGCCAAGGGGAGTTCTTAGAAGCTGTGGCCTTTGCATGTTATGAGTTTGGGCTTAAGGAGCATGTGAGATTAATATTGGATCATTCTAACCAAAGTGTAGCCGCGGAATTCGTTTGGGCTGATGTATTTGTTTTAGCATCTGTAGCGTCAGGCGTAAAACATAGTCTTTGTGAAGCTATAGAGCAAAAAATCCCTGTTATCGTTACAGATTTGCCTAACTTGCTAATAGAACTACATGAAGACTGTCGTAAAGTTGTGGTGCCTCGCCGCAATTCTCAATTATTAGCCGAGGCTATTATACAACAAGCAAAATATGTTTGATGCAGTTGCTTCATCCAGGTTTGCCAATGACTGAAGATATATACAATGTTGGAGGAGCAGAACAAGTAGTTTGTACTATTTGTCGTAACGATAATGCCCAACCATTCCCTTGGGGTGACTACCACCTTAATTTATTACCCCCTTTTCATGTGGTGCGCTGTCAGGGTTGCGGTTTACTTTACCTTTCCCCCCGTCCTGATAGCACTACCCGTCATCGTCTCATGCAAGGGTCCGTTCCCGATATACTGCTTCCTTACAGTATGAAAACGGCGAATTATGCCTCAGTTACACGGTCTCGAGAACCATTATTTCGAAAACGTCTACGTCAGATGTTGGCCCTTTCTAACCACAAAGACTTTTCCACTTCCCAACCCATCTTAGATGTGGGAGCATCATCGGGCACGTTCACCTTATTAGCACGACAACAAGGCTGGCATGCTTTTGGGGTTGAACCTGACGAAACGAGTGTAAAGACTGCTCATAAACAAGGAATAACTTTTCCTCAAGGGGTTGCGGAACACTTACCATATCCAAATGAAACTTTTGCTCTGGTTCATTCTCATCATGTCTTTGAACACCTGGCCAATCCTTTTCAGGCGACGCAAGAAGCCTGGCGTGTATTAAAGCCAGGGGGATTTCTTTTTATTGAGGTACCCAATCAATTTGACAATATTATGTTTCATCGTGACATTTTGTTTCGGCGTGTCCCCCAGCGGGAGCGTAACATACGTTCTATCCACCATCTATGGTTTTTCTCCCCGCAGACGTTAAAACGATTGATTCAAGAAGCTGGTTTTAGCAACGTCAGCGTGAAAAGTATTTATGGCGCGAAGGCAAAAGGTTGGCGTCTGCCTTTTTCATTAATGACCCGTTTGGGGGGTCGTTTTTGGTACGGTGGACCAGTTATTCAGGGTTATGGCTGGAAAGAAAAATAACGAGCCGATGCGTGTTTTGTTTTTAGTAGGTACGTTAGGTGCAGGCGGATTAGAGCGGTTTACAACTCGCATGACAATTCGCGCTAAACAAGGCGGTGAATTTGAACCCCTTGTGTGTTGCCTTCGTGAGCGCGAGGGAATTTTCTTATCATCTTTAGAAAGGGAAGCTATAGAGGTTTATGAAGCCCCTGCACAATGGATGCGCCATCCGAAACAGTTCGTTAAATTTAAAAATCTAATTCAGGAGATCGATCCCGCTATTGTTCACAGTCAAGTTAATTTCTCTCTGGGACAACAATTCTTGGCTGTACGAATGGCGGGGAGAGCTACTTTCTGCGTAACAGAGCGTAATCAATACCCACTTCATGGGGGAGCACGTATCCGGAGAATCCTTCAGTTTTATTTTTTGCGCTGGTTGGGTGCTCATTATAGTGCAAATGGTATGCTGGTAGCCGAACACTTGGCTCGTCAAGTTTATTGTTCTGTAAGCAGTATTCCTGTGCTGCCCAATGGAGTTAACGATATTTTACCTGATCCGTCCGTTCGTACGCGGTTACGACAAATACTAGGATGGGGAACTGATGATGTGGGCATAGGTTATATAGCCCGAATGGCCCCCGTGAAACAACATGACAAGTTCTTGGAGGTCTTGGGCAATTTACGTGAACAAAATTTACCTGTGAAAGCATGCCTTGTCGGAGATGGACCAGAACGCACAAAACTGGAACAACTTGTTCACCAGTTAAATTTAGAAGATTACGTGACCTTCACAGGCAGAATAGCCAACGTCGAAGATTATTTACAGGCTTTTGATCTCGTTGCTCATTTTAGCCTGCGGGAAGGAATGCCGAATGCCATACTTGAGGCCATGTCTGCGGGGAAGCCAATTGTGGCAACAGGTGTTGGGGCTATACCTGAACTATTGGATGAAGGAAGGGTTGGCATTTTGATAAAAGAACCGACATTAGATAATCTGATGACGGGATTAAGATCACTTATTCAATCGCCAGAATTACAAGTGCGGTTAGGACATATGGCTTCTCTCAGGGTGCAACAGATCTATGGGCTAGAAGCCATTTATAAAAGATTGCTCCACTATTATGAAGGTGTAAGGTCATCATGAATCAACCGGACACAAGAAGACACGCTCGTTATTCTGGCAACACAGCGTACCTACGTCGTCCATCCCGACAATCTGAACTGGGTTTCTCTACGATTGCTTTAGCGATTCTTGTCACATCCTATTTTTATGTGTTACCGCTTGGTCGTTACTCGCTTGCTGGAATTGCCTCTGATTTTCGTCTGTATGATTTTGTTTTTATCATTTTCTTTTTTGGGGTTGGATTAAAGCATCTCCCTAAATTGCAGTCCTTGTTTCGTACCCGTAGCGGATTTTTCTACTGGGCCATCTGGCTATTGATTTTAGTCTGGTTCAGCCTATCCATCACACTTGCCTTTAGTGGATTGAGCAAGTTTCTCCCGGCGGTGATAAGGGCATTTCGCTTTACCACTTTTATACTAACGGCAGGATATGTTAGGGTTTTGGTAGATACCCCGCATCGTTTTCGTTTCCTTCTAGTCGTACTTTATTTGAATATTATGCTTCAGGCCATATTGGCATTTGCCCAGGGAGTTGGTTTGTTGCCCAATTTCTGGCCTTCATATTGGGTGAATAATTATGGAGATGTCCCTGTGGGCACTCTGTCGCCACATCACAAACAAATTGGTGTCGTGATGTTATTGGGAATGGCAATGACAGGAGTCTTTATACACAATTACCATAATGTTTTTGTCCGCGCCTTGCTTGTTGTTGTTATGGCGTTCATGGTTACTGTACCTGTTTTTTCAGGCGTGCGTACAACCTGGTTAGCTTTCATACCATTAACGTTAGCTTATCTCTATATTTATAGAGGTAGAGGGTTGATGACGGTTTTTATTTTAACAATCGGAGTGGGTTTTTTAATTTGGCTGAACCAGGATTGGGTACGAGAACCATTAGAAGCTCAAATAAACGCCCGGTTTGTTGATTTAGTCAACGAACAAGGATTAGAAGGGGTATATGGTGAAAGAACTGTCATCTATTTCAATAATTTACCCCAAGGCATACAGAACCGGCCTTGGGTCTTGTTAATAGGTACCGGGTTTCAAAATGTGGGCTTATCTTTATTAGGGGCAACAGGAGCACATAACAACTATCTACAAGCCTGGCTTGAATTAGGAATTTTAGGTTTTATTGTTTATATGCAATTTCTCTACTGGATTTTTAAGGAACTCCGTAAAACATCTTCTTTGGTCCCACCTTCATTGGAGAAGAATGTCGCTTATGGTTCCATGATCGCCTTTGTTGCTGTGTTAGCTACTATGCTTGTGGGAGAATCATTGTGGGCCCAATATAGTATGTTTACCCTTACCGGGCAGATTATGGTTTTTATGGCTCTGGGAATCTCACCCATAAACTGGATTCCCAAAACATCGGAAGAAGAAACTACTCATGCCGCTGATTTACCTCTACGGTCCTACTCAAGAAGATTTTCCACAAGAGCAAGGCATTCTTCATTTCCCCACCGTCGAAACAGCCCTGAATGGCTTAATAAAAAGCCCGGCCAGGGAAGCCCTCTTGTGTGAGGTTGGGCTGTTCCCTTATGTTTCTCAGTTGGAACAAGTTCCTGACCTCGAAGAATGTGACATTAGCCATGCTGGTCTGTTACTAGGGGGCAAAGGTCAACTTTCTCTCACCCAACTCTCCAGTACAAATTGGCTGTTTCTTGATCCCCATGCGGAACGACGCACGACAAGTTGGAAGGCAACACCAGCCCTATGTTGGCTGCGCCCTAAGCTTATTCAAGAAATGGGGGGGGTTGATCCGGCCTATCAATCGCCAATAACTAGATTAATGGACCTGGCGTATCGTGTGTTGGTTGCTGGGGGACGTGTTTGCCATGAACCTGCCTGGCTAACCAACCAAGAAACACCTGTGCTTTCTGCTAATTTACCATTAGTCGACCAGTTTGTTTTTTTGCAGAGACATTTAGGATCATGGGCCACTACTTATGCTACATTTTGGAGTTACTTTAGCATCAAAGATAAACAGCATATTTGGAAAAATTTTTGGTTGGCTCGACAACTCGTCAAACAATATGCGGCACCCTTTACACAAACTTCTCCCACCTTACATTTAGTCGGCGAAAAGAAAAAACAAACAATCGAGCGGATTTCCGCAATTATTCCCACCATCAACCGTTATGAGTATTTGCCCCAAGCGATTGATTCCTTGCTTCGTTCTACGCCAGCCGTGAATGAAATTATCGTTGTCGATCAGACCCCTATCGAGCATAGGCAAATGGCGATTTATAATCCTTATTCAAGCGAAAAAGTTCGGGTCTTTTTCTTGGATGAAGCGGGTCAGTCGGTGGCACGTAACACAGCTATTCAGGCAGCTAAAGGGGAATGGTGTTTGTTATTTGAGGATGACACTGTAGCTTGGGATGATATGCTGGCACAGCATGTCCATGTTTTGGAATATTCGGGTGCTCACGCTTCAACGGGGGTCTCTTTAGCTCCGTGGAAGAATGTGGAATATATTCCGCAAAGGATTCGACACTATCACATTGCTGATGTATTAGCGACAGGCAATGCTTTAGTAAAAAAGAGCGTGTTACAAGATGTTCACGGCCTTGATCGGGCCTTTGATCGGGGCTCCGGTGCTGACCATGATTTGGGTGTTCGCCTCTATCTGGCAGGTTATGAAATAGTGTTTAACTACAAGGCTATAGAAACACATTATAAAGCTCCTTCTGGAGGTATGCGAACCTACGGAGCCTGGTGGCGACATCGAAGTACCTTCTGGTCCCCGTTTCCGCCACCGACTCAGGTGTATACCATCCAACGTTATTACGTGCGTTCTTTTTGGTTGCCTCTTTATCTGCTGTATTTCTTAAAGGCGATGAAACAACATAATACTATCGAGCTTGTATGGCTATGGCTTTCTGCGCCGTGGAAGTTGGTTCGTTCGTTACGATTGGTTAAGAAACTAAAGGAAAAATCTGCTTTCCTTGAACAAATTGAAGAGGTTGTTTAATGCGCTTGTTACTTGTTTCGAGTGAATTCCCCCCAGGACCAGGAGGGATTGGACGACATGCCTTTCATATTGCACGAGGCCTCAAGACCTTAGGTTGGAATGTGATGACGACATCACCGCAGGATTATGCAACAGACCAGGAAATTGCATTCTTTGAGAATACGGTTGAGTTCCCGATTGTACGGCAACACCATTCATCCAATTTCTTAATGGAAGCAACGCATCGTTTTCGACTCCTATCAAGGCTGGTCAAACATTATCAACCGGACGTTGTAATAGCGACAGGGAGTCGTCCTGTCTGGTTGGTGGCTGCTTTAACTCGTTTCACATCGATCCCCTGGTTGGCAGTTGCTCATGGGGGAATGGAGTTTGGTACACCAAATGCTTGGGAGCAGGTGATCACGCGTTGGGCCTATAGTCAGCCTGATGCAGTGGTATGTGTTAGCCAATATACAATGGGACAAATGAATCAACTCGGGGTGAAACCTAAACACCAAGAGGTTATTCATAATGGGGCCGATGCGATCATGTTTTATCCGCTCAATGATCAGGTTAAGATTTCCCATTTCCGTCAGAAGTTGTTTGAGCAGGAAGACGTTCATATGCTTTTGACCGTAGGCAGTGTTACGGAACGTAAGGGACAGGAAGTCGTTATCTCCTCACTACCTGCTGTTGTGAAGGAATTCCCTAATGTTCACTATGTGATGGTGGGGCGCCCGGTTCTCCAAGAGAAATTAACTGCCTTGGCTCAGAAACTAGGAGTGGAACGTCATATACATTTCCTGGGACATATTGATGATGCTACTTTGTTGACTGTTTATAACGCCAGCGAGGTTTTTTTAATGACAAGTTGTCATTCCCGTGATGGTGACTCCGAAGGATTTGGAATTGCTGCGATTGAAGCTGCGCTCTGTGGCAAACCCTCGGTTGTCAGTAACGGCTCCGGTTTAGCTGAGGCTGTCATACATGAGCAAACTGGGCTTCACGTATCAGAAAATGACGCTGAAGAAACGGCTCAGGCGATCTTATGTTTCCTGCGCAACGCCGATTTTCGGGAGAAAATAGGGATGCAGGCCCGAGATAGGGCATTGAGGGATCAGACGTGGCAGAGTTGCTCAAAGGCATATGGTCAGGTGCTGGAAAGAATTGTTCAAGAACGTGCTTCCTGAAACACGTGATTTTTACTTGTTGCTTAGGCATAAGCGCAGTCAAAAAATTGTGATAGGGATATTATGAAATTGTTGATCGTCTCGCATACCCCTCACTATCGGGTTGAAAATCAAATTGTCGGCTGGGGGCCAACGGTAAGAGAAATTAATTATTTGACTTGTTTTTTTGATGAAATTATTCATGTCGCCACGCTCCATGACGAATTGGCTCCTGCCAGTGCCTTGCCCTATAAATCAACCCGAGTACACGTTGAAGCTATTTTACCTTCGGGGGGCAATAACGTTAAGGACAAGATGGAGATTTTGAGAGTCATGCCCCAATATGCACAAGTCATTAGCAAATATTTGCGTTGGGCGGATATCGTTCATGTACGTTGTCCGGCTAATATCGCACTGTTAGCACTTTTTTTATTGCTATTTAAAGTCAGACCCGTTTATCGGTGGTTTAAATACGCAGGGAATTGGAAACCACAAAGTCGGGACGCTTATACTTATCGTTTACAGCGATGGCTGTTAAGCCAGAATTTAGCGAGGGGGGTTACAACGATCAACGGGTATTGGGCAAAACAGCCCCCTCATATCTTTACTTTTTTGAACCCGTGCCTGACCAACGAGGAGCTTATTGAAGCTGGACAGATTTCTCATGATAAAAGGCTCTCTGACCCCCTGCGGTTGCTCTTTGTAGGCCGTACAGAACAAGCGAAAGGATTGGATGTGGCGTTGCGCGTTGTAACGAACCTAAGGGAACAAAATGTACCCTTTGTTTTTGATATCGTGGGTGATGGAAGTGAGCGTCCTTATTATGAAAAGATTGTGGCTGGATTGGGCTTAACGGAAACGGTTAGATTCCATGGTTGGGTGTCTCGTGATGAAGTCAACCAATATTATCGACTGACCCATTTTTTGTTGTTTCCTTCTGTATCAGAAGGCTGGCCGAAGGTGCTCAGTGAAGCAATGGCTTACGGTGTCGTGCCAATTGCCAGTCATGTATCAAGTATCCCGCAAGTTCTTCGTGCATTAGGATGTGGTGTAACTGTGCCACAACAAGATGATCTGGCTTTTGCAGAAGCCATCACAGCTTACCGAGCCAACCCAGAACGTTGGCAATATGAAGCGCAGGCTGGACAAGAAAGCGCAGAACAATTTACTTACGAACGGTATGCACGTGAGTTGAAGAAGGTGTTTCAGGCAACATGGGGTATTCCTATCCTAGAGCACAAATAAAATGGACGGGAATAGATTTTTCAATGACTTCGCATTACGAAATCCGCCTTATAAATACCGCTCAACTGTCAAGCTTAACTCGAATTCATCTACTAGCTTTTCCTAAGAGTGCAATGACACAACTTGGTACAGAAGTTGTGTATCGTTACTATGATTGGCTGGTTAATGGACCACACCCTGAAGCGGTTCGCATCGGTCTGTTTGCCAATGAAGATATGTTGGGATTCTGTTTTGGGGGACGTTTTAGAGGGGCAACAGGTGGGTTTGTACGAGATAATCGCTATTTCCTTATGTGGCGGGTTGTTACACACCCCTGGCTCATATTGAATCCGTTTTTTCGTGATAGAGTCAAAGTGGGATTTTCGATCCTGCGTCGTTTACGTAAACCTAAACCAGCCAAAGGTGTTAGTGGGCAAGTGTTAGCAATTCCATCTTTTGGCATTTTGGCCATTGCCACACATCCGACTTACCAGGGGCAGGGGGTCGGTCATCAATTAATGGATGCCGCCGAGGGAGAGGCACGTCAAAAGGGGTTTCGGCAAATGCATCTCACTGTTCATCCTGATAATCATCAGGCAGTACGTTTTTATGAGAGGTTAGGATGGCAACGCCGTGACACCGAAGGTGTATGGCAAGGGGTCATGGAGAAACATTTATCATCCTCTGAGTAGGGTATTATGGCAGTCGAACGCAATCAGTTAGTTCAAGCTTTTTTTGATCAGACCCACCTGTATCTCAAGAATCGTTATGGGATTCGCATGCGGCAGCATGTTATTCATGAGTTATTAGGCAAGGTGGCCGGTGCCAACCTGATCGACGTGGGTTGTGGTGATGGTGCCATTTCCATCCCCCTTTTACAGAACCCGGATAACCAAGTGACGCTGTTAGATTTATCGGACAAGATGTTGGCGGAAGCGAAGCGACATATACCTGATTCCTGGCAAGGCCGCGTTACTTTTGTTCATGGTGATATTGCGGCGTTTGAACCGATGCAGCAGTTTGATGTTGTTTTATGTCTAGGTGTTTTGGCTCATGTCCCTTCGGTTGCCGAGACTCTCCACAAAATTGCCGCTATTTTGAAACCAGGTGGGCAATGCGTAGTGCAGTTTACGGATTACGACAAGTGGATTGCTCGTCTGGATGCCCTGTATTTCAGTTTTCGAGAGCGGCTAACATCAGGCCATCGCTACCATCCCAATCGGTTGCGTGCCGTGGATGTCAGGCGAAAGCTAGCAGAAGCCGGGTTTCTGTTAAAAGGGCAACGGCGTTATTCATTGTTTTTGCCAGGCATGGGAAAACTGCCTGACTCGTTTCTATTTCATTATCAGATGGCGACATTACAAACCCCGTTTTTATCAGCCAGAGGATCGGAAGTGGTTTGGTTGGCACAGAAACAATCGTAAAGTATGATGACGTTAAAACCGTGGTGTATCCTGATTGTGGGTAATTTCCTCTCAGGTGCAATGATGAATCGGGCGATGTGTGAAGATATAGCTGAACGACTTGCGACGGCGGGCTGGCCAGTCATTACTACCTCAACCTATGCTGGCCGACTTCACCGTCTATTAGATATGATACAAACAGCGTGGCGACACCGAAAAATTTATGATATTGCCATTATGGATGTTTTTAGTGGACCCGCGTTTTTCTGGTCTTATTTGGTTAGCCGGGTGTTTCTGCTCACTCAAAAACCTTTTATCTTAGTCTTGCGGGGTGGTAACCTGCCTGTCTTTGCTCAGCGATGGCCTAAGAAAGTTTCCCAGTTGTTGCATACAGCCAGACTCGTTACAACTCCGTCTAGGTTTTTGCTAGAGCAAATGAGATTCTATCGGGACGATCTCGTCTTGTTGCCTAACCCTATTGATTTATCCCAGTATAAATTTCAGCTAAGGAATAAACCACAACCCCGCCTGATATGGTTACGTGCTTTTCATCAAATTTACAACCCATCCTTAGCTCCCCATGTGCTATCTCAACTAACTGGCGCATTCCCTGATATTCAACTAATCATGGTTGGGCCGGACAAAGGGGATGGTAGTTTTCAGGAGACGCAACGGGTTGCAGTGGCATTGGGTGTAGCCGAACGAATCCAATACCCTGGTCAGGTAACCAAAAGTGATGTGCCCTTGTGGCTCAACAAGGGGGATATTTTTCTTAATACAACAAATATAGATAACACACCTATCAGTGTCATGGAAGCCATGGCCTGTGGTTTATGTGTTGTTTCAACCAACGTTGGTGGTCTTCCTTACTTGCTCACCCATGAGCAAGACGCCTTATTGGTTCCACAGGCTGATGCCCTGGCCATGAGTGAAGCAATCAAACGCTTGCTTAATGATTCTAATCTGTCCGAAAAATTATCTTTGGCGGGACATCAAACGGTCTCTCAGATGGACTGGGCGATAATATTGCCGCAGTGGGAATCGCTCTTGGTTGAAGCGATTAATAAATAACAGGGGAAAACAGTGGATGCCTAGTATATATGATCGCATTTATGCTAAATCGCCTGTTTGGATACAAAACCTGGGCATCAGTGCTTATGGATTGATTTGGCAAAGGCGACGTTTTGGCCCCCCGTTTTCACAATATGTAGCTGATTTTGTCACCCGCGAGAATTTTACTTTTACTGATTGGCGACAATATCAAGAAAACCAGGTGCGACGTTTGTTAAAACACGCTAATAGGTATGTTCCTTATTATCGCCAAAATTACAAGAATATTTTTAGAGATTCTAAAGAGATTGATAGGTGGATACTTGATGACCTCCAGAACATCCCCATAGTAGAAAAGGAAGTCATTCGTCATGCCCCCGATGAATTTGTCAGTGATTTGAGTCGTGAGGAGCGTCTCTATAGTTATGATACAAGTGGCACGACAGGAACCCCTCTTGTAGTGAAGTTTAACGCTGATATGGAAAAAGCCGCGGCCGCGGCGTACGAAGCTCGTATACGGCGCTGGGCTGGCGTTCATTACAAAATGAGCCGGGCGATGATCGGTGGGCGTATTATTCTGCCTAAGGCTGTGAATCAGCCGCCGTTCTGGCGATACAATCTGGCCGAGAAACAGCTTTATATGTCTGCTTTCCATATCTCCCCGGCTAATGCCAAACATTATGTCGCTGCCCTCAACCATTATCGTCCTGATTATCTAGTTGGTTATGCCTCAAGCCATTTCTTTTTGGCCCGTATGATATGTGAACAAGGGCTAGATGTTTACCAACCCAAGGCTGTGCTAACCAGTAGTGAAAAACTAACGCTAGAAATGCGGACTACGATTGAAAAAGCGTACCGATGTCGCACTTATGATGGTTATAGTGGTTTAGAGGCTTGTTGCCAGGCATCGGAATGTGAACAGGGGAAAATGCATATCAGCCCCGATGTAGGTGTCATTGAACTTCTTGATGAGCAAAATAATCCGGTTAAAAATGGGGAAGTGGGTCAAATTGTGGCGACTGGCCTTCTAAATTATGCCCAGCCGTTAATTCGTTACAAAACGGGTGACTTAGGCATCATTTCTTATGAAAAATGTGATTGCGGCCGCGAAATGCCTGTTTTGGTTGAATTAGTGGGTCGGCTAGAAGACACAATCATAGCCCCCGATGGCAGTGAAACAGTTCGCTTTCATGGTATTTTTGTCGGTTTACCGCATATTCGTGAAGGGCAGGTCATTCAGGAAAGCTTGACCCATATTCGTTTGCGTTTGAGCGTAACACCCGATTTCAATGATGAAGATCGGGCTACTCTGGCTAAACGGTTTTCGGATCGTCTCGGACTAGAGGTATTTGTTTCTCTGGAATTTGTAGATCAGATTGAGCGCACTGAACGGGGTAAATTCCGAGCGGTTATCTCAAAAATTAAACGACAATCATCTCAATAAAACAAAGAACCTGTCATGCGCTTTGTTATTTTGACCCAGTATTACCTCCCCGAAACAGGAGCACCCCAAAACCGCCTTTCTGATTTAGCACGCCGTTTCAAGCAGATGGGCCATAATGTCATCGTTCTTACAGCCATGCCCAATTACCCGCAGGGACAGATTTTTCCTAATTATCGCTGGAAACTCTGGTTGATTGACGAGATAGATGGGATTAAAGTCATCCATTGCTGGCTGTTTGCCTCAAAAAGCCGGTTTATTCCTTTTCGACTCATCAGTTTTTTCTCTTTTGTCATTACTTCGGCTCTTATCGGTATAGTGGCCTTACCTCAAACCGATGCTTTGTTGGTTGAATCCCCCCCGCTCTTTCTGGGTATAACCGCCTGGTGGTTAGCAAAAATAAAACGGGCGGCTTTGATATTCAACGTTTCTGATCTTTATCCTGAATCAGCCATTGCGCTGGGTTATCTCTCAAATCGCAAATTACAAAATCTATTCTTCCGTTTTGAAGCCTGGTGCTACCGTGTCGCTGATTTGATTGTTGGTCAAACGAGCGGCATTGTTGAGAACATCCAACAGAGATTTCCTAATTATCCCGTTTATCTGTTGACGAATGGAGTAGATATTTCTAAATTTGCGGTCAATGGACAACACAAAAAATCTCAACCTATCCCGCAAATGGGTAAATCGTTCGTTGTTGGGTATGCGGGTGTTTTGGGATATGCGCAGAAACTGGAATGTTTATTACAAGCAGCAGAGTTATTACAAGATCACCAACAGATTCGTTTTGTTTTGTATGGAGATGGTCCTTTGCGGGAATCGTTGTTGAATTGGGCAACTGAACACAAATTAGCCAATGTTGAATTTAAAGGGAACTTTCCTCACCATGAAATCCTTGAGCAGATGTGTTACTGGCATTTAGGTGTTGTTCCCCTGGCTAATACACCCCTGATGGCAGGGGCCTTGCCGTCCAAAATGTTTGAAGTGATGGCGAGCGGATTGCCCGTTTTATTATCTGCTCCAACGGGTGAGGCGTCGCAATTGGTAACGAAAGCGCAAGCTGGTATGACTGTATTACCAGAAAATCCCCAGGCGATGGCTGAGGCAATTTTGCATTTAGCAAATAGACCCGATATTTGTCAACAATGGGGAGTTAACGGACGGGAATATGTGATGACCCATTATGATAGAGCCAAAATAGCCGAAGATTTTGCAACTTCTGTCCAACAGATCATCAATATGCGCTGAGTTCCTTAAAGACATGATACGCGAAACCTTTCTCCCCTTTGCCCTGCCCGACATAGACGAAACCGAACTGGCCGAAGTCCGTGAGGCGTTGCTCTCCGGCTGGGTCACGACTGGCCCAAAAACCAGGCAGTTTGAAGCAGAATTCGCGGCCGCGGTCAACGCCAAACACGCCATCGCCGTCAACTCCTGCACCGCCGCCATGCACCTGGCCCTGGAAGCCATCGGCCTGGAGCGCGGCGATGAGGTCATCACCACCCCCTACACCTTCGCCGCCACCGCCGAGGTCATCCGTTACTTCGATGCCCGCCCGGTGCTGGTAGACATCTGCCCCGACGATTTCAACCTCAACCCGGCTTTGCTGGAAGCGGCCATCACCCCTCGCACCAAGGCCATCATCCCTATCCACATCGCCGGTCTGCCTGCTGACCTGGACGCCATCCAGGCTGTAGCCCAAAAACATGGCCTGGCCGTGATCGAAGATGCCGCCCATGCCTTCCCCACCAGCTACAAAGGGCGTATGATCGGCCAGATCAGCGATTTTACCTGCTTCAGCTTCTATGCCACCAAGACGATCACCACCGGGGAAGGGGGGATGATCTGCACCGACAACGACGCCTGGGCCGAGCGCTGCCGCATCATGGCCCTGCATGGCATTAGCAAAGATGCCTGGAAACGGTACACGGCTGAGGGGTCGTGGTATTATGAGATTATCGCCCCAGGGTATAAGTACAACCTGACTGATGTCGCGGCCGCGATGGGGTTAGCCCAACTCCGCAAAGCCGACCGCATGTGGGGCCGCCGCCGCGAAATCGCCCAGATGTACAACCACGCCTTCGCCGACCACCCGGCTTTACAAATTCCTACTGACCGCCCCGACTGCCAACACGCCTGGCACCTTTACATGCTCCGCCTGCACCCGGAACAATTGGCTATAGACCGGGCCGAATTTGTAGTTAAACTTAAAGAGCATAACATCGGCAGCAGCGTACATTTCATCCCGCTCCATCTCCACCCCTACTACCGTGACACCTATGGGTATCAGCCAGAGCAGTTTCCGGCGGCTTACCAGCAGTTTCAACGGGAAATTTCTTTGCCCATCTACAGCAAGATGAGCAACAATGATGTTCAGCGGGTTATCCAGGCCGTTTTAACAATAGCTGAAAGCGTCCACCGCTAAGATGTCAAGATAAAGATTTCACCGCGAAGACGCCAAGTTCGCTAAGGAAAGAAGAACCTCAAAAAACTCTTTGTGTCCTTCGCGGCTTGGCGGTGAAAATTCTATCTTCCCTTTACAGCAGATAGGTGGTCAGGTCAAGGACAGGCCACAAGCAGTAACATGAACGGGATCATCATGCTGAGTCAAATAGGACTGCGAATGTTGGACCTGGTAGCCGCGACAGTAGGGCTGATCCTGCTTTCCCCTTTATTTCTGATATTGGCCCTGTGGATTAAACTGAGCTCCCCAGGGCCAGTTTTTTACCGGGCGCGACGGATTGGGCAAGGAGGGCGACTGTTTCATCTATATAAATTCCGCACTATGGTGGTGGATGCCGACCAGCAAGGGCCAGGCCTGACGATGGCCGGTGATAGCCGAATTACCCCAGCCGGCCGCTTTCTGCGCCGTACCAAGCTAGATGAGCTGCCGCAACTGGTCAATGTGCTTAAAGGGGAGATGAGCCTGGTGGGGCCGCGGCCAGAAGACCCCCGTTATGTGGCCCTCTATACCCCAGAGCAGCAAAAATTGCTGCAAGTCCGCCCTGGTATTACCAGCATTGCCTCACTCCATTACCGGCAAGAGTCAGACCTGCTGCGCGGCCGCGACTGGGAAACCGTCTATACTCAGGAAATATTGCCCCACAAATTAGCTCTGGAACTGAACTATTTACAAAAACGAACCCTCTGGCGTGATCTTAATCTTATCTGGCGTACCTTTTTTTCATTGCTGTTTGCACGGGATTAAACTGACCTGAACAGACCAATCAGTTGTCAAGGTGGAGTAAAAGTATTATGCACCTGATTCTTTCTCGTTTATTATATTTACGGAACCGGCACTTTTTCTTTCTTGATCTCATCTGCCTCACCATCACCCCAGCCATCGCTCTTCTTTTGCGGGTAGATGCCCCCTACATTTGGACCCGCCTTTTTGACAATTTGCTGGTCTACACGTTGGTTGCCCTGGTGGTGCGAACCCTCATTCATGCCTATTTTGGGCTATATGGGCGCTATTGGCGCTATGCCACTGCCGAAGATTTAGGGCAAATCACTCTGGCCGTCATTGTCTCATCCCTGGTGGTTACAGGGTTATTTTTTCTCGCCAATGTCGTTCGCAGCGGCCCAGAAACCCTGCTGCCCCGTGCCGTCCCCTTTATTGACAGCCTACTGGTATTGACTCTGCTGGGGGGATCCCGTTTTGCCATGCGCCTGACGGATAATTGGTTGAAACGAACGCGGCCGCATTCCTCAGCCATTCGCGTCCTGGTTGTTGGCGCCGGGGAAGCTGGCATGATGATCGTCCGAGAGATGCAAACCAACGCCGCCATTGGCATGGAGCCAGTTGGGTTTGTAGATGATGACGCCCATAAACTGGCTGTCCGTATCCGTGGTATACCCGTCTTAGGCACCCGGCAAGAGATTCCCCACCTGGTACAGGAACACCATATTCATCAGGTCGTCATTGCCATGCCCACCGCTTCAGGTAAGGTTGTCCGGGAGATCAAAGAGATTTGTGAAAAGGTAAAAGTGAAAACCCGGATTATCCCCGGCATTTATGATCTACTGGATGGCAAGGTCAGCGTCAGCCAGATACGGGATGTGGAGATTGAAGATTTGCTCCGCCGTGAACCAGTTAAGAGTGATTTGCACGGAGTACGGGCCTGGCTTACCGGGCAGCGGGTATTGATCACCGGCGGGGGTGGCTCCATTGGCAGCGAGCTGTGTCGCCAGGTATTGCGCTGTGAACCGACCCATCTTCTCGTGGTAGGACATGGAGAAAACTCCGTCTTTGCCGTTCACCATGAGCTGATAGCGTTGGCACGACGGGAAAACCTGACAACTGAGATAGAGTCAGTCATTGCTGATGTCCGCTTTGCCGGGCGGATGGATGAGATATTATCTACTTACCGACCGCAAATTGTGTTTCACGCGGCCGCGCACAAACACGTTCCCCTCATGGAGCTAAATCCCAGTGAAGCGATCACCAACAACGTTCTGGGCACCCAAAACGTCTTACGAGCGGCCCTCAAAGCCGGGGTGGAGCGGTTTGTTATGGTCTCTACCGATAAAGCCGTCAACCCCACCAGCATCATGGGGGCCAGCAAACGAGCGGCTGAACTACTGGTACACCAGGCAGCTGCCCAAAGCGGCAGACCATATGTCGCTGTTCGCTTTGGCAATGTGTTAGGCAGCCGGGGCAGTGTCGTGCTCACCTTCAAGCAGCAAATCGCCGCTGGTGGCCCCGTCACCGTTACTGACCCAGAGATGACCCGCTTTTTTATGACCATTCCTGAAGCAGTACAACTTCTTTTACAGGCGGCTATCCTGGGCAGCGGGGGAGAAGTGTTTGTCTTGGATATGGGCGAGCCGGTCAAAATTGTGGATTTAGCCCGTGATTTAATTGAATTGTCTGGTTTGCGTCTGGGGCAGGATATTGATATTGCTTTCACTGGTACCCGCCCTGGGGAGAAGTTATACGAAGAGCTGTTTGTCTCTGGGGAGCATTATGCCCGCACCCGGCACGAGAAAATTTTTATCGCCGCCAATGCCAGCCATTTTCTACCCACTGATTTGGATGAGCGGATCGGCTATCTGTTAGCGGCCGCTGAGAATAACCCGGCCCATATCCGTCAGGCCCTACGCCACCTTATTCCCGAATATCTGGCGGTAGATCGCCCCTTTAAGCTAACCCCTGCCGATCCCCCACCACCCACCACCGAACCAACCCGCCGGCCCCCCCAGCCGGTGCCTTCATCCCTGTTTACCCCATCCCCCCGCTAATGTTAACCCGCCGACTCTCTGCCCGTGCGTATGGCCCGTGGCCGAATCGGGCGGCGGCCCACCACTTTTTGACCGCCCTGGCGACCGACCCGGCGGCTCTAACTGACCCACCTGCACCTCCCCTAGACGCGGCCGCCGGCCATAATTGGCTGCAACAACATGGCCTGGCCCCCCTGGCTTACCGGTGGAGCCGCTCCCAACCCCTTTGGCATTCCCTCAGCCAAACCCTGGCCCCCGCTTATTACAACAATCAGACAGCCACCGCCCTGCGCCAGCATCAACTCCACCGCCTGCTGACCGGGTTAGCCGCCCATAACATCCCGACCCTATTGCTCAAAGGGGGAGCCCTCAGCCTGACCGTTTACCCTGATCCGGCCCTGCGCCCTATGGGAGATGTGGATTTATGGCTTGACCGGGCCGATTTGCCCCAGGCCTGGCAGGTGGCGGAGCAGGTGGGGTATCACAGCCGGGGGTTATGGGCCGGGCCAGAAGCACTCCCAGAACGATTGACCCAGGTGGATTTTTATACCCCACCCCCAGAGATGTGTCTGGAATACCATTGGGATTTGATTTCGCGGCCGCAGCTTACCGGCCATCTCCCTTTAACCGCCTGGTGGGAGCGGCGGCGCACTGTTGTCTGGCAAGGAATCTCTGTGCAGATGCCAGACCCCTCGGCTATGCTGCTCCATCTTTGCCTGCACCAGATGTATCAGCATGGGGGAGAGATGCGCTTCATCTGGCTGTATGATATAGACCGGCTTATCCGCGGGGGAGCGAACTATTTCCTTACCCCAGATGATTGGGAAACGGTGCGGCAAGAGGCGAACCAGGCGGGTATTTTACCGGGGGTGCAGACGGCTCTGCGAGCGGCCGCAGCCTGGTTTAATACGCCACTGCCTGCGGCCGCGACCCCGCTTCTCGACGAAACCCCCTCCGCTGCCCAGCAGGCTCAGTTACAGGCAGCCCTCAGTCACGGTGCTGGCCCGGCCAACAAAAGCTGGCAGGAAATTCGGGAGCAGCCCGCCTGGACCGACCGACTCACCATCATCCGCACCAAACTGTTCCCTCCCCCGGCCTACATCCGCCAGCGGTATCATCTGCAACACACCTGGCAAATTCCCTTTTATTATCCCTGGCGCTGGCTTAAAATGGTATACATCATCCTGACAGGGAAAAAAGGATGAATTATGAAGGATGAATTATGAAGAGGACCCCCTTCATCCTTCATCCTTCATCCTTCCTAATTGCTTATGCGCCTTCTTAATTGGGAATGGCTTATTTATCTGGCCGTGCTGCCGGTGGTGATGTTTGCCATGCCTGGTCGCACCCTGGTTTTACTACTACTGCCCCTGTTTTGGGTGGGACGGCGGCTGGTGACCGGCCATTGGTTGCTGCCCACACCGCTAGATTGGCCCATCCGTCTCCTGGCGATCATGGTGGGTGTGAGCTTATGGGTCAGTTTTGATCCCGCTTTCAGCTTTCCCCGAGTGGTAGCCGTGTGGTATGGCCTGGCCCTTATCTACGCCATCGCCTGGGCCAGCGGCCGCTCCCGCCAACAGATGGGGCTGCTGGTGACGCTCTTTCTGGGGATGGGGATGGGGATAGCCGTTCTGAGCCTTTTGGGGACGCGCTGGAGTCTCAAATTTGGCCCATTGGGGGGGATCATTGACCGGCTGCCTAATTTGATTACCCTGCCTGGCGCGACCGATGGGTTTCAGCCTAATCAAGTAGCCGGGGTGCTGCTGTGGGTGGTGCCAGTGGCGGCCGCTCTCAGCTATACGGCAATTGTGGGGGAGCAGACGGTGGTTGGGGATTTTCTCCAGCGGCACGTTATCCGCCTGCTCCTGTTGGCCCTGACGGGGGGGATGGGACTGGTGCTGCTGTTGACGCAATCACGAGGGGCGTGGGCTGGCGGCGCGGCCGCGCTGCTGCTTTTGCTCATGTTAGCCCTACACCGTCGTCCCTGGTTGGCCTGGAGTGTGCCGGTCGCGGCCGCCATACTTGTAGCCGTCATCATCCAGGCCCTGGGGTGGGAACGTACCCAGGATATTTTATTTACCTTTCGTAATGCTGGCGCAGAAGCTCCGCTAGAATCTCTCTCCATTCGCCAGGAGATATGGGTGCGGGGTTGGTATGCTGTGCAAGATTTTCCTATTACCGGGATGGGGATGAATACTTTTCGCCGGGTGGTGCCGGTGCTGTATCCGTTTTTTGCCCTCTCCGGAGTAGAGGATATTGCCCACGCTCATAATCAATTTTTACAAACCGCGCTGGATGTGGGCATACCGGGGTTGGTGGGGTATATGGGGATGTGGCTGGTTGCGGCCGCGATGCTCCATCAAAGTTGGCGTCACAGTAGCGACCCTTGGACCCGTACCTGCGCCGCTGGCTTCGCCGCCAGCCTCTTAGCCTTTTTCATCTATGGCCTCACCGATGCCATCGCCTTCGGGGCCAAACCCGGCTTCCTCTTCTGGTACCTCTTCGGTCTCATCGCTGGTCTACACCAGCAAGTCGTTGCACCCCGCCTTAACCATTCCTCCATTAACCATTAATTCAGTCTCCCCCAAAGCCGATACCTGGCTGTAGCTGCCGGGCGATAAAATGGAGCAATCGCCAGGGCCAGATCATAATACCGCAAAGCGGTGCGATATTGGCCCAGATGTTCATACACCCGCCCCAGATTCATAAGGGGAAACTGAGGCGCTTCATAACGGGGTGCTTTCGTCGCCTTGACCAACCAGGGGATAGCCTCTTCCCATTGATTTAACTCAATTAAATACGCCCCGATGTCATTATATGGGTTGCCAAAGGCTGGGTCTACCTCAATCGCTTGTTGGCAAGCAGCAATCGCTTCCCCATACCGCCGCATCATGCTATACGTCCAGCCCAGGAAGGTCCACGCTTCGGCTGTGGGAAAAAGTTCAATCGAGCGTTTATATAAATTGATAGCGTCGGCAAATTCCCCCTGCATCTGGTAGCGCTGTGCCTGGTCCACCAAAATCAACGCCTGATCTTTAGTAATGTTATCGCTCATAACTACCCTCTAAGGGACGGAAGACCCACCTTCTCTATCACCCGTCATTACTCCTCATCTGGTAAGGTTGGCTGATCCAGGCGCACAATTTCCCCATGAAAATTAATAACAATGCGAAAACCCATCATCCCCAACATATCCCGCGCCTGCTGGGGAATTCCCTGGGCGATCACCTGGTCGGGATTCACTGTATCAATCGAAGCATCCAAAGCCGCCTTGGCGAATAAATCATCCTGACCTATAAACTTTAGCGCTTCGGTGATGGCTACATCCTTATTTTGCTGCAACTGTTCGATAAATACATTAACCACTTGCCGATCAATCTGGTCAGCGTCAATATGACGATAAAAGCCATTATCATCAATGACATAAACAGCATCCTGGCCGACATACGTTGTCTGTACCGGTCGGCCATCTTCATCAATCACTAATCCACTAAATAAGGCTTGTCTGGCCATGATGATTTTCCTTTATGCCCATCATGCAGGGCTGAATATGTACGATTTTACGCAAGACCAGTCATGCAGTCGCAAAACAGTACCGGTGTGATAGTAAGTGAATAGAGTCTGGCGTTTTTTAATCTGACCACTGGTTATTACTGTATTGGTTATTGCTACTGGTGAAATCAATTTTCGCCAGAGTCCAGTTAGATTATAACAAATGGAAAGAGTGTTGGGGGAGTGCGGCGGTGAAGAATAGAATGAGAAACACGGGGACGAGGGAGCTGCCTATTCGCTCACCGCTCCCTGTCCTGAAACCGCTGGCGATCAAAGGGGGGGAAGTGGCGGAACTGGGTCCAGCCGGCGGCGGGGGCGGGGAGTGTTGTTTTCCAGGTTCCCCCAAGGAGCAGCCCGGCCACTTTCTGGGCCAGAGCAAAGAGGGTAGGACGAGCGGCCGCGGCCGCAAACCCGTTCATCCCCATCCGTAACCAGAGAGGTGTCTGTCCCGCTTCCACCCCCTGCCGCCGCAGCCGCAGCAGCAGTTTAGGCAAATCAATCCGTACCGGGCACACCTCCTGGCACGCCCCACACAAAGTGCTGGCATGAGGCAGATCCCCATGTGCGGCCATCCCCCCTAAAATCGGTGACACCACCGCCCCCACTGGCCCAGAATACACTGAGCCGTAAGCATGTCCCCCAATCACCCGGTACACCGGGCAGGCATTCAAACAAGCCCCGCAGCGAATACAGTATAAAATCTCGGCCATCTCTCCGGCCAACGCCTGGGAGCGGCCATTGTCCAGAATAATCAGATGCACCTGCTCCGGGCCGTGCGGCTCATCCGGACGGCGCGGGCCGCTGGTCAGTGAGGTGTAAACGGACATTTTCTGCCCGGTGGCACTGCGGGCCAACAGTTGCAGCATCACCGCCAGATCGTCAGGGGTGGGTACAAGCCGCTCCATCCCCATGAGAACCACATGAATGCGGGGCAGAGTCGTCACCATGCGCCCATTACCTTCATTGGTGACAATGCAGGTCGTGCCCGTCTCAGCGACAGCAAAATTGCAGCCGCTGATCCCCATATCGGCCCGGAGAAACAGTTGGCGCAAAGTTTGCCGGGCAATGTCGTTGAGTTTCAGCGGGTCATCAGTGTAGGAGACGCCCAGGTTGTCCTGGAAGATGTACCCCACTTCCTGGCGGGTCAGGTGCAGCACCGGGGCGATGATGTGGGAAGGGGTGTCGCCACTTAGTTGGGCGATATATTCTCCCAGGTCGGTCTCAACCACCTGCACCCCATCCGCTTGCAAGGCATGGTTGACGCCGACCTCTTCACTAACCATGCTTTTGGATTTGACCGCCAGGCGGACGTTGTTTTGGGCGGCAATGGCGCGGATGGTATTCTGGGCCGCGGCCGCGTCTCTGGCCCAATGAACCTGGGTGCCGTTGGCTTGCGCGGCCGCTTCTAATTGCAACAAGTATTCATCCAGGTGAGCAATGGTATGGGCGCGGATTTTCCGGGCCAGGTCACGGGCGGCATCGGCATCGGGCAGGCTGGTGATTCCTTCCTGGCGATGGTTATAAAAGCGCATCGCTGCCCGCTGAATGGCCGCGATCCGCTCCGGGTTAGCCTGAGCCGCCTCAATCCGTTCCGAGAAAGAAAGCATGGTAATTGTGAATTGGTGAATTGGTGAATGATTAACAATTCACCAATTCACCGATTAATTATTTTTTTGCATCCCTAATTCTAAAATGTCAGTTTATAACCGATGGCAGTATAACTATTCACCGCCAAGACGCAAAGAACATAAAGAGCTTGAGTGATTTCTTGACGTCTTAGCGGGTCTATTCTTGAGAACCCGAATAGATACCGTGTTGCTTTTTTATTCAAACACCCGTTTCAATAAATAGCATCATGTGAAGTAGAAATCGTTGCTCCCTCTTATTGTTGATACATGTTGTCTTGTTTTTTTTGGGGGATTACAATTAACTTCATTGTTATTGAACCCCTATTTTAATAGCAGTCAGCGCACTTTGTCTTAACTATGACATGAGGACCTTACTCACGCCTCACTCTCTATACTACGTTCAGCGGGGATCCCCACAGACCGCAGCTTACCAGGGTGGATGATTATCCGCCCACAGAGTGGCACAGATTTTATAATCCGTGTTCATTATATGTGAAACCGTGTACCAATCTATGTTTAGAGGAGTTATGGTATGCTAAAAAAACAGTCGCTTTTTTCTACCTTTGGCGCGGTTTTTTTGTTTGGTCTGGTTGTCGTGGCCGCGCTGCTGCTCCGGTCTCACTTCTCCCCTTCTCAACCCACTCCAGACATGGTCACGATTCCCGCTGGAGTCTTCCAAATGGGTTTAACTGACGAACAACTCTCCCTGCTAGAAAGCAGAGAAGCCACCAGTGTCTATGCTCCTGCAGGGCTGTACACTGCTTATCCCGGACTGCATGTGTACCTGGATGAATACGCCATAGACCGATATGAAGTAAGCAACAGCGATTATCAGGCTTGCGTTGCTGCTGGCGTCTGCCCGGCCCCAGGAGCAGGTATGGTCTGTGAAGTTCAGACAACCTGCCAACTCAATGAAGCTGGTCAGGAACTGTGTACCAATCAGACCAACTGCCAGACCACTCATCCTGCTACACCTGGTGATGACCCCTATTACTTCCGCCAAGCATACGCTAAACATCCCGTCGTCAATATATCCTGGGATGCTGCCCAGCTCTATTGCCAATGGCGCGGCGGCCGCTTACCCACCACCGCCGAGTGGGAAAAAGCAGCCCGGGGCGACGATGGGCGTATCTATCCCTGGGGCAACGAGTGGAACCAAGAGGCAGATACCACCTTCAAGGTTAATTTTGATTTTCTCCATTTAGTGCCCACCCGTTTTGATGAGATGGCCCCAACCATTGGTCGCAGCCCTTATGGGGTCTTGAACATGATTGGGGGAGTACGAGAATGGGTGTGGGATGAATACCAATCGTATGGTAATTTATCCTTACCCATACCAGAGCGGCACATCGGCAAACATGAAGTTCGCGGTGGGTCACGAGGGTTTCTGGCTGACCGTCGAATGTTGGGACCTACCTCAGCGACGGTGGTTGACCGGTGGTTTCAAGATCGGGCAAACCGCACCATCGGGTTTCGCTGTGTTCAAGGTGGGCCGCCCAAACCCCTTATCGAGATTGCCCAGACTATCCCCCCTTATCCGCAGCCTACCCCTCAACCTTTACCTTTGACTGAAGATAGGGTCATCTTTATGCCTGCAGGGGCATTCCTCTACGGCAATGCCTTACCAGAAGACCAGCGTGAAGATAGATCTATTTCTATCTGGCTGGATGATTATTACATTGATCGGTATGAAGTTTCTGCAGCCGATTATGCGGCTTTCTTAGAAGCCCTGGGGCGTGATCGGTTAGCCTGTTATCACTATAATTGTTATTTTACCCTAAAATCAAACACCACATTATCGGAAACAGTTACTTATCTCCTTGCTGTCGGTGAAAGGGCAGCTGAACCGACCTGGTATGGAGCTTATGCTTACTGCCAGTGGCGTGGCGGCTCTTTGCCGACGGAACAGGAATGGGAAAAGGCCATGCCCCCACGGCAATTTGAGAACCGTCATGCAACGATGATTGAGTGGATGGGGGATGCCTGGAACAAAACCGATTATCCCCAAGAAACAGCCATACAGTTCAACCACCTAAACCCACCACCGCTCGGAAATAGTGCTGCAATTCGCGTAAATTCATCGATTCCTATCCGGATGGGAGGCGATACAGATTTAGGCTACTCTTTTCGCTGCGTATATTACCCGTAAATAGGAATGTACTTATGCATCAAAAATTTATACGGTCACTTCTTAAACGGTCATGGTCTCTCTTTTTCTGGTTATGTCTGATAGCTGTGCCGCTCAGTTTACATGCTAATGGTGGTGAACCGGTATCTCCGGTGCCCTCCCATAATGATTTAGGTATCGTAGATATCAATCAAGGGTTAGAAGCAGCGCATCACCCTGCCTATAAGTTTTTTGAAGCCAACTATCAGCAGGGGTTACATCTAGGCGCAGCCTGGAACCGCTGGGAGGTAAATTGGGCCGCAGTTGAGCAAAAATCAGGCATTTTTAATTGGGTGTGTAAAAATACCGATTGCCTTGCCCCTGATCAGGGTCATGGTAATTACTTTGATTATCTTAAACTTGCTTCAACAGATGAGGTACTTGGTCTCCATTCCCTTGTGATCCTGACAGAAATTCCAGAGTGTTATAAAGCGGATAATACAATAGATCCCAAACGAGGTTGTTACATTGCCGAACCAGGGGATCCACTTGTGAAAGAATTAAATAATAACATTTTTCTATTGCAAAATGGTTACAGCACTGACGATCCCCATCATCCAGATATTCATCCTGATTCCCCAATCCTTGTATCTAATCGTTGGGCTTGGTTTGTTTACCAGACTATGGAACAGCTAGGCCCTTTGGGGGTTCACCATTGGCAGGTTATGAACGAAATGAACATTAACCTGCTTTGGGAACGAAATAACGCCATAAATAATTATGTCCGCATGGTTTATAGTTGACCCCATTGTCAAGACCACGATTAGCCAAAACTAAGGTGGAACAAG
>JAHDWJ010000023.1 GCA_023384415.1 Anaerolineae bacterium
TAATTTGCTCATTCACCCATTATCACAAATTCTCACTGGATTGCGTAAGTCCTATGTTAATAATAGTCTGAAAAATCTACTTGTATGTATGTATGTATGTATGTATGTATGTATGTATGTTTTTCATTATGTTTACCTGTTTTGGAATAAAGATGATAAGGGTGGTTATGGGCCGTTGCGCGGCCGCGAAAAATCTCCCTGGTGATTAGGGTTGATTCTACACTGATATATGGAATTGATTGACAACTATTGTATCTAATATTGACAAAACCAGGAGAGGACAATGAGAATTATAAAGATGAAATATATTGTGTCAAGTAATTTGCAAAATAATAAAATGTTGCTTGTTAGAATCAACAAATCTTCAAGATTTATCAATTCAAACTCCAACCCAGAGTATTATTTGCCCATTATGGCCCATTAGAATCTCCTCAACTTTTCCTTCATCCTACATTATGTTAAAATGCTCCCACACTGGTATAGGCAAGGTATCCCTGGCTTGAAGCGCAGCCAGATAGGTGAAAACAATAGGAACTCAGGAAGAGTTATAACCTGAAACCTGAAACTTGAAACCTGAAACTTATAAGAAACCATGACCAGCAAACGAGATTTTTTAGCCCAACATTCCCTCTTTCATGAGCTTTATGATGAAGAGCTAGATGATCTAGTGGCTATCACCGAAGAGCGTGAATATGCCGAAGGTGGGGTTGTTGCTTACCAACGGGATATTGCTGACTCCTTATACATCGTTCGCACTGGTCATCTGTTAGCCCTGTCTGTTAATCAGGTGGGGGAAATCGTTACCCAAGACAAAAAACATTACATGGCCGGGCAATTTTTTGGCGATGCCTGGCTCTTTACCCCAGAAACCCATCCGGCCACTGTCAAGGCAGTACGTCCCAGCCGTGTCTTAATTATCAAAGGGGATGATTTCCGTAAATTTGAGGAAAAACATAAAATTCCGATTGAATATTTGGGTTTTACCGGACAGGCGCAAGATGAAGCCCTTCGCAGCCGGCTTTTCTTAAAAGAGCGGCAATACACCCCCTTACAGTTGCAGCCGGATGAGTTGGTTGAATGGCAATCCCGTCGCACCCCTTATATTTTACTTCTGGAGGCGATCTTCCCGTTTTTTCTGGGGGTTGTCATTCCCGCTCTTCTTCTGTATCTCTTTGCCGTCTTTCTGCCAGCCTCTTCTATAACCTTACGAGTGATCGTCGCCAGCATTCCGGCGATCATTGGCCTGGCCCTCATGGGGTTTTACTATTTAGATTGGTCTAATGACCATTTTCTGATCACCAACCGGTATCTGGTTCATTCAGAGTTTAGCTTACGCACTTTTACCACTTCTGTAGATAAAGTGCCTATTGAACAGGTACAAAGTGTGGAAGTGGAGAAGCCGAATTTTTTGATGAATATGTTAAATGTGGGATCGGCCAGGATTACCACAGCCGCGCAAAACAGGATACTCCGCTTTGATTACATTGATGATCCGCAAAAGGTAAAGGATACGCTGAACCAGATGCAGCGGCGAGGTCAGGAGTTAAATTTTGGCCGAGAGCAAACAGCTATGCGAGAATCAGTCGAGGGGTATTTTGCCTTGCCCCCGTCGTTTAAGAAGGTAGAAGAGCCAAAAGTAGAAGATGGTGAGGGTAAACCACCACTGCCCTGGTGGCAGCGGGCCTGGCAGAGCATCCGCGAAGAAGCGCGGCGGATTTTTAGTTTGCGTCTGGAAGAAGGGAATATTATCACCTATCGCAAACACCCCATTGTGCTGTTAACAGCCTGGCGCTGGCCGCTGATGGTGGTGTTGTTTTTGTTCGCGTTTAATTGGGTGGCCAATATGTTCAGTCTTGAAGCCCGCTGGCTCTGGCTTTTAGAGGGACCGTTTTTTATTCTCATTTTGTTCTGGATGTTATGGCAGTTTTTGGATTGGGATAATGATCTGTTTCAGGTGTCAGACCGGTATGTGATGGATATTGACCGGCTGCCCTTTGGCTTTGGCGAGAGCCGTAAACAGGCGGAATTGGGCAATATCCAAAATGTGAGTGCGGTGCGCCCTTCGCTGTTGGCGACGATTTTTAATTTTGGCAATGTACAAATTGAGACGGCGGGCGCGGCCGCGAACATTACCTTTGAAAATGTGTATAACCCCACCCGGGTGCAAAACGAAATTTTCGTCCGGCGGGACGCCTTCCAGCGGCAGCAAGCCCTCAATGCTCGTAAGCAGCAGCGCCGTGAATACAGCATTCTCCTGGACGTATATAAACAAGCCCTGGAGCAAGGGCGTATTCCTACCCGAACCCCAGAGGGTGATTTGCAACCATATCTGCAAGACCTCCCCGAAGATGAACCATCTTTGTTTAACGAGTATAATCAACCGTCTTAGAAATTACAGGAACGAAAAGTAGGGGTGTATGATCATACGCCCCTCACGCCTATTCAGAGAAACTATGCCTAAGTTAGATGTTTTAACCCCTAAAGACCCTATTTTACGCCGTAAGTCGCGGCCTGTAACCCAAATTGATGGGGAATTGCAGACACTTATTGACAATATGATTGAAACGATGCGGGAAGCCAAAGGGGTGGGGCTGGCGGCCCCGCAGGTAGGCCACCCTATTCGTATGGCTGTTATTGAGTCTCCCCCAGAGCAAGATGATGACGGCAATGAGATCGAAGGGACGCAGCAGTTGTTTGTTATTATCAACCCGGAGATTACCTGGAAATCAGCCAAGATGACGCGGGGAATAGAAGGCTGCCTTTCTATACCTGGCTGGGTAGGTGAGGTGGAACGGCATGAGGCGATACGGGTGAAAGGGTTGGATAGACGCGGCCGCAAAATTAACTACCGCCTTTCCAACTACCTGGCCCGTATCTTCCAGCATGAAGTAGATCACCTGGAAGGGGTCCTCTACATTGACCGCCTCACCGCCCCTAATCGGTTTTGGACCGAAGAAGAGTACGAAGAGATGGTCAAAAAACACCAGGAAGAACAAGAGCGAAAGAAAAAGGAGCAGGAGGGGGTTTCTAGTTTCTAGTTTCGAGTTTGCAGGTCGCCGTTCACCCATTCTCTCGCCCTTGATAATCTCTTAATCTCCAGTCTCCAGTCTCCACCCATGCTTACTCTACCCGAAGTGGAAAAAATCGCCCATCTGGCCCGGCTGCACCTCACGGAAGCAGAAAAGCAGCAGTTCCAGCAGCAGTTATCGGCCGTGCTGGATTATATGGCCGTGTTAGAACAGTTAGATACCCGTGATGTTCCCCCCACCGCTCACGCCGTGCCACAGCAAAATATCTGGCGCGAGGATTATATTGAACCATCCTTAACTACTGAAGATGTGTTTTTTAATACCTCGCAACATGAACAGCAACAATTCAAGATTCAATCGGTTTTGCTTGATGAGTAAAACGTGAGGTATGACCCCTTACGCATCATGTTTCACCTTTCCCCCCACTTATGGATTTAACCAGCCTGACCCTGACTGAACTTCGCCACGCTTTACGCACCGGGCAGACGACGAGCGCGGCCGCAACTGAAGCCATTATCAACCGCATTGTTGCCGTAGATAACCAGGTGCAAAGCTACCTGACCCTGGCGGATGAACTGGCCTACCAGCAAGCCGAAGCCGCCGACCAACGGATCGCCGCCGGGGAAGAGACCCCGCTCTTGGGCGTACCCGTCGCTATCAAAGACATCATCTGCACCGCCGGGGTTGAAACTACTGCGGGCAGCAAAATTTTGGATGGGTTTATCCCCCCGTATGATGCCTTTGTGGTGCAAAAGCTCAAAGAGGCCGGGGCGGTTATCATCGGTAAAACCAACACCGATGAGTTTGCTATGGGGTCATCTACGGAAAATTCCGCTTTTTTTACGACGCGCAACCCATGGGATTTGCGCCGGGTGCCGGGGGGAAGCAGTGGGGGGAGCGCGGCCGCTGTCGCCGCCCAACTGGCTTATGGCGCGTTGGGCACAGATACCGGGGGGAGTGTGCGCCAGCCAGCCAGCCTGTGCAACCTGGTGGGGCTGCGGCCGACCTATGGGCGAGTTTCCCGCTGGGGGGTCATCGCTTTTGCATCCTCGTTGGACCAGGTAGCCCCCTTTGGCCGCACGGTGGCCGACTGCGCCGCCATGCTCCAGGTGGTGGCCGGGTATGACCCCCGTGACAGCACTTCTCTTAATGAGCCGGTACCAGATTACGCGGCCGCGCTCACCGGCGACATCCAGGGGTTAAAAATTGGCGTCCCCGAACAATTTTTTGGTAACGGCTTAAATGAAGAAGTAGCCCAGGCTGTTCGCACGGCTATTGATAAACTAGTCGGGTTAGGGGCCACCATTCACCCCATCAGCCTGCCCCATATCCGTTACGCCTTGCCCGTCTACTACCTCATCGCCCCGGCCGAAGCCAGCGCCAACTTAGCCCGGTACGATGGCATCCGTTATGGTCCCCAGATCAACGGTGATGACCTACTGGATTCCCTCAAGAAGACCCGTGCCCTGTTTGGCCCAGAGGTGAAACGGCGCATCATGTTAGGTAGTTACGCCTTAAGCGCGGGCTACTACGAGGCTTATTACGGCAAAGCTCAGAAAGTCCGCACCCTGATCACCCGCGATTTTAAGGAAGCGTTCACCCAGGTAGATGTTATCGCCACCCCCACCAGCCCGGTCACGGCGTTCAGAATAGGGGAAAAGGCGGATGATCCTCTCAGCATGTACCTGGCCGATATTTACACCCTGCCCCTGAACCTGAGTGCCAGTTGTGGCCTTTCTGTGCCCTGTGGCTTTGACAGCCAGGGGTTGCCCATTGGTTTACAACTGATGGGGGACACCCTGCAAGAGGCGACTATTCTTAAGGCTGCTTATGCGTATGAACAGGCGACAGCGTGGCATAAACGGCTGCCGGTTCTGCAAAGCCCAAGTTCGCCAGACGAAGAGGAGTGATTCAGGATGACGAGAAAACGCACCGTTATTATTCGTTTAAGGGGGATCTGGTGCTTGATCCTTTTGCTGGTACAGGTACGGTAGAAACTAGGCCGCCGTTTTGTCCTCATTGAACAAAACCCGGAATACGTAGATATCATTCGTTCCGAGGCCAAACTCTGGCTTGGTAAAGAGGCCCAACCTATCCTTACCCTTAGTTGTTCGCATGTAGATGTCAATAATGCTCACACACCTTTAGCCTAATATTAAGGAAATAGACCGGTCATAGAACAAACGATTAACAGGATTTACGGATTGATTTGACCAGGGACGCCCATCCGTAAATCCTGAAAATCCGCGTTTAATCCCAACCGCAACCACCCGACAAACATTACCGATTTATTTTGTGAACCTTTATTATCCGATTTAGAGGCAAACTGAGATTATCACCACGCGGAGAGTAGCATGAAAACGATTATTTTACTTGGTGGGTATGGAACCCGTATGCGGCCGCACACCTGGAGCCGCGCCAAACCATTGTTAAAAGTGGCCGGCAACACCATCATCGGCCATCTGCTCGACCTGATGAAAGAGGTCACGACCGGGCAGGTCATCTTTGTCATAGGGTACAAAGGGGATCAGATTGAGGCATGGCTGCGGGCCCATTACAGCCATCTGGATATGCAGTTTGTGGTTCAAGAGCAGGCCCTTGGCCAGGCCCATGCCCTCTGGCTCTGTCGGGATTACCTGGACAGTGATGAGGATGTGATGATCGCTTTTGGTGATGGCATTGTCAAAGCGGATTATGCCGCCATTCCCCGTGAGGCTGATGCGGTTTTTTTGGTTAAAGAAGTGGATGATCCTCGCACCTTTGGCGTGGTCGTCTTAAACGAGGCCGGGTATGTGACCCAGTTTGTGGAAAAGCCGAAGACAATGGAGAACCGGCTGGCGATTGCCGGGATCTATTGGTTCCGCAGCGGCCGCAACTTGCGTGACGCTGTAGATACCGTTATGAACACCGGGCGCAAAACCCTGGGCGAATATTACCTGGCCGATGCGTTCCAGGTCATGCTGGAGCAGGGGGACAAAATCACCGTAGATACCGTCGAGGTGTGGGAAGATGCGGGCAAACCCGATACCATTCTCCATACCAACCGGCGGATGCTCTCCCTCGGGTACGCCACCTTTGAGGCCATTGAACGAGGATATGGGGAAGGGTTTGTAGTCCTGCCTCCAGTTTACATCCACCCAGACGCCGACATCGAAGCATCAATCATTGGGCCATACGCCAGCATTGAAGCCAACGCCGTGATCCGCCATGCCCTCGTGCGCGACAGCATCATTGACGAAGGGGCTACCATCGAAGATTGCATCATTGAAAACAGCCTCATTGGTGAAAACGCCCAGGTGAAGGGACGCGGCCGCGAACTATTCATCGGCGACAACGCCATTGTCAATTTAGGCTAAGTTGTACACCGATTAACCTAGCTAAAGAATCCGTGTTGATCTGTGAATCCACTGAAGGAAGCCACGAATTTCACAAATTAACACGAATTTTTGTTCGGTAACTCTGCGCCTTCGCGTCTCTGCGCGACCTTTTTTCAGTAGACTCATCCGTGAAAATCCGTGTACCCAAAGGAAATAACCCATGCGTAACTTTATCTCTGAACGAGTCGCCAACACTCCCCCATCTGGGATTCGTAAATTTTTTGACATCGCCGCCACCATGAAAAACGTCATTTCTCTGGGTATCGGCGAGCCAGATTTTGTCACCCCCAAACCGATTTTAGACGCTGGAATCGCCTCGCTCCAGCGGGGGGAGACAGCTTACACTTCCAACAGCGGCACCGTAGAGCTGCGCCGTGCCCTCAGCCATAATCTGGCCGCCCGTTATGGGGTGGAGTACAACCCCGACAGCGAAATCATTGTCACCGTTGGCGTGAGTGAAGCCCTCTACCTGGCGATGACCGCTATTCTTAACCCTGGGGATGAGGTGATTATTCCCGAACCCTGTTTTGTGGCCTATGTGCCGGAAGTGACCTTTGCTGGAGGGGTAGCGGTGACGGTGCCAACCTACATGAAGGATAATTTTGAGGTGACGGCAGAAGTGATCGCGGCCGCTATCACGCCGCGCACCAAAGCGATCTTCCTAGGCTACCCCAACAATCCCACCGGGGCCGTGATGACCCGTGAAACGATGGTTCAGATCGCTGCTTTGGCTGAAAAGCACGACCTGCTAATCATCTCTGATGAGATTTATGACCGGCTGGTGTATGGCATAGAACATACCTGCGTACCCGCCCTGCCCGGTATGAAAGAGCGCACCATTTTATTGGGTGGGTTTAGCAAAGATTATGCCATGACCGGCTGGCGCATCGGCTATGCCTGTGCCCCGGTTGAACTTTTAGCGGCCATGCGTAAGGTCCACCAATACACCATCATGTCTGCGCCGACAACCGGGCAAGCGGCCGCGCTCGTAGCCCTCACTGACCCGGAAGCCGAAGCCTACGTGGAACGGATGCGCCAGGAGTATGATCGCCGCCGCCGCCTCATTGTAGATGGATTTAATCAGTTGGGGCTGGATTGTTTTGAGCCAAAGGGGGCGTTCTACGCTTTTCCCAACATCACCCGAACGGGGATGAGCAGCGACCAATTTGCTACGACCCTGCTAGAAGAAGAAGAAGTGGCTATGGTGCCGGGGGATGCGTTTGGCCCCAGTGGGGCCGGGTTTATGCGGGCTTCTTATGCCACCGCCTATGAAAAGATAGAGGAAGTATTGGTACGTCTGGAGCGGTTTATGCGGCGGCATGGGTAAAAGGGGCAGGGAGCATGGCCGAACAACAGTTAGAGGTATTAGAAGGGCGGCTCGCGGCCGCAGCCACACCCCAGGAAAAGGCAGCGGCCCTCAATGCCCTCTCTTCCTATTGGGAAGATAAAGAGCTGCAGCAAGCCTACGAATTAGCCCAGGCTGCCTTTGCCCTCTCCCAAGCCAACCCAGAGAGTGACAACCATTTTGATTCCCTATTCAACCTGTCCCGTACCTGCCAGCGGCTAGGTGAACTCAGCCTGGCCCTTCAATGGGCCCTTGAAGCTAAACGGGTGGCCGAAATCCTGGCCTCAGCCCAGAAACAGGCACTGAGTTTGGGAAGATTAGGGTCTATTTATGAACAGTTGGGCAACTATACCGACTCACTGGCCTGTAACCTGGAAGCCCTTAACCTGGCCCAACAGGCCGGCGATCATGCCATCCAAGCCAACGCCTTAAACACCATCGGCATCCTTTACAATCGTACCGGGAATTACCGGCAAGAGCTGGCAACCTACCAAAGAGCCTTGCTCGTAGCTCAGGCAATTGAAGATGTTCGCAGCGAGTGTATCTTATATAACAATATCGCCATGGCCTATTACTCGTTACAGGAGTATAAGTTGGCCCTGGAAAATGCCCATCGCGGCCGCGTCCTGGCCCAAAATCAGGTATCTGGCTTCTTTGAAACCAACGCCATTTGCACCATTGCTGATATTTACGAGGCCATGGGGGATGACACTCAGGCCAGAGAATATTTGCAGCTAGGGCTGGCGGCCGCAATCAGTCAGAGCTATCACTATTTAGCTATATACGCCCATTTGAGCCTGGGGCGTATTCTCAGCCGCTCCGGTGAATTGGATACGGCCCTCATTCATTTGCAAACAGCCCTCCAGATGGCCGAACAGCAGCAAAGCCCCCATGAAATGTTCCAATGCCATGAGGTTCTCGCCTCACTTTACAAACAAAAAGGGGATTTAGCCCAGGCTCTTTACCATTATGAGCAGTTCCACATCCTTAAAGAAACCCTATTCAACGAACAATCACGCCAGACCATTCGCAATTTACAGGTTTTACACCAGACGGAAACCGCCCGCCGCGACGCCGAAATATACCGGCTTAAAAGTGAAGAGTTAGAAGCTGAAATAAACCGTCGTCAGACCGCCGAAGAAGCGTTACGCCAGCGAACTTTGGAGTTAGAAACCCAAAATGCTGAACTTGATGCTTTTGCCCACACCGTAGCCCATGACTTGAAATCCCCCCTATCTGTTTTATTAGGACTGACCGGGGATGCTGACGAACTGCTCCCTTTGTTATCTCCGAATGAGATTCAACAAAGCTGGCAAATGATCGGCAACAGTACCCAAAAATTGATCAACATCGTGGATGAACTGCTCCTTTTAGCCAGCGTTAGAGGACAAGACATTCAGCCCGAACCATTGGAAATGGGCGGGTTGGTCAGTCAGGCATTGGCGCGGGTCAATCATCATGTGAAAGAGTATGGGGGGGAAATTGTTTTGCCCGATTTCTGGCTCATTCCCCTAGGGTATGCCCCTTGGGTGGAAGAGGTGTGGGTCAATTATCTGAGCAATGCCTTCAAATATGGCGGCCGGCCCCCCCTGATCCAGTTGGGCAATGAGCATCTGCCTGATAGGCAAATCCGCTTTTGGGTACGTGACAATGGGGCTGGCTTATCCCCAGAGCAAATCGAACGGCTGTTTATTCCGTTTGAGCGGCTGCACCAGGTCCATACCAAGGGGCACGGGCTGGGTCTTTCTATTGTGCGGCGGATTGTGGAGAAATTAGGCGGCCGCGTCGGGGCCATCTCCAACCAGAATACCGGTCAAGGCTCCACCTTCTACTTCACTCTGCCTGGGATGTAAAGCCGCTAAAGATGCCTGGAAAGCGTCATCCAGTTTAGCCCAACGTCACCTCCCCAATATGACATCCATCACTTATGCCAGAGCTACAAACCAGCTATTCTATAAGCATAAGACTGCACTTGCGAAGTTGGCGGTAGGAGTCAAAATAATTAAAAATTCTGGTTGACCTGGAACTGCCACTCCTGCGCTCCTCGGAGCATCTTCTAAAGAGTGTCACCGGCAACTTACAGAAACGTACATGATGCGCTCCTGATAACCCTTCCGGCAGTTTGATAACGTATCGTTCTCCCCCTAAAAAGCCCCCTGATCAATCTCTGATTATCAGGGGGCTTTCTCATTATGGCAGCGGCCTTATTTTCGTGCCCAACACCTTAAATCGGGTATACTAGATATTGTCGTATGACGCAGAGCGTCGTACCCGTTTCTTTTTCCAAACAACCCAAATGGACAGGTTAGAACTCATTTGCCACAGGTGAAATTCTTTATCTGTTCATCATATCCCCTGTTTCACCATTGGAGGCTCAGATGACCCAAGAGACCCTGACAATTACCGATAATCGCACCGGCCGCAGTTATGAAATTCCCATTCAAAACGGCAGCATCAAAGCCAACGATTTACGCCAGATCAAGCTCAATGAGGATGATTTTGGTGTCATGAGTTATGACCCTGGCTTTAAGAATACCGCTTCAACCAAGAGTACCATCACCTATATTGATGGGGATGTGGGTATTTTAGAATATTGTGGTTACCCTATTGACCAATTGGCGGAACAAGCAACCTATTTAGAAGTTGCTTATCTATTGCTGAACCGGGAGCTGCCTAATGCGGCCCAATTAGACCAATGGGAGCAAGAAATCAAGTACCATACGATGGTCCATGAGAATATGAAAGGGTTTATCGAGAGCTTCCGCTATGATGCTCACCCGATGGGGATGTTTATCAGCAATCTGGCCGCGCTGTCTACTTTTTACCCGGAAGCCCGCCAGATTGATGATCCGGAAATCCGTGATTTACAAATTAAACGGCTGATTGCCAAAGTCCCCACCATTGCCGCCTATGCCTACCGCCACAGCCTGGGTTTCCCCATTAACTACCCGGATAATACCCTCAGCTACACCGGCAATTTTCTCAATATGATGTTCCGCATGGTGGAGCCTCGCTTCGAACCTAACCCGGCCCTGCGGCGGGCGTTAGATGTGCTGTTTATTTTACACGCTGACCATGAGCAAAATTGTGGCACCAACGCTATGCGTTCAGTTGGCAGCTCTAAGGTGGATCCATACAGCGCGGCCGCGGCCGCGGCGGCCGCTCTTTATGGCCCTCTGCACGGTGGGGCCAATGAAGAAGTGCTGCGGATGCTCAGCCAGATCGGCCATGTTCATAACATTCCTGATTTCATTAAACGGGTGAAGAACCGGGAAGTCCGCCTGATGGGGTTTGGGCACCGGGTGTACAAGAATTACGATCCCCGCGCCAAAATCATTAAGCAGGTGGCCGATGAGGTATTTGAAGTAACCGGACGCAACCCGCTGCTGGATATTGCCATTGAACTGGAGCGTATCGCGTTACAAGATGAATATTTCATTGAGCGGAAACTGTATCCCAACGTAGATTTCTACTCTGGGATCATTTATCAGGCCATGGGATTGCCCACCAGCATGTTCCCAGTTATGTTTGCCATTCCCCGGATGTCTGGCTGGCTGGCCCAGTGGGTAGAAAGTATCACCGACCCAGAACAATCTATTGCGCGGCCGCGGCAGCTTTACCTCGGTCATACAACCCGCGATTTTGCCCCCCTGGCCAATCGCTAAATTTCCCCCTTACGCCCCTAAAAAAACCCCGCTGTTAGGTGGGGTTTTTTGTTCCTGGCGGCAAAGCACCGCTGGATCACCCCCTCACGGCCAACAGTGTCATGGTAGATATACTGCCAACGGTCATAAACTGACATTTTCAGTGAAACTGGAGACTCGAGAGTAACTAGTCCCCAGTCTCTAGTCTCCAACTGGAATGTCACTTTATGACCATGATGGGTATAAGTTGACACAGATTATCGTTTGTGATTTAATTCACAATATATTTATCAGAACAATCAGAAAAATAGCATGTTCATCTACCCGGAGTGGTTCAACCGTCTCGACCAAAAAATAACAACCTGGATGGCCCAATATGGCATCACCCTGTTACGGGTCAGCCTGGGGATCGTCTTCCTTTGGTTTGGCTTTCTGAAATTTTTCCCCGGCCTCAGCCCGGCCCAAGATTTAGCCATTCGAACTACCAGCCTACTAACCTTTGGCCTGCTGCCTGACAACATCGCCATCTTTATTCTAGCCGCCTGGGAATGTTTAATTGGCCTGGGATTGATCACTGGGCTGTTTATGCGGGGTACTTTACTGCTTCTATTTCTGCAAATGGTGGGCACGATTACCCCCATTTTCTTCTTTCCGCACGAAATTTTTACCCGTATCCCTTATGCCCCCACCCTGGAAGGGCAATATATCATCAAGAATATGGTTTTGATCAGCGCGGGATTGGTGATTGGAGCCACGGTGCGCGGCGGCCAATTGGTAGCCGAGCCTCAAGAGGTGCAGGATGAGTTTGGATGATTTGATTGGTGGTCAAATTGAAGAAGCGATGGCTCGAGGGGAGTTTGATAATTTACGCGGCCGCGGCAAACCATTTGCCTGGCAGGAGAACCCATTTGTAGACCCCAGCAAAGAGCGGGCGTACCAACTACTAAAGGATAATGATTACGCCCCTCGTTGGATTGAGGAGCGCAAGGCTTTGCTCGCGGCCGCACCCCAACTTCGGGCGACACTCCAACAAGCTTACCGCTATTACCAGATTACCCAGGATATTGGCTATTGGCAGCGGCAGGTGGAGCGGTTTAAACGGGACGCGGCCGCACACAACCAAAAAATCCGCACTTACAACCTCATCGCCCCCACCCCAGCCCAACACCTGTTTCCCTGCGATATTGACGAGGAAATCCGCCGGGTGAGCAGTGAGCAGTAAACAGTCTCTCCCTTTCTTAATCTGCCCATCACCCCTTTTGCGCTACCTCTTCACCAAATTTGAGCAGCGCCCGCACCCGATCTTGATTCGGAGCTTCGGCATACACCCGCAGCACCGGCTCCGTGCCCGACGGGCGAATGAGCAGCCAACTACCATCGTCCAAATAATATTTCACCCCATCCAGGGTACTTACCTGCTCTATGGCGACGCCATCAATATGGGGTGGTGCTGACTCCACCAGCATATTGACCATCGCTTTCTTTTCTACCGGCTGCCGCAGCTTCATATCAGTTCGTTTGTATTCGGCCGGGCCATATTGGGCCAATAGATCGGCGATGATTTCATGCAGTGGAGCACGATGGTAGGCCATGATTTCGAGAATCAACAATCCTAACAGCACCCCATCCCCCTCAGGAATATGCCCTTTGATGCTCATCCCCCCGGATTCTTCTCCGCCCATGAGGACATCTCCCTGGAGCATCAGATCGGCGATATGATTAAAGCCGACGGGGGTTTCGGTAAGGCACAGCCCGTTCGCGGCCGCGATCCGGTCTATCATGCGCGTTGTCGAAACAGTGCGAATAACCTGTCCCTGCCATCCCCGTTTCTCAATAAGATAGCGCAATACCAGAGCAAAAATTCGGTGAGGGTCCACAAACTCCCCCCGCGCATCCACCGCCCCAATACGATCCGCATCCCCATCGGTCGCCAAACCTACGTGCCAATGCCCCCCCTGAATGGTAGACATGAGCAGCCCCAAATAGCGGGCAATGGGTTCGGGGTGAATGCCGCCAAAGCCGGGGTTCATCTCATGGCGGATATTGTGGACATAGGTGCGGCCGCGAGCCAGCATCTCCCCAATCACACCCCGGCCCGAACCAAACATGCCATCCGCTACCACCTTTAGCTCCCCACTGGAGATAATATCCAGGTCTACCAGAGTGCTGAGGTGCTCATAATAGGCCCAGGATGGGTCAAACTTGCGGATTTTCTCCTGAGCCAGGGCTGTCTCTAACTCCATCAGCTGAGGGTCTTTTTGTTCCATCAGGTTGCGGGCCAGAATCGCTTCTACCCGTTTATGCTGTTCTGGGGTGGCACTTCCCCCAAAACTGGCTTTTAACTTAACCCCATTATAGCGGGGGGGATTGTGGCTGGCGGTAATCATTACCCCAGCGGTGGCCTTCTTATGGACAATCGCATAGCTGACAGCCGGGGTTGGGGTATCAGCACGCGCTAGCCAGGTGGAAATGCCATTCCCAGCCATAACACAGGCCACTTCGTAGGCATATCGGTCAGAAAGAAAGCGGGTATCATAACCCACTACCGCAGACGGTTCAGCATTCCCCTGTTCATGGATAAAATCGGCGATGGCCTGGGCCACCTGGCGCAAATTGGCAAAAGTAAATGTATCACTGATGACGGCTCGCCAGCCGTCGGTCCCAAATTTAATTGACATAAATACCTCTGTGGAAGGGTGATAAAATTGAAGAATAGCAGTGTAGACTCTGAAACTCACCGCTTATACGATAAAATGATCACCAGATCATTGAGATTGGTACCAGTGGGACCAGTAGAGATGAGGCGACCAGCCAGAGGGGGCGCGGCCGCATCTCCCAGCCGCTTAAAAAACGTGTAACTATCATGCCGGGCCAAATATTCTCGGGCCCCTAACTGGTATTGATGAGCCTGCCACACGGTCCGCCCAGTTACAATGGCCCCGGCCGCATCTGTAGGACCATCTTCCCCATCAGTTGCCAGAGAAGCCAATACGACCCCATCTACCCCGGCCAGTTGAATGGCCGCAGCCAAAGCGGTTTCCTGGTTGCGGCCGCCAACACCATGCCGCACCCCGTCAGCAAGCAAATGTGGCAGGGTGACTGTTGTTTCGCCACTCATAATAAGGCAAGTTTGGGCAGGGGCATCTTGGGCTAAGGCGGCCGCAATTTTACCAGCCTCTCTGGCTTCCCCTTGCCAATGGGTAGTCAATACTTGGGCACGAAACCCTAACTGTCTGGCTCTCTGGGCAACTGCTTGCGCCACTCGTGCCCCATCAGCAATCAAATAATTATTGACTGGGGCATGATTTAGAGTGCCTTCGGTATCTAATAATGGAGGATAAAGGGTAAAAGTCGGAAAACGGCTGAACCCCGGTGTACTATCTGCTATTCTTCCTCGGCTATCTGTGGTTATTTGTCCGGATTCATTAACGGCTGTCAGGATGGTTTCTACTTGCTGCCAGGTGGTGGTAGATAGTCGCGGCCGCACCTGGTATTGGTTCAAAATAAGCCGGATGGCGGCCGCATCCTGAGATACCGTCACCGTTGGCCCACCGCCAATGATCTCCAGGGGATTGCCGACAACATCACTCATAATGAGCGCGGCACAAGGGGCGGGTGCGGCCGCATGGATCAATCCCCCTGCCTTAACTGGATCAAAAAATTGACGAACCTGATTAAACAGGTCAATGGGGCAGCCTGAAGCCAACATCGCTTGAATCAACGCCTGCCAATCCGCCAGGGGGATGCACGGTCGGGTCAACAAGGCTGAAGCTCCCCCAGAAAGCAAAACTAGCACCAAATCATTGGCCGTCGTTTGGGCTAACATCTCCCCAACAGCCTGGGTCGCCATTAAATTGTCCTGTGTAGGCACGGGATGATCAGCCGCAAAACAGCGTATAGATGGCGGTAGCACGGGGTATGGATGGTTCCTTTTGTGAATGAGGATACCCTGATATAGCTTATCGGCCAGGATTGCAGTCGCGGCCGCAGCCATCTTCCCCGCAGCTTTGCCCACCGCCAGTAAGAAGACCCGCTGGGGCTGGTACGGCTGCTCCCCGACAATAACGGTATCCCCATGACAATGTAGGGCTGTACTGACTGCCTGGGCCGGATCGGCCGCATCGAGGGCCGCCTGGATCAGTTGATTGATATGGGAAGGATAATCAGGGAAGAACATGGGAGCATTGACGTTTACAGAATGCAATAGTTGCGGAAACTTAATAAGAACTACGTGGAAGCTATACCCTAATAGAAATTATTGCGTTCCAATCACAGTTATAACTGCTTCCTCAGCCGCAGCTTCAGCGGACTTAGAGCCATCAATGACCGCAAAAGTGGCATTACTCAACGCAGTGATAATGGTTGAGGTAGCCGCTGCCGGGTAGGGCTGAGCTAATTCTAACTGGGTTTGCAAAAAACCTTGATAGGGGGTTTCTACCGTCCAAAAAGCAAAGGCCGAACGGCGAGACGGTAATTGGGCTGCGGCCGCTGTCCATCCACCAACCGTTTCACTACTACCCAACCAACTGATTAATTCAGCGGCCTGTGCCTGCCGAACCGGGTCCGGGGTAGTAATGGCCCACACCCATCCATTCACAAAGGGTGGAAGCAGACCAGTGGGACCAGGCAAGGCAACATATTGGCTGTTGGGGGCAAAATCCCGATTTTCTAAAAAGTTTCGTATCCCCGTAACCGTCATATTGGCCTGACCGGTTTGATATAACATCCAGGCTTCGCTGTTCGTCGTTATATTATCACTATCTAATAGGATAAACCCTGCCTGCCGCCCCTGGCTCAGCAAGCCGAGCGCTCTGGTCAAAGGTTCAATTTGTAGATTAGGCTGACCCACTTCATTGGTTAAAGTTCCCCCAAAAGCTAGATAAAATTGTAGGGTTAGCCGCGCTCCGGCTGTACCCCCAGCAGGAAAAACAAAATCAACATCGGGCAGGCGAATGATGTCATTCCAGGTAGTTGGGATAGTCCGGGTGATGGCTACACTATTGTAAGCCAGATGCTCCAGGCCAACCAGAGAAAAGGGGTACCCCATCAAGGCATTGTTGACTCGACCCAGGTTAGCGGCGGCCGGGTAAAGATCAGCAATCATATCTGGGGGGAGCAGGTTGTCGAGGGGGTAGATGAGACCTTCTTGGGTAGCGGCCGCGAGCTGATTGGCTGGAAGTAAAACGACATCAGGCAAAATAGTGGGAGCTACAGTGCGCCCGGTTCGCAAATAGCTTAATATCCCCCCCTGCCCGGTCACACTTTTCAACTGCACATCCCACACCAGTTCCGGGTGCGCGGCCGCGAACGTATCTAACTGCTCAATCAGGACCGTCCCTCCAGGTACTTCACTGCGTGGAGAAATCTCCTCTGTCGTCCACAGGCGTAAAACCAACCTCGTAGGCGTTGCCGCGACAGATGGTGTCCCCGTGCCTACAGGCGTCAGAACAACTGGAGTAAAAGCAGCGGGGGCAGGGGAAGTAACTGTTATGGTTGAGGCTACATCTGACGGGGTTTGGTCAAATAAACCACACCCCACCAGCAATAAAAAAGCACAGCCAAGAACAATTGGCAATAATTTGGACATATGGCAAGTATAGACCAAAAAAGCTCAGGACGAAAAAAGACCTGACAACGCCGTGTGCATTGTCAGGTCTTTTTCCTTTGCGGCCTTCTATCCTTGCTCGATCTTTTAGCGCTTAAAGAGCAGCCGCTTCCTCTGTTGGCGGCGTTGGTACAGCCAGATCATAAACAAAGCCAGTAAAACAACGGCTAAACCAGCTAGAAGGGGCAGAAGCAGGGCCAGGACTGACATAAACAGGGCAATGATGTCCTCCAAAATAGAGACGGCCCAATTGCCTGTACCGGCGGTTGTGGCCGTCACAGCCGGACGGACAGCCGTTTTCCCGGCATGAACTGTACCCGCCAGAAGCAGCCCAGCTAGCAGGGCAATAGCCGGATTCAAATCAGTAATCACATTGGCATTGGCGGCAAATAACACCGCCCCGGCGGCCGGCCGAACAAAGGTCTGAATAAGATCGTTCACCGTATCGGCGGCTGGGATTTTGTCAACGGTCACTTCAATAATGAGCAGAACAACCAGAATGGCAATAGCCCACCCACTGCCAATCATATTATACGGCTCAGCCAGGTCCAACCATTTCAGACGGGCCGCAACGGCTACCAACAACAGCGGAATATAGGCGTTTAGCCCTGCGCTGCCCGCCAACCCAAAAGCGGTACTGATACCGGCTATGGCTTCGATCATAATGGTGTACCCTCCACAAACCTACGTTTAATGCCAGTCAATACGCAAATAACGACGGGGAGTTTCCTGATCTTGCGCTATACCTCTTTTTGCTGCCCTTTTAGCCTAACATCTCCACGATGGCATCACCATAAAACCAACCACCAGCTAACACGGCACAACAACAACAGAGCAGCAGTACAATCAGCACAATGATAATGATGGTCCGTGAGTTACCAGATTGAGATTCCATTTTTTGCCTCTTTACAAGAATATTTGGCTTTGGGGGACCCAGAACCTGCTACAGGCAGTTATCCCTACCCCACAGAATCCCCAAGGCCGAATATTTTATGTTCTCACCTATTGGGTTATGAAGGTACGAACAAGGTTGGTTCAATCGGCACGATTAAACCAACCTATATCGGCCAGATAAATCGTATTTGACCAGGTCATTTATCTTTTTGTACAAACCCCCAGATCACGCCACCAATAGCCCCGAGGATAGACCCAAAGATAATTGCGCCACAGCAGGTGCTAATGATCGTACCAACCCCCGCCGTAAGAATGGCTTCAAAGGCCAGCCCATTGATCAGGCCAACAACCATATTAACAACTGCCTGAACAATTCCGTAAACCAGACCAGCGATCAGGCCAGACAACGCCCCACCTAAAGCTGACTGCCCCATCTCCTCTTTGCCAGGGGTGAAATAGCCATATAAGGCCCCGGTTATAACAGGAATCAAAAAACCACCACAACAAAGGGTCAAGGTGGTCAGGATACCCAGGATAGACGCAACACTGGCGGGCAGCAGTCCCACGGCGCCGTTGATAATTCCAATGACCGCATTGATAGCTGCCCCAATCGCGGCCGCTTTCATTACACTCTGCATGTTGATATTCATTGTAAATTCCTCCTTAACTCAAAAGTCTGCCGATGAATAAACCTACTGCTCAGGCAGTAGGACAAACAACAAAGATGACAAGTTGGTTCATGTCAGACCAGGAAAGCCACTCCAGGTGCCCGTAAGCTGATAACGCACGTAAGCGATGAGGCTGATCTGGATAATAGCCAACCCCAGGCCAATGGCTAGCGGCACCAGAGCCTGCCGCCAGGTAGCCAGACGAGCATCACGCCGCGTGGCGATGAGTAAAACCATGGTGTTAAGAGCTGTGATGGTGATAACTAACCCGGCAGCACTGGCGAGGCCCAGGACGTATAAAATGGCTGGCTGGTTACTAAAGATAAGGAGCGCGGCCGCGAGCGTCACTATCATTAAATCTACCAGCTCGCGCCATGAACCAATCGCTGGCTGCCACACCTGCACATGCCACAACGTCTGGGCCAGCGCGGGAAAAACAAACGCCCCCATCGCCAGCCCTGTTCCCAGCCCCGTCAGCAGGCGGAGCCAGTTTTGCGGCGTATAAAGATGGGGAAAATTGGGAAAAAAATGGGAATAAGAGTTGAGGCCATCAATACCCATCAAGCCAACAAAGCCAACCAGCAGTATCATAATTTTAGGCGGCGGCAGCTGCGCCCACCGCCAACGGCCGGCCAAAACCAACAAAACAAAAGTCACCATCACCCCAAGGTACATACCTGTACACCGGGCACAAAGGGGAAACTGCCGCCCGCCAATAGTAAAAGACCGTTCCGTAATTCGATGACAAAAGGCATACCCGGCAATATCTGCCCCAGCCAATAACGAGGTGTGGAGCAGCCGTTCTGGGTTTGTTACGGTATAAAACCCCATGAGCAAAAGAACAGCCAGGACCACCCCGAAAGCAAACCAACGACGATTGGGCAACGGTTGCCAGAGGGACGCGAGCAAAGAGTTATTCATAAAAATGGTGACAGGACGGATAAAGCAACCGCACTCTATATTATCACAAACAAATGAGACGCAAACCGTTTAACCGTTTACTGATGGATAGCAAAGAGCCGCAGGATGATTATTGTTATACCTGTGTGGCCGTGCTCTGAGCATGACCCCGTTCTGCCGACTGGCACAATTTGACAGCCTGACCCCCTTTCGATAGAATTCACCCGTCTTGAAATAAATGCCGGGATAGCTCAGTTGGTAGAGCACTGCACTGAAAATGCAGGTGTCCCCAGTTCGAGTCTGGGTCCTGGCACTAAGCAGACGGCTTGTAAAACAAGAAAAGTTTGCTACAATTTTATACAGTTAGCGGGTGTAGTTCAGCGGTAGAACGTCTCCTTGCCAAGGAGAAGGCCGTGAGTTCGAATCTCATCGCCCGCTCTTAACAGAAAAGCAGGCCAAAAGCCTGCTTTTCCTTTCCCGGCGACGTAGCCAAGTGGTAAGGCAGAGGTCTGCAAAACCTTTATTCACCGGTTCGAATCCGGTCGTCGCCTTGTAAAGCTCTGGATAAAACCAGAGCTTTTTTTGTTAGTTAACGGCTCGCTCACCCACAAAACAGCTTAATGGATGGTCATATTGAAATGAAACGAGAACGGAAGTGCCAACGGGCAGGTTGAGGGTGTGGGGCTGCCAGCTCTGCACCACAACTCCATCGGTCAGGGCGATGCGATACAGGTGGGCGATGCCCATAAATTGGCGTGAGAGGATGTGTCCGTTGCCGTGGGCTGCGGCCGCAAGCGCAAGATCATCTGGGCGTAGGGCTAACTCTACCTGGCTTCCTTCCCTTAAGAGAATTGTTTGGGGCAGTATCCCCAATAACGTCTCTATACCTCGGCTGCTCACGGTGCCGGGTAAGAAGCTCGTTTCCCCCACAAAAGAAGCGACAAAACGGCTTTTGGGTTGGTGGAACAATATTTCCGGGGTATCTATTTGTTCAATACACCCTTCATTCATCACCGCAACTTTATCGCCAATAAACAATGCCTCTTCCTGATCATGGGTAACAAAAATAGCCGTTGCCCCTGTCTCTTTAAGCAAAGAACGCACTTCACCACGCACCTGCTTGCGTAAGGTGTAATCCAGGTTAGAAAATGGTTCATCTAATAAAAGGATAACTGGTTCAGGTGCCAGGGCGCGGGCCAGGGCCACCCGCTGCTGCTGCCCACCAGAAAGCTCATGGGGCATTGTTTCACCCAGGCCAGCTAACCCAACAAAGGCTAACATATCTTGGGTACGCTGGATTGCGGCCGCACCCCGGCCTAATCCAAAGGCCACATTTTGGGCTACCGTGAGATGGGGGAAAATCGCATAATCCTGAAACACCATGCCCACACGTCGCTTTTCCGGCGGGAGATGCCACCCTTCATCAGCTACTAATTGAGAAGCAATTTCGATGCGGCCGCGATCTAATGTTTCAAACCCGGCAATTGTCCGCAGCGTGGTTGTCTTGCCACATCCGCTAGGACCTACCAAAGCTAAAATTTCGCCCGCCGCCACCTGAAAATGGACATTCCTTACCACCATCTTTCCGGCAAAAGATTTATACAAACCCTGACACACCACCTTTTTATCTACACCCATACCCTTCCCCTTGTTAAGCAGTCACTTAAACAAATACCAAATTTGTTTGATCACCTGAATCCGTTTAAGATATGATAATCCTATTATTTGCTAACAAATCCAAAAACCAAACCAGAAACAAGGGAACTCTGGGAACTTCCACCCTTCAGCCCTTGTCTTCGTAGGCAGCACCATAAGCGCGACATGCCATGATAGATGAAAATTTCTTAACCACCAATGACCCAGATAGACATAGATTTCCCTTTTATTTTCTCTATGGTTCTTTTGATCTATGCTCCTATCATCCGTGGCCAGTTTCGAAGGAGCAACAGTTATGACGCCCAGTGCGGCCATGCGTGAATATCTGGCAGAAATTTATCGTTTGCAAGAAGATTCACCAACCGTTAATACCACCAGCCTGGCAGAACGCCTCAATGTCTCTGCTCCGGCTATTCCACGCATGTTACGCCGTCTAAAAACCATCGGCTATGTTAAACATGTTCCTTATCAGGGGGTTGAGTTGACCGAATTAGGCCGCCAGGAAGCTCTACGCGAAATTCGTCGCCACCGCATCCTGGAAGTATTCCTGGTCAAGGTAATGGGGTTTACCTGGGATGAAGCCCATGAACATGCTGATTCATTAGGCCAGGGACTGAATGATGAATTGACCGAGCGCATGGCCCAAATGGCTCAGAACCCCACCCGCTGCCCCCATGGCGAACCTATCCCAGACATCAACGGCCAGATGCAAAACCCAGATGATATGAGCTTAATGAATCTTGGTGTGGGTTTTAAGGGGACGATCAGTCGGGTACGTACCCACGAACCGGAAAAGCTCAAATATTTCGCTTCGTTAGGAATCTTTCCGAATATCCCATTTGAAATTACCGGGCGTGCCCCATTTAATGGCCCTATGCGACTTCGTCTGGGTCGAGATGAAGTTGTTTTAGGCATGGAGTTGGTCAAAGCGTTGTGGGTTTCCCCTGCTGCCTGATGACGGGGATGGAAGGCAAAGGGGTGACGATTTGGATCAGTGTCTGTAATATATGGCAATCCGTTCTTTGTTTCTGGCTTACCCAGGTTAAGGAAATAAACGCCGTGTTTTTATTTCAGTAATCGCATCATCCCGATACCCATATAATTTAGCTGGCCGCCCCTCTCCATCTCGCTTCATTTGACCTGTTTCCTGCAAAATCTCTGCAGCCAAAATTTTGCGCCGAAAGTTCCGCTTATCCAACCTTTCATCTAAAATAATTTCATACGCTTTTTGTAGTTCCGATAAGGTAAACAAATCGGGCAAGAGGCGAAAACCAACGGTCGTATATTCCAACTTGTACCGTAAGCGAGTCAGAGCATATTGAACAATTTCCTCATGGTCAAATGCCAACGGGGGCAGTGCATTGAGGGGGAACCAACTGGCTCTGGCTTCATCTAATTCCCGAATGGCTGCATAAGGCAGCAAAGCGAAATAAGCGACGGTGATAACACGAGAACGGGGGTCTCGGTTTGGGCTGCCAAAGGTATATAATTGCTCCAGGTACACATTTTTGACCCCGGTTTCATCGTCTAGCTTTCGTGCGGCCGCACTCTCTAATGCCTCATGCCTGTAAACAAACCCACCGGGAATCCCCCACTGGCCTAAGAACGGTTGGCGATCTCGCTGCACTAAAAGCACCTTCAGATCATCTTCCACCAGCGAAAAAATCACCACATCAACCGTCACCGCTGGGCGATCTTCTACGGGGGGTAAAAACCCTTCACTCATAATGCTTAACCTTACATCAGAACAAATAAAAAAGTCCCTCGCCATACAGCCAGGGACTTGATAATTACCTGAGGGTTGGCACACCTTTTATGCCTCTGGCGGCCATAGATCATCTTATGTGTACTTTACCCAGACCCGGCCCATTTTACGGCAGCAAATCAGATTCAGATCGGCTTGGCACACTCGGTATTGGCACCCAAAATATAGAGGGATATTCACGGAATTCACCCTGTTCAGGTATGGTTATACCGCTCTGCTCCACCATTTGGGGCAGGCTAACACTGGTTGTTACATAGACTGTCTGATCCCCTTGTGAACGCAGGGTCAAATGAATTTGCATCCCTATTTCTAATGCCCATTTTAAGGACAGGGCATCTTGGGCTGTCATACTCAGAATGATCAGGTCTGGCTCTTGTTCCTGGCGTGCCGGGAATGGGGTCGGAGTCGGCAAGGGAGAATTGGGGTTATATGTGCCAATATTGGCATCATCACCGCGCACCAGTACCCGGGGGTCCGTCCATGTGCCTATCCAGAGTACTTCCGCTTGCTGGATAGTCAACTGGGTAACTTGTCGAGTCACTCGTGTAGTTGAGGATGGGATAATGAGACTAATCGTGCTAATCTCGGGGATAAAGGTTAAGCGGCCGCTGACAGTATCGGGAAAGAAGAAGTATTCGCCATTGAGCAAGGCTTCGGGATTAACCAGTTGCAACTTGTTAGGCAGTGGGCTTTGGAACTCCTCATCTACCTGCTGCAAAGTAAGTGACATCATAACATCCACCCGATCACCAGGGCGCATAGCATAGCCTATGCCGGTAAACTTATCTATAGGAAAAGCAACCGCTACATTCCCCCGTGGGATGTACAAGGCCAGGTCCGAACCAAAGGAGGTTATATCGGTACTGTTGAGGGCCAGCATGGAGCTGAGAATTGCCTGACCGGGAGCTACCTCTGTGCTAATAATGCGGCCTATCAATTCATCTGGGTTGCTAAATGTATAATTGGCTCTTACTGCTACGTTATCTTCAGGCCGAAATTCTACCTGAAGCAGCCCCTCTGTTATACGATCTCCTGGCTGCAAGCGCACTCGGGCCACCAAGACTTCAACAAATTGCATAGCCGGGGTGGGCGTAGGCGTCGGCAGGGCAGGTTCTATTTGGGAAGAATCCCCTGCACCAGGGGATGAATCAGGCAAGCCGGCATTGTTATTTCCACTCAGCAGGGAAAGCCCACCCAGGTTGGTCACAACCAAAACGACCGCTACAGCCGCAACCAATAAGACTAAAAAAAGTAGAAGGAAAATTCGTAAACGCATGGTCAAATCCTTTCTAACAGGAAGGCTGTCAGTAATCGTTTACCCTGACTATTCACCACCGGGTGAGCTGCCATCTGTACCAGCTGTACTATCGGTATCGTCCTCATTGATTCGTAGCGGGCCAAAAGTGATGTAATTAAAGTCAGGAGGAATGGCCACACCAAATCGTTCTAACAAGTAGACCAAATCAACGTTAGTGACTTGATACAACTGACCATCATTAATTCCTCGCAGAGCAAAATCCACATCCGCATTATGCTCGATGGCATATTTAAGGAGAAGCAGTTGCTGTGGTGGCAAGGCGATCACGAGAACATCAGGGACTCGCGGGGTTGGAGTTAGCGTTACTTCCACCCCCTCTGGAGTTGGCGTAACCTGGGACGGATCAGGTGTTGTTGTTGGCTGAGCTGGTAATCCGGGTGGTTCCCATGACCCAACCTGAATCACTTTAGCATTCTGAATGATAAAGGAAACGGGTACAGGTTGTGGGGAAGATGATGGACTCAAGAGGGCAGTATCCCCATTATCTAAGACCTCAAAACGGCCAAACGGGTCTACAACGATAATGGTGCGATCACCTTCTTCGTTGGTTAGAAAAAACGCGGCCGCGTTAGGCAGTAGGGTCTGGAACTGTTCATCCAATTCGAAAAAAATCATGGAGAACATAATATCAATGGTATCACCGGCGGCCAGACCATAAGCAACACTAGAAAGGCGATCCATAGGAATCGCCATCGCTTCAAAGCCAGGAGGAATGAGAGAGGATGGACCGTAATCTTCTCGGCCAATGGTACGTGGATCACCAACAAGCATATCGCGGGTAAGGGTTTGACCCTGAAAAATATCGGTGCGGGCATACAAACCGATAGCTTCGTTAATGTCTGTAATAACATTTGTGCCGACATCGGAAGCCTGCCGCATCTCCACCGCTAATTCTGAAGGGGTCATTTGCCAGCCACGCGGAACCGTTTGCATGGAAATAACAACTTCCACCAACTGCAACTGATCTACAGGGATGGTAACAATTAACGGGGGTGGGGTTCCCTCAGCCTCTGAACTGTCCGAGGGGATAGGAGTAGCTGCAGCTGTGCCGCCGCCATCCCCTTGTGTCAAATAGACAACGATGAGGACAGAGAGCAAGCAGAGGGCAACAAGAACTATAACAAGGGCAAGAGTGCGACGACCTCTCATAGACGTATTCCCTTTCTAACGCTGGTTATATGGACAATCAGCGGAATAGATGACCTCTTGGTGTCACAATGCCACTAAGTGTACGACTGGATAAATAATATGTCAAGTCAGCACCTATAATAGCATGGTCTAATGATGGGGCAAGGGGGCATCGGTAAGGAGCTGCCACCAGGCTTGCCAGGGTTGAGCTGCGGCCGCCGGATCGGGTGTAGCCGTTGGCATAGGGGTGGGAAAGGGAGGCGCAGCAATAGGCAGGATAACAATCCGGCTCTCATTGCTTTTCAGGTATCCCCCTTCATCACGAGCATAGGCTTCTACGTAATCATCACTTTCGACATAGCTGAGTCTGGCCTGTAGCTCAACCTGGCGGGTCATTTCAGCATTGAGTTCGGCCTGAAGTCCAGCCTCGCCGGCCCCAACGGTACGTCCGGCCTGTGCGCGCCGGTTCAAGTCCAGGGCAATGATGAGGGCAGCCACGACTCCTAGAAGAACCAATATTTGCGGTAGAGTAAGCAGCGGCCGCTGCGTGAATAGTTTTTTACCCATCATGGTAGTTGACATATTGTTAGCGCAATTGGCTATCATCTTAACGATTATCTAGCAATAAGTCAACATAATGCAAAAAACTGTGGTCATAGGGGGAAGGGAGACTGATTTTCAAAGATAAAAAAATTTTGTGTTTGTCTGTGAAATCTGTGGATAAATCTTCTCTAACTTGTCCAGGTTAGGGAAGCCAGAGGTAGAAAATGCTATCCAGGGAGGTGCCGGCAGACTGCTCCATAACGCGCTGGAACTCCTGATGACTGGCGGTGCCGCCCCCATATTGGGCGAAATATTGGCGTAAGCCCCGAAAAAATGGTTCATCTCCCATAGTGAGGCGCAAATCATGGACGAGAACAGCCCCAGCATAGTAGCTGTTGTAACCTAAAAACTCATTGGGAAGCGGAGGGGCTAACCGAGGGGATTGGGGCCCGGTAGGAACACGCCAGTTGGCAATGGCTTGATCCAGGAAGGGGGGATTATGGCGGCTTTGCCACATAAGGGCAATGTAGGTAGCAAACCCTTCGTTACGCCAGATGTCGGCCCAGGATTCCAGGCTGACCCAGTTACCAAACCAGGTATGGGCTATTTCGTGAACGATGGTATTTTCGTTGAAGGTGTTGGTAGAGAGTAGGGACATGGTTTGGGTTTCCATGGACATCCGAGGAATATCGGCCATGACGAAACCGAAGCTCGGAAAGGGGTATGGGCCAAACAGTTCGGCCATCCAATCTAAAGACGGCCCGATGATGGGAGCAGCAACAGCCTCGAATTCAGCCTGTCGTTCGGAGAAAATGTAATGGCGCAAGGGTATACCAGCGGGGGATGTATCTTCTATGCGTATATAGTTACCGACGGCAATGACTGCTAGATAGGTGGCCATGGGGGAGTTGTGTTCCCAGATGAAGGTGTTCGCGGCCGCGCCCCCCAGCATCTCCCCCGGTTTAATTTCGATTAAATCCCCATTAGCTACCCCGGTCAACCCTTGCGGCACGGTCAATTCAAAACGAAAGAACGCTTTATCACGGGGATGGTCATTGGCCGGAAACCAATACCGTGCCCCATCTGGTTGGGAGATAGCCCACAGGTGGGTGGCGTTGACAAAGTTAATGCCAATGCGAGAAACTTTATCCCCCAGATAGGGAGAGGGGCGGTTAACGGGTGTGCCATTATAAGCCACGGTAACGGTAAAGGTTTTGTGGGCGGGCACAGTAAAGGGGAGGCGGATAATGAGTTTGCTACCCTCACGGGAAAAAGCGGCCGGTGTCCCATTGACAGCGATAGCGGCTATCTGAAAGCCAACAAAATCCAGAGAAATTTCACCTAAATGATCTACTGTGCTGATAGCCTGGATGGTGGTTGTGCCCTGAATTTCTGGGCTGGCCGGGTTAAGGTTCAGGCGGATAGTGTACTGCTGCACCAGGTAGCCGGTGTTGCCCAGTTCGGGGATGTAGCTGTCGCCAATAGTGCGATCCCCTGCGGCCGCGTTGCCGACAATGGGAGGCAGGGTAGGCAAATCAGGTAACGCGGCCGCAACGCCAGCTAGGTTCGCGTGTAGGGTAGGGGTGGGGGGAACAGTGTCCAGGGGAACGAAAGTTGGCAGAGTATCTTGGGTGGAAACGCGGCCGCAGCCCACCCCCCAGGTCAAACAGATCATTAACAACAGTCCCCATGGCCAACTCAGGCTCATTTTTTTAACCAATGCTTGCATTTTACCCCGCTTCCCGTAATATTTTGCGAAGTTGAGAGAAGAGACTATGAGATAACTCACTAACTGTCTTCGGTATTCCGTCTCAATTCATCATTGAGGTACAGATGCACCACCTGGAAAAACCCCGTTTGCGGCCGCTTGATTTTCAACCTGTTTCCCATCAGGGACAACCAATGTGGCTTTTGCGGGATCCCATGCAATACAGCCAATACCAGCTTATCTTTCCCCCGCTTTTGGCGCAAATGCTCGTCTATTGTGATGGAGAACATACCCTGGAGCAAATCCAGACAGTTCTGAGTCAGGATGCCGGTTTCCCAGTACCCCGTGCCCCGCTAGAAGAGGCATTGGCCCAATTGGATGAGGCTTTGCTTCTGGAAAATGAGCGGTTTCAGCAGGCCAAACAGGCGAGCATGGCGGCTTACCGCGCCCTACCCTACCGCCCCCCGGCCCTGGCTGGCCTGGGATATCCAGCTGATCCAGAAGAGCTAGATCACCTGTTTGGCGAATATGGGGCCAATGACAATCTCCATGGCTGGCAGCCGTGGAACGGGCGGGGGATTGTCTCCCCCCATATTGATTATCAACGAGGGGGGCGTGTTTATGCCCAGGTGTGGCGGCGGGCGTGGCCAGCCATCGCTGAAGCTGATTTGATTCTCATGTTTGGCACTGATCATAATGGGGGATTGGGCACGATTACCCTTACCGAAAAACCGTATGCCACACCCTATGGGGTTCTGCCAACGGATATGGCGATGGTGGAGCGAATCGCGGCCGCTCTGGGACCCCAAAATGCTTTTGCCCTGGAGTTAAACCACCGCCACGAACATGCTATTGAGCTTTCGGCGGTCTGGCTGCATCACAGCTACCGCCAGTTAGGTATAGAACCTCGCCCCATGATTCCCATTCTGTGTGGCTCTTTTCATCACTTTGTCACCAATGGGCACCATCCAGCATCTGATCCACAGTTAAACATTTTGCTAGATATTCTCAAGCAAGAGAGTGAAGGCAAACGGGTGTTGGCCGTTGCGTCTGTAGATTTAGCCCACGTTGGCCCTAACTTTGGCGACCCCTTTGTGATGGATAAAATACGCCGCCAGAAGCTCCAAGAGCAAGATGAACAGCTCATGGAAGCTACACGCACGGGCGCGGCCGCGACCTTTTACCAGGAGATCGCCCAGGTTCAAGATCAAAACCGCATCTGTGGCTTCTCCTCTATTTATCTGATGCTCCGCTACCTGGAAAACCAAAGCGGCCGCACCGTTGCCTATTCCCAATGCCCTGCCGACCCCCAAGATCATTCCCTCGTCTCTATTTGCGGCCTGTTGTTGGATTAGCCATGAGCCACTGGCGATTGGCAATAGCTTAATCTCCACTCTTCAGTCCCGCAATCCCCCATTTCCCAACTTTATCCCACATTCCCCTTGACAGGCTGCGGGTTTTGTTGTATTGTTGCAACAATGATATTGTTGTACTATCCCGCACTTACAACTTGAACATGAGCAAGGATCAATTGATAGACAATTACGCTGACGTTGATGAAGTAGGCGATCGGCTCCACATCCATTCTGAGTCGGTACGTCGGCTGATCCGGCGGGGCAAATTACCAGCGATCAAATTTGGCAACAAATGGCTGGTTGACCGGGTGATATTAGAGCAGTTTGCCAGTGCTTATGATCCCCGGCCAGGCAACAAAGCCACTTTACTGTAAACCGTACCGTGTCAGAGAGAGAAGCCCTATGCAACGTATTCCCGAATTAGAAAACTTCGCCCATATCAAAGTAGTTGGTGTCGGAGGGGGTGGCAGCAACGCCGTCAACCGGATGATTGAATCCGGTATCAACAGCGTCGAATTCATCGCCATTAACACCGACAACCAGGCATTACTCCTGTCTGATGCGCCTACCCGAGTCCGCATTGGCGATAAATCTACCCGGGGGTTAGGCTCAGGCGGCAACCCAGAAAAAGGGGAGAAAGCCGCCAACGAGTCAGTGGAAGAGTTGTATGAAGTGTTGAAAGGGTCTGACATGGTCTTCATTACCGCCGGAATGGGCGGCGGCACCGGCACTGGGGCAGCTCCAGTGGTAGCCAAAGTAGCCCGTGAGCAAGGGGCATTAACCATTGGCGTTGTCACCCGGCCTTTTTTGTTTGAAGGTTCCAAGCGGTCTCAATCAGCCGAATTGGGCATTGAGCGGCTTAAAGAGCATGTAGATACCTTAATTGTCATTCCTAATGATCGGCTTCTGGAGCTGACGGACAAGCGGATGAGCCTGACGGAATCGTTCCGCATGGCGGATGATGTGCTGCGCCAGGGGATTCAAGGAATCAGCGAATTGATTACCGTCCCCGGGTTGATTAACCTGGATTTTGCTGATGTGCGCTCGATTATGTCTGAAGGTGGAGCAGCCTTGATGGCCGTTGGGCAGGCGTCTGGGGAAGACCGGGCGCGGCTGGCGGCCGAGCAGGCGATTAGCTCCCGCTTGTTGGATGTAACGATTGATGGGGCACGGGGCATTTTGTTTAATGTGACTGGTGGCCCCAATATGAGTTTGTTTGAAGTGAATCAGGCGGCCGCGATTATTCGTGAAACGGCCCATCCTGATGCTAACTTGATTTTTGGGGCGGTGATTGATGAAGCCATGGGGGATGAGATGCGCATCACCGTAATTGCCACTGGTTTTGAGCGGAACCCCTCCCGGCGGCAGGTTTTACAGCAATATAACACGACAACGCGGCCGCAAAGCCAATCCACCCCCCCACCCACCCGCCAGATGGCTGAAGTTGCGGCCGCGCCAACACCCGCTCGTCAAGAACCAGTGGCGCCAAAGTTCTCGCCCCAAAACCTGGATATTCCAGCTTTTCTACGGCGGCGGTAACTGATGTACCCTAATTTGTTTTCTCTGCCTGAGTGACTTTGGTTGCTCAACAATTCCATCCTCTCTGCAAGAACACCCCCTGACCAGCAGGGGGTGTTCGTTTTTAGGGGATGGCGACTAGCAGCCTGTCGGAAAAAGAAATTCGTACACGGATGAGTCCACTGAAAAAAGCCACGAATTTTACGAATGAACCCGAATTTTTCTTTGGTAACTTTGCGCCTTCGCGTCTCTGCGCGACCTTTTTTCAGTAGAGTCACGGATTTTCACAGATCAACACGGATCTGGGGCATGGCAAAGTTAAAAATCTGTGTAATCCGTGTACCCAAAAGGAAATATAGAACTTTGCTGACAAACTGCTGGAGACTGGAGATTGAGAGGCTGCTCACTGCTAACAGCTAAGTCCATGTTTATAGCCGCTTGAGATTGGTGCAATCTCCGAAGATTGCACCAATCTCAAGCAAGTTAAGTCCGAACGACTACTAACTGCCAACGGCCTATCGTTTGCGCCAAAACCAGGCCAGTTTGCGGTATTTAACCCATTCATAATACCCCAGGTAGAGGCTGAGGCGCAGGCCGTGTAGCCCGTCTTGATACCCTTTGAGGGTGATGAACCGCCACCAAAATTGCCGCCACGGCTGCAAAAAGAAGTTGTGCGGCCGCGCCCTCACCCCTTGCTCAAACAATATTTTGGCCTCGTAACTAGAGTAAGCCCGCTGCTTAAAATGGAACTGAGCCAGGTCACGATAATTGTAATGGCCCAAGGGATTTTGCAGATACCCAATCCCCCCATCCACCAGAGCTACCTCATGCACGGGCCGTTCATAACGTACCCGGCCATGCCGAAAGAGGCGCAGTTGGTGATCAGGATACCATCCGGCCCCCAAAGTCAGGCGGCCAAAAATGTAATTATGGCGGGGTACATACCAGCCCATTTCTGACCGTTCGGCAATAACCTTACGAATTTCTGCACCTAGTTCAGGTGTACCTCTCTCATCCGCATCTACAAAGAAAATCCAATCCGTTTGTAAAGCATCCAGAGCAGCGTTGCGCTGTTGAGCATAATTTTGGAACTTCTCTTGAGCAATCTCAGCGCCAGCTGCCTGGGCCAAAGCAACCGTACTGTCCTGGCTGAATGAGTCAAAGACAAAGAGCCTATCCGCCCACGAGAGGCTTTCCAGACAGGGGATGATATGGTCAGCTTCGTTAAAGGTAAGGATGACGGCGGTTAGCTGGTAGGGCATGGGGGTGAGGAATGGGTATATTCGTGTATTGGTTTATGGGGGTTGGGGGAGAGTCAACTTTACCTTTCCCAGGACGCGGCCGCCAATTCGTAGGCTTCCTTAAGTGAAGGATCAGGGGCCGCGGCCGCATATCGGCGCAGCCCCAAAACGGCCAATTTCATTGCCAGGCGACGCTTCAGAGGGCCATAATGTTTACGGTATAACTGTGCCCGGCTGCCCCACAGGTTTATAACCGAACGGGCGGGAATTTGCTTGGTACTTTCACCGCCAAAATGAACGACTTCGGCGGCCGGCACGGTATAGATAGTCCAGCCAGCTTCCCGAATTCGCCAACTCCAATCTATCTCTTCACAATACATGTGAAACGCCTCATCAAACCCCCCGGTAGATTCAGCGACGTTCTGGCGCACCATCATGGTGGCCCCCAGAGTATGATCCACCGGAAATGGCTTGTTATCTGGGCGATAATAATGGCGGGGGTACCGACCATTCCAACGGCTTTCGTAAAAGCGGGCAGGTAAGGGAAGCAGATCAAACAAAAGTTGACGCAAACCAGGAAAAGCAAACGCACTATGTTGAAAACGGCCATCCCCATAAACCAACCGCGCCCCGGCTACCCCCACATCCGGGCGGCTGTCCATGAAGCGGAGCATCTCCTTCATAGCCCCAGGGCGCACCAGGGTATCCGGGTTGAGGAGAAAATAGTAACGGGGGGATTCGGCTGCGGCCGCTTTCATGCCCTGATTATTCGCCGCTCCAAACCCCCTATTTTCTGTGTTGAGAATGACCCTCACCTGGGGGAATAATGTCTTTAACAGCGACAACGTCCCATCGGTTGAGCCATTATCAACCACCCAGACCGCCCCAGTAATACCAGACCGGTGCAGCTCCGCATACACCGATGTCAGGCAATCGCGCAGGTAATCCCGCACATTCCAACTAACAATAACAATAGCCAGGTCTAACATAGGCAAAATAAGCTCAAAGGCAGCCATTTACGATTTTAGATTTACGATTCAGCACGATTTACATGGACATTAAGGAAATAGATCGGTAATAGAACAACGGACCAGCAGAATTTACGGATTGATTTAACCAGTGAACCCTATCCGTAAATCCTGAAAATTCACGTTCAATACCTACCGCAACCACCTGACAAACATTACCGATTTATTTTGCGAACCTTCATCAAAATCGTTTTACAAAAACCACCCCCATTCCCCACTCTCTCAATCTCCAATCCCTACTCCCCCAAAATCTCATCCCCTCTTCCCAATGTCGCCATCATCTCTCGATAAGAATCATAAAAGCTGTCAGCGACAGGGGCTAACCCTTCCAGGTTAAGAAAATCGGCTGAACAGATAGATTCAATACACACCGATTGGCTGGTGAACGCCATCATCGCCACGGCCACCTCATGGGCAATATTAAACGGCAAAGCTGGGCCATACACCACCGCATCAAAAGGAATCGGGGGGGTCAGAGCCAGGATACGGGTCTCTACAAAAATGCCTGGTATAGTGTCTAACAAGGCTGCACGAGCCTCACGCAAACGATACCCCCCCTGGTTAACATCCCCATTCACAATCACATATCCAATGCCACTGCGAACCGGTACCGCAAAAGTGGGCCGCCATAACTCCGGATCATCTACCCCATATTGCCATGGGCGGTCATTGTAAGGCAGGATGGGGGGCACATAGGTAGCGGCCGCCATCGTCACTTCCCGGTTATAAACAGCGGCCATCGCCCGGCTTTCACTGGCATAATCGGTAATCTCACCGGGGGTCAACCCCATTTGTTGGAACATGGCAGCAAAAAAGAGATACCCAGGATATGATTGCTCGCCGGGGATACCCCAGGTTTGTCCGGCAATATCTTCCAGAGTCAGAATGGGAGTCTCGTTGCGGACGACCATCATGCCAGCATTCCAGGTGACACCCAGGCGGACATACGCCTGCCCCACCTGTGCCCCACATCGTTCATGGGCTAAGACGTACACCTCTGGGGGCAAAAAGGTTATGGTTCGATCTGCTTCTGTACAGAGTGTCTCCAGCAAGGCCGTAAAGGTAGTCGGCATCACCGACTCAAATGTAAAGCCAGTGACCTCGCGCAAAGCGTCCAGAAATGGCTGCTGACGGGCCTCGATAACCGGGCCAGGCACCGTCGGGGGAAAGAGCAAGTAAATGGGGTAATCTGGAGAACCGGGGATAGGTTTCGCGGGAGGGGTAGGCGAAGCAGCCGGGACATTAGGCTCAACCACCGGGCTGTTTATGGCAATACCCATCACACGGGTCACTTCAACAGTAACTGGTACGGTAACAGGTACGGTCACTTGCACTGTTTCGGGATCGCTCTGGCAGCCAAATAAAAGAATAACCAGGGCAAGCAAAAGGAAACCCCTTACCAATAAGGGGGATGATCTACGGTTTGGTGGCGGAGCAGTTACGGTCATAATGAACCATTATTTTACCTGGGGTTATCTGATTCGTTTATTTCTGGCCTGGGGTGTTAATTTTGGCCTCATAGTCAAAGACCAATGAAAGATAATGAAGAGGGATGCCTGGTTCTCCGTCCTCGGTCTTTGGTCATCAGTTATCTGTCTTTAGGGGGCAGAAGGGATTTCTCGCGGGGGGCAGGTGGTGAAATTGCCAGCATCCGGCAAATCCAGAATGATGGCCTGAGGATCTACCCGGTTATTAAATTGGGAAATCTCCACATCTTCATGAATTAATCCCCCCCACACTGGCTGTGGGTTACGAACACCAAGAGCATTGACAATCCGAATCCCCCCGGTAATCACTGCTCGCTGCTCTGGCATAAGGTAGTAATGACCATCAATCAACGTCAGCTCCTCTGGGCTGCCAATAGCCCAGCGATACGGGTAGTTGAATATCTCGTTTTCGTAACCGATGGCAAAACGCCAGGCTCCAGATTCGGTGTGCCACCCCAGGGTGTTGTAATTCCAATCAGAATCATAGATCGTGCCAGGGTAAGGGCCGGTGGTACGGATGGGGGTGGTGCCATAATTGCGGACAGTGGCGGTGAAGTAGAGGGTGTCACATAAGGCTACAGCGGTCATGTTAAACTCAATAGTGCGGCCGGCCAGGGGGGAGATAATATCGGCACGAGGCACCCCCCCATATTGGATGGTCAACATCTGCTGCACCTGAATTTTTTGCCCCTCGGCATCTTCGGCATAAGCAATGATAGGGTAAGTACCATCCGGCGGGGGGGTGGCTTTCTTATCCACTCCCCCTTCGTAATCAAATTCGTGGCGGCCGGGCATGTTGGGAGGGATGCCGCGCTCTTTTTCGGCGATGGGATATTGCACCCCATCTGGCCCTAAGAGGTAAACCCGCAGGGTAGTTACCTCTTTCATCAACTCAAAGGCAGCTAAAACCCGATCATCAATGCCATCCTGGTTGGGGGTGAAGGTGGTTTTGTCCAGGGTGAAGTTACGCATTTCGGGTAAGGCGGTGTCGGCTTCCGCAATGATGAGGGTGCCGTGGGTGGCTTCGGTGTTACCCGCACTATCGGTAGCTTCGATTGTCCAGGTGTAGGTGCCATTTTGCAGCAGGCGGGCCAGAATGTCTCCCTGGATGGTTTCGCCAGGAAGCCGGTAGCCGTTTACGATGCCACTAAATTGGACAGCGTAAACGCCTTTAGAGCGCGGCCGCGCCTTGCGGAAGTAGAACCGTTCCCCAGCCTCATTAGTGAAATAAATTGAGACATCCGCATTGCGGGCAATTTCATATTGAATGGTGGTGATGTCATTACGCCCGTCGGCATTGGGGGTAATGTGTTCATCAGCTACGGAGACATTACGGAGCAGGGAGCTATCTCCCTGAATGGCATACGTGGTAGCCCACACTGCGGTTATGATGACCGCCAGGGCTACTAACAGGATAAGTAAGCGGGATTGCAAATTTTCCATCATGGGGCAAGTGTATCAAACTGCCGCAGCACAGGCGAGAGACGAAAAAGGTACGGTTTCCCTCTGTTGCTCTGGCTCTGGGGGGATGTTAATATTGGGCGAGTAGAGAGTTTGTGAGTTTGCGCGTGGGTGGGTGATTCAGTCCTCGGCCTGCGCGCCTCAACTTTCAGTCCTGTTTCTTAAGGAGTTTTATGGAAAATTACGGCAAAGATAAACAGTGGCCGTTTGCAGAAGGGGGGGAAAGCACCCTGGCATTAATGACGGGGATATGGGCGGCCGCGGCCGCACTTCGTTTTCTCCGCCAAAATCCTCTCACCACCCTGCTGTTCTGGCTCATTACCCCGTTGTGGCTGCTCATCCTCTGGTTCTTCCGCGATCCAAACCGGGATACCCTGGTTGAAGATGGGCTGGTTGTCAGCCCTGGGGATGGAGAATTGGTCGAGATTATCCGCGAGCCGGAGAAACGGTATCTCAACGATGATACCATCCGTCTCAGCATCTTCTTATCCATTGTAGATGTACATGTGCAGCGTGTACCGATTAGCGGCCGCGTCACTTTAGTAGAACATCGTCCGGGTCAATTTTTACAGGCCTTCCGCCCCGAAGCCTCTGAGGTCAACGAATATATCGCCATGATCACTGAATCAGCCTATGGGCGGGTTCTAACCAAACAGATCGCTGGCATTTTAGCCCGTCGGTGTGTCAACCATGCCCAGGTGGGAGATTGGCTCACTACCGGGCAGCGATTTGGTTTGATCAAATTCAGCTCCCGTGTAGATTTATTCCTGCCACCTGATGCCGAACTTCTTGTTCGTGTAGGGGATAAAGTTTACGGGGGTCTGACTCCCATTGCCCGATTAAGAAACCAGTGAATAGGAAGAGGTACGCCATGAACAGCAAATATCGCTATCTGGTTCCCAATGGAATCACTTTTTTATCTCTCATTTGTGGCATCGTGGCTATCCTATCAGCAGCCACAGAGCGGATTGCCTTGGGAGGGGCGTTAATCCTGGCTAGTTATGTGTTGGATTTCTTTGATGGCACAACAGCCCGAAAACTTAATGCTCGCTCCGAGTTTGGCCTGCAATTAGATTCATTGGTAGATATGGTAAGTTTGGGAGCAGCCCCGGCGGTTCTGGCTTTCTTTCACTTGCGGGTGCAGGGAGATGTAGCTGAATCGCTTATCTGGGTGTGTGCTGTCATGGTGCCGCTGGCAGGGGCTTTCCGGCTGGCCCGCTTTAATCTCTTGCCGATGAAGGTTGGTCAGACAGATTCTATTGGGTTGACTATTTCGACGGCAGGGGCGTTGTTGGTATTGGCAATTATGACTGATTTAAGCGGCCGCATCGCTATCGCCAACTTTTGGTTCATTCCCCTCATGGTGCTGCTCAGCCTACTCATGGTCAGCACCATCACCTTCCCATCGGTCAAATGGATTTTCAGTCGCCGTAAAGTCAACATATGCCTGATCATCCTGACCGGCATTGGTATCTGGCAGTTGAGCTTTATTCCTACCTGGTATCTCCTCACTAATGGGTATGTAGGTATCTCCCTGGCTCGTGCTGGTTACCGTACCGTCATCAGTCAACAATCATTATGAGCAATTTTCACACCCGCTGGCTCCGTTTTCAAGGTTATGCCTTGTTTCGTTATTTCCGGCTGGTGACACGCACCGCCCGTTTCCAGGTAGAGGGATGGGCCAATGCCGAAAAAGCCAAAACCAGCGGGCGGCCGCGTATTTGGACAAGCTGGCATGGCCTGGGTATGACCTTTATGAACTTTGGCGACCGTTTTTTGGACGCTGACAATTTTGTTGCCATCATCGTAGGGGATGATCGCTCAAATGTATTGGATGAGTTGGGCAGCCGCCTGGGGGGACACCCGGTAGCCATAGATATGCAAGGAAATCCGGTAGCATCTGGCCGTTCTGTCCTAAAAGTCGTTAGAGCGTTAAAAGCGGGTCGGGAAACCGTGCTATTTCCTGATGGGCCTGATGGCCCAGCCTTTGTACCCAAAGCTGGAATTGCTTACCTGGCCCGGAAAGCGGCCGCGGCCATCCTCCCTACCGCCGTTTGGACCAAATGGGGTGTTCATCTACCCCGCTGGGACCGCTACCTTGTCCCTATCCCGTTCGCTCGTCTGCATGTCACCATAGGCGAACCCCTCTTCATTGATGAAACCATGAGCGAAGCGGATGTATTAGACCGTGTGACGGCGGCCAATAACGCCATTCGCACCCGCGCCCAACTAATGGCCGGAACCAAACCGTGGCCCTAATTTATGAGTGAAACAGATAACCCTCTCAAGTCGCTGATTACTCAGTTTGCCCGGGATTTTGCCGCCTGGTCACTCAACAGGCCAATCCAAGCCGTGCAACCATTAAACGTCGAATTTCCTGCCACCCCTATCCAAAGCGATCTCCTCTTCCGTGTTTTGGATCAAGAAGGGCATGAGCTGCTACTACATTTTGAGCTGCAAGGTCGAAGCAGCCATAAACCAATGCCCTACCGGGAACTGGACTACTTAAGCCGAATCGCGTTTCGAGAAATTCCCTTACCTTTAGGGCCAGGCACCCCACGTTTGCATAGTGTTGTTCTTTATATCGGTGAGGGGGCCGGCCGGGGAGACAGCGGCCACTACACCATCTATGGCCCTGACGGGTCTGTCTCTCTGCAATGGCAATATCAACCCATCCGTTTGTGGGAAATAAAAGCCGAAAATCTGCTACAATTAAAGCAACCGGCCTTAACAGCTTTGATTGGGCTGACCAAATTAGAGCAACCAAAGTACGAATTGCCACAGGCGCTAACCCAAATTCGCACGGTACCAGACAGCAGCGAACGCCATCAGTTACTGGCAACTTTAGTGACTTTGTTACCCACAGAAGAGGTGACTAAAATGGTTGAACAATTATTAGAACAAACAGAAACATTGCTTATAGATACCCCATACCTGCGGCGTATGCGCCAACTTGGATTGCAGCAAGGCTTAGAGGAAGGCCGAGAAATAGGCCGAGAGGAAGGCCGAGAGGAAGGCCGAGAAATAGGCCGAGAAGAGGGCCGAGAAGAAGGCCGAGAAGAAGGGTTACAAAAAGGGCGGTTAGAAGGGTTACGGGAAGCTATTTTAGAAATGACTGTGCGCAAATTTAATCCCCTGGCTATCGAATACAGGCAGTTACAGGCTAACCTGGAAAAAATTGACCAACCAGAAACCCTGCAAGAATTGTTGGTATCCTTGCTGGATATGGCAGATATGGGCAGTTTTCTGGCTTTCACTCATTCATCCTGGCAAGCATTGAAAAATGCCCCAACTGAACCACGCTGATATTCCTTATTTCCCCTGCCAGTTGGCCGGCCGCTTACTAATAAAAGCGTCCATTCCCTCTTTTTGATCCTCGGTGGCAAAAAGCATATAAAACAGCCGCCGCTCATGGGCTAATCCGGCTTGTAAGAACATCTCATCGGCGGCATTGACTGCTTCTTTGCCCAGGCGCACCGCTACCGGCGCACGGTTGGCGATTTGCTGTGCCAGTTTAATCGCCTCTTCCAGATACACTTCTACCGGGTAAACATGGTTGACCAACCCATGATGGAGGGCTTCGGCGGCGGTGAGAAAACGGCCATTAAGGACGATCTCCATGGCCAATGTTTTACCTACGGCGCGGGTCATGCGTTGAGTACCCCCGGCTCCAGGGATAACCCCTATATTAATTTCTGGCTGGCCGAATTGGGCCGTCTCGCTGGCAATAATCATATCGCAGGCCATGACCAGTTCACATCCCCCGCCCAGGGCAAAGCCGGAGACGGCCGCGATAATCGGCTTGTTGAGACGGCGCAGGCGATCCCAATAATCTATGAATGGGTTGTCTAACATGGAGACGGGGGTGGCTCCGGCCATCTGTTTGATGTCGGCCCCAGCGGCAAAGGCGCGTTCATTGCCGGTGATGACCATACAGCCAATGGCCGGATCAGTGTCGAATTGGGTTAAGGCATCTATTAACTCGGCCATTAACTCCCGGTTAAGCGCGTTAAGGGCTTTGGGGCGATTTAATTGGGCGATGCCCACTTTCCCTTCGCTGCGGGTAAGAATGTGTTCGTAGGTCATATAAAGGTCTCCTTAGTAAATCGAACTTCCAGTTCGATGCGCGATTTGGAAAATCAGGCTACAAATTTTCATTCATCGTGCTGTGTCCCACCTATATTGGGCTCTTCTGAGTTGTCTAGGGAAGAATTGTAAAGCATGAATCATGTCAACTGCCAATAGGATATGGTTTCAATATGGTAGGTTTGCGGCCGCGTATCTACCGGCTGCACTTCTACCAAACGATACCCGGCCTGGGCCAACCCTTTGCCATCGCGGGCCAGGGTAGCTACATCGGCACTAACGTAGAGAATGCGGGCCGGTAAGCGGCCGCGTACCCAATCCAGCACCTCTTTACTCACCCCTTGGGCGGGTGGGTTGACGACCAGTAAATCGGGTTGAAAATCTACGGTTAAAAGGACATCTTCCACTGCTCCCTGGTACAAACTCACATTGTCCGTTTCATCCAGGTTCACGGCCGCATCGTGAACAGCGTCTGGGTTTTGTTCTACTCCCACCAGGGCAGCACACCGCTCGGCCAGCCACCGGCTAAACAAGCCGATGCCGCTGTACAGTTCTAACACCTGCTCCGTCCCCTGCAACTTAGCATAATGAAGTAGGGTATCAACCAGGAGCGCGGCCGCAGCCGGGCTGGGGGGGAAGTAGCAGCTGGGTGATAGGCGGAACTCCCGCCCTTTGACTACCTGCACAAGATAGGGATCGCCAATGAGGGTTGCGGCCGCGCCATCAGGCAAGAGAACCGCCACCGATATGGGGAAATCTACCTCTAGTTCTGGAGCCTCGTTATCCCCCAGGTCTAACAAAGCCAACAGCGACGCATCATCTCCCTGGCGTAAAATAATGCGACGCAAACCGGGAAAATCCAAAACCAAATCATGGCGCAGGTCAAGCAGGGCAGGTTGGGTAATGGGACAGTCAGTAATGGGAATGACCTGCTGCAAACCAGGCGACCATAAGCCTGATTGCCCATCAGGCAGGGGGGTAAGCATCATCTCATAACTGTACCCATACGGCTCAGGGTTCGCCAGGGTGGGGCGTACCGGGGGATGGGGAAATCCGCCCAATCGTTGAAGCTGCTCGGCAACGACGGCCTGTTTGTAGACCAACTGCTGCCCGTATTGGATATGTTGAAAATGGCAGCCACCACAACTGCCAAAATGGGGACAGCGGGGTTCGGTGCGGTAAGGGGAGGCTTCCAGAATGGTATGGACGCGGCCGCGATGAAAATGTTTGCCCCGGTTCTCCAGCAGCTCCACCTGAACCCGCTCCCCAGGGATGGTATAGGGCACAAAAACTACCCTATCCTGAGCATCTCGCCCCAGAGCCACCCCCCCATTACCCATACCGGTTAAAGTCAAAGTTACTGTTTTCATCATTTCAGAGTGGCAGAGTGGCAGAGTGGCAGAGTGGCATGAAACGATTTTACTTTGCCCCTTTGCGACTTTGCGACTTTGCCCCTTTGCAACTTTGTCCTTTACAATACGCCAATAGCAATTAACTGCGTAAAGATGGCTATAAACCAATGAATCAGAAACGGATAAACGATTGATTCTGTGCGCCAGGCGATAAACCCAAACCCAGCCCCGCCAAATATCGTCGTTAGGGTTTCAATTTCCGGTTTATTCAGGTGCATAAACGCAAAGGGAACCGCCTGCAAGAAGATGGCTGGCCCTGGTCCAACCACCCTGGCTAACCCAAATAAAAGAAACCCCCGCCACATAAATTCCCAACCAAACAAATCTACCCCAGTGATAAAAATGAGATAAAGGACATTTTGTGGCGCACGGCTCTGGTAATAAGCCATCATGCCGGGGGTGCGAGCTATAAAATGGAGAATGAGGGCCATGATTACACAAACTACCACTACCCACACCACCCCTTCTGACCAGCGTCCCCACTTAAACCCATAGTCGCCTAACCGTTCGGCAAATAAAATCCAGATGATGATAGCTGGGATGAGAAAGTAGTAGACCACCCGATCATACGCTTTCACCTGAAACAAACTATGCCCATACCAATCTAACATGGGCAGAACTGTTCCTAAAACAATGATCAGGGTGAGCTTGAGATCAAACTCAACCCCACCGATAATGATTTTTGCCGGCATGAAATAGAGATACTCCGGGAATATGTGGGTTTGATAAGCCGTATGGCGCACTCCGCAAGGACGGGTCACTCACTGCTTACTACTCACTGCTTACCGCTCACTGCTCAAGGGGCCGGGGCAATGCCGACGAGCAATGTCAGGCGGGTATTGTTTTCGTTGCTGACCCCATGGGGAATGCCGGCCGGGGCCCAAATGATTTGCCCCTCTGCACCCTCAAACTGTTCATCACCGACCTGGAAGCGGCCGCGGCCGGCAACCACCATATAAAATTTATCCTGATCGGCGTGATCATGCACCTTTTGCACCTGGCCTGGCTCCAGGCAGTTTAACCCCAACAACAAATGATCAGCCCGGAACAGTGTTGTCTTATAAAACTTATCCGGCTGGCTGCCCTCATAATCGGCAATCGTTTTGATCCAGTTCATCTATTTCACCTTCTCTGACAACTTCCCAGAAACAAAAACCCCTAAACACGCCGTGTGTTTAGGGGTTAGAAACAAAGATAGGGCCTGGCTGGTTAGGCTTCATTCTGTTTAGAGATACGTTTTTGCCGCCGGATAGCTTTCTTGATAGCGATACGACGCAGCTCACTCTTCGGTACATGCCAACGCTTACGCCGGACATCAGCCAGGATACGGCTCTTGGTCACTTCTTTATTAAAGCGACGGAGCAGTTGTTCCGGTGATTCGTTGGAACGGAGTACGACTTTTGCCAGTTTACTCACCCCCTTCTTTGTGAATTCTGCTGAACGCAACACCAGGAACCAGTAGGTCATAAGTTTCCTGGAGATTGGTAATACAGTTAATTTTGTGTCCAGACCAATGGTTGATTGGAAGCGACGGCCTTAGTGTAACAAATTTTCACTCTGGATGCCAATGCAGCTCTCTACCAGTCCAGTAAACAGATAACGCATTTTGTGATCGTCGTGAACCAGATTCTCTGGATGCCACTGTACTCCCAGGGCAAATGGGTGGTTGGGCAGCTCAATCGCTTCTATCAGACCATCAGGCGCGGCCGCGGCCGCCACCAACCCCTGCCCCAACTGCCGAATCCCCTGATGATGCAAGCTGTTTACCAATGTACACTCTACCCCTAGCAGGTGAGCCAATTTTGTGCCTGGCCTTACCTGCACCTCATGGGGGGTGTGGTTACGGGGGAATTGGCGGTAATAATCATGGCGCATGGCCCCTGGCATAAAGTGGGCAATATCTTCCCACAGAGTCCCCCCCATAGCCACATTAAAAACCTGGTTGCCCCGGCAAATTGCCAGCATCGGTTTGGCCTGAGCGGCCGCTTGTTGGGCCAGAAAAATCTCCGTTTCATCCCGCACTGGGCTGATGTCATACAGTGTAGACACTGACGTATCTCCACCATAGCGAGCCGGGTCAATATCCCCCCCACCGGGTAAGAGCAGGCCATCAATACGGCTGAAAAGGGTGAGCAGGTCCCCCTCGCTTAAGCCGAGAGGGATCATGAGGGGAATGCCACCCGCGGCCGCGATAGCCTCCAGATACGCCGGCATGATCCCATGCACTTCCAGCGAGGGGTCTTGATCTACATATTTACGGTAAACCGTACAGCCAATAACCGGTTTCATCACCTATTCCTTTGCCACGCGGCCGCTTTTAGTCGTGAGGACTGAGGGGTAAGAGGTTTAGATTTGACAGAGTTCTGAAAACCTGTCAAATCTCCGCGGGGGTTTATTTTTAGACGATTACCAAGAGCCAATCAATAGGGTCTGGGGAACAAAAAAGTGATAGCCTGGTGGCTATCACTTTTCGGTCTAAACCTCATCAGGCTAACAAGGCCCGATTTTAATTGTTAATAATCCGTTTTTCGCGCAGGCGGGCCGCTTTACCTGTCAACCTACGCATATAATACAGTTGGGCACGGCGGACATGGGCATGGCGATGGATTTCCACCTTTTCAATGCGGGGAGAACGGGTCAAGAAAGTTAATTCTACCCCCACACTGTTAGAAGCAATGCGGCGTACAGTGAAATTTTCCTGCACTCCGCCTTTCCGTAAGCGAATAATAATGCCCCGGATCATTTGCGTCCGTTCGCGGGTACCTTCCACAATACGAACATAAACGGTGACATTATCCCCAACCCGCAGCCGGGGCACATTTTCATTCACCGGCGCATCAAACGCTTTAAGCAGTAAATCAGACATGACAACCTCTCCACACAGTGAACATCAATAAAATGATGGTTATTATTCATAAAAATAGCCCACGCTGGCGGGCTAGGGGTGTAAATATAACATGCCTCAACCTAACAGGCAAAAAGTTGCCCCACCCCATCGCAAAACAGTCTCGCGTTTAGCCACTGTTTAGCCTACTTTGTTTGCCCACCCTTGTTGCCTCGCTATAATCGCCCCACTTTGAACGAATCGAATTATTCCAAAGCTGAACACCTACGGCGAAGGATGAATTTCATAATTCATCCCTCATCATTCATCATTTAGAGGAGCGAATATGCCCAAAGCATTGATTACCGGGATTACCGGACAAGATGGCTCTTACCTGGCGGAGTTTTTGTTGAGCCAGGGGTATGAGGTTATCGGCATGGTGCGCCGTACCAGTACCATTAACTTTCACCGCATTCAGCACATTCAAGATAAAGTCACCCTGGTCTCTGGAGATATGCTGGACCAGGTATCGTTGATCCGCATTTTAGAAGAGCATAAGCCAGATGAGATTTATAACCTGGCAGCCCAATCTTTTGTGCAAACATCATGGAGTCAACCAGTTTTTACCGGGGAAGCAACCGCTCTGGGCGTGACCCGGTTGCTGGATGCGATGAAGATGATTTGCCCCAAAGCCCGCTTTTATCAGGCCAGTTCTAGTGAAATGTTTGGCAAGGTGGTGGAAGTACCGCAAAAGGAATCTACGCCGTTTTATCCGCGCAGCCCATATGGGGTGGCCAAGGTGTATGGGCATTGGATTACGGTGAATTACCGGGAAAGTTATGATTTACATGCGTGCAGCGGTATTTTATTTAACCATGAATCGCCGCGCCGGGGGTTGGAGTTTGTCACTCGTAAGATTACTCATCATGTTGCCCAGATAAAGTTAGGGTTAGCTCAGGAACTACGGTTGGGGAATCTCGATTCGCGGCGGGATTGGGGGTTTGCCGGTGATTATGTCAAGGCAATGTGGCTGATGTTGCAACAAGACAGGCCAGATGATTTTGTCATCGCTACTGGGGAAACGTATTCGGTCGAGGATTTTTTGCAGGAAGCATTTGGTTATGTCAATCTGGATTGGCGTGATTATGTGGTGCAAGACCCGCAATTTATGCGGCCGGCCGAAGTTGATTTGCTCGTTGGTGATCCGGCTAAAGCAGGACATCAGTTGGGCTGGGAACCGTCCGTCAGCTTCCGCGAGCTGGTGCGGATGATGGTTGAGGCGGATTTGCGAATGCTTCAGGATGGGGTGCAGGTGGTTTGAGAAGGGGGCGAGACTGGAGACTGGAGATTGAGGGCTTGCCCAACTCTGCCACTTTGCCACTCTACTCCCCCTTCATCCCTCATCCTTCATAATTTATAATTGCTTTCACAGGAGAGAATATGGCTGATATTACTTTTGGAACAGATGGCTGGCGCGGCCGCATTGCGGACGATTATACCTTTGCCAATGTACGCCGCTGTGCCCAGGGGTTTGCCACCTTTTTGCAGCAGCAAGGGCTGGCCGCAAAAGGAGTGGTGATCGGGCATGATCAACGGTTTCAGGCAGAGTTTTTTGCTGGCGCGGCCGCCGAAGTCCTGGCCGCCAATAACATTCAAGTGTGGCTAACTGACGGAGCCACCCCTACCCCTACCATTTCTTATGCCGCTGTTCACAAACAAAGCGGCGGGGCCATCAACATCACCGCCAGTCACAACCCCCCCTGGGATTGTGGTTTCAAAGTGCGTGATCCCAACGGTGGAGCCATTCCCCCCCACGATCTCAAAACAATTGAAAGCCTCATCCCCGCCGATGAGCGCGGCGTCAAACAGATGAAGCTGGATGATGCCTTGAGTGATGGCCGGGTAATGCTATTTGATCCGGCCCCAGCTTACATAGAGCAGTTACACCGGCTTATTGACGTTGCGCCGATTCGCCAGGCCGGATTTAAGGTGTTGGTGGATTGCATGTGGGGGAACGGGGCTGGCTGGTTCCATCGGCTGCTAGGAGATGGGGCCACCACCATCCATGAGGTAAACAATCAGCGCAACCCGATTTTCCCCCACATGAGTCGCCCAGAGCCAATCCCCCCCAATGTGGATCATGGCCTCAGCTTTGTCACTTCCCTGGGGGCCGATGTGGCCATTATTAACGATGGAGATGCCGACCGGGTAGGGTTTGGCGATGAACAGGGGAACTTTATTGACCAACTGCGGGTGTATGGGCTGCTGGGTTACTATTTCCTGGAGCTTCGCGGCGAACGTGGCCCCATCGTCAAGACGATTTCCACAACCAAGATGCTCAACAAATTAGCCGCCATTTATGATGTGCCGGTCCATGAAACTGGGGTTGGGTTTAAGTTTATCGCTCCGAAAATGGTGGAAGTGGATGCCCTGATTGGGGGTGAGGAGAGCGGCGGCTATGCGTTCCGGGGGCATGTGCCGGAGCGGGATGGGCTGCTGGCCGGGTTGTATCTGCTGGATATGATGGTACGCACGGGCAAACGCCCCTCGCAGCTGCTGGAGATGTTGTTTGAGAAGGTAGGGGCGCATTATTACAGCCGGATTGATACCCCTTTCGCGGCCGCCAAAAGAGCCGAAGTGCAGGCCAGAGTCGCGGCCGCCAAACCAGAGCGCATTGGGGGCCTCAAATGCACCGGGGTTCTCACCATTGATGGCTTCCAATTCCTCATGGAAGATGGGGGGTGGCTCCTCATCCGCTTTAGCGGCACCGAGCCGATCTTACGTATTTACTGTGAAACCACCCATCAAGATCGGGTTGAAGCGATTCTACATGATGGGCAGCGCATCGCTGGATTGGCCTGATATGAAACCTACCATTCAACATGAATACCCGGATGAGTTTAGTTATTGCTACGGCTGCGGCCGCTTAAATGACCATGGCCTCCACGTACAAAGCAGTTGGCAGGAAGACCAGGCCGTCGCCGTCTATCTGCCCCAACCCCATCATATCGCCGTGCCTGGTTTTGTTTATGGCGGCCTCATTGCCTCAATTATGGATTGTCACGCTATGGCTACGGCCGCGGCCGCAACCATCCAGGCCGAAGGAGAAGGTTTAGACCGGGCCACCTTACGTTTTGTCACCGGCTCTTTGCACGTTGATTATCTCAAACCGACCCCTTTAGGCCCCCCACTTATCGCCAAAGCCATCGTCAAAGAACAAAAAGGGCGCAAAATGGTGATCACCCTTTCCCTGACGGTGAATGAGGTGGAAACGGCTAGAGGAGAAATCGTGGCCGTGCGTATCCCGGAGACGATGATGCGAAACTAACCCCATCCCATTATGCTGATAGACACCCACTGCCACCTGGATTTTGACCGCTTTGACCCTGACCGGGATGAGGTGGTGGCCCGTGCGGCCGCGCATGGGGTCAGCCGCATCATTGTTCCCGCCATTAACCTGGACAACTGCCTCACCGTCCTGCGCCTGGCTGAGCGGTACGAGGGGGTATACGCCGCCATCGGCATCCATCCCAACTCATCCGCCGAATGGCAAGATAGCTGGTTAGAGCAATTACGGGAGTATGCCGGTCACGAAAAAGTAGTCGCCATTGGCGAAATTGGGCTGGATTATTACTGGAACCGCTCCCCCAAACCGGTACAGCATCAGGCATTTACCGCTCAGCTCAACCTGGCCCATGAACTAGATCTGCCGGTTATCATTCACAACCGGGAATCAGATGCCGATGTGGTGCGACTGCTCCAGGAATCCCCATTAGCCGGGCAAGCGCGGCCAGGTGTGTTACACTCCTTTTCTAGCCGTTGGGAAATAGCCCAACAGGTGTTGATGATGGGGTTTTATCTTGGGTTTACCGGCCCACTTACGTTTAAGCAGGCCGATGAATTACGCCGCATAGCTGGACAAGCCCCGCTGGATCGGCTGCTTGTAGAAACGGATGCCCCGTTTTTGGCCCCACAGCAGAAGCGGGGGCAGCGTAATGAACCGGCGTATGTGGCCTATGTGGCTGAACGGTTGGCGGCTCTGCATGGCCTGGATGCGGCCGCGATGGCTCAACAAACCAGCGCCAATGCCATGCGGTTGTTTGAACTGCCTGATGCGTGAAACGTGAGAGGTGCCCAGAGAGATTTCACGTATCAGCAGAAACCATATTACCCAAAAAATCGTGTCACCATGCTTGATCTTTCTATTATCATCGTGAGCTGGAATGTGCGGGATTTGCTCCGCAACTGCCTGCACAGCATCGAGCAAGGACGCGGTGCCTTAACCCTGGAAGTCATCGTTGTGGACAGCCACTCTCACGATGGCAGCCCAGAGATGGTAGCCGAGGAGTTTCCCTGGGTACAGTTGATCGCCTGCCAGGAGAATGTAGGCTTTCCCCGGGGCAATAATATAGGTATGGAGAAGGCTCGCGGCCGCGCTCTCATGCTTCTCAATCCCGATACCGTCGTTGTAGGGGATGCCCTGGCCACGATGATGGCCTACCTGGCTGCCCATCCTGGCGTAGGGGTGATTGGCCCCCAGCTTCGTTATGGGGATGGCACCATCCAATCCTCTCGCCGCCGCTTTCCCAGGTATCTCACCGCCTTTTTTGAGGCCACCTGGCTGCAAGGATACGCCCCGGCACACCTTTTGTCCCATTATTACGCCCAAGACATACGGGATGATGAGATCGCACCGGTAGATTGGGTAATGGGAGCCTGTATGTTGGTGCGACGGGAAGCGATGGAGCGAGCCGGGATGATGGATGTGGGCTATTTTATGTATTCTGAGGAGCTAGATTGGTGTAAACGGATTAAAGCGGCCGGGTTCGCCGTCATCTACCTGCCCACCGCCCAGATCATCCATTATGAAGGCAAGAGCAGTGAGCAGGCTGGGGCCAAAAAGCATATCTATTTTCACCGGGCCAAGCTGCGCTATTTCCGCAAATATTATGGCCGGGGCGCGGCCGCAATCCTACGCCTATTTCTTCTCCTCAACTATGCCTGGCAGCTTATCATTGAAAGTGCCAAATGGCTGGTGGGCCACAAACGAGAACTACGCTGGCAGCGTATACAAACCCACTGGCAGGTACTCCGCTCTGGTTTACCCCCGGCAGGGTATGATAGTTAGCAATAGGCGAGTTTGCGAGTTTGCGAATGGGCGAGTTTGTGAGTAGGCGAGTTTGTGAGTTTGTGAGTGAGTAAAGTAATCCCCGCGTCTCTCAATCTCTTAATCTCCACTCTCCAATCTCCTCCCCAAAAATCACCGAGGTAACTATGTTACGAAACAGTAACCGGCAGATAAGACAACGACTCCGCCCCTGGAGTGAACGGCTGTATGAAAATGAGGGGTTCCGCGATGGGCTGGATGATGACCAGGCCAGCCGCTTATTGAACTGGGGGTTGGAGATATTGAGCGCGGCCGCGGCCGAAACGCTCCCCCTAAATGACCTGGAAGCGGAAGAGCATCTGGAAGAGGTGTGGCTGCCCCTCAGCCGGGTCATTCGCCAGATCAATACCCTTACCACGCTGCTGCCAACAGTCGTAGACGATGGTGAAGCTGGTATCCTGGTAGATGCCTTTGCCGGGTCGGTCAGTGAACTAACCGGTAAAGAGGTGAAATATGATTGGATTGATGGGTTGGTAGAGCAGCGGGGAGAGTTGGACGCGGCCGCGACCTTCGACCATCTGCTCACCCTCCTCCTACCGCCCACTCCGCCCTCAGAACCCACCCCAGACCCACCCCCAGCGATCAAAAGCGAACAACTACACCACCCTGATTAAACCCAGGTAAGCTTCATCCTTCATCCCTCATCCTTGATAATTCCATAGGAGTTTTGCCATGACCCAAAAGCCCCCCCCACGCCGTACCTCATCTACATCGGGCCAGACAAACCCCAGTAAAAAAAGCAACCCATCTCCCCAACCCTCGCGGGCAACATCCAGTTCACGCTCAAGCTCCAGCACTTCAGCCAACCCACAACTGCCCAACCTTTCTAATTTGTCTAAACTAAAGCTGCCTGGTGGGGGTTTCTCAACCGGCTGCCTGGTCATCGTCGGGTTAATTGCCCTTTGCCTGATAGGTGGCTTCCTGGCCCTCAACTTCAACGAACTCTTAGGAGATGACCCTGCCACCCGCGCCCCCATCACCCCAGGCAGCACCCGCGTCACCGGGGGGCAACCACCTGGCAGCGGTCCGGCTGACTGGTACCAAATCTATTTCACCGAAGCCACCTGCCCCTCAGTCGGCAACCAAATCGGTGGGTTAGATGAAATTATCGCCGATACCATCCGCCAGGCTCAAGTTAGCGTAGATATGGCGATTTATGAACTGAACTCCCAACCCATCACCGACGCCCTCATCTCTGCCCGGCGGCGTAATGTACCCGTGCGGGTGGTGATAGACAGTGATTATGAAGATAAACCGAGCATTGCCCAACTGCGCCAAAACGGGATCACCGTCGTTACCGACAGCCGAACAGCGTTCATGCACAACAAATTTACCATTATAGATGGTCGGTATGTATGGACTGGCTCCATGAATTACATGCCCAATGACATCTTTTGCAACAACAATAACCTGGTCTGGTTTGATTCCACCCAATTAGCCGCTAATTACACGGCCGAAATGAATGAAATGTTTGTCGAAGGCAACTTTGGCCCACGCTCTCCGGTCAATACGCCGTTTGAGCAGTTCACTCACAACGGCGTGATGATCGAGAATTATTTCTCTCCAGAGACACGAGTAGCCCCTATCATAGGTGAATTGGTGCGACAGGCACAGAATGAAATTTTATTCTTAGCCTTCTCTTTTACCCATGAGGATGTGGGCGAGGCCATGTTGGAACGGGCCGAAGCAGGGGTGAGGGTACAGGGGGTATTTGAGCGTACCGGTTCGGAGCAGCCTTTTAGCTATTTTAGCATCATGCGTGAGGAAAATTTACCCACCATTCAGATACGGCAGGATGGTAACCCGCGCACCATGCACCACAAAGTGATTATTCTGGACCGGCAGACGGTCATTTTTGGTTCGTTTAATTTCTCAGCCAATGCCAATAATAGCAATGATGAAAACACCGTGGTTGTCCATGATGCCACCTTTGCTAATTTCTTTGTTGAGGAGTTTTTTCGGGTGTGGGATGCCGCCAGGCAGTAAGGTGTTTTGAGTTTCAAGTTCCAGGTTTCAGGTTGCGAACCTGAAACCTGAGATTTAAAACCTGAAACTTATACCTGTCATCTGGTTGACTGACAAATCTCATTTTCAGAATGACAACAACAGATTGAGAAACAAACGGATATTGGCCTTTTCTGGGAAAATCGGTTCCCTTCTTAATCCGTTGTTGTCATTACGGCAAAAGATTAATTTTATCAATCAATCAGACCTGTCATAAGACTTTAATATTTCTCATCGTTGGGTTGGGTATAATCTATCAGCAGTCCCATGCTGGACAGCGAAGGTCGTTGCAACGAACCTTTATCAGAACATCTATAATCCACCCATCCGGAGAGAATTTTTTTATGCAAGCAAGTCCAACGTTATCTCAACCAGCCCGCCGTTCTTCCTGGAGCAATAATTTAAGCTGGTTTCTGCTTCCCCCAATCACTGTCTTTGTTCTCATCACCGTTTTATTTGCCTGGGTTGCCAGCCAATATCAACAACAACATGAGGGACGCATTTTTACTGGGGTCACGGTTTGGGGACAAGATTTAAGCCAGTTGACTCAGAGTGAAGCGGAACTAGCCCTGTCTCGTGCCTTTCCTTACGCCGCCACTAATGGAGTTGTCTTGCGTGATCCTGATACCGGCCAGCAATGGTCTTATACCCCGGCTGAGTTGGGGATTCGTTTTGATATTGAGAAGACGGTCGCGGCCGCATACACTATTGGACGTGAAGGAGACATGCTGCAAAGTCGGCTCTATGCCTGGTATTATGGCACCTCCGTTACCCCAGTTATTCTCTTTGACGAAGCCCGGTTGGATGTCGTTTTAAACCAGATAGCCGCCGAAATTAATCACCCCCCCACCGATGCTACGCTGATTTACAGCGGCCGCGATGTAGATTACACCCCAGCCCAACCGGGCCGCTTCCTGGATGTAGCCGACGCTCGTGAGCGGCTGCTCGACCCCCTGGCCAACCTGCGTCACGTTGAGATTGAACTCCTGGTCCACCAGATTTCTCCCCAGGTGATCAGCACCGCCGCGGCCGCACAGCAAATTGAGCAGATCATCAGCAGCCCCATGACCTTTTACCTTGAAAACCCATTGGCCGGGGTAGATTTTGCCAACCTCACCATCAGCCAGGAAGAGCTAACCAGTTGGCTGCGGATCGCCCTGCGTGATCAGAGCGGGGGCATTGCCACCTACGACATTCAGATTGATGAAAACGCCCTGCGCCATTGGCTCTCCCAACATGAGGCTGCTATCTACCGCGAGCCAGTTAATGCCCGGTTCTATTTCAATGACAACACCCGTGAATTGGTTTTGGTAGAGCGGCACATCAATGGCCGCACCCTGGATATGGAAGGAACGGTAGCCCAGTTTATGGCCCAGGTACAAACTCCTTACCGGGCTGTTCCTCTCATCCTCAAAGATATTGTGCCAGTTGTTCATGCTGAGGCCACCGCTCAAGAGCTAGGCATCACCGAATTGGTATCTGAAAGCACCACCTGGTTCTACGGCTCCAGCGACAGCCGCAAACATAATATCGCCCGATCAGCAGCCAAATTTTATGGTATTGTCATTGCCCCTGGGGAAGAGTTCTCTTTCAACAAATATTTGGGAGCTATTTCCGAAGATGAAGGGTATGAAACGGGGCTAATTATTATTGGCGGCCGCACCATCAAAGGCGTGGGTGGGGGGATTTGTCAGGTCAGCACGACCGTTTTCCAGGCCGCTTTTTGGGCCGGGTTCCCCATCCGTGAACGGTGGGAGCATGGGTACCAGGTGTATTATTACAATGATGGCGAAGGACCAGGTATGGACGCCACCGTCTTCTCCCCCATTGTAGATTTCCGCTTCGTCAACAACACCCCTCACCATTTGTTGATGGAAAATTATTACAATGAGCAGTATCAATCCCTCACGGTCAAGTTTTACAGTACCAGCATGGGGCGGGAAATTGTCAAAGGGCAGCCAATCATTACCAATGAAACGCCCCCCAACCCAGACGTGTATGAATTTAACCCAGAGCTGCCCGAAGGGACGATTGAGCAGGTAGATTGGGCTGTGGGTGGCTCCCGTGTCACCATCACCCGACAGGTGTTTAACTATTTGGGGGAATTAATTGCCGATGACGTATTTGTGAGTAATTACATCCCCTGGCAAAATGTGTACCAATATGGCCCTCGTACCCCAGGCTATCCTGACAGCTATCTGTATGTACCTCCGGCGGAAGAAGATGAGGAGTGAGGCCGCTGATCACAAAGTTGGTTCCAAAGATAAATCCAGATCGCTCTCTGTTTCTTCGTACCAATTGTCCAGGTTCAGCAATGGCTGCGGCCGCGCACAGAGCAGTTGATAAGCACAGCGGCCGCATTCATTCAGATCATCCGTCAGCGGCCAGGGATTAGGGTCGCTCAGTTGGCTGTCAAGTCGGGCTACAATCGCGTTAAGTTCAGCCCAATTTTGATCATGCTCCGCCTGGCTGTAGCGGAAAGTTACGCTGGCTTGCGGCTCTTCTACAAACCAATAACACAATTGAATCTGTTCTGGGGTGATGGGTTGGCTCGATGGCTGAATCCCCATGATCCCTTCGGCTACGATAGCCAGATAGAGCCGGGTTTGCCAATCCTGATGCAGGGTCGCGGCCGCCCGGGGGCGTCGTTCAGTTTTCCAATCATAAATCATAACCGTTTCATCTGTTAAAATGAGCAGATCAAAGCGGCCTAAAAGAAGGTGTTGACCAACAGGTACGGTCAACCGGAATTCTGGCAGGCGGCGGCCAGGTGGCAGCGGTGGGGTGTGGGTTTGCCAGGTTTGCCACCATTGGCGCAGAGGAGACGGGAGCGCGGCCGCGTCCACCGTCAACCCTAAAAAATATCGTTCCAGCAGCCGATGAAACTGCTCTCCCTGGGCCAACGCTTCTGCTTGAGTTGGCGGCTGCGGGGCCACCGGCCACGGCACCCCCTGCTCATAGCGCAGCTGAAACCGCCGCTGGCAGGCTAGAAAAGCAGCAAGTTTATAACGACTTAATAGAATCATAATGGCCGTTTGCGAGTTTGCGAGCAAGCGAGTCTCTCAATTCCTCAGTCTCCAGTCTCTAATCTCCAATCTCCTCCGGCTCTGTCAATCCCTCCAACGGGGGCAGGGTCTCATAACCGAACAAGCCACGCAGGCGGCGGCTCATTTTACCCAGGCTGCCTTCCCGGTACCGCTCCGCTAACTTAGCCGCTAAATCAGCCAGGTTATTAAATTCCCCATACGCCTCACTCAACTGCTCCTGGTGCGTCACCATCCAGACAAACAAATCGGCTTCGGTACGGCCTGGAAAATCATCCAACAAAGTAGAATCCCGAATAATTTGCACCGTCGGCAAATAAATTAACTCATACCATAGAGCGACCGCTTTGGGGTAAGGGATATCCTCTTCATCAATCTGAGACAATTTACCGCGCAGTTCCTCGATTTGCGCCAACAAATCTGTATGTCGGCCAGGGGTCGTAAATCGGATACCATGATCGGGGAACATCTCGTTGAGGCCAGTATCCACCATAAACCGCTCTTCCCCCAAACGAATCAATACCGATTCCACCGTATCATTGGGGCCAATTTCCACATCTGATGGGAACTGCCATACATGGGCTTCAATCGTTTCCATCTCCAACTGACGGGCCACGGCGGCCCGGTGATTGCCATCTTTAATGAAATAAGCATTACCCACCTGATACAGTTCGATGGGAGGCCACCCCCTCGTCAAAGCCAGTGATTCCACCCCTACCCACCGTTCTCTAAGGCTATCAGAAAGGGGCAAATAGCTGCGGGTAAACTCCTTATACCGGCCCACACTGCCAATTACCTGGCAGATCGGCACTTCCTGGATACCTCGGTACATCGGGCTTTGCTGCCGCAGGTTAGCGCGAATACCCTCAAAAGGTAAAAGGCGAGTATCCTTCCCGGTCAACCGTCCCAGGAACGCTTCTCGATCTGCCCTTTGCCTGGCTCGCTCAAAATGAGTAAGGGCTTTTTGTCGCAGAATAGGGTTCACGGGCATTTGTCCGTTAAAAATGAATAACGCCTGAATAAGGGGAGACAACCTGTTACTATTGTATGCCTTTTTGTCTTGATTTTCACACCTCAATTTGGGCTGTCTTGATGGGAGTTTTAGAGGAGTTGTGGCACAATTGAAAATAGGAGTTGGGACTAAAATACCAACTATGGCTTTCCTGAACCTGCTATACTGGTATTTTGTCATAGTTGGTACATGGTTGCCTTATGGGCCAAACTATTTGTTGAGGTTAATATAAATTGTCATATCCATTACAAATACATGAAGAGGTCGCGGCCGCGTTCCACCAACATGCACCAGTTGTGGCCTTAGAAAGCACCGTTATCACCCATGGGCTGCCCTATCCAGAAAACATAGCCACCGCCCAGCAAATGGAAAGGGCTGTGCGCCAGGGAGGAGCCATTCCGGCAACCATCGCCATCCTTAATGGGTGCATCCATATTGGCCTGAGCAGTGAACAGATTGAGTACCTGGGACAGCGGCCGCCAACCACCATTCGTAAATGCAGCCGCCGCGATTTACCCATAGCTATAGGGGAACGGTTAGATGGGTCTACCACCGTAGCCGGCACCATGATTCTGGCTCATCTGGCAGGCATTGCTGTTTTTGCCACCGGGGGCATTGGCGGCGTGCACCGGGGGCACCCTTTTGATGTCAGTGCGGATTTGTTAGAATTAGGACGTACTCCTGTAACTGTCGTTTGTAGTGGAGCAAAATCTATTTTGGATTTACCACTTACTCTGGAAGTTTTAGAAACTCAGGGTGTGCCCGTTATCGGCTATCAAACGGATGAACTGCCCGCTTTTTATGCTCGTCACACCGGTTTACCGGTCAATGTCCGAGTAGATAGTGTGGCCGGGGCCGCCGCTATCATCCGGGCCAGGGATCAGTTAGGATTAAAGACGGGCACATTGATCACTGTGCCTGTACCAACGGCAGCAGCCCTGGATACAGCTACGATGGAAGCAGCCGTTGCCCAGGCAACCCAAGAGGCGAACCAGGCGGGAATTAGTGGTGCGGCCGCGACTCCCTGGCTGCTCAACCGGGTATCTGAACTTACAGAAGGACGCAGCCGTAAAGCTAACCAGGCCTTGTTGACCCATAACGGTTTCCTGGCCGCCCAGATCGCGGCCGCGTTGGTTGGTTAGCCACAGAGTAACCAGGTTTTCTGGTCTCCGTCATAAATTAGTTGCCTGTTTTTCCCGTAACAAGGACAATCTTACCCACACACTATGATCAAAAAGACCTTGTCCCGTTATTTTCGACAGTATATCCTGTTTACCTGGAGCGGCCGCATCTTCCTGCTTCTCCTTCTCGCGGGCATTGTCTACGCCTTATCCCAGGCATTTACCATTCCCCCTTCCACCTGGATTCCAGCCCTCATCCTGGCCGCTTTCTTCATCTTGGGCATGGGTTTTGTAGACACCTTTCTGGCCCAACGCACCGAGAGCAACATCCAAAAAAAGCTAGACAATGATGTAGGCAAAGAGTTGGTACGGCTGCAAAAAGCGAAAAAACGGGCTGAATCCCTACAAAACATGACCTCAACCCTACGCACCAGCCTCAATTTTGAGAAAGTCGTTGAGGCATCTCTGGATGTTTGTGCCCTGGCTTTTGAGGAAATGGGCATTCCTTCCCGTGCCCTCATTGGTGCGGTTATGCTCTACGATGGGGATGAGTTGGTACCGCTGGCTTCACGGGGGTTTACCATGCGTGATTTGGGCAAAACTGTGCCCGCCAATGTGGGGGGAATCATCCACGAATCCCTCAAACAGGCTGAACCAGTCGCCACTGATGACCCAGGTCATGATCCGGTTCTAAAATATTATTCCGCCTTTGCTAACTCCTTCGCCGCTGTAAGTGTCCCCCTCAGGGCCGGCTACCAAAATTACGGGGCAATGGTATTAGGTTCGGTGGAAAAAAATATCACCTTTACGGAAGAGCATTTTGATTTATTTAACGCCGTAGCTGATCAATCAGTCATTGCCCTGGAAAATGCCCGTTTTTACCAACAGTTAGAAGAGGAAAAACAGCGGATCATCCAGGCTGAAGAAGATGCCCGGAAAAGCCTTTCGCGTGATTTGCATGATGGCCCTACCCAAACGATTTCAGCTATTGTTATGCGAATCAATTTTATCCGCTCCTTGCTCATGCGCGACCCTAAGCAGGCCGTCCAAGAGTTAGAAAAAGTTGAGGAGTTGGCGAAGGGGGCGGTGCGGGATATTCGGGGGATGTTATTTACGCTGCGGCCGCTGGTATTAGAAACCCAGGGATTAGGCGCCGCCATTGAAACCGTAGGCCGCCGCCTGCTCGAAAACGATGGCCTTACCGTTCATCTCGTCAATGGTGAATATGGTGATCTGCTCAACGAACGGGCACAGGGAGTCGTTTTCTACATTATTGATGAAGCCCTGGGAAATGCCCGCAAACATGCCCAGGCCCAAAACATTGAAGTTCGGTTCTGGAAAGAGCGTGACCTCTTTGTTGCCCGTATTAAAGATGATGGCGTTGGCTTTGATGTCAGTGCCGTGAACAAAAATTACAGCTCCCGCGGCAGCCTGGGTATGGTCAACATGCACGAACGAGCCACTCTTATTGATGGCTCATTACGAGTAGATTCTACCCCTGGCAAAGGGACAGCCATCACCCTTATCGTCCCCTTAAGCAAACATGGACGCGGCCTCGACGATGATTAGACTCTGAACAATGAGCCAGCCGTCTGCCTTCTTTAGCAAAATTAGCCCCATCCTCCTGGGTTCAGGTTATCTCCTCCTTCTAGTTTGGTTTCCCCTCAGACCTTATTACAACAAGTTTCCCCAATATGACATCTGGCAGTTTACGGGTACGCCCATTCAAGGGGGGCTATACGCCCTCTGGCTGTTGGGGATGAGCGGATTGGTGTGGCAGGTTTATCGCCAGGTGAGCCGGATGACCCATCCACCCAGGCTGGCGGTTGTGCTAGGGCCGGCCGCCCTGTTCGCCCTGTTCATGTTGTGGGTTTACCCGTTTAACGCAACCGATGTGTATCGCTATTTTATTCGCGGCCGCGTCGCTTCTGTCTACCAGGCCAACCCATTCACTACCCCCCCGGCTGCCTTCCTCGATGACCCTTACCTCATTTTGGCTGGTGAATGGGCCGGGCATACTTCCCCTTACGGCCCGGTGTGGGAGATGATCGCCGGGGGAATCACCAGCCTGTTTCCCCAGGCAATGTTTCCAGCCCTGATCCTGTTTAAGCTGGTGGTGGCCCTGGCTTTTCTGGGCAGCGGTGTTTTATTGTGGCAGTTGGCTGCCGATTTGCCCCCCGGCCAGCGCCTGGGTCGGGTCATTCTCTGGTTGTGGAACCCGGCCCTGCTCCTCATCTTTGTAGTTGATGGACATAATGATGGGGTAATGCTGTTTTGGCTGTTGCTGGGGGTGTGGCTGTGGCGTCGCGGCCGCACCCACCTGGCCTGGCTCATTCTTCCCCTGGCCCCCCTCACCAAACTAATCGGCCTGCTGGCCTTGCCCTTCATCTTTTTAGGCATGTGGCACGAAACCCCAAACCGGGCCGCCCGGCTGCGTCTGTTAGGCGTGGCCTTGGGCAACAGCCTGCTCCTGGCGTTTTTGGCCTTTCTCCCTTACGGCTCACCGCTAGATTTAGCCCTGCGGCTGATACAGGAATCTCGTGAAGGGGCCGGATTTTCTGTCTTGACCTGGCTCTACTTTATCGGGCAGGCTTTTGGGGAGGTAAAGATTGGCGGGCTGGCCAATATCGGCACGGGGCTGTTTCTCCTGCTAACCGTAGGACTGCTGCTGTGGGGGTGGCGCGGCCGCGATCCCTACCGCTCCTTGACAGATATCTTCGCTGGCTACATCTTGCAAGCCCTCAGTTTCCGCATCTGGTACGCCGCCTGGCTTTTCCCCTGGACCCTCACCGACCGCGATGAACGGCGGCCGCGAGTCGTTTACCTCTTTCTCCTCACCACTCAATTATCCGTCCTCATCTACGCCCATCTGCGCCTTTTCTGGCTCGATGGGAATATGGCAGCAGCCCATCTTATCGGCATTCCCTTTACCTTTGGGCTGCCTCTGCTTGGCGCCGTGTTCGGTAGCGCATATATTCCACATTCAAATACGCCCCAAACTGAAAAATAAGGCCAGTGCAATAGGTCCAAAATAGAAACGCCATCAACGCCGTCACCGAACCATATAACAAGTTGGTAACAGTCAAATAGCTGGTCAGAAACAATACAAACAGCCGTTTCGCCAACTCCCAGAGAACTCCCCCGAACACCGCCCCCGGCACCACCTGCCACCAGCGCAGCTTATGATGAGGTAGATAATAATAAAGCAGCCCAAACAGCAAAACATCTAACCCCATGCTCAAGACGGCACTGCCAAATGGCCGGTAACGCTCCCAGACATCAGGCAAATATTGGTTGAGAATGATGCTGAGGGTACTCTGTCCTAACGAGGCGATGAGCAGCATCGTAATCAGCCCTATCGCCAGCAGCAAGGCCATCCCCCGATGTCGCCAGCCAGGGCCAACGGGATGATCAATGGCCCAAATTTCATCCAAAATGCGGGTCAACCCCCAAAACACGTTAGACCCCCCCCACAAGAAGGTAATGAGGGCTAAACCGGTGATAGTGCGCCGAGATTCGACAATTTGCACCAGGTTATCCCCCAGCAAGGCCCGCAGCCCAGGGGCGATAAATTCTAGCTGCTGCAAAATATCCAACTCAATACTCTGGGGGTCCAGCCACAAACTGGCAATGGCAACGGCTAAAAGGATAAGGGGAAAGAGGGAAAAGAGGGTAAAATAGGCCAGGGACGCGGCCGCGATATACGATTTCGCTGATATGGTGTTATACAACGCCCAAAAGAAGATGCCTAACCATCCCTGAGTCAAATCATTCAACCAGATAATCCGCGCCTCTCCCCAGCGCCGCAACCCAAACATAACTGTAGTATACCGCAATCTAGTTTCTAGTTTCGAGTTTCTAGTTTCGAGTTGGCGAGTGGCAAGTTTGCCACTCTCTTAATCCCTGGTCTCCAATCCCCCTTCTCCCTTTGCGTCTGGTGAGGAAACGAGTTAAAACAGTAAATATGATACCCTTGCGCCTTGAACTCACCAATTTTCTCTCCTACCGGGAAACAGCCAGTCTTGATTTTAACGGCCTGCATCTGGCCTGCATTTCTGGCCTGAATGGTGCCGGTAAATCTTCCATTTTAGATGGTATTACCTGGGCGTTGTTTGGGCAAAGCCGGGCCAAAAGTGATGATGATGTGATCAACCGGGTCGCGGCCATAAACGCTCAACCCGCCACCGTGCAATACACCTTCCAACACGACGGCGGCACTTATCGGGTCATCCGACGCAAAACCGCCGGCAAATCCCTTGTCCTGGAGTTCCAACTCCAAACCGAAGTTGGCTGGAAAACCCTCAGTGAGGGCAAAAGCCGGGAAACCCAGGAAGCCATCGAAAAATTACTCCGCCTCAACTATGACACCTTCACCAATGCCAGCTTCCTGCTCCAGGGCAAAGCAGATGAGTTCACCACCAAAACCCCCAACCGGCGTAAAGAAATCCTGGCCGACCTGCTCGGCGTCAATGAATGGGACAGTTACCGGGAAGCGGTAACCGAACGACGCAAACAAGAAGAAGGACAGATGCTTTTCCTGGAGCATCAACTCAAAGAGATTGAAGAAGAGTTAGGTCAACGCGCCACCCGTGAAGCTGAATTGGCCCAGGCCCAGGCTGAATTGGACGAACTGCAACGTCATCTTGGGGACAAAGAGGCTCTGTTAAACCAATTGCGCCGGGTCGAAGAGGCGGCCAAACAACAAAAGCAGTTGGTCGCCAATTTATACGCTGCCTTAAACCGCAGCCGTCAAGCTATCGAATCAGTGCGACGCACCCAGGCCCAACGGCAGACACAGCGGGATTCTTACCAGGCCATTTTAGACCAGACAGCCGCGATAACAGCTGACTTTGTCGCCTGGGAACAAGCGGAAACAGCGTTGCAGACGTGGCAAAACAAGGCCGAACAGTTTAATGAGATGCAGCAGGCCATGCGGCCGCACGAACTCACCATCGAACGAGAAAAAAGCCGCCTGACCCAACGCCAGACGGAATTAGCCGCCCAGGCCAAACAGGTCGCGGCCGCGCAGCAAGAGCGAGAAACGGTACAGGCAGCCCAAACCCAGGCCCATACCCAACTCACCGCCTGCGAAGCTCAACTCACCACCCTGGCTGCTCAAGAAGTCGCCCTACAAGAAGCCCGTACCCACCTGCAAACTCTCGAAAATGAGCGCAAACTCCTGGCCCAAGAAGCCGGACAATTACAAACCCGCCACACACGGATCACCAGCCTGCGCCAGGAGCAGGAAGGGGTACGGAAAAACCAGCACGAAGCCAATACCCTGCTGGTTCAACTTTCGGCTCAGGCGGCCGCTCTCAATAGCCAACGAGAGCAATACAGCCGCGCCCTGGCCGAACGAGATAATCTGACCAGCCAGCAAGAGCGGCTGCGCGAACGAGGCCTTAAACATAATGAACGGATTGAAAAGTTACAAGCCGAAATGGGCAGCCAATGTCCCTTGTGTGGTCAACCACTCAGCCCGGAACACCGACAAACCGTTCTGGCCGAACTAGAAGCAGAAAATCAGGCCGGTCGCCAGGAATACAGCAACAACCAGGCCCGCCTCAAACAGCTTACCAGTGAAATCGCCACCCTGGAGAAAACCCTCAAACAAAGTGACAAGCTGGAGCGGGATCAACAAGCCCAACAGCATCGGATCGCGGCCGCAGAAGCCCGTCTAAGCGAAATTGAACAAGCCATCAGCGAATGGGAGAGCGGTGAAGCCGCCCGACTGACAGAACTGGAAACCCAGTTGGCCGATGAATCGCCCCTGGCTGCCCCCCGCCAACAACTACAACAACTAGAGCAAGCCATCAAACCCAAAGCCAGCCTGGAAAAAGAGAAACAAAGCCTGACCCGCCAGATCGCCAATGCCGAAGCCCGCCTGGCTGAAATTGCCCGCCTGGTAACTGCCTGGGTCGAACAGGGCACCGCTGAACAAACTGCTGTCCAGCAAGCGTTGGCTGAAGGGGCGTATGCCCAGGAAGCCCAGGCCGCCTTACAACAGTTACAACAGGACGCGGCCGCTATCCAATACGATCCCACCGCCCATCAAACCACCCGGCAAGCCCGGCAAGCTCTCAACCATGCCCCATCTCGGCTGCAAGAGCTGCGGCAGGCCGAAGCCGCCGTTAAACCTTTAGAGGATGCTCTTGGGGAAGGGGCTGCCCAAATAACTGAACAGGCAATCCACCTGGCCGAACAAGAGCAGCAGTACCAGGTCGCCCAGGAAGCATTAGCTGCTATGCAAGGGGATGAAGCGGAACTGCTGCGGCTGGAAAAAGAGGTCAACCAGCTTCGGGAACAAAAAACCCAGGCCGACCGCAAAGTAGGGGTCATGCAAAGCCGCCTGGGTGTTTTGGTCGCCCGAGAGGCGCAGCAGCAGGAGACATTGACCCAAAAAGAGGCCCAATCCCTGTTGATTAACCGGCTGAAACTGTTGGAAAAAAGCTGCGGCCGCGAAGGCGTCCAGGCTCTCCTTATCGAACAGGCCTTACCCGAGATCGAAGAGCGAGCCAACGATCTGCTGCACCGACTCACCAACGGCGACATGCGGATCAGTTTCGACACCCAAAAAGAGCTAAAAAGCCGCAAAGGGGAGATGCGCGAAACCCTGGAAATCAAAATCATAGACCAGGCCGGCGAGCGGCCTTACGAAAATTACTCAGGCGGAGAGCAGTTCCGGGTCAACTTTGCTCTGCGCCTGGCCCTCTCTCAGGTGTTAGCCAAACGGGCCGGGGCGCGGCTGCAAACCCTGGTCATTGATGAAGGGTTCGGCAGCCAGGACCCGGCCGGCCGCCAACGCCTGGTCGAAGCGATCAACACTATCCAGGACGACTTCGCCCGCATCCTGGTCATCACCCACATAGACGAACTCAAAGACGCCTTCCCCAACCGCATCGAAATCAGCAAAGGGGCGCGGGGATCTCAGATTACGGTGGTATAAAAATGTTGCCCTCACCCCCAGCCCCTCTCCCATTACTGGGAGAGGGGAGCAATTCCCTCTCCCTCGGGAGAGGGCTAGGGTGAGGGGCGCAATTCCCTCTCCCTGGGGAGAGGGCCAGGGGAGTGTGAAAATGTTGCCCTCACCCCCAGCCCCTCTCCCATTACTGGGAGAGGGGCGCAATTCCCTCTCCCTCGGGAGAGGGTTAGGGTGAGGGGCGCAATTCCCTCTCCCTGGGGAGAGGCCAGGGTGAGGGGCGCAATTCCCTCTCCCTGGGGAGAGGGCTAGGGTGAGGGGCCTTCAACCGTGGCTATCTTGAGAGGAGAAAGATCATGAAAATAATGTCTAACCCAAAACTGTTGATCCCATTGGCCTTGTTGGTGATCGTCTTGATCGCGGCCGCGCTCCTGCTGCTTTCCCGCCGCACCGCCCCCCGCCCTATCCTGACCCCTGGCCTCACCGCCGAGCCGCTGCCTGTGACCGGCTCCCCCGGAGCCACCTTGATGACCCCTCTGACTCCCGCCCAGACCGGGATCAACTTCATCAACCAGCTTTCTCCCGAAAACCAGATCAAATACACCTACAACGGGGCCGGGGTAGCCGTCGGCGATTTTGATGGGGATGGGTTGATAGACATTTTCCTCTGTAACCAGGAAGGGCAGAGCAAACTGTATCGTAACAAAGGCAACATGCAGTTTGAGGATGTCACCGAAGCGGCCGGCCTCAGCCAGGTGACGGCGCAAGGTGGGTTCGCCATCGGGGCCTATTTTGCTGATATTGATAACGACGGCGACCTGGACCTGTTCATCACCAACTGGAAAGTGTCCAACCGGCTCTTTGAGAACCTGGGCAATGGCAAATTCCGAGATATTACCGCGGCCGCGGGGGTCATCTATGCCGGCGGCTCCACCACCGCCACCTTTGCCGACTATGATCGGGACGGCCACCTTGATTTCTACGTCACCAACTACCGCCCCAACGCCATCGAGATGGAAACGACTTCTCTTCGGTTGCAACAGAGTGCCGATGGACAGCTTCTCGTGCCCCCGGAACTACAAGACCGCATCACCCTGGTTCAGGGCGAAGGCGGCCGCATCTCTATCCGGGAATTAGGCGAGCGAGATTTGCTCTACCGGAACAATGGGGATGGCACGTTTAGCGAAGTCGCGGCCGCGGCCGGCATCAGCGGCAACTATTGGGGACTCTCCGCCACCTTCACCGATATAGACGGCGACGGCTGGCCCGACCTGTACGTTACCAACGACCTCTGGTCTCCTGATACTTTCTACCTCAATAACGGGGATGGCACCTTCACCCTCATAGACCCCATGATGCTCCAACACACCCCCCACTTCTCCATGGGGATTGATTTTGGCGACATCAACAACGATGGGCTGATGGATTATTTCATTGGCGACATGATCAGCCGGGATCACACCCTGCGCCTCACCCAGCACGGGGAGATGGATATGTCCCCTTCACCGCCAGGATTTGCCCCACAGTTTATGCGTAACAGCCTCTACCTCAATAACGGTGATGGCTCCTTCAGCGACATCGCCTGGATAGCCGATGTGGCCGCCAGCGAATGGACCTGGAGTGTCAAATTTGCCGATTTAGACCTGGATGGCTACCTTGATTTGTTTATCACCAATGGGATGGTCCGTGACCTGATGGACAGCGACGCCTTTTATGAAGCCAAACGGATTCAAGAAACCCAGGGGATTGAGGCGTTTATGGCCTATCTGCAACAATACCCCCTGCTCAACAACCCTAATGTTGTCTTCCGCAACAATGGCGACCTCTCCTTCACCGAAGTCGCCGCCCAATGGGGATTAGCCACAGAAAAGGTAGGGCATGGGGCCAGCCTGGCTGACCTGGACAATGATGGCGACCTGGACATTGTTGTCAATTACATGAATGATACAGTGGGGATCTACCAAAACAACGCGGCCGCCAGCCGGATCATGGTGCAGCTTGTCGGGCAAAGCTCCAACAGCCAGGGGATCGGGGCCAACATTACCCTTACCACCGACAACGGCATCCAGACCCGCCACGTTACCGCCTCCGGGGGGTACCTTTCTAACCACCAGCCCGCCGCCGTCTTTGGCCTGGGGGCGGCCGGCCTCATCCGCGAGCTGCGGGTGGAATGGCCGTCTGGTCACGTACAAACCTTCCCGGACAGCACCTCTGGGCCGCTCCAGGCCAACATGCTGTACACCATCGTTGAGCCAGCCGAGAAACTCTCCCTCAATCCCCCCCAACCCCTCGCCCCAACCAACCCCCAATTCAGGGAAGTGGGGCAGCAGGTAGGGCTGACCGGCTCCCATTGGGAGAGTAGTTTTGACGACTTTGCCCAGCAGATGCTCCTGCCACGCCGCCTTTCCACCCTCGGCCCCGGCATCGCCTGGGGGGATTTTAATGAGGATGGGCTGGTAGATTTTTATATGGCCGGGGCCAGAGGGCAGTCCGGTCTGTTATATCAAAACCAGGGCAATGAGCGGTTTGTCCCTGTGACTACTGGAAGTACCGTCACTGAAGAGGAGATGGCTCCCCTCTGGTGGTACTCTGGGCAAGACAGCCGCCCCAGCCTGCTTCTCTCTTACAGCAGCGTCGAGAGTGGGCAATCCCCTTATCCCATCGCCGCCCGCCTCACCCCTAACGATACCGGCTTCCTGGCCCCAGATGGAAGCTGGCAGCTATTATCCACCTCATCTGGCGGGCCGATGGCGGCCGCTGATTTTGACGGGGATGGGGATGTTGATCTGTTTGTGGGCGGGCGGGTCATTCCTGGGCAATGGCCGCTGGCCGCTTCCAGCCGCCTGCTCCGCAACGATGGCGGCCAAATGGTAGATGTGACCGATCAGGCTGCCCCTGGCCTGAACAACATTGGCCTAGTCACGGCAGCTATCTGGCTGGATGTAGACAACGATGGCGATCCAGACCTGCTCCTGGCAACAGAGTGGGGGCCGATTCATCTGTTCCGCAATGAAGGGGGGTTCCTCATCCCATCAACCCAAGAGGCCGGCCTGCAACCGTGGCTAGGGCTGTGGACGGGGCTGACCGCCGGGGATTTTAACCAGGATGGCTTCATGGATTTCGCGGCCGCAAACCTGGGACTCAACACCCCTTACCGGGCCTCGCTGGACAGCCCGCTCATCCTCTATGCCGGGGACGTAGATAACAATGGTAGCTGGGACCTCATCGAAACCATCTGGGTAGATGGGGTACTGCGCCCCATGCGGGAGCGGGGCATGGTGGGTAAGGCAATTCCATTTGTCTTAGAGGCGTTTCCCACCTTCCGAAGCTATGCCGAAGCCAGCATTAACGACATTTATGGAGAACGGTTGGCCGGGGTGGGAGCGTATGCGGCCGCGACCCTGGAGCATACCATCTTCCTCAACAATGGGAGCGGCCAATTCACCGCCACCCCCTTGCCCCTCATCGCCCAGACCACCGCCGGATATGGCATCACTACCGCCGATTTTGACAACGACGGTATAGATGATCTCTATCTGGTAGGTAACTTCCACGGGGCCGACCATGAAATCATGGCCTACAGCGGTGGGGTGAGCTACTGGCTGCGCGGCAATGGCAATGGCACCTTTACCCCGGTCGCGGCCGCGCAGAGTGGCCTATTTGTGCCTTATGAAGCTCGTGGGCTGGCTGTGGCTGATTACAACAACGATGGCTGGATAGATGTGGCGGTAGGCTTAAACAACCACGCTCCCCTGCTGTTCCGCAACGGGGGGGTACCCGGCCATAATAGCCTGCGTATCCAGCTTATTGGTCCGGCCGGCAACCCCACGGGCGTCGGGGCACGTATCACCATAACCCTGCCCGATGGTTCCACCACTAGCCGGGAAATCCACGCCGGCAACGGCTATCTCTCCCAGGACAGCCCCATCCAGGTGTTTGGCCTGGGCCGCAGCAGCCAGGCTGAAATAACCGTGCGCTGGCCCGATGGTCACATCACCACCCTATCTGGAACCGCTGGTCAGATGGTGATGGTGCCCCGTTAGGTATGTTATGGAGACTGGAGACCGGAGACGAAAGAGTGGTTGAGTCTCCAGTCTCCAATCCCTAGTTTCCACTCCCCTCTTTCACCCCATGTCACCCACCCCCCCCTCAGCCCAACCCACCTGGTTCAGCCGTTTCCTGGCCTGGTTAGCTCGCCCAGGCCGAGAAACGGATGTTGTGCTGCTGCTGGTGATTGGCATGGTGACTATTCTAGTTTTTAGCAATGGCCTGACAGGTGATTTTGTTTACGATGACAGCAAGCAGATTTTGCAAAGCCCCCTGGTACGGGATCCGGCTTATTTTTGGGCAGCCCTGACCCGTGATGTCTGGTCGTTCAAGCAAGGGGGGAATGAGGTGAGCAGTGATTATTGGCGGCCACTGTTCATACTCTGGCTCATTGGCAATTATCGTTTGTGGGGGGTGGAGAGTACGGTGGGGTGGCATCTGGGCAACCTGGGATTGCATCTGGCGGTGGTGGGGTTGGCCTATCTGGTTTGTCGCCAATTGGGGTTATCACGGGCAGTTGCGGCCGCCATCACCCTGCTCTTTGCCATCCACCCGGTCCACGTCGAATCAGTCACCTGGATTTCTGGCTCGCCGGATCTGCTTATGGCCCTTTTTACCCTGGGGGCTTATGCCTGTGCCCTGGCGGCCTTGGGTAAAACAGAGCGATGGAACTGGTACGCGGCTGCGCTCATATTATTCATCCTGGCTTTACTGGCCAAAGAGAGTGCCATCCTCTTCCCTTTGCTCCTTTTCATTACCATTGTAGGGTTGGGTGATGGTGAGCTGCGGCCGCGTCTGGTAAGTGCGGGTATAGTGGCGGGCCCATTCGCGGCCGCGGCCAGCCTTTACTTTGGCCTGCGCCTCACCATCCTGGGCCAATTTGCGGCCGCCAAAGGATGGAGCGTCTCCACCCTCTCCCTCATCCTGACCCAACCCAATCTGCTCTTCTTTTACCTGCGCCAGAGCCTCATCCCGTTCAGCCTCGGCCCCTCCTACCCAGTCCGCGCCGTCACTCCTGATAATCTGGCCCTGGGGAACTTTATCCTGCCCGCGGCCGCGCTTCTGCTGTTAGCCAGCCTCTTTTTTTACCTGTTTAGCCAAAGGCAGGAGAATCAGCCCCCATACAACCGGGCCATCGTGTTGGGGTTGACCCTCTTTCTCCTCTTTCTGGCCCCGGTTTTACAATTTCGCCATTTCATTCCTGAGCATATCGTTCACGACCGATATCTTTATTTACCCCTGTTGGGTTTTCTCCTCATTCTCATCCCGGGGCTGGTAATGTTGCTGGCTCTTTGGCAGGAGCAAGCACACTCCCGACATGAAGGATGGGTACTGCTTCTCGCGGGGCTGCTCTGCCTGCCATTGAGCTATCAGACCATCCGTTACAACAGTGCCTGGCAAAATGATCTGGCTTTATGGGAGCGAGGGGTCAGAAGTGACCCAACATCCCAGTTTAATCTACGGCAATATGCTTATTTCCTTAGAGCGGATGGGCAGTTTGAGCGAGCCATCAGCGTGGCCCAGACGGTGGTCAACCGACAAGCCCCCACATTTTCGTTCTACGACTATTTTCACGTCACCGAGGCCCGGCTGCTGCAAATAGATATCTGGCTGGAGCAGGGAGCACTCGATTATGTTGACCAGGGGGTAGCCGTGGTTTTAGCTACCATACCAGAGCCAGAAAATGGTTACGAAGCGGCCGCGGTCCAAACGATCATCCAGCGAGCGTATGAGCGGTTATCATTGCGCTACCAGCAGAGTCAGGATATGGTGCAGGCCATCGCGGTGTTGCGTCTAGGGCGTGAAGCCGTACCGGAGCGGCAGTGTGATTTGACCACCAACCTGGCTGTTTTACTTTACCTTTCTGGAGATGCGGCCGCAGCCCGGCAAGAGTTAGAGACAGTACGCGGCCGCGTCGCCCTGGAATATTCCCCTTTGTGTGCCATGGTGTATTACTATTTGGGGCAGCTTTATGGTGAGGCGGGAGAGTTCGCGGCCGCCCGGCAAGCCCTGCAGCAATATTTAACTGCCAGCGCCACCTTTTATGACAGCCGCAGCCAAAATCTGCGCCGCCACAGCCAACAACTGTTAGCTACCCTGCCCTAATCCACTTATCAATCCGTTAGTAGACTCTGGCAAACATTGATTTCACCAGTGGTATTAATCAATACAGTAATAACCAGTAGTCAGATCAAAAAGCGCCAGCCGCCAATCTATTATTTAAGTTAGTGCTTAGACAATTCTCATTTTTAGGTTATACTTGCATGTATCATCAGGTAGTAGCTACCCTCGTTAGCCTGTAGTATTGAAGAATTAGGGGTAATTTAGCTCCCACGTTGGAGATGGTACTATAGCTTTTAAGAGAAAGATTCTGGGGTTTACGAGGTGCTAACCAAAGCGGCACCCATTGTAAATCAAATATGCTACACCACCTGCTTTGAGTTATCGGAGATGCTGCTTTAGTGTAATCTAGGAGGAAACCATGAAAAAACGATTTTTAGTAGTAGCCCTTGTTATGGCCTTTGTGGTTGTTTTTACGGCCGCCGTAATGGCCCAACAAACCATCCGCATCGGTGAGGTTCAGATAATCGCTGGATCAGCCCCGGCGGGGGGTGGTCAATGTGCCGCTTTTACCATTACCAATGTTGGGGCCATTCCTGACAACAACCCGGCTGGTCTGTGTGCCCCCATTGCAGTGAGTGGTCTAGGCAACACCACTTATGTCTCTATGACCGTAGCGGCCAACCATTCCTGGGTTGGGGATATATCCTTCCGACTAACTAACCCATCCGCCAGTCAACTCTTTGTCATGTCCCGGCCTGGTGTCGCAGGGCCAGGAGGTGGTGGGTTCGGCTCTTCGGGTGACTTTAACCAAAATTTCCCAGTTGATTTTTGGGACGGGGCCCCTGTCAGTGCTGAGCAGTTAGGGGCTGGTTTATCCGGCACCCAGGTAGTTTGCCAGGCCAATGGCATTTGTGACTTCTTCCCCGACCCTGATGGACAGCCTGGTCTGACCAATTTTGCTGGCTTTAATGGGGCCGCCTCAACCGGCAATTGGCAGTTCTGTGCTATTGACGGAGCCGGTGGTGATACTGGCAATATTGCCTCTGTCACCCTGAACGTCTGTGGTGAAGAACCCCCGAACCCCAGCATCGTAGTTACCAAAACGGTAGGCACAGACCCAACCAGCTGTGCCACGACCAGCAGCGTCACGGTACCATTTGGCAGCATGGTTTATTACTGCTACACCATGAGTAACACCGGCAACGTCACCTTCACCCATCACACTGTCGTAGATGATCAGTTAGGTACCTTGCTCAACAACTTCCCGGCTTCGGTTGGCCCCGGTGCCGGCGCCTTCTTTACCGTATCAGCACAAATGGATGCCACTGTTACCAATGTTGTCACCTGGACTGCCTGGATCACCGGCACCAGCGTCACCACCGCTGGTGGTGATAACGCTCAGGTTATTGTTGAACCCCCAACCGATGTCAGTCTGACAACGTTCGGCGGCAGTAACAACAGCCTGTTGATCCCTGTAGCAGCAATGATTACCCTGCTTGGCCTGGCCGGGCTGTATGCTATTCGCCGGCGTCAAGAAGCGTAATTAGTGAAAGACGGGGGTGTATGGCTATATACCCTAATGGATAAATGAAAAGGGCGTCCTGATAGGACGCCCTTTTTGTTATTCAGACAAGTTGTGGGGCGTGACCCAGCGGCCGCAGCCCCCAGGTCATCGTCTCTTTACGCAGCAATAACTCCTCGGCTGGCTGGCCCGGCTGCATGATCAAAACATGCCGCCCTTCATGGTCAACCCACTGTCGCCCCTGCTCTACCGGCCGCCATTGGCCCTCCAGCCGTATCCGCCGCACCATCACCCGCCCGTCTACACGGAATTGACACTCAACGCCAACAGATTGCATCATTTCCTCCAGGAAAAGTAAGGCTGAATTATGAAGTTAGCCCCGCAATTGGGGCAAAATGAAACGGAAGAGAGCCAATAAGTCAAGCCCCACCAGGGCCAGAGTTAAACCCAGGGGGAGTAAATAAGGTATCTTTTGCCCCCATTGGTTCGTCATTTTATCCCACACAGTGCCCAGCCCAACGGCTGCCCCACAAGCAATAGGGATGAGGGCTGGAAAGAGGTACCGCCCCTGATGCTGAACGTAGGTGAGATTGTACCCCAGGTAGAGGAGTAGGGTAAAAAGCAAGGTGAGTAAAAGGATGAAGGATGAAGGATGAAGGATGAATCGTTTACTGGCCTGATGGGTGGATGAGTAGGCGGCCGCAGCCCATCCCCCCATCACCACCAATGTAAACAAGAGCAAGGTTTGGTACACCCAGGTCGGCATCACTACCCCCATCCAGCCAAACTGCCCCCAAAAGCTGCGAAACGTTGTCACCGCAAACCGCCGCATGGTCTCCATCACCCCGAACTCAGCCAGCCATTCACTGGTGCGGGGTTGCCCCACAACCAGTTCTCCGTGTGCCTGCCAGGCGATGATGTCCAGCCCCCCGTAAACCAGGCTATTTCGCAGCCACCAGGGGGAGGCGATGAGCGCGGCCGCACCCCCTACCAGCAGTCCAGCTCGCCAAAATTGCGGCCGCTGCATCCCATAATGACGTAAAAGCACCAGCCCAATCACCGGGGCCATAATGTAGACTGATCCCTTTGTCAGCAGCCCCAGCCCTAACAATCCCCCTACACCTGACCAAAACCTGTCCCCTTGTTTCCCCGTTTCGTCTAATTCTCCCCACTGCCCTACCAGTTTAAACAGGATGGCGGCAATCAGCAGCCCGGCCAGGGCGTCATTGTTAATCGCGGCCAGGATGGCGATATGTTGGGGGAGAAAAGCGACGAACGCGGCCGCGACCAACGCCCACTCCTCACGCTCCAACACCAACCCAGCCACCCGATACGTCAGCCATATCGTCCCCACCCCCAGGAGAAGAGAAGCCAACCGCAGCGGAATCAACGCCCCGGCAAACAGCCAATAAACCGGCACCAGCAAAGCATAATACAGAGGCGGCTGCCAATCTTCATAAGAAAAATAGCGATCTGGCACCTCATACACCGGATCAAACCGGGCCGAAATCGCTTCCCCCTGGAACAGTTGATCATAATCAGAAGGTTCAATAACGGGAAACGTTCCCGCCGCCAACTGGCGCACAAAATTGTAATGGGCTGGCTCATCAGGGGCTTGCCAGGCAGGGGTTAAGATCGCGTACAAACTTCCCACCACCAAATAGAGCAGCAAAATGAGGGATATTGGGCTAAATCGTTTCATGTCCCAGATCATAACCCAAACAATCCCCTTTGCCCTACATCTGCTAACCGTTTGCCCACTGTGTTATAATCAGCCACAGAAATAACAACCGCCTTAAGGAGCAAGATATGGCTTCCCCTTTCCCTGGCATGGACCCCTATCTCGAAGGTGATCTCTGGCAAGAGTTTCACTCTACCCTGGCTCATACAATTCGCGGTCAATTATTGCCCCACTTACAGCCCAAATATGTCGCTCTGCTCGGAAAGCGTTATGTAATCGGGCAAACGGTTAACATGAGTGGAAAATCTGGAGACATAACCATTTATCCAGATGTCCATTTACTTCAAACCAAAACAGTATATGAACCAGTCGCACCTTTCGCGTTAGCCGAACCCACCACCCCACCCTCATTAGAACTGATGGAAATGGAAACTATCCCCCAGCTTACCATTGAAATCCGGGATGTGGCCCAACGGCGGTTGGTAACAGTTATAGAGATATTATCGCCAGCGAATAAAGTGGGGCGGGGTTACGAAGAGTACCAGGAACGCCGCCAGCAAATTTTGGCTACCTCAACCCATTTGCTAGAAATAGATTTACTCCGGCGAGGAATGCGGCCCGTTATCTCTTCCGATCTGCCCCCGGCGGCCTATTTTGTCTTCTTAAATCGGGAAAATCGCCGCTTTGTTACGTCCATATGGGCGATTGGATTGCATGAAAGACTACCCGTTTTGCCTGTCCCCTTGCTCCACCCAGACCCGGATGTGCCCCTTGATTTACAGGCAGCGGTTAATGGCTGTTTTGAACTGGTGCATTATGAGCGGCTGCTAGATTATACGGTACCCCCGCCCTTACCTGAATTGGATAGTGTCGGGGCCGGTTGGCTGGAAGCTGTCCTCAAGGCAAGAGGATGGCGTTGAAGGGGAGAGATTAAACAGAATCTTGCCGCCAAAAGCGATAGATGGCTTCTGGGCGCATAAAAAGAAAAATGGAGGTTCCTCCTATTAGCCCCCCCAGATGGGCCCAATAAGCCACCTGAAAATCGGCCTGGGAAAAGAGAACCTGCAAGGCGGGTATAACATTGCTGATGATTAAGAAATAGATCAGCAGCCAAAAAGCGCGAACTGAGAAGCGAATGGGTAAGGGAAAGAAGATGGTATTGATACGTCCCCAGGGGTAGAGAATTAAATAGGCGGCCATGACCCCAGATACGGCCCCGCTGGCCCCAATACCGGGCAGTTCACCCTGGCTGTGAATGATAACATGGGCCAGGGTGGCTGTAACGCTGCACAAGAGATAAAAACAGAGGAACCGCCAGCGGCCGCAGGCATCCTCTACCCGCCTTCCAAAAGCCCACAGAAAAAGCATATTCCCTAACAAATGGGCCATGCCGCCATGAAGAAATGCAACGGTAATGGCTGACACCGCCCCTAACCCCTGCTGTGCCCAGATCCATTTAGGGACAACACCAAAAAAATAGAACAAGAAATACAAATTTTCCGGTGCGCTAACTGCTAACGCCTCTTCATAAGCATATATCAGCACATTGAGACCAATTAAGACCAATGTGACACTAGAAAAACCACTGTAACGGTTGGGTTCCTTGTCACTTAAGGGAATAAACATGGGAAGTTGGTTTTGGGGTACGCCGATTCACACATCGGTATGGATTTGGATGCCTACGTTTGCTCTCTGATAGATGGTTAAGGTAGAACAAACTCATTAAACCGTATTATTGAGATGATCAACAAATGGGTAAATGGGATGATGGTACAGAACAGGCCAACCGCCCATAGGGCAAACCGGGCATACGGGCGATTTAACCCAACCGGGCCAAATAGTTGTTTCCAGAATGGGTGCAGAGGGGTATTGTATATGCCTACCAGGCTGGCTGAGCCGAGCAAGATAAAAAGAAAGCCGAAGCAAGTGGAAATAGGGGTGTTTAGCGGCCGCAACCCCGTATGGACAAAAACCAACAAACCATACAGCAGCGGGGGGCCGGCCGCCAGTCGCAGCCAGGTTAAGGTAGAGCGGTTGGTAAGAATGCCCGGATGAGTTATTTCTAGCTCGGCGGCTTTTTGACGGAAGGTTGCTTCACGGCGTAAGGCTGGATCAGAACTGGTTGCGGCCGCACGTGCATACACATCCGCTGCCAGTTCCCAGCTTTTCCTCCCCTCATAATAAAACCCTAATGCCATTACCTCTTTTTGTAATTTCTGTTTCTCCACCAACAAGGTTTGCGCCTGGGTATGGTTAGGGTTCAGGGTCAACAAATTTTCCAGGGCGATAATCTGATCGTCTACATCTTCAACCACCTGGCTTAAGAGCCACCAGGCAGTCTCATTTTTTTCATCCTCAGCAATGAGTTGTAGCAGTTGCTCACGGGCCTGGGGAATCACCTTATCTGCCAGCAGTTGTTGTATTTGTGACAACTGCTGTTGATGCAGAGCATGTCGCTCCGTCTGCATAGCCTGCTGCCTGGCCTGCATCTGGGTCAATCGTTGTCTTGCTTTATGATTTTGGGGGTTTAGGTTGAGGGCCGTTTCTAAGGCGAAAAGTTGCTCATCCAGAGTAGGTAAAAGATTACTTAACCAGAGCCAGGCTAATTCATTGTTGGCATCTGTTTCAACCAGATCCAGCAGCAGCTCACAGCCACGCTCCCGCTGCCCGGCTTTAGCGGCCGCAACTGCTTCTTTTATGACGAGTTGAGCATACTCTTCCACGTTAAAAAATCGTAACTGTTCAGGCGGTCAAGAATAGAACCGCAAAGATTCCAAAATCGCCAAAAATCACTCAAGTTCTTTATTCACTTTGTTCTTTGCGGTGAATAGTTACAAAGAATCTTTACTATCCCCATCACCATCATGATCAGTTTCGTAATCGTAATTGCCCGGCCACACCGGCTAAAACAAAGAAACTACCTGGTAAAGAATGGCGATAACAATGATCAAAGCAAACAGAAGTAAGAGATAAAAAGACCAGGGTAAAGACTCCATACCTTTATCCACAGTGACTGGTTTTGCCACTTTACTGGTCGTAGCCGCCTTTTCCGCTGGTTTCGTTAGAGCAGGCGCGGTTGCAGCCACAGCCTCATCAGCCTTTTCAGAGAGAAGTTCTTCTGGCGTTTCATCCTCTTCAGGGGACTCTTGTAACCAATCAGGAATGTCTGCGTGATGGGAGGGGGAGGTCTGGCTGATCTGGCTAGGAAATTCGTCTGCGGCCGCGTCTTCTACCTCATGGGTCACTTGCCCGGCCATCCAGGGGGGGATAGTTCGGGCTTCCGCTTGTTCGGCAAAATCTACCACCCCTTGAGAAACAGGCTGGCTTGATTGAGTAGCGACAGGTCCGTCATCTGCCGGGGGCAACTCTGGGGCTGCCTCACCTAAAGCCGCCAGCTTTTGCCGCGCCTGACGATGCTCTGGATCAAGGGTCAAGGTCTTATTCAAGAAGGCCACCTGCTGCTTTTTATCAGCCACAACCTGACTCAACAAAAACCAGCCCTGGGGATGATTGGGATTACTTTTGAGGAACTGGGCGAGCAACTGCTGGGCCTTTGCTTTGTCATTTGTGCGAATAGCATCAATTGCTTGTTGTAATCGTTCATCCATAATGGGGCCTCTTGTTTATATTGGCTCAGTAATTCTCAATTTGAATCCTGTGGTAGGGGTGGGACAGGCGGGTAACCATCTGGGTCAAGCGGTTTAACCTTATTCCCGCCTGTCTCGCCCCTTTTTGTACCCCCATTGCGGCCAAATCAGGGCGAGACAGGTGGGAACTGAATGTTCTCGTTTGACCAAAACTCTGGGCCACCTGTCCCGCCCCTACGTCCATTTCAAGGCAAATTGAGAATTGCTGATATTGGCTACGCTCGGTTTCTAACCGTGCTACCTCTGGTGAAAGGATCAGTTTATGCCCGTTGTCAGTAAATCAACATAACCGCACCGAAACATAAAGCTATTTTAACATGGTTATTTCCGACTGACGACCAGGGGGAATTTGCTTGCAACGATGATTTCAACTCCTGGCTGCATTTTGTTATAATCCTTAACTTTGTGGCTGTTTCAGGCCACTCAATCCTCAGTCTTCAATCCTGTTAAGGAGTTTTTATGTCAACAAAATCGGACGCGGCCGCAGCCCCCAACAACAACCGGGCCAGGCGCACATTGAAAGATTACCTTATCATCACCCTCAAAGGTGCCTGCATGGGTTCCGCCGACATCGTACCCGGTGTATCTGGCGGCACAATGGCTTTTATCCTGGGCATTTACGAAGAGCTAATTGATTCTATTCGCACCGTTGGTCAACCAGCATTTATCCAGGCAGCCTTACGTTTTCGCCTTAAAGAACTGTTGCAAATTGTGAATTGGCCATTCTTACTGGCCTTGGGATCAGGCATCCTGCTGGCTATCTTCACCCTGGCTCGCGGCCTGGAGTGGCTGCTAGAAAATCAACCTGTTTATCTTTGGAGTTTCTTTTTTGGCCTGGTATTGGCATCTATCATTGCCGTTAGCAAGCGGATTAACCAGTGGACACCAATGTTGGGGGGATTTGCTTTGGTTGGAGCCGTAGGTGCATTTATTCTGGTGGGTGCCGTACCCGTGCAAACGCCTAACACATGGTGGTTTCTCATTCTCAGTGGGGCTATTGCCATCTGCGCCATGATTTTACCAGGTATCTCTGGGGCCTTTATCCTGGTTTTGCTGGGCAAATATCAATACGTACTCAGCGCAGTCAATGATCGAGATTTCTTGACGATTATTCTGGTAGGCATTGGAGCGGTGATCGGGTTAATCAGTTTTGCCCAGGTACTCGGCTGGCTGTTTAAGAAACACCATGATGGCACAGTAGCTGTTCTCATCGGTCTAATGGCTGGAAGTTTGCGTAAAATATGGCCCTGGAAATTGGACATCGCCTGGCTGCAAGACAGCGCCGGTAATTTTGTTTTATCTTCAGACGGACATCGCATTGTTACAGAGCAGCAAAATATTTTACCCAATGGGGGAACTACCGAGTTGATGATAGCGGTTGGGCTGGCGTTAGCCGGGGTGATCCTGGTGTTGGTGTTGGAGCGGTTGGCGCAAAAATAAGCTCTACAACTATCTTCGCCACAAGCAGCGGTAGGCCATGTAGCACAACTTTCTTACTTGTAGGGCAAGATTCTTTCTTGCCCTACAATCCTAGAATTCTGCGAAGCTACCTCTACAAATAATCTTGAAAAAAGGAAAGGACAATTTCGGGGCGATTGATGATGTATTGATAGCCATGGAACCGGTGTTCAGTCTCTACAATGAGCGCATCTACGGCATTGGGAGTGACAGCAACCATGTCTAGCACATCATCTACGCTGCCCCATTTATCCCCCGTTCCCTGGACATAAAGAATGGGGGTCATACCGGCGCGTGCGGCCGCATACAGTGGTTTGATCTGGTTAAACGGCAGTCCCCCTGCCCGTTGATAAAATAGCTGCACCAGAGGTAAAACCAGCTTGCTCAACGGACCAAGCAAATGCCACCCATACCCGCGGGTAAACACATCTACACTGGTGGGCTGAACGGCGATGGCTGCTTTAATCTGTCCGGTATGGGGCAAAGCGTAAAGGATGCTGTTGGCCCCCATGGAAAAGCCTATGGTGCCAATCCGATTTTTATCAACATCAGCGCGGCCGCGTACATAGGCCACCGCCCCCAACAGATCATCCGCCTCTCGTACTCCCACGGTAACTGGGGGTGCGGCCGCGCTCTCGCCATGATTCCGTAAATCAAACATCAGACAATGGTAGCCTGCTTTGTGCATGGCCAGAGCCAGCCGCAACAAATTAACCGGCGAACTTCCTTCTAAACGAGAAATTGGATCATCCGCAGCCAGCCCCAGGCGGTTCCAGGGATAGCCATGTACCAGCACCACCGTTGGCCGGGGGGAACGGGTATCCCCGGCCCCCGGGATAAACCATCCCGCCAACCGAATCCCGCCCCGGGCGGGAAACTGCACCGGTTCATAATCCATGCCCAAATCAGCTGGTGAGGCCCACAGCCGCTCGCGAGGTGGCTGCACCAATCGCCGGGTGAAAAGCAGAGCAATCGTTACGACCAGCCCAGCCAACAAACCAACAAAAAAAAGAAAAAAGCGCAGCACACGATTAAAAACAGTCACAGGAAACCTCACGAAGTTGAGTATAGACAAAGACAGAAACTGGAAGACCTGAGACGGAAGGGCGATCAACAGCAGCACTGTGCCTTCCGTCATCCATCATCCTGTATTATCGGTTGGCAGAGAGAATGAAGCAAACACAGGTTTAGAATTTAGCCGCGTGGTATGATAGGCACACTAACCTATTTAAGGGAAACAGGAATGTCTGACTTGCTTATTTATACTGTTTGGCAAGATGCGGAAAAGGCTGAACAAGATCAAAATTATTGGCCCGCCATTGAATTGTATTCACAGCTTTTGCTCCAAACCAGCCCTGATGCCGCCGAGGAAACCGTTCGGTCACTAAGGTTGCAGGCAATAGCCAGACGCGGCCGCCTGTTGGCCATCGTTGGCGAACCAGCGGCCGCTTTGGCTGGTTATGACCAATATTACCGTGAAACCCGCACCGCTGAGGAAACCGTCGAAGCTTTACTGCTCATTGGCTGGCAATGTACCCGCATGGGCCTTTCTGAGCGTGCGCACACCACCTTACAAACTGCCTTGAACCTGGCTGCCGAACAGCAATTTCATTCTGGCAAAGCCAGAGCCTTAGCCCGCCTGGGAGCCTATTGGCAGGAGTTGGGGCAATATACAAAAGCCCTACACCATTTAGAACAGGCGGAGATGTTGATTGATTATGTGGCTGATTGGCGCGGCCGCATGCGAATAACCAACGCTTTAGGCAACGCCCATTTAGGCTTGGGGCAGTTTGACAAAGCGATCCTCGCTTACAACCGTGCCCTGACCTATGCCCAACAGATTGGCGCAGAAGAAACCGCCATGATTTTCAACAATCTAGGCGAAACATACCAGATGTTGTTTGATAAGGAACAGGCATATCATTACCAACAGCAAGCCTTAGCCTTGGTAGAGACCGCCCCTTTTAGCCAGGTCAAAGCAGACCTGTATCGCAATTTCGGTTATGTTTTATGCCAGACAGGTCAGGCAGAAACGGGCTTACCCTATTTACATATGGCTTTACAGTTAAGCCGGAACATCAAACAGATCAGTGTTGAGATGCAAACCTTATACAGCCTGGCCCTGGCTGAACTGGACTGCGGCCGCCTGGCAGAAGCACATCAATATGCCCAAACGCTTATTGATTTAGCTCGCCAGCATCAAGTCACAAGTTTGTGGGTGGGGGGACTATACGTTTTAGGGCTGTATTACCGGCAGACAGGGGAAAAAGAGAAAGCGGAACAACGATGGCAGCAAGCGATTTTTATGGCCCATGAGTCAGGTCATCGAGTACTTCTGTGGCAGCTTCATGCTGCCCTGGGGGGAATTATCGGTGACCCGGCTCTGGCCCAGGCTCATCTCGCCATTGCGGCCGATATGCTTTTTCAGATGGCCCAGCCGATTGCGGATGTGGCGGTACGGCGCAAATTTCTGAGCGCGCCCCCCGTGCGGGCTGTTTTGATGGCAGCCGCTTGAGTAGATTGTCATCTGGCAAATAAATCATACTCCCGGAAGCCATCCGGCACTGAGGGGAAAGCTCGCATGAATGTTTCATAGCCAAACAGCCATTTTTGTAACCACACCGGCATCCACCGATTAAACCCTACCCCACCCCCCTGGGTTTTATGTTGGGCACTGGCTAATCGTTTAATCTCCCAATAAGCCTGATAATTGATGCGGGCATGAATTTTACGCGATGGCACCCCCAGGCGGGTAAAATCTATGTCCTGGTTTCGCCCCATTTTGCTGGGGTCTTGTCTCCGCAGGCGCAGCAGCAAAATGAAAAATTTAACCCACCGGTTGGGAAATGCGGTGTAATAGAGCCGCTCGGGTTGATAGGGAGCCAGCCCTATTTCAGGATATTGCGCCGGATCCCCCGCCGCATGAAACGCTTTGGTGGTGATGTTCCAACATTGGATATGATCGGGATGGAAGTAGCCGCCTGTCTCGTCGTGGGTGATGATGGTTTGCGGCCGCAGCTCCCGAATCAGCTTGACCACCTTGCCTACCGCTTCCCCCTCATCGGCTCGAATCCAGGCCGCGGGGTCTTCATTGGCCGGGTCCCCCGTCATCCCCGAATCCCGATACCCCAGACGATGGAGTGTGCCCCCCAGGACGGTGACTGCGGCCGCTAACTCCTCGGTCCGCACCGCCGCCAACTGCTCCCGCGCCACCTCATGCCCCTTTTCCATAGAGCCAGCCGCCCCATCCGTAGCAATTGCCACATGCAAGGCTACCCCTTCGGCGGCATATTTAGCCAGGGTTCCCCCAGGGCCAAAAGATTCATCATCGGGGTGGGCCATCACGGCCAGCAGGGTTCGTTGGGTCATTGTTCGGCGATTGGCTGACAGATTTGCTCACTATTCACTATCTCTTATCTGGGGTGCGGTGAAACGCCTGCATCATCGGAATCAAAGGCACAGCCCGAATAGATTTGAACGGGTGCTTAACTCCTGGCAGTACAATCAGCTCCCCATGGGGGATGATACGGCTCAGGCGCATTGCTTCAGGAATTTGGACTAGCTCATCTCGATCACCCACACTCACTAAAACAGGGCCAGGGGTCTGTTTCACCATCCCATCCGTCAGGCCATCCTTCCAGGTACGATGGACCAGCTCGGCCGCCTGACGTACCAATTTGCGCCAGCGGCTGCCATGCTCCTGCGCCAATTGGTTGGCGTATTGCGGCACTTTTTCACTCAGGCTGTCCGGGTCTAACTGCTGAGCCATCTTTTTGACCGATTCCTCATTCCAATAAAATTTAGTCGCGTGCATGAGAACCGTCTGCGCCCGGCGCGGTTGGTTCAGGTGGAGCATCAGGCCCAGATAGCCCCCCAAACTGTACCCGGCCACATGGTAATGATCCACATGCAAGGAATCTAACAATCCGGCTATATCCTGCATCATCCGCTCCGGAGTCAGATCGGCCGCCTTGTTTTCCGAATGCCCATGCCCACGCAAATCTACCAAGATCACTCGATATTGGGGGGTCAGGCTGGGAATGAAGTGACGCCATTGGCTGCTGATGGAGCCCATGAGGCCAGGCAGCAGGAGCAAATGGTCCCGGCTCGTTGGTTCCGCAAACGTTTCGTAATTAATGAGGGTGCCATCATCGGCTTTGTAATTGGGCATGGGACTCCTGAATTATGAAGGATGAATTATGAAGGGCGATGGCGATGGCGATGGCGTGGGTTTGGGTATGGCTGAGGCTAATAGCCCAATGGTGCAGCCCTTGCGCGGCCGCGATCTGTTGGGCGTTGTTGTGCAGCAGCAATTCGGGTTTGCCCCGCTCATCACAAACCACTTCAATATCTGTCCAGTTCATATCGCCAATACCCGTGCCCAGGGCTTTGCTCACCGCTTCTTTCACAGCAAAGCGGCCAGCCAGGCTGGGGATACGCCCCTGGCAGTGGGCCTGTTCCTGGGGGGTGAAGAACCGGTCCAGAAACCGCTGCCCATGCCGGGCAATCCCACGCTCCACCCGTTCAAGTTCAATCATGTCTATCCCTGTAGCTACCATAGGGTCACGGGCCAGCCACCGTAATAACAACTTTATCAGGATCAAGATAATTTTGCGCGGCCGCACGCACCTCCTCAGCCGTCAAATGATTGATCAGATCGGGATACCGAGACAAGTAATCCCACCCCAGATCATGCAAAGCGATGCTGCTGATAATATCGGCCAGGCCGGTATTCGTCTCCAAACCAACGGGCAAAGAGCCAGTACGGAACGCTTTGCAGTCGGCCAGTTCCTCTTCAGGCACCAACTCCTCACACATCAACCGCACTTCATGGCGGATGCTCTCAATAGCTTGTTCCACTTTTTCTGGGGCCACACCAGTGCTGACGTACCAGGGGGATGGACCGAAGCCACCGCCCATGGTGCTGCTGGCATAATAGGCCAACCCCTGTTCTTCACGCACCCGCTGCCCTAACCGTCCCATCATGCCAAAAACGCCCAAAACGGTGTTGGCCAGGCTGGCCGCCAGATAATCCGGCGCAGCGCGTAAGGGGCCGGGCCACCCCATTATAATATCTGATTGGGTTTTGTCTTTCATGGGGACGTGCAGGCGGTTAAAGGTTTGCGGCCGCATCACCCCCGGCAGCGAGGGCATCGTTTTCTGAGCCGGGTTGCGCCAGCTACCAAAAGTCGCCTCAACTTTGGCCAGGGCATCCTCAGCCTTCACTGCCCCCACAATAATCACCAACATCCCCGCTGGCCCATACGTTTCGGTATGAAATTGGGCCAGGTCGTCCCGGCTAATTTGCTCAACCGTCTCCAGATACCCTTCAACGCTGCGACCGTAAGGATGACCTTTATAAAGGGTCTCTTGAAATTTAAGGACGGCCATCTGCCGGGTATCGTTTGCCCGCATGTGCAGACCGGTCATCGTTTCCCCACGCACTTGCTCCACATGCTCAATGGGGAAAGTGGGTTGGGTTAAGGATTCAGCCGCCAGGGTGAGTACCAGGTCTAAATCTTCGGCCAGGCCACCGCCGGAGAAATCGGTGAGGTGGCGGTTACCACTAAAGTTCAAACCTGCACCAACTGATTCCAGGGCTTCATAGATTTCGCTAAAATCTCGCTTTTGGCTGCCCCGCATAAGCATATTGGCGGTAAAACTAGCTAAGCCAGCTTTATCTGGATGTTCGGCCAGCGCGCCAGTGCAGAGGGTACCATCTACAATCACGGTCGCGGCCGCAAAATTTTCATATACCAGCAGGGTCAACCCATTATCCAGTTGGAACCGGTGAATCGTATCAGGACCAGGGTATTGAGCCATTTTTTCTCCAAAATGAAGGGTGATAAACGATGAACGAGGAATTGTTCCTTAACTATTCACCCATTCAGCAATTCACCCATTAATTATTGTTTATCCAGTTCATCTACGATGCCAACAATGACTGCCCGGATAGGGGCTTCAGCCAGACGAAGCACCTGCCGCGCCCCGTTACCTTCATCCAACACCAGCACCCGGTCGCCTACCCCGGCCTGTACAGTATCTACACAAATATCATACGCCCCGGTGGGCTGCTCATCTAAATCGAGATGATCTACCAGGAGTAGTTTGCGGCCGCGAAACGCCTCATCTTTAATGGTTGCCACTACTGTACCGGATACTCGTCCAATATACATGGATTCACTCCCCAACGGCGTCCACAATGCCCACAATGGCATGATCAATCGGCACAAATTTCACCGGCATCGCCTGGGCTGCTTCCCGGCTGCCGACGATAAACACCAATTCGCCTGGCCCGGCCTGGGCGGTGGCATCGGCCGCAACGACTGGTTCGCCGGTTGGGGTCTGGCTTCGGCTCAATGGCTGCACTACCAGGAATTTAATCCCAGTCAGTCCATCAACTTTTTGTGTGGCAACTACCGTACCAAGGACTCTGGCTAATTGCATTATTACCTTACGAATCAATTATATAGAAAACAAACGGTGATCCTCAGATGACATAACTTTTCACCGATGGTTTAAAAATCTGTGTTCATCTGTGACATCTATGGATAAATTTTTTCTGTCTTGTCCGGGTCAGTAAACAGTCCAGTTTAGAGCTTCCCCAAAGCGGCCGCTGCCGGTCAGGTTGGTTTGCATTTCAACGTGCAGTTGGGGAATGATGACGGTGTGGAGAAGTTGATGAGGTACGCGGCCGCTGCCAATTTGGACCGCCGCTTCCACATCCGCTACCTGACCAGTAAACAGTACCACCCCTTTGCCCCCCAGGCCATCCGCCAGACGAAGCTGCCACAGTCTGACCTCAGCCCCCTTCACCCCGGCATCAGCAGCCTGAACCGCGGCCGCGACCGTACTTGTTTCAATGACCCCTACAGCTTCACCAGAGGGGTGCGGCCGCGTTCCGGTCAATGCCGCTACCACATCCATATGCACCTGAGGTAAAAACAAGCTGTCTGTGAGTGCCTGGGGATTTATGGCCTGCCCCGCCTTCACCGCCTCTTCCACCGAAGCCACATCCCCCGTTACCAGCACCAGATACCGCCCTGGATGCACCGTCCCAGAAAGAATCTGGCGCACCGGGGACGCTTTTACCATGGCATCCCCAGCCTGAATCCCTAAAGCAATGCTGGCAAATTCAAGCAAGGCCAAAGCCGGTTGCAACTGCGGATCAACAATCATCTTAAATGACATCAGGTGAACCCTTCGCCGTTCCTTTTTAATTTTTCACGATTTTTTGCCAAATAGCTTCAGCCATTTGTAAAGAAACTGAGGGAATGGGCGATTGGGTCGTGGTAATAGTTAATGGAACCCCTTGAGCCAGGGCACGGGATTGATGCTCATCAAAGCCAAATTGGAACGGCAGCCGCGTCCCTAACCCTTTTTCGACCGCGGCCGCAGGCAGCTGCACCTCTGGAGTAATCTGGTTTAGCACATGAATCTTCTGCTGTAAATTGAGACCAAAGCGAATCAGGGCACGGGTGGCTTGAACTTCCACCTGCACCGAAACCACTTCAGGCGTTACAATATGCAGCACAATATCTGAGGCCATCAGGCTAGCCCGTACTGCCGGGTTGATCATAGGGGGCAAATCTAAGATGGTAAACGCCACCCGTTCCCGGAACAGTTTAAGTACAGTGGTGACAAATTCACTGGATGGTTTGTTAGCCAATTGGGGAAGTTGTGGAGCTGCCAACAGTTTTAACCCAGATTGATGCAGCAGCAGATGATCTTTTAACAACGTGTGATCAAGTTGATCTGCGGCCGCCAGATCATCCCAGCTTACTTTTGGTTGGACACGCAGGTGCATAGCTGCCTGCCCCCCAGAAGGGGAAAAATCTACCAGACTCACTTCCTCACGGGTGAGACGGCGCAGAGCCATGGCCAGATTAACCGCCAGCGTCGTGCGCCCCACCCCCCCCCGCATTGAAAAAATTGATAGAATAATGCCTTCTCGTCCCGGTTTAACCACTGGCTGTTTACTGGAAAGCAAATGATCAATCCGCTCCATCAACTCATGGGTTGTAACCGGCTTACTCATATAATCATCGGCCCCACTTTTCAGAGCCGTTACCCGGTCAACTTCTTGCGCTCGCGCCGTCAAGATTAAGATGGGCAAATAAGCCAGGTCCTCTTGATCCCGCACCTGGCGCGTGAAATCATGCCCGCTCATACCAGGCATCATCACATCCAAGATAAGTACATCTGGCTTGACTTCTTTAAGCTTCTCTAACCCCTCAAACGGGTTGTTGATCAGGGTTGCGCTGTGCCCCCCACGCTTAAGCATTAGCCCTACCATCTGTAACAACTGGGCGTCATCATCAATTACCAAGATGTTTGCCAATGTCAGCCTCCCATAATTGCCAGTAGCCTATGTTACTGCCAGGCTAAATCATTGTACAACATCCTTCAAGGCATAGTTACCTGGAGCAAAATGGCCTCTTGTTCCAGGTTTACGACTTTCTGCCCCATGATTATTTATCGAGGCTTTTCCAGGCACAAAATACCAATGCGCTCTTTGTGGACTAAAATCAAATCGCCACTGTAACTAATTTCTGGGTGTAAAGAAGCGGAAGCAGTTGCGGTAAAAACCAACAAAAAACGTCCTAAAGCCTGGGTTAAAATAGCATTGGGGGAAGGTTTACCTTCGTAAATTAGCTCTCCCTTAATTTCAAAGGAAGGTACAGTGAGATAAGCCGGAACAGGGCGGCCGCGGGTGAAAATAGACCGGCCATGCTGAGTCCCCACAGGAACCCCTTCCCGCCGGTCAACCATGACAATAAAGTTGATATTATCTTTGCGAAAAGCGGCCATATTGTAACTGGCGATAATGCTCCCCGGCTCATGAATGCGCGAAATATACGCATCTTGTAAATCTAAAAAGTTGGAGTTCGGGTTGCTGATTTCCGCATGAATCCCACCGGCGCCCACGGCTGCGCGTCCCGTTACCCTATAGGCATCGGTGAAAATATCCATATGCACAAGGTTGCGCCCAAATTGGCTTAATGTCATAGCTTTCTTACCCGCTGACCGCCACTCTTTTACAGTTGCGCTAATGGTTAAGGGTTAGACGATACGGAAGGAATCTACCAGGGTACAGCGACGTAAGCGGCTGAAACTAATCGGCCCGGTCAACCCTTCACCGGTAGGGCTGGCAATGGTAAAGGAGCAATGTCCTTCCCCTCCATACCCCACCCCAGCCAGGTTGGGGCCGTTCTTTACAAAGATACTACAATCTATTTCTCGCGCCATACGGCTAAGATTATCTAAATTTTTAGAGTGCATAACCGCTGTGTGACGAAACCCATGCTCGGCGGCGACGGCCAAATCAATCCCTTCGTTGGCGTTGGCAACTCGCACTACTGGCATAATAGGCATCATCTGTTCTGACCAGACAACGGGATGGTCTCGTTCAACTTCAACAACGATCTGGCGCACTTCCGGGCCGGCGGTAATCCCAATTTCTTGGAGCAGGATGGCCGCGTTTTTGCCAACAAACTGTTTATTCATATCGGCGGGTTGGCCGCGGCCGCGATCTTTCACCGTTACCGCCCGCCACAACCGCTCAAACTGCCAGTTGTTGATTTTGACGGCTCCGTGCCGGGTCATCACCTGCATCAACTCCTCAGCGATGCTGTCTACGGCAAAGGTCTCTTTCTCGGTAGTGCAAACAATATTGTTATCAAAGGAGCCGCCGACGACAATGTCTCGTCCCGCCTGGGCCAGATCAGCGGTTTCATCTACAACGACAGGGGGGTTACCTGGCCCGGCACAAATGGCCCGTTTGCCACTCTGCATAGCCGCCCGCACAACCGGTGTTCCCCCAGTCACCGCTAACAGCCGTACCCCTTTATGGTGCATAAGGGCGGTAGCCGTCTCCAACGTTGGCTCGCGGACGGCGGTGAGCAAATTGGGCGGCCCCCCAGCTCGTTGTATCGCCTGGTTAAGGATTTGCACCGTCCGGTTGGAGCTGTTTTTAGAGCTGGGATGGGCGTTAAAGACGACCGCATTGCCCGCTGAGACCATGGCGATGGCATTGCAGATAACGGTGCTGGTGGGGTTGGTACTGGGAGTCAACGCACCAATAATCCCGTAAGGGGCGTATTCGACAATGGTCAGGCCATCATCTCCGCTCCAAGCCTGGGTAGTAAGGGTTTCTGGCCCCTGGGTTTTGCTGGCATTAAGAATATTTTTGATGATTTTGTCTTCAACCCGCCCCATGCCGGTTTCACTATGAGCCAATTCGGCTAACAAGGTGGCGTTTTCTCGTCCAGCCTGGCGCATTTGGGCCACCATATCTTGCCGGATGGTGAGGGGGAGTTTCTGTAACCGGCGAAAGGCGTGGGTAGCGGCCGCGACCGCTTCATCCAGGGTGTCAAACAAGCCTGACTGCCCGGCTGGGGGTTCTGGTAAGGGGGCAGAACGGGATGGTAGGGGGGCGGCCGCGACCGTCGGGGCTACTCCCTGCCCTATTTCTCGCATCACCCGGCTGATGATGGTTTGGATATGTTGATCATCCATAGATTTACGATTGAAGATTTACGACTTTAGATTGGATCGTCAATCTTTACGATACTTTTCCACTCCATCCAGTTCCCACGTATCTACAATCGCCATGATGACGGCATCACAAGGGCGTTTATCGGTGAGTCGGGTCAGGCGAGCGGAACTACCGCTGGCGACCATGACCATTTCGCCGACGCCAGCCCCCACAGCATCTACGGCGACGATATAGCCGCTGGTTTCTTCATTGTCTACCGTTACCCGGCGCACAATGAGGAATTTTAGCCCATTCAAGCTTTCTTCTTTTTGTGAGGCCACAAGTGTGCCAATGACTTTACCGAGGATCATGATGAGTTTTGAGTTAGAGCATAACTGCTCACTGTTTATTGCCCTACTCTCCGCCTTCTCCCTGGCGACCCAAGGGGAGTACCTGGTCCACGTTGACGTGCGGCCGCGGGATGACATGGATGGAAACCACTTCACCGACTTTTTCGGCCCCGCGGGCGCCGGCTTCCAGAGCCGCTTTTACCGCAGCTACATCGCCACGGACAATAGCTGTCACATAGCCACCCCCTATTTTTTCGTAACCGACCAGTTCAACTTTAGCCGCTTTGACCATCGCATCTGAGGCTTCGACCATGGCGGCGAAGCCACGGGTTTCAATCATACCAAGAGCATCTGTCATTATTTCCTCCTACGAAAACAAGTTTCGAGTTCCTAGTTTCGATTTTCGAGTTGGGGGATTCTGCGAATTTCCCTCATTAACCAATCACCCATTCATCTATTAATTATTCATTACGGCCGCTTTCTGGACTGCGGCCGCTAACGGTTTCAATAGCGTTGATGGCGGCCTGGTACCCGGCCATAATATCTCGCTCATCACCCCCCAGGTAGACCCGGCCAAAGCTGCCATATGCCTGTACTTCGAGAATGTTAAGCGCGGCCGCTTTCTCCGCTTCATTGGCCGCCAGGGCCGCGTAGGCGGCGGGCTGCACTTCCATCACATACAGCGTTTGTCCCGCCAGGATCATGTGTCCATGCCGCATCCGGTTAATCAACTGGGTTTGATGGGGATCAATGTTGCGAATAATCTGGCTGGAGATGACGCGGGGTTTAAGCCGATCTTCCTCATGCAGCCCCAGAGCCTCTAAAATGGCAGCCCCAGCGGCTCGCGTCTCTGCCTGGCTGGAAGAATGCACCTCTAGCAGCCCATAAAGCCGTTCCACGATTTGCATCCCTGGCCGAACCCCGGTGGCCTTAAGAGCCACATCGGTAATCCGGTTGATCTCAATACCGGGGGAAATTTCAATCCAGAGAGAAGCATCTCCAGGTAAGGGCAGGAAGCCTCGCGCCACTGTGCCTAAAAAGGCAGCGTGTTGCGATTGTAAACTATCAAGAAAAACGTAACTACGAAGTTCTACGCTCATGGTGGGTTGGTTATTAGTTATATCACGACTGACACAAAACTACGGCTGCGGATTAACCGCAGGTCGGGAATACGGACGCACGACAGGGGGGCGTTTGCCGGGGGTGATGATGGGCTGGCTGGCTAGATTATCGAGCAAATGGACATAATCGGAATCGTATTCGATGCGGCCGCAAACATCACAAACCCGCGCCGGCACATAAGGTATCATCACCTGATACCCATCAATATCGGCCATATACGAAACCAAAGTTTCTTCTAAACGACCGACAGAACAGTTAGGACATACATTCATCATAGAGAAGCCTCTTTCATAATTTTAACCCCGGCACTGGCTCCCAGGCGGTTGGCCCCAGCGGCGATCATCGCCTGGGCGTCAGCCAGATTGCGTACGCCACCGGAGGCTTTGACACCTAATTCGACCCCTACAATACGGCGCATGAGAGCTACATCTTCAACGGTGGCCCCACCGGGGCCAAACCCGGTAGAGGTTTTAACAAAATCGGCCCCAGCCGTTTTCGATAACTGGCAGGCGATCACTTTTTCTTCATCGGTGAGCAAGGCCGTTTCGATAATCACTTTGAGCAGGACGTTGGCGGCGTGGGCGGTACGAACGACGGTAGCTATATCTTCATAAACGGTCTTATATGCCTGGGATTTTAACGCCCCGATGTTGATGACCATATCTATTTCGCTGGCCCCATCACGGATGGCCTGCTGGGTCTCAAACGCTTTAACCGTAGCTGGGGTAGCTCCCAGGGGAAACCCCACAACAGTACAGACGGGCACGCCAGAATCCTTGAGGAGTTGAGCGGCCAGTTTGACATGGGCGGGGTTGATACACACTGAGGCAAATTTGTAGGTGCGTGCCTCGTAACATAGTTGGGCAATTTGGTCTTGCGTGGCATCGGGTTTAAGCAAGGTATGATCAATCATGGCAGCCACGTTTTGGTTTTGCGGCCGCGCTCCTAATGTAGCCGTAACTCTAGCTGCCCCAGCCTGGATCACCTGGTCTACACGGCCAGCACAATGTTGGACACAGGAGCCATCAGTACAATTACAACCCTCAGGTGTGGTTTTAGGAGCAGGTTGATTCAACCGAAGCAGCACCTCACGGGTTACTTCTTCAATCACTCGCTCTACTATCTTTTGATCATAACCATTGTAACGCATAAGGGTATTATACACAGGTGTTAGATTGGTTCAATTATCGTATTTACGATTACGATTTTGGGGTTATGAGGAAATGTGATGGTTATTTTTGGAAGCGGCGGCCAATAGCATCTATTTTGTCTACGCGGCGACTGTGACGACCCCCGGCAAACTCGGTGGTAAGAAAGGTTTGCACGATTTGTTGGGCTAGATTAGGGCCAATCAAACCGGCCCCCAGAGTCAGCACATTGGCGTTGTTGTGTTCCCGGCTGTTGTGAGCCGTAGCTTGATCATAACACATGGCAGCCCGTATACCCGGCAGTTTGTTGGCGGCCATGCAGCTGCCAATGCCAGCCCCATCTATCACAATGGCTCGCCAGGCGGTGCCGTTGGCTACATGCTGCGCGGCCGCATAAGCAAAATCAGGATAATCTACCGCTGCGATATTGTGGGTGCCACAATCCAGTAGGTCATACCCCAGCTGCTTAATAAACGGTTTTAGCTGCTCTTTGAGAGCGTACCCCCCATGATCAGCGGCCAGGGCGACTGTTTTTTCCCCCCGGGGCGCGGCTGTGACTGGTTCATTCCCCTCTTGCAGCCGGATTTGCCGCTCCAGGGCAACCTGCCGGGCCAATGGGGTAATCAAGGTACCAGGGGGGATAGTCTGAGTGGAGCCAATGGGCCAGGTTTGTACGGTATCAGCGTCGAGAATGGGTGGGGACGCGGCCGCGTTCCGGTATTGACCCAGAGTCCGGGTCACCACTTCACGAACCAACGCAGCCAGATCAGGGGATGGGGAAGTCATATTTCAGGCGCGTAGAGGCTGGATGTTTCTACTCTCTGGTCTCGCGCTATCGGGATGTGGCGGGTGCAGGTAGGCTCATGCTGGTTGGCGGTTCACCGCTAGCCGACCGCTCACCATAACGAAAATGGGTAACATACCCCCATTTATCTGGTGGCCAGAGTACGGCCATCGCTTTGCCAATGATATTGTCCCGAGGCACGAAGTTCCAATTATGGGAGTCGCTTGAATTATTCCGATTATCTCCCAGGACAAAAAAGCTATCTGTGGGGACATGCCACTCCCCGCTATAGGCTGGAGGGGAGTTAATGTACGGCTCATCTAAGAGGGTGCCGTTGACATAAACTTTTTGATCTCGCACTAACACGGTATCGCCCGGCAGCCCAATGACCCGCTTAATCAGATTAGTGCCAGAATTGTTAGGGTGCCGGAAAACAATAACATCCCCTCGTTGGGGATCATCCAGATAATAGCTAGTTTTACTGCTGATCAGATACTCCCCAGTCCAAAAGTTAGGCTGCATACTGGGGCCTTCAATCCTATTACGACCAATGACGGCGTTCACCAGCCAAAAGATGAGTAAGGTCAGAAGCAGTGTTTCCACAATCTCCCGCACAATTTCGGAGGCTGGTTGCCGCCATGATGTGGCAGGGGGCTGATCTGGTGTTTCGATTTTAGGAGACATAGCTGATAAGGCAGAACGATGCGGCCGCAAATAGACCGGTGTCATCGTTTGTTTTGGTCTACCCCCATCGGGCTGCGGTGTATTTTCTGATGTGCCGGGAGCATTCATTATTATTTATAAACCTCCAGATATGTGGATTATAAAAGAGGGGACAACAAGAGGCAATTAGGAGCATGATAATGGTTGGTCTTGCTTGGGGAGAGTGTTAGAATCCCAGGCTGAGTAGCGTATGAGCAAGCAACCTATTTTAATCTTTAATCAGGTGAGCAAACGGTTCACCTTTGATAACGACCAGCCAGGCTCTCTCTTGGAATCTCTGATAACCCAGGTGCGACCAGAAAAGCGGCCGCAGCAGCAAGTCCAACCAGGGGAACTATGGGCTTTGCGGGATGTTTCTTTTGCTGTCACCCCTGGGGAGAGTGTGGGGATCATTGGCCGTAATGGCAGTGGCAAGAGTACCCTCCTGAAGCTGGCCTCACGTATCATTCAACCAACGACAGGAACAGTGAGAGTGCGCGGCCGCGTGAGTGCTTTATTAGAGTTAGGCGCAGGTTTCCATCCCGACCTCACTGGCCGAGAAAATATCTTCCTCAACGGCTCCTTGCTAGGCCTCAGCCGCCAGGAAATGGAAGAGTGCTACCAGGATATTGTGGATTTTTCTGAACTGCATAATTACATCCAGATGCCGGTTAAACATTACTCATCCGGGATGTATATGCGTCTGGGGTTCAGCGTCGCCATTCATGTCAAACCTGACATTTTAATCGTAGATGAGATATTGGCGGTCGGGGATAGGGCATTTCAGGATAAGTGCATCCAGCGAGTTCATAAAATGAAACAAGAGGGAATTACTGTCGTTATGGTAACCCACAACCTGGAGAGCTTGCGCGGCCTCTGTTCCCAGGCAGTGTGGATTGAACATGGGGTCATGCAAGCGGCCGGCCCTACCGATGATATTGTGGCTCAATATCTTTCCCACACCTACAACCGCCCAATTGCTGACGTGCCGGGGGCGGTCGCTGGTGAACCCAGCTTTCGCCGCTGGGGCAGCCGGGCTATTGAGATTACCCAGGTACGTTTCCTCAATAGTGAGGGACAGCCCAGCGAACGGTTTAAGACCCATGATACAGTCATTATGGAGATGCACTATATAGCCCATGAACCGGTAGAAGATCCGGCGTTTGGCCTGGCTATTTTCCGTGCGGATGGGGTGCAGATTAACTCGCCCAATATACTTCAGGCGGGGGGACGTATGGGGTTGGTGCAAGGGGCCGGTGTTGTGCGCTATCGAATAGAACATTTGCCTTTGCTGGCAGCTGAATATAAGGTGACCGCCGCTGTGTATGATCAGTTTGTGCAGCGGCCGCTAGATCATCATGATCGGGCCTACTTGCTGCACGTGATCGGAGGGGGGAGTAAGGAAATTGAAGGCGTGTTGGCAATGCCCGCAGTGTGGGAGTGGGAGGCAGTGAGCGGGTGAGCCAGTGGGCGAGTGAGTGGTCTCCGTATCTCCACGTCTCCCGCTCTCAATCCCCAGCCTCTAATTTCCCTTTTTAACCTTTTTGAAGAGGTGGATGAGGGTGGCTGAGAGGAGTGCGGCCGCGCCCAAGACAGTCCAGTTTAACCAGCCAATTTTCTTCTCTAACCGCTCCAGGCGGCGTTCTAACTCTGGGTTGGGGGCAAATTGAACTTGCAGGCGGCCGCGTTCCGCCGCCGATAAGACCCGCTCAACCTGTGGGGGCAGGGAGATAAACAGTTGCAGCCAATGGCGCACCACCTCCCACCCCAACTGCTGCGTTTGCCGCTGGCTAATAAACGATTGGGCAAACTTCTCCACCTGCCCCCATGGGTTAATCGTTGGGTCGAGCAGCGACGCCATCCCCGAAAGGATGCCCAACGCCCGCCCCAGATAGACAAAATCCTGGGGAATCTGGATGGGAAAATCAAAGAGCAAATCCCGAAACTCTCGACCAAATTCCGCTATCTCACGGGGGTCGGGCTGGGCTAGATCAAGTAAATTGCGCCCCCACAGCTGATCCAACAAGCGGGCCTGAGCCTGGGTAATCCGATCCAGGTCCGCACCAGGCAAGAAAAAGCCTAAATCATGATACGCCTCGGTAAGGGCGCGGGCATCTTTTTGGCTAATGCTAATCAACACCTTGCGTAAATTATCCCCCATCAATTTTTCCACGTGTCCCACCATGCCAAAATCAATAAAAACAAGCTGAAAGGGGTTAGGAATAAGGTTATCGTCTGCATCTGGGCGAGGCAGGGGTTTAACAAACAGGTTGCCTGGATGGGGATCGGCGTGGAAAAACCCCTCTTTGAAGATTTGGGTGAAGTAAACGTCAAGCAGCCGTTCAGCCACCTCTTTAGCATCAACCCCGGCCGCTTCTATAGCCGCCAAATCGGTTAATTTGATGTTTTCCACATTTTCAATCACCAATACTTTGCCGGTGCAATGCTCCCGGTAAAAATGGGGGATATAAACGCCAGGATTGCGGGCAAACATCCGCTGGAACCGTTCGGCATTGTTGGCTTCAGCCACATAATCCAGCTCTTCCCACAAGGTGCGGGCAAACTCTTCTAACAAAGCAGGGACATCAGCCCGGCGGCGGATGGGGCGGTAGCGCATGGCCCATTGGGCGACTACCCGCAGGGCTTCCAGGTCGGTGCGGACGATGGCTTCGATGTTGGGGCGTTGGACTTTGATAACAACAGCCGCGCCTGGGGTGCCATCCGGGTTGAGGAGACGAGCGCGGTAGGTTTGGCCTAGAGACGCGGCCGCGAGTGGGTCTGGCTCTATCTGGGCAAAGCGGTGAGTCAGTTCTCCCAACTCCTGCATCAGAACCAGCAAAATTTCCTCAGTCGGGGCCGGTGTCACTTCATCTTGTAATCCCTGGAGTTCATCGGTAATTTCTGGCGGCAGCACATCCACGCGAGAGCTGAGGAACTGCCCCAGTTTGATGAGAACGCCCCCCATCTCTACCGCCAGGAGGCGAAATTGCCGGGAGATATAACGCCACCGGCGCGGCCGCGAACGCAGCACCATCCCCCCCAACAAGCGGCGCAGCACAATATCCCAGCCAATGAGGTGCAGGATCACCCAGGCAAAGTAACGGATAATCCGCCGATACCGGTAACGATCAATAGGCTGAGCAGCAGGGGGTGAGGTAAGCATAAACAGGCTGATTGTAGGTCATAAATCCACCCACAGGCAAACAAAAAGGCTCCACCCAATCAGGTGAAGCCTTATCACTATGCCCCGTAGGGGAATCGAACCCCTGTTTTAGCCTTGAGAGGGCTACGTCCTAGGCCGCTAGACGAACGGGGCGCAGCATGAAAGGGATTCTAACAAAGCGGTTTACCCCTGTCAAACAGCTATCCTAGGGCAATCGCATATTAAATTTCACAGGAGAGGTAACTTGATGTATCCTTC
>JAHDWJ010000024.1 GCA_023384415.1 Anaerolineae bacterium
CCGTTTGACCAAAATCCTGTTCAGCCAAAGCGGGGCGAGGCAGGTGGGAACGAAATGCTCCCGTTTGACCAAAATCCTGGCCCACCTGTCCCGCCCCTACATTCATTTCAGGGCAAATTGAGAATTGCTGCCACAAAGAAGACAAAGTTCTTCAAAAAATTCTTACTGATCTTGGTGTCTTCACGGTGAAATTCTTGTGTGCCTTAGTAGTTACCTTAACTTACTGATACCCTGAACCCCACTTCTTCACAGCAAACAGGCAACTTAAAGGTTCTTACCATGTTGGAAATGATCAAACAACTCATTCGTGGCCCGGCGTTTATGGCCGAAGATCAGGAACGAGTCAAACAGCTTATCAACGCCATATTATTTATCACCCTTCTTGGCAGCTTCATTTATGGTGTTGTTATTTTTGTCCTATCGCCTACGCTTTATGCCAGCCATGTTATCGTCACCCTTATTCTGGTGCATTTAGGTTTTAGCTGGATTTTAGCCCGTCGGGGGCATCTTACCTTCGTCAGTCTCACTATTCTCGTTGGCTTGTGGGTTTTGTTTTCGCTGGCTTTCTTTTTTACCGGGGGGCTTTCTAACCCGTCTATTAGTGGTTATCTGGTGATTATTTTGATGGCTGGGCTGCTTTTGGGCGGCCGCGCCAGTCTCATGTTTGCGGCCGCGACCTTTCTGGCCCTCACGGGGCTGTTCCTGCTAGAAAGAACCGGCTTGCTCCCTGTGTTCGTCCCAGACCTGAACCGCTCCATCGTCACCTACACCATCCAAACGTTATACCTGTTCATTGTGGCGGCGTTGCTTTATTTGACCACCCGGCATATCCAGATCAATTACCAGCTAATCCATGCTCATGCCCAGGCGGTTGAAGGGTTAAATTTAGAGTTGCAGCGGGAAACTCAGGATAGGCTGCAAATGATTGAAGCCATCCCCGCAGCCGTCATCATCTCCGCTCGTGCCGGTAATCGGCCGATACTCTGGATCAACCAGATGGGGGCTAAATATGCCCACAGTAGTACCGATAAGCTGATCGGCCGGCCAATCTTAGATTTTTGTGCCGATGAAGCCAGTAAAGAAGAAATAGTGCGCTTAACTCAGGGGGAAACCCATCTGATTAACTACGAGGTCCGTTTACAAACGTGGGGTGGCGATGTTTCCTGGAATCGTATCTCGGTGGTTCCCTTTATTTACCAGAACCAACCGGCTCACCTGACCATTGTCATCAATACGCAAAAGTTCAAATTGGCTGAAGAATCGCTGCGGGAGAGTGAGGAGCGGTTCCGGGCTTTTGTGGAAGAATCGTATAGTGGCATTGTCATCTCCATGGATGGGGTGATTGTGGATGTCAATGAGCCATTTGCCCAGATGTTTGGCTACACTAGAGAAGAGATGATTGGGCTAACTCCCATTGAGACGCAGACGCCAGAATCGGCGCAGCGGGTTTTGGCCCATATTGCCGCCAAAAAGGAAGGGCCAATTGAGGCGGTAGGGGTACGCAAAGATGGCACAACTTTTCCCCTGGAAATTACGGCTAAAAATACTATCTATAAAGGGCGGCCGGCTCGTCTGGGGGGCGTGTTTGATCTGACGGAGAAGAAGAAGGAAGAGGAGCAGCTGCTGCAAATGCAGAAGATGGAAAGTCTGGGCATTTTGGCCGGGGGAATCGCCCATGATTTTAATAATTTGCTGGTGGCGATGTTGGGGCAGGCTTCGGTGGCGTTGGTGAAAATGGGGCCGGATGACCGGGCGCGGCCGCATATCGAAAAGGTGAAAAAGGCGGCTGAACGTGCGGCCGCGCTTACCCATCAGCTTCTGGCCTATTCCGGCGGGGGGCAGTTCAATGTCCAGCCGTTGCAGCTAAACGACCTCATCCAGGACAATATCCATTTCTTTGAGCTGGCCGTCCCCCCTTCTGTCCGGCTAGAGACGCAGCTAGACCAGCAGTTACCCCTCATCGAAGCTGATGCCGGGCAAATGCAGCAGGTATTGATGAACCTGATCCTCAATGGGGCAGAAGCCATTGGTGGCAACCGGGGCGTTGTTCATCTCTCAACCGAACAATATTATCTGGAAGGGGGTGAGCAGGCCGCTCGTTATGGGCAGTTGACCAAACAGCCTTTGCCCAGTGGCGATTATGTCTGTGTGCAAATTACGGATAATGGCAGCGGCATGAGCCAGGAGGTATTATCCCGTATTTTCGATCCGTTTTTTTCGACCAAAGCGACGGGGCGAGGGTTAGGGATGGCGGCGGTGTTGGGCATTATTCGGGGGCACCAGGGGGGGATTACCGTTGCCAGCCAGCCAGGGCAGGGCACGACTTACCGCCTGCTGTTTCCGGTGATGACCCAGACAATGCCAGCGGCCGCGCCCCCCACAGAATCGGTTTACAACCTGGAGCAGCCTGGGGCTATTTTGGTGATTGATGATGAGCCAGGGGTTCATGAGTTGGTGGCTGATATTTTGACGCCGGAACAGTTTACCATCTACGCGGCCGCTGATGGGGCGTCCGGCATCCAGCTTTATCAAGCTCATGCTGACAAAATTAGCCTGGTACTGCTGGACCTCTCCATGCCTGGCCTTAGCGGTGAACAAAGCTACCTGACCCTGCGCCAGCTAAACCCTCACCTCAAAATCATCTTCTCATCCGGCTACAGTGAAAAAGAGCTGCCCCCAACCATCCTGGCCGATCCCCAGATCACCTTCTTATCCAAGCCGTATGATCGGTGGCAGTTGTTGAACCGGGTGCAGGCCATGCTGCACAAGAGCCTTGATGACTAATTCCGGGGCTTTAGGATTTCGTGGGGTTCCGCGAAAGATGTGAAGCGTGATACCTGTGTCATCTCTGGTCATGTATCACACTTCACCTATCACGGCATGTCAACCCTCTAAATTCCTAAAGAGCCGGCCATTTCCTTTCTCACTCTTCGTCGCCATTTTTCGGCGGGTTGGTCCGCTCAATGACGGGGAACCCCCAATGTTGTAAATCATTGGTCACAACGCCTTCAAATTTAACGGTTACTAAAATGATCGCGGCCGCTTGCAGCAAATCTAACAGCCGGTAATTCACTATCCCCCGGCTCTGCACCGCCGCCTCCCGTTGGCTGCGCCCGGCCCGGCGGGTCTCATCCGCCGTCTTCACCGCATTGTTCAGAGATGTCACCGCAGCCAATGAGGGGGCCGTTGGGAAACGCCTCTGATCACCGTGATCAAGGTCGTCGCCGTTGGGAAACGCCTCTGATCATGGTGATCAATACCATTGTTTGGTTAAGAGGGGTATTAATCCCAACATCTTGCCTACCAGATAGCCATGATAAATTTCTTGCGTTTAGATAAGAATGCTGACTGACCGGCATTATTTTAATACTAGACAGCAATGGAAAGCAACAGGTAAATAACCGTCTAGCTCATCTATTTGTCAGGCCGCACGCGCCAGATTTAACGCCAGCAAATGTTCTAATAGTTGTTCAGCAAATTATTTGTCGAAGGTTTTAACGGCAGATAATCTCATGGCAAAAAAGTCAGGCCGATTTTATTTTTATCCCCTTTTCAATACAATAGTAGAACTTACGGTCAACACTCCCAACCTGAAACGTGAGACCCAAAACCCATTAGGAGACAGTATGCAAACAGATACAAGACTGGGAACATTTGTTGAGGTGATTTCGGGAGCAGTTAAAGGGGTGCAAGCCATCGCCATTCGGCTGAGGCAGATCATTGATGAGATACACCCTGACTGTGTTGAGGTGCCCAGACCAGGCGAGTCTGCGGCCGCTTATGGCCTTGGCCCCAAGAAAATGAGTGAAGCGTATGCCTACATCATGCCGCAAAAAACGTATGTAAACCTGGGCTTCTTCTACGGCGCATCCCTCTCTGATCCGGCTAATTTGCTTGAAGGCAGCGGCAAGGCGATGCGGCACATCAAGGTTTATACTCTTGAACAAGCCGATAACCCGGAAATACGTGCCCTGCTTTCTGAATCTATCCAGGAAAGAAAAACCGCCTTAGGTCGTCTTTAGAGCCGACTACGGGATCAAATAAAAATCCGCTTTTGCCTCTACTGAGATTAGAGATTGAACAATCTCTCCCCTTTAACCTGCCTAAACATTCCCGGTCTGATTCATCCCAGGCTATAATAGCCAGGTCTGGGAGAATTGGACCTTTTTTATGAGTGAACCTGTTGAAAACAACGCGGCCGCACGCTGCCCTTATTGTGATTCCCTGCTGCGGCCGCGAGCCAACCGCTGTTTAATGTGCGGGAAATCGCTGCCCAAAGCCACCCAGGATCTACCTGAGCAGCCCCCCCCATCGCCCCCGCCTACCCTTGAGCCGAAGCCAATCACCGAACCGGCCAAACCAGTCACACCCATCCCGCCCCCACCCCCGCCCCCTATTCAGCCCCCGGCGGGGCCGGCTTCGTTTACGCCGCGCCCCTTACCTACTTCGGGAAGACGCGGCCGCGCCCTGCCCATCAACCTGATTTTCGCCCTGCTTCTGGTCCCGCTAGTTCTTGTGGCCGTGTTTGTCATCCCTTATGCCGATGGGGCCGAAGAGGCAACCCCGGTTGCGGCCGCGGCCACCCCCACCACCGGCATCATTCCCACCTTCACCCCCACCCTCACCCTCATTCCCACCGAAACGGCCACCCCCACCCCTGAGCCAACCCTTACCCTGACCCCTCGCCCAACGGCTACCCTACAGCCCCCCCGCTCCCACACCGTGCAATCTGGGGAGACCCTGTTCAGCCTGGGGTTCCGCTACAACGTCACCGCCGGCAGCATCGCCGAACTCAACGGACTGGGCAACAATGCCAACATCATCATCGCCCAAAACCTGCTTATCCCCTGGCCTACCGCTACCCCCCCGCTTGAACCGGTGGTTGTAGCTCTGGATGGTCAATATTTCTCCGCCGATGCCAGCAGTTGTCAAAACCCATATACCATTCGGGAAGGGGATTCATTAGTCGGCATTGGCAACCAATACGGCGTAGATTTTCGGGTCATCATTGCCGCCAACCGGCTCACCGAGACCTCACTCATCCAACCTGGGGATACCCTCTGCCTGCCCGTCGTGGAATACCTGGGGGATGCGCCGCCGCCCACCCCTGGCCACACCCCAACACCTGGTCCCACCGCCATCCCTGATGGCCCCCAACTGCTTTATCCCATTAATGAAACGGTGATCACCGACCTGGATGCGGTGATTGCCTTGCAGTGGGTCACAGTGAAAGATTTGCTGCCAGAAGAGTGGTACATGGTAGAGATCATAGATTTGACTGATGTGGACAGCCACCCCCGGCGAGCCTTCACCCGCAACACCTCGTTCCAGGTGCGCCCCGAGTGGCGACCGCTAGACAATACCCCCCACCGGTTCCAATGGCGGGTGACCATTATCAACGTTAGCGGCCGCAGACAAGATGGTGGGTTTATCTACACTCCCGTCGGGGCCAGCAGTCCGATTGAATATTTTACCTGGGGAAGGTGAGAGACGAGGAGTGAGTGCTGAGTGCTGAGTGCTGAGTGCTGAGGAGTGAGGGCTGAGGAATGAGTAACCGGCACTATTCGCAAACTTGCCACTCACTCACCCCTGCAAAAACGGGTTGTGAATCCGCTCATCGCCGATGGTGGTAGGGTTGCCGTGCCCAGAGAGAACATGCGTCTCATCAGGCAGAGTGAGGAGCTTTTCGCGGATCGTTTTGATGAGGGTATCATAATCCCCCCCTGGCAAATCAGTGCGGCCGATGCTTTGCTCAAACAGCACATCCCCAGAAAACAAAACATGGTATTCCGGCAGATAGAAGCTGACATGACCGGGAGCGTGGCCGGGTGTATATAACACCCGCAGTTGTAATTTGCCCAATTCGATGATATCCCCTTCATTAATGAACTGATCTGGGGGCGGCACGGGGGGAATTTTCAAACCAAACATCGCCGCCGACATCCCGGAATCTCGCAGCATATCTACCGCGTCCGGATGAACACAGATCGGGGCGTCCGTCTCTTCTTTGAGTTGGGCCAATCCCCCCACATGATCAAAATGGGTATGGGTGAGCAAGATATAACGAATCTCCCAACCATTCTCATCGGCGGCCGCGAAAATATTCCGCCCATCCCACGACGGATCAATAATAGCCGCCTGCATCGTCTGTTCACAACCTAACAGATAACAGTTGGTTTGCAGCGGGCCAAGAGGGAATTGGTGTATCTGGATCATGGTAGTTTATGAGTGTGCGAGTTTGTGAGTGAATAGTCTGCGCGACTCCCCTCTCCTTCTCTCTCAATCTCTCTAAATTACTGGACTCTGGCAAAAATTGATTTGACTAATGGTAATAACCAATACCCTAATACAGTAATAACCAGTGGGCAAGTTAAAAAACGCCAGACTCCAGTAAATTACATGGTTACTCGCGCTTTGGCAAACTTTAGGCGGGGAAAGGTGAAATCCAATTTTTGACGCACCTGCCACAGGAGATAGAGCAGCTCAACAAAAATGGCGATATTGAGGGCGGTCGCGGCCGCGATTAGCCCCGGCCAGCGCAGCCAAACCGCCAATAACAAAACGGCCGCCGTCAGCCCCAAATTAATAAACATCCCTTCATTCACCGTCCGGGTCAACTGATGGGCAATGAGGGAGCCGCGCAGCCAGGCCACCAATACGGTCATGCCCGGCAGCGGCAGCAGATACAGCAGCCCTACCCCGGCGAGGGCGGCCACTTCGGGCACGGTATCTTGCACCGTCACCAGATACCAATCAGCCAGCGGGGTCAACACAAAGAAGGCCATCAACACCGTGACCAACCCGGTTAACCACCAGGTAAACCGCTGAATCGCCTGCCGGTTTTCTACCCCATCGGTCAAGGCAATCACCACCTCTGGCAGGGCAAACGCCGGGGCACGAATCATCAAGGAAACCTGGAACACCAGCGGCCAGGCGGCCAGGTTCAGGATGGCATTGTCCAGGCGGGCCAGGCTGGATGTAACCAGGGGTTGGAGCATGAGAACGAGAACTGAGGTAAGGGCCAGGGGGAGATGGAACCAAAACAGGCGGTTGTAGGTGAGGGGTTCGCCAACGGCTGGGGGCTGGGTGGGGGCGAGTTCATGCTGCAACTGCGGCCGCACCGCCCAGGTAGCATAGACCGCTTCGGCCAAAACACCGGCCATGAGTGCGGCCGCGCCAATAATAATCCCCGGCCAATCTGTGCCCCAGGCCAGCCCTACCACCACCCCCGCCGAGAAAACCAGGCGCACCGCCGTACCCCAGGCCACCCGGCGCGTCTGCTTAAACCGAATCAGCACCCCCTGGAGAAACCGCCGCCAGGCAATAGCCGCACTCCAAAGAAGCATAATCTGCATCCCTGGCCGCACCCAATAAGCCACCTCTGGTTCCACCCCTAACCACCTTCCCACCACCACATCAAACAACGGGGTAAAGCTCACCAAAGCAGTCACTACCGTCAGCAAAATAGCCCAATGGATGGTAAAGCGGCGCAGAAGACGGAAAGCGACCCAATCTTTGCTTAACGCCGTCGAAGTTGCCAACATATTGATAATGGGGCTTTCAATCATTACCGAAAGTCCCATAACAATCCCCTGGGCCGCCAACATAATCACCTCATCTGGCAGCCGGTTAATGGCCGCACTGATAATCGGCCCCTCCGCCGTCATCAACATCCAACTGGCAAATAAGGGCAGCCAAAACCAAAAAATATCTCGTTGACGCATAAAATAGTACCTTGCATTGACGATTTTAGATTTACGATGGCAACGCCTGAGCCAAATCTTCTAATAAATCATCTTGATGTTCTAGCCCCACGGAAAAGCGTAATAAATTAGGTGGGGTGGTCGTAGCCGGGCCTTCAACAGAAGCGCGATGCTCGATAAGGCTCTCTACCCCCCCCAGACTGGTAGCCCGGCTGATCAGTTTTAGCTTCGCGGCCGCAGCCATGGCCTCAGCCTCTCCCCCCCGTACCTGAAAGGAGAGCATCCCCCCAAACCCGGCCATCTGCCGGGCGGCAACCTCATGCCCCGGGTGGTCCGGCAGGCCAGGATAATGGACCCACTCCACCTGGGGGTGCTGCTGCAAGAAGGCGGCTATAGCCTGGGCGGCCGCGGTTTGGGCCTGCACCCGGTAGGGCAAAGTGGGCAGGCTGCGGAGCAAAAGCCAGCAATCAAACGGCGAAGGCACGGCCCCAGAAAGTTTCTGGATAGTTGCCAACGGTTCGGCTGCGGCCGCATCGCGCACCACCACGCAGCCCCCCAACAAATCACTATGCCCACCCAAATATTTCGTCGTCGAGTGCATCACCAGGTCAGCCCCTAAAGTTAGCGGCCGCTGCCAGATAGGGGTCGCCCAGGTATTGTCCACGGCACACATTGCCCCCACCTCATGGGCCATCTGGGCAATGGCGGCAATATCAGCCACTTTAAGCAGTGGGTTTGATGGCGTCTCCACCCAGATCAGCCGGGTTTGAGGGCGAATTGCCTGGGCCAGTTGGGTTAAATTACCCATATCCACAAAAGTACTGTGTAACCCCCATCGAGCCAGCACATCTTGGGTCAAATACCGGACGCCATGATACAGATCATCGGGTAAAATAAGGTGGTCTCCCGTCTTGAGGAGTTGGAAAATGGCGGCCGCGGCCGCCTGGCCGGAAGCAAAAGCGAACGCGGCCGCGCCCCCTTCCAACTGGGCCATTGCCTCCTCCCAGCGGCCGCGTGTCGGGTTGCCGCTGCGACCATACACATACCCTGCCGGGTAGCTGCCATCCTCGGCCCGTACAAATGTGGTCGAGAGGGTAATAGAAGGAGTAATCGCCTGACTATCTGGCTCAACAGCCCGACCAGCATGAACAGCTAACGTTTCTAATTTCATAAAGCATTCCCACAGAATGATCCCACGTTTACCCCAACCCGCCAACAAACCAAAGAGCCATATGGTATTTTTCCTCCTCAATTGTTTCACCCAATTGGCCTCTCCCGGTCGGGCAGTTCTGGTTACAAGGCAGCACAATAAAACATGACCTTTTTAGGGCCAAATTTTCTGGCTCGAAGAGTACGGCAAGTTAATAGTTTTGTGGATGAACCAGTGGAACCAGGTTGAGGATGGTTTTAGCAGAGTTGGTGAGGAATGGCTGAACTTTTTTGTTTCTGGTAGAGTACGCTTTATGTACGATCTCATTGCCCCTTATTATGATTTGACTCATGCCCAGTTGACCGATGATGTAGGCTTTCTGTTGTGGTTGGCCAGGCAAGGCGGGGGCAAAGTTTTGGAGTTGGGGTGTGGCACGGGGCGGCTGCTGCTGCCATTGGCCCGCGCCGGGTTTGTGATTACGGGAGTGGATAATTCTGAGGCAATGCTGGCTCTAGCTCACCAGAAATTGGCTCAGGAAGATGAATTGGTTCGCGGCCGCATTACCGTTTTAGCCGCTGATATGCTCAACCTGTCCGGCTGCGGCCGCGACTTTACCCTCGTTATCATCCCGTACAATACCTTTATGCACTTTCCCCCTCCCCAGGCAGAGATGCTTTTGCGCCAGATCAAACAATGCCTGGCCCCTGGCGGGCAGCTGTTTATAGACCTCATTAACCCCTACATCGTGGCCCAAACCCCTAACGATCATCTCCTCACCCTGGAACAAACGGTGACAGACCCCCGCAATGGGCACACGGTGCTGCAATTTTCGCGCCATCATCTGGAAACGGTCAATCAGGTATTACACATCACCTGGATTTATGATGCGACCCCCCCCCGCGGTGGCCCCATTCACCGCACAGTTGTCCCAGTCACCTATCATTATTATTACCCCCACCAATTAGAACTGCTGCTTGATGCGGCTTCTTTGTCAGTCACAGCCTGGTACGGGCATTATAAACAAACCCCTTTCGCTGAAGATACGCCGCGCCTGTTACTCCTGGCAAGCTAACAGTGGGGAGCCCTTGTTTTAGGTGTAAGGCCCAGTTCCCGCTCAATATCTGCGCCATAGCGACCATTGCTACGCAGTAGGCTAACCGGGGGGGTGTCCAATTGCTCCCAAAAGGCCCAACAGCACATCAACCTATCGGTTGATGCGGCCGCTCCCAGCCGGTTGACCCCATAATCCACCCCTCGATAGCCCCAATTCAATCCCTCGGACGGTTACTTTCTCCGGGCCGGCTGCTATTCTGTAACCATTGAATAGTGACCTGACAGTATTAAGTCCGATAGGAGACTATCATGAAACAGGAAACAGTTGTCAATTCAAAACCGGTCAAAGGGGAACACGAAGGTGGAAAGTGGATGGGGGCGTTTATGATCTTCATGGGCGCCATCTTCCTCATGGCGACATCCGGGATCACCATCGCGGGGCACAGTCCTTCGATGCTAATAGCCCTGTTGCCCATTTATTTGATCGGCGTGTCAGCGTACAGGCGCTACCAGGAAGACGGCCACCTCACCCGCCGTGTCATTGGCATTGCCGTTTTCGCCCTGCTGCCCTTCGCTTACATGGCCGCCATGGCCCTGGGCTACCCTGTCTCTGGCCTGTGGCCGCTAGGCATCATTGTCGTTGGCATTTCATTCCTCTTAGTTGGCGGCCGCAAATAGAGCCAGCAATTGAAAGGAGAGCAGGATGACCCAGGTTATTGAAGTACGAAATCTACACAAGACTTACGGCGGCGTTACGGCCGTGGATAATGTTTCCTTCACCGTCGAGGAAGGCGAGATCTTTAGCATCATCGGACCAAATGGGGCCGGCAAGACGACGGTGATTGAGTCACTCATCGGGTTGCGCCAGCCGGATAGCGGTAGCGTCTCAGTACTCGGTCTGGATCCGCAGACCGAGGCACGCAAATTAGGCAACCGCATTGGCACCCAGCTACAAGAAGCAGCGCTGCCGGAGCGGATGAAAGTATGGGAAGCGCTTGATTTATACGCTTCCTTCTATGAAAAAAGCGTCCCGTGGGCGCCGCTGCTAGAGAAATGGGGCCTGGCCGAGAAGCGAAACAGTCAATTTGGATCGCTTTCCGGCGGGCAGAAGCAGCGACTGTTCATTTCCCTGGCCCTGTTGAACGATCCCCAAATCGTCTTCCTGGACGAGCTGACAACAGGGCTAGACCCGCAGGCTCGCCGGGCGACCTGGGACCTGATCCGTGCCGTCCGCGAGCAGGGCAAGACCGTTGTTTTAATCACCCATTTTATGGATGAGGTTGAAGCGCTGGCGGACCGGGTGGCCGTCATCGATCACGGTCGGGTCATCGCCCTGGACACCCCGGACAACCTGATCGCCAACCTAAACAGGGAGACGCAGGTACTCTTCTCAGTTCCCAACGGCTTTCAGGCGGCACGGCTGGAAAACGTGGGCGGCATCACCGCCGTGAACCAGTACGGCCAGCAAATCACTGTCAGCGGCAATGGCCCATTACTAGCCAATGTGGCCGCCGCCCTGGCCCAACACAACATCGCCCCGGCCGATCTGCGCGTACAGCAGGCCAATCTGGAAGATGTCTTTCTGGCATTAACTGGGCAAACGATCAGGAATTGAGTGATGGGGGATCCCCATGAAGGTGAAGCCTTGTGCTAACCCGGTTCACTACTCATCAACCAAAGGAGTTAATCATGAAATTCTTTCTCAAGCTCACCTACATGGAATTGAAGCTACAGCTCCGCGAGCCGGTGGCTCTCTTCTTCAGCCTCGCCTTTCCGGTGATGGTCATGGTGCTGTTTGGCTTCATTTTCGGCAACGAAGCCGAAGAGCGGCTCGGCGGCTACGGCCAGGTAGATCTGTCCGTGCCCGGTTACATCGGCATGGTCGTCGGCACCATTGGCATGTTGAGCATTCCCACCACGCTGGCCAATTATCGTGACCTGGGCATTCTGCGGCGACTGCGCGCCACGCCCCTGGGTTCCAGTCCGGTGTTGTGGTCGCAGGTGGCGGCACAAGTGGTGATGACGGCCGCCGGCATCATCTTGCTCTTCATCGCCGGCCTGGCCATCTTCGACTTGCGTATTCCCAACGGCAATCTGGCTATTGTTCCGGCCGCCCTGCTGAGTGCCTTTAGTTTCTTTGCCGTAGGCTTCGTCCTGGCTGGCGTCATGCCCTCCGCCCGAACGGCCCAGGCGGTAGGGATGGCTATCTTCTACCCGATGCTCTTCCTCTCCGGCGCGGCCATGCCTCGCTACATCATGCCCGACTTCGTGCAACAGATCGCCGGCTTGCTGCCGCTGACGCATGTGGTTATCCTGATGGAAGACCTTTGGTTGAAGGGAACGTGGAACCTTACCTCAGTGGTGGTAATCGCGATAATGCTCATCCTGGGCCTGGTGATATCTCGTTTCACATTCCGCTGGGAATAATGGTACACTGGCATAGACCATGAACGTTAATCAGGAAAGGCAAAAAGACGTTTGGGTGAAGTGGGACTGGTTGTGGCAAGCGCTTTTCTACGCCGCCGTCATCGTTTCCACGTGGCTCATGCTGCTAGATGATGACCGTAAAGCACCGGTTTGGGTGGCGCTCTTGCTGACGGCGATCTTGCTGCTCTGGCAGTGGGGCGGGTTAAAGCTGGCCGACAGGAAATGGGATGTTTTGGACAATCATGCCATTTTCCGCTTCATCGTTATCATAGGCGTCATCGTTCTCTGGTTCGCGTTGCTCAGTATATCACCGGCCTATTACTTCACCCTTTTCGGTCTATTCGGCCAGGTTTTTCGCCATCTATCTCTCGGCTATGCCGTGATTGCCGTCCTCATCTTGACGGGGTCTATCATTTACGAGCAGTTGGCCGGTGCCGGCGCGGCGTTCTCGTTGACAAACCCCATCATCTGGCTGTTCCTCTTCACGGCTCTGGGGGCCATCATCCTCGGCGTGTGGATAACGGCCATTATTGGGCAGAGTGTGCGACGCCGGCAGCTTATTGAACAGTTGGAAGCAACGCGGGCGGAGTTGGCGGCCGTGGAGCGGCGTGCTGGGGTTCTGGAAGAACGCCAGCGGTTGGCGCGAGATATCCATGATACGTTAGCCCAGGGGTTCACCAGCATCGTCATGCATTTGGAGGCGGCGGATCAGGCTCTGCCTGATGATCTGACTACTCTGCAAAAGCATCTCGACCAGGCCCGTGGCACAGCTCGGACCAGCCTGGAACAGGCGCGCCGGGTGGTACACGCTTTGCGGCCGCAGTTACTGGATCAGCGATCCCTGCCGGATGCGATTGAGCGGACGGCCGTCCGTTGGCAGGAAGAAACCGGCATCCCCTTGACCACGACCACCACCGGCGACCCTATCCCCTTGCATCCCGATATCGAAGTGACGCTGCTGCGAGCGACCCAGGAAGCGCTGGCTAATATTCACAAACATGCCCAGGCCACGGCCGTGCAGCTTACCCTCTCGTATATTGATGATGTGGTGGTGCTGGATGTTCAGGATAATGGTGTGGCATTCGCTGGAGCAGCGACCGCCGGAGCAGCGGCGTCACCCCTATCCGGCGGCTACGGCTTGCAGGTGATGCGCGAACGGGTCGAACTATGTGGCGGCTCAGTGACCCTGGAAAGCGAGCCGGGCGAGGGCACGACGGTTGTCGTCTCTATCCCAATTTATCGCTAAGGAGAGCTGGCGACTACTCTAGGGTTGGCAGATTGGATGGTGGCTTATGGACAAAATCCGCATTTTGATTACAGATGATCACCCGGTTGTCCGGGAAGGGCTGTCCGGCATGTTAGCTGGTCAGTCTGATTTTGAGGTTATAGGCCTGGCCGCAGATGGCGACACGGCTGTTAAGATGCACGCTTCCCTCGCCCCGGATGTCACCCTGATGGATCTACGAATGCCCGGCCTGGATGGCGTGGGGGCCATTAAGGTGATCAAGGCCCAACAGCCGTCGGCCCGAATCATCGTCCTGACCACCTACGATTCTGACGCCGATATCCTGCGTGCCATCGAGGCCGGGGCCACCGGCTATTTGCTGAAAGATGCCCCTCGTGAAGAACTGTTCCGCGCCATACGCGCGGCCGCCAGGGGAGACTCCGTTCTGGCCCCGGCCGTCGCCGCCCGCCTTATGACCCGGATGCGTGCCCCAGCCGAAGAGAGCTTGAGTGCCCGCGAGATTGAAGTGCTGCAATGGGTGGCCAAAGGAGCTGGCAACAAAGAAATCGGCAAAAGTCTGCACATCAGCACGGCCACGGTCAAAACCCACCTCATTCATATTTACGGCAAGCTGGGTGTGGCTGACCGAACTGCGGCTGTGACCACAGCCCTGGAGAAAGGGATCATTACCCTGGCGCGCTAGGCCGGGTATACCCAAGATTCGTCCGTAAACGTTCGCTAAGGGTGAACCCGAGTAATAGTTTTAATAGGTTGCTGGGATCTGGCATTTTTTAATCTGACCACTGGTTATTAGGGTATTAGTGTATTGGTTATTCTCCCTGGTGAAATCAATTTTCGCCCGGGTCCAGTAGGCTATTGCTTCAACCATGTAGCTACTTCGGTGGCTAGTTGGACGAGTTCGGCTTCGCTGGCCTGGCGGTTTTGTAAACGGGTAAGCAGATGATGGAGTGCGGCCGCGTCCAGGCCAGGATCATATTTGCCCAATGCCTGCACAAACTGTTCATCTGGTAGGGCTGGGGAAAGTCGGTAACGGTGCCCCAACATTTTTTTGAGCCGCTGATGGTAGCTGTGTAAAACATCGGCCCGGTGCCCTGCCCGCCGGTTGAGGTTGGCAATGGCCTGAACATACGCTAAAGGGGGCCGCCTGACCCGATGCTCAGCCAGGGTGAGCGGCCGGCCGAAGGCTCGGCCACTGAGCAGCAAAGCGACAAAGATAACCATCCCCCCATATAAAAATGCTTGACCCACCGGATGGTAACGGAGCCAATTCAGCGGCCCGGTACGGTCGGCTTCCATCCCTCCCTGTGCGCCTCCAGAGAATAGATTGGCTGAACTGACCCGGCGATCTCCGTGGTGCCATTCATCAAACCAGACTATACTCCCTGGCTCAGTGAGGGTGAGCAGGTTAAGAACGGCGGCCGCGTTGCCCTGTTCCGCAAGGCCCTGGTTGGTGAACGGGTAAGCCGTGCTGCTGGCGATAATTCGCCCCTGCCCCAGGCGATAAGTGATGATGATGGGGTAGTTGAGGGTGGTGTACAAGGGTAAATAATCGCGGCGGGTGGGTCTGAAATATGCTTGCGGCCGCATAGCTGCCCATTCATCTTGTGTCGGGGAAGCCACTAGAGGGGTCTCCGCCCATACCAGCGGCGGTAATGCTGAAGATGTGGTCACGCCCAGAGCCAACTGTCGCGCTAAAGTGCGGGTGCCGTCCCCTTCCCCCGCCAACAGCAGCGTTCCCCCCTGGCGCACCCATTGATTCACTATCTGGTACACCTCATCGCTTACTCCAGCCGGCTCCAACATAATGACCATATCTACCCCTGCCGGAATGGCATATTCGGTCAGGCGGCTGTCGTTGAGCGTATAATCCAGCTTCTCCAACCAGAGATAAAACCCCCTGGCCCCCAGCGGATTACCAGAACGGCGTGAATAATTTGGCCCATTGGCCCGGTTACTCATCGCCTGGATAAACAAGGCTAAGCCAATGATGAGCAAGAGTATTACCAGACCGGCAGCCAGCCAATCATTGGTGGAAAGGGCACGGCGAGGATTCGGCATATTATTTCCGCTGTTGGCGCAATTTTTCTACCCGCCCCTGATATTGGTGATATTGTTCATCATCAATCGGCTCATAGCCATACCACACCCGGTCAAACACCTCAACCACATCCGTTAAAACAGGGGCCACTTCTGGCTTGTTGGCTACACTCTGCAAATATTCTCGGTTGGTGCGGCTGCGGTTATAACGAAACACCCCTTTTTCATCTAAGATGAGCAGGGTAGAGAGGTATAGATAACGCACCGCCGAGCGGTAATCTTGTTGGCGGGAGAGGGTTTGCGCCCGTGTCAGAGCGGTCTGGGCGGTCAAATTTTCATCGGCATCTTCTACTTGGGACGGGGATTCATGGTCGGCGGCAAAATCTAGCGCCAGACGGCGAAAGGCATACAGTAAAACAAGGAGCAATATGAACCCGGCCACAAGTCCAAGTAAAGTAATAAACAGGGAGGGTAGAGGAATGTTGGGTAAGGTAAAAACACGGCGTGTTTGATTGTTGGGCGTCCACTGCCCCTCTCGTAAATCGGCCTCGACAGCGGTTAATTCAGCATCTTCCACGGCCTTGATGGCTAATTCAGCCAGGATCGTATCGAGGTCGGCCTGGGCCTGGGTGGGGTCCCGGTAGCGGACTTCCGGCCACCTTGCCCGCTCATCTAACATCGCTCTAAGCAAGCCGATGAGATCGCTCCAGTTAATGTTTTCTTGCTGCAACTGGCTAATGAGGAAGGTATGGTTGACGGGAATGAGGTGGCCGTCGGGCTGTTGGACAGCGGTGATGGTTTGCAACTGCGCGGCCGCGTCTCGCAGTCGGGTAGGATCATTGACCGAAGCGTACCGCTGAGCATCTTGCCAAACTGTTTCGATCAGGTGCCAATAATCTGCTTCCTGAATCACTCCAGTTGGGGGTTGGGCTGGGGTAGGGGCAAAAATCCAGGTAATAAGCAGGAGGTAAAGAAACATAGTAAAAAACAATGAAACACCGGCATTTTACCAAATTGCCCTACATTTTTGCAGGAGTGTGTGCCGTTTAGAATGGGGAAAACATGATAGCAAGCGCAGCCACCAGGCCCCCAACCACGCTTATGAAACCGATTACGGCAATCCAAAAAACGCAGCCGAGGGAGGCGAATTTACTCCATTCATCACTCCCCACCAGTTGATCCTGGCGGGGAGCCGGAGCATTGGCTAACAGGGCATCTAGATCAACGGCCTCGTTATTTTGGCGGGCCAGGACGAGTTCCAGATCAAGCCCTTCGGTACGAACGCGTAAATCGAAATAAAGGACAGACGCGGCCGCGAGCTGAATCGGGAGGAACAATGTCTGAATGGTCACATTGCTTAAAACCTGGACAATGGTGGCCCAGGCGGGAGCCTGGGGCATATTTTGAGCTGTCATTGGAGCGGCAGGGTCAAAGCCGCTCCAGACAAAGATGGAAAGATAACTGAGCAGAGCTGATGGGCCAGCAGTAATAGCCAAAACCAACAGCCCTAAAACAACGATATATCCCACTACCGGCCAAAAACGGCGGCGGGCTAAATCCCAGCCCCGGCGCAGGACATCAAAACCGGCCCGCCGCTCTAATACCAAAATTGGCCCTACCAGCGGCACGATGACCCCGCTAAAGAAAAAGAGGACAGCCATTCCCACCACCCAACCTGCCAGCGGTATAATGACAGCCACGATTAACAGCCCAATACCAATCAGGGCGGTAACGATGAGGGTAACAAACAAGTTAACAATAAGCGGTAAAACGGATCGGTACGCGGCCGCAAAGCTGGATTCTCGCCCCAGATAGACATCAGCCACTGAACGGGCCAGGGCTGCCGTAGCCACCTGATTTGCCAGCACACTGACGAGGATGATAAGAATGGTCCCCAGCCCGCTCAAAGCTATCAGGGTTATATCTTCTGTCAGAGCAATCAGGGCATTGATAACTTGCACCAGAGCCACCGGCACCTGTACCACAGCTACAATGCTAAGAAATGTCCAGAAATGGTTGCGATAAAGGCGAATCGCCCGATCAATGATCTGGCCTATCGTCAGCGGCCGCAGCAAAGGAATTGGCATACAATCCTCTCCATTATCTATTGACCCAACCTAACCTGAACAAGCCAGAAAAGATTTATCCCCAGATGTCACAGATGGCCACAGATTTTTAAGCCATCTGTGAAAATCTGCGTCATCTGGGGATCAGTTCTTGTTTTCTGTACAAGAAGTTGACTTATAAGGTACTAATGACTCTACTGAAAAAAAGTCGCGCAGAGGCGCGAAGGCGCAAAGTTACCAAAGAAAAATCCGTGTTCATTCGTGAAATTCGTGGCTTTTTTCAGTGGACTCACTAATGATTGGTACATGAAAGTAACCATATCTCAGGATCAACAGAATGCCAAACAGTCAGTAGATAGTCAGCAATTCTCAATTTGCCTTGAAATGGATGTAGGGGCGGAACAGGTGGACCAGAGTTTTGGTCAACCAGGAACATTCAGTTCCCACCTGTCCCGTCCTGATTTGGCCGCAATGGGGGTACAAAAAGGGGCGAGACTGGTGGGAATAAGGTTAAACCGCTTGACCCAGATGGTTGCCCGCCTGTCCTACCCCTACCACAGGGTTCAAATTGAGAATTGCTGGTAGATAGTAAGCCGTGAGTGAGGTTGCACGTGAGGGGTCTCCCAATCTTTTAATCTCCACTCTCTCCGTAAAGATGGCTTGAACCACGCATCAGGCTACAATTAATCTTATGCTCAATCAGATTAAACAAGACCGTTTAGCCCAGTTTGCCTGGTTTGTCCTGGCAATTACTTTAGTGGTGATTTTGGGGGGTGGTTATGTGAGTGCCAGCGGCTCTGGTGATGGCTGCGGCGATAGTTGGCCCCGTTGTGGGCAGCCTATCAGTCTGGCGGAAGCAGAACCGGCAACCCTGGTTGAGTGGACACACCGCCTGACCAGTGGCATGGCGTTTTTATTGGTGGTGGGGTTGGTGGTCTGGGTATGGCGGCGTTATGAAGCCGGGCACTGGCTGCGCCGTGCGGCCGCGATCAGCTTCCTCTTCATGGTATTGGAATCGCTGATTGGGGCGTTGATTGTCCTCACCCGGCTGGTAGCTGATAGCGATGCGGTGGCGCGTGTCGTCACCCAGCCGCTGCATTTGGTCAACACCTTCCTACTTCTGGCGGCTCTGATGGTGACTACCTGGGGATTAAGCGGCGGGGGGGAGATTCGGCTGCGGTCACATCCTCAGGTAGTCCGGCTGCTGCTCATCAGCTATATCGCCATCTTGGTCGTAGGCACAACCGGCAGCTTTGCCTCATTGGCCAGCCACTTGTTCCCGGCCGAATCTTTTGCCGCTGGGGTGCAGCAAGATTTTTCCCCCTCGGCCCCGTTTTTTGTCAAATTACGCATCTGGCATCCCATTGCGGCCGCAATCACGGGACTGCTCCTGGTGGTCATTGCCAACCGGGTAGCTGCCCTGAGACCCACTCCCCACACCCTAAAGATGCGTCAGGTAGTTCTGGGGCTGTTTTTTACAGAGTTTGGCATTGGGGTGTTCAATGCTGTTTTGAACGCCCCGCTGCTGATGCAAATGATTCACCTGCTCATGGCTGACCTGTTTTGGCTGGCAATGGTCTGGCTAGGTGCGGCCGCGTTAGCTGAGGTTACCGCCCCCGCCGCCACTGATATAGCCGGTGAACCAATCGGTTATATACCCGATCCGCCGGGCCAACCGTCCGCCGAATCTGGCCGTTGAACCCCCGCTTGAATCGGTAAACCCCCCATAAGCCATCATCGCGGCCGCTAAATTGGCTCTCTAGTTCATCCGGGTCAGCATCAGGTACTCCCCACAAATCATACCATTGGCAGCCTTGTGCTTTGGCCCATTCGATAGCCGCCCACTGAATGGCATAAGCGGGCATCCGTTCCCGCTCCTCATTGCTGGAGCCGCCAAAAAGAAAGGTGGCCGTCGGGCCAATGGCAAAAATCATGGCCCCGGCCAATGGTTTGCCTTCATATTCGGCCAGGAGTAAGGTGCGCTGCTCTGGGCTGAACAGATCAAAAGCGTCCCGGTAATATTCGGGAGCATGGACGCCGAACTGGTTGCGGCCGCCAGTAATCCGCATCAACCGATTAAAGGCGGGCAAATCGGCGGCCGCGCCCTGGCGTACTGTGACCCCTTTTTTGGCGGCCAACCGAATGTTGTACCGGGTTTTCTGCTTAAAAGAGGTGAGAATGTCATCAAGAGGCGGCCGCAAATCCAACAGCATCGTTCGTGGGGGCTGAATCGTATCCGTCGCCGCCACCATGTTGAACTTGTGACACAAGGCAGTCCACCGCTCTGGATCCAATTGGTCCTGCCACAGCAGTGGCTCTAGCTTTAGAATACCGGCTCGATTTTTATAAGCTGCCAGATCAATCTGGTTAAACAGCACATCCACCTGCTCTTCATCTTCCCAATTCACCAGCGGCCCGTGAGGGATATAGGCCATTTTCACCAGCCCAAAGGCCACCGAGCGGATGAGCATTTGCGCCCCGGCAATCAGTTGACCCTCCCGGCGCAGCCAGACCCGTTGGGGCGACCAGCCAAAACGCCCTTTCAGCATCGCCCAATGGGTTGTTTGTAAAACAGAACCTTGTGGATGGTTAGCCACAAACGCATCCCACTCGGCATCCGCGTCAGTGTAAGGGCGGGTTTCCAGGCTAATGGCTTTTTCTAATGTTTCGCGCACGAACAAGCTCCAGGCAGTTATAAAATATTAGGAAGACGAGTCATACGGATGCGATGATTCTCAATAACACTAAAATGACCTTCCCAATCAAGGCGACTGTTCAGTACAGCCAGAGCAACTTTAGCCACATGCCCAGATGAAGGAGCAAAAATGCGAAAAGGACAATTCCCACAGAAGCAGGCAATTTTGCTTTGAATGCCAATTCACCCAAATCTTTGGCAAAAGTAAGAAGTATGCGTTTTTCTGCTTGGGCCTGAGCGAGAACAGCATGATCAGAGCTACCAGCAGCAGATGTTCGAATCCAAACTACATCATGCCCAGATTGGCGTAATACCTCAACTGCATCAAGTGAGAAATTTTCGTTAGCCAGAAAACGCATATCAAACAATAACGGCCATAAGCGGGTACACTTTTTCCGATCTTAACGACTCCCCTGCATAGGTCAGGCAGGCACGTACATCTTGTGAGGTTAACCCTGGATAGTTTCGTAGTACTTCTGCTTCTGACCAACCTTGTGCTAACAGATCAATTATGAAATCAACAGCCAAACGTGTTCCCTTGACAACTGGTTTGCCAACCAAAATGTGTGGGTCTATGACAATATGCTCTTGCCAGTTCATTTTTTAGCCTCACACAAATGATTATCAGTAACCGTCCAGTTCCTCTGGAGACTTGACAGGCTTTTGCGCCTAAATTGCGGCCGCTCCCTCTGGTAATAAAGCTGTCAAGTCTGAACGCTTAGGCAGTGATTATAACAGAGGATTGTCAGACACAGAAAATCGTGCCATATCTGGGAAAAGTTGTGTTACAATCGGCTCATCCTCAAGCTACAGGGGGTTTCATGGCCCAAATTCGTTTGCTTTACCGCTTACAAGAGATAGATAGTGAAATCCGTGCCAAGAAGCAGCGGCTGGGTGAGGTGATCCGCCTGCAAAAGGAAGACCAGGCCCTGCAGAAAGCCCGGCAGGAGCGGGACGCGGCCGCGCAGCAGCGGGATAAATGGCAAAAAGAGCGCAAACGGTTAGAACTAGAAATTGCCGACCTGGACAGTAAAAGTAAAAACGCTTCTAACCGCCTCTACTCTGGGAGTGTGAAAAACCCCAAAGAGTTGACTGATCTGCAGCAGCAAATTGAGGCGATGGGACGCCACCGGACTACCCTGGAAGATCACCTGCTAGAGACGATGCTGGAACTGGAAGAAGCAGAAACCGGGTTCGCGGCCGCGCAAACCCAGTGGCAGCAGGTGGAAGCTGCCTGGGAACGGCAACATACGGGACTGCTCCAGGAACAAGATCAGTTAGCCCTGGCTTTGCATAAGTTAATGACCCAACGTCCCGATATGGCTAAGTTGATTAAACCAGACATTCTGACCCATTATGAGCAGTTGAGTAAAAAGCTGGGTGGGGTTGCCGTAACGATGGTGCAATATAATTTATGCTCTGTTTGCCGGGTCTCCATTTCGGCGCAAAAGATAAAAACCGCCCAGGAAGGTACACTCGTTTACTGTGGCAGCTGCGGCCGCATTCTTTACGCTCCCTGATATGGCTTCATCACCTGACCTACCCCCCACCCATGGGCTGAAACGGGTTAAAAAAAGCCGTTCCCAACGGCACGCTGCCAACCAATGGCTCAGTCATTACCGTTTACCCTTAGCTCTGGCTGGCTGCCTGGTGGGGGGATGCCTCTTTTTGCTCAATCCATGGGATACCTTCATCCCGTTTAACGAAAGAGCTAATTCCACCTGGGTAAATTTAGAAACCTGGCTGGCTTATGCGGGGGGTAGTCAGCTAATCGGGGGGCTGCTGCTCCTGGCCTCGTTCCTTTTGGGCATCTTTTGGCTGCGGCGCACCATGCTTTACAATGATCGGTTTTGGCGGCGCAGCGGCTGCCCCAAATGTGGCGGGGATGAGCTACGTCGCACCCAACGACAGTGGCGAGACAAATTGCTCAACCAAATGGGGCTGCCCGTGCGCCGCTATATCTGCGCTAACTGCCATTGGATTGGCGGCCGCATTGATGAAGGGCATCTATAATATTTACAGTTGATGATTTTAGATTGACACTATGAATCTCGAACAATTCCGCCAATACGGCCACGAGATGATAGATTGGATCGCCGACTATCTGTCCCACCCAGAACGGTATCCCGTCCTGTCACCGACCCAACCAGGGGAGATCAAAGGCCAACTCCCCTCTGCCCCTCCAGAACAGCCGGAGACGATGGCCGCTATCTGGCAAGATTTCCAGCAAATTATTTTGTCCGGCATCACCCATTGGAACCATCCTGGCTTTATGGCCTATTTTGCCAACACAGCCGCCCCCCCAGGCATCCTGGCAGAGCTGCTCGCGGCCGCGCTCAATGTCAATGGGATGCTCTGGCGCACCTCACCCGCCGCCACAGAGCTGGAAGAAGTAACTCTGGATTGGCTGCGCCAACTGCTGGGGTTGTCTGATGAATGGCAGGGGGTCATCACCGACTCCGCTTCGATGTCCAGTTTGCTGGCTATTGCTGCCGCCCGTGAAGCAACCAACCTGGCTGTTCGCACCCTGGGGATGAGCGGCCGCGATGATTTGCCCCGCCTGCGCCTCTATATCTCCGATCAGACCCATTCCTCAGTCGAGAAGGGGGCCATCACTCTGGGATTAGGCCAGGAAAATGCGATCAAAATCCCCACCGATGAGCAGTTTCAGATGCGCCCGGAGTTGTTAGAAGCGGCCATCCAGGCAGATATAAATGCTGGTCATCGCCCGTTTTTTGTCTGTGCGACGGTGGGAACAACCTCAACCACCAGCATTGACCCGGTACCGGCTGTGGCTGAGATAACGGCCCGGTATGGATTGTGGCTGCATGTGGATGGGGCTTATGGGGGCGCGGCCGCGATTCTCCCAGAGATGCGGCATATTTTGGCCGGGACAGATAAGGCCGACTCCTTTGTTGTCAACCCGCACAAATGGCTGCTCACCCCGCTGGATTGCAGCACCCTCTATGTACGCCGCCCGGATATTCTCAAAAACGCCTTTTCCATCTTGCCTGAATATTTACGCAGTGCCGAAACAGATGCCCAGGCGGTCATCAACTACATGGATTATGGGGTGCAGCTTGGCCGCCGCTTCCGGGCCCTGAAACTGTGGTTTGTCCTGCGGAGTTATGGGCAAAGCGGTTTACAACAATTTTTGCGCCACCATATTGAAATGGCTCAGACATTTGCCCGCTGGGTGGATGAATCCCCCCAGTTTGAACGGCTGGCCCCAACTCCTCTTAGCACGGTCTGCTTCCGGGCCTCCCCCCCCGGCGTAGAGAATGAAGAAACGCTGAACGCCCTCAATGAAATGGTGATGAACCGGGTCAATGAGCGGGGTCAGGTGTTTTTATCCCACACCAAACTGCGCGGCCGCTACACCCTCCGCCTGGCCATTGGCAACCTGTTCACCCAGGAAAGCCACATCGCCGAGGCGTGGGCACAGCTACAAGAAGCGGTGGGGGATTGGAAAATTGAGAGATTGAGAGACTAGGGACTGGAGACTGCCTACTCGCTCACTCGCATACTCGCATACTCGCCCACCATGACTACCCCTATCACCCACCAACAGATTGTCCTGGGCGTGACCGGCTCAATTGCTTGTTACAAGGCGGCGGACCTGGCCTCTAAGCTGACCCAGGCGGGAGCGGCGGTTGATGTGATCTTGACGGACGCGGCCGCCCGGTTTGTCACCCCGTTCACCTTTCAGGCTGTCACCGGGCGGCCTGTTTATACCGATTTATGGGATGAACGGGGGCATATTCGCCACGTGCAGTTGGGAGAGCAGGCCAATTTACTGGTTATCGCCCCGGCCACCGCCCACACCATCGCCAAACTGGCCCATGGCCTGGCCGATAATTTGCTTACCGTAACCGCCCTGGCTGCCCGCTGCCCGGTGCTGCTGGCCCCGGCGATGGACGGGGGAATGTATGAGCATCCGGCCACCCAGGCCAACATCCGGCTGTTACAGGAGCGGGGGGTGACAATGATTGGCCCGGTGAGCGGCCGCATGGCTTCAGGGCTGACCGGGCTGGGGCGGATGGTCGAACCGGCCGAGCTGCTGGCCCATATCCGGTTGAAATTGGGGGAGAATGGGGTGCTGCGCGGCCGCAAACTGATCATCACCGCTGGCCCCACCCAGGAGCCGCTGGACCCGGTACGATACCTGAGCAACTACTCCAGCGGCAAACAGGGGGTTGCCCTGGCCCAGGCCGCCCTGGACGCCGGGGCCGCTGTCACCCTCATCGCCGGCCCACTGCAGGTGGCCGTGCCTCTGGGCGTTACCCACATCCCGGTACTCACAGCCGAACAGATGAAGAACGCTGTGTTAGCCGCTATACAGGATGCGGATGCCCTGTTGATGGCGGCCGCGGTGGCCGATTTCCGACCAGCCCATCAAGCAGAGCAGAAAATCAAGAAAACCGATCAGGGGCCAGAAATGGTAATTGAGTTGACCCGTAACCCGGATATTTTGGCGGCCGTGAAGGCGCAGCGAGAGGAGACGAGGCGGCCGCATCTTGTTTTGGGGTTTGCCGCCGAGACCCAGGATGTGCTGGCTTATGGGCAAGAAAAATTAATCCGCAAAGGGTTAGATTTTATCGCCATCAATGACGTAAGCCGTCCAGATGCCGGTTTTGCTGTGGATCAGAACCAGATCACTCTGCTGGGTCGGGAAGGGGTTATCGCCGAAATTCCCTTGCAAGACAAAAGCGCAGTCGCCGCCCAGATTATTCACTATCTCGCTCAGGCGTTGGTCTAACTTTTTAGAATTGCCAAATCTTGAAGATTTGTCAATTCTATCTGTATAATTTACGGCTTATGGAACGAACATTCATTTTACTGGGGGCCGCCTTTATGTTTTTGGCTGTGGGGGCCGGGGCGTTTGGGGCACATGGGTTAAGCAGCTATTTTGCCCAATACCCGGCGCTTAAGGATACCTTTGCCACGGCCGTTCGGTATCATCTTATTCATGGGCTGGCCTTGTTCGCGGCCGCGTGGGTTGTCACTCGTTATCCCGGCAATTGGTCCCATTGGGCAGGCTATCTGTTCACCCTCGGCATCATCCTCTTTTCTGGCAGCCTTTACCTCCTGGTTCTGACCAATACCCGCTGGTTAGGGGCGATTACCCCGCTGGGTGGGGTGGCATTTCTGGCGGGATGGGTGTGCCTGTTTGCGGCCGCGTGGCGAGGGTAAATCAGCGAGCGGGGAACGGAAGAGAGGCATACCTGCCACTTGCGACTCTGCCACTATGCCACTCTAGGAGACATTTATGGCGAATCCTTTTGGTATGCCCGGCATCACAGTTCAGCAGTTAGCGGAAAAACGTGAGGCCGGAGAAAAATTCATCCTTTTAGATGTGCGGGAAGATCAAGAGTTGTGGTACGCTTCCTTAGATGGAGCTGTCCAGGTCGCTTTGAGCGAATTGTCTATGCGCCAGCTTGACGCTTTGCCCGATGAAATCCGCCTGAATAAAGAAGCCGAAGTTGCCGTTTTGTGCCATCATGGTAACCGGAGTGCCCAGGTAACAGCCTGGCTGCGCGGTCAGGGGTGGGGCAATGTGGTGAATATAGATGGGGGCATTGATGCGTATGCTGCCCTTATAGACCCCAGTGTGGGGAGATATTAGTTTCGAGTTTAGGAGAAATATCATGAGTAAAACTGTAAAAGTTGCCGTAACGGGAGCGGCTGGCCAGATTGGCTATTCCCTGTTGTTTCGTCTGGTAACGGGAGAGATTTTTGGTCCGGAAACGAAAGTTGCCTTGCATCTGTTGGAAATTACCCCGGCAATGCCGGCCTTACAAGGGGTTGTGATGGAGCTGGATGATTGTGCTTTTCCCTTGCTGGATTATGTGCTGATGACCGATGACCCGGCCCAGGCGTTCGATGGGGTGAATTGGGCACTGCTGGTGGGGGCGCGGCCGCGCTCCAAAGGAATGGAGCGGGGCGATCTCATCCGGGCCAATGGCCCCATCTTCACCACCCAGGGGAACGCCCTACAGCGGGCCGCCTCCGACATTCGGGTACTGGTTGTGGGCAACCCGGCCAATACCAACGCCCTGATCGCCATGCACAACGCCCCGGATATCCCCAACGAGCGATTTGCCGCCATGACTCGCCTGGATGAAAACCGGGCTTATGCCCAACTGGCCCAAAAAGCCGGGGTACCGGTCACGGCTGTCAGCAATGTTGCCATTTGGGGTAACCACAGCGCTACCCAATACCCCGACGCCGAAAACGCCCGCATCAACGGCCAACCGGCAATGGAAGTCATCAGTGACCACGACTGGCTGCGCGGTGATTTCATTAAAACAGTGCAGCAGCGCGGGGCCAAGATCATCGAAGCCAGAGGGTTATCTTCGGCCGCTAGTGCCGCCAGTGCCGCCCTGGATCATGTCAAAAGCATGGAAAACAGAACCCCCGACGGCCATTGGTTCTCTGCGGGTGTGCCTTCTGATGGCAGCTACGGCATTGCGCCGGGTCTCATCTTCTCCTACCCCATTCGCAGCGATGGCGCTGGTGGTTATGAAATCGTGCAGGGATTGCCCCTCAGTGATTTTGCCCGCGAAAAGATCGCCCTGACCGAAAATGAGCTGCAAGATGAGCGGGCCACGGTAGCCGATTTATTGACTTAAAACAGGATTTACGATTGTTGCTTGGGCTGCCCGTCAGCCAGAGTCCAAAAAACGCTCCAGCAGGTTAGCTGCTGGAGCGTTTTTATACTGCCAACGGTCATAAACTGATATTTTCAGCAGCAATTCTCAATTTAAAACCCATGGTAGGGGTGGGACAGGCGGGCAACCATCCGGGTCAAACGGTTCAACCTGATTCCCGCCTGTCTCACCCCCTTTACCCCTTCCGTTTCAGCCAAAGCGGGGCGAGACAGGTGGGAACGAAACGCTCCCGTTTGACCAAAATCCTGGCCCACCTGTCCCGCCCTTACATTCATTTTAGGGCAAATTGAGAACTGCTGTATTTTCAGTGAGACTAGAGACTCGAGATTAACCAGTCCCCAGTCTCCAATCTCTACTCTCCAACTGGAATGTCACTTTATGACCACGATGAGTATAGATCAAGCTGTTTAAGGGAAACTCACGCCTACATTAACGCCAAAGCTACTTTGCTCGGATCGGCCGGGTCGTAACGGACATTGACTATCTGGCCAGGCTGGATTTGGGCCAACTTAAGCATAGAAACGAAAGAGTTGACCTCAACCTGGTAAGGGGGCTGGCCCATGGGCTGGACTTCTAACAGCAGCTTGACTTGGGGATTGTCATTAAGCCGTACCCCGGTATCAGCCAATTGCAAAACCCTGGCCTGGGCGGGAACACCGGTCGCCAGGAGTTTGTTGCTCTGATTGATCTTGCCATAAACGGTCCGGTAAACGAAGAAGATGATAAAGCCGGTAAACAAAAGGGTCCCACAGGTAATGATGAGGGTAATACCAATGCTGGCGGCGAGAGTACCACCGATTAATCCTTCTATGTCAGGCATGGTTGCGCTCCTTTAGCTAATTGATCGCGGCCGCGATCATTACGATAACGTTCTACGCCCACAGAGTAAAAGACCCTCGTCCGAAAACCGTCCGAGTGAGCAGCATTATAAGCCATGCCGTTCTATGGCTTCATCGAGAATGCGGTTAACCAGCTCTTCATAACTCCAGCCGGCCGCTTTGGCTTCCAGGCAGAGATCAGAATATTCGGGGTTAAGACCTGGCAGGGGGTTAATCTCCAGGATATATGGCTTGTTGTTATCGTTGGCATCCAGGCGGAAATCTATGCGTGCGACATCAAAACAGCCAGTTACCCGGAAGGTCGCGGCCGCGTACCAGTTCAGATCATTTACCAACGACTCAGGCAGGGGGGCCGGGCACAAATAATGAAACTCATGGACCAGAGCCGTTTTAATATTGCTGGTATAAATCCCCGCTTCTTCCACTGGATACCGGCTCATATCTACTTCTAAGGGGGGTAAAAAGGTCAATCCCCGGGTGATACGGGGAGCGTCCTCATCTTCGGGCACCCGGCGGGCGATGGGGGTAGAGAGGTTGCCCACAATACCCACTGTGACTTCCCGACCATCAATGAACTTCTCAACCAGCACTGATTGATCATACCGTTCAAACAGCCGTTGCAGTTGGGTTCGCAGTTGGGTTTCATTATGAACAATAGAATCAGCGGTGACCCCCATCCCCGTCCCTTCCCGGCTGGGTTTCACAAAAAGAGGAAAGGTCAGATCGGGGTCCAGCGGTTCATGGACACGCTCAAATGCTTGAAAAGGGGGGGTAGGCAGATTGTGATAGGCCAGAACCCGCTTGGTCATCGGTTTGTCCAGGGCTAGAGCCAGAGTCAGTACCCGGCTGCCAGTATAAGGCAAGCGCAGCATTTCCAGCAGGGCAGGGATTTGAGATTCACGGGAATCTCCAAAGTGGCCTTCACAAATGTTAAAACAGATGTCAGGCCGGTTATGGCGTAGTTTGTCATAGAGGGTGACATCTCCCTCGAGAAAAGTGACGTTATGGCCATTGGCGGCGAGCGCGGCCGCAATCGCCTCAATCGTCGCTTCCGAATCCAGGTCATCCCAATGATCAGGGGCCATACCGGGCCAGGTGGGGGCATTCTTTATCAGGTTAGCTAACAAAGCAACACGCATTATTTTTCTCCCTGGATGAAAACAACGGATTGAAAAAGAAACAGATTTTGTCCGTGACTTTCCCAATCCGTAGTTGTCCACTGTAATTATCATAATCAGGCCATTAAGCCCAAGTATGGTTGGTTTAACTCTTCTCAACAAGCTGGCATAAACCAGACAGCCCCATATTGAGAAGGTACGTAATTAATAAGTACAAAGATGCGAAGAACACAAAGTTTCTCAAGAAATTCTTACTGATCTTGGCGTCTTCGCGGTGAAACTCTTGTAAACCTTAGTCGTTACGAAGGTACGTTGATTTTAATGTAGGTTATAAACCTGTCAATAAAAAAAGGGGATCAATTACGTGAATCATCCGCCACTATTTGGTAGCATAGGGGGTGTTCACAGCTTGCGCCAAAGCCAACCATTTTTTGCCCGAAACAACCTGAATGGGGATTATCCTGAATGGTAGGAACTTGTGGGAATCCAGAGGGCCTTAACCCACATGCCCCACTGCTTTTTGGCTGTAAATTCAGGCCTATTTTTGAGGAAGTACCATTGTGAATGTGGCCGCCCTGGTGGAAGTGTTAGATACCCGGTTGCCCAATACACCGTTTGTTCGCCCTGGGGGAAGCCTGCTCATTATGGTTGGTTTGCCAGGGACGGGCAAATCGTCGTTGGTGGAAGCCATGGGCCAGGTGCTTCCTTTTGTGGTGATTACGACTGATGAAATACGTCGTTTTTTACCCCAAAAGCCAATCTATACCCCAGCCGAGACGCATTTTATTTACGAACTATGCCACGCTTTAATCAGTTTGCGGCTGAAACGTGGACAGCGGGTAGTGTTTGATGGCACCAATTATGTGGCGGCCCAGCGACAAAAGCTGTATATCCTGGCCGAGCAGCATGGGGCGATTTTAGCTGTTTGCCATGTGTTGGTGGCTAAAGATGTCGCCCGGCAGCGGTTAGAGAAACGTATTATCGGTCAGCGGCGGGAGGCAGATATGTCAGAAGCAGATTGGGCCGTATATCAATGGATGGTTGAAGCTCAAGAACCGGTGGAGCGGCCGCATCTGGTGCTAGATACGACAGTTATGCCGCTGCAGGTGTTGGCTCAGGAGTTACAGGCATATTGGCTGGCGTGTGAACAGCCCCCGAGATGAAGGACCTATGGGACCCCGAAGCTCAAAACTCATTTAAGGCAGGCGTAATTATGCCAATTGGAACCTTGATTTATAACCCCACGGCCGGCCCCCTGAATGTCATGGTCACCATCGAAAAGGTGGCTGATTTTTGGCGGGAGCGGGGATGGCAGATGCATGTCGAACCGACCCGGTATGCCGGTCATGCGGTAGAGTTAGCTCGATTTGCGGCCGCGGCCGGACAAGAAATGGTCATCGCCGCCGGGGGGGATGGCACGCTGGGCGAAGTGGCCAATGGGTTAGCCCACAGCGAGACAACCCTGGCCCTGTTACCGGCGGGCACCGGCAACTCCTTTGCCAAAGAGTTAAAAATGCCCCGTGCCCAACCCTTTAATCGCAACCATCTACTTAGAGATTGTGAACTGCTGTGGCGCGGCCGCGTCCAGCAGATGGATTTAGGCTGTCAGGGCAGCCGCTTTTGGGTCCTTTGGGCCGGGGCCGGAGCCGATGGCTACCTGGTCAAACAGATCGAACCCCGCTCCAGGTTATCCAAAAAGCTTGGCCCGGTGGGGTATATGCTGCAAATTTTGCGCCTGATTCCCAAATTGCCCCCCATTCAGGCCACCATTCACGTGGATAATCACCGTTATCAAGATACTTTCCTGCTCATCACCATAAGCAACTGCCGCCTTTTTGCCGGGGGAGAGTTAGTACTTAGCCCCCAGGCCACCTTAGATGATGGTCAATTTGAGGTATGGCTTTTCCCTGGGCACGGGCTGGCCTCCATATTGCGTTACTTGTGGCAAATTCGCCTGGGTACCCACACCCATAACCCTGACATCCGGCAGCTAACCGGTCAGCAAATCAGCATCGAAAGTAATTCCCCCCTTTACTACCACACCGATGGTGATTTGGGTGGGACAACCCCCATGCACACCACCATTCACCCACGGGCCTTGCGGGTTTTGATTCCTGATAGTGCCCCAGGCGATTTATTTCAACAAACGGGCCTCCCCCTGCCACAATAGAAGTAGTGAGCAGACTACCGTCCACTACCAGGAAGTAGGAAAGATGAGGAACCTGGAAACTATTCTGAATGAATCTGCTTCACGTCATCGCCATTTATGCCCCCGGCAGGTGTTGGGGGCCAGGATGGGGTTGGCCGGCGCGGCCGCGCTCGGTCTCACCATTCCCCGCACTGACAAACGGCTGCTGATTATCCTGGAAACGGATGGCTGCTTTGCTGATGGGTTAGAGGTAGCCACAGGCTGTACCGTCGGCCATCGTACTCTCAAGGTGGTGGATTATGGCAAGGTGGCGGCGACGTTTATTGATGTCAAAACAGAGCAGGCAATCCGGGCAGCTCCGCAGCTGGATGTACGGGAGAAGTCGTGGCAGTTTGCCCCGGGGGAAACCCGCCACTATTTTGCCCAACTGGTAGGCTACCAGCAGATGCCGGACAAGGAATTGTTGACCTTGCAGCCGGTGCATCTGCAAACACCAATCAGCCAGATTGTGAGCCGGCCAGGGGTGCGGGTAAATTGTACGGCTTGCGGGGAGGAGATTATGAATGAGCGGGAGGTGTGGCGGGGCGCGGCCGCGTTGTGCCAATCATGTACTGGGAACAGTTACTATTTGCCCACCCCCCTGCCCCTCAGCCGGGGGATGCCAGCCAGCAGTGACCCAACGCTTACGCGCTGTCACAACGACAGCATGATTCAATTGTAATGCCACAACAGTTGCCCGCCCCCTCGCGGTCAAACCAATGAGATGCGTTCCTTACTGCACTCTATACGAAATGTTCAAACCATCTCTGTTGGTGGGGATTAAACAAACCAACCAGTTCACCCGTCAAGGGATCAATGGCTTCGGTTTGGTCTCTTTTGAATTGATTGCAGGGGCGACATGCCTGACAAAGATTAAAAAAATGTTGTTGCTCCCCCCTTTGCGCGAGGATGAATATGGTCAATGGTTAAAGGAACGCCACTGAGCGCATGTAAAATCACTTCATCCAGTGAGCGTTGGGTTGCCTGAGCTGTGTACTCAAATCGTTTGTAAAAAAGTTCAGGAATTTTTAGGGTTACTGTTTCCAACATCTTGCACCTCATGGGAATGATTGTCACGAAACATTATAGCATAGAACGCCTTACAGCTTTTATGGGAGGATACAACTGTCCGATAAACCACCTATCCACAACCAGTTTATGAACGAGTTTTCCGTGGTCGCGGCCGCCTACGAACAGTCAGGCGTTACCACGTTGGGGATGCCCAATGGGGTAGCCGGGTATACCTGGGTGAAGGATATGTTGGACGCGGCCGCGTAACCAGGATTTCCCCTCTTCCCCTCATCCAGGCGCAGGCTCATATTTCTGAGCGGTCTGCGCCTTCTTTTTGGCCTATAATGGCAAGGTATGGCGAACGAACCGATCTCCCAGACTTCTCTTACCTGCCCGGTGTGTGGGTTCCGGGAAGAATTAACGATTCCCCCAGACTATTGACTGGTTTTTCACGAATGTGCCAGTTGTGGCACCAGACTGCGGCCGCGACCCGGGGATTGTTGCGTCTTTTGCTCTTATGCCGATCACCATTGTCTCAGTAAACAGCGTGAAGCCCTGTCCCGTCCCTATCATCCTTGAGCCAAACAAAACAGCATGATTATTGTGCGGCATCAGGCACAGGGGCATCGCTCAGCCAACCGCTGGCATTTATTCGCAGCAGCAGCTGGGCAACGACCCCTAACACAGGCAGTTCAATGAGTGGGCCAATAACCAGGGCCAGGGCGATGAGCGGCTGTTCTGGAAAAGCAACCAGAGCAATAGCCAGGGCAATGGGTGAGTTACGGGCCAATGTCGTACAACAGAGCGCGGCGTAATTAGCATAACTCAAGCTGGCCAGGCGAGCTGTCAGGTAAACCAAAACAAAGTTCACGGCAAAAAAGAGCAAAACAGGGGGCAGGAGTGCCAGAACGACAAGCGGGCTTTCCAGTAATTCCGCTCCCTCTGAGGCAAACATGGCCACAATAGCCAGACCTAGAAATAAAATCTGACCCGGCTGTATTTTGGGTAGCAATCGTCGTTCTAACCAGTCCGCCCCCTTCCAGTACAAGAGCAAACGACGCAAGAAAACGGCAGTTAGTAAGGGCAAAAGCAGCACCACGATTACGCTTCTAACCAAAACGGACCATTCCAGCGGAATCAATGTTCCCGCCAACAATAGCAGATAAAGCGGCAATAGAAGTAGTTGCAGGAATAGATTCCAGGGTAACAAAGCTGTCCCCAAGGCCACGTTACCTCGGGCGATGTTGGTAAACACCAGATACCAATCGGTGCAGGGGGTGACCATTAGCATGATCAGCCCCAACCACAAAGCAGGTTGTTGACGCAGAAAAATCCAACCCAACAACCAGGCAAAAAGGGGATTCCAGACAAAGTTAATGAGTAGACTTAACCCTGTAACTTTGCCATGCTTAAAAGCGGCCGCAATCTCTCGTAACGGCAACTGGATGAAAACGCCGAGCAGCATCAGCAGCAAAAAGGGGAGAATAAACCGCCCAGCCTGTTCAGCCACCCCAGGCACCCGGCTTAACCCCAGGCCAATCAGAACGGCCGCCAGGATAATAAACGATTGAAACTTTTCGACAAAACTGATAGGGTGCATCTTAATTTGGGCTGTTTTCTGCTTCTATCAACCCTCGGAGCAGGCTGGAGCGGCCGAGTAGCCCCACCAGCCGCCCCTGTTCATCTACTACCGGCAGCCGTTTAATGCTGTGCTGGACCATCAGGCGTAACGCTTCGTCGGGGGTTTCCGCTTCGGCAATGGTGATGACCGGGGTGGTCATCAGGTCTGCCGCGGTTTCACTGGTGTGGGTGAAGGAGATGGTCGCGGCCGCTTGTTGTCCGGCAATCAACTGCCGCAGTCGGGCAAACAGGCCAGGGTGGGCTTTCTGCTGGCTGCGCTGCAAAATATCCCCATCAGTGATAATTCCTATCGGCCGCCTGGCTTCATCTATCACCACTATACGGCGGCGGCGGTTGCCCTCCAGGGCGGCCAAGATTTCATCCAACCCTGCCTGGGGAGAGACGGTGGGTACATCCCGGTAGAGCAGTTCGGCCACCGTTTGACCCTGGCGCATCGGTTCTGGTCCAGTTTCGGCGATGGGTTGATGGTATTCCAGGGTGCGGAGAATATCAATCCGGCTGATCCAACCAACCAGCTTGCCATCGCTCCCAGCTACCGGCAGCCGTTTGAGGTGGTAGGTATTCATTAACTGCACCGCCTCTCGCAGGGGGGCAGTGGGGGTGATGGTGATGACGGGTTGGCTCATTAACGCGGCCGCGTCCAATCCCTGGGTCTGTAAACTGTTTACCTGTGCCTGCCATGCGGCCGCTGGCAGTTCTGTTTGTAAGTCGAGCCGGGAACTCAGCCCGGCCCGGCGCAACAAATCCCCGTCGGTAAGGATGCCCTGGATGCGGCCGCGATCATCCACTACCGGCAGGCTGCGAAACCCCTTTTGTAACAGCAGCCCCACCACATCAGCTGCCGGAGTATGGGGGGAAACCGTAATCACATCCATTTGCATCACATCTTGCACCAGTTGCGCCAACGGATCAGGCTGGCGACCAGGGGCATACTGCACCACCTGAAGCCCTTCGAGGGTGATCAGGCCATCATTCACCATGCGCCGTATCTGCGGCAGCAGCCGCTCCACTGTTTCTGGCTGGTCAATCCACTCAATACGGATGGGCAAATCAGCAGACAAATCGAGGATTGTCGCCGTATGAATGCGGCTGTGTGCCCCAAACCCGGCCAACCCACGTACCACCGTTGCCCCAGCTGCCCCTTCTCGTTTCAGAAATTGCAGCAGAGCCATATACAAAGGCTTCCCCTGATGGACATCCCGTTCGCCAATATAAATGATGACCCGTCGTGCTTTGCCTGGTAATTGCATATCGGTTTACCCCCCACTTTGCAGCCAACGGGCCAGGGCTACCCCTAGAATGGCGCAGACAATCCCAGCCACATTGTTGGCCATGATGTTTACCGCTGCCCGCCAGAGCGTGGCTTCGCGGAGTAAATTAATCGTTTCAAAGGTATATGAGGAAAATGTGGTGAAGGAACCGAGGAACCCCACCGTCAACAGCAGCCGGGCTTCGGGGGAAAGGGTGAGCCGTCCAGTAGCCAGGGTGAGCAGCAGCCCCAGGATAAAGCTGCCGGACAGGTTGACGATCAATGTGCCATAAGGAAAATCGGCCCCCAGCCGATTCCCGGCCCAGAGACCAATGAGATAACGGGCGTTTGCGCCTGCGGCCGCGCCCAAAGCAATTAACAAGTACCGGTTCATATAAATGTTACCGAAGATCGCCGCTTATTATATACCCATCGTGGTCATAAAGTAATACTCCAGTTGGAGGCTAGAGACTGGAGACTGGTTAATCTCGAGTCTCCCATCGCACTGAAAATGTCAGTTTATGACCGTTGGCAGTATAGCACAGGCTATGAATGAAGTTGAAGAGCGGGTGCAGCGATACACTTATGGCGAGGTGAACGATCTGGTTCGCACAGGCGAAGTAGATATGGGTTTTGTCTGTACCAGGGCTTATACGGTAGAGGGGCGGGAGTTGCCCATGCCTTTGCTGGTGGTCCCTAGACACAAGGTAATACGATGTACGACCGGTTATTTGCTGAAAAAAGCGGCTGATGTAAAGTTAAATGCGGTCATTCAACGGGTATGGAACAATCAGGTTTACGCAGCCGGCGGCTCTGGTTCGTTTGGCCATGGCCCACAAGCCGGTTGGCTAAGTTCCGCCCAGACAGGTTTTCGGAAACTTGTCAGGTCTATACTGGCATCCTTCATAATTCCAAAGGAGATATATGTCACGAAAGAATCAACGGCGTGCGGCCGCACCCCAGCCCTCATCCCTCACTACCCAGGCCCGGTTTGAGGCGTTATTACGCCGGGGTACAGAGTTGTTGCAGGGCGGCCGCGCTCAAGAAGCCATCCACCCCCTGGAACTGGCCCATCAACTCCATCCGGATGACCCCCACGCCGCCCATAATTTGAGCAGTGCCTACCTGCTTAGCGGCCGTTTCAAGAAAGCCCTTCCCCTGTTACAACAATTATTGGCGGCTGATCCGGAGAATGCCCAGTTGTGGCTGAATAGGGGCGCGGCCGCGTTAGGCAATCCCGTTTTGGCCACCGATGAACAACAGCGTGAGGCCATTGCCGCCTTTATGAAAGCCCTGGAACTGGACCCGGCCATCCCCAATGCCGCCTACAACATTGGCCTGATCTACCGGGACCGGGGCGAAACCGTTCAAGCCATTACCTGGTTCCAACGAGCGATCCAGACCAACCCGCACGATACCGATGCACAGAAGATGATCGCCCGGCTGCAACAGGCCCAATTGGTGGAAGATCAGGACGATCAGGAAGAAGAGTAAAATAGTTGCAACCTTGGTATCTATACCAGTTGAACCCCACAATAAAAAAGTCGCGCCAACTACGCGCGACTTTTTTATTAGTGGCGGACAAAATCATTGTCAGCCGTCGGTCAGGCAGGCTGAGTAACTGGCTCTGGTTCTGGTATTTCCGGAGAAGCCCACCCCCAGGGTGTTCCCAACCAGCGGAGAAGGAAATAGTCAGCCCCAACGTGGCCGGCCACTTTCCAGGCCAGAATGAGGAAGATGGCAATAACAAACAGCATTGGGTTGACACTGGCGCTGCCGGCCATCATAAAGTTCCAATTCATCGTCGCCCCAAAGAAAGCAGCAATACCGGTAAAAGCGCCAATAATCAGACCAATACCTACCAGCAGTTCGCCAAAGGTAATCAGTTTGGCAAACCAGGTATAAGCCTGTGCATCCAGCAGCATTTGCAGGAAACTACGGTACCAATCAAAGGCAACAGCTGGTCGGCCAGTCTCAGGAATCAATACTGCCCGCTCCCAAAACCCTTTTAGGGCCTCACCTGACTGCATCCAGGCAGGGTTAAACAGTTTGCCCCAACCGGAACCGAGCCACTGCCAGCCAAGCCAGATACGTAGAACCAGCCACAGCCAACCAGAACGGGGGTCACTAAATAACGTTTGCACAAATTGTGGGTCGCGAATAGCCTGACCTTTTCGGGTAATAAGATGTGCCATTTTTTCACCTTTTCCTTGTACATATTGTTGTTGGCACTGGCTCTATAAGATTTGCCAGTCTTTGATAACTATTAAGCCTTCCGAAGGTTTTCTCCACTGGTGATCATTGGCAACGAAACCTTCGGAAGGTCGTATCACCAGAGAGGGTTAGTAGTTACAGCCTTTGAATTGTTATCAGAATAATCCATCAAACGACACCTCAATAGAGCCAAATGGCGCGTCATATAAAAAAGGTGACATTTGTCATGGGTGCGGCCGCGGCCCAGAACAGTCTGGAGTATGCCTCACCGCCATAACATGAATTTCTTAAGAGCTTTCAATGTTATAAGGGGATGTCAAGCGGCAAAATTGGGAGATGTACACTCAACGAAGGTAAAGTTAGGGGTAGTAAAAAAAGACTGCTCTAGGAGCAGCCTTTTTAGCGGAGAGGGTGGGATTCGAACCCACGATCGGTTTCCCGAAACGCGATTTCCAGTCGCGCGCACTAGACCAGCTATGCGACCTCTCCTTATAGCAAGGTAGGATTATAACAAGGGCCAGGTAACAGTCAAGCATTGACGTTTCAGGGGAAATGGGTATACTTCTCCGGCTTGCCTTGTTAGGGTGAGCCATCTTGTACAGCCATCCTTCCCCTATAGGTGGGATTCAATTGAGGGAATTAACCATGAGTGAGCGTTTGATGATTGCGGCCGCGCCGCGCACTGTAACCGGTAAACAAGTAAAACAACTTCGCCGCAGCGGGTATATCCCGGCGGTTATCTACGGCCAGGGTGAACCAGAACATATCCAGATAGAAAATTTACCCTTACGCCGGGTGCTGCGCCATGCCAGCACCACCCATCTCATTAATCTTGATCTGGGCACCCAGGTTCGTACCGTATTGGCCCGCGAAATTCAATCCCATGTCACCCGTGGGGATCTGCTCCATGTTGATTTTTATGAAGTCAATATGTCCGAAACCATCACTTCTGAAGCGGCCTTGATCATGGGGGGCCAATCAGTTCCCAGTAAAAAAGGCGATGGTCGTGATGTCCTGCTAATGCACAATGTCGCTATTGAATGTCTGCCTGACAACCTGGTTTCGGAAATTGTCGTAGATATGGGCCAGATTAAAACCGTAGATGATGTTATTTACGTCAAAGATATCGCTTTGCCCAAAGGGGTGAAGATTTTAAGTGACCCGGAAACAGCCGTGGCCCGGTTTGTCTACGAGAGCCTTGCTCCAGAGATAGAGGAAACCGTAGATTTGCCGGCCGCCGATGCGGTGGATGTGGTCCGTAAGGTTAAGGAAGAAGCGGAGTAAGCTATCTTTTTGGATATCAATCGCCAAAGGCTGGAAGGATCTTCCAGCCTTTTTTGTTTACCCTGACCTGGACAAGCCAGAACCAAATCTCGCGCAGAGGCGCAGAGACACGGAGAAAAAACCTCTGCGCCCCTACGTCTCGACGGTAGATTTTCTTGCTCGCTGTGGTTCACTTCTTGTTTTTTGGACAACTGGTAGATTTTTATGGCTCGTTGGCTGAGGGGAGTTTTAATTGGCTGGATTTTGCTTGCGGCCGCGACCCTGCGTCTGACCGGTTTAGCCTGGGATGAGCTGCTCAATTACCATCCCGACGAGCGGTATATTGCCTGGGTGGGCACGACCATTGAATGGCCCGACCGATGGAACGCGGCCGCGTTTTCCCCCCAGCATTCCTCATTTAACCCCTATTATTGGCCCGCTGGGGCCACAACCAGCGGCGTCCTTGTCCCGCAAGACACCCCTCGCGATTTTGCTTATGGCCATTTGCCCCTTTATCTGGGTGTGGCCGCGACTCGACTGGCCGAACGGTTGGCTCCCCGCCTGGCTCCGTACCTGCCTGCCCATTGGCTGCTAACGGAGGCTGTTTTTAATCAGCGTGGTTATATTGAATTTGATCATATCACCGCTGTTGGTCGAGTTATGGCGGCCCTGTTTGATGTGGGTACGGTGGGGCTGATTTACCTGTTAGGGCGATGGTTGTATGGAGAAATGGTGGGACTGCTCGCGGCCGCACTCCTCACCGTCACCGTTTTACACCTACAACTGGCCCACTTCTACACCGTTGACCCGTTCCTCACCTTCTTTTGTACCGCCTGCTTCTACTTCTTGCTCACCAGCCGACCGTCTCCATCTGTGGCCCAGGGGGAGGCCCCCGAGCCTGTCTCCCAACCCCGCCTGCTGCTGGCGGCCGCGATGGCCGGTCTGGCTATTGGGGCTAAATTTGCCGCCATTTTGCTCCTGGGGCCGCTGGCGTTGGCTTATGTCCTGGATAGGCGCCGCACCCGTTGGCAGCGGTTTTGGCTCTTTACCCTGGCTCTGAGTATTGTTTTTCTGGCCTTTTTTGTTTCTAACCCGTTTGCCATATTGGATCACAGCTGCCAGGCTGTCACCCCTGGATTAGCCATCGGCCCCGTTCGGATCCCCTCGCTGGCCTGGCGATCTTGCTTTTTAGCCAATGTCGTCCGTGAAGGGATGATGGCCAGTGGGCAAAGTGATCTGGGATTTACCCGCCAATATGCCGGGACATTGCCCTATCTTTATTTTTGGGAGATGCAGTTCAAATGGGGATTAGGGCCGTTTTTGGGTGCGGCCGCCTGGCTGGGATTGCTCTTTTGGCTGCTGCGCTGGCTAAAGACGGTTTGGTCAGGCAAAAGGTGGCGAGAGTTGGCCCGCCCAGCAGTATATGGGGAACTGCTGCTGCTCTCCTGGGTGCTGCTCTTTTGGCTGATCACCGGCCGATTTTATGTTAAGTTTATGCGCTATATGCTGCCGATTACGCCGATATTGGTGCTGTTTGCGGCCGCGTTTTTGATGCAGCTGCGGCCGCGTTGGTTACGCAGCAGCGCCACGGCCCTGGTATTGCTCTCCACAACCGCCTACGCCCTGGCTTTCAGCAACATTTATGAGCAGCGACACCCCTGGGCGGCCGCGTCCCAATGGATTTATGACCATGTTGAAGCCGGCGCTATCATCTACTCCGAGCAGTGGGATGACCCCCTACCCACCAGCCTCGACAGCACCGCCTCAGCCCGCCAATATCAGACTGAACCGGAACTCACCTGGCTCACCTACCCCGATGAACGGGACACTCTGGAGCGGCTGCAAGCCAACTTGCACTTGGCCGCCGCGGCCGATTATCTGGTCATCTCATCCCAGCGTGTTTATGGCGTCGTTCCTCGTCAGCCAGGCCGGTTCCCCCTCTCCAGCCAATATCACCAACTGCTTTTCTCTGGCCAATTAGGCTACCAACCAGTTTACACTGTCACCCGGATGCCTCGGCTGGGTAACTTCCATCTGAAATGGGATACCTTCACCTGGGTTGGCCTCACCCCACCCCCAGAGGTAGCTGCCTATTTTAACAGCTTACCAGGTATCACCCTGGGCCGGGCCGATGAAAGTTTCACCGTTTATGATCAGCCGTTCCCCATCATCTTTGCCAATGTGGAGCGACTGACGAGTGAAGAGATGTTGGCCCGTTTTACCCTGCCGTAAATCGCCCAGAGAGAGGGTAATGCTTTAATCAGCAAACCCAGGAGCATAAGGCAGCAAATCGCTGCTGTAGACTGATTCCACAACAAATTGGATGACGGTACGCTCCTTCCCTTTGATGAGAGCGTCTATAAATTTGGGTTGGAAGCGCAGCTCTATACCTTCTAAACGAAGATAGCGGCGGGCCGTGATTAGAGCTTTGAGGGTCTGATTAACGGCGGTGGCCCCAATCGCCTGAACTTCAACTCGGCCATCATCACGTAAAATACCGGCAATGGCCCCGGCTACAGAAGAGGTACGGGAAGTCGCAGCAACTTTTATAACTTTCATCTATTTCCTCCTCCAAAGTTGTAGGGCAATTTGCCAATCGGCCTACAAAATATCTGGGACAAAGTTGTATCAGCAACAAACAACTAAGTGTTGTCTCCCTTTAACGATAGATATACCGCTTTTTAAACATTTCTTACGTTGATAAGCAAATTGCCCGGTTTTGTCCCAATTGGAGCGGCTGGGTATAATGTTTTCTATTCCAATAGTCGAGGTCACGTATTAACACACAATTTGTTTTGTCACGACGCTATCTGTTTTTCACCGTGTTTATGGGGGGAATGAGTACCCTGGCCATTGAGTTTACGGCCAGCCGGATGTTGCAGACGGTGTATGGCACATCCAATATTGTCTGGGCCAATGTGATTGGCCTGGTACTATTTTTCCTGACAGTGGGTTATTTTGTCGGCGGCCGCATCGCTGACCGCAATCCCCACCCCCGCTTGTTTTATCAACTGGTCACCATCGCCGGGTTCAGCTCCGTTTTCTTTCTCCTGCTGACCAGTGTGCTATTGCGGACCGCCGCCAACGCCCTGGCTTTTATCAACGTCGGGGCGTTGCTCAGCTCCTTTTTTGGAGTCATCTTTGCCCTGGCCGTGCCCATTACCCTGTTGGGATGTATCTCCCCGTTTGCCATTCGTCTGGGAATGCGTGATGTGAACGAGGCCGGCAGCCTTAGTGGTCAGATTTATGCTATTTCGACGATGGGCAGCCTGCTTGGCACTTACCTGCCCGTCCTCATCGTCATCCCCCAGGCTGGCTCCCGGCTGACGGCTCTCATTTTTGGTACCATTTTGTTAGCGGTGGGATTGGTAGGGTTATGGCAGGTGAGCCGGAGCAGCGGTCTGCACTATTTGCTGCTGCTGGTCATCCTGGCTCCGTTTGCCCTGATATGGACACAGGGCACGATTAAGAGTTACCCCGGCCAAATTTATGAAACAGAGTCAGCATATAACTATATTCAGGTAGTTCGGGAAGGGGATTGCAACTATTTGCTGCTCAATGAGGGGCAGGCGTACCACTCTTTTTATTGTGATGGCGGCCGCATCCCTTCTATCTCCGTGTGGAGTATCATGCTGGCGGCCCCCTATTTCAACGACCCGGCCCAACCAGTGCCGATGGAACGAATGGCCGTGATAGGGTTGGCGGCCGGCACCGTCCCCAAGCAGTTCACCCAGGTTTTTGGCCCATTCCCTATTGACGGCATTGAGCTAGACCCGAAAATTGTCCAGGCCGGCCGGGATTACTTCGCCCTCAATGAGCCAAATATCCGGGTCATTGTGGGGGATGGGCGGTATGAGCTAAACCGGCTGGATGGCCCATACAATCTGATTACCATTGATGCTTACAAAGTGCCCTATATCCCCTGGCATCTCACCACCCAACAATATTTTCAGGAAGTGCGGGCACGGCTGGCAGAGGATGGGGTAGTAGCTATTAACGTTGGCCGTGCCCCCCGTGATCGCACCCTGGTTGAGGCGATGACGGCTACCCTGTTGACCGTTTTCCCCACCGTTCACTCCCTGGATATTCCAGGCTCTCTCAATACCATCCTGGTTGCCACCGTGCAGCCCACTGACCCGGCCAATGCCGCCCTACACCTGGCCCAACTTCCCCCCGAAGCCCATCCCCTGCTGCGGGCGGCCATCCAGACAGCGGTGCAAAATGTGGTGCCGACCAGGGCCAGCGAGGTCATCTTTACCGATGAACGCGCCCCGGTAGAAACGATTATTGATGCTTTGGTGATTCGTTATTTGCTTGAAGAAGGGCCATCGGGTTTGCCGGGGTTAGGTGGCGGCTAAGGAGATTTTGCCTTGAACCGAACGATTGTTTTGTTACTCAGGGTTATGGTGGTGGTGGCGATGCCTTTTTTTCTGGGGCTGACCAATGTGGGGTTGATTATCAGCCCGTTGTATCCCCGAATGGAGTATGCGAAAGCTAATTTCCCCCCAGATCCGTATGGATTTACCCAAGAGGAGCGGTTGGAACTGGCTCTGGTGGCGGTGGATTATTTACAGCGGCGTGCCCCGGCGGAAGAGGTGATTTATCTTTTGGAAGAGCAGGTGATTCCGGGCACGAACACCCCTCTCTACAATGAGCGAGAAATTCAGCACATGATTGATGTGAAGCATGTGACGGATAGATTGGGGCAGGTGCGGTTGGCTGCGGCCGCGTTCGTTCTTTTAGGTCTGGCTATCCTGCTGTGGAACCCGCCCACCCGCCGTGAGGCGTACCGGGCCATCTTACATGGCGGGATCAGCACCACCCTCATTTTACTCTTCCTGGCCCTGTTCATTCTCCTGGCCTGGAGCGTCTTCTTTGTCCAGTTCCATGAGCTGCTCTTCCCGCCAGATAGCTGGATGTTTTATATGGGTGATTCGCTCATCCGCCTGTTCCCGGAAAAATTTTGGTTTGATTTGGGGGTGATTTTGAGCGTGGGGACGCTGCTGGAGGGGGTGTTGGTGGCAGCGGTGGGGTATTGGCTGCTGCGGCGGGATTGGCTCAAGGGAGATCAGGCTCAGACATAAGCAGTTGAATATATGCTTCTGTCTCGCTATAAGCCCGTTCGCCGATGTGGATGAAACGGATGTTGCCTTGTTTGTCTATGAGGTAACGGGTGGGCCAATACCGTTGATTATAGGCCCGCCAGGTGAAACCGTCATTGTCTATGGCGATGGGGTAAGTGATGTTAGCCTGGGCCGCGGCCGCACGCACATTGTCCACATTTTCCTCATACTTAAACTCAGGGTAATGGATGCTCACCACCTGGAAACTATCACCGCTGTACTTCTCCTGCCAATCTTTGATATAGGGCAGCACCCGCTGACAGTTAATACAGCTAAAAGTCCAAAACTCCAACAAAATGACTTTGCCACGTAAATCAGCCAGGCGCAGCGGCCGCTCATCGGGGGTGTTGAGCCACAGGTCATTTTGCCATTCTGGGGCCGGGCCGAGGTTGGGCAAGGGGGCCAGGGTAGGGGTTGGGGGCACCTCTATTTGCCCAGAAGCGATGACAGCCACGCTGCCGGTTCCGGTTTCTGGAGATGGGGTTGCGGCCGCGCACCCGACCACTAGAATCAGGCCAACCGATATAAAAAGGTAAGGAAAATAAAGGCGTATCACAGACATAGTTGTACCAAGAATTACCCGAACCTTCTGATTTTCATCCGCAGATTTCGCCGCTTAGCAAAGATTTATCCACAGATGTCACAGATGAACACAGATTTTTTAAGTCATCTGTGAAAATCTGTGTCCTCTGTGGATCAGTTCTTGTTTTCTGTTCAAGAAGTTGAGTTATAAGGGAGTAAAATCTGCGTTAATCTGCGGATGATTCTTTGGCATATTGGGTTTAACTGGTTAGCGTAAACTGGTTAGAAACAGCTTACCTTCCCCAGATTACGATGGGCTTACACACCCCTTACCAGATCCAAAAGCAGCCCCAACTGCGCGGCCGCGCTCCGTAACTGTTCCCCATCTTCAGGGCGGACGGCGGCCGCTAACTCTCCCAGCCGCTCGCCTAAAAAGGGGCGGGTTTTAGGGTTATTTTGCAGCTTATCCAAAATATCCGCTTCCTTCACCCGCAATACCATCACCTGCTCCAGCCGGGCTTCTGTCCCCTTTTCCATCCACCGCTCCACCGCCCGGCGGGCCGTTGGGGGAATAGGGCGGCCGCTCGTTTTCTCCAAAAATTGCCATACCCGGTCTGGCTCAATCCCCTGAGAACGGGCCAACGCCAATGAACCAGGAGTCAGACGATACAAGAACGGTTTACCCGGCTCAACCGGCATCGGTTCGGCCACACGGGCGATCTGGAACCGCTGCTGCCGTTCAGCATTGAGCGGCACCTGAATCGTTGCATCGCCCTGTACTACCGGGGGCACAGTCACATCGTGATCATCCATCTCGCCCCCATTAAGCCAGGCCAGACCAAAAGGGGTCAGGCGGAAATGGCTCTCATTGGCTTCGACAGCCCCCAACCAACGCAGTGCTCCTTGCAGCAAAAAGCGGAGCAGCCGCCCCTCTACCCGCTCCCAATTGGCAAAGCCAGTGATATACCCATCTTGCCCCTGCTCCCGGATATACCAGGTATCATAATCCCCATCAGGCCGCTGGAAATCGGGGTTGTTTTCTTTGATGCAGGCGATCAAATCGGCCAGGGCGTAGAGATCGGTGTCACGGGGTAAGGCTTCCAGCAGCCCATTGCGGGCCAAAATTGGCTCATTGGTCCAACTGCTCCCTTCAGTGAGCAGGCCAGGGGTATGACTGAGGTCGTTCCAATCGCTGCTGCTCCATGCTTCCAGCAGGGCACGCAGTTGAGCGGTACGGCTTTTTTTAAGCCAATCTACAGCTCCCCGGGTGGGGCGGACGCCGTTTTCGGCCTGGCGCAGCAGGTCCATCTCCCAGGCCAGGGTGATGAGCAGATGACAGCGGTCAGGGTGGGGATCGAGCAGGTAGGGGTAGAGCTGGTGTAATTTTTGCTGGTTGAGGGTTTCCCGCTGCGCGGCCGCGAGCATGGTGGTCAGATCATCTACGGCATCGGTGGTAGCTGGCGGCAGGGGGGCCGGGGTGGGCGTGGATTTCAGGGCTGAGGCTTTGGGGGTGGGCGCGGCCGCGGGCAGCTCCTGCGGTTGGGGGAACTGGTCCAACAAATCTTCAGGCAAATAGTAAAACTCTACCAACCCTTCTGGCGTCTCTTGAAAGCTGCGGTACAAAAAGCCACGATACCAGAGAGACTCAGCCGGACTGATGGGGTCATACCACGGCTCTTCCCGCTCCAGGCGGGCCGGCCCCATCTGGCGGACTTCGCCGAACTCCCGGTTAAAGGTAGCTACCGGCAGCCGCCCTTTGTTGAGAACAAGACGGTTGATCGCGGCCGCTTCTTCTGGTGATAAAAACGTGACCTCTTCCGGCATATTAAGTGCGGCCAGAGTGCGGGCCAGGGTTTTGACACATTTCCCTTTATCCGCGCCGGTCAGGTCCAACTCCCACCATTCCCCAATCACCCGCAGAACAATCAATTCATGATCGAGCAAAGCCTGTTCTAATGTTCCCATACTATTTTATCCATTTTAACTGTGGGCTAACTAATCTGTTGACTCATCAGGTATGATATTGTCCACGAGATTATTTCATTAGACAAAGAAACAGGGTTTTCGGGTTTTGCGATGTTGGCGCATATTACGCAACTTTTCGTATACACGATGACCTATCTTCCCTCTAATCTACAGAAAAGAATAGACACTATAGCTTTTAAGAAAAAGATTTTGGGGTGTAGTGTGGATATCCCTGCCCGCAATAAGCGGGCAAAATGCTCGCGCTACCAAAATCATTATCTACACATCTATATTTCCTGGCAACCTGTGGGGACACACTTTTACACAAAAAATTTGCCTTATCAACTACTTTTATAAACGTTTATAGAGGAGCTGATGAAGAATTGAATTTACAGGCTGATGCGATTGTTAAAAGCATTAGATTCATCAATGAATACGTGGGGAATCGCAGGTTCTCCACGGCCAACACTGCCTATATTTCGGTAAGCTCAATACAGCCTCTGGGCAGCAGCCGCCCAGAGAACACGACCCGGCAGTGAAACCCGGTACTTCCCAATTCGGCAAACCCTGAGGCTGTTGTCTTACAATGTCAGATATTATGTGCCATACCAAAACCGTTAGCTGGAACTATGCAAGCAAAAAAATGAACAACGGGCCATTTCATTTTTGGCCCTTGTATTCAACTCTCAGCTGCTCCTCAAGTAACCCGGCTTCTCACTGCCAGTTGCGGCTGATACCCACAACCCTTTGGGCGTTATTCCACACTTCACCGGCTTGATTTTCGACAGCCGTTTTTTGGCGTGCCGAAACACCTTCCAGGGCTGAGGCAATAAATGCTTCCCTGTTGGTTGCGGCAACTTCGGCTATAGTCATGTTGGCCAGCTTTTGCCCCAAGGTAGAGCGAGGACCGATTCCGCGGATGGCAATGGCCGATAGGCTGCCTGCGGCTGCGGGGGCGTTGGCAAAATCAGCCATCAATCGCTCTGTTCCACTCAGGTCCAACACCTCCGTCAAGGCCACGTGTGTTGTCCGTAATTCATGCAGCCGCAATGTCATCCCTTCCAACGGGGTGATCGCATCGGCAACGCTGTGAATGGGAGCCGTGGGGTTGGCCCCAACCACAGCATACAATTCACCGAGGGTAAACGATGTCTTAAGGACGGGGTCATACAATTCGCGGCCGCCTTCTCGTTTCAGAAAAGTAGCATAGGTCTCACCCGGCTGCACTGTAAAATGGGCTGGAATATAGACAGTTGAGCGATCTGGCCGCCTGGCGGCTACCAGTACATTAGCCGAACTAACTCCGGCCATCTCCGCCGTTTTATCTATCAAGATATCCCCGCGAATACCGACCACGCGATCCCTCTCGCACAGGAAATAATAGTTGCCAAAAGCAGCCACATAGCGCCGATGACGGAAACAATCAATCGTTTCAATCGTGCCTTCCCCGCCCAGCACCACATCAGCCAGAATAACCCAGGGTTCCGTTGGGCAATCGGGGCAGGCACGGGCTTGCGGTTCCCCATTGGCATTGGTAGGACAGTTGATTGTGCCTCTTGTGGAGGGTCGGGGCATGGGGTCGGAGTAACCAGAGGGTAGGCTGGTCAATAGTTTGATGGCAAAACTGTCCCGGATGCGGCTGTATTCGCACTCCGCTTCGTTACAGCCACACCCATTGGCCTGGATGCGTTGCGGCCGCGACTGGCATTCGGCATATTTTACCGCCACATACAGCCGCTGCCCCGCCTGCCGATTCACCCGCACATCACTGCACCAGGGGTCAAGGGCATCCCCACAAGGCGAGACGGCGTTCCCATCCAGCCCTTCACGGCACAGATTTACCGTTACCTCACTATCAATCATAATTTCATCGCCATAAGGTCCCAGGATATAGCCGGGAGCTACGACAATTTCACAATCCTTTTGACCCAGCCGTACTTCCGCCCCACAAACCACCCCCCACCCATGTAAAAAACGATTATGGCGGCGCAATTTATCCCGAAAATAAATTTGATCCTGGGTCAAATCATCCGGGCCAATAAGTTGACGCGGAAAAAACCGCGTCCGTTCCAACCCCACAGCCCCATTGGGCTGGCAAATAGTCAAATCATAGCTGCGCATGAATACCTCCTTAAGAGTGCTGAGCGCTGAAGACTGAGTGGCCGTCAGCAGCCAGCCGCCCAACGGCTCATTATCCTTGATCTCTCATCAGTTCAAACCACCCCTGAAAGCGGCCACCTTCGTTGCCGTCACCGGATTTGGGTAACGTCGCCCCAGTGTCCTCCAGCCGATCCCAGATGTCGCGTACTCTGAATATTTCTTGCTCTTCGATTTTCCAGATGGTTTCGAGTAAGGCGACGGTCAACCGGGAACCCCGAAACTCCGCATCTAGCGTGAGTGGTGGCGTACCAGTGTCAGTGATGTTGCCGCTTTGGGCCCTTATTTGCTCAATGTAACGGGCCGGTTCAAAAAGGTCTTCCAGGTTGAAGGCGTAAACGGCGACAAAACCGGTCAGCCCCATGAAATTATCGGTGATCTCCACGAATTCGGGCCGGAGACGACGTACAATAATTTCGCCCTGATCCAGCACTTGCCAGAGGCGTAACCATTCATTAAGGAGCTCCGGTTCCCCTAATTGCTCCTCACGCATCTCCCGATCAAAGGCGATAGCTACACGCGGTTGTTCCCGCCAGGCAGCCAACCATTCGGGATTGCTGAAAATGTTATTCGCATTGGGAGGCCAGATACCGATCACGACGGGTGGCGTGGCAGTTTCTCCTATTTCTGGGCAGACATCATCAATCCATAACTCCTGCCCACCAATGGTGAAGGCGGTCACTAACCCGTCCAGATTCAGCGTTCCCTGATTATTTGTCCCTCTGATGACGGAGACATTAACACCGCCCACCTGAAGCCCATTAATATCAGCGAAATTGGCAATGTTACGAAAATCACCATTGATCTCGATATTGAGATTGCCGCCAAACTCGCCAAAGTGCATTGAGAGTCTTGGCCAGGTAGACGGGAAGGCAAAGGCCAGATTGACATTATTCACCTGAACATCCTGCCCTGTACCGCCAGCTTGACCACCACTCTCAATCCGGGCAAAACCATTACTTGTAGGTGTGCCGTCGCTAAAAATGAACGGCCTGCCGGTGATGGTGACACCCGAAGTGACAAAGCTATTGCCCACCTGAATCGTTTCCCCTTCGGGCAAGTCCTCAAAATCTACACAGGTTAAGGGTGGCAGTTCCCCAGCTACGGCTAGAGCTAAAAAGGTGACGGTAGAACCGGAGGCAATAGTTGCTTCCATGGTGTTAAGGCCCGCGGCCGCGCCCAGCGTCCACCTGGTTTCGGCCCGGCCATTGGCATCAGTGGGTGTGGTGTCAGGCACAATCGTTCCGCCGCCACCTCGCATCCGGAAGGTAACAACCTCATTTATCACTAGCTGACCATTGCCATCTACGACTTCAACCACCAGCGGTTCGGGAAGTTCCGTGCCTGGTGTGGCTTGTTGGGCATCACCGGAGACGTAACGCAGAAGGAGTGTGCGGCAACACTGGTCTACCCGGTCGGCCAGACAAACCATGAGTTCCCAGAGCAGACTGTTACTGTAGACCGTGGTGCGGTAAGTGCAGCTATCCACTATAAGTGGATCAGCTATGACGGCAGGCAGGGTGATCGTACCCAGGATAACACACGCCGTATCTGGCTCCAGGCAAGGGCCAGATAAGTTCTGACACGCGGCCGCACGGTGATCAAATTCATCCGGCAGCTCACCCGTAGGGAAGATGGCCGCACATTGTTCATCGGTTATTTGCCCCGGCAGCTCCTCTGGTACGCCCGCCCGCACGAGCAAGCGATACCGTTCACGAATGGTACTGGGAGCACACTCCTGGCGCGTATCACAGTCGCCTACCAGCACCGGAACCGGCTCAGTGGCGCATTCATGGTAGCCCAGACACAAGGTAACGACCCCTTCACCGGGAATGGGGTCGCCGCTGGGTCGTCCCTGCTCGTCGGTGGGTTGGCGCGGGGTTTCCAGGCAATAAGGTGCCGGGACGATGATTTCGCGCCCCAGCGGATCAATCGCTACTCCTGGCCGAAGCCAAACCGATTGCCCATTGTCAGCCACAACCAGTTCCAGGCCGCATAATACGCCACTCCCCAGACCCAACCGATTGAGCAGCCACCGTTTGCGGTTAAAGTATGCTTGCTCCATTTGGAAGTGCATCACATCCAGGAGCTTGCCATAGAAATAATTGTTCCGGGCTGGTGCCGTCAGTTGCCGGAGAGCTTCAATTTGTCCATGCCCATGATTTGCCATGAGAACCTCCTATGAAAATGTAGGGCAATTTGGTAAATCGCCCAGACGATTTAGTAAATCGTCCTACCAATCTTCATTCCCCTTGGTCCGCCGCAGACCCAGGGGAAATTCCTAAAAATAAACCGGGAGCAAAGTTGTAGGTGGCAAAGTGAGTTATGCGTAACTGTACAACGCTGCTGCTTTGTAACCTGCCATTTCTGTTAGACAAGTTGTGTTCCCAAGCCAAGTCGGGTTCCGCTGCCAAGCGCGGCCGCGTCCGGATCCATCGGCGCGGGTAAAAAGGTGTCGTAACCCAGTTGGGTTGTCCCATTGAAGGCCAGATCAGGGGGGGGGCCAGCGATAATCGTATCAATGCCCAGGCGAGCCTGAAACCCTACCCGCATTCGGGCGTCAATTTCACACAGGTGATAAATCGTATGCGCTGGTTTTTCCCGTGCCAATACCTGACGCACCTGATCCAGCGAGGTATTGCTCCCAATCAGATCGGCGGCGTATACCTGGACGCAAAAGCGATGGGTCACATCACTGAACAGAGGCGCACCATACGCCTCATCTCGAATCAGGTGGGAGCGATCCAAGGTGGCCGTTGTGCCCACTACCGCCCCCTGAGCTTCGGCCGGAGCAAGCATTGTCTCAAAGCCTAGATGGGAAAATTCACCCAGCGTCCACAAAGCAGCCTGAGTAGCCGGTTCGCTGATATGGGCCGCAGCCCCGGCGTATTGGCTAATAAACCAGCGTAAACTTTCAACGGTGCCCCGCCGCCCATATTGATAAAACGCCTCGGCCAGGGTAGCCCTCCGTTTCGCCTCAGACCAGGTTTCGTCCAGATGGAAGGCCAGCCAACTTGCCAGCCAATTGAGCCAGGAATCGGGCACAGCGTCATCGGGCGCGGCCGCGGGGTCAAACAAAATGGGCAGAGCTTCCAGCAACATCTGCTCGTCACTCAGCAGACTCTCCAGCAGCGAGAGTACTGGGTTGAACCGGGCCATATTGACGGGATCATTCTGATGAATAGTGGGCAGATATTGCCCCCAGGTTTGGTGGTCATACGCCAGCCACATCTGTTCTAGGGTGGGTGATACCTGACTGTTGCCTTGAAAAAGAACGGCCAGCCACAAATTCCGGCCCGACTCATGGGCCAACAACAGATCCAGGCCATCTACCGGGGCTGGTCGCCAACTGTTGCGGGGGGTGATGGGAACATTCGCGGCCGCAAGCCCGCTGTCGGTTAGCTTCGTGTTGGCGGCTGCGCTGCCATTGGTCAGGCCACAGGTCATCGGGAGGGTGGGTGGGGTATCCCCATTGCTAACCAGGGTAAAGAATTGGATGTGCCCCCCTTCTGGCAATTCTCCCAGTGTCACCTTCAGGCGATGCCAACGGGTCAGGTTAGAGCCAACGGTGAGCGGCCCGATCAAGCCAGTGCCACAAAGGGCGTAGGCCGAAGCGGGTTGTAGTTGTTGCACCTTGCCGCCACTGCCCGGGTGAATTAGCAAACGCCCCTGGCAATCAAAAGCCAATCCCGCCACGGAAGTGGGACCCCCTTGGGCTACGCCCATAAATACACCTGCCTGATCAAAAACGAGTACGCGGCCGCTGACCGCATCAGCCACGTAAAGAAAATCGGCATCGGCGAGGACATCCACCAGCAACCCGACCTGAGCGGGCAGTTCAGCCCAGCGGATAGTCGTTTCCTTGTCATACGTGCCATCAAGCCAGTAAACAAGTACCCGGTTATCAGCCCGGTCTACAAGGAGCAATCGCTCTTCATTGGCAACCAAAATGGTAGTAACAGCGCCAGGTTCTTGGGGAACGACCGGTTGGTTTTGCAGGGTGAGCCAAAAATCGGCGATGACGCGGCCGCGAGCCGTAAATTTCTGTACCCGCCGGTTGCCATAATCCACCACATAGACGCGCCCAGCCTGATCCACCGCTGCGTCCCACGGCTCATTAAACTGACCTGGCTCGTCACCCGGCTTCGGCGGGGCGTAGGGATCAGCCTGCCCCCAAATGGCCCGTACCTGTTGCGTCGCCAGATCGACCACCTGAATCCGATGGTTACCGCTGTCGGCAATATACAAAATGTCACGGGAGCCAATCGCCAGGCCGCGTGGCCCGTTGAGTTGTCCGGGGGCAGAACCGGGACCGCGCAAACAAGGCAAGGGGTCGTTGGAACCGTCGCAGGCATCCACCCGAATGATCCGGTGTCCGGCGGGATCAGCCAGATAGAGATTACCCCACCGGTCTACGCCGATACCGGCCGGCCCTGTCAGTTGTTCCGCCGAGGCCAGCGGTGGTCCTACTGTTTCCGCCAGCCCCGGAACCGGGGCCAAATGCAATACCCCATCCGTATTGACCAGCCCAGTTAAAGCCGCGTTACGCCATTGGTTCTGGTGATTGAGGTAAAAATAGTTGCCGTTCGTGGTCACATTTCACCTGTTGTTGAGGCAAAAAATAATGAACCGCCAAAACGCCAAGATCGCCAAGAAAAAAGCCTGATGAACTCTTTGCGTCCTTCGCGTCTTAGTGATGAAAATCTTCTTTTCCCTTTTGATCACCCTTCTACACCCATCCAAACCACATGCCACCCCAGGTCGCCCGGTTCACTCAACTGGCTCAGGCGGGGCATGAAGGCTTTGGTTAAGACAATAGGTGGGTTGAGAATAGTGCTGCGGCCGATGAGGCCAGTGGGCAAAAGGACAATCAATTCAAAGGAAGCGGCCGTAGGGAGCGCGATTTGGGCGTATCCATCTACCACTCCCTGCTGCTCCTCATTGTCCTCAATCAAAGTGAAGTTGCGTGGCCCCATAACATGGCCCTGGTAACGTGGTGTAGTGCGAAAACCAGCCTTAGTGGTGGCTACCGTCGTCGCTACCCCAAACGGGTTTTCGGCGTCCGGCCATAAGCGCCAGGTCGTTTGCCCTGCCTGGGTGCGCCCGGCGGCCACATATGGTTGTTGTGCCGGGAGGGCATCACGTCGCTCCGCTGCTGAGACATCTTTGCGAAGTTGGCAGTTCTGCACTTGAATCGAGGCCACCACGATGTCCAGACCAATCTGAAAATCTTCGTCGGGGTCTTGCCAGCGTACCAGCGGTTGTTCGGGCCGCCGCACGGCCCCGGATGTGCCACACACCCCATTGCGGATTTCCGGCACAAGGTCGGCATCCTCGGCGTAGCGCAGGGTCAAATAGTAAGTGGCGGGGCCACTGCCACCGCTGGCCCCGGCGACGGCGGGGATGGGTAGTTCTTGGGTATCGCTGAGGATGAGTTCCCGGCCGAGGCAATCCAACGCTAAGCCACCCTGCAAGCGTACCGCTTTCTCACCTTGTTTACCCGTTACCGATAGGCCAAAGGCAATGCCCCAATTGTGCAGACTGCGGTTATGCAGCCAGCGCAACTCCCGGTGATACGTTTGCACATCAGCCAGATCATCGGCCATCAACCGCTGACCCTCAAAGAAAGCGGGGCGTTGTAGAGCGGGAAGATTGAGAGTAGACATAAATGTCTCCTTAAGAGATGAGGAGTGGGTGAAAAGTGAGACGGTCACAATTCATGATTTCTTTCTCATTGACTATTGCTTTTAAGTTCTCCTGAGTTCTTAGAGTTCCCATGAGTTTCTACCCTGCAACTATCGCGGCCGCATTCAGCCCTGTTGTGCCGATGAAGGCAGGAAAAAAAAGCAGGAAAAAGGGAAGAGTTAGAGGGGACGGGGGGCAACCCCCGGTTGATTCCAGCCCGACCCAATTGACGATGGCGGTTAAAACATCTTCTTGCTCGGCCATCCTTTGTAGAAACGCAAAACGCATAGGTGTATCTTGACTCAGTGTGACCCGATCCCGGGGGAAAGAAAAGGCGAAACGAATGTCCAGGATGAAGCTTTGACGTGATGCCGAACGGATGGTGACAAATGGCCCTAGCAGGCGACGCAACCCCTCGGCGGGTTGTCCCCCTTGTTGGGCCACGTCAAGTAAGTAAGGAATGGTGATGCGGGCAAAGTAGAACGGGGTCTGGTTAAAACCACCCGCCGAGGTGTCTACAGTCAAGGAAAATCTAAATTCATTGCTGTCCGGGCCGGGCAGGAGTTGTTGCTGTACCTGACCCCCGGCGATATGCGGCCGCACCAACCCCTGAGCATTGCGTCGTTCTGTAAAGTCAGGTGGGCTAATACGTGGTTCGTCGGGTTGAATAACAAACCGGGCCAGGGGTATCTCCTCACCCAGCCGGAGCGGTTCCGGCAAAGTTGTTGAGGTGGGGGTAAAGCCGACGGCATCGCCAGCAAAACGCCACCGCCACAAGGGACGTTCCTCACCGGGATTGACACCATCCAGGCAAATGACGCTGTCAGTGCGGCCGCGTTCACTATTTTCATCATAGCGAATGACCAGATCAAACAGCCAGGCATTGACCTGACTGCCCAGGGGCCTGGGGGGTGGGCCAACCAGCAAATCACGCGCCGAAAAGATTTCGCGGCCGCGACAGTCATAAGCAATCCCCGGACTTACCTTGACCACACTGCTGTTCTGCACTGTCACCTCGAAGCCCAGGGCCACGCCCCAGGTATTGTGTAACGCCCGCACATGCAGCCCACGCATACGAGCCTCGTAAGCCACATCGTCCTGCAAATCCCGTGCGGTCAACAACTGCCCGTCAAAATAGCGGATGCGCTGCGTACCGTTTCGTTGCTTTTGCGTCATTGTCCTATCTCCCACAATCTGGAGAAGCCAGGCTTTAATCGGCTCAAATCGTGCTTCTACCAGAGGAAAGCCTGGCTTATCACCCGGACAAAAAATCGGTGTTAATCTATGAGATCGGTGGTCAAAAATTCTTTACCGCACTTTATCGAACCACCTGCAGATCATGTGTCCCCGGCGTCGTCAACATTGTCGGGCCGAGGCAGAGATTGCCACATTGGGCTTCGCCTTGATCCGGGATCAGTTCCAGACTCAAGACATGATCCACCCCAGCCACCTGATCAATCACCTGTAAAATTTCGGAGCGGTACACATCCCGGCCGAAGGGCCAGCCCCGGTTTTCTGGCCCACCGCGTAAGGGATCCAGGAAGATGTTGAGAGCCGTCCCAATTTGCTTTTGCACACGAGCCAGGTCTGCTCCCACTTTGGCTCTCACCGTCGCTCGCACCGTCACTTCCCGATAAGCTGGCCCCACGACGACCAACCGTGTGCCAACGATGCGCCGTCGGTTCAAGTACGCAAACACCGCCTGGAGCAACCCATCGGTAGGTTCAGGGCGACCTAAGGGCAGGCCAGGGACAATGATGACTGTCACTGTGCCTGGAGCCTGGAAACAGGCGAACTGGGCATCCAAACCGCCCCAGGCTCTAGCCCGATGTACCTGCGTCCCCGGCACGTCCAAAGCCAGCCGTTCATAATCCAGCAAAGTGGTAGCCCGTTTTGGGGCAGGTAGAGCCAGTACCGCTGCCTGATCAAGCTGATCTAAGGTGACACAACCCGGTGGGCATAATTCTAATAAGCGCTCATGGACCCAAACTGCTTCAGCGGCTCGCCCGGCGGCATGATTGAGCGTTTCTTCATCTGCGCCGCTGTGGGCCGGGTAGCGATTGTTGATGACCAAAACATCGGCCAGGAGAGCAACATCCCCACCCAAAAGGGCTATGTTGAGCGAATCATCGGCCCCAACCAGTGACCACACGGCCGCGGCCGCAATATTGCCGCCGGCACCCCTGGTACTGTTGTAACTGGCGAGGATGGGAGTCGAATACGGGATGACGCGGCCGCGTTCCCCATCACCAAACATGACTCGGCCTGTGGTGTTGTCCAGAGTGGCGTGGGCGTCTGTGCGTCGTGAGGCATCCAGGTCCGGGCGCAGCTGCCACGGTTCTAGCCTGGTTGATGTAGCCGTCCACAAGGTCACCACCCCATCAGCTGCGGGTGTACCGGGCAAAGTCACGACCTGCCCTGGCATCTCCGTCCCCTGCCCTGCGATTATCAAGGTGACGGTCAATAGGCCCATATTGGTGAGAGTAGCCGGTTGGTAATCTAAAACGAACAGTTCTGGCCCAGTACCTGTTGGATCAATCGCCAGCCCAGTAATCTGCCCAGTGCTGTTCAGGGTCATCTGTAAATGCTGCTTCTGACCGATGACCGGTTCTTCTCCGACAGGCGGCATCACCCCAGCGGCAATCGTCAGGGTGGTGCGAGCCGGGCTGACCTGTTCGGCCAGGGCAGTATTCAGGGCAACATCGGCCAGTTGGGGTGCGTTGTCGGGGCGTCCGGTGATCAGGCGGCCGCGCAGATAAAAGTAGGCCTGGCCAACAGCCCCGATTGCAATGGCCCCCATGGTGCCAGGCAAGGTGATCTTAACCGGGCCATCCAGGGTGAAGCTCCGGGTAAGGTCTATTATTTCACCGAGGGCGGAATCAAGCGGCCGCCAGGCTGAACCGTCAAAATAATCCCAGGCTGTGCGAGTGGCATGGTGTAACCACAGGGGGTTTTCGCTTGTGCCACTTCCTGGCTGGATAGATGGTTCTTCTGGAGGGCACCAGGTGTCGGGGCAGGGGGGTGTGGGGATGCAGATGGTCTGCGGCCGCAGCGGTTGACAGTTATCTTGTTGGGCTTGCCCTTCATCTCGCAGACGTTGGCGTTCGCGGGTGGAGCTGCGGCCGCTGCCCAGCCAAAACCACAAAGTTACAACCTCACCTACCGGCAACGGCTGATCAAATCCCAGATAGAAGGCTGGTTGTGCCTCCAGCTCATCGCTGGCAGTGGGGTTAGGACCGAGCAGGGGGAAAGGCAGACCGTCCTGCCAGAGTCGGGTCTGGTCGGTGAAGTTCTGGCCATCAAATATCTGTACCGCCTGAATGATGCGCGGTACCACCCGTAGATCGGCCAGGATACGGAAGCGTAACCCTTGACTGCTTGTGACGGTTAAGCCGGCGGGTAGGATTTGGGAGCCGCCACTGGTAAGGCCAAAAGTTAATTCTACTTCGGCTGGGTGTGACGGCTGAGGACGTTTGCCTACCAGCCCCAAAAACTTGCGCCGATGACGATCTGGTATCCGATTGACCCGGTAAATATCTTGCTCTACCAACCAGGCCAGCAGTTCCAGCACCATAATACCAGGATCATGGATGTTGTGATCCGTCCAGCGTGGGGCATAACGGGGAATCAGGGCACGCCCTTCCTCGACCAGATCAGCCCAGCGTCGTGTATCTAGATTCGGTAAGGGTAAAGGCATGGTTTACCTCAAAAATTCAATGGTCGTTAGCCGCCAACTGCTTGCTAACGGCCTATTTATCCTTCATTGCCGGCTAACATTAGCCGTAGATCCCCCGCCACTACGATGCGATCCGAGGGAACATCTACCCGTTCACCACGGGGGGTGCCATCCAGGAGCAGGTTGAGTGTGGAGACATAATCCACTTCCGGTATACGTTCCAGTACCGCTGCGATATCTGACAGATAAACATCCCGGCCAAAGGGCCAGCCTTGCCCGTCTGGGCCACCGAGCAGAGGATGGAGAAAATCGGCCAGGGTTTTCGTTACTACCTTCAGTACCTGCCCCCCTGATGAAAGGTCGCGGGGGGTAATGACTGCTTCTACGCCTACAGGTAGATAATCAGGCCCGGTGACAAAAAGTTGACCGCTTAAGCCTGCCGGAGTGCGTAGGCTCAAAAAGGCGGTGATCTGGCGGCGCAAACCGAAGGATGGTTGGGGCTGGGCCTCCTGGCTGTGGGGCATGATGATCAGTTTAACCCAACCAGGTTCGCTGCGGCCGCTGGCATGTGTCACGGGCAACGCACGTGCCACAGCCACGGCCGGTGAGGCTTCACGGGCCAGAGCTTCGTAATCATTTAAGGTGACTGCCTGCTGCCGGTGGCGCACCAGTTGGGGGCCACGGGTACGGGCCGCTTCTGGTGGTTCACCCTCTGCGCCCCCTTCGGCGGGACGGGGGTTGCTTACGCCTTCGGCAACCACACCGCTCAAGAGTTGGTTGATGGCCCCAGTGGGTACATTACCGTTGACCGTGCCACCGGAGCGATATTGTCGGGCACGGATGTTGTCGCGGCCTGCCAGGGGGATGCGCCCGTTGACGTTGTCGCCGAAGATGATGCGGCCGCGACTTCGTTCCACCATGTAATGCCGATCATCTGGGCCGGAGAAAAACAGGTTAGGCTGCGGCCGCCAGCGTACCCACACCTCAGTTATTTGCCCGCTGCGCCGGTCGGTGACGGTGCGGATGTCTGTTTCGGCAAACCCTTGTCCCAGGAGTTCTTGTTGCAAGATAGGTAACTCTACCACCGCCCGTGGGCCAGATAGTTCACGCACCTCGATGATTTCACCCACCAGCACTGGTGTCTGGCGACAAAAGAAGGCCTGGTTGGAACGACCATCACTGCTTCCCAACGCTTCGTTTTCGATGGTACGCACCTGGGCCGCCCAGACGGCGTTCAGGAATAGACCGTTGATGGTAATGTTCTCTGGTTTACCGTCACTTTGGAGACGGGCACGAAGCCAGGTACGCGGCCGCGTAAACCGGGGCAGGGCGGCCAACGACACCGTAATCCGAGTTTGGGCTTTGTTCAGCGGCCGTTTCAGGGTGATGACGTTGCGGTTGATCCCGGCCACCCGTACCATTTCGCCTGTTTCGGGTGAACCCAATACCAGCAGGTCCCCCACCTGGAAACGGGCGGCCTGCTGCGCCGAAGCCACTTCGATCTGGGTGCCACTGGCCTGAATGGCTTCCGTGGTGGGTAGGAGTCGGGTTCCCGGCCACAAAACGGAGACCATACCTGGCAGCACCAAATGGGCTGTTTCATCCTGGATCGTCAGGGGCAACCAGTTTTTGCCGTTCCAAAATTCCCATTTCAAAACAGGGCCAGTGGTGCGGCCGCTGACTTCCTGAATGTCGAGGTACAGGCTGATCAAATCGGCCGGCAATGGTTTGTCAAACCCCAGGTAAAGGGTCGGTGTGTGGTCGGCCGCCAGGCTAAACGGCTCAAACGAGCTGCCTTGCCACTGCACCTCATCTGTGCGATCAAGCCATTGGCAATCGTTATAAGTGATACATGCCTGGGGCGGTTCAGCTGGCGATTGGTAAAGATAACCTAACTTTACCCAGGAGAGGGCCGGGGGGGTCGTTTCCACTAGAACAATGGTGTTGGTAAGGCCATCTTGCTTCCACTTAATTTCACGGGTACGGCCAAAGGTGTTTTTGAGCAGGCGCAGGCGCAGCCAATAATCTTCTTTGCCGTTTACCTCCACCTTTTCCAGATCATCGGGTACGGTCAGGGTCAGTTCGGTATTGTTCTCAACAAATCCGACTAAATTATCAGGGGTTGGCATGATCGGTTGCCATTGGTTCCCATTCCAGTATTCCAGGTTCAACGTTTTACTAAGGGAAGTCACGGCCCCGGTACCGGGATTGCTGCCGATAGCCGTGTCGGTTTTATTCGCTTTCAGGCGCATCCGTGCCCCTGGCTTGCTAAATGCTTCGGCACTGCTGAAATAAAAACTGGTTCCCGGCTGAGGCTGTTGGCCGAAGGGGTAGAAACTTTTTTCCAGATCAAGTTTGAGACTATCAGCGTAACCGGCATCGGGCAGGAAACCGGTGATCTCTTCACTGAAGCGGAAGGTTTTACCGGCAAAGCTGAAGAGGGTGAAGGTTTGTTCAAAAGGGGCGTAGGCCGGGTGGATGATAATAAGTTTATAACGACCGGCGGCTAAACTGCTCCAGCCGGTTGTGCCGGTGCTAAGTTGTTGCTGGGCGTGAAAGTCATTAGGGCCAAACAGTTCGACCAGGCCAGCTTGTGAACCGCCCAGGCCAAAAATAATGTTGACTTCGCCGGCCGGGGCAGTGACAGGGGTGGGGATGAGCTGCTTCAATGGGTTGGCGATGGTGGTACGGATGGTGATGGTGTTGATGAGGGGTAGGTTGAGGCCGGGGGCAGGGGTGATGGGTTGGGTAACGCGGCCGCGAAGCCAGTACGTTTCTAACCCATCAATCGTCGTCTTCTTCGTCTCGGCACAGTCGGCCACCAGCCGGATCAGGCCACTGCGCGTCAACCCATCCGTGCCGTCCAGGCTATCGTTAAGACTGGCCTCGATCACCGGTTGGAATGGTTTGAACATGCGCCACACGTCCCCATCCCAATATTCCCAGATAATGGGCAGCGGTTGGCTGCCTGGCCGGGCTAATTCCACTTGCAGTTCTACCGTTGCCTGCCCAGACAAAGCAAAATAGGTGTCATGAGCCAGATATAGTTCGTGGGGCACGGGCTGGAGCGGCTCAAACAAGGTGAACGGTTGTCCGCCCAAGGCTGCCTGACTGTGATCGGCATAGGCGTCTTTGCCCGGCCACAGGGTGACGACTTCCGCCAGTTGGGCCGAGGCCAGGGCGATGGCCTGCTCAGTCTCAAAAATGAGGGGTTCGTCTAGTCCGGCGACGGCAGCCCCAACCTGAGTACGAATGGGAATGCGCCCATCACCTACCTGGGGCATGGCTTTGAAGACGACGGGAGCGCGGGACGCCTGGGCCGGGAGCAGGTTGATGCCCAATAGTTCCAGGAAGGCCAGTTTGTTTTTGTCGGGAGCCAGGTTGAGCCGTTCAGCCAGGGTATGCAGGTAACGAGCATAGGCCTGGATGATGGCCCAACCGGGCTGGCCTTCGCGGGGATACCAGCCGGGAACGTAACCAGGGAGACGATGAAGGAGTGCTGCCGCGAAAGCCTGGGCATTCCGTTCGTCTAACAGGGGCGTGCCGTTGACGGTCATCGCTCTTTGCCCTCCAGAAGATAAAAAGGATAAACCAGGTTGTAGAAGATGTTGGTCGCCCGCACCCGGTATGTCAGTTCAATGTCCAATCGGCCCAACGGTGGATTGGCCTGGACGTTTACATTAAGGTTGTCAATGCGGGGTTCCCAGATGATTAAAGCCTGCTCCACCCGATGTTTGACCAACGCTTTAGTAGTGGCACTGATCGGTTCAAAGGTCAGCGCCTGCAAGCCCGCGCCAAAATCTGGGCGCATGACCCGTTCGCCCTGGTTGGTGCCCAGGATGAGGCGAATAGCCTGACGTATATCCTCTTCGTAGGCGGCCAGGGAGATTTCGCCGCTGTCATCAAATTGAAAAGGAAAAGCCCAGCCCTGGCCTAAAAATGCTTTGGGATCGCTTGCTATCATGGTGCCCCTCGTCATATGTTACCCACCGATGAGTATGTTGAACGCTCCGGTAATGATTGGTGCGCCACAACCAGATATATCGCCAAGCCGCAGGGCCGGGCGGCCGCCAATGAGGACGGTGACACTGCCCATAGGGAAGGGGGTGGGTGGATGTGGTCCGGCGGTGGGGGGTAAGGCGCAGGTGTGCATATCCCCCACAACGGCGGCGGGTAGACCCCCAATCAGGACGGTGGGAACCCCTGGCCCGGCGATTATGCCGGGATGGGCGGTAGCATCGGTGACACGGGCGGCTGGTTTCATGGAAAACCTTTGGGTATTGGTCTATTGGTGTATTGGTGATGGTTGGCTCAATAACTAATACACGAATAGACCAATGGATTAATACATCTGTCAATTAATTTTCACCAATGGTGCAGTAATGTTGCAGGTACCGGCAGAGAGAACAGTGGTCGCGGCCGCGCCGTTAATCGTCACATTTGGGGCGGCAATGTTAATGGATGCAGTAGCCGTCAGATTCAGGTTGGGTGTGCCGGTAATGGTAATACCGTCGGGCGTCATGTTGATCACATTCAACCCAAAAATAATCTGAATCCCGGCGGGTGACATGATGATGGTCGGTGGCCCGGCCGGCGTGGGCGGAGCAGGAATAACCGCCGGGGGTGTTGGCCCAGACTGAATGGTAATAGTAGGTGGAGCTTCGGTGAAGACGATCTGGTTGCCGGTAAGGGTGCGAATAGCCCGAATCTGCGGGAGCGGTGAAGGGAGCGGAGGCGGGGCCATGGCATTCCACAACGAGCCGATGATATACGGGGCGTTCAGATCGCCATGTTCAAAGGCGACCAGCACCTGTGTGCCCACATCAGGAATGAAGTAACTCCCGTGCATCAGACCCGCCATCGGAACAGCCACCCGTGCCCAGGGTGACAGGTCTAAGGCGTCAAGGGAAGGCAGGCGTACCTGCACCCGACCGAGGAAAAGGGGGTCTAACGGGTTGATGACCTGACCGACCATCACGCCGAAAAACTTATTTTCCATCGTTTGCAAGGTGTCTTCCATCTGACCGAGTTGTTGTTCGAGCATTTGTCAATCTCCTGAAATAGACTGCGGCGAAGGGTCGAAAAGATCGCTGCATCCTTGCGTTCCCCGCATCTCCGCGTCGCCCATTTATTTTCACGGCAAAATCTCCTTTTGCACCTGGAACGAGGTGCGCCAGCCGCCGCTGTCGAGGGTGTGGCTGGCCCCGGTGACGCGATAATCGCCGCTGAAATCCACTCCTAATCCTTCCAGTCGGATCATGGCCCCAGCCCGAATTTGGGCGTTGCCTACGGCGGAGCCACTGCCAGTGACGCGGTTGTTGATTTTCTGGCGCAACATGCGTGTGATCATCAGGGCGGCCCCGGCAATATCCGCCGGGTTGGTGATGGGCTGATCAATAATGGTCATAACGTCACCCAACAGGCTTTTGGTGAACGAAACCGCCTCGCCAGGGACAACCTTTATCCCCAGGCTTTCCCGGTCAAAATCCCAAAAGACGGCTACCAGAAAACTGAGGGGAATCTCGCGCAGGGTAAATTTGGCTGAAACGCCCAACACCTGCCCGACAGTGCTCATGCGCGGTGAGAAATCAATCAGGGATTCACCCCAGGTAAGGGTCAACCGAGGGGAATATTCTTTGGGAATAAACCGGGCTAAATAAAGGATATCCCCTTCAACCCAAAAATCGGCGTCGTACCGTTCGGCGATCCGTTTGAGCAGTTCAAAATCGCTTTCCCCTTTGTCCTTTGCCCCTTGTTTGACGCCTGTGCCTTTAAAAATGGCATCCAGTACAGCCAGGGCAGTAGACCCGGCGATGATCGCCGGATCAATCAAAGGGATCAGCAGGTTCTCCGCGCCTAAAATGGCCGCGACGACGGCATCGGGTAGGAACCCAAACCCACGTGCATACGATCCCTGGTTGAGTCGGTTGAGGTAATCATGGGCCACCAGAGTCATGGTGGGCATTCCCCCGCTGGGGAAGCTGACTTGTAAGCCGGTGACTTCACCTTTGAATACCTCTTCCAAGGAGCCAGGGGCGTATCCCAAAGAGAGGGCAAGCTTGTTATCAATATCGAACGTACCTTCCGGGGCGGCACTAACACCACCGATTGGCCCCAGACGCACGGCGGTGGGGAAGGGTTGGAACCCCAGGCCGCGAATGTGTGTTTGCAGCCAGCGCAGGTCGGGGTTCGCCAGGCCCACTTCCACCCGGTCAGAAGCGTTCATGCCGTCTTCGTAGCGGACGCTGGTCACAGCGGAGCGCACGGCGGAAGGCAAGGGCTGGCCGTTGATCTGGATGGCAAATTCGGGGGCGTACTGTGGGTTAATGGTCATAGTCGTAAAAAACACGGATGCGGTTAGTAGTTACTATTAATTATTGAATCCATCTGTTATTGCATCACTTCTCCTGTTATCGGGTCGCGGAAGGGGAGTTGGGGGATGAGTAGTTGGGAGCCAATGGGTAAGGTGCGTGGGTCGTCCAGGTCGTTGGCGATGGCGATGGGTCGCCAGAGGGTGGGATTTTGGTAAACCGCGGCCGCGATGCCGCTGATGGTCTCCCCTTCATGCACTATATGGAGATGGCTGTAATCGGCTGTTTCCCGTTTCGTCTCCTTTGCTTCTAATTCCGCGTTGATAAACTCGTTAAAACTGACTTGCAGCCGGGCACGGACAGGTGTGCCATCGGGCAGGAACATGATGAATCGTTGGCTGGCACGGGCCAGGACACAGGTGAAGGCCAAGGATCCCCAGGTGAAGAGTAAAACTGGCGGCGCGTGGGTCGAGGGATCAATATTCATCAGGTCGGTGATCTGGCGGGTGAGCAGGCGCACATCGTCACCGGCCTGGTTGCGGCCGCTGTTCGCCTCATAACTATCCACCAGCAATTCCATCTCCAGGGTTTGCATATTGCCGTTGACAAACTGGAGCAGCGGGCCGCGCCGTCCGGGAATCGCCATTTGGGCAAAATTATTATCCCGGCTAACGGTGTATTCTTCCGGGTTGAACAGTACGGGAATCCGCTGGCCGCTGATGGTGTTGGTGATGAGGGCTTTTTCCAGAGCCATGATTACATTCTCCCGGTGCGTTCACGGTAGGCGTTGAGGCGGCGATCAATATTGTGCATGATTTGTTCGGTCAGACGGTTCACGTCAATAGTTTCAGCTAAGGTGGACTGAGGTTGCGGCCGCGAACCGACTGGGGTAAAAGGTTGCCAACGAGATGGCGCGGCCGCAGGTGGTTCCACTTCTCCTGTTTTCTGAGAGATAGCCGGGTGATGTACCACACGGGGCACGGGTCGGGCCAATACCGAGGCTGGAAATACGGGTACGGCCGCGACAATCTTTCCCACTGGGACATCAGCTTGAACCGGGGAACGATTCTGCCGCGTTATCGTCTCGATCCGCTGACTTCGCACCATCAGTCGGTGGATGGTATCGTCGAGGGCGTGGGTTTCTAGCTGTTCTCGTTGGATCAGGCGTAGGACAAGTCGTTCGTTGGCGGGAGCGATGACCGGCGGCCGCAACAGCTGCCAGGTGAAGGGCGTAGCCGGGTGGTTGGAATGAAGGGGAGCAGGTGTCGCGGCCGCGACCAGTGTCAGCTTCAGGTGTGGGGCGAACAGATTTTGCCAGTAATTTTGCGCGTATTGTGCCAGCACCGGAGGTTGCTCCTGCCGGTAGATAGGGCTGAGGCCAGGCCAGCGGGGGGTAAAAGGGTGACAGCGGGCCAGGATGGCTTGAACCAGGGCGAGGGCCGCTTGCCCGACCTGGCCCGTGACACGACCAAAGGGACATGCGGCCGCGGGCCGGTCCTGTCTCGTCGCTGTCCGCAAAATAATCGGATTCCGTACCTGACTCATGTTTACTCCAGGACGATAACACGGATAGGGGTAAACACAGATTTACAATAAAGATCTGCGTAAATCTGCGGATAATCGCTTTAATCCCCATTCATGCGTTGATTGATACTCGAGATTTCCTGCACCCACCCCCGCCGGTCACGGTGTTCAAGGTTCATCACCTCATCATGCGACCAGTGAAAGTGATAGGCGATAAAGGCTACCTCCTCCTGCAGTTGGTCGAGGGGGTAGCCTAATACCCCCCCAAAGCCAGCGACTCCATATCAAAGGTGTGTTGGCACTGCGGGCAGGTTACCGCCTGATGCCCGTTACCCAACTGGTTGACCTGGTTGTACAACGTTTGTAGATAAGCCAGATCGGTGGCGTACAGGTTCTCAATCACCTTCGGGTTCATCTGCGCCACTGAACCCAGGCGTGTCACCACCCGCGATAACAGAATGATGACCAGGTAAGCTGGATTCTTTTGCACCCGGGGATCTTTCAACGGCAAAATCTCATCCGCCGCTGTCGCCCGGCGCATTACCCCATCCCGGTGCAACGATCCATCCTCATCCAAAAACCCACATGGTAACGTGAATTCAAATTCCGTCTGAAACATGCCAATCTCCTGAAAATTAGTACATGGATTAACACGGATGACTCTACTGAAAAAGGTCGCGCAGAAACGCGAAGGCGCAAAGCTACCAAAGAAAAATTCGTGTTAATTCGTGAAATTCGTGGCTTCTTTCAGTGGATTCACGGATGCACACGAATAAAAGCAAAAAAATCTGCGTTAATCTGTGTCAATCTGGGGATTGATTAGACTCGTTCCACGCCTTCATGTGCCAGTTCCAACGTTTCAATAGCCACATCGTTGCCCTCGGCATTCAGATCAGGGCCGTCGTACTTGGTAGGCCAGGCACGGAAGAAATTCCAGCGGGCCACCTCTTGCCCCGCCCGATCCAGGAGGACAATGGAGCCGTTGCGCCGTTCAATCTGTCCCTGCACGATCTGGCGATGCCAGGTGTACAAATCTACATCATCGGTAATGCCCCATTTCAGCGTGAGGTTGCTGTACTTGGTCATGCCAGGTAGTTTACGAGGCGTCGTGTTTTCGCCCCCCTCGCGGTGTTCGATAACATCAATAGTTGAATCAAACCCACTCACTTCCTGAAACGCGGCACGGGTAATGCCGTCAATCTCGACCAGAAAGTTGAAATTACCAAAAGGATCTGTGACCTGTCCTGTTGCCATTTTGCTTCTCCTTCGAAAATATAGGACGATTGGGTAAATCGCCCGGACGATTTGCCCAATCGTCTTACAACTTTTCATTTATGGTGGTCGGTGCAGCCAGTGAAGTCTCCTTAAAAATAGGGCCGTTGGCGTCTAGCTGTTGGCCGCTGGCATTCTTTTGCCCAGCTACGCCATGAACTGTATGGCTCTCAGTTAACGGCTCATTCGTTCACTTCTGAACCGCCCGGCCAGATGCCAATCCGCACGATAATGAATTCGGCGGGGTAAGTGGGACGGACACCGATTTCGATGTTCAGGCGACCCAGCGCCTGCTCGGAAAATGGATTGAGGGCTTCGTCAATCCGCACATAAAATGCCTCTTCCGGTGTGGCCCCAAACAACGCCCCATCGCGCCAGACGCGGAGCAGGAACTCGGTGATGGTGCGGCGAAGTTTTTGCCACAGTTGTAGATTATTCGGCTCAAACACGGCCCAGCGAATGCCCTCTTCGATGGATTCTTCCAGGAAGAGAAAGAGGCGGCGGATGTTCACATATTGCCAGTTGAGGTCGGTGGCGGTGGTACGTGCGCCCCAAACTACAGCGCGGCCGCCGGTTTTGAAGACACGAATGACGTTGATCCCTTTCAGATTCAACTGGCCCTGGTCAATGTCGCTCATCGTTTGCTCCACGCCGAGGACGCCATTGACCGCAGCCTCATTCCCGGCGGGGGCTTTGTGAACCCCCCGGTTGTTGTCAGTACGGGCGTAAATTCCGGCGATGTGCCCTGATGGGGGAACGAGAATCGGGTCGGTGCCCACAGCGGGAAAGACGTACAGCCAGGGGTAGTAAAGGGCGGCATAACCACGAGCTGTGTCCAGGCTGCCCCGATGCAGTTCTACACTATCCGTGCCAAAGAGAGGGGCACCCCGCCGCGAATCTATGATGGCAAAGCGGTCTTGCATCCGTTCACAGTGGGCGATGACTGCCAGTTGTACAGTGGGGTCGGTGCTGTCTGGGGTAGCAATAAAGTTCACATCATCCACGGCTTCCAGCCGGGTGAGGGCGCTGCTGTAATCGGTGGGGGTCAGGGTGGCCGGGTTGTCGTTGACGCCGCCGGTTAGGGGCTGGTTGGCAATGACCGCCGGACGGTTATCTGGTGGTGCTGTATTGTTAGGCGGTTCAACCGGAGCGGCATAGATACGACCTGTGGAATCGTTGTTGATAGCGGTACGGTAATAATCAGGGTGTTCCGGGCGCATACTGAGGTTGTTGTACGGCTTGTTATACGTACCTTGAGTTACAACCAGGTTGAACTCAAATGATTCCAGGGTTACGGGATTGGCCCCACCGGCCAGATCGTAGCCGTTGGTCAGACCGGCCGTGAGCGTGACCCGGTAAGTGGTTTCGGCAGGAGAAAGTACCTCAACGATGACACTTTTGACGGTGGCATCTTCGGTAGTGGCGTTTTGGGTGAGACGAATGACAGAACCAGCACGGAGGGCGGCCGCGTTTGCCACCCGGAACGTCGTATTACCCACTGCCAGACTCGCCAGCCGCAACGTATCCCCATTGTTGACCGCCAACGGGGCCGACACCCGAATAACTGCCCCTTCAATCCGGGAAACCTCGGTGGTGTTAGTGCCATTGACGGTGATAGTATCCCCTGGTCGGAAGCGGGCGGCAGTGGCGGCGTTGTTGGTGGTGATAGCCGTACCCGTGGCACTACTGACTGTCGCTGTAGGCCGGAACAGCGTCGCCCCGGTCACAGCCTGGGCATCAGTGATGGTGATCTGAATATCTGGCGAAAGGTTGCCCGGTTCTCGTGCCCAGAGGCGAATGGTTGGTTCTGGCCCCCCGGACCGGTCATCTAGCACCAGTTGTTCGTGAGCGGCATTGCTGACACGAGTCACATAACAGACGCGGCCGCCATTTTCAAAAAAGCCGCGTACCCCATACCAGAGGTAATACCCATCCAGCGGATTTTCGCCAAAGAGACGCTTAAACGCATCCCAACTGGTGATTTTAGTGGGTTCGTTGAGAGGGCCCTGACCTCCTGGCCCCAAAAAGGCAGCGGTGCTCGTTCCCACCCCCTGGATGGGCGCACCGGGGGCAAATTCCTCAATATATACGCCCGGATATGAAACTTGTACGGCCATGGAATACCTCCTTGCACCTTGTGAAGAGAGTTATAGGTGTATTGGCATGTAAGGAAAATATACTAATACACCCATATACTAATACATCCCATCTTATAAAAGCATCAAATCATATTCCCCTGTTGGTGAGGGAATGGTTATTGTGCGAGGGCTGGCGGGGACGGGATACCCATCGGCCCGCCAGAGAAGCTGATATTGACCCGCCTGCAAACGCAGGAAAGTGAACTGCCCGAGGGCGTTGGTGGCAGTGGTTTGTAAGGGATCGCCGCCGGTGGTTTGTAATTGCACCCAGGCCCCGGCCACAGGCGCAGATGGGTTCACCGTAGTGTCTAGCACATGTCCCCCGATCTGAATCCACACATCGGCGGTTTCGGGTTGCCCGGTGCGCCGGTACTCGGTGATACGGGTTGTGACCATTGGCCCGGCAAATTCAGTGAGTAGGAGCACGGGGATGGTGACGATGAGATGGATGCCCGGCTTCCACCGCTGGTTGAGTCCCATCGTGCCCCAAAATTCAGCCAATTTGGCAAACCCTTCGCCGGGAAGCACCTGGGTCGGTAAATCACTGTCCCGGATGAGCTCGGGTACGTTAGCCAGAGCGATTGAGCCGGGCGGGTAGATGCGCGATGGGTTGATGGGAGCGTTTTGCATGAGGACGGCGGTGGTCTGGTAAAGTAAAACATGTTCGTCCAGAGTTGGCTCAATGGCAGCGGTGACGGTAGCGGGACTCCAGGAGGTGATGAGGTAATGGCAATCTACACGGGCCGGGGCAGGATCGTGTTGCACCTGACCGTTGCTGACGGTGGCGAAACGTTCGTTGGAGCGCAGACGGCGGTTCTCGCGCAGCTCCAACAGGTAAATATTCAGGGCGTTAGCTGGTTCGCCACCAACGGTGAGATTGGCAACATAGGTGCGCCAGTCGTCATCGGGGGGCTGGAAGCGCACCTGAGCTTCATCGGTGATGCCGGTGACCTTGTCAAGGAACAGATCGCGTAGAAGGTTGTCGAGATAATCTATCATGGTTCAAAAAACTCATCCGTGTTAAATCGTACCCTGGATCATGGTCTTAATGGGGCTAGGGGTTGGCTTTGTTCAAAATCGGCCTCGACGGCTTTGATGACTTCGGTGGTGCATTCTTCTGTCTTTTGCCGTTCGGTGGGGACGGCTTCCCGGTAAGGTGTTTCTACGTCTTTGCGTAGGGTTATTTCGGCTCGACGCAATAAGGGGTAAACGACATCTTTGGCCTGGCGTTCGGGGGATTTTTCTCGTTTCTTCAGTTCTTCTTCGGTTTCTGGAGTACGATGGCGTTCTTCGGTAGGGTGGGTTTTGAATTGTTCTACAGCGTGTTCAGCCTGCGGCCGCCCCTCAACTTCGACCTCTTGCTCTTTTACCTGTTTGGTCTTGGTGTACAGTTCCCCATCGCCGCTGGGTTGTAAATCCCCGGCAAAACAGTTCAACGGCTTTTGCCGCATTTGCAACAGAGAGGGTTTACATTTTTGTTCGATCCAGGTTTTGGCGGCATCGGCTCGTTTTTGTGACAGGGCAATGTTGCCGATAAATTTGCCTTTGGCTTTTTGTGGTCCTTCGGGTGAAGCGTAACCGTGGATGCCTGTGACCTGGTAGCCATCTGTAAGCAATTGTTCTAATTTGGCCATTTCGGCGGGATTGCGGCCGCCGCCCGGTGTTTTGACATTATCTTCAAAAATAGCCTCGGCATATTTGAAGTAGAGAAAGGTGGTGCTGAAATGGGGAACCAGGCGTGTACCGGTTTCGATTTCTTTGATACATTGGTAACTAATTTGGGGTACCAGGATCGTGCGGATTTTGGTCGGGCATTTCACCTTTTCTGGTTTTCCTAACGGGATGACAACATTCCCCGTCACCTGCCAATCTGGCCCCTGGCGGTTACTGCCGGCAGGGGGCGCGTTTACCTGGCCTTCTACCGATATGTCCAGATCAGGCAGTTTCAGTTTAGCCGCTAATGACCCCCCTTTGACATCACCTGTGGCGGGTTGGATGGTGGTTTTGGCTTCGGCAGAAAGGGTGAAGCGTTGTGACTGGGCGATGACGACGCTGGCAAACGGAGTGAGTTCAGCGTTTTTCAGTACCTCGACCGGGTCTTGTCCTTGCAAAATGGCCTGACCCCACTGCCGCAAAAGTGTTTGGGCCTGGGACGGGAGGTCTACACCTACGTTAATTTCGCCTCGGGTGCTGTTTTTGCACCAATCTACCTGGAGCCAGATATTATTTTTGTCTACGCGGCCGCGTAACTTCGGTTGGCCGCCACTAGGATACTCTTCCTGGTGGGGAATCATCTTGATATTGCGGATCACCCGGTAACGGTCACCATTGTCCAGGTCAACGTAACGCTCGTTGGGTCTGTCTTTGACTGGCGACACTTTGGGGGCACGGCGCAGAACTGGCCCCGATGTGCTTCCCTGCGGCACATAGGCATGATGGAGAACGGCTTGGGCAGCTCGATCCGCGGCCGCTTCCAACGGATCATTTACTTTCCCGATTGTCAAGGCCTGTTTTTGTAAAGAGCCGGTATGTGGCCCTTGTTGAACGGTATGAGCCAGTTCATGGCTCAATAGACCCATTCCGGCCCGGGTTTGTGGTTGGTAACGGCCTGGCCCAAACCATATAGATTGACCGAAGGTGAACGCGGCCGCATCAATATCATCCGCGGCCTGAGCTGCGACCGGATCGGTATGGATGCGTACCTGGCCAAAGTCGCGGTTGAACCGTTGCTCCAGGCCAGCGCGAACTGTGCCTGGTAATACCTGACCACCTGACTGAGCAAGTGCCGTCTGCACTGAGGCAGGAATAGTCGAAGGGGTGATCGTGCCGGGGCTGTTGGCCTGCCGCCGGATGGTTTGTTCTTCTTCTTTTTGGCAGTGGGCGCATTTGTGGCCGCCCTCGCCACATGCTTTGCATTGCCGCTGGATGGTGGCGTGTGCGCCTGTGATCGGCTGAACCAGTTGGCTGACCGCCTGATTGCCAGCCGTATCATGCAAGGTCAGGATGTCTGCCCCCAAACCAGAAGGCGCAAACGATTGCGGCCGCTCTTTGGGCCTTTCCTGTACCTGGGTGTTCCCCTTGTCTGGGGTGGTTTTAGTAGCGACTGCTTCAGCCATGTAATAAGAGGGTGTATTGGTGTATTTAGGGTATTGATTGGGTCAATAGACAAATACACCAATAGACTAGTACACCAATTCACTAAACCTTCCCCGCTCTCAACTCGGCAATGTAATGCTCATAAGCCGCTTTTTGCTCATCGGTCAGATCCATGCCACCCTTCAGAACGTAGCGGTAATAATCCTGGGCGATTTGGGCCTGCTCTTCCCGGTTGAAACTGCTGAAAGGACGACCCCCCGCCTGGGCGGCTACCAGACCATCCGGCCCGCCGTAATTGTAAGCCCCGGAGCCGCGGGTGGCCTGGGCGTGAATGGCTTCGCCCAGGTAGAGCGAGCCCGCTTTTTCATATTGGTAAACGTGGGTCAGTTCGTGAACCACCGTGTCCGTGCCTTCACCAGAGGGTAGGTTGATGGTGTGGAACATGACGTAGGCCCGTTTGTTGTTGAGGGCAAAAATCAATTCCAGCAGACCCCCTTCGGCGACGCGCACATCACCCCAGCGCACGGCAGATGGCCCCAACAGTTCAGACCCAGCAGAGATTTCGTCACCTGTCAGCGGCCGCGCCTTTGTCAAAATGTGCCAGATAAACTCCACCGCTTCTGGGCCGCCGATCACGTCAAAAACGCGGGAGACAAAAGTGAGAATCCAGGCCCCACCCTTTTTGGCTTTCTCCCAGAGCCAATCGGCCAATCCCTTGAGGCCACCGCTGGCCAGGGCTTGAATGGCTTCGGGGATGAAGGTGAGGACGCCGGAGAACCCTTCCCAGAGAGTGCTGGCGAGTCGGGAGAGGCGGGCGGGCAGGTCGCGGATGAGGTTGACCACCCATTGGGCGGCATCATGCAGGCGTTCACCTACCCACGCGGCCGCGCCCGACAAAAAGTTACCTACATCCTTCGCCTTTTGGCCCACCCAGTCTGCCGCCGAGGAAATGGCCCCGCCGATGGCCTGCCCCGCCGATTTGATCCCTTCCCAAATGTCGCCGAAGACCCCCCGCTGCACCTGGGGGGCGCTGGTTTGGGTGACGGCAGGCGCGGCCGCGCTGTGTGCCGGAGCTGCACCTTGTTGCGAGACGTGACTCAATTCATGGGCCAATAAATGGCGGCCTTGCGATGAACGGGGTTGGTATTGGCCGGGGGCAAAGGCGATATCTGAGCCGACGGTGAAGGCACGAGCGTTCAGGTTCAGAGATTCGTTAGCGGCCGCGTCGTCTGTATGCAACCGTACCTGGCTGAAATCTCGGCCAAAACGGGACTCAAAATAAGCCTGGTCACTGGCAGGGAGTGGCTGCCCCTGACCGGTGAGGGGGGAAGTAGGCAGCGGCGCAGCCTTGTCGCTGCGAGCCAATGGCGGTTGTATCCGTTCTGGTTCTGGGCCGTGCAAAACAGTATCTGCCAGATGGTCGGCTTCTCTTTCCTGGGGATCACCCGGCTGGCTCACGGGTAACTGCCCCTGGCTAACAAACTGGCTCACGGCCTGATTGCCCGCCTGGGTGTGCAGATCGAGAAGTTGTTGCAGGGCATCATCAGGCCGGGGGATAAGTGGCTGGTGGGACATACCAGTGGTGGCGGTGTTCGGGCGTGAGGCAGGCTTTGGGGTGCGTATCTTAGCCATGCTGCCCCCTTGCGGCCGCGAGGCTCATCTCATCCTCGCTCATCCGTTTGCCCATCTTTTGATATTCCCGACGCACAGCCTGGAGCAGGTGGCCCATGCCGATAGCTTGCCCGGCGGTGACAGCCAGATACGCGGCCGCAAGAGCCACATTTTTGATGTTGCCACCACTCAATTTGAACTGATGAGCCAGATGGTCCAGGTCTACATCGTCGGCCAAAGGGGTGTCATCTGGCCAGATAGTCGCCCAAATCTGGCGGCGGCTGGCTTCGTCAGGAAAGGGGAAATGGATGGTGAAAGCCAGTCGGCGGATAAACGCCTCATCCAAATTCTGGCGCAAATTCGAGGCCAGGATGGCCAGGCCATCATAGGCTTCAATTTTTTGCAGGAGATAAGAGATTTCGATGTTGGCATAGCGGTCATGGGAGTCACGCACTTCACTCCGTTTGCCAAAAAGGGCGTCAGCTTCATCAAAAAAGAGGATGGCGTTGGCGTTCTCGGCGGCGCGGAAGATGCGCTCCAGGTTCTTCTCCGTTTCACCGATATATTTGCTGACGATGCCGGAGAGGTCAATTTTGTATAGCTCCAGCCCCAATTCGTTGGCGATGATGTCGGCGGCCATTGTTTTGCCCGTGCCGCTGGGGCCAGCGAAGAGGGCGTTGACCCCCTTGCCAAGAGAGAGCCGCTGCCCAAACCCCCATTGACCCAAAACGGTGTGCCGATGGACGAGCTGCTGGCAAATTTCGTGCAGTTGGGTACGTGCGGCCGCGGGCAAAACAATGTCGTCCCAGGTGTAGAGAGGTTCAATCTTGGTCGCCAGGTTGAGTAAATCATGGCCGGATTGGGTACGGGCCGAGCGGAAACAATCCTCAACCGTGAGGTGGGCACGGGCTGGGCGTTGACCAATGGCTGCCTGCCAGCGGACCTGGTTCGCGGCCGCGATCACCGCCTGGGCAATTTGCGTGGGCCACAGGCGGAAACGTCCGGCCAATGTTTCTACATCGGTGAGGCTCAGGTTATGCTTATATTGGCTCAGGTGGGCCTGCCAGAGCGTCCGCCGCTGCATATAATCAGTCAGGTTAAAAGCTATTGATAATACATCATCTGGGTCATCGTCTGGGGGAGGCCACGGTTCGCTGCCGGCCAAAATGATGAGGGGCAAATGTGGGTTCTGACGCAGGTGGACACGGAGTAAAACACGTGAAGCAGGTGTCAGATTGTCTACTCCTTCGAGGTAGGGGATGGTCTTGTAGAACCGGGCGTAACGCCAGATGAGGGTCAAGGCTTCGGCAAGGGGTAAGGTGGGGGGGATGCGAGACAGGTCGGCAATTAAGCACGGTAATTCCAGGAAGGCGGCCGCGTTCTGTGCTACCTGCCGTTTGCCTGCCGACGCTGGACCATACAAATAAAGTCGCATAGGTGAACCGGTGGTCCAGGCCTCGTCTATCAACCCGATTAGCCCTTGTTGGGTGGCTTCGTGAAGAAGCGGGCTGGCCTGGGGCGGGTGATGGTGGTGACAAAAAGTTGCCAGACGATTATCCAGACCATCCTGACCGAGCAGAAAGCGGGTGATTTGTTCATCCAATTGCATAAAGTGACTGAGTAGGGAAGTTGGCCGGTGGTCGTTTTCAGGGATGAGGTGGATGAGTTGATGGTGGATGAGGGGGGCATCGGGGTTGAAGTGGGAACGATGGCTGAGGCGTGCGGCCGCGTCAGAACAGAGCAAATGCAGAGCCAGGTCAACGGTGGGCCAGCGGCGACCGACATGATCTTGCAGGTAGGCGTAGAGCCGTTCGTAGCGTCGATCCAACTCCGGGGCCAGGGCCAACAGGATAATGTCCAGGTCAAAGGGAGACAATTGAAACATTTCCCGAAGCCAATCCAGACGAGAGGGGGCAGTTGAGAGGGCCAATGAAGCCACATGGCCGTTGCTGTAGAGGCGAGGTTCACCTGGCTTCTGGTTGAGGATGTGGGCCGATTCTTCCTGGCTGATGTAGAGACCACGGAACCGATCGGCGGCCGCGGTGGGGCCATGCGTTTCGGGAGCGAGGTTGCTTGCCTGGGCCAGGAGGGCATCCAGACGTTGCAGGCCAGGCAGGATGTTGGTCAATAAAGTCTCAGACCATTCTGCCGTTAGCGATTCACGGGAAGTCATCATGGTGGAGTGAGTGGTAAGTTGAGCCAGGCTTAGCAACCGTTACTATTATTGGGCGACTTTATTGACAAATAGGACTGCACAAAGTCAGAAATAACCACTAACTCTTGAAAATAGCGCCGTACACCGCTGGGCACATGGGTGATGTGCCCTCGCCAGATGATTTGGCTCGCTTCTTCAGACGTCTCTTCAAGCCAAACCTTGATAACAAACGAGTGGGTGTGAGCTTCCGGCACGTCCATGTTAATCTGTGCAGTTGTGTCAAATAGCAATAGCTGACAACTTAACAGGGGTGCGTCTAGAAAAACGTCTTATCAAACGTCTGTGAGAGCGTCAGGGGGATTTACGATTGGCAGTTGGGGGTTCTGGATATGGCGTTGTGGCTTTAGTTGGCCAACGTTGACCAGCTTAACTTATATTGAATGAAGCCGAAATGGCTGCGATTCCGTAGGCGAATTCAGCTTGTTTCTGGTCAGGAGATTAAGTAGGGTTTTGATTGAGCAATAGGACTGTTTCAATCTCTTGTTCCACTTGTTGCTGGGCAGCGATGAGGGTGTGGCGCAATTGATGTAGATGATCCACGAGGTTGGTCAAGATAGGGGAAGAGCCATCGGTAGGAGGCAAGACGGGGAAAAGGGATGGTGAAGCGGGGTTCAGGTTGTCGGACAGGATATATTCTTGCAGGGCAAGGGTTTGGGCTGAGGGTTTAATGTTTAACTCTTTGTCTAGCGCGGCCGCGCAATGTTCATATTGACGCAGTGCGCCGGTACGATCACCTAATAAATAATGAAATCGCATCAGTCGGCGATGGGTGGATTCACGGGCATAATCGCAGCGAAGAATTTGTTGACCATAAGTGATCCCTTCCTCATAACGGTGATGGACTTCACAGTAGCCCATCAGCTTGTCCAATATGATCAAATACATATTTTGCAAACGTTCCCGCTCAAAGAGGCACCAATCCTGGTACCAGTTTTCCAGCAAATCGCCTTTATAAAGTTGTACGGCCTGGGTTAACTGGCACACTTGCGCGTCTGTCAGGTTACTCCCAGTTTGCCCTTGTGTCTCAACATAGGCGGCTTCAAATTGGGCCACATCTAGCCAAAGTGGATATTCTGGGGCAATTTGTAGCCAGTCTGGTTCGGTCAGGAGCAAGGTATTTTGGTGGGGGGAGCATTGTTCGAGGCAAGTTTGTAATTGCCATAGAGCCTGGCGGAGATAACGTTTGGATTGGGTGGTTGAGCAGTCACACCAGAGTAGAGTGGCTAGTTTTTCGCGGGGATGCGGCCGCGAACGATATATAAGTAGATAACAAAGAAGTTCCTGTATTTTCTGGCTCTCAAAGTTCAATAACTTTTGCCCTTCACATTCAAGGCAAAACCGACCAAAGAGGAATATCTGTGTCTTAGTCAAGATGTTCTCCTTTGCGACAGATTAGGGGCTATGAAGTGGTAGGGGGGAATGTAACTTTGGACCGGCGATTGAGCCACAGTGGGGAATGTGCGATGCCTACCTGAAATGGTTGTTATGAGGGAATACAACCAACCGTGGGGCGATGAAAATCTTTATAGTTGAATAAACGTCACTATAAAGATGTTTTACAATACGTATCTAGTTTCTCACCGTTTTCTTATCTCGCTTTGGCTTGTGCCTGGTGGATAGTTGAGAAGTTGCGGCCGCAAATTGACATGGGGGCTGCACCACCAATTTCTCGGCTGCTGCACCAGGGGCGGGTGTTGGCCAAAAGATTTTTGCACCTTACCAATAAGACATCAGCCTGCCCCATCGTAAATGCCAAAATCTATCGTTTTTAGACCGTTTTCGATGAAAACACCTGTGATTACACACCCATAAGTTGATTTTTGTCCGCAGATTAACGCAGATTTTTTCTGGGTCAATCCCTAAAATCTGCGTTAATCTGCGGAACATTCTTATATAGATTTGGATTTACTGAGTCTCCAAACTGATATAAATCAGATCACTGGATATCAGGATCCCCCTTGGGTACAAATCTGCAGACTCCAACTATTCAAGGTACCAGGATCAGATGCGGTGTAGAAATCCCGCACCGTCAACACCCACGTCCCGCTGCTGCTTTGTCCATTAAACGCTGATAACAGGTTGTTAGGTCTAAAGGTGCCGTTAATAGTCGGAACAGTAAGGGCACATTGATTTTCTACTAGCAAGCTGGCCGCATCGTCCAGGGTAGCATTGATATTGTCCCTACTGCACCCATAGGTACTGGCCGGTACACCGGGTCTATCAAGTACCATAACACTGGTGCCCGTACTTTGTTTCGTGAGGGTCATACCCAAATCTCCCACCCAGGTATGGGACATATTGACACTGAAGTTGACATCTACAATGGTACCACCACCGCTAACGTTTAGGTTGGAGTTGATGGTCGAAACACCATTGGGCAGACTGAGGGGTACATTGGTGCTGGTATAGACGACACAAGAAGGTGCCCCAGGTGTGTTGGTAGGTGTGGGTGGAACTGGCGTGTTGGTAGGTGGTATCGGCGTGTTAGTGGGCGTTGGTGGCACCGGAGTATTGGTCGGTGTGGGTGGAACTGGGGTCGGGGTAGGCGGTACCGGGGTATTGGTGGCCGTTGGTGGAACTGGGGTGGCCGTTGGTGCGGCGCCCTGAACACAAATTTGCAGGCTCCAACTATTCAAGGTACCGGGATCAGCGGCCGTGTAAAAATCATTAACCGTCAACACCCAGGTCCCGTTACTGCTTTGCCCATCAAAGGCTGACAACGGGTTATTGGGGGTAAACGTCCCGTTAATGGTTGGCACGGAAGCCGCACATTGGTTCTCCACCGGTAAACTGGCTTCATCATCCAGAGTAGCCACGATGTTATCCCCACTGCAACCATACGTACTGGCTGGTACACCGGGACGATCAATGACAGTAACGCTAGTGCCTGTACCCTGCTTGGTCAAAGTCATGCCCAGATCACCTACCCAAACATGAGACATGTTCACGGTAAAGTTGACATCGGCGATGGTGCCACCACCGCTGACGTTCAGGCTAGAATTGATGGAAGCAACGCCGTTAGGCAGGTTGATGGGCACATTGGTGCTGTTATAAACGGTACACGTAGTTGGCCCAGGGGTGTTGGTGGCGGTGGCAGTTGGCCCAGGGGTATTGGTGGGGGGTGGAGCCTGGCAAGCGGCGGGCAGATTAAAAGCCTGGGTGCCATCAGCCCGGTTGTTGCTGCTACCCTGGCTGGCACTAAACCCTAAACCGCGTTTGGCAAAAGCTGCCCAGATCAGACATTGGTTGGCCCCACCATATTTGTTTTGGTCAGCCAAAAGGATGGCATTACGGGCATCCACAAAGCCGGGGCTGCATGGTTGCAGCTTTAACCCATCCACGACTAATTGCAAGGCCATGTTGTTGCCACCGGTGCCGTTGTAGAAATCGGGGCTAAACCCATATTGGTTGACTAAAGCCCAGGTGACTTCCCATAGCATCGCCGCCCATACGGAGCCAACCCCATGGGGTACAGCGGCCGTTTTGATGGTGTCATAGGTGCGGGGATCAATGGTCATGTCAGTGGTGTAGGGGTGGGTACGGATGCCGTTACCATTGGTGGGTTGGCCTAGAGCATAAGTGCCGATGCCGCGCCTATCGGTACCTTGATCGCCTACTTCCATGGTCAACATGAGGCCAAACCAATCGCTCCAGCCCTCGCCCGCCTGTTCCTGGTTGTTCAAGCAGCTGGATGTGCCTGGTCCACCGGTGAGGCGGATGGAAATCCCGTGCCCGTATTCGTGAATGATGATGCCATTGTCGAAATCACCATCCCGTTGGGGGCTGGTGAGGTTCCAGAGGTACATCTGCATTCGCGGCCGGCTGCCATCGGTGGGGGTAGCAAAGTTGGCGTTGTTGGTGCCGCCCCCATCCTGAGCTTCAGCATTGACCGGATCGTTGCCGATACCACCCCGCCCGTAGTTGTTCAGTTGGAAGTTACCGCTGGCTTCGTTGAAGCCGTATTGGTAGAAGACATCATGGATGATGTTGTTCCAATAAAACAGGTTGGTGATGGCTGCTGGCCGGTAGGTGCTGGGCTGTTGGCTGAAATCTATGGGGAAATCAAAGGTAAGTGAGGCCCCGCCATTGGCACGAGCAGCATTGCCGCCGGTGGGGCTGTTGCTGTTGTTAGAATCTTCATACGCATCTACGTTGTTGCCGACGGTGTATTGGGATTCGGGGCCGGCCACGCCGTTGGTATCATGCCAGCCATAGGGTGAGGCCAGGCTGTTGGCGGGGTTGGCGACGAGGGTGCGGCCGCCATGACTGGGGCTTTCTACGGGCATGGCAAAGACGCGGTAATGGTCTGGAGCCAGGGGATCGAACGCGGCCGCGCTCTCCATACTTATCACCCCATCCCCATCATGGGCATGAGTGGCCGCATAAGATGTCCCACTCTCATCCGGAGTGCCGAAATTATCGTGAATCACATAGTTAAATTCATCCAGAATGGTGCCATCACGGGCATCCAGGCGGGTACTCCACCAATTCTGTGCGTCCAGAGCATAAATCTCAACTTGCCAGGCTAACCGCACTGAGCCATCGTCCATTGGCTGGTAGATAAGTTGGGCGGGGATTGGTTCCAGGGAGATACCCGCATCGTTGAAGATAACTTTTTGCATATCCCCACCAATCAATTCTTCGGCAACCAGGGGTTCCGTAAGGGAAAGTTGGTAATAGTCGGCAGCGATAGTCACGGCCGCGGCCGCAGACAAAAGAGCCTCCGTACTCTTTACCGCATCAGCCAGCCCCGGCACAAAGCGGGTACCGACATTAATCACGCTCCCATCAGCGGCAATGTTGATGTTGATGAGTGCGTTATACACATCAATCCCTTTATATTGCTGCCGTAAATAAATATGGGTGGTACCATTATGTTCACTGACATAATGATCTGTAATGACCATCTCGGCTAAATCTTTCTCTTGCAACCTTAAAGCCGCCCAATTTTCACGGATATAATTCAGGGCAATCTCTAAAGGATCTCCTTTGTTAGGGCCAGTTAAAAAATTGACCGACCCAATAGCCGGATTGGGCGGTGTATCCACCGCTTTCACCTGAGGGGTACCAAAGAAAAGGGTCACTACAAACAGCAGCAACAACAGACCAAGCAGATTAATCGCGAAAGCAAATTTCGACTTGCGCATTTTCCTCACCTCTATTCAGTTTGAGTCTATAGATAGGTCGTAAAACAGCATTGACGGCTATATATTCTCGCGGATCGGTGCGGACCTGACTACACGTGTCCACTTACCATGCCATGATTGAACAGGGCCACAGCTTGCAGGCAGGGAAGAAGGCGAGACAGACCCAGGCTTGAATACTGAATAAGCCATTCAAAGAGGCGATATATCAGCAGAAATAAACCGTGCCCATATAATCCAACTGGGGTTGGATTATATGGGCACGGTCACAAGAAGAACGCATTCAATGTTCTGAATTCTCCCGAAAATATCTAATTGTGGGCCACCTTCATGATGACCAATAGTATCAAGGTAACATATGGGTAGGCAGTATAAACGTTGTGAATGATCTGTCAATGAAATAATGGGGGCGATTCAGGTACAAAAAGCGTTATAGTACTACAGTAATTATAGGAATCGTTGGGGGGCGAAGCTGGTCTGAACTTTACCATATGGGGGGATAAATCGTTCGCGGCCGCGACTATCTATAATGACCCCCTTCCCACAAAACTGTTTGACAGAACATGCGCCATAAATGCCGCGGCCACCTTTACCCGCCCAACGTAGTCATCACCCGCGGCGATGAAGCGCAGTCGCCTACATGCCCATGTTAGATATCTAACAACTCATTCTTCTTTCCCTTTTCGATGAATAGAAAATTGTGTGTAGAAAAAGTGTCTACACCCCCTTTAGCTATCCCTTCTATCTCGTCAGGGAGAATAATTTGACATTGCTTGTCAGCGGTCCACGCCTCATAGCCTCTATTCCAAAAAACCTGAAAAGTAGAAACGAGATTAGGGTTGATGCACAAACCCTCGGGTTGGTGTTCCGAAATCGATATCTCAATCATCCATATTGGTTTTGGATACCCATTAACGAAAGAGGTTGCACCTTCTAGCATCATCAGTTCGGCACCTTCTATATCGACAAGAATAAAGCAATTTTTGCCTTGAAATCTTGTGTGCAGAACATTATCCAGTGTTGAACTCGGCACTAACGTAGCATATTGCCCCGACCTTTTCCCCCATCCTTTTACTAGAGATGCTTGAGGTCCGCCACCAAACATCTCAATCACGCCCACGCTATTACTGAGGGCTAAGGGGTACACTTCAATTGGAGATGTATAGTTGTTCACCTTAATATTCCGAAGAAGATATCGAAGATTATGGTCCATTGGCTCGATGGCGACGACTTGCTTTCCATGATTGAGGGCAATACAACAATAGTATCCGATATTGGCTCCAATATTAATGAATACATCTACCTTTGAAATGATTTTCTTTGCGATCTCAGTTTCTTCTGTCTCATATTCACCCTTTTGCATTGACAGATTGCCAATCAACTTGAAGCCCATTGGAGTTTGTTGAGGTTCGTCGTAGAGATGCCATGTATCACGTATATATCTATAAATCATTGCCCACCTGGGGAAACGTGAAACAATCGGTTTCACTAGTTGGATAAACTGCCTTTTCATCTTATCTCCTTTTGATGTCTAACGCGGAGATAAGCCGCGCCAGACCAACACGGCTGTTCATCTCAATCTCAATACGAAGGCTTTATTTAGTTATTAAGCGGCCGCTGCCCCCGTATAATAATAATATGGGAGTAACTTGATCAGTCGTCTAACGTGGGCATCACTCGCTGAACCGCACAACCAACGCCTTACCCGTCCAAAAGGTCGCAGCGGTTTGGTCGGGTGTATGTGTGGTTGGGCGGCGTGGGCTTGTGGACTTGAAGTTGTGTTTTACAAAACCATTCAATGTGATATAATTTATACATATCCTCCCCGATAGCTTCGGCGAAGGGGTGCGAAGCCGTCCGCAAGGACGGCTTCTGTGTTTTATGGAGGTCTTTCTTGAAAGCAAACATCTACGTTGACGGCTTCAATCTTTACTATGGCGCATTGAAAAGCACACCCTATCGCTGGCTAGATATTGCCAAACTTTGTCGCATTATGTTGCCCCCCGACACCATTAACCAGATTAAATATTTCACCGCTCTTGTAAACCCGCGCCGGTCCGATCCCGATCAATTAACTCGCCAACGAATTTACCTGCGTGCCTTACACACAATTCCCAATCTTGAAATCATCTATGGGCATTTTTTAACCCACGAGATTATGATGCCACTGGCCCCACCCAAAAGCGGTTATGCCAAAGTAATCAAGACAGAGGAAAAGGGTTCTGATGTAAACCTTGCCCTTCACCTTTTAAGCGATGGTTACAAAAACGCCTATGATGTTGCGGTGGTTGTCTCAAATGATTCTGACTTACTTCTGCCCATCTAGTTTGCCAAGAAAGAGTTGGGCAAGAAGATTGGCATTCTCAACCCACAAAAACACCCCAGTAAAGTGCTGATGGCCAACGCGGATTTCGTTAAAAACATTCGTAAAGGCGTATTGTCCAAAAGCCTTTTTCCAACCTCACTAACTGATTCTCAAGGTATGTTCACAAAGCCCGCAACATGGTAAGGGTCAAATCACTATCTCAAAGACTATGCAGTGTTCGGTATTGATTGATAGCAACGCCAGTCTGCGAATACTCGCTTAAAGCATTATCAAGATAGCATTCATCCGATAGATCTTGAATCCTTTCAGTAATAATTGGGCCACCCCAAGGAACGTACCCCCATTCAGCGGGCCATTTCCACTTTAGCGACAAGTCACCCGTATCAAGCACTCCTTTGATTTGCTCGCGCCGTACTTCAAGGATCTCAAGAAACTCTTGAATTGATGGAATTGGGACAGGCGTATACGGCGTTCCAGGTATTTGCCAACCATTGTTTCTGTTTTTCAACTTGAGGAAATAGATCAAAAAGGGGTAATTGTAGTTGAGACGACCTGCTTCAGCCGCAATTGCTGACCACGTTGCGCCCTTTGTATCATTTGATCCGTGATGATTCCAAATCATATTATGGCGTAAATCTTCAATGTAGCTCGAACGGTGTTGTTCGCTTTCCCGAACAATTTGAAGACGGTTCAATGCCTGAACCAGTTGCTCGACATCTTGTGGGGTTAATTCATCGTAAGCTGCGAGGAGCCTCTGAATAGATCGAACAGCATTCTCTGTATCGTCAACTGCCAACTTTTCTTGTCGGATAACTGCTTTAACTTGCGCTCTCAAATGTTTTAGCTCAGAAGTATTCGGGTAGCTTTGCGCCATGTATTCATGAAGCCCTTGTGTCAGCGAGTCTCGTAGCTGCTTCGCCATTTGTTCGGTTTCTTCTCTTGAACGCTTTACCCTATCTTCTTCAAGAGCAAGTTAGTGCTGTTTGAGAAGCGTTTCGCCCTGTTGGGCAAATTGCTTTTGCAGAATTCTTTCCTGATCTTGTAGTTCGATTTTATATCGTCGGGATTCGAGAAGATGTTGAACGACTGCGCCAAACAAGGCTGACAAAAGCCCTATCACACCACCCAAAATCAGAAGATTTACCTGCTCTGAAAATGTCAATTCAATGTCTCCCGTTTCAATGACACAATACATTTGCCGCCTAACAACCAATAAAGCCGACGCGATGAGATTGTGGTGAACAACCGCGTTGGTCTGGCGCGGCTTATCTCCCCGTTAGGCGCCAACCGCGACGCCTTTACTGCACGAAGATTAGCAGAACCCCAGTTGGATCCCAGACGTGCAGAACCAATGAGTCATCTACTGGTTCTGGCGCCTTGACCCGCATGCCAGGGAACATGCTGCTGTTGAGCAGCTCAACTGCCCGTTGGTGCCATGCCTTAACGTCCTCGATGCCAATGACAAACATGAAATTGTTTGCCCAGTCCTGCACATAATAGTCCTGAAGCCGGAAGGCGTGGCCATTGAGCGAGAAATCTGTGGTGCCGCCCCAGCCCTCCGATAAGGTGAATCCAAGCGCGGTGTAGAACCGCTTGGACAGCTCAAAATCCTTGGCGGGAACGTAAGGCTTGAGGCTTGTGATGCTCAATGACATGGGCGTCTCCATTGGCGCCTAACGACCAAGCTCACCCGCCGCCGGAAGCCCAGAGAGCGAAGTGGAGCGAGGAACGGGCACAACGCAGCGAACGAAGCTTTAGGTGGTCGGGTGCAGCGCCTTGTTATCTTGCTGTTGATGACTTTTATTTACAAACTTCGTAGCGAAGTTCTGCAAACGCGCTTCCGTAAGTCGTGGCCGACAACAGTTTGAGCGGAGGATTGGTGATGGCGCGCGGCAAAAGTGGTGCGCCGCCGCCCAAAGTTACCGAAGCGATTGAAACAATAATCTCGTCCAGCAAAGCACAATCATAAAACTGTCCAACCAAGCCACCGCCGCCGATGAGCCAGATATTCTTCCCGCCGGCGACTTCGCTCATCTGCTTATGGACTGGACGCACATCGCCACTCACAAATCTTACGTCGGCGTTTTCGACAATGGGTAAACGCCGCGACGTGAAAACCCAAGTTGGCTGTTCAAACATCCACTTTTGCGGCCGCGGAGCATCGTCTTTGATGTGGTTATTGAGAATCCACTCATAAGTGTTGGAACCCATTGCGATAGCGCCGACTTCACTCACGAACTTCGAGGACTCGCCTTCGGGTTCGCTACCGAACTGAAAAAGCCAATCAAGGGAGTTGTTTTGGTCAGCGATAAAGCCATCGAGACTTGATGCTGTGTAGTATTGAGTTTTCATATCTGTGCATTTGATTATAATGAAAAACCGCAATTCCCGTCAAGCCGTGCGCAGCAAGCTAACGCTCTGCCGTTCAGCCGCCGCGAGCGCGCAGAATGAGACGTCTTCATTACTCAGCGATCTTGCGCGCGAAGCGGTCGGCTGGACCGGATTGTTGGGTGGCACAGGCCCTACCGCCCTACCGTACCGCGATCCGGCGCCTAATCAGGCGCATGCTCCCGTACATCAGGTGACGGGTCATTACTGCTCACATTCTTCAGCCGTCATGCCAAAATACAGCTCATCATCGTCCCGTCCTGAGCATCACCGCGTATTTGAAACTGTCGACGCGTCGATCACAGTCGAAGGTGTTGATGTATTCGACATGCTGACCGGCCAGCGTTTGAACCATTCAGAAAAAGCTCTCATCACTTTGGTCACGTTTGGCGAGGGCTTGATCGTCACTTCACCAAAAGTGGCTGCTTGCCCTTCGCTCTACCCCAACCACGTTCTCATAACCCGTGCGGCTGAGGAATGCACTCGCTCCTCCAGAAGCTCCGCCAGTTGCTGGTCGGTTGATTCGTTCTCGTGTGCTGCGAACGTCTGGTACAGCCGCCGTAAAGCATCGACTCCTGCTGCGTCGTAGAGCTCCCGAGCGGCAGCAGCCAGCCTGAATTGAAACCAGACGTAGTTCACGGGGCCTACACCGACATACAGTCGCTCGAAGTCGTCCAACGAGCGATGTCGCACCCGATCTACCGGCACCGCCATCATCCGTGCGGGCAGCAGAGTCCACCGCGGCAGCTGTTCCGGCTCTCGATCGGCGAGATACGCCTGCACACACAAGTTGCAGAACATCTCCCGCAACCAGAGCCGGGGAAAAGCGAACGGCACCTGCTCGTGGAACAGGTGGCCGAGCTCGTGCACGGCGATCAGATCAGCGAACGTAGACATGTCGAACTGCCCATCCACCGTCCCATAGGTAGTTTCTGCTTCAGCGCGCTGGGTCGGGTTAAGAACCCCATCGAGCATCCCCACGACTCCCTGCCAGAAGCTTGCCGGTTCGTCGCCCATAATGATCGTGTCCCTGGCGGTATAATGCGGCATGCCGTAGAGCGGATACGTGGTGTACGCGAACCAATCTGCGGGGGAAAGTACTAACAGCCGCAACTCCGGATCGAATGCCAATACCTCGGAGAGGTAGCGGTGCGCCTGCTCCAAGCGGGCAGCGATCTGCACGGCCCGCGGTCGGGCGCCAGTGCTAAACCGCACCGGGAAGGGATAATCCTCAATACATTGGAGCACAGCACGGTATTGGGTGGTCATAGGAGGCCTCCTTGGTGATGGTCTAACGCTGAGTTGTAGTGTCGCCTACCGGTGTGCACGCCAGCCCTCCGGACGTGGCGCGTAATACTGCCGAAGCCGATGTATGCGACCGTCACGATAGAAGCAGACGATCGCGGTGGCGGGCGGACAGTGGAAGGGGTCATCGTGAGGGTTCTCGAAGTCGCCCTCGATCACGATGACGTCCTTGCTTGCGAGAATCGTCGTCGGATGCAGCTTCACCCTCGCTGCAAGCTGTGCTTCCCAGACGTGGTGGATCAGGAACTCGAGCCCGCCATCGGCCGTCCCACCCCCATAACTCAACACGAGATCACTCGAGAAAGCGCTTGCGAGCGACTCGTAGCTTCCTCGGTTGAACTCCGCGTGGGCTGCGGTGAAGAAGCGTATCTGGGACTGCGCTGCCAAGCGGGCTTCATCGTGAGCAAGCTCGGCCGTTTCGAGCAGGGCATCGGCCAACTTCACCTTGACCTGGTTGAGGCGACTCTTCACCGTTCCAACCGGTACACCCAGGATAACCGCAAGTTCCTCATAGGAGGCATACGAGCCGAAGTAGCGCAGCAGGGCGGTGACCCGTAATGTCTCGGGGAGGTGCGCGAGCGCCGTCCAGACCCATTCGCGCAGCGCCAGACGGTCGAGGTGTGCCTCAGCTGAGGACTCACGAGGCTCCTGCGGCCCTAAGCTTTCGGTAAGCCCGACGACAGCGGTCCCACCCCGTCGCGCTCGCAGCTGGCTCAGGCATACGTTTCGCACGATGGCCCGTAGCCACCAGCCCACCGCAGCGGGTTCATGCAGCTGGTCGATCTTGTGCAGGGCGATTATGAAGGCATCCTGCACGGCATCCTGGGCATCCGGCCAATGTCCCAGAAAACCGAGAGCGAGCGCGCACAGGGATGCACGGTGGCGTTCGAGCAGGACGCCAAGACTTGCGGCGTCGCCGCATTGGGCCATCCTCGCGAGTTCCGCGTCGCTCATGATTCCGGTGCTCTCCACTTCGGCACATCCCTTCGAGAACGTACTCGAGATTCTCATACCGGCAGGTACCTCTTCGTGCGTCTTGCCCATTCCCGTCACGACGCCCGTGATTGATCCTCTTGGATCGCAGCGGCGTTCCGCTGGGCAACCTCCAAGGTCTTTTGGTATTCGTCTTGGGGGCTAAACTCGACCAGTTCGGTGTCCTGCTCAAAGATGGTGGTATGGCCGGGCTCCAGATAGTAGGCGTTGCCTGCCTCGATGATCTCCTCGCGGTCGGCATAGCGGACCCGGACGCGGCCACTGAGGACGTAGCCCCAGTGTGGGCTCTGGCACCGATCGTCCGGCAAACCTTTGAAGATTGGTTCGGTGTCCGTGCCGGCGGGGAAAGTCTCCAGTGCCACGGTCATCCCGCCCCACGCTGCCAAATGAATGACCACCCCACCAAAATCGACGGCCGTTGGTATCTCTTGCTTGGATCCATACATAGCGAACCTCCTGTCTTGTGAATGTCTTATTAAAGAGACGCGTACGCACCACGGAAAGTTCGATGTGTCGCAGCCAATCTTTCGGTGCGGAAGTACCGAATGAATTCCTCTGAGGGGAGTGGCATCGTTTAATCACCACAGGTGAAGGTCAACAGATACGATTCTTTGCGCAAAAGGTTCATGACTGCGTGCCAATCCTGCAGCGTGGAATTGAGAATACACAGACTGCGGAAGCTGCGTCCCAGCGGAAGCCGCCCAACGTGATCATCACCCGCCGAACCGCAAAACTAACGCCTTATCCATCCAAAACCTGGTAGCGGTTCGGTCGGGTGGATGTGTTGTTGGGCGACCTGGGAGCACGGCTTAAGCCAGCTAAAACACCGCCTTCTTCACAAAACCGCCTGACTAAACCCGCGCCGCAAAAGCCGTCGCCAGTCTCGCCTGCCTAACGACTTGGGCATCAGCAGCACTGCTTCATCCGCATCCCGCTGAATACCCTTGGACAGTGCTACATCAACGCCGAAGTACAAGCGGATTTCGTGATCATCGCGCGGTATTGCCCTTGCCCGACTGCTTCGCTTTGTTAGGCGGCACTTTCAAATTTCGTCAACCTCTCCTCCGCTGACGAGGCCGTCCCAGGACCACTTTGGGATGTGCAAACCGTCCGGCACGTCCTCTGCCGAGTCTGGGTATCGAGCCATCGCCATCGTAGTTGCCCATGCGAAGTAGTCATGCAACACGTGTCGAAGTTGCTCGTCGTGCCCGAACCCGACATCTTCCAACGCCTGATCAAAACACGCGATCGCCCGATGGTCCATCTCCTCATGCGGCCCGTTCCCGCTATGCATCCGCACGACGGAGGTCTCATCCCCATACCGTTCGGAGTATGTCGTTGGCCCACCGAGAGCCTCCGCCCAATACGCCGCAAGGCGCTCGGTATGTTGCGGATGATAACCGTGGCTGAACGCATGGCTTACCACTTCATCTTCTAACACCCGGGTATGCCACGCGCTAGCCAATCTTAGCAGCGCATCGTGACCACCTACCGCTTCGTAAACCGTCTGCTTAACTACATTGGCATTCATGGCAGCACTTCCTCTAGTTTCGTATTAATCCTGAGCCTGCATGCCCAACGGTTGGGTTAAGCCGCGCTGCGGAGCAACGTCGGCTGCAACCCGTTGTTAGCCTGCGTTCTCTTGGAAAGGGCTAGGTTCTTGCATAACAAGGTATGTGCTTTGGTTCGGCGTTTTCATCGCCTGTTACAATCTTTCTGAAAATACTAGGGAGTTTGGGCAAATCTTCAGCCATAACAAAAACTATCTGACGCTCTTGCGCCCACTTCTCGTAATCCGCTAATTCTTTCTCCGTCCTACTGCTTTTAGGTGCACTGCTGACCATCAGAGCAGAGCACATCCCTTTTCCTAATTGCTCCATTTTAGAATGCAATTCTTCAAACCAAGTTCGTTTGATGCTGTCTTCCGTCTTGCAAGAGACGATAACCATTTGTCCGCCAAAAATACCTGCAAAATCTATCTCGCCTTTGCCTGAAGTATCTTCTACTCCCCATCCGCATTCATCAAGCAATGATGCACCCTGAGCCGTTTTCGCTTGAGAAGCGATTTGGTAAATGTAGAATTCTAGCCAGTCGCCAGTGAGCAGAAATTTCGCTTCGTTGTCACTATCGATAGTCCATCTTGTCTCGGTGTCAGTTTGTTGTACATTGCTCACTATCTGCAACTGTTCTATCTCTCGCAAAACAGAAAATTCATCGACGTTGAGGCGACTTTTGTTAGTGCGTTTCCCTTTCCCCTTGTCACTACTCCTAAGAGTACAAAGCAAGCGATGAGAAATCGGCAAATTCTGGATAAGCAACGCAACCAATTTTTGAAACCTTTCGTCTGGTTCTGGTTTTGATGTCACATTCCAACCATAACTGGCAAAGTAATCTTTCACCCCAATTCTTACAGGCTCAACATTGTCCGTCTCTCGGAAAACCCAGACAAGTCCTTCTCTGGACAAATAACACATATCAACGTCTCTACCTTGAGCCCGTAACTTCTTGACAACATCATACGCACCGAAGCCCATAGTCTTTGGCTCTGACGCTGATACAACAATAATCTCATCGCTTGGGTGTTGATTAGCAATCTCTTCACATCGTTGAACTGTTTCTCCCAAGATATACGGTTTTACAGAGTGAGGTTGAGGTGGTATCAAGTGATTGGGCAAAGCATTTATCAGTTTCTCGTAATTTCTATCTGCACCAAGCGAATCTTCCGAAACGACAATATACAGGCGATCCGGCTTTAGGCGCAATGTTGCTATCATATTTGGCACGGGGCGACCACCTAAGAGCGAAACCATCACCTTTGCCATTGACACTCCTTGATGACTTTGGAACGAAGCAGGCTAACGGGGAGATAAGCCGCGCCAGACCAACACGGTTGTTCAGCACAATCTCATCGCGTCGGCTTTATTGGTTGTTGGGCGGCCGCAACTCCCGTTCTGTAATACGGGAGTAACTTGCCGGCCGCTTAACGTCTTGCTTCAGCGGCGAAAGCAAGCTGGCGTGGCTTTTGCGTAAGCGAAAGACATGACAGCCTGCTTTTGTCCGTCTGAAAGTTATTGTTAGGCGGCACGATCCCTTGTCCAATCATCCGGCTCTCCGATAGTGCATTGCGACAGCGCCATTGCGAAATGGCTTTACAGATATCAAATCTAGCCGGCGTGTGCTGGGTAGACCGCTTTCATACAAAGTCGGACCATGGCCGGCGATTCGGGGATGCACGAGCAACCTGTACTCGTCAATTAGATCCAGTCGGTCCAGTTCGGTCGCCAGCTTACAGCTGCCAAGGAGTACTCCGGCCGAAGTCGCTTCCTTGAGCTCCAGTATACCCAAACGTAAGTCGCCGACGATGTGGTGGCTGTTGCTCCATGGGAAATCATTTCTCGTTGCGGACACGACGTACTTTGGCTTGGCTTCGAGCTTTATCGCCCAGTCGCGCATTGCCGATGGGGCTTCCACATTGCCACAAACCACTGCCGGCCAATAACTTTCCATCATCTCATATGTGATGCGCCCCCAGAGAATTGCCCCACTCTCATCCATTAGGCGGGTGAAGTACGCGCGCGTCTCGTCGTCAGCGATTCCCTCCTGATGATCGATGCACCCGTCAAGGGTGACGTTAATAGTGAAGGTCAAACTTCCCATGCTGTTCCATTCTCCAGAACGAAGACTACCGGCCACTTAGGCTCCAAGAACATGAGCACGATTCGAAAGGTACTCATCCTGCGCCGCCTAACGGGGAGATAAGCCGCGCCAGACCAACACGGCTGTTCACCTCAACCTCACCGCGTCGGCTTTATTGGTTGTTAGGCGGCCGCGACTCCCTTGAGTAATACGGGAGTAACTTGCCCGGCCACCTAACGCTTGCTTCAGCCGCCGCCGGATAATCCCAAAACCCTGATGTCCACGCCGCTAGGCGGTCGGCCGGAAGCCTTGTTAGGCTGAGTGCCTACCCAAGCCTTTCCACCAAATTAAAACTGTCAAAACCCACACCAAACTAATGCCAGAGCAAATTGGTCTTAACCTACGTGTACTGTTTCAGCTCTTGGTCTATACGTTCTTTTAAAAATACTTTTATCAATGATTGATAAGGTACATCACGCTTGTTTGCAATTAATCGCAACTCATTCAACATCAACTCTGGCAAGCGTAAAGAAATCGTCTTGGTTGATGGTTTCAACAAGGGTAGAACCACTTCATCCGCCTCACTCCAGTCAATATACTCGGTCGAATCGCGAGAAGCCCAAAACGCACGTTCTTCGTCCTCATTCTTGAATGTCGGTATACCTTTTAACTCGTTCACCATATTTTCTTGCCTCTTTCTGGTTCATATCACGGGCTGAGATGACCCTAATCAAACTGTCGCGGATCGTAAACGCAACAAATAACCATCGCCCTCTGTCTGTTCGTCCCAGAGCATAAAATCTTTGTTCTAACTGGGAGTGTTTGTCATCAGAAGCAACGATAAGAGGTAAGTTGAAAAAGAGTTCTTCACATTCCCCATTAGTGACTTCGTGAAGATGCCAATTCTTTTCCAGATTGCCTTCATCCCAATGAAAACCACTGCAATTTGAGAGGATGTTTTTCATCGCAATTGTATATTACAGAAGTATACGGATTACGTCAATGAATGAGGCAACCACCTTGTCAGCTTTCAATCCAGAAATGGCAACGTAAAATCAATATTTAACGAACTTGCGTCAATCGCCTGCCCGCCTAACGGGGAGATAAGCCGCGCCAGACTAACACGGTTGTTCACCCCAATCTCATCGCGTCGGCTTTATTGGTTGTTGGGCGGCCGCAACTCCC
>JAHDWJ010000141.1 GCA_023384415.1 Anaerolineae bacterium
TTCTTCTTTCCTGGCTCGTGATGGAACTGTCGCTAATTTGCGCCAAATTTAGGTAGTTAATTGATGTATTGGTTGAAAGGCCAGAGGCGAGGGAAATCCTTGCCTCTGGCTTTTTTGTTATTGCGGGGGGATGATCTCTACTTCCAGGCCAAACTGGCTAAATTGCAGCACCCAGTTTGATGGCTCGGTGGGGGTGGGGACGGTGAATTGGAGTTGGGTGACGTGCAAGGTCGCCGGGTCAATGAAGATATCCAGGGCGATATCTTGGGGAGCGACTAACCCGCTGGTGATGGCGGCCGCACGTTCCCCGGCAATGGTGGCCCGATATTGATGGCGTACAATGTTGCCAAAAACAGTAACATCTACCAGTTGAATGTCACGGGCATCACGAGTCAACAGCGGTCGCCACCCTTCCCTTTCATCAAACAACAAGGCCAGGTCTAACTGAATGTTGTCAGGGAGCTTTTCCCAGGCCAACGTGGCCGGATTGGTCAGCCATTTGTCTGGCCCAACGGCAATAAAACCTAACTCCAGGGCGGTATTGCTGGTCAGGGCTTTGACTCGTGCCTGCACCCGGTCTGGAGCGGCATAGACAACCGTCGCCGAGCTAAAAACCAGGAATCCATCTGCATCTAAGTAAGCGGGGCCACCGGTACGGCTGATCTCAATTTGCGCCCCACGTAGGGCCAACATTACCTCGGCGGCCTGGGCCAGGGTTTCTGCCGGGGTCGGGGTTGGTGTTGGCGGGATAGCCGGGTCGGGGGTGGGGGTGGGCGGGGGTTGGTTACCCCGGCAGGCAGTTGTTATGAGCAAGATGAAGAGCAGGGTGATGAACTTTTTCACAAAAAGAACTCCTTGAGCGCGGCCGCGACATCCGCTACCAAATTATGCCACTCTATATCCGGTTCCCGCCGGATGGTTATCTCCCCCCCGTCCAGATGACAGTAGACGATACCATCCACCCCAGAGAGAAGTTGGGCCACCGGAGACCCTTCTTCCATCGCGGCCGCTGAATGGTAGGTCTCGCTCCCCTCACTAGTCAGGGGCAAATTGGTATAAAAGCGGATCATATCCGTCGTTTCCAAAAACTCTGTTTCAATCTCAATATATTCAGACATAAGCAGATAACACCTACAGAAAAACCCTCACCCCCGGCCCCTCTCCCGACACGGGAGAGGGGAGCATCCCCCCCCCGCGCCTGCGGCGCGGGGGGCATTCCCTCTCCCTGGGGAGAGGGCCAGGGTGAGGGGGTATTTCCGATTATAACATACCCAACCTAAGCCAGGCATTGGTTTTATTCCTATTCCCTACCTCTTAGGGCAATCGCATATTAACCTGTTAACACCTTAAGGAGATAATCTTCGTTCCA
>JAHDWJ010000025.1 GCA_023384415.1 Anaerolineae bacterium
TTGTTCCACCTTAGTTTTGGCTAATCGTGGTCTTGACAATGGGGTCAACTATAGGGTATGGATCACGATCAACGTACACATCATAGCCACCAAGATTGTTAGGTGTAAGAAGTATAGTTCCATTGATATCAGGGATAAATCCTTGTGCAATTGGCCCAAATGGTATGAAGGCACCACAATCATTATTGTTACCTACAGAATGAACACATTGAGAATATAAGCCAAAACGATCTTCATCAAATCTGTATATATATGCTGTAACGCCATTGCGAAGATTATAAACTATTTTAATTTGCCCCGTTAGCGGGTTTACTGTGACAGTAAAATTGCTTTGAGTATAATCGGCTGTAAAAGTCCAAACTATTGTTTCTGAATCACCAAGAAACATTTGATATGTTGGATCTCCGTTAGGATCTAATACATCCAGATAGATATAAAGATAACCTCTTGACTGATTGTGTGCTGAGTTATAACTAAACTCACGCCCATCTCCATAACCAGTTCCAAAAATTATCTTACTATCTTGAATGAAGAGCGCAACACATATTACATTACCACTACCACTTGGTGGGGCCGGGCAGTGGCCCGTTGGGTCCACCAGGACGAGGGGGTTGCCCAGGACGTAGGTGTAGCGGTTGTGGCTTTGCGGGTTGGCGGGGGCGGGCACGATGGTGTCGGCGGTGAGGAAGCGGCCTAAGCCGGGGATGTAGTAACGGGCGTTCATGTAGGTCAGGCCAATGTCCCGGTTCTCGTGGTGGCCGGTGTAGCCCCGTTTGGTGAGGGTGGTGGGTGGGGGTGGTGCGGCCGCTGCCATACGGTTGGTAGCGGGTGGTGGTGTTGCTGACGCTGTAACCGCTGCTATTGCTCATCAAGCTGGTGCCGCCCAAAACCTGGAGTAAGAAAGAATTCACATGGAACCTTTGATATTTAACACCTGTTGGTAAAGGTGAGGTTACTAGCGGATAAGTAGAACCGTCAGGGTTGACGCAAGTCCCGACGAGTTAACTTGAGCAATCGTTGATGAAAGTAGTAACCACCCACACTACCCCCTATAATACCACCCAATATACTTACCATAATGTTTAAATTTTGATATTCTGTTTTCTTATCAATCGGTAACCCATCATGGAAAAACCCCCGACCTACTATGCCAAAAACTACCATTACTAATCCCCCAACTAAAATACCAAAAATAATGGCTAAATAAGTTGTTCTAAATGTAAAGGAAAACAAACCGCCTATTCCTCCAAGAGGAATACCTGGGAAAATGCTTAATATCGCAGTAACAGGAATTCCATATAAGATTGCTACAGCTATCAAGACATCTGGATTATTATCATTTAAAAGTAATAAAGATAAGCCTACCTGAACAAAGAAGTACGTTGACACCACCATTGCGGTTGCAATCGCTCCGTTAACTGCGCCATAGAAAAAATTACATATAAGGTTCCTCATACTTATTTACTCCTTGGGTAGCACTTCGGGCAAAAGCGGTCACTCAGATACAGCCAGTGTATTGAACAGCGGCAAGGTTAATAAGGCAGGTGATACCAACCATTAAAAGGATATCTACCGCCTCCACCACCGAAGCCATTTGGATTTGTTGGGAAAGGAATATGGGGATGAGATGGGGGTATATTCCATGAGTGCCGTTGACCAAGACCTCCGTACATCCAGAAACCAGTTTCTATTGAGGCTATTCCAGAAGTTAGTTCATCAGGTGAAAAATTTTGGTACTGAAACAAGGTGGTTTGTAATTGCCCATTGCGCCAGAGGTATGCTTCAAGGTTCGGGAATCGTTCCACAGAACCCGCAGTTGTATAGCCGCCATTGCCATCAGGGATAAAATCAATCCATCCATCTGGCCCAGGGCCAAGCAAGCATAAGGGGTGAGAACAAAGTATGCTGTAAGTGACTCGGATCGTACCATCGAGTAAAATGTCAACTGTAATATCATTTATCGAATCACCAAAAGCTTGATAGATACAAATTTGCTCTTCACAGTCCCCCAATCCCCAACGATCATTTGTGGCAACGGTAGGGTGTATATAGTATTGATATTCACCAGTTTCTACATCAATCCAAATCCAAAAACGAGATTGAGTGGTTGTTGAATTATGTGAAAAATCCCTATTATCACCAACAAATATGAGGTTAAACGGGCCCTGAGAATAAGCAGTAGGAATAAAGCCAGCAAGACAAATCACATGTCCACTACCGGTATAGCCATTCTCAGGGGTTGGGGCCGGGCAGTGGCCCGTTGGGTCCACCAGGACGAGGGGGTTGCCCAGGACGTAGGTGTAGCGGTTGTGGCTTTGCGGGTTGGCGGGGGCGGGCACGATGGTGTCGGCGGTGAGGAAGCGGCCTAAGCCGGGGATGTAGTAACGGGCGTTCATGTAGGTCAGGCCAATGTCCCGGTTTTCGTGGTGGCCGGTGTAACCCCGTTCGGTGAGGGTGGTGGGTGGGCTGGTGCGGCCGCGTTCCAGGGCTTGCTCCTGTTTAGCTACGGCAATAAATATGGGGCAGCAGTGAGGCAAGTTGGAAGGGTAAAGTGGTAAAACTGACTGACACGGTGAAGTATAATGATGATTGGTTGTTGTGTCAATAATAGATTTTACTATGAAATTTATATTATTGATTTTACTGTAGAACCTGTGTTATGTTTATGGTGCGATTCCAATTAGCCTGGCAACTGGATGATGAACAACGTAAAACGGATGGTCAGCGTTCATCCCTCTTCCACCTCATATTTTCGGTCACAATTGAATAAATGAAGGAGTCTCCCATGATTTTCCGCAGCCCATACCCTGATGTAACCATTCCTGACCAGCCGCTGACGGAGCTGCTCATTGAGCGGATGATGCCTTTTGGCAACAAACCGGCTCTCATTGACGGCCCCACTGGTCGTACCCTGACTTACGCCCAACTCATTGGGGGTATCCGCCTGATTGGATCGAGTCTGGCCAAGAGGGGGTTACAAAAGGGAGATGTGTTCGCCATTTTTAGCCCCAACATTCCAGAGTATGCCGTGGCCTTCCATGCCGTTTCTTTGATAGGCGGCATTGTCACTACGGCCAATCCCCTTTACACGGCTGAGGAACTCCATTTTCAACTACGTGATTCCGGGGCCAAATATTTGCTGACAATTCCGCTGTTTTTAGAGAAAGCCAGGGAAGCGGCCGCAAACACCGCCGTTGCAGAAATTCTCGTCTTTGGCGAAGCAGAAGGGGCCACCCCTCTAGCCAGTCTGCTGCAAAGTGATGGCCAACTGCCCGACATCAGTATCAACCCTGCTGAAGATTTAGTGGTGCTGCCCTACTCCAGCGGCACCACCGGCCTACCCAAAGGAGTCATGCTCACCCACCGCAACATCGTCGCCAACATGGTCCAAACCGAAGGTATTCCCAACATGGACCTGGTAACTGAAGAGGATGTGGTGATGGGCATTTTACCCTTCTTCCACATTTACGGCCTGGTCGTCATTCTCAATATGAGCCTGGCGCGGGGAGCAACGGTTGTCACCATGCCTCGCTTTGATTTACCCCAATTTTTAGAACTAATCCAAAACCATAAAATCACTCGCGTCAACCTGGTACCCCCGATCCTGGTCGCCCTGGCCAAACACCCCCTGGTGGCTCAATATGATTTATCTTCCCTCAAAGAGCTGTTCTCCGGAGCAGCCCCGTTGAGCGCGGAATTGGCGGAAGAGGTAGTAGCTCGTTTGGGATGCAATGTGGTGCAAGGATATGGTCTCACCGAAACCAGCCCGGTTACCCATGTTGGCCCTAATGTCCCAGGCAAAATTAAACGGGCATCAGTAGGGCCAGGCATTCCTAATACGGAACTGCTGGTGGTAGATACGGCCACAAATGAGCCACTGGGTAAAAATGAGCGTGGCGAAATCTGGATTCGCGGCCCCCAGGTGATGAAAGGGTACCTCAACAATCCCCAGGCCACAGCCCTGGCCATTGATGCGGATGGCTGGCTGCACACTGGGGATATTGGGTATGTAGATGAGGATGATTACGTTTATATTGTCGATCGAGTGAAGGAGTTGATTAAGTACAAAGGAATGCAGGTAGCCCCGGCTGAGTTGGAGTCGCTGCTGCTGACCCATCCGGCGATTGCTGATGCCGCCGTCATTCCCAGTCCCGATGAGGAAGCGGGTGAGGTGCCGAAGGGGTTTGTGGTGTTGAAACCAGGCGCGGCCGCAACTGCCGAAGAAATTATGGCCTGGGTTGCCGGGCAGGTAGCCCCGCACAAAAAAATCCGCCGCCTGGCCTTTGTCAACGAAGTGCCTAAATCACTCTCCGGTAAAATTTTACGCCGGGTGCTCGTAGAACAAGAACGGAATGCTCAAAAGTAAGGCACAACGTGTAATCGGGGGGGCGCCAAAACAAGCTTTGTTCTTTCATCATTTACTGGGGTCTGGCGTTTTTTAATCTGACCACTGGTTATTATTGTATTGGTTATTACCACTGGTGAAATCAATTTTCGCCAGAGTCCAGTCATTGATAGCTGCTGACGGTGGGCAGCTGGCAGCACCATCTCAATGTGACCGCGGCCGCAGTTGGGTAAATTCCGCCTTTTCGGCATCCTCAATCCGGCCCACCACCACTAAAACATCATCCGCTTCCACCGCAAAATCAGCCCCCGGGTTGGCAATGATTTGCCGCCCCCGGTGAACTGCTATGACGGTCAATCCTAACTGTTGGCGCAGTTGACACTCGGCCAGAGTATGCCCATGCAGCTGCGGGGGGGGGGTAATTTCCACAATGCCGATACCATCCCCCAATTCCAGATAATCCAACAGGTTTTTATTGCACAGCCGCAGCCCCAAATGTGTCCCAGCTTCCTGTTCTGGTAACACCACTTCATCAGCCCCCACCTCAAGCAAAATCGTTTTTTGGGTACGGGTGGCCGCTTTTGTGATGATGTGACGCACTCCCAAGCGGCGCAAAAGCACCGTAGCCAGCAAGTTGCTCTCAAAATCATTGCTGATACTGACGACACCCGTCTCAAACTGCCCAATCCCCAGTTCTTCTAACGCCCTGAAGTTGGTCGCATCCAATTGAACCACATGGGGCAGATCATCCCGTAAATGCTGCACTCGTTCACTATCATTATCAATAGCCAACACATCATGCCCATGATTAACCAGGGTTTCGGCCACGCTGCTGCCAAAACGGCCCAGGCCAATCACAACAAATTCATGCCTTCGGCCGTTGCCCTGACGCCAGCTTAAGCCATTTCCCACTTTGGCGTACCCTATATTTTGCCACCACTTCTTTAATTGTTGCCACATATTAACCAACCCATACTTCCTCAGTGGGCAGCCGGTACGCGGCCGCGTACCGATTTTTCACTAAAGAAAACGCTACCGCCAGCGGCCCTACCCGGCCAACCAACATAGTAAAAATAATGATCATCTTCCCGGCCGGCGTCAGCAAGTGGGTAATCCCCAGAGAAAGCCCGGTTGTCCCCAACGCCGAAGCCAGTTCAAAGATGAGTTCTAAAAAAGCAAACGGCTCCACAACGGTCAACGTAATGGTCGCAAACATCAACCAAAGGGTAGCCGTCATTACCACCCCCACACTGTTGATCAGGGTATTCATGGGTATGCGCCGTCGGAACACATTTACATCCCGGCTTCCTTGAATAATCGCCCGCAACCCTAACAACAAAACAGCAAAGGTCGTCGCTTTGATACCCCCACCCGTCCCCCCTGCCGGCGCACCAACGAACATAAGTAAAATGATGATCGCCTGAGAACTATCACTCCATTGCCCCAGGTCCAAACTATTGAACCCGGCCGTCGTTGAGGCCGAAATAGTCTGAAAAGAGACGGCCAGGAGAAAATGGATGATATTTTGACCCGGTTGATATTCTACCAGAGCCACAACAACGGTGCTGATGAGAATCAGGCCCAGGCTCATAATCACGGCCAGACGGGTATGCAAAGAAAAATAATGTCGCTGTCCCCGCCACCATTGACGCAAAGCAAACCCTGTTTCGTACAAAACCAAAAAGCCTACCGCCCCGCTGTAGTTAAGCAAATTGATAATCAGGTTCATCCACCCATCATCCCGATAGGGGATAAAGCTGTTATCCCAAAGGCTAAAGCCAGCCGTACAAAACGCAGACACCGCATGGAATACCCCAGCATAAAGGGCAAAGGGGAGTGATTGTTCCCCTAAACTGATGAGACGCAGGGCTATCGCGGCCGCGCCCACCCCTTGAAACAGCAGCGTAAATTGCACCACCCGCCGCACAAAGGCACGAATCCGCCCCCGTGATGTCCCGGCCAATGATTGCTGCATCACCGTTCCTCCGTGCAAGGATAATTTTTGCCCCAGCAAAGTCATAATAAAAACGATGAGGGTCATATACCCCAGACCCCCTATCTGGAACAAAATCAAGAGAACGATTTGCCCAAATAAGGTGTAGTAACTTCCGGTCGGCACAACCACCAATCCTGTTCCACTTACCGCTGAGGTAGCCATGAACAAAGCATCAATAAACGGCTGCCATTGGTGTGCCGGATTAGCCCAGGGACCCATCAAAATGAGAGTTCCCACAAGGGAAAAGCTGGCAAAACCAATGATGATGATCTGAGTAGGAGATAATGAAGAACGCGGCCGCATAAGAAGAGGTGAGGAGTGAGGGTTGAGGGTTGAGCAGATCATAACCTGAAACTTCTCCATTATACCCCAAATAAAACAGCCGCCTGCCATGACTTGCGGGCTATGACGCACTTCCTCTTGCCAGATGACCTGATCACGATTATAAACAGGCTATGATCGCTACGGCTCCTACTCAACCAACTAACAAAAACCTATTTGACCTCTGGCAGCGTCTCAATCTGGAGTTGGGCAACAACTTCGACACCCATGGCGTTTGCGCCGCTATCGCCAGTGAACTGGCCGAATTTACCCTGACAACAGCCGTTGTTGGCACCAGCAATCCATCCCAAAATTATTTCGATGTCTGGATCAGCCAGCCTCACGGACGTTTGCAGCAAACCCGTTGGGAAAACAAAAAATCATCTTTTACCCCCATGCTGGCCCAGGGTGCGGCCGCGACCCTATCCAAAATGAGCCAATCCCCGGCCGAACTGGTCCAAAGTGAATTATGGCGTCTTGCCCAAGATTCTATTCTCTGCGTACCTCTGCCATTCCCCCCGGAACATTACAGCTACACCCCCCCCACCATCCTTTGCCTGCTTGATCCCGGCCCTTATAGCTCCATCACCCAGGACAACATCGAAGAACTGGCTCGGCACCTCACTGTTTACCTGGATCGAGCAGCCCTGCGCCACCGCTCCGACCGGCAAGAAATTGAATTCGCCACCATTTACGACATCACCTACTCCCTCACCTCAACCCTGAATTTAGACAGCATCATCGCCCAACTTTCCGATCCCGTGCGCCGCAGCCTGGATGTCGAATCCCTCTCCATCGGCCTCATCGAACCAGCCAGCGGCGACATTATCTTTGTCACCCAACTGATGGGGCCACTGTTCCAAAACATGGCTCCCATCCGCCTGAAAGCGGGGCAGGGGATTGCCGGATGGGTGGCTGATCATGGGGAGCCAGTCATCGTTAATAACGTTTACACCGATACCCGGTTCCACGCCCAGGTGGACCGGGATTCCGGCTTTCAGACCCACTCCATTTTGGCTGTACCCCTGGTTATCGAAAACCGGGTCATTGGCATCGTTGAAGCGATTAACAAATTACATGGCAGCTTCACCGACCATGATTTGCGCCTGCTGCGCATGGTCAGCGCCCCCCTGGCTGTCGCCATTGAAAACGCCCGCCTGCACACCAGCGTCCTGGCTGAGGAGCGGCGCGTCAAGACAATTTTTGAAAACATGGCCGAAGGGATGTTGACCGTCAATGCCGAAGGGCGTGTCACGGCAACCAATGAATCCCTCCTGACCCTACTCCACAAAGAAAACCATAACTTAATAGGTCAGAGAGCTGATCAGGTCATCAAAATAGATAGTGAACACGGGTTCGCCCATTTTCTGGAACAAATCTTACAATCTGATGACGAATACCCTCAATTGGCCTGCAATTTGATCTTAAATAACAATGGCCGGACGCATGTGCCAGTCCTCATTAGTGGGGCACCTATCCTCAATGAGGATGATGAAGTGTATGAAACCATCCTCGTCTTCAGCGATTTAGGGCAAATTCGGGAAGTGGAGCGAATGCGGGACGATTTCTTTCACGGCATCGTCCATGAACTGCGAACCCCTCTAGCAACCATTTTGATGTATGCCCGGCTTCTGCGGGAAGGGCGGGCCAAAGATGATCAGGCCAAAGCGGACCGTTTTCTAGGAGTTATTGAGCGGGAAAGTGACCGGCTGCAAATGATGGTGCGGCAGATGCTTCAGTTAGCCAAACTGGAAGCCAGCCATATTCAACGCAGCTCTGAGGTGATTCAGTTAAGCCGCGTCTTCGATCAACTTTTACCCCCCATGGCCGACCAGGCCACAGAGAAAGGGCTGACCTTTATTCAACGGCTGCCTGCGGATTTGCCCCCAGTGCAAGGGGTTGAAGAAACGCTGTATCTCATCTTTAAAAATTTGATAGACAACGCCATCAAATTTACCTTAAGCGGCACGGTGCGGATTGATGCCCAGACTGAGGGCAAAGAGATTGTGGTGCGGGTGAAAGACGGGGGGATTGGTATCCCCAAAGAGGCCCTGCCCAACCTGTTCCGCCGCTTTTACCGCGCCCAAAGTGCGGTAGAAAAAGGAATCGCCGGAACAGGGTTGGGGCTGTATATGGTGAAGGAAGGGGTAGAGAAACACGGGGGCACGATTGAGGTGCAAAGTACCGAAGGGGAAGGCACAACCTTTACCGTGCGGCTGCCGGCCGCACCCCAATAAACACCCTTTACGAAAATAGCCACGAATAGAAGGAATACGGATAGTAACTGTTCAGGGTCTCTGGATATGGAACCGCTAAGACGCTAAGACGGCCTCATCAATGCCTGATAAAACGGCCTGAATAGCCTGAACGCATTGCTCTACATTCATCTGGCTGGTATCTACGGTGACATCATACGCCCCATGTTGATGAACTGGCTCAAACTGCATTCGGGCCAGCCCAGGGTGGCGATCCCCACGAGCTTCTTCCCGCCGCTCTAACTCCTCAAGCGGACAATGTACCCCTACGGTTATTAAATGAAACGGGGCGAACAGGGTCATACATTCTTCCCACCACTTGGGGGAGGGAACGACATGATCTAAGATGATGGTGTTGCCCGCGGCCGCGAGTGCAGCCACCGCCTGATGAAATCCAGAAATAAGCCGGGCTGCGGTCTGTTTACGCAGGGCGGGTTCGGCATTTTCCAGGAACCCTTCTGGGAGCATTTGGGCAAAGGTATCTACCTGTACGTGCATCGCCGGAATACCCATCATCTGTTGTAGGGCCTGAGCAATGGTGCTTTTGCCGGAACTGGATGTGCCATTAAGAAAAATGATTGTACCTGTGGTCATGGTTGATCTCCTGAACAATTATGAAGGATGAAGGGTGAGGGATGAATTTCACCCCTGCCTGAATAGACGGCAGTATACAATCTGACCAGGGATCACTTGGGTATACTAAAGGATGATTTGGGGGTGTATTTTTAGGGGAAGGGGGTATGGCCATACGCCCCGGCAATATCAGGTTCTGCTCTGCGGCAAAAATTGATTGCCCCGATATTAATAACCAATACACCAATACAGTAATACACTAATAACCAATGGCTCAATAAAAAACGCCAGACTCAAATCAGGTCAATAAACCAAGCTCGCGGCCGCGACGCACCGCCTCAGTCCGGTTGTTCACATCTAACTTCACCAGGATATTGCTGATATGTTTCTTAACTGTCGGTAGGGCAATAAACAGCCGGGCGGCAATTTGTTGGTTGGTGGCCCCAGTTGCCACCAACTGGAGCAGCTCAATTTCTCGTTCACTCAACGGATCAGGCAGGGCCAGCCGGGTTAAAATTTCGCCGCTGTAACGGGGACGGGGGGCGGGCGGGCGCATGAGGGAAAGCAGCCGGGTCAGGCCGGGCGGGAGAGAGGGCTGCCGTTCAGCCCATTGTAACAAGGCCAGCATAGGCTCCCCTTCATCCAGAAAAGTACGGCTGTAAGCGGCCCCGCTTTCCAGGCTGCGGCGCAGGCAGGTCAACGCGGCCGCTTCATCCCCCACCGCTCGCCAGGCCAATGCCTGTAAACAATCTACCTTCACCAACAAACCGGTCCAACGGCGGGCCGTGGCTTCCTCATACAGCCGCTCCAGGAACGGGATCGCCAGCTCCGGCTGCCCCAGGGCCAGGTAGATACGGGCCAGCACCAGGAATTGGAGTTCGCGGAGAAAAGTGAGCCGCATGGCTGCATTCCCTTCATAAGCGGCCACCCACTGCCAGGCCGCATCCCGGTTCCCCTGGCGCAGATGAATCAAGGCACGGTAAGCAGCCACCAGTGCGGTACAGCCCAAATCTTGTAACCGCAGCCGTTTGAGCCAATCATCAGCCTGGGCCAGAACCGTCAACGCGGCCGCACCATCCCCTTGTGCCTGCAACGCCTGAGCCAATGTGCCTGCCGCCGTCGCCAGCACAATTTGTTCAATTGAATTTTGCAGGTGAGACATCCCCTGGTGAAGCTGTTCTATCGCCGCCGGGAGATCGTTTTGCTCATACAAAATTTCCCCCCACCCCACCTGGGCCAGCCCCAAAGCCACAAAGGGAGAGGGCTGCTGCTGCTCTGCCTGCTGAATCATTTGCTGATACGTTTGCGCGGCCGCAGCCAAATCACCCTGCCGTATTTGCAGCCAGGCCACCCCCTGCCGGGCCTCTAACAAATGGTGGGTAGTACCCAGCCCGGCTAACCGGGTCAACGTTTCGGCCACATCGGCTAATGCCCCCTGCTGCACATAAGCCAGGAGCAGGTTCAGGTACGCGGCCGCTCGCCCATTGATATGCTCCGGGGCAAACAAGGCCAGGGCTTGCCGGGCCGCCTCAATACAGCCAATGACATCTCCCCGAAAACGAGCCAGTGAAGCGCGAAGTTGGGCCAATTCCCCTTGCCAATCTGGGGGTAAGGTGGCTGAGGCCAGGGTTGTCTCATGGGTTTGCAACCAGTCAGCCGCGGCCGCGATTTGACCCGTCCCCCCCAAAATAATGGCCACCAGTAAGATGAGACGCGGCCGCTGCTGTTTTACGGCTGGCGGCAGCTGATCCAGCCACCCCCGTACCAGGAAAAACTCCCCTCTATCCAGATAAACACGGGCCTGAGCTTCAACAAGGGCGGCCGCGTTAGTCGCTTCTCCCGCCAGCAGCCAATGGCCTATCGCCTCATCCACCAGCCCGGCCTCCGCATACCAGCGGGCTGCCCGGTCGTGCAGTTCTGGCTGCTGCTCCAGGGGAAGCTGTGCCAGCAGTGCTTCCCGAAACAGGGCATGGTAACTAAACCATTCCTGGCGCTCATCGAGCGGCGTCAGGAAAAAATTGGCCTGTACCAATTGGCGCAGCCGGGTGGCACTATCCACCTGGCCGGTCACTGCCTGGCAGATCGGAGCTGACAACCGTTTCAAAATGGCCGTCTGACTCAGGAACTGCCGTTGGGCTGCTGTTTGCTGTTGCAACAGCTCCTCGGTGAAATATTCCAGGAGATAGGGGTGATCCCCGGTCATGGGTGGCCCAACTGTCAATGGTTCCACTTGCTGTTGTAAGGTCAACCCCGCTAATTTGAGGCCCGCTACCCATCCCTCGGTGCGATGGGCCAACGAGGTTAGCAGGGATGTTGGCAGCGGCCGCGCCACTAGTTGGTGTAGAAAAGCGATCATCTCTGGCTCGGTAAAGCGCAAATCGGGCGGCCGCAGCTCCGTTAATTCGCCGCGTGCCCGGCGGCGAGGCAGCCCCAGGGGTGGGTCGGTGCGGGTGGTGAGGATGAGGTGCAAACCGGGGGGCAAATAATCCAGCCAGAAGTTGAGGGCGTCATGGATGGCTGGGTGGGTGATCAGGTGATAATCATCCAGAACCAGGATGAGAGACCCATCGGCCAGGGGAAGAAGATCATTACTAAGCAGGGTGATCACTGTCTCTAAGGGGGGTGGTTGTAAAGAGAGCAGGGGCAAAGCGGCCGCGCCCACCTGGGGCAGCCTCGTCTGGATGGCAGCCATGAGGTATTGCCAGAACCGAACTGGCTCATCATCTTGTTCGGTAAGGGATAACCAGGCGATGTGAGGGGTATCTGGCCCCAACCCCAAGACGAAATCAGCTGCCAGAGAAGTTTTGCCATACCCTGGGGGGGCGGAGATAAGGGTGAGTTTGCCGGCCGCGGCCGCCGTTAATTTTTGGCGCAAATGGAGACGGGGAATAAAGGGGGGGCGCGGCCGCGGGATGGTGAGTCGAGTTTGCAAAAGTGGGGGCAACATCCCTTGAATGATAACCGGTTTGCCCTGAGAAGTTCAACTTCTACCAGTTGGTAAAAAAACTGTTACGGCGAATGATTACGATGTAGATGTATATTCAGATTCGGTTTTACGCAAGCCGTATTCCATCACATATAACAATTTGTCAATTTTTTCCTGCGTCTTGGCGGAACGCACCCATTTCATAATATCTTTCTGTTTCATACCTTCATTAAGGAAATAACTACTAATCGCATTATTCCATGTCTCCATGATCATGATGGCCAGATCCACATCAATACTGGGGTCAATCTCGCCCCGTTCGATAGCTTGCTGGATCATTGCCATCAACCCGCGAGTAGACTGCTGGCGGTATGTTTCAAAATCCTTGCCATAAAACATGCCTTCGGTAAGCAAAACACGGCTGATGGCCTGCACCAGACGCGGGTTCGTGGAGTTGAATTCCATACCCGTCTTTATCATCCAACGATAATATTGAAACGTATCCATGTTTGTACCTGGTGGACGTTTATCTTTGAAGAATGCTGTCTTTTCCTGCGCCAACAAATCAATCAGAAATCTAAAAACATCTAATTTGTCTTCGAAATATTGGTAGAAGCTCCCCTTAGCGATTCCACTGTTGGCCACAATCCGGTTGATAGACGCAGCTTCAAATCCGTATTCGGCAAATTCATCTATCGCCGTATTGACAATAATCGTACGTTTTTCGTCGGCAAGATTAAAGAAGGTTTGTTTGGGCATAAAATCACCTTTGCTTCTTGATCCACGTCCTGACAGTATATGACTTATGGGTCACATGACTGTCAAGTCATATTGTATGACGGTTTCACTACCTGTCAAGAGATTAGCCTGGCCCACGATAATGATAGCTGCCTGATTGTCAGGGGCCGACGCCTGGCCCAGCGTACCTGCGACACACGAAAACGTAAAGCCGTTAAAAGCCATGTTCTGCCAAAATAAACGCCGGATGGGGATCGCTGCGGGATCGGGCAAACTTTATGCTACCAATAAGACATGAGGGCACTATAAGAACTTTTTTCAAAGGGTACCGCACCAACTGCCGCCGACCACCACAGATGAAATTTTGTAGGGCGATTTGGCAAATCGCCCTACCTTAGCGAAGGAGTCAAGCATGACCTCTTATCAATCAACCAGCTCATATAACCAATTCCCCTTACTGCTTTGCTGCTTAATGGGGCTGCTCTGGCTGGGGTTGGGGCTGGCTTGTGGGAGTTCCGGGGGCAGCGGGGCCTGGCAGCCCGCCTCACACACCGCCCCTGGGTTTGATTTAGCTGCTCAGCCTGCGCTGTTTATCCGCGTATTGGACAACTGGCAGCCGTTGATCATGGTTGATCTGGCCACCAGCACAGAAACCCGCCTGCCCCGAGAGCTTGTTTATGATCCCACGCTCCTGTTGGCAAATGAATATCAAGTAGTGGGTAATACCCTGACCAATGCCCAGGGACAACTTTTGGCGGCGGATGATGCTCTGCGCTCTCCTAATGGCCTCTGGCTGGCCGAACAGCGGCAAGGTTCACTGCTGCTGCGCCGGGCGGATCATGCTGGCATGTTGACTCTCTCAACTCGTGGGGAGTCGTTTTTCCCAACCTGGTCGCCGGATGGTCAATGGTTGGCGTATGGGGATAGCCAGGGGGTTTGGTTGGTTTCACTGGCTGATTTGACGGTGCGGCCGCTTACCCCCAACCGCTACCACCCTTTAGCCTGGTCACAAGACAACCGGCAGCTTCTCCTACGCTATGAGGATAAGCTGATCATTTTCAACCTGGAAACCCAGGCCGAGCGGGTTATAGCCGGGGTGGATGGTGGTCAACTGTTAGGGATGCCGGTCTGGTCACCAGATGGGCGGGTTATCTACACCCGTTATGGGAACCAGGGACAATTGACCATCCAGGCGGCCGCTAACCAGCCTGATGAGGTGATGGCTCGTTTGATCGCCATCCAGACCGACGGCGGCCACAACCCGCTCCGCTATTTGTTGCCCGGCAGCCAAGACCAGGGGATCGCCGCTTTTCTCCTTTCTCCAGATGGAACTATCATCGTGGCCCGCCATTTCATCTGCGGCCTCAGACCAAGCGGCCTCATTCCGTTCATCCGTACCCGGCAATGTACGGGCAGCCTGATCGCTGTTGAGGCCAGCACCGGCCATTACGTCACCCTGCCTTTGAGCTATCTCTCCGGGGAGATGGCCTGGGCGCGGCCGCAGCCAGCCGCCAATCTGGCCGCCCTGCCTATCCCCCCCGAAGCGGTGACTTTTGCCACTCCCCCGCCTGCAACCCCGCCAGCAACCATTCCCCCACCCTCGGCACCAACCTCTACCCCCCTGCCAGATGGGTTTGATCGGAGCCGCCCGTTTGCTTTTGGCACAACCGCCACTACTACCAAATGGGAGTTCACCGTTCTGGAGATGCTGCGGGATGCGGCCGCTATGGAGTATATTCTGGCTAACAACCCGCTTACCCCCCCACCTGATCCAGGCCAAACCTACGTTCTCGTCTCCGTCATTATCACCCCAACCGCCACCCAGGAGAGCCAAACGCTCAACCATTTTCATTTTGGCCTGACCGGTGCCCAAAACATCCTTTATCGCCGGGCGGCCTTGACCCTGAGCGGCGGCCCGCCACAGTTGAATCAGGAAATCGCCGCCGGGCAGAGCCTCACCCTCTGGCTGCCCTTCCAAATTGCCGCTGGCGAAACCGATCTGCTGCTAACTCTGGTAGATGATCCTCTGGGGCAGCCGGCCTTTCTGGCTTTAGAGCCTGGGGTGGCTATCAACCATCCGCCGGGGCTGCCGATGGCGAATGAGATCGGGCTAACGCCAGACGCGGCCGCGAACCCCGGCGAATGGGCAATCACCCAGGAATGGGGGATCACCGTCCTGGAAGCACTCAGGGATGAAGCAGCCTGGGAGCGCATCCTGGCGGCTAATCAGTTCAATAAACCCCCCGCCGAAGGGTCACATTATTGGCTGGTACGGGTTGGTTTCCAATACGTAGGCACGGCCCCAGGGCCCCATCGGGTGTTTGATTCCCATTTCCGGGCTGCTGACAGCGGCGGCCGCCTGCTGCCCCAGGTCATCATCGTCACCCCAGAGCCAACGGTCGCGGCCGCGCTCTTTCCCGGCGGCCGCCATGAAGGGTGGGTTGTCCTGACAGCCCCCCTCCGCGCCGAACCTCTGCTCCATTTTAAGGTAGGCAATGGGGAAGCCCGGTATTTGCGCCTGGTAAACAGTGGGCAGTAAGTTGTGGCTATATACCCCCCCTGCCTACCGACGGCTTAACCAACCACCTCCTGCAATAATGGCTCACCAATTTACACACCCTGGCCCAGACATCTGAGAGATAGACCAGTACTGAAATATTCCCCTTTTTAGAAAGCCCATGTCACGGATGCCCCAAAATGGGTAGGTAAAACCGCTCTGGCAGCGGCCGCGCCCCGTAAATAATACTCTGCCCGGTGGCAGCATATCCTCCATCTATCCAAACAGCAGTCCCTTGATATAACCCAATTTGCCGTCTAAGATCGTGTTGCGGGGGCTGTTGAAACAGTACATAAGTTTGCTGGGAATCCAGGTGATACATGTGGAGAGAGCGAGGCGTACCATAATCAATATACAAAAGCAACCCTTCGTGAATGACTCCACCCCCCTGGTGAGCAGGTCCAGTGATGAAGGCTATTTCTTGCCGGTTGATCAAATCATACCCATAAATATCACTATCCCCATTACGCCAATCACTCCACACGACATATTGGTCATCCAGGCTGACCCAGGTATGTTGAGCCACGGTAACGGGGAGGGTGATCTGCTCACTGCTGCTCAGATTATACAGCCGGATAAAACTCTCTCCCGTACTCAGATTACGCCGGTACCAGGCCAGCCAATCTTCATAAAGCTCTGGATGCCAATCTACTACCGAGGGTGGGGGCTGAGTCAGAGTGATTACGGTCTGGCTTTGTAAATCAAAGAGGAACAAATCGGAACGAGTCATCTCCCAATTATGCTGCTGCCAGACAATGATATCTCCATAGATGGTTGTTTCAGCCGCATATTTCTGTTCCGGGGGAACCCCTGGAGCAGGGGGTAAAATGATCAATTCTCGGGTATTTACGTTTAAGGCATGAATCTGATATGGGGCGTAAAATTCACAGGCGAAAACTCCAACCAACCATTCCCCATGCAAGGCTAAATCCCCAAAGTTCGTCCCTATCAGATTGCAAGGAAACTCAGTACTTAAATCTTGCAGCCCCCCAGTTTCCAGGTTTTTCAACATAACTGTCGTAGGCTGGGGCCAACCAGTCCTATCATGCCAGGCTACTAAAGGCCAATGAATGACTACTTCATAAGCGGCACGGGTCTGATGGATGGAGAAATTAATCCAGGGGTTGGGGTTGCCCTGTGAGGTTAACAATTGTCCCAAACTGAGGATAAGCAGGGTAGTCAGCAATAGGCTCAAGCCGATGATGATATGTCGCCGCCAATAACCATAGGTTAAAGATATTATTGATTTGTTCATCTCTACTCCCCTCTATTATCGGCCCAGATGGCGATATGTTTCTCCGGCTGTGGTCAAAGTATTAAATCCTGGGGCGAAGAGGGGTATGGTGTTTTCTGCCGGATGGACACAATAAGCCAGCGGCCCCTCTGGTGCGGCTTCATCGCTGTCGTTTGCCCCAGGAGTGGGGGTCAATGGTGTGGGAATAGGTGTTGGGCGCCAGTCTACCCAGTATGCGTATCGGTCAACGTAGGCACGGGTCTCAAAGGCATGGCCGGTATATTCAAGAGCATCAGACATAATACTGGGGTTAAGGAAATAGCGGATGTAGTTTGGGGTTTGGCAAAGGGTGTGTTCCATTTCGGTTGCAAGAAGAGGAGTGAGCATCCCCAGATGCGAACGGGTTGGCATCTGGGGATGCCTTACTCCTCTAACTCATTTGAAACACACCCTTTGGCAAAGAAGGTGGGCTTTTGCGAAAAGCCCGCCTTCTCTAAAGACAGTAAGCACTTACATAGCCTTTAAGGGTGGCCTAAAACGGGTAAATAAAACCGCTCCGGCAGCTGTTGCGCCGCATAAATTGTCCATTGGCTTGGGGCTGTATGGGCAACAACTGTCCAGACTGCAGTTCCCAGATCAAAATCAATATGTTGCTGCAGGCTGTGATTTGGTAATTGCTCATAGATGATATACGCTTGTTGGGTATTCAAATGATACATACGGAGAGTTCGGGGAGGTTCATGATCGTGGTAAAAGATTACCCCATCATTAATAATTGCTTTCCCTTGATTAAATGGGCCAGTTATCAGGGCGACTTCGTGCCGGCTGATCAAATCATAGCCATAAATATCACTATTCCCATTACGCCAATCAGGCCATATCACATATTGGTCATCCAGGCTGATCCAGGTAATTGGCTCCGTGATGATGGGCAAGGTAATCTGCTCGCTGCTGCTTAAGTTCAGCAGGCGAACAAACCTTTCCCCGGTATCCAGGTTTAGACGATACCAGGCCAGCCAATCCTGGTAAATGTCGGGGTGCCAGTCAACTGTTGAAGGGGGAGGCGTGGTGATAGTGCTGACTGTCCGGCTTTGTAAATCAAAGAGAAACAGTTCTGATTGGGACCAGGTCCAATCTCGCTGCTTCCAGACAACAAGATTGCCATAAATAGCTGGTTCATCCGCATATGTTTGTCCTGGGGGCAAACCAGGTGGGGGTAAGATATGAACAAGTTCGAGACTGTTTAAGTTCAGGGCATAAATATCATAGGAAGCGGGGTAGTTGCAGCTAAAAGATCCTACCAGCCACTCTCCGTGGAGTGCCAGATCCCCAAAATCAGACCCTATGGGGTTACAGGGAAAATGACTGCTTAAATCGTGAAGTAAACCAGTTTCCAGATCTTTTAGGTAAATTCTTCCCGGTTGGGATAGCGAATACCAATCTGCCCAGACTACACGAGACCCTTCAACTACTAATTCTGAAGCTATATATGTCTGATGAATAGAATAAGGCACCCAAGGGTTAAAATTATTTTGCCCAGCCATCAGCCAAAAAGTATAGAATGTTGTTAGCCCTAACAATAAGACAAACCCAAGCCAGTATATTCTTGATCGGCGGACATGGGGAAGTAGGGTGTAGGTTTTATCCATTGTAACACCCCCTATCGGCCTAAATAGCGGTATATTTCACCCGCCTGCGTTAACACGTTATAACCATCGCCAGTGAATAAGGCGATAGTATTGGTGGCTGGCTCAACACAGACAGCCATCGGGGCCAATGGGGTATCATTCTCACTGTCACCGTCATTAGCGCCAGGGGTAGCTGTACTTGTCGGGGTGCCAATGGGGGTTGGTGTCGGCGTAGGGGTGGGGGTGGGGCGCCAATCTACCCAATAAGCATACCGGTCAACGTAGGTACGGGTCTCAAAAGCATTAACCGTATACTCAAGATCATCAGCCATTGTGCTGAGATTGCAATAAGTAAATTCTGTCACCCACAACTCTTTATTCCCTTCTCCCCAAGCAATCATCTGACCATAATAATCATCCACGAAAAATTCGTTTTGGTTTTTGTTTGTGCTGTAAGGGTGAATCCCGTATCCTGCCACATCAGGGTATTGGTTATTACCCAAGGGGTGGTTTTTGACCGCCTCACGCCATTCGTTGACCCAATTCATCGCCTGGGCATGAGCCTCTGGGCTACCATGATAGGTGTGGGGGCCAATGAATTTGGCATAAGGGTAAGCCAGCCTTACTTCAATATAAAAATTGGCGGCCGCTTCCCAGTTTTGCATCGGTGGGCAGCCTGACTCGTGGCCGGTATTAGGTTCATTCAGCCACATAAAATAACCATCATACCCTGCCGGGATTTTTGTTAACATATAAGCCACCGTTAGGGTGCTGCAAGGCCAAAAGGGGATGTGGGTTATCGGGCCATGCGCACCGCTGGCTGATGGGCCATAGCGATAAAACCAGCCTATATTCATCACATTCCAGGGATCCATGTTGGTCAAGCCATAATAATTCCAGACCATCCCCTTTTTGAGCGGAAGGTTACTTACCGTGATAGGAATGTAGTTGTTATGGCTGACGGTGAAGCTGAGGGGAGTGGCGGTTTGGATAGGATAGGTGGCGGCTGGACCTGGGTAGCCGGATAAACTTACTGGGGTGGGGGTACTGGTCACCAGTGGGGGATAGCCCTGGGCCTGAGACGCGGGCAGGGGGTTATGGGGTCTCAAGGCAGTGAAAACAGCCATGATCATGATCAACAGACAGACAGACAGACAGACAGAATGGTACGGGGTTTTTGGATCATGTCAACCTCTTAAAATAATGTTGTAATAGATGGGATAGTGAAAGTGTAAATAAATTTCTAGTGAAATTATAGTTGAATCACGCCGTAACCGGCAAATTTTGTGTGATTGTGCCTTTTGTAAACAATTATTAGTTGTGGTGTACCATGGTTATATGTTTCTACGCAATATTAGCACGAGCGAAAAGGAATAAACAAATTAAAAACCAGCGACAACTTATACATTTATTCGTTCTTTACCATTCATTGCCAAATATATTGGTCAATATCAGGCTTTGATTAGATGAGGGTTCATAGAATAAATTGGCAATGCTTGCCAGGTGGTTAAAGAAAATAAGTCGGGAGCTACTTGCAGATCAAAGAATCAGAAATTGGTTACTTATGCTTTCTCTTGTTGAATCGGTTAGAATGTAGGGGTAATGAAACACGCCTACACCCGGTCAATGGAGATTGTAATGTTCGGTCAGCAAATTTATATGGATCATGGGGCAACGACGCCGCTGCACCCGGCGGTGCTGGAAGCGATGCTCCCTTATTGGACACAAGATTATGGTAATCCTGCCTCGAGCCATCATTTTGGCCGCATGGCCGAACGGGGGTTAGAAAAGGCCCGCCGCGATATGGCCGAACTGCTGGGAACGCGGCCGCAAACCATTATTTTCACCGGCTGCGGCTCCGAAAGTGACAACCTGGCCATTCGCGGGGTTATGGCTGCCGCCCGTGCCGCCGGGCGAGGCAACCACCTCATCACCTCTATCCTGGAACACAAAGCGGTTCTGGGTACGGCCAAACAACTACGGGATTATGATGGTTATGAATTGACGGTGCTGCCCGTCAGTGAATATGGACAGGTCGCTCCAGAAGATGTCGCGGCCGCTATCCAGCCCAATACCGTTCTCATCAGCATCATGGCCGCCAACAATGAAATTGGCTCCTGGCAGCCATTTCAGGAAATTGGGGCCATCGCCCGTGACCGGGGAGTGTTGTTCCATACGGATGCGGTGCAGGCGGCCGCTTATACCGATTGGCACCTGAACGATATGCCCATTGATTTACTCAGCCTGGCCCCCCATAAATTTTATGGGCCAAAAGGGGTCGGGGTTTTGTACCGACGCGAAGGGGTAGAGCTTCTCTCCAGCCAGACTGGTGGGGGGCAGGAGTTTGGTCTCCGGGCGGGGACGGTGAATGTGCCCCTGGCTGTGGGTGCGGCCGCGGCCTTCCGTTTAGCCATCCAGGAGCAGCAAAGCCGTACCGCCTGTTACCAGCAGCTCAGTCAGCAGCTCATCACCGGGGTCTTGAGCCAGCTTCCCCCAGATGAGGTGATGCTCACCGGGCACCCAACCGACCGGCTGCCCCACCATGTCAGTTTCGCCTTCCGGGGATTAAAGGGGAACGAACTGCTCATGCACCTGGATATGGCCGGCATCGCCGCCAGCAGCGGCTCCGCCTGTGTTAGCGGAGATCCTAAACCCAGTGACACCCTTATCGCCCTGGGGCTGGGTGAGGCGTGGCAAAAAGGGGGGCTGCGTTTCACCGTCGGCAGCCAAAACAGCCCCGATGATGTGGCTTATGTGGTCAGCAGTTTGTTAGAAGCAGTTCACAAACTACGGCATCTCAGTTTACAATATGCTTGAATGAGTTAGACCATGGAAATCGCTTACTCGATTCATGGTGTGCCTATTCGTTTGCCCGATGAACGGTAGGTACATATCACTGAAAACAAGCCGTACAAGGATATGATGAGTGGATTAAACGGCAAGGCCAGGAAACGAGTAGTGGTGGCGATGAGCGGTGGGGTAGATAGCTCAGTCGCGGCCGCGCTGCTCAAACACGAAGGGCATGAGGTCATTGGCCTGATGATGCGGCTGTGGAGTGAGCCAGGCATGGGCGCGGCCGCACCCCATAACCGCTGCTGCACCCCTGACCAGATGGCCGACGCTCGCCGTGTCGCCGATAAGCTGGACATCCCGTTTTATGTACTGGATACCCAGGATTATTTCCGCCAGACCATTGTCCAATTTTTCTTGGACGAACACCGTCGCGGCCGCACTCCCAACCCGTGCATCGAATGCAACCGCAAAATCCGCTTCGATTACCTGCTCAACCAGGCCCTGGCCCTGGATGCGGATTATCTGGCTACCGGCCATTATGCCCGCATTCGCCACAACGGGCAGGTATATCAACTGCTCAAAGGGCTGGATGAAGCCAAAGACCAATCCTACGTCCTGCACGTGATGGGGCAATCAGAACTCAGTCGGGTACTGTTCCCCATTGGCGAATATGAAAAAGCCCAGGTACGCCAATTGGCCGCCGAATTTGGCCTGCCCGTCGCCAGCAAGGGGGAGAGCCAGGATTTATGTTTCCTGGGAGATGGGGATTATCGTCGCTTCTTACGGGATTACGCCGTTGATTTAGCCCATCCCGGCCCCATCCTCAACCAGGATGGCCTTGTTTTAGGCCAGCATGAAGGGCTGTCCAATTACACCATCGGCCAGCGTAAGGGGTTGGGCATTGCTGCTCCAGAACCTCTTTTTGTTCTGCGGAAAGACCCCCAGAATAACGCGCTCATTGTCGGCACAAAGGCCGCGTTGGGGCGGTCAGAGCTAACCGCTCACACGGTCAACTGGATGGCTGATGCTCCCCCGCCCGGCCCTATTGCCGCCGAGGTGAAAATCCGCTACAAAGCCCGCCCCATCCCGGCCACGGTGACACCGTTAGATAGCGGCCGCGTTCATGTCCAATTTGCTGAATATGTCAACGGCATCACCGCCGGGCAGGGAGCCGTCTTCTACCAGGGAGACCTCTGCCTGGGTGGCGGCCTCATCGCCGAAACATTAACCCAATCTGAAGCTCCTTTAGAAGTTCAACTACCCGAACAAAGTTGAACTTCTCACCTAACAAGATGATCGACTGGAGGTTTATCGCCTGAACGAACGCGGCCGCTACGAAGATCTGTCTCCAGATGAAAATGACCAGTTTCATTCAACCATATTGCCAGGATTTTGGCTTGATCCTGCCTGGCTTTGGCAAAATAGCTTACCTGATTACCGCGCTTGTCTGGCGACCATTATGCTCTCTATCCCCACCTTGCCTGAACCCCAAAAAATGTATTACCAACAAACCTTGAACCTGTATGGCCACCCATAATGCAACCTGAACATTTCGACATTCTTAGTGAGATCACCCATATTGAAACAATAGCGATCAGACACTCAATTCGTGATTTGTAATGGCTCAATCGAAAATATGGTATCGGTCGGTGGCGCAAACGTAAAGGAATGGCTACGATCAGATACAAGAAGAATGGGTATGTTGTCAGAGCCGAAATCCCTTGGTATGAAACTCACGGCATTGGCTCAGTTGAATGGAAAGCCAAACATGAACTGGCCCGATGAAAGCCATGATCTACCAAATAGCCAATGAACGAGGTGTCACTATGTCAGCCCTTATTCGGGAATGGATTGATGAACGGCTTGATTTGCCTGTAGCCACAAATTGAACCCATGTATGCTATTTGCTGAAACTGAATTTGTCGTGATTGGCTCTGGGCCGGGAGGAGCGACGGTGGCCCGGCAGTTGGCGCGGGCCGGCCGCCAGGTGTTGCTCCTGGAACGCGGCCGCGACTGGCGCACCCATCCCCTCTATGGCACTTACCCCGGGGCCATGCTGTACACCAACGGGGCCTCCTTCCTCTACTCCCGTGAAGGGATCAACATTATCCAGCCGATGATGCTGGGCGGAGCAACGGGCATGTATTGCGGCTGTGCCACGCGGCCGCAGCCATTTTGGCACGAGTATGGCCTCAACCTGGACCCTTACGCCGAACAAACTATCCAGGAGTTGGGCATCGCCCCGTTACCCCCGGAGCAGCGCGGCCGCGCCTCAACCCGCCTGGCTGAATGTGGCTCAGAGTTAGGGGGAGCGTGGCAGCCCCAAGATAAATTTTTCCGGCTGGATCAGGGATGTGCGCTGGATTGTGGGGCCAAATGTATGCTCGGCTGCCGCTGTGGGGTGAAATGGAACGCGGCCACTTATGTGGATGAGGCCGTGGCGGCGGGCTGTCAGGTGTGGACACAGGCCAAAGTAGAGCGGGTGCTGAGTGAGGGGGGAGTGGCTTATGGGGTAAGCGGCATCCGGCGGGGGCAACCGTTTCAGGTGAGGGCCAAGGGGGTGATCGCGGCCGCAGGCGGAATTGGCACCCCTGTCCTGTTGCAAAACAGCGGCCTGCCCCAGGCCGGGCAAGGGATGACCCTGGATACGACGGTCATTGTGTATGGCCACGCCGGTAAAGAAAAAGGCAATGGGCTAGAACCCCCGATGACCTGGAGTTATGCGGATGACGAGCTAGGGGTGATGTATTCGACTTTGGTAGATCCCTGGCTCATGTATCCGATCATTACCCTGCTCAAAGGACCAGCTTATCCGCTAACCTGGTACCGCTGGGGACGGACATATGGGGTGATGATCAAGCTGCATGATGAGATAAGCGGGCAGGTGGGGCAACGCGGCCGCATCCACAAAGGATTGACCCCCAATGATCAGTCCAAGCTGGCTCAAGCCGAACAGTACGCCCGGCAGCTTCTCATCCGAGCCGGCTGCTCTCCTGATACTATTTTCGCTACCCCGGCGCGTGGCACCCACCCCTCTGGCACCGTGCGTGTCGGCCAGATGCTCTCCCCCCAGCTAGAAACAGAAATCCAAAACCTGTATGTCTGTGATGCCAGCGTCTTCCCCCGCGCCCTGGCTCGCCCTACCGTTTTGACTATCATCGCCCTGGGCCATTATTTGAGTGAGTGGTTGGCGGGGGGTGGTGAGCAGTGAGCAGTCCACAACAGTTACTTCTACTCCAACCCTAACCGCTGGGCTGATGTTTGCTGGTGGCGGCCGCGTAAACCAGATTGATCGGCCCAATCGCCACGGGCCGTTTCGATAGCTTGGCTCAAATCCATCCAATCCCCACTGTATAACAGCAGACCATCCCGCCGGGTACCAAATAAATATTTAGGAAACCAAAGACGCCGCCAGCGGTAGCTTTTGGGAACTTCTTTGAGTTCTATAAAAACGCCAGATGTGTTATACAGCGGCCGCAACATCGCCTGTTCTCGCCAGCTTAACTTTTTATAGGCAAAATGCTGCTCCATTTGCCCCACCGTGGCCGCATAAATACGACCATAGCTGATATCCAGGTGCCAGAGCGGCCCTTGCAGGCGCAGCACCTTAGGACGCAGCTGTACGCTGCCCCGACGAAAGAGAATGGCATAATAGAACCAAAGGGGAAGGAGCAGGCCGGCTGCGACCCAGGCCAGGTACCAGAGATCGCCCAAAAATTCGGTGAAATAATCAACGATAGCGGCCGCGATCATTACCATCAGCAGCCAGAACAATTTCCAGCGCATCCGGCGGCTTATCAACTCAAACAACAATAAGCGATGTTTTTTCATCCTGCTATGAAAAGACCAGAAAGATTCCACCCAGATTTGGCAGGTTTTCGGAAACCGGTCAAATCTAAACCGGTAAGTTATTTTTAGATGCTTATGAAGGATCAAGGATTAAATAACATACATATCTACTGTGGCCAGTTTCCTGGCCATGTCACTTTCAGGTAGGTTATTTAATTCCCCTTCCCAAGAGAGGGGTAACTGGCAAATTCAAAACTGAAACTTCTCCCGAAACGGTACCAGCTTATAGTCAAAATCAGTCACAAACTCCAGGAGTTGATCATTTAGCATATCCCATGTTTCCGTGCGTAACGCCCGCAAAGCCGTTTCTTTATTGGCCGCCACAAACAAAACCAGGCGATCCGGCGCATCTCCATAAGTGGTCTGATACGCATCAAACATTTGTAGCCCCATCGCCTGCATGGTCGGCACATAACGCCCCATGACAAATTGCCAATATTCTTGAATCGTTTCCGGTAAGACGTTATAGGTCAACAACAGTTTAACCGGTACCATTTCATTCATAACTACTCCAGTAATGCGGGCTGAGGGAAAAGGGCTGAGGGTTGAGAATATGCTGACGGCTCACTACTCACCGTTCCCCACAGCCACGGGAATGGTGAATCTAAAGGTACTCCCCTGGCCATATTGGCTCTCGAAGCTGATTTGCCCCCCCTGCGCTTCTACCATCATTTTAACAATAGACAGCCCTAAGCCCCAACCCACCTGGGTACGCACGGCACTATCTTCGGAACGGAAAAACTGGCTAAACAATTTTTCTTGTTCTTCTTCTCTAATGCCAATGCCCGTATCTGCCACATCTACCCGCACAAATCCATCCTGCACTATTGTTTGCACGGTGATGTGCCCCCCATCTGGCGTGTATTTGTGAGCGTTGCTGATCAAATTGGTTAATACCTGCCCAATGCGGGTACGATCAGCGAACACATCAGGTAATTGAGGAGCAAACTCGGTAGTATAGGTTTGCTGGCGAGAAGCCATCGCTTCCCGCAGGCTGCCGATCACATCTTTAATCACCAGATGAAGATCGAACCGGCCTAATTCAAACTGCATATTGCCACTCTCGATCCGGTTAATATCAGACAAATCACGAATGAGGACGCTCATACGGTCCAGATTGCGGAGAATGACGCCCATAAAGTTTTGTTGTTGGTCATTCAGCGGACCGGCCAACCCTTTACTCATCAGATCGGCATACCCTTTAATAGATGTCATTGGGACGCGCAGTTCATGGGCCACCAGGGAGATGAATTGGCTTTTGGCATCATTGATACGGTGGATTTCTTCGTACAAACTGGAGTTATTGATAGCCACCGCCGCCCGGTCGGCTAGACGGGCCACAAAGGCGGTATCATCCTGGTTAAAGCTGCGACTGGTAGATTGGCTCTCCAGGGTAATAAGGCCAGTGACATGCCCTTCACGGCGGATAGGAACGGCTAACTGGATGGCGGCCGCGGAGCCATCTATGCTCTGTTCAGGGGTGGTGTTATGCAAAGAAACAAATTCACCCGTCGCTAACACCTGGGCCAGCACCGGGTGGGTGAGTGGCACCCGTTCGTGGGGAGTGTGATCATCGCTGCCCCGGTGGGCCAGCAGGCGCAAATAACGTTCCTTCGTTTCCTTATCTTCGCTGATGAGGCCAATTGAACCGGCATCTGCTTTGGTCAACTGAATAGCCCAATCCAACGCCTGCCCTAATACCCGGTGCAAATCAAGTGATTTATTTAATTCCTGGTCAATCAGTTGGAACAGGCTAAGCTCATCTACGCGCCGGGCCAGAGCCTGGTCTGTCCGTTGGAAGAGGCGGGCATTATCTATGGCCATGGCGGCCTGGTTGGTAAAAGCGACCAGCAAATCCAGGTCGGGCTGGGAGAACACCCCGGTGAAGAGGCGATTATCTACATAGACGGCCCCAATGACGCGGCCGCGTGCCCGCAGCGGGGCACACATAATCGAGCGTAATTGATACCCTACGACACTCTGATTGCCGGCAAAGCGATCATCTTCCTGGGCGTTATTGGTGACAATGGGGCTGCCCGTTGTGGCTGCACGAGTAATCACCGTGCGGCTAATCTCCATCGAGCTGCCATCCAATGTTTTTTGGTCCACATTTCGGGCGGCTACCGGGTTCAACGCTCCGGTCAGTTCATCATAGAGCATCATAAAACCCCGTTCCGCCCCGGTCAGTTGGATAATCGAATCCATAATCTGGTTGAGCAGTTCACCTAAATCTAAGGTGGTTCCCAGCCGGGTACTTAACTCATATAATGCCCCCAGGCGATCTTGTTGTTTGGGGTTAGCCTGTTGTTCCATCATTTTCATTACCTTTTCGATAATCACAAATTTCTGCTAACACACATTCAGCACAGCGCGGCCGCCGCGCCTGACACACCTCACGCCCATGCCGAATAAGGTTCAGATGCAGCGGATAAAAAGTTGCCGGAGTACCCACATTTTCCAACAATAGGTGAGCTTTGTCAGCCGTGACTTTCGGGCCAATAAGACCAACCCTTTGGCTAATACGATAAACATGGGTATCTACGGGGAAGGCAGGTCGGTTAAAAGCAAAGAGCAAAACAATCGCCGCTGTTTTTGGCCCTACACCCTCAATACTGGTAAGCCACGCTTTAGCCTCCGCCAGCGGCAGCTCAGCCAGGAAATCCAAAGAGATTGTACCACGCCGCGCCCATATCGTGCCTAAAGCGGCCTGAATACGTGGCCCTTTCTGGTTAGCCAACCCCGCCGACCGGATGATATAAATGAGTTCATCCGGATCAGCAGCCATAACCGCCTCCCAATTAGGAAAATGACGACGTAAAGCAGCAAACCCTTTATCTCGGTTTATGTCAGAAGTAGCTTGAGATAGGATAGTGTTAACCAATTCAGCCACCGGGTCAAGGCCCGGCTGCCAGATGGGTTCACCATAAACGGAGCAAAGAAGTTGATATACCTGACTTAATTTTTTGGCCGTGGCGTCATCTGCGGTTGGGTACATAAACAAATTATAATCATTCCTGCCCCTGGCGTCAGTAATCCAGGCGTGAACTTCGGCAGCGTAAGGTGTAACAAATACCGGGTCTAGTCAGTTTAATCACACATTACGCATCATTTATCAGCCTAAAATCGTAACTTCTCTCGACAGATAGTGTTTTAGCGTACAGTTCGCCTTGACAAACAGGCTATTCCTCTTAAAATTGCCCTGTTCAACTGCCTGAACTATATAAACATGGCAAAACCCAAACTGTCCCTGGAGGATTTTCAATGAGCGATGTACAAGAACGTATCACCAAAATTATTGTGGACTTATTAGGCGTCGAAGAGAACCAGGTTGTCCCAGCGGCCCGCTTCCGTGAAGATTTGGAAGCAGATTCCCTGGACCTGGTGGAATTGATCATGGCTTTCGAAGAAGAGTTTGCCAGTGAGATTTCAGACGAAGAAGCGCAAAGTATCACCACTGTTGGTGAAGCAATTGCTTATATTGAAGCAAGATCGGGCTGATTTATTCGTTAAGCACCCACAATCGGAGATTAGCAACGAAAAAGACGGTGCCTGGCACCGTCTTTTTTGTTTGCCCATAGGCAAGTTGCAAGTAGGTGAGTTTGAGGATATGTGGTGTAACTTTACTTCGCAACTCTGCCTCTCTGCCATTCTGCCCAAAACAGCGCGGCCGCGACCCCATGCCCTACCCCATTTAACCAAAAGCCAGGGCCAAACCCCACCGGTCGGGCCAGTGCGTTGGCGATAGCTGGTCGCATTTCCAGATAGGCCCAGGTAGGCAGGATGGCCCCAATCAAAGCAATGAAACAGAGCAAGAGCGGAATTGCGGCCGCGGGCCACCCCTTCACCCCCTGAATCCCTACCGCTACCAGCAGCACCAGGCTTATCCACAGCAACCGCAGCAGCCACTCAGAACGAGGCTCAAAGCGGAGCGCATCCAGCGAAGGAAACGCCAACCAGGCCACCAGCACGGCCAAACCCCGCACCGCCCTGGTTTGCCAGCGACGAGGCCAACCAGCCGTCAGCATAGCCACCATTAGTCCCAGGGTAATCGGGGGCAAATAAAACAGATCTCGCCCGGCGCTGACTTGCCCCCCTCGGACTTCCGGCAAAAATTTGACCCACTCCCCCATCTCCAGGCCAATGAGCTGTAAACCGGCGGCCGGTCCAGGCAGCCAGATCAGCCAATACCCCAGGAGAACAGCCGTCAGGCTTAAATGCAGGAGCATTCGCCCACGCGAAGAAAAAGAATCCATTTACCGTATCCTTGAAAAAATTGAAAACAATAAAACTCTTTGGGAATTCATAAGGCTGCCAGGCCGTGATACCTGATACCCTTCGGCAGGCAAGATTACAACAAAAAGGGCGCAGAGAAAACCATTTTCCCTGCGCCCTCAACTCGAAACTATACTGCCAACGGTCATAAACTGATATTTTCAGTGAGACTGGAGACTCGAGATTAACCAGCCCCCAGTCTCCAGTCTCCAACTGGAATGTCACTTTATGACCACGATGGGTATAGAAACTAGAAACTCATTTCCCTACCCCCGGTTCCGAGCCAAATCCATCAACCCGGTACCTACATAGGGGCGGTTCTTCTTATCATCATCCTTGCCAAAACGAATAACATCGCCACCTTCCGTCACCGCTTCCACAGCCAGCCCCAGGCTTTGTAACTCCTTCACCAACACCCGGAACGAAGCCGGAATCCCCGGCGACTCAATTGGTTCATCTTTGACAATAGATTCGTAAGTTTTTACCCGGCCCTGCACATCATCCGATTTAACGGTGAGCAGCTCCTGTAAGGTGTACGCTGCACCATATGCTTCCAACGCCCACACTTCCATTTCCCCAAACCGCTGTCCCCCAAATTGGGCTTTACCACCCAGGGGCTGCTGTGTCACCAGCGAGTATGGTCCAGTAGAGCGGGCATGCGCTTTATCTTCGATCAGGTGGGCCAGTTTTAACATATGCAAGACACCGGTTGTCACTGGTTGATGAAACGATTCACCCGTCTTGCCGTCAAACAACTGTTCTTTACCCAAAATGGGAATAGGTATGCCCGTCGCCAGAGTAATCTGGCTCGCCTTTTCCCACGCTGTTTCCCAACTATCCTCCGTCTGGGGCTGCTGTTCTGGGGCCAAATCATATTTCTCCACCATCAGATTGGCCCATTCCCGCACACAGGCAGATACAGCATGTGGGTTAAAGTCAGCATATTCCAGGGCGGTAATCTCTTCGGGAAAAATAGCCTTAGCATCATATCCCCGGTCTATCAACCACTCTTTAGCCACCGATTGGCGAGCATAAAAATGATCCGTCACCAGCCGTTCGTGATCATACGGCTTATCAGCCAGCCAGGCAGAGATGAACAGGCGACGCACCTCATCATCATCAGACAGGTTCTGGGCATCATAATTGATCTCTTCCAGCCAATCCCACGCCCAATGAGTTGCCACATCCCAGGCCCTATCAGTAAGCCAGGCACGAGCCAGTTCAGCCGCGATATCTGATTCATCCGCCCCATCAAAGACAGGCGTGACAACACGGAAGCCAAGCCGATTGGCCGCCCAACCCAGATGGGTCTCTAAAACTTGCCCCAGATTCATACGTCCAGGAACACCCATAGGATTAAGCAGAATGTCTACTGCCCGGCCATCAGGCAGGAAAGGCATATCCTCTTCTGGCACGATCATGGAGATAACCCCTTTGTTACCGTGGCGGCCGGCCATTTTATCACCCACCGAGATTTTACGTCGTTGGGCAACGCTGACCCGCACCATTGTTTCTACCCCAGCAGGGAGATCTCGATCATGCTGCCGCGTAAACACCTGCACATCTACCACCTTACCTCGTGCCCCATGGGGCAGCCGCAAACTGGTATCTTTAACCTCACGTGCTTTGTCGCCGAAAATGGCCCGCAATAATTTTTCTTCTGGGGTCAATTCTTTCTCCCCTTTAGGGGTAATTTTACCAACCAGAATATCATTTTCATTGACATCGGCCCCAACCCGAATGATGCCTCGCTCATCCAAATCTTTCAAAGCGTCTTCACTAACATTAGGAATATCGTAGGTGATTTCCTCTGGGCCTAATTTGGTGTCACGGGCTTCTACCTCATGTTTTTCAATATGTACCGAGGTAAAAACATCATCCCGCATGAGCCGCTCATTGAGAATAATGGCGTCTTCATAATTGCCCCCTTCCCAGGAAAGGAAGGCAACCACCACATCTTGCCCCAGAGCCAATTCGCCAAAGCGGGTTGATGAGCTATCCGCCAGGATGTCATCTTTGCGGACAATTTGCCCTTTGTAAACCACTGGCTGTTGATCCACCACCGTACTTTGGTTAGATCGTTTGTATTTACGCAAGGCATAGGTAAGCGGGCCAGAGGCGCCCATCACGACAACGGTATCCCCACTGACACTGATCACTTCTCCGTCTTCTTTGGCAATAACCACCTGCCCAGAGTTACGAGCGGCTTGCAGCTCCATCCCGGTGCTGATAATTGGCACATCAGGGCGGATGAGGGGAACGGCTTGTCGCTGCATGTTGGAACCCATGAGAGCGCGGTTGGCATCGTCATGCTCCAGGAACGGAATAAGGGAGGCGGACACACCGACAATCTGGCGTGGAGCTACGTCCATGAAATCTATGCGCTCAACAGCCGAAAAGCGAAACTCCTGATTCCGCCGGGAGGTAAGGCGTTTACCAGAAAATTGCCGTCGCTCATCCATTTCGGCATTCGCCTGGGCAATGGTGAAATGGTCTTCTTCGTCAGCCGACATGTAAATAATTTCATCGGTGAGGAAGGGGCGTACTTTTACTTCACTGATACCGGCCGTTTTGATGGCTTGTAAATCTGCTTCCGTAAGGGCCTGGCCGGCCTCCACCAAAATCTCACCCGTTTCGGGATGGATGATACTATCCAGGGCATCGCGGCCGAGCAGGTCGGGGCTATCCCCAGGCAGTTGGTTGAGTACGCGACGATACGGGGTTTCGATAAAGCCGTATTTGTTGACGCGGCCGTAAGAAGCCAACCGCCCAATCAGACCGATGTTTGGCCCTTCTGGGGTTTCAATGGGGCAGATGCGGCCGTAATGACTGTGATGAACGTCACGCACTTCAAATCCGGCCCGCTCTCGACGCAAACCGCCCGGCCCCAGAGCCGATAAGGTACGTTTGTGGGTCAACTCTGCCAGGGGGTTGGTCTGCTCCATAAATTGGCTTAACTGGGAGCTGCCGAAAAATTCACGCACGGCCGCAACCACCGGGCGAATATTGATCAGGGTAACAGGGGTTACGTTATCACTCTCCCGTATAGACATGCGCTCTTTGACCACTCGCTCCATACGACGCAGCCCAACGCGCAGCTTGGCCTGGAGCAGTTCACCAACCGTTTTAATACGCCGGTTGCCCAGGTGATCAATATCATCTGGTTTTTCTTGACCGTTGTTAATCAAGATCATGCGACGTACCAGGTTGACCACATCTTGTTGGGTCAGAGTACGGTGGCTAAGGGGAACGATGTGCTGTAAACCAAGTCGTTTGTTTAATTTATAGCGGCCGACGCTGGCAACGTCATAGCGTCGTTTGTCAAACAACTGCTCGATCAAATATTCGCGGGCATTATCCAGAGTGGGAGGATCGCCGGGGCGCATGCGCTTGTAAAATTCGATGAGGGCCTGCTCTGATTGCGGCCGGTCTTGATCCCACTGCGGCTCTTGTTCAATGCTGCCGGGGATATACCGGTGTTCCCCGTTGGTATCAATATCAGCAAAAAGGGCCAGAAGCTCTTCATCGGTACCCTGTTTGATTAGCTGGTTGCCCAGACCATCGTCTACGGCGGCCAATGCCCGCAGGAACATGGTAACAGGTACCGTCCGTTTGCGGTTAAATTTGACCGTCAGGTAATCTGTTTTGCGGGTTTCAAACTCCATCCAGGCCCCGCGGTCGGGAATGAGTTTACCCATAGCCAGGGGGCGGCCCGTGGTACGCTCTTCTTGCACCTCAAAATAAGCCCCAGGGGAGCGAATGAGCTGGCTAACGACGACGCGTTCGGTGCCGTTAATGACGAAAGTCCCCGCATTGGTCATCAAGGGGAAGTCACCCATGAAGATGTCTTGCACAATGGGTTGGTCTTGGTCGTGGCTGTAGAGAAGGGCTTGCACGTTTAAGGGAGCGGCGTAGCTCATATCCCGCTCAACGCACTCTTCGACACTGTATTTTGGCTCCCCAAACCAATATTTCAGATTAAAATCTTTGACTTTGGGTAGGGTGGATGGGAAATATAGTTCTAAATCGCCATTGAAGCTGATAATGGGGGAGATTTCCTCAAATAGTTCAGCCAACCCTTCTTTGACGAAAAGATCGAAGGAGTCTAGCTGGATGTCAATCAGTTTAGGCAATTCCAGGGGGTCTTTACTACGGGCATAGCTTTTAACGGGCAGTCGAGCCATATGATATCACCTGCTCCCTTGTGGTAGATATGGATCATATCTACGGACAAAAAATAGCAATTCGGCAAAAAGGGGTGCAACGAGCAAATGTGTTGCACCCCTGAATTAACTCAGTTTCAACCTGGGTTCAGAAAATGTGGATTTCTCCTCTGTTTGGCTTTATACACCGGAAATTTGAACAGATGTTGGGACTGTTCACAGGGGTTGGCTTGTTTGCTGATTTCCCTCTGAGGAATGGGCCGTACCGTTGTCTATTTCCAGTTGATAAGCGAAAGAGAATTATAGCGGGTTTGGGTTAGGGCGTCAAACGGCGGTAGAGGGCGACGATTTGCTCGCTGGCGGTGTGCCAACTGTAGTGCGCGGCCGCGCGCTGGCGTAATTGTTGACCTAAAAGGGTGCGATGGGCTGGGTCCTGCACTAACCGCCAGATCGCTTCGGCCAGGGCAGGCACATCGCCTTCCGGCGCGTAGGCCCCTAAATCCTCCAGATATTCCCGGTGTACCGGCGTATCATAAGCTACGATAGGCTGGGCCATAGCCATATAGTTGAGGAGTTTGCCGCTGCCTTCAGTTTTGGACATTTTGGCCGAAACAGCAATATCGCCCAAAGAGAGAAACAACGGGGCAGTTTCGTAAGGGACTTTGCCAGTCAGAGTAACGGTATCCGCCACATTATAAGCCTGGGCCAGGGTGCGGTACCGCTCTACATGGGGAAACCCCATGATGAGGAAGTGACACTGTCGGCCGCTTTGCTGCAAATAAGCGGCCGCTTCGATAAGGTGAGGTGTTCCCTGATAGTCGGCCAACAGGCCCAGGTAAGCAACAATGGGCTGATCGGGGGGGATCCCCAAATGGTATCTCAGGCTTTCCTTATCTGTTGGGGTGAAGCGGGCCGGATCAAACCGGGTGATGTCTACGCAATCAGGCAGAGGGTGGATATGCTCTGGAGGCACGGTGAACTGCTCCGCCAGCAGCCGGGAAGAACGGAGCGAGCTGGTGAGTGTGGCCTGAGGTAGGCGGCAGATAAATTTCTCCAGTCGGTGAACAAAGCGGTACGGCAGGCCACCTGGTTTAAGAAAATTATGGTCTACCATCTCGGCGCTGAGGCTGCCCTGAAAATCAAAAACCAGAGGAACACGCAGGGCACGAGCCAAAAGACCGCCAATTAATGCCCCTTCGTGCATGTGCCCGTGGATGATGTCTGGACGAATCTGCCAGGCCACGCGCCACGCTTTGAAAAAAAGGTAGAGATCAAAGGCTATTTTATGGCGAGATGACCCTACTTCATATTCGGTACGGTAAGGTAATGGAGCGGTACGGCGGATATCCAGACCAGGCACGTCATTGCCTTTGTAGTAGGTGACAATGGTAACGGTATGGCCCAGCCTTTGTAAGGCCAGGGTTTCTTCCAGGATGCGAACATGCCCCCCATAGTCAGCGAAGAAGGATGTAGGGGTTACCATCAAGATGCGGAGCGGGCGCGTTGTCGCGGCCGCAGCCGAACTAGAGGTTGGTTTGGTTTGTTTTTCAGATAAAGAAAGCATAGTTGGCGGTTAGAAGTTTCTTGGTCTTTCCTCACTCAATTCTGATCATCCGCCCATTGCAACAGCCGCAGTAGATTATTCTCATGGGTTGCGGCCGCATCGGGGGATAGTTTTTCCTGATGGCGGCGGATAAGGGTCACGGTGAGGGGATGGCTGCCGGCCGCCTCGGCCATTTGCGCCCCCCAATGAGGATGATGCACCCGAACGACAACGCCTTTGCGCCACCCGTGAGCTTCCCCTTCTCCCCAGCGGGTGTAAATGGTGCGCCCAGCCAACACCCCTATGACAACGATCACCCGGTCCCCCCAGGAGAGATGAACCTGAGTTTTGCCGATGTCATGCAGGAGCGCGGCCGCAAGCAGGGGTGGCTCATTGTGTCCATGCTGCTCAAGCAGCCGCATAACCCGGTAGCTGTGAGCCTGATCGGCGGGCGAAAAACGGGCAAACAAGGTTTGTTCGACTGGGTTAAGGAGTGTGGCAATATGGGAATGGGCGGAAGGGGAAAGCGGCCGCGCCCTTACAATCTGCCAAAATTGCCATAACCGATAATAAATCCGCTGAACCATACCCTTTACAATTGACGATTGACGATTGACGATTTTAGAATCCGGTCAATAGATAAAAAATAGGGGTAGTAATCCCCCGAATGAGACCAAAAACATCTATACCCAGGCGAGGCAAGATAAAAATAACCAGCAAGAAAATCATCATCCCATAAGGCAGCAAGCGATCCATCTGATAAGCCATTTCCGGGGGCAAAAGGCCGCGCAGCACCCAGAAGCCATCCAGGGGGGGGATGGGCAGCAGGTTAAACCCAATGAGAAATAGATTGAGATTCACGCCAATAAAAAGAAAGGTCATAATGATATTGGCTGTCTGTTCTGGTAATGCTGCCAAGGGGGAGAATCCGAACCCCGCCCCAACCATAATGATACGGATAGGAATAGCAAATAGAACGGCCATAATCAAGTTGAAGGCGGGGCCGGCGATAGCCACAATAGCGTGGGCCGTGCGGGGGTTGCCACGCATCATCTGGGGATTAATCGGCGTGACGGCCCAGCCAAATCCAATCAAAATCAACATAATCATCCCCACTGGACTGATATGAGGAAATGGGTTTAAGGTCATACGCCCATGCTGGCGTGGGGTGGGATCACCCAAATAGTTGGCTACCAGGGCATGTCCCAGTTCATGGTAAGCAAAGGCAAAGAAAGCCACGACGATAAAACAGATAAACTGTATCAGGTCAAAATTGCCGCTCAGAAAAAATAACATCTTCGTCTTATTCCTTAACTTGAGATGTGCCAGACTTATTTGGGGACAATTACGTACAGAATGGCGTTCAGTATAACACAACTCAGGCAAACAAATAGAACCAACAAAAAAGGGTGTTCCAATGGTGGAACACCCTTTCAGGTTAAGGCACAAACTTAGTTAGGGCAAGAAGGTTATTACGCTTCTTCACGATGGCGCAGGACCATAAACCCGGCTACCACCAAGAGAAGCAGCATAGCGGCCGCGGGGAGCAGCCACGGGGCCACATTCCCCCCACCAAAACTGGTCAATACAACGTCCGTGGGTTGACCGGTCACGGTGGCACTGGCACTACCACTGGTGATAATCGCCGTATTGGTCAGCCAGGCGGTCCAGGTCATCACATTGGTCACTGTTTCTTCCGTAAACATAGTGGTAACCGTGAAGGCAAAGGATGCACCAGGAGCCAATAGATAATTAGTCGTTGGCAGCACCGTGCCTAACTGATCATCTACAACCATATGGGTATCGTAGGTGACATTACCAGTGTTGGTAATTTGGTAGCAGTAGGTAACTTGGGAGTTGTAGGGAGCCGTGATGTTATTGCTCACCCCACAGCTATTATCGGTGCTGACTGTTTTGTTGACAGCCACGGAGCGGCTGGCATCAACAATGGCAATATCATCATAATAAATGGTGGAACCCCCATTGCTGAACAAATCTATCGCCGCAATATTGACTACACCGGGGGGGTTCGTCCCATTACTCCAACTACCGGTGGCAAATTGGGCCCCATTGTAATAGAGGGTCTGAATGTTGGTGTCCAGATTCACCCGCACTCGCAGCTCTACCCAGGCATCTTCAATCAACGGGGCAGAACCAGTGAAGGTCATAAAATTGGTTTCAATCATGTTGGTGGCCTGATTGAAAAGCAGTTGGGTAGACCAGGCGTAAGGACCACCATGGTTGTAGGTGTTCAACAGAATGAAATATTGATCGCCGGTAGAGGTGGATGGCACATAGGTCCAGGCGATAACATCATAAACACCAGAGGTATACCCGGTGAATGTCCGTACCAGGTCAGTAGTGGGGGCAATGGCTACCGAATGGGGGCCGCTGCGGGCCTGGGCGTTGGTGACGAGGCCAGTATAAGCGGGACTGTTGTCCCAGCCGGCCCAGCCGCCGACACCGTGCATAGATGTGCCGTTGGCATAAGAATCAAAGTTTTCACTCCAAGGGGGGATGGCATAGATAGCGGCCGCCACAGCCAAAAGGGTGACGGCTATCACGGTTGCCAGGATTAAGGTTCTACGTTTCATTTTCTACTCCTTGTATAGCCTGGGGTTATCAGGTGTAATCGGCGAACGGTTCAAGTTTACAGATAACGCTTGGGATAAAACATTCGTCAGATTTTTGGTTTTCTTATCTCCTGATAACCCTTTGATTTACTCAATACCTAAATAAGCAACCTAGCCTTATTACAGGTTGATTCACATTTACCCAAGCGCACCATGAGAGATGAAACTATTTTAAGCCTTTCGTCTCATTTATCCAAATTTAATCTAACTCTCAGATGGAGCTAAGGAAAAGGGTGGCTTCAATCGCGGCCGCAGATAGTGCTATAATCTATGGTTATGATTCCTGATGTTCAAGTGGGCGATGTGGTCCGAATGCGTAAAATCCACCCTTGCGGCAGCTATGAATGGCGTGTCGTACGGATTGGCGTAGATATCGGTCTGGTGTGTCTGGGCTGCCAACGACGGGTCCTGATTCCCCGGAGTACCTTTAACAAACGGGTTAAGACGCTGACCCATTCTGCTGATAGTGGGCAGTAAGCAGTTAGCTGTTGACCGTTGCAACATTTACGATTGACAATTTTAGATTTACGATTGGTAACACATTGGATAATAACCCATAGACGCCAAAAACTTTTCCTGAACACTTTAACCACCCACTGCTCGCTTCTTAACTACTCGTTTTCCACCCCCACCCCACTTTCTATTTATGATAACCTGGCTGAGTTTCATTTATTTCGCGGCCGCGGCCGCGCTCTCTATCTATGGCCTGTTGGGGCTGTTTACCCTGGCTGTTTATTGGCAGCACCGCCAGCAGCAGCTGCCCGCCCCCACCCCTCCGACGGTGTGGCCGAAAGTGACGGTACAACTGCCTGTTTTTAATGAACGATATGTGGTGGAGCGGCTGATTGACGCGGCCGCAGCCCTGGATTACCCTCCAGACCGGCTGCAAATTCAGGTGTTGGATGATTCGACCGATGAGACGACGACGTTGGCAGCCGCACGAGTAACCCACCATCAACAGTACGGCCTCAATATCAGCCTGCACCACCGGGCCAATCGGCAAGGGTACAAGGCTGGGGCCCTGGCAAATGGAATGACCCAGGCCAACGGGGAGTACATCGCCATTTTCGATGCTGATTTTCTGCCCCAGCCCGATTTTCTGCGGCTGACCCTTCCCCACCTGGAGCAAGAGCCATCTTTGGGGTTGATTCAAGTGCGCTGGGATCATCTCAATCGGAGCCACTCCCCCCTGACAGCGGCTCAGGCTATCGCCATAGATAAACATTTCGCCATTGACCAGGCAGTTCGTTTCCGGGCTAACTATTTCCCTAAATTTAACGGCTCTGGGGGGGTGTGGCGGCGAACTTGTTTAGAAGAGGCCGGAGGATGGCAGGATGATACGGTTTGTGAAGATCTATGTCTGAGTACCCGCGCCGTCCTCAAGGGGTGGCAGTTCCGCTTTTTATCAGATGTAACCGCCCCGGCCGAATTACCGACGAGTATTTCGGCTTATAAAAATCAGCAAGCCCGCTGGGCCAAAGGCTCAATCCAATGCCTGCTCAAATATGGGGGGCAGATGCTCCGTTATCCCCAACAAGCGGGGGTAGGGCGTGGCTATGCGATGCTTTCTATGTCCGCTTATGTCAGCAGCCTGCTGTTAATTGTGCTGCTGTTGGCTCTACTACCCCTGATTTATGTACAATACCGTTTCCCCCCAGGGTATGTATTCTTTGGGGTGGTGGGCATGAGCCAGCCGGTGCTGTTTTTGCTGGCCCAAACGATTTTGCACCGACGGCAAGAGCGGCCGCTGTACCATCTACTAACTTTGATTGTGGTGGCTATTGGTCTGGCCCCGGCTATTAGCCGGGGAATTATTCAGGCGGTTGTGGGGCAAAACCATCCGTTTATCCGCACTCCCAAAGGGGGACAGGGTGCGGCCGCGTACCAGCTTCCTTTTGACACCATTGTCCTCTGGGAACTGGGGCTGGCTTTGTATGCGGCCGCCGGGCTGCTCATCTCCTTACACCATCACACCTACGGCCCCATCTTCTTCTTTGCCCTCTGTACTATCGGGTTTGGGCTGGTAGGGGTGGTGAGTTTGGCGGAGAGTTGGCGGGGATGGCGACCTGAGAGGGCTTGAGGGAACCTGGCTTAACTGAGAGGTATGATGATGTTTGACAAAGAAAAAATTGGTGTTAATTCCCATAATTCGTGGCCAAAGCGGCTGTTTTGGGTCTGGATTTTGTTGCTGCTGGGAATGTTGGCAGGGTGCGGCCGCGACACTCCCCCAGATACGCCCATCCAGATTGAAGGGGCCTCATCTTTACAAACGTTTGTCGTCACCGATGATTTTGCTGTGGGGCGGCCGCGTGTGCCTTTTGTCCTGTATGATGGGCCGACCGTCGTGGCGACAGCCCAGGCGGTCACCATTCAACTATTTGACCTGAGCCAGGAGCCGCCATTAGAGGTGTGGCAGGGGGCCGCCACTGGCTACAACGATTATGCCGTCCCCTATTGGGTGATCCGCCCGGAGATTCCCCGACCAGGTAATTGGGGGTTTGGGGCCACCGTCACCCTGGCCAATGGCGCCGTAACCACAACCCAATTTGTGATTGCTGTAGCTGAAAAAAGCCAGGTACCTGAGGTAGGAACGCGGCCGCCAGCTAGCCAAAACCGCACCCTGTCCACCCACAACGACATCTCCCTGCTCACCTCTGGGCAAGACCCTATCCCGGCCTTATACCAGATGACCGTCGCTGAGGCCCTGGACTCCGGCAAACCGACGGTTATCACCTTCTCCACCCCGGCCTTTTGCCAGACGGCTATCTGCGCTCCGGTGGTCAAGGCGGTAGAAACGGTGTACGGCCAGGTAGGGGATCAGGCGAATTTTATTCACCTGGAAATTTACAAAACCTTTAACCCATTGGTGCCGGCCGATGAAGTGGCTGAATGGGGGCTGCCCAGTGAACCGTGGACGTTTGTCTTAGACAAGGATGGGCGGGTGGCGGTGGTGCTAGGCGGGCCAGTTTCCCCCCAAGAGCTAATAGATGGGCTAACCCAGGTATTGCCAGAGACCTAACCGATGAACATCACTCGTCACCCATCACCTATCACGCTTCACGTATCACGTTTCACGCTTCACGTTTCACGCTTACTCTCGCTCCTGCTGCTGTTCTGGCTGCTCCTGCGGCCGCACCCCCTTGCCGCCCATAATGAACTTCGCCACAGTTACCCAGCCGCCGGGCAAACCCTCAGCCAGTCGCCTACAGAAATCCGTCTTACTTTCAGCGAGCCGCCCGCCAATGGGGGTATTACCCTGTATGACCAGCAGTTTCGGCAGATAGCCGATGTCACCCTGCGGCCGCCAGGAGAGAACCCGCATGAACTCGCGGCCGCGCTGCCCCAGTTGGAAGATGGCACATATACGGTACAATGGCTGACCTTATCGGCCGATAATCACACGGTTTCTGGCTCATTCCAATTTTCAGTGCGCCATACTCCCCAGTCTAGTCTGATGAATAATTTGATCGTTGGGGTGTTAGCGGCCGCGATCCTGGCTGGCCTCATCCTTTTCTGGCAAGGAATAACCCATAAGCCACATCCTGGCCTCAACAAGCCAGAAAAGATTTATCCACAGATGTCACAGATGGACACAGATTTTTAAGCCATCGGTGCCAATCTGGGTCATCTGTGGAACAGTTCTTGCTTTCTGTACAAGCAGTTGCGTTGTAAGGTGCTGTGTAAGGTGCTGTTCGGCCGTAAGTTTAGGTTGAAAATAGCGAGTGGCGAGTAACCAGTAGCGAGTTTACACTCTCCCCATTTCTCATACCTCAGTCCTCATCCCTCAGTCCTCATCCCTACTTCCACCGGAGTCGCCTATGAAACTCAAAGTCGCCCTTTCCCAACTTAACCCCAAACTGGGTGACATCCAGGCTAACCTGGAGATGCACCTGCAAGCGATCAATCAGGCCGCCGACCAGGGGGTAGAGTTGCTCATTTTCCCGGAGCTTTCCCTCACCGGCTACCGGCTGCATGATCTGGCATACACCGTTGCCCTGCGCCCCAGCCACCGAGACCCGATTTTTGGCAAGCTGCTGGATGCCAGTCGAGATTTAGATTTGGTGGTGGGGTTTGTGGAGATGGATAAGCGGCAAAAGTTTCACATCGCGGCCGCGTACCTCTCCCACGGCGAAATGGTTCACCTACACCGCAAAGTGTACTTGCCCACTTACGGCATGTTTGACGAAGGTCGTTATTTCGCCCTGGGGGACGCCGTGCGGGCCTTTGACACCCGCTTCGGCCGCATGGGGATTCTCATCTGCGAAGATTTCTGGCACATCAGCCCTCCATACCTGCTTTGGCTTGATGGGGCTGACATTCTCATCCTTACCTCAGCTTCCCCAGGACGCGGCATTGCTACAGAGCAAAAAATTGGCAGCGCAAAATGGGTGGAACATATCAACCAGGCATATGCCAGCATCTTCACCAACTTTGTTTTACACACCAACCGCACTGGGTTTGAAGATGGGGTCAGTTTTTGGGGCGGGGCTACTATCTTTGATCCAGAGGGGAAACAACTGGTGCAAGGCCCCTATTATGAAGATGCTTTGGTCACGGCCAAGCTGGATTTGAACCAACTGCGCCGCACCCGCACCCGGCTGCCCGTTTTACGAGATGAACGGGTTGAGCTAACATTGCGGGAGTTGAAGCGGATTACCGGGCGGGATGAGTAGTAAGCTCAGAGTTGACAGGTTTACCCAAACCTGTCAACTCTAAACCGGCCCTTCAACCTATCTTAATTTTATGAGGAACTATTTTTATGCACATCGCCATTAGCACCGCCTCTTTAGGCCATAATACTCCGGATGCGCTGGAACGTGCGGCCGCGCTCGGTTTTCGTCATGTAGAAATCAACCTGCTCAACCATGAATTTGGCTACGGTTACAAGCGTAAAGCCAATGTCCGTTTTTACCGTGACCTCAAGCGGCAGCTAGATGAATTAGGGCTGGCAGTCTGGTCATATACCAGCGTACCCCTCACCCAGGAGCAGATGTTTTTTGAGCGGGCCCGCAAAGATATTCTCATAGGAGCGGCCGGGGCTGGGGGGATTCTCAATGCCCGCGTCTTTGTCGTCAAACCGGCCGATCTGTTCACCAGTGAAATCAACTTTGAGAGCTACCTGAACGACCAAAACTCCCCGCCTATGATTGAAGGGTATGATGAAACCTGGGCCCAAACGGTCAACCGGCAAATGACAATGGCCATGCAAAATTATAACCATTGGCTAGGCATCCACTTGAGCAACAGCGCAGACCGGATTAAAAAGATAACCTATGATTTAGGTATTGGCTGGGCTATGGATGTGCGCCGGGCCATCCAACGGGGCACATTGGCGGAGTGGCTGCAAGCGGCCGGTGAGCGGGCAGCGGTGGCTTATGCCTATGATTTAGAGGGGGAGATGGTTTGTGCGCCCGCGGCCGCGGAATGGGCGGCCTGGGCCGAAACCCTCAAACAAACCCGGCTCAAATGTGTGGTCATTCAGGCCAACCCCGCCCAAAGTGATGCAGAAATTCGCCAGAGCCGGGAATATTTTGAGGAGTTATTCCCGTAAGTTACAGTGGGAATTGATTGACGGGGCGCAGGGTATGGTGTGGCGAGGTAAGATAAAGCCAGAGCAGCAGCCCAGCCAATTGGTGAAAACTCAAGGGAAATACGTCAAAGGTAGGGATGCCTACCATCAGAAACGCGGCCGCGACCATCCACCCAAACGCCTCGCGGCCGCGTTGGGCAAACCCCCACACCAGCAGCGGCAGGGCCAAAACATAATGATGCTCCCAGGTAATGGGTGCGGCTATCAAGACAAAAGCCAACCCATCCAACGAATGACCGATCATCTGCATCTCACGAGTTAAACTCCCCTGCTCCCGCTGCCAAAACCGGTACAGCAACCAGAGAGCGACCAATAGGGTCAAGATAAAGACAACAACAGTACCAATAGTCTGGGTCAGTTCCTGGTCTAACCCCAATTGCATTGTCCGCAGCGTGTTAAAAACAACACTACGCAGGCTGTTATTGCGGAACCGGATGAACCGGTTCAACGGTTGGGCATTGTAATAGGTAATGAACTGCTCCCAAACGATCCAATACCGCCCCCACCCCGTCTGCACCAACAGCAAAAGCAGCAGCCCCCCCCCGGCACCCACCAGGCCCCGCCACTGCTTTTTAAGCAGCCAGATTGGCAGCAGCACCAGCGCAAACAGCTTAAGATGAACCGCCAGGGCCACCGCCAACCCGGCCCAAAGCGGCCGCCGAGGCAGCCACAACATCCCCGCCAAAATCAACCCCAGCATCCATAAATTAAGCTGGTTATGGCGCAGAGTTCGTACCAGAGGATTATTGAGAACAAAAAGGGTGGTAATAAGCAGAGCCGCCGGAACCGGCCAAAACCCTATTTTTAGGGCCAACCGGTAACAAAACCAAAAAGCGGCTAAAATAAGAAAAAACTGCCCCACCTGGTACAGATAAAAAACAACGTGCCAATGGGGAGCGGGAAAGCTGAACGGTTGTACCCCTTGCCAGGCCACCGCAAACGTCTGCGCCAGGAGTGGTGGGTATAGGTAACACCGTTCTGGCGTATCAGTATAAGGGTTTTGGTTCTCCAGGATGGCCTGGGCCGCATTCTCATAACAGAGGTAATCCCAGGATTTATGGCTGTATTCGTTGAGCAAGAGCAAATATTGGCCGCCAACTAAAACCATCAATCCCAGCGGCAGCCAGGTAGAAGCTGGCGGCCGCCGCCGGATTTGCCACATAGCCCAGCCAGCCAGAAAAACCACCATTACCAGGCTGAACAGTTCAAACAGCTCTTGCTGCTTACCATAGGTGTTGCTGATAAACCGTGAAGGGAAACTCCAGAGGAGAAGCGGCAGGATAATGGCGGTTAACCCTGATAACCCATAACCAAGGATTAGTCCATATCTATTGACAATATCGAATGGCTTCATCTGTTGCTCCCCGGTCATAGGCACTCAAGAACAGTTTAAGTCAATTTATAGGAGACGGCAAACGATGAATGAACCCGTAACGATGCCCCACGATGATGAGTTTGACCAGATACCAGAGGATCATCGCTCTGGTTATGTGGCAGTAGTGGGGCGGCCCAATGTGGGTAAGAGTACCCTGATTAACCAGTTTATGCAGGAAAAGATAGCCATTGCCAGTCCGCGGCCGCAAACCACCCGCATCCGCCAACTCGCCATCATCACCGAACCGGGCTACCAGATGGTGTTCGTGGACACCCCTGGCCTCATCGGCAAACCGCGCCACAAACTGGATGAGTTTATGAAACAGACCGCCCTGGAAACCCTCAGCGATGCCGACATTGTTCTCTGGCTGGTTGAGGCAACAGAATCCCCCGGCGGCCTGGAGCGAGACATTGCTGACCAGTTAAAGCGGTTATCCCTAGAAACAAAAATTGTCCTGGTTCTCAACAAAATAGATCTGCTTGACCCCATCACCCTGCCAGCCAAAATCGAACCGTACAAAACTCTGCTCCCCGACGCCAGTTGGATCGCCATTTCCGCTCTCACCGGCCTAAATTGTGAGATGCTGCTGACCAAATTGGTCGAAGGGCTGCCCCTGGGGCCGCGTTACTTCCCGGCGGACCAGGCTACTGACCTGTTTGTGCGGGATATTGCCGGGGAGATGATTCGGGAGCAAATTTTTGTGCAGCTTCGGGATGAACTGCCTTATGGAACGGCAGTGCAAATTGACCAATTCAAGGAGCGTGAGGAAGGGGCGGTATATATTCAGGCCACTATTTTTGTCGAGCGAGACACACACAAGAAGATTATCATCGGCAAAAAAGGGGAGCAGATGCGACAAATCGGGGCCGAAGCCCGTAAAGCCATCGAACAACTGGTCGAAGGGCCTGTTTTCCTGGAACTGTGGGTAAAAGTAGAGCCAAAATGGCGGCAAAATGAGCGGCAGCTTAAGCGGTTTGGGTATACAAAGCCCGGGAATTGAGGCAGCTATCCCATTTACGATTGAAGATTTTAGATTTACGATTAGCGGTACTCTGGGTAGCTGTTTGTAAAACCTAAAAGTTGGTCCTTACAAGCTATCGGAAAGTGTGACAACCTGGCGCAAAGGTTGTCCAACTGCTTACGGTTCACGATTTACTGCACACTGCTTACTGTATTCACGGAGGTGCAATATGACGAATGAGATGCTTAATGATGGTATTTCCCGACGGGGATTTATTCAGGCGGTAATGGCCACGGCCGCGGCCGCGACTGCCGTTGGGGCTGGCGCAGCCTGGCTTAAAGGGCAGGGGGAAACCGCTGCCCAGACCGTACCCGTCGTCTCAGCTCCACGAGTCATCAACAACCCGGTGTATGACCCCACCACCTACTCCGAACTGATGGCTCAACTGGTGACGGCCCAGGCGGAAAATGTGCGCCTGCAAGCGGCCCTGGATGCGGCCAACCGGCAAATTGCCGCCATTAACGGAGCGGATGGTAACAACGCGGCCGCGATCCAAAACCTGCGCCTGCAATTAGATGAAGCCAACAACCGGGCTGGTATCCTGGCTGGTCTCGTGGCTCTATACGATCAGTTAGACGGCATAGATTTGAGCCAGGTCATCAGCGGCGGTCTGACCAGTATGAACAGCACCATCCGCGATTTAGTCGCCGATATTCCTACCCTGGAAGAAGCGATTGCCGCCGGCCGTTCGGTACTACAAGATTTGGAGCGGGATGTCCCTCTCATCGAAAGTGGGCGTACCTGGCTGGAGCAGCAGGCCACCCGGCTGGAAACCTTTTATCAAGGGGTCGAAACATTCCTTAAAGAAGCTGTTGAAGCTGTGGGCAGCTTTTTTGATCTGCTCAACCAATGGTTCCAAGACATTCTCAAATGGCTGCCCTTCGGCATGGGGCGCAAAGCGTCTAACGTCATGTCTGCGCTTACTCCGCTGCTGCAAGAGACCCCCACCACCATCGCCGGGCTGCGCCAGACGGCGGTACAGCCAATGAATGGCTGGTTCAAGCGGGACAACAACCACGCCCTGCCCATTCAGGCTCGCCTGATCCAACCTATACGCGATAATGCTCTGGCCAAAGCGGGCACAATCGCCGCCAAAGCCAACAATATGCCGGCCCAATTGGAGCAAACTCTCGCTGCTCCGGTCAACACCGTTCTTCTCAGCCGTCAGGTCGTGCGTGATCAGATTGCTGTTTACCGCCAGCGGCATCAGGTATAGTGATGGCGTGAGATCATACCTGGTATATATTGTTCAGCCGCGGTGAGGGTTTGCTGGTTCAAGGTTAGAGAGAGGTAGTAATGCACCTGGCTTTTGCCCTGACGGAAAATACGGGGAACACGAGCCGGGTTAAGGTAAGAGATGCCGTCTTGCTGACTGTACCAGGGGCGGATTTGCCCATTTTTCGTTTGTTGGTGCATGTGCCCAGCAATGACAGCTAAGACCCGTTTTCCTTGCTGGCGAGCATAATCAATGGCTATACGCAAATCTTTGTCGCCGAAATCTCCTTGCGCCGGGCGAAAATCACACCCCCAAATATCGGTAGCTTGATCCCCCAGGCCAGTGGGGCCGTTGTGAGCTAAAAAGATAAGCTGCTGGCTTGCGGCCGCGTCCACACAGCGCATCATTCTCTCCGCCGATTGCGTCAGAGAATGCACCCCATATTGCCGGGCCAGGTACGGGGCAAAACTGAGCGCAGACCCCCCCATGGCGTGCGGCCGCGCCGTGATCACCGTCACCTCATCTTCCCCCGCCCCAAAGGTATGCGCCGTATATCCTCCCCAAAACAATGGGCCAAGCGCATCATGCAAAGCTCGCACTCGCCGCTCTTGGCCCCAGGAGGCCAGCCGGGCCAGCCAGGGCCACTCTTTCACCTCAGCCAGAAGCTGCCAGGCTGTCACCCCGTCATGGTTGCCCGGAATAAACAGGGCCGGTTTCTCTAGCTGAGCCAACAGGCGGGCGACAGACAAGGCTGGCCGCGGCCGCCAGTTGGCCAAATCCCCCACACATAAGATCAAATCATAAGCTGATTGGTTGAAATAGGTCAGATCAGCCTGGTTAAAATGGTGATGAATATCACCGATAATAGCTATTTGGAGCATAGTGGGTAGGCTTGATTAGCCGTTAGCAGTTGGTTGTTCGTGGTCAGCGGCTGTAAAGGCAGCATCTGCGGCTCACTGCGTATTGCTTCCAGACACAGCTATGACATAGACCTTGACTGTCTTGTCCTCTGTCAACTGGATGGGGGAAATGGGTTCGGTAGGAAATTGGTCGGCAAGCAGATTATGGGTAGATTGAGAGATGAGAATACTCTCTGGTGGGGCGGCCCGCCCAACGTATTGAGCGGTTAGCAAGGTTTCGCCGCTGATCTCTTGTAAGGGCACAAAGCCGGTATGCAGACCGAACCGAATCTTAAAATCAGGCATGATGGTGCGAATCTGGGGCGTTTTTTGGCGAATAGCCAGGGTGGTTTTGATGGGCCGAGGGGCCAGTTCGGGCACACTGGTGGGGGTATCAAAGGTAGCGATGAAGCCGTTGTCGGTTCGATTGACTAGAGTTCCCCCTTCATTCACGATGGCCTCGGTAAACAGCTTCCAGATGGGATGATCCGGCATAGCCTGGAGATGCTTGTTGGTGTTGGCGACGAGTATGGTGACGAGTTTACGCTTGGACGCGGCCGCACTCGCCGCCGCCTGCTCTAACCGGGTTTGTAACCGGTCCTTCACCCGCTCCGCCAACTCCATCCCTCGCACACTGACCTTCTCCCACTGGGTCTCAATTACCGGTTTTGCCAGGTCAATCCCCTTTTGCACCTCAGCCTGAATCACCGTTAAATCCGGCATGGCTCCCCGGCCAGGGGTGGATGGGGCTTGAACCACTGTAGCATCCGGGTCGGCAGGTCGGATGGGGCGGGCCGGAACGATGGTCGCGGCCGCAGCCAGAATTGGCGTCTGCTGCCCGGCCAAATCGGCCACCATGTCTGTGGCACTCTGGTAGCGGTCCAATACTTCCTTGGCCAGGCTTTTCAGGATGACCGCTTCTAACCAATCAGGCAGGTGGGGGGCAACTGAACGGGGGGGAATGGGGGGTTCAGTGACATGCTTTACGATATACCCTACCTGGGTATCGGCCTGGAAGGGAAGATGGCCGGTGGTCAGTTCATAGAGGAGAACCCCCAGGCTGTAAATATCGGTACGGCCATCTCCGGCCATCCCTTTGCACTGCTCCGGGGACATATAGGCCGGGGTGCCCATGACGGTGCCGGTGGCGGTGAGTCGGTTATCTGTAACCAGCTTGGCCAGGCCGAAATCAGTGAGTACGACGCGGCCGCGGCTGTCCAGCATCACATTGGCCGGTTTCACATCCCGGTGGATCATCTCCTGCTCATGGGCATACCCCAGGGCATCCCCAATATCCCTTACAATCCGAATCGCCTCATCTAAAGAAAATAGCTCCCCAGCCGCCATCTTTTGGGCCATTAGACCGCTCAAGGTAGGACCATCAATAAACTCCATCACCATATAGGGCCGCCCCTCATCTACATCATAATCATACACCTGGACAATATGGGGATGGCGCAAGGCAGCCACATTTTGGGCTTCCCGCTGAAACCGGGTGATAAATTCAGCTTCTTTGGCCAAAAAGGGGTGAATCACCTTAATCGCCACATACCGGTTCAGCGAGGGTTGGTACGCCTTGTATACCTCAGCCATCCCTCCCCCACCCAGAGAGGCGGTAATCTCAAATTTGCCAATCATTTGCCCAACCAGATCGGCACTATTTTTGCGTGAAGATGATTTACGTTTGCTCATGGCGGCTATAACTATAGCATAGAATACGGAGGGAATACGGGGAAGTTGTGGAACTCAATCTTCACTCCTCAGCCCCCACTCCTAAATCAGCTTGCTCAGACCGATGAATAGTTGGTACAAACCAAAGCCAAAAAGCGCGGCCGCGGCAATTCCTCCCATCACCCGGTTTACTCGGGGGCTGATCTGCCCAGTTTTGCCGAAAACAATGATAATCAGAGCTAACCCCAGCACAAAAGTGCCGTAAAACCCGATCAAAAAAGCCAACCCATGAGTTGGATGAATGGCCCACGCTTCAAGCAGCCGGGGGCCGAGAAAGGTGCCCCAAAAGATGAATGGGGCCGGGTTGAGCAGGTTGATGGTCACAGCTTTGCCTAAAAGTTGACGGGTGGTGGTGAGGGGGATGGACGCGGCCGCGACCTCCGTGCCCACATCCTTACGCGTTACAAACGTCCGCCACGCCCCCACCGCCAGGTACAAAATAAACAGCCCGCCCCCCACTTGGATGATACTCAGCACCCAACCGGGCAAACTGGTCAGCACCAGCAGCACCAGGGCAATAATCGGCGCATCGCTGAGAATGGGGGTGATAGCCGCAATAACTGTGCGCCGCCAGCCCAACAATAACGCCTGGGACAAAAAGAAAATTTGCAGCGGCCCCGGCTGCCCCACGGCGGTAAAAGCAAACCCCATACCAAAAAGTAGATTGGTGATCATAAGAGCAAATTTTATCATGCCTGTAGGGAACGGTATAATGGATGCGAGTCTGCGAGTTTGCGAGTACATAACTCTCCCGCTCCCTCGCTCATCAGTTTTCTCAATCTCTCAATCTCACTCCCCCACCGAGGTACCCATGACCGTTCGTGTTCGTTTTTCCCCCAGCCCAACCGGATATTTGCATATTGGCGGGGCGCGTACCGCTTTGTTCAATTGGATGTTTGCTCGCAAACACGCGGGCACATTTATCCTACGCATTGAAGATACCGATCAGAAACGGACGGTGCCTGGCGCAGTTGAAGCCATTATGGATGGGCTGCGCTGGTTAGGGCTGGATTGGGATGAAGGGCCAGACATCGGCGGGGCGTATGGCCCATATATCCAGACCCAGCGGGCGGCCCTGTACCAACAGTGGGCTAACTGGCTGTTGGAGCATGATCACGCCTACAAATGTTTCTGCACGGAAAAAGAGTTGGACACAATGCGCCAATATCAGAAGGAGAATAAGCTGCCCATTGGCTATGATCGCCGCTGCCGCACCTTAACCCCAGAACAAGTGGCGGCCAAAGAAGCGGCCGCGATTCCCTATGTTATCCGCTTCAAGATGAAATTAGAAGGGGAAACCAGTTTTCACGACGCCATTCGGGGGCAAATCCGCTTCCCCAACCAACAGGTGCAAGATAATATCCTGCTCAAATCAGACGGCCTGCCCACCTACCACCTGGCCAACGTCGTAGATGACCATTTCATGCAAATCAGCCACATCATGCGGGCTGATGAATGGATCAGCACCGCGCCGCTGCATGTCAACCTGTATGCTGCTTTTGGCTGGGCGATGCCGTTACTGGGCCATCTGCCGGTCATCCTCAACCCCAGCGGCAAAGGGAAATTAAGCAAACGCACCCAGGCGTTTAATGATGATGGCTCCCAGGTATTGGTGAAGGTGCAGGAGTTCCAGGAAGCAGGTTATCTGCCCCAGGCGGTCAATAATTTCCTGGCCAATGTGGGGTGGCAGTCTGGCTCTGATGAAGAAAAGTTCACTCTAGCTTCGGCGGTGGCCCGGTTCCGCCTGGAAGATGTGAACCCGGCCCCTTCCCGGCTGCCCTACAGCAAATTAGATTGGCTGAATGGATTGTATATTCAAGAGATGGAGCCGCTCGATCTGGCTAAAGCCTTGAAACCGTTTTTGGACGGGGCCGGGTATGAGGTGAACAGTGAGGCGTTGTTGGCGGTGACCCCAGCTTTGCGGCCGCGTCTCAAACGGCTGTCTGATGCTATTCCCTTTCTCCAATTCCTGTTTGCCGAACAGCCCCTTAGCCTGACCCCAGACCAGCTAGTTCACAAGCAGCTGCCAGAGGGCGCGGCCGCGTTCCGGGAGGCTCTCACCTTTATCGAAACGGTAGAGCCGTACACCGTTGATAGGTTGGCTGAGGGGTTACGGCAGATTGGAGAGAAGCACAGCAGCAATGGCAAAGCAGGACCATTCCTGGGAGTGATGCGGTTGGCGGTTACCGGGCAGGAAGTGTCTCCGCCACTGTTTGAATCCTTGTATGCTCTGGGACGCGGCCGCGCCGTTACGCGCTTACAGCAGATTATTGACCTACTCACAGCTTGATACGGTTGCCAGAGTTATCACCCCATGCTAAAATACCGCCCATCTTGCGGGATAGTTTAATGGTAGAACGGGTGACTCTGACTCACTTAGTCTTGGTTCGAATCCAGGTCCCGCAGCCAAACAAAAAGCGTTCCTTTACCGGAACGCTTTTTTATTGTCACCCCCACTCCGTAACATCTCAGTAAAAGGTGTAGCCTTCGGAAGGTTTGATCCAAGAGCTTTTCCACGACAAAAACCTTCCGAAGGTTCGCCCCAACTTATTGAGAAGATACTTACCCCCCGCCCTACGAAAATAAGGACAGAGGCGGCGTTTTTGCCCTTCGTCATCCGCCTTACCCTAAAACATAGACACCGACACCTCATTTTTAGACCCAACACGCCAATGGCCGGCCTGAATAAACCCCACCGCGACATCCTCTTCCCCATTCATCAAAATAGAAACACGGGCACTAGGCAGCACCGCCGTCATATCAATCACCCGCAAATAGTCAGCTAACTCCGCATCCTGGGGTGAAAGAAAAGCCAATTGATTCGGGGTTTGGCGGAAAAATTCCCAATTAAAGCAGCTGCCCGGTTTATCCAGATGCAACGGGAGAGAATAAATCCCCCCCTCAACTAAATCCTGGAAAAAATGGGTGCCATAAGACAAATCAGGCACATCTGTCCCATCGGGGGTGGCCATTTCAATCAACACCTTCGTATTGTGAATATCGGCATAAGTGACCTTCACTCCCAGGTCAATATTAGCGCTACCCCATCGCCCAGGCCCCAACAAGACAAATGATTCATGCTCCAACCGTTTGTTTAACCGGCTAACTGCCCGACCTAATTCTAAGCGTACCGTATTGGATGGGGCCTTATTGTACATAACCGGATCAACATAAATGAGGTAACGAATCCCTTCCACCTTGCCATCAGGAATCAAATAATGTCCCCGAAACAACAATTTATTCTCAGGAATATCGTGTGGAATGGGCACAGGACCAGCATCAGCCCGCTGCGTCAAGGGGCGGCATTGGAGCAGAATTACTTTAATTTCCGGCGAAGGATAGCCAGGCACCAAACGCAGTGCATACTCCATATCTACTGGGTTGTTATACCCATTCTCAAGGCGGTGCAAAATATTACGCATCAATTTGACAAAGGTGCGATCTTTGGTCAGATAATCAAACGTCAATACCAGATCATCCATCGAATCATCTGGTCCCAGAGCCGTGACTGGCTGCACATAATCGTCTTTCACTAATGAGGCGATAAACCGCCATATTTCCCGGTGATGCGGCAAAACATCTGATAGTGGCACTGTCTTAAAGGTGTTGTCACGCAAATCCATCACATCCACATAATATTGAGAATATTGACGGATAGCTTTACTGGTAGTTTCAGGGCGCAGTTGGGGATGGCTCAGAGCGATCATACGGGGGTAATCCCGGTCTACCCGGTCTACGGCCCGTGTGCCCAGACCAAAGACCAGGCGTAAAAACCCATCTTCGCGCCGAATTTTGTCATTCCAACGGAATGGGTTTTGGCTAAACCCTACCCCGGCCATAGTGGGGTAGAAATAATCACCATGCCGTTCTCCTTCTACGACCTGAAGTAAAACGGCCATTCGTTCATCATAATCAAGCAGCCCTTTCTTATCCCGGTACAAAATAGCATCCGGGTTGAGTGTGCTGGCAAACACTTTGCGAATGGCGTCAAGCAATTCTTTGAGGTTTTGTTCGGTTGTACCCTGGTTAGGGCAAAAGTAGCTTTCATATTTGCCGGCAAAGGAGTAGCCAAAGCTGTCTTCAAGTAAACTGGATGAACGGACGATGAGAGGGCGGCCGGCCAATTCTTCTAACACATCGGCCAACCGTTGGACGATGTGTTCGGGCAGTTCGCCCTGTAAATGATCCTCCATGATTTGCGGGTATTGGGCCCGAATTTCTTCTTGGGAGCGGTATTTTTGGTTCATATACCGATCTAAGTTATTGAAACGGCGAAATTCATAAATGACATCGGTGGCGATGAAGTATGATTCCGGTATGTCTACCTGATCGCTAATGTCACCACCATATTCTGGGTTTTGCTGGCGCAGCATCCGCCAGGCTAGTAACATGCCGGCCGCTTTACCCCCTATTTTGCCTCGTCCAATGCGCCGATGGTAAATGGTACGCAAATCGGCGATGGTAAATACCTTTTTGGCTACGCGAATAAAGTCTAGCTGATCGCTGATCATCCCCTTGATCAAAACAACTTTGATCTCTTGGAGGTGGTGGTTAACGGCTTTTTGATCGGGTGGAGGGAGTGCTTCATAAATAGCTCCTTGCTCGAACAACATTTCCCACGGAGCTAATTCCGGGTTGAAGCTAAGTTCTAATTCATGCCGCACACCACCCCGCTGTCCATGCAGGACCTCTTCTACCAGGGCTTCAAAATCGCTGGCCGGTAAATTATTGCCAAAATAAAAATCGGTGTGGAAGGCGCGAATACGGGCTTTGCGCTCCTGCCAGAGGCCGTGAGGCTCGGGATTAAACGGATCAAGGCTTCCTTCCCGTTCTTGGGATTCTATCGCCTTTTTCTCAACTTCTTGCTCAAACTCTTCTTCGCTGACAATACCGCGGCGGAAGATTTGTTCCCGCATCCGCTGACGAATGTTGTCAGCCAATATGGGGTATTGGGCTAGTTTGATGTAGATGTCTATGGTAGATGTACGGCTTCTAAGGGGGCCAGTAGTCATGGGCGGCTCCGGGTGAGGAATAAGGGCTGAGTGATGAGAAATGTGTGCTTTTTCAGGTTTTCAGGTCTGTTTTTTCTGGGTTATTATGGCTTAGGGAAAGGCGGTTGGTCAAGAGGTAAAGGCAGAGGAGCATGATAGCGAAGGTGATGAGTTGGATGATGTGGTAGCCGCCGCTGGTGAGGGGAGCGTTGTCCCGGTAGGCGTCCAGGAAAAGGCGTAGGGCTGAGTACGCGGCCGCGCTGCCCAAAAAGGCCCCCCCCTCAGCCTGGCCCGACCGAGCCAGCCGCCACCACAGCCATAGAGCTACCCCCCCAGCCAACAGTTCATAAATCTGCACCGGATGGCGACGCACACTGAATAGTTCAATCCCCCAAATCATATTCGTCGTTTTGCCAAACCCTGGCCCGCCTAAAAAGTCGGCCAGGCTCAGAACCATAAAGCCCAGCAAAAGGCCGGGGGCCAGGGCGTCCAGGGTGGGCCAGAGGGGAAGCTGATGGCGGCGGGCATAGAGCAGGGCAGCAAACAAACCGAGGGGTAGCCCGGCCCACAAGGTATACCCACTGGTGAGGGGCCAGACAATGCCCCATAGATTATCCCGGTAAGCCGTCCAATGCAGCCCCACAAAGGTAAGCCGTGCCCCAATGAGACCAGCCAGGAGTGCGGCCGCGACCAAATTATAGGTCTGACGGCTGTTCAGGTGTCGCTGCCGGGCAATCCGCTCCGTGACATCCAACATCAGCCAGAAGCCAATGATGATCACAAACGGGGCCGTCGGAATAACGAGGGGGCCAAGAGAAAGGGTAGGTGCCATGGGGAATGGTTAATTGTTGCATGGTTGAATGGGTGAATTGTTAATTAACCGTTTAACAGTTCACCTATTCAACAGTTAATTATTAGTCCGATTTGGCAGCAGCTTGATTAGCTCTTCATTGAGCCGGGCATAACCCGCCGGGTTGAGGTGGACCATATCAGCATAATATTCGCGGCGGGTGGCCCCGGTCTCGTCAGTGAGCAGGTTATAAGTGTCAAAGAGGATGATCTGCGGCCGCGCCATCCCCCGGATCGCTTCATTCACCTCTAAAACTGCTTCATCTACCTCATCTGACCAGATGGGGCGCAGATCCAAAGGCACCCGCCCAGTAGGAAAGATGGTTGTGAGAATGACCACAACCCCTTGTTGGTTGGCGGCCGCGACGATAGCTTCCAGGTTGGCAATGGTCGTGGCCGTGATGTTGGCCCGGTTGTGGGGCATTACGGCAATCGCTTTCAGGTCGTTGATGCCTGCCTGCAAAATGAGGATATCGGGGGAATGCGGCCGCACATGAGGATCATAGCGGCCGCGCAGTTGGGCTGTCGTATCCCCCCAAATGGCCCGGTTGGCAAAATGATAAGCCGCCAGATCAGGGGCCGGCCAATCCGCCGCCCGTGAATCACCAAAAAAGATCACCAGGGGTTGGTCCGCAGGGGGAATGGGATCATTCACAAACCGCTCCAAATTGAGAGGATTTAACTGCACTTGATTGGTCTGACGGTAGAAACCTAGAGCATACCGATATAGGCGAACATTGAGAAAAAGGGAAGCAGCCAAAGCCAGCAATAATAACAGGCTCACCCCAGGCCAGATCATTTTTTTCATGGCTGCAGCAATGATTCCAGGCGATTTTGCAAAATCGCCTCGTTAAGAATCCCGGTGAACACCTCACGAATGAGGCCGTTTCTATCTATGAAAAAGGTGGTAGGTAGGGCTGTCACGTAATATTGATCCCCCACCAGGTAGTTATTATCAATGAGCAAAGGAAAGGTGAGGTTAAGCTGCCGGTTAAACTCTTGCACCACCTGGCGCGATTCTCCATTATTGACGCCAAGAATAGTGACGCGGCCGCGGTATTGAATCGCCGTTCGTTCCAACAAAGGCATCTCCGCCCGACAGGGAACGCACCAGGAAGCCCAAAAGTTAAGGATAACCGGCTCCCCCTGAAAATCGCTCAGGGTCAATTCACGCCCCTCTAACGTTGGCAGCACAAAATCTGGGGCGCGATACCCGGCAATCGGCCCTTCTGCCAGCCCGGCCCATTGGCGCCAATCCACCACCGGTTCACGGGAGTAGCTGATCCAGGCCAGCCCCAACAGCGTGGCTAAAAGCATCAGCGCGGCCCAACGAAACCGGTCATTTGTTTGGGATGTTTCTTCAAGCATGGTATTCATTACAGAGTTGCCTCGAATTTCACAAATTGACCCGAATTTTTGTGGCGTTCTTCTTTTCTTTGCGTTCCTGACGTCTTAGCGGTTCCGCTTTTATCACTCAGGGCGCAAATAGACCATCACCTCATGCCGATTATGGAACAATTGGCGCACCCCGGCAACCCGGTAAGCCTGGCGCAAAATAGCCAACCCCTGCTCAACCAGTGCCAACGGGTTTTGCTCTGGCAGCTTAAAGGTCATCAACGCCAGTCCAGCCTCAGCCAGATAAGGGCGATAGCTGACCATCATCCGAGCGGAATCACGCACATCCTGGCGCATGTCGTTGACGATGATGGCAAAAGGCGCCAGAGGTGAAGCGGGCAAGCTGATTGTTTCAAGGTAGGTTTCGGCGGTGAGACGGCGGTGTTGGATGCCGACCACTTTTTTGAGCGAGGGATGGAGTTCGGCGGGGTCTATGGCCATGACGATGAACCCTTTTTGGTGGAGAACGGCCGTCCACCCACCGGGAGCAGCCCCCAGATCAAGGGCGCGGCCGCCTTCGGGCAAGGTAATCTTAAACACGGCCAACGCTTCCAGCAGCTTAAACTCGGCCCGGCTAATCTGCCCTTCCCGCCGGGCAAACCGGTGAACGCCCCCAGCCCAATTAGATAAATTATGCTCTACCCAGGAGACGCCCAGATAAGCTATCCCCCCGGCGATGATAACGGAGAGGATTTGTTCTGGTTGGCGAACATTTAGAGGGGATTGGGTCGCGGCCGCGATCATCTCCGCCAGACCATTATTCACCTCATACGGCTTCACCGGCCCGTCATCCAGCACCCGAGTCTGCACCGAAAAAGGCTGCGTGGCATCAAAATAACCCAGCAGTTCAGCCGCCACCGCCTGCTGCAAAGCAGGCAGAGCAGTAAACGGCACCGTCACCTGCACCGGGCAAATATGGTGAACAAAAATAGGGGATTGTTTACGCCACCTTTCCCCAACATCCCAAAAAGGAGCATCTTCAACAAGCCACACTCCATTGGCCAGCGGCCGCGCTGGTGATACCGCCTCCCCTCTGGGCAAAGCCGCGATCAGTTGATCCAGTTCATCTAGAGCCAACCTTTGGAACGCCGGATTTGCCGTTAAGATGAGTGTCATTTAGCTCCTTAGTAAATCGAACTTCCAGTTCGATACAGATTTGGTAAATCGCGCTATAAATTTTCATGCACCCTGGTGCGCCGTGCCCATGTTAAACTATTACAAAAATAGCCACTGATTTCTGTTAATCTGACTCTATAAAATCTACTTGTACCCGTTTGTAACAAGTATTACGCCTCTGCCCCCGCCGGGCAATAAGACCCATGGCTATGCGCCTGTTAAAATCTAGCGTCCGGGTAGCCTTCGCCCGATCGGTCAAAGCGGCATACTGTTTATCCGTGATAAAACCGTTTGTATCAATATAGCCCAATATCAGTTGATGGTATGGCTGCAACACCGTTTCCGGCGTTACCTGATGAGTCAAGAATTGTTGTTCTACCCGCCTTAATTCAGCCAAAATCCCCTCAGCAAAATATTCCAGCCAGGGGGTAAACACAAACGATTCTCCCCGCTCGTAATAATCGCCCCAAACCCCAACCTATTGAAAATAACGGCTAACATTTTGATGGTAATAATTCTCAAAGCTGAACAGATCAAAGGTATCAACTCCTAACCTTGCCAGCAAAACATTTGTCGCTAAACGAGTGGTGCGCCCGTTCCCATCCATAAATGGGTGAATGATCACCAACTGTTTGTGAAATAGACCAGCCAAAATGACTGGATCTAATACAGCCCGATTACTTTCCACAAACCGCAGCAGATCATCCATTAACGCCGGTACATCCCCATGATCTGGAGGTAAAAAAATGATTTCCTGGGTACGCGGATTCCGAATCACAACTGGCTCTTGCCGGATATGCCCTACCTGATGGGCTGGCAGCAAACCGGTCATCACCTGCTGATGAATTTGGAGAAGCAAAGCCTGGGTCAATGGCTGCGCCGCCTGTTCACGCAGTAACAGCAACGCCCGATTGTAATTTAGAACTTCCCGCTCGCTCTGATTGACCTGCTCCGGCTGCTGTTTCAATAATCGCCTGACTTCCGTCAGTGGCAGGGGGTTACCTTCAATGCTGGTTGAAGCATGGGTGGAGAGGGCTTGAGCTTCAGTCTGGAGTTGGGCCAGAATAACCTGGGGGAAAGGGTGCTTATTTAGCTGATGCACCAACAGGGTAATCTGTTTGAGGGTGGCAAGCAGGGTAGGGGAGATATGGTAAGTGGGCTGGAGCATTACGCACCTTTCGCCTAATTATAGCCTAAAATCAGGCGATTGGAGGTAAAACGAACCTATACTGCCAACGGTCATAAACTGATATTTTCAGTGAGACTGAAGACTCGAGATTAACCAGTCCCCAGTCTCTAGTCTCCAACTGGAATGTCACTTTATGACCACGATGGGTATATTTTTTTAGATTGACGATTTGCGGCCGCTAAGCCAGCTCCACCCGGTTTAGATCAATGAAACTCTCTGTGCCTTCAGGGTGGCCGGTCAGGTCGTAGGTCATGGCCCCATCAATTTTTATGGGGACGATTTCGCCAATGGGGAGTTCACCGGGCACAATGACCAGGCCGTCAATTTCGGGAGCGTCCCGATAGCTGCGGCCAATGCTGATATTATCTCCATACCCTTCAACCAGGATGGGCAGGGTTTGGCCAACAAATTGCTGGTTTTTCTCTAAAGAAATACTCTGTTGTAGGGCCATCAACTCATCACGGCGAGCTTCTTTTATCGTTTCGGGAACCTGGTTGGGCAATGAACCGGATGGGGTTGAAGCCTCGAAGGAGTAGGTGAATACGCCAACCCGATCAAAGCGTAAATCCTGGACGAATGTTTTGAGACCAGCAAACTCTTCATCTGTTTCACCAGGATAGCCCACGATGAAGGTGGTGCGGATGGCGATGTTGGGCATGGCGGTGCGTAATTTTTCGACAGTCTGGTATACCCATTCGATGTTGGCCGGCCGCCGCATCCGCTTGAGGGTTTCCCGATGGCCGTGCTGTAAGGGGATGTCCAGGTAGGGCAAAATTTGCGGGGTAGTGGCCATGGTTTCGATCAGTTCGTCGGTGACGTAACCGGGGTAAGCGTACATGAGCCGGAGCCACTCTATGCCAGGCGCGGCCGCGACAATCTCCTTCAACAAATAACTCAGCCCATTTTTCAGCCCCAGGTCATGCCCATAATCGGTGGTATCCTGGGCGATGAGCATAACTTCCCGAATACCCGCTTCTTGCAGTCGCACTGTTTCGGCGATGATTTGTTTAACTGGGCGGCTCACATGGGTTCCCTTGATTTCCGGGATGGCACAAAAGGCACAGGGTCGGCGGCAGCCATCAGCAATTTTGAGATAAGCCGATTGGCCTTGAATGGCGGCACGTAAGGTGTTGCGTTCATCTTGCCCGACGACGGCCGCTTCATCAGGCAGGTGGTAGCGGGGTTCCGGGTGTTTGCGGCGACGCAGTTCCCGCACAAAGGGGACAATATCCATCCAGCGGCGAGTACCAATCACCCCATCAATGCCCGGCACCCACTGTACTACCTCTGGGCCGTACCGTTGGGCCATGCAGCCGGCGGCAATCACCATCTGATCTGGTCGCTTCTGCCCTACCAACTCCCGCAGTACCCCAATAGATTCCTGGCGGGCGGCCTCAATAAAGCCACAAGTATTGACAATCAACACCCCAGCCTCATCGGCTTCGGTAGTACCATTAAACCCGGCCCGCTGTAACAGTTGGGCCATGCTTTCTGAATCTACGGTGTTTTTGCTGCACCCCAGGCTGATTAAATGAAACTGTTTCTTACGTTTAGCTAAACTCATTTGATTTACGCTTGTTGGCTTAAATAGAAACGTCAGAGGTTAGTTGAGCCTCTGACGCTGGTAATGAAATGTGATACGTGATGGGCAATAAACTGCTCACGGCTGTTTGTTTCAATTGGTGGTCTGCCAGGTTTCTTCTACGACTTCCTGACGGCCGCCCATTCGCCCCAGTTGAACTCCATTGATAGAAACAACGATGCCGATGGCGTTACCAGTACGCACCGTCGCGGCCGCATTCGCATCATATTGGTATAACTCCCCGGGGTTAGCCCACCCTTCAAACACCACCACAGCATCAATCGTGATCCGCATCCAGGTTCGTTCCACCACGTCTAACCGCAGTTGAATCACCTCCATCGTAGCTGGCAGGGCTGGCCGGGTGGGCGCTATGGTGGGCACCGGGATACCCGTTGTCTGACTGCGACCAGTAGAAGTAATAACGTCAGTATTGGGCGCAGGGAACGGGCTAAGGGGATCTTCCGTCGCCGTTGGGGTACTCTCCCCACTGAGCAAACCCCGTACAAACTCCAGGACCGTCGCATCCAGACCATTAGAACTGGCCGGAGCCTCTGAACGCAGGGTAGAAATACGATTAGCAATGAGAGCAATTGTCACTAACAAAGCAATGATAATAGCAAACCGGACAATTGAACCGGTACTCCCTTCACTGGAGTTGGTATCCATCTCCATGTTCACAGGCCGGAACAGGGGCTGATCATGTTGCATTTGCAGCGGTTTTTGGGGTGAAATATCTTCCGGAGGCCGGGCGGTCGGGATTGTCCCTTTCGCCTGGTAGGTATAGCTCATCTCCAGCCGCTCTAAGAGAGGCTGGGGGTCCAGATTAAGAAAACGGGCATAGTTCCGCAGATACCCCCGTGCATGGACAGGGGTAGGCAGCTGATGAAACTGGCCTGTTTCTAATGCTTCCAGGAATTTCGTACCAATACGAATTTCTGCCTGCACTTCGGCCAGGGTCAATCCTTTAGCTTCGCGGGCTTCGCGGAGAATAATGCCCAATTCATCCATTCGTACACAACACAGCGATCCACGGATGTTACCGATTTTCATAGATGCCCTAAAAATCTGTGTGCATCTATGACATCTGTGGACAAATTACTTTGTCTAGATCAGGGAATATCACCAGACAAGCAAAGTAGACGAGCCATCACCCAAATCGGGCATGGGTCGCCTACATACCAGTTCTCACTCTTCAAGCCGGTGATTACTCAGCCGGAACCTCGATGATTTCTTCAAGGGCAGGAGGTTCAACATACGCAACGGCCGCGGCTGCGGCTTCGGCTGCGGCCGCAACTTCAGCTTCTGATTGAATCACCACCGTCAACTGGGGTTGATAATCTCCACTGAGGCGCACCGTAATGTGGTGAGTTCCCAACTGACGCAGAGGGTCCCCTTCAACTAAACGGCGATCCAGGGTGGTGCCCAGTTTTGCATTGAGTTTCTCAACCACATCGTTCATGGTGACAGAACCATAGAGCTTTCCCGTCTCCCCAGCTTTGGCCACAAAGGTAATGGTTGTTCCCGTAATCCGTTGGGACAAATCCTCATATTGGGCTTTCAACTGGGCACGACGAGCGGCGGCCCGGTTGCTCCACGATTTAGCCTGATTCATCGCCTGGTCGGTGGCCTTTACGGCCAATCCCCGAGGGATCAAGAAATTACGCCCATACCCATCAGCAACGGCATGGACTTCACCGGCATACCCTAACTTTTCAACGTCTTCTTTTAACAGCACTTTCATGGCTGGTGTACACTCCTCTTTTTATGAAGTATAGGTTGGACTGTGCAGAAATTGTGGTGATGTTCTTCCGTATTGTGTAAACATCTGTTCCGACAATATGAAACCTGCGCTCCACCTTTGTTTTTCTGTCACAGAATCGCCTGTTCGCTTAATAAGCATAGCTTTAGCGACGTATGATGGTAACAAAGGAGCAGGTTTTTGACAACCGCCAAAAACGGGCTGCTCTGAACCCTCTCTCATTTGTGGCTCACACCCGATGGATTTTGGCTCCCAGCCCAATCAACTTCTCTTCGATTCGTTCGTAGCCGCGATCAATCTGGTGAATATTGTGGATGGTAGTTACTCCCTGGGCAGAGAGGGCGGCCAGGACCATGGCCATCCCGGCCCGGATGTCTGGGCTGGTGACGCCATGGGGGTTGGCGTAGAGTTGGCTCGGCCCCTGGACGATGACCCGATGAGGATCACAAAGGGTGATACGTGCCCCCATGAAGGTGAGTTTATCTACAAAGAAGAAGCGGCTTTCGTACATCCAATCATGGAGTAAGACCGAACCCTGGCAGCGAATGGCCAGGACAACGAGGATGCTCATCAAATCAGGAGGGAAACCAGGCCAGGGGAGGGGCTTTATTTCCAGGATGCGGCCGCTAAGGGGTGGCTGTATCGCCATAGATTGGTTAGCCGGGACAATGATGTCATTGCCATCTACCTCCCAGGTGATGCCCAGCTTTTCGTACACCAACCGGATCATGCCCAGGGAGTGGGGGTCGGCATTTTGGATACGAATGGTACCGCCGGTGATTGCGGCCGCGCCGATAAAACTGCCCACCTCCATAAAATCACTACCAATCCGGTACTCCCCCCCACCCAAATTTTTAACCCCCTGAATTTTTAGCCGATTGGAGCCAATCCCCTCAATTTTTGCTCCCAGGCTGTTCAGAAAGTGGGCTAAATCTTGCACATGGGGTTCACAGGCGGCATTATCAATCACCGTTTCCCCCTGAGCCAAAACGGCGGCCATCAGGGTATTTTCCGTAGCTGTCACACTGGCCTCGGCCTGCAAAATATACCCTCCACCCCGGATCGGATCAGCATCCATCTGAAAACCATTGCGCTGGGGATTTAAGGAAACATTCACCCCCAATGCTTTCAAACCTTGGATATGCGTATCCAGAGGGCGACCACCAATCACATCTCCGCCAGGAATAGGCAAAAGCACATGCCCCAGCCGGGCCAACATAGGGCCAGAAAAGACAAAAGAGGCCCGGCTCTGGCTGGCTAACTGGAAATCAATGTGCGTTTTCTCAATACGGGCGGCATGGATACGCCAACTCCCTCCGCCTAAATCAGTCACCTCGGCCCCTAAATCCTGTAGAATAGCCAAAGCAACCCGCACATCAACAATATCTGGGATGTTGTGCAAGACAACCGGTTGATCTGTCAGTAAACAGGCTGGCAGCAGCTTGATGGCCGCATTTTTATTGCCACTGGCCTTCACGGTACCCTGTAAGGGTACACCTCCTTCAATCACAAACGCATCATTCATAATATTCCTCAACGTTAAATGGCAAAGTTGGTTTGAACCATGCCGAAACCTGAATTCTAACAACGTTATAGAGTGGCTCAAACAACGATTAGCCTACGGCTAAAATCATCCCCGCAAAGCCCTGAGTGATACGCTAGTACCATCTCCCTTGAATACACCTGAACAACAGGGTACTATTTTCCCAATGAATTGGTCATCTGGTAACGCTTTCTTCACGGTTTAGGCAGTAAACTATGTTAAGATCGGGCTGTAAAGTGGTATACTGGTCATGGTTCAACCTCAACACGCCTTCAATACACCATTACATCACTCGGCAATATCACTACAAACCCATAATGTTCGCCAGATCAGAGCTATGATCTGATACGCTCGTTTTCAGCTAGAGGTATCAGATGCAGGTCTATTGGAGAATATTTTACCTAAAGAAGTTTGATGTTTCAGAAAGCAGAACTTCTCAATAGACAGGTTAGCCAAAAGTTGCGGCTACATATCAGGGAGTTAGGATTGTATGGAAGAGAACAGTTTAAACCCTTTCCTGCCTGAAGCAATCAAAAGTGAACGGCGCCAACGCCGGGTACGTCGCCTGTTTCAATCTTTCTTGATTCTGACGATTTTTACCTATCTGGTTTCGGTTTCTTTAGGTTACCTGACAAATGGTACGGTCAATTTATGGGGATCATCCACCATTCGCCTCATTGTAGGGCTTGGCCTTGTTTCCTTCTTTTTATCCCACAACTTTATTCCCAGGCGCATTTTACCTCACACAATCCAAATAATCTTAGCCTGCTTTGTCGTTATTGGGGGTATGTGGTGGGTTTCTTATACCTTTACCGGGCAGGTGGAGGAGTTGGGCCGGGTCAGTACCATGATCACGGCGTTTATTGGTTTTATGATTTTGACTCAGGCATTACCAGACCGATATGTGCCCCCTTCATTGGCAATTTTAGCCATAGGCACCTTGGGCCTGATTTTTGCCGATCTTTACTGGCCTACGCTGCGGCCCATTTTACCGGATTCACCCCGCATTGCTTCTTATGGTATTGTGTTTGTCGCGGCCGTATTTATGGTCGTCATTGTTCTCCGTGATTTTGCTGATTATTCCCTACGGGCCAAATTGATTGGGATTACCCTGTTTTTAACTTTACTTATTGTTGGGGCGACCACTTATGCTGTAGGGGCGGCTATCCGCCAGGCCGTAGCCGGGCAGGCTGAAGAAAGGCTTCATGTCTTGACAAAAGCCCAGGCTGTGGCCTTGGGGGAATTATTGGCCCGGCAGATTAGTACCCTACAAGCCACTTCCTTTAACTTCACCATTCAAACAGCGGTTGAGGAACAAAATCAAACTTACAGCGGTTCACAGGCTGAGATTATTGATGAGTTGTTGGCGATAGATTTCCGTTGGCTGCGGGCGCGGGACAATGATCCCCTCATTGAAAGATATCAGGTAGGGCCAATAGCCGAAGAGTTGCAAGAGTATCGGCAAGCTTTTCCTGAGAATGTGGAGGTATTTGTTACAGACCAATATGGGGCCCTGGTAGCTGCTACCAACCGCACCAGCGATTTTTATCAGGCCGATGAGACATGGTGGCAGCGAGCTTATAATGATGGCCGCGGCGCGGTATATGCCAGTACACCCACTTTTGAGACCAGCAGTAATACATTGGCCCTGGTTATTGCCGTGCCTATCTTTAACCATATAAAACCAGGCGAGCAAGCCGAGGTGATAGGCGTTTTACGGACGACGTATTCTGTGGATGGATTGATAAGTTTTTTGGGAGGCATTGATATTGGAGATGAGGGCGTTTTAGACCTCTATTTTGCCGATGGCACATCTCTCCGGGTAGTAGAGGGGGTAGCTGAATTTCGGATTGCCCCGTTGTCGCCAGCCACGATGACCTCTTTATTGCCCACCAATGATACAGTGACCAACTTTAATTATGATGGGATTTCCAGCCTGATCACCCGCTATCCAGTGTCCACTTTATCAGGGGATGCGTTTATTGCTGATTTGGGCTGGTATATGGTTTCAGCCCAATCGGAAGCGGCCGCGTTTGCCCCGGTGGCCGCTCAACAACGAACCAATATTTTGTTGGGGGTGGTCGCGGTGATGATTGGTGGGGTCGCGGCCGCTATCGTTTCCCAAATTATTTCTACCCCAATTGCCCGCCTTACCGAAGCGGCCGCACGAGTCAGCCAGGGAGATTTACAAACCCGGGTGTTAGTTCAGGGTCGAGACGAAATCAGCGTTTTGTCTATGGCCTTTAACAATATGACCGACCAGCTTTTAGACGCGATTAACAACCTGGAACAACGGGTTACGGATCGTACCAGGGCCTTAAACATCAGTACAGAGGTGGGGCGGCGTCTGGCTACCATCTTAGACCGGCAGCAGCTGGTAACGGAAACGGTAGAGCAAATCCAGGCTGGGTTTAACTATTATCATACCCACATGTATTTGTTGGATGAGACGGGGGAACATCTCCTTATGGTCGGGGGAACAGGTAAAGCCGGACAGCAGATGTTAGCTCAGGGGCATAAAATCAGGGTGGGGCAAGGGTTGGTGGGGCGTGCGGCCGCGACCAATCTCCCCCTTATTGTTCCAGATGTCAGCCAGGAACCAGGCTGGCTGCCCAACCCTCTCCTACCAGATACCCAGGCCGAAATCGCCATCCCCATCGCCATTGGCACCAAACCCATTGGGGTGTTGGATGTGCAGCATAACATCGTCAACGGCTTACAACAGCAAGATGCGGACCTGCTTCTCTCCATTGCTAACCTGGTCGCTATTGCGCTGCAAAATGCCCGCCTTCTCGAAGAAGCGCAAGAAAAAGCCAATCAGGCAGAACAAATCACCCAAATCAAAGAAAAAATCCAAAGCACCACTACCGTTGAAGGGGCCTTGCAAGTCGCCATTCGGGAACTGGGACGCCTCACAGGTCTCCCCAGCCCAGCCATCCGCTTACAAAGCAACGGGCATACCCAAGATACACCATCCCATTAAGGCGTATCTTGCCAATTGCCCCAAAGGCACGAATATTGAATTTAACCAGGATTGATTGAGGAGACGAGTAGGATGTTCAAAACCATTCGAGAATTCTTAGCCCCCCCCATATTTGCGGATGAAGAAAAAACGCGCCAGGCGAGCTTGCTCAACATTATCTTGATTGCGGTCATTGTCGTCCTCATTTTCGCTAATGGGTCTTCTTTGATCATCAGCTTGATCAACAATCAAGGATTGACTAACCTGACCGGGAGTGTAGTCGGTATTGTCATCATGGGGGTCGGGTTTTATCTGATGCGCCAGGGTTATGTTAGCCTGTCAAGTATCTTGCTGATTGGTGTTATGATTGGCGTTGTCACGTTCGGTTTTCTCTCATCTAATGGCGCTCGCAGCCCCATCGTAGTCGGATATATGTTAGCCATCATAGCCGCCGGGCTTTTGTTAAGCGGGCGCGGGGCAGTGATTGCTGCCGGGATCACTTTATCTCTACTGTTGGGCATCAATTATCTGGATACCAATGGAACCATCACAATCCCTAAGACCGAAATCACATCCACCAGTATTGCTATTATTTACACCTCTAACTTTATTGTCGCCGCCTTATTGCTGCGGTTAGCAGCCAACAGCATTGAAAAGGCTTTACAACTGGCCCGCGCCAATGAACAAGAGGTGCGGGCTTTAGCAACAACATTGGAGCAGCGGGTCCAAGAGCGCACTCGAGCTCTGGAAACCAGTACCGATGTAAGCCGCCGCCTGTCTACCATTTTGGATCCGCAGCAGTTGATGGTTGAGGTGGTAGAACAGGTCAAGAGTGCCTTTAATTATTACCATGCCCACATTTATTTGCTGGATGAAAATCGGGAGTTCTTGCGAATGGCTGGGGGTACAGGGAAAGTGGGGCAAACGCTGTTACAACAGGGGCATAAGTTGGCCATGGGGCAAGGGCTTGTAGGGCGTGCGGCCGCGACCAACACCTCCATCCTCATCCCTGATGTCTCCCAAGAACCAGGCTGGCTGCCCAACCCTCTCCTCCCCGAAACCAGAGCTGAAATCGCCGTACCCATCAGCCTGGGTGGGCAGCCAATTGGCGTCCTAGATGTCCAGAACAACACCATCAACAGCTTGACTTCCTCCGATGTTGACCTGCTCCAGGCCCTCGCCAACCAGGTAGCCATCGCCATTCAAAACGCCCGTCTCTATGCTCAAGCACAACAACAAGCCGAGCGGGCCGCCTTTCTCAATGATGTTAGCCAAAAAATACAGAACGCAACCACCATCGAGCGCGTTGTCAAAATAGCCGCCCAAGAACTGGGGCAGCTATTAGGGGCAGACCAAACCATCATCCAAATTGGTACAGACACTAAACACCAAAACGGGACCACCGCTTAAAACTGCCCCTTTTATTATGCCAACCAGAAGCTGCCTTATACATCAAGGCATAAGCAAAGGGCAACATTCAACATTCATCATTCATCAGTTAGTCTTAGGAGTAGTACCCATGTCTCACAAACAAACTCGGTTGCCTTCCCTCTTCATCCTCATTTTTATTAGTATACTCATGACAGGTTGTTCCTCAAGCCAACCTGAAGTCGAAAAAACAGATATTTCTGTCCGGCTAAAATGGTTGCACCAAACCCAATTTGCGGGCATCTATGTAGCTGAGCGTGAAGGGTATTATGCGGAAGAAAACCTGAATGTTTCTCTGGACATTGTAGATTTTGCCCAACAATTAGCCCATGAAAAAGTTGTAGCTGGGGAGAATATGTTTGGCATCGGCACACCAGACGAACTAATTCTCGCCCGCCAGCAGGGGTATCCCGTAAGAGCCATTGCCGTCATCTATCGGCTAAACCCCCTGGTTTACACCGCGCCTGGGGATAGTGGCATCTCTACCCCTCAAGATTTAATCGGCCACTCCATCGGCTTGGGACCAGGCCAGGGCACATGGCTCTACGCAGCCATGATGGGACGTCTGGGCATAGATCGCAGCCAGATCGAAGAGATTGAAACCACAACCTATGACATCTACGAATGTTGGTCACTGGCAGATGCCTGTGTAGATTATGCCACCAATGGGCCGGTACGTGTCAGGTTCGATGGCGGTACAGTCAATATCATCTGGCCTAGTGATTATGGCATCAACTTCTATGCAGATGTTCTTTTTACCACTGATGAATTCATTGCCCAAAATCCTGATGTTGTAGCCCGTTTTGTTCGGGCTACCCTGCGCGGTTGGAATAAAGCCGTCGAAGACCCAGAGCTAGGTACCGAGCACACCTTATCTTTTGATGCGGAATTAAACTATGAGGCCCAATTGGCCGCCTTAAATGCTTCCATCCCCCTTATTGATACGGGCCAGGTTTCTCTTGGCTACATGGAACCAGAAATATGGCAAGAGATGATGGATGTTATGGTTGAGCAGGGCATTTTGTCCGCTCCTTTTGATGTTACAACGGTCTATACCAACGAGTTTGTCGGTGAGTAACCATCTATCTGGAATATAGGCCATTGGAGGCCACCGTATGAGCGAAACGTCTTCCCCAGTCGTTCTCCCCCCACAATCTACCGGCCGCACCTGGAGTGAGCGGTCCCGGTTTATGCAGCAGTTTAGTCTGGTGCTGCTGGTGTTGATGGGGTTAAGCTTTCTCAGCCTGATACCCATTTATCTTGAACTCCGCTCAGGACCTGTACTGCTTGATATGGGCATTACCCTTTTGGCCGTGAGTGGTTTGCTCGTTGCTCACCTGGTGGCCCGGCAACAACGGCTGATGGAATCAGGGTATGCCGTTTTGTTTGTCGCCCTTTTAATGGTCGCCGGGGTATTTGTTGAACAAGGAAATTTGCTGTTAAGTGCGCCCCCTATTTTGATCGGTGTCTTGCTGACAATCATTACTATCTGGCCAAATCAATGGGGACGCTGGCTGCTGGTCATTCTTTTTTATAGTTTATTGCTGTTAGCTACACAGCAGGTAACACTCTCTTTTAGTTACAATCTGGCCCAGGCAGAATCATTTAATATCCGCAATGGCGTTGTTGTAGTTGGGGGACTATCTGTAGCCCTGTTGGCTTTTGCCCGCTCTTTACAGCGTGGTTCTATTCGTGCCCGCCTGATTATCTCCTATATCTCTTTGGCTTTGCTGCCAGTCATCCTGGTTGGTCTGGCAATCAGTCTTGTCAATGTACAGCGTGCCCAAACACAAATATTTGGGCAATTAGATGCCATAGCTTCGCAAAAGGAAACGGAACTTCTTACCTGGGTAGACCAATTACAGCGGACATTGGCGATTAGTTTGACCGCCAGAGACACAGATATAGTGGAGCAATTGTTACAGACACCTACAGGCGAAAATGCCGAGGCATCTGTGGCCCAAATTGAACAGTCGCTGCAAAATGTAATCGTGCAAACAGAGTTATTTGAAGAGATTTTTATCCTGGATTTACAAGGGCGTATTGTCATTTCGACGGATGCGGCACAGGTTGACAAAATACAGATTAATCAACTTTATTTCCGTGAAGGGGTGAATGCGCCTTATTTTCAGCCCCCGTTGTTTACCCCATCGTTGGGGACAGTTTCGATGGTTGTCTCTCAGCCGCTTTATGATTCGCAGCAAAATAAGATTGGGGTTATAGCTGGTCGGGTCAATCTAGAACAGTTGACGCAGATTGCATCTCGGCTTACTGGGATGGGTGAAAGAAGTGAGCTTTATTTTATTGGGTTAAATAATGGGTTGATCACTCGCCCCCGTCTGGCTGAGTCTGATGGGACGCTCTTTATTCGTAGTGAAGGGGCTGTAGCCGCTATTAGCCGTAGGGAACGTGGGCAGGGGCTATATGAGAATTATCGGGGTGTGCAGGTTGTTGGGGTTTATAAGTGGCTGCCTGATTTGCAAATGGCTTTATTAGCTGAACAAGAAGTAGATGAAGCGTTTGCCACTATTCGAACTGGGGTATTAACCTCGGTGATAGCGGTTGTAGTTGCCGCTTTTCTGGCCTTGATGGTTGCTCTGTATATGGCCCGGACGATTGCCACGCCTGTAGTGCAATTGGCGGATGCAGCAAAGGTGGTGGCCGGGGGTAATCTTGCTGAGCGGGTGGAGTTGGAAAGGGATGATGAGATCGGTCTGTTAGCGTCTGCGTTTAATAGTATGACGGGACAATTGCAGATGCTCATCGGTGGGCTGGAAGAGCGTGTTGCCGAACAGACTCGTGACCTGACTTTAGCCGCAGAAGTAGGCCAGCGTATTGCTACGGAACGGAATTTAGATAGTTTGCTGACCGCGGCCGCGCAGTTGATTAAAGATCGTTTTGATCTGTACCATGCTCAGATTTACCTGACCAACCCCACGGAACAGTTGCTTATTTTGCGTGCCAGCACGGGGGAGGCCGGCCGCGAACTGTTACGCCGCGGGCACCGCCTGACAGTGGGACCGGGGTCTATCAATGGGGCCGCGGCCGCAAACCGACAGCCGGTCATTGTTTCAGACACCCAGCAAGACCTTAACTTCCGTCCCAACCCCTTGCTGCCTCAAACCCGCTCCGAACTTGCTATCCCGCTTCTAGTGGGCGAACGTGTTGTAGGGGTATTAGACTTACAGAGTGAATACCCCAACGCCTTATCAGAAACGAACTTATCCGCCTTCCAAACTCTGGCGGGGCAGTTGGCCGTTGCTATTGAGAATGCTTCCTTGTTCACCGAAGTGGAAAACGCTCGTACTATCCTGGAAGAACAAAGCCGCCGCCTCACTCGTACCAGTTGGGACAGCTATCTGGATGCCATTACCCGGCAGGAACGATTTGTCGCTTCGTATCAAGTTGATAGCAGTACCACCCCCGATGAGTCAGCTCCCCAGGTGGCTGTTCCTATGCAAGTGGCTAATGAACCCATTGGTTTTATCAAATTGGTAGGAAAATCAGCCGATGAATTAAGTGAAGATCAGTTAGCTCTTGTCCAGGGGGTTGCCAACCAGGTAGCCCAGCAAGTTGAAAATTTACGCTTGTTTGCCCAAACGGAACAATACCGCTTCCAGGCGGAACAGGCGGTTCGCCGCCTGACCCGTGAAGGGTGGGAAGCATATCATGCCTCTACTGGGGACGCGGCCGCTGGCTACATTTACACCCAGGACCAGGTACTGCCCCTCTCCACAGCCCCCACAGACAATGGGACCAACGGCACATACATCCACCCCCTCACCCTCCGTGGCGAACCGATTGGGGCTTTCCATCTACCCAGCACTCATACCCCAGACGACTCAACTATCGCCATCATTGATGCCATCGCCGAAACCCTCATTGATCACATCGAAAATCTACGTCTGAGCGAGGCCACCCAAACCGCTCTGGCGCAAACTGAAACTTTATACACCCTGACATCTCAATTAACCCAATCAGAAACGCTAGATAATGTGGCCCAAATCATCGCGGGTTTGTATGAAGATAGCAGCGTCACCCTCTTAACCATTGAGTCCGATGCCCTGGGCCAACCAGAGTGGCTAACCATTGCAGCGTCTTGGACCGCAACCCCATCCCTGATCGATCCAGGCACCCGTTTCCCGTTAGCTGCCTTCCCCATCTCTTCCTTGTGGATAAAAAGTGGTGGCAAGCCTGTACTCATCGAAAACATCGAGACCGATCCCCGGGTAGATGAGCAAACCCGGGCTATCAGCCAACAATTTGGCATCATGGCTTCAGCCTACTTACCCTTACGTGTAGGTCAAAGCTGGGTAGGTCTCATTACGATTAGCTGGCAAAACCCCAAAATGTTTAGTGAAGGGGAAATCCAACTCATAGAATCACTCTCAGCCCAGGCTGCCGTCGTGGTCAACAACCGCCTGCTTTTGCAATCCACCACTAAACGGGCCAATCGGGAGACAATGATCAACACCATCAATCGTCGTATCCAGAGCGCTACCTCTGTCGAGACCGCCCTGGAAACCGCGGCCCGGGAAATTAGCCAACTACTAAAAGCGCGTCAGACGCTGGTAGAAATTAATCCCATGACGCAACCAGGATCATAAAAATCAGGATAGGATTCACATATAGAGTAGAAGGGAATGTCAATGAACATAGCAAACGGATCTCAGCCTGACAATAAGCCAACGGTAGGGCAAATTCTTAAACGATTGCTGATTGAGCCGGCCGCCACCATCACCGAACTAGGCGAGCGTCAACAAGCCCTCATTTTGGCGGCTTTGTCACTGGTGCTAACCATCTCCATCACCATAAGCATATTGATCATCCCGGTAGCCGACCGGGGAAACATGACCGTTTCCGCGAGAATAGGCTTAGCGGTTCTTTTTGCCCTCTCTTACATCATTAGCCGTACCCGTTATTTTAAGGTTGGGGCCTGGTTCATTGTATTAACCTTGTTGATCTCTGCTTACCTGCTGGTATTTTTCGCTCCGGTAAATTTGTCATTCGTTCTCATCGCCTTTAGCGCTTTGGCTTTTGTTATTGCGGTTTTGCTCCTCAGTACCCAAGAGTTTGGTCTGATTTTCATAGGTGCAACCATCGTAACTTTTATGCTGCCCATTTTTATGCCAGATTTGCCCCGAGCTCAATTCAGCAGTGCGGGGGGCATCATTATGACTCTAGGCGCTTTGCTGTATATCTCTGGCATATCACAGCGGAATCTTGAACAACGCCGTTTAAGTGAACTCCAGCAAAGCAATAAGATGCTAGAAAATCTAAGTGCATCGCTGGAAGACCGGGTAACCGAACGGACCTCCCAATTGGCCGAAGCAACCCAGATCGCTCAGTTAGCCAACTGGGAATATGATGTTCTCAATGATCTGTTTACCTTTAATGATGCGTTTTATGCCTTATTACGAACAACGGTTGAGCAGGAAGGAGGATATACGATGTCCTCAGCCCACTATACTAACCGGTTTGTTCACCCGGATGATGCGGCCTTAGTGGGTCAGGAGATTGGCAAAGCGATTGCGGCCGCGGATCCAACCTATCGCGGTCAAATTGATCATCGTATCATCTACGCCGACGGAGAAATCGGTACCATCACCGTGCGCTTCCGTATCGAAAAAGATGAACAAGGGCGTACCATCCGCACCATTGGGGCCAACCAGGACATTAGCGAACGAAAGCGAATTGAAGACGAGGTACGCAAATTCCAATTAGCTTTGGAACGGTCCAACGACATTGTCTTTATGACCGATATTGAGGGGAGAATCACCTACGTCAACCCAATCTTTGAAGAGACCTACGGCTACACTCGCGAAGAAGCAGTCGGCCAAACGCCACGCATCCTCAAGTCTGGGTTAGTATCTTCAGAAGAATACACCCACATCTGGCAAAACCTGCTCAATAAACAGGCCGTAGCTGTTGAAATCACCAATAAGACCAAAGAAGGGCAGTTGATCGAAATTGAGGGAGTAAACACCGCCATTTTGGACCAAAACAACAACCTCATCGGGTTCATGGCTACTCAACGAGATGTGACCAGCCGGAAAGCCGCCGAAGAGGAAATTCGAGTCAGCCGCGAACGGTACGCCATAGCTGTAGAAGGGTCCAACGATGGCATTTGGGACTGGGATATTCGCACCAACGTGGTTTACTTCTCCCCCCGCTGGAAGCAGATGGTAGGGTATGAAGAACATGAGGTTGAAAATAGCTTCGCCGCTTTTGAGGCGTTGATTCATGATGAGGATAGACCGCGTGTGTTATCCATGGTGGGGGATTATTTAGAAAACCGTCTTCCTGAGTATGATGTTGAGTTTCGCTTTCGCCATAAAAATGGCAGCTACCGCTGGATTCGGGCGCGGGGCAAAGCATTACGTGACGAACAAGGCCGACCTTACCGTATGGCCGGTTCTCACAGTGACATTACCCTGCAAAAAGAAAATGCCGTCATTTTAGCCCAGCGAGCAGCCCAATTAGAAACAGTGACCCAGGTAGCTAACTCTATTGCCACCATCCAGGATCCTCAAATATTATTGCAAACCGTCACAGACCTGACCAAAGAGCGTTTTAATCTGTATCATGCACATATTTATCTGCTTGATGAAGCGGGGGATACACTTGTTCTATCGGCCGGGGCGGGGGAAGTAGGGCAGGCCATGGTAACGAAACATCATGCGATTCCCCTACACCGAGAGCAATCGCTGGTGGCTCGTGCGGCTCGTAGTCGTCAGGGGGTTATTGTTAATGATGTCACCCAATCACCAGACTTTTTACCCAATCCGCTGCTGCCAGATACAAAAGCGGAGTTGGCCGCCCCAATTATTGCCAACAACCGGGTCTTGGGGGTGCTAGATGTTCAGGCCAACCAGGCTGATTATTTCACAGAGGAAGATGCCCGCATCCAAACGATTTTGGCGGTACAGATTGGAGTGGCTTTAGAGAATGCACGGGCTAATGAAGCGAATGTTCGCAACCTTCGGGAGCTAGACCTGTTGACTAATCGGCTTACCCGTGAGGGTTGGCAGAGTTATATGGATAAGGGGGAGCAGGACCGGCTTGGTTATCTGTTTGCGGAAAACCAGCTTGTGCCCTTACACGCAACTGAAAAAGATGTGCCACAAACCGTTTTTGCAAATGGAGAATCGGCTTTTGTGCAGCCGGTGATGGTGCGTGGGGAACAAATTGGGCAGTTAGCGGCCGCAAACACGGAAATGGAGCCTGAGGAATTTGAGGCTATCCTGGCGGCTGTCTCCCAAGGGTTAAGCACCCATCTGGATAATCTACGCCTGAACGAACAAAGTGAACGCGCCCTGGCCGAAACCCGACAGAGGACCATTGAGCTGAACACTCTCAATGAATTAGGGCGGGCGCTGACCATGGCCAACGATGTTGATACCATTGTGCAGCATGTTTGTACCTATTTGCCCCAACTGATCCCAGCCAATGATTTTTATATTGCCTTAAATCATCCGTCCCGCCAAGAAGTAGAGATTCGCGTCTTCATTGGGGGAAAACCGTACAGCCACTTCACCCGCGAACAGGGTAATGGCATCACTGAGTATGTTTTACGAACCCGCCAGCCTATTTTCATCCAGGGAAATTTGACAGAAGTGGCTGAAGAAAAGGGGTTCCAGGTGATTGGCCGGGTGACGCAGGCGTTTATGGGTGTACCTATGATTGTGGGGCAGGATACGTTAGGGGTTATTGCCGCGCAAAATGAAACTGACCCCTATCATTTTACAGCCAGCCATTATGAATTACTGAATGCGGTTGCCAGCCAGATGGCCATTGCTATTAGCAATGTACTCTTGCTGATCCAAACCCAGGCACGAGCAGATGAAATGGCCCTTATCAATCGGGTTGTCTCGTCGGTAGCTTCTTCGTTGGATATTCGCCAGAGTATGCAAATTGTGGCCAATGAGTTGGCCGCGGCCGCAAATGTGGAACAAATCGGTATTGCTTTATTCAACGAACAGCGCACCTCCCTGACCCTGGTCGCCGAAGCCTATGACCCTGAAAAATCAGTCAGTGCCCTGGGGTTTGTTATTCCCGTTGAGGGCAATTTATCTACCCAGGAAGTGATGCGAACGCGGAAACCGTTGATCATCACCGATCCACTCAACAGCCCGCTCACCGCTGCTTTTCATGATGGCCTGCGGATGCGTGGGGTACAAACGTTGAATATCTTCCCCATGATCGTCGGTAACGAAATGATTGGTACAGTAGGGATAGATATTTTGGAACCTGGCCGGGTATTAACACCAGACCAGATGCGCCTGGTAGAAACGATTATTTATCAGGCTTCCATTGCAGTAGACAATGCCCGCCTGTTTGAACAGACAGAACAGGCCCTAAAAGAAGTGCGGACGCTCTATGATGTGAGTATTCAATTGAACGCAGCCCGCACCCTGCCGGAAGCAATGCAAGCGTTAGCCCAACCAGCGATAGACAACGGGGCCAGTGCGGCCGGGATGTTTACTTTTGAATTAGACGAAGATGGCACCCCGCAATGGGGGGTGGTTGCGGCCGCGTGGCAGCGACAGGAACCAATACCCGTTCCCGTTGGCACACGCTTCTACCTACCTGAGTTTCCAGCCAGTAAAATATGGCTAGACAACCCCAACAATGCCATTTTCTTCGAGAATATTTTTACCGACGAACGGGCCGATGAAGGCACAAAAGGGTTATACCAACAGCTAAATGTCCATGCTGCTATCTGGATCCCTTTGGTCAGTCAAACGCAATGGTTAGGGTTAATCTATATTTCCTGGCCTGAGCCACGCCCCTTCTCAGCCGGAGAAATACGGCTTTACGAATCATTACGCACCCAGGGTACAACCATCGTTGAAAACCGGCTGCTGTATGAGCAATCGCAGGCTCGTGCGGCTGAGCTAGGGGTGATCAACCAGGTCGCCGAAACCGTAGCGCGCCAGCTTGATCCCAACCAGGTCATGGAATCAGTTTACCAACAAATTCAACGGGTTCTCATCACCGATGCCTTTCTAATTGGGTTGTATGATGCAGTTACAGATGAGATTCATTACCCAATTTTGTATGATAATGGGGTGCGGTATGAGCAGTCCCCAGTTACCCGGGATTCTCAGAGCTACATTTATAAACTCATAGATACGGGAAAACCGATAATGATCAACCTGACCGCTGAGGAGATAGCCAAAATAGAAGCCGCGGCCGCGCCCACGGTTGGCCATATTGGGGCCTACCCTGCATCCCTGATATACGTACCCCTCTTCAGCGGCACCAAAGTTATTGGAGCCATGTCGGTACAAAGTTATCAACCCAACGCCTATGACGACGGGGATTTAACCCTGCTCATCGGTATTGCCAGCCATGTGGCTGTAGCCCTGGAAAACTCCCGCCTGTTTGCCCAAACCCAAGAAAGAGCTGTCGAATTGGCAACTCTAAACGAAATGAGCCGCATTGCCTCCAGTCAATTGCGCCTATCCTCGCTGATACAGGCCGTTGGTGAACAAATCGGCAAAACCTTCCAGGCTTCTGGGGTTTATGTCGCCCTTTTTGAAGCAGAACAGAGACGTATCGTCTTCCCCTATTTCATGGAAACAGATGACGGCGAACAGAAACTCGTTGACATCCCTCCACGTTCCTTAGATGAACCAGGCATCACCAGCCGGATCATCCAGACCCGCCAGCCTATTTTGGTAACAGAAGACACAAGCACCCAAATGCACGCTTTAGGGGCCACAACAACCAGCTCTGGGGGAGATGATGTACAGGCATATCTAGGAGTGCCCATGATTGTCGGTGATGAGGTGATTGGCGTTATTGCCATCCAAAACGATGTGGGGCTGCGGCTCTTTACCCTAAGCGATCAAAAACTGCTCTCATCACTAGCTTCAACGATTGGGATAGCTATTCAGAATGCCCAACAGTTTGAGCGAACGCAGCGACGTGCCCAACGAGAACGGCTTCTGAATGAAATTACCCAAAAAATTCAGGGGACTCACACAATGCAAGGAGCCTTAGAAACGGCGGTGAACGAGTTAGGGCTGGCCCTCAAAGCGAAATATGCCCGGGTAGAGATCGCGGCCGAATCTCCGGCAAATGGTAAAAATGGGGCCTGATTAGCCAGGTAAGAATGGTGATCCGCCCCTACTTAATGACCCAATCTGAAACGGTTTTTCTCTTTTCTGAAACAGACCTGGAACCCAGGGAGTGACAACATGAATGCAACAGGTGTAAATGATAGGCAGGCACAAGAGGAGTTACAGTTACTCCACCAACATAAAGATAAATTAATCGCGGCCGCTCAGGAAGCATTACACCAGCCAGGAACAGAAAATAACGGTCGTCGGGGACCCATGCGTTTGATCAAAAAAACGGCCCAAACCCTGGTTGATTCCTTGCTTGATAACCTGGAGACCGTGCCCGCGGCTGAGCCACTCATTCCTTTGCTCACTGAGTTAATCAATCAGGGATTAGATCCATTGGCTGCGTTGGCCGCCAGTGAAGCTCTAGCAGAAACGGGCTGTCACATTGTGCAAAATGGCGCAGACGGCCCATCCGCCCTATCTGCCCGATTACACCAATATCGTCGTGCTTTTATCGCCGCTTACCTACAGGCCCGTGAGCAAACCATTGAGCGCGGCCGCGCCACAGACACACCTGACCCAAATTTATATACCAGCAGCGAGCGGTATCGCACCCTGGTTGAATATTCTCCTGATCCTATCGTCACCTACGACACAGAGGGGCACGTCACTTCCCTCAACAAAGCGTTTGAACATCTTTTTGGTTGGCATGAAGCCGAACTATTGGGAAAACGCATTGATTTTGTCCCTGAAGATGAAATCCCCTTCGTTACGAACGCCATCCGTGAATTGGTTGAAACCGGACAAACCATTGGCCGTACCAAACGGCTGACCAAAGATGGTCGCATCATTCCCGTAGAAGTTCATGCCAATATGGTCTATGACAAAGAGAAGACGGCAATTGGTTCAGTCGTCGTACTTCGTGATGAAACCAACCGGGTAGCCACAGAACAATCACTTCGAGAAAGCCAGACTCGTCTGCAAGCCATTCTGGATCGTCTACCAATTGGCGTTTTTGTCGTAGAAGCGCAAACAGGTAAACCAGAAATTGTCAACCCGGCCGCCATTGACCTGCTAGGCCGAGGGGTAGACCCCAACCGGGGAGCAGATGACTATGTGGAGATATATCAGACTTATCTCCCTGGCACCGATATTCTTTACCCCGCGCAAGATTTACCCCTGGTCAAAGCACTGCAATCGAGCCAACGCCATACCGGAGAAGTAGATATTGTCCAGGCATCTGGCCGCCGCATCACCGTGGATGTCGTTGCGGTACCGATTATCAATGAAAATGGGCAAATGAACAGCGCTATTGCTTTGTTCCAAGATATATCAGCCCGCAAACAAACAGAAAGTATTCTGGCCAAACAGAACCGAGAACTGGAAGCCGTCGCCCAAATCAGCGCGGCCGCATCCACCATTCAAGAAACAGCCCAGCTACTGCAAACTGTCGTAGACCTGACCAAAGGGTATTTCCACCTGTACCACGCCCACATTTATCTACTCAACGAAACCAATGATACCTTGACCCTGACCACTGGTGCTGGTGAGGTCGGGCGGCAAATGGTTAAAGAAGGGCGTACCATCCCCCTGTCCCGTGAACAATCCCTGGTTGCCAGAGCCGCCCGAACCCGCCAGGCCGTCATCGTCAATGATGTCCGTGAAGAGCCAGGCTTTTTACCCCATCCCCTACTCCCAGAAACCCGGGCGGAAATGGCCGTCCCACTCCTGGTTGGCGGCCGCGCTCTAGGGGTTATGGATATTCAGGGAGACACCCCAGGCCGATTCACCCCCCAAGATGCCAACATTATGAGTGCCCTGGCCTCTCAAGTCGGCATTGCCCTGCAAAATGCCCGCTCCTTTGAACAATATGAACAAACTTTGAGCGAGTTAAACTCCCTCACCCGCCGCCTCACCCGTGAAGGTTGGGAAAGCTATCTGGAACAGAGCGCGGGGGAACTTGCCTATGCTTATGGCAGTCAACCGGAAATGCTCGCCCCAAATACCGATGCCGTAAGCCATTCTTTGAGCAAACCCATAGCCGTCCAGGGAGAAATCATCGGGCAATTGGCTCTCCTGGAACCAGAGCTGGGAGATGAGGACGCGGATGAAATCATGGCCGCCGTCGCCGAACGGCTGAGTACCCATTTGGAAAGCCTGCGCCTTACGGAACAGACCCAACAAGCCCTGGCCCAAACAGAATCGCTGTACACCGGCAGCGGCCGCGTTGTTCGGGCCATCACGGTCCAAGAAGTTATGGACGCTCTGGTTCAATCTACCGCCCTCAGCCGGCTAGACCGGGCCAACATCATCCTTTATGATCACCCCTGGGTCACTGAAATGCCCAACATCGGCACCGTCATCGCCGTTTGGGAAAAAAGCGGCCAACCCCCTCGCGCCCCCGTCGGCACCGTATACCAGGCCAAACAATTTCCCAGCATCCAATTCTTCTCCGCTGATGCCCCTACCCTATTTAGTGATGTCACTACAGACAAACGGGTAGATGACAACTTACGCACCTTACTCGTAGATCGTCTAGGAATGCGCAGCCTGGTTGTTTTCCCCTTTATTATCGGGGGTCAATGGTGGGGATTTATCTCTGGCCAGGCCAGTCAGCCCGTTTACCTTACTGATGAAGAAGTGCGTCAAATAAGCAGCTTAAGCGACCAGGCTGCCACCGTCATCCAAACCTTGCGTCTGGTAGAGCAAGCTACCGTACGCGCCGAGCAGTTAGCCATCCTCAACGAAATGGCTCGTGACCTCACCATCGCCCTGGATGTAGATTCGGCCCTGGAAACCATCCACCATTACACCGATCTGTTAATGGATGCTCGCAGCTTCTACATCGCTTTTTACGATAATGAAACCCAGGCAATCCAGTTCCCCATATCCATGGAAGATGGTCAGCGAGTCCAATGGCGCGGCCGCCCCTTCGGTAATGGCATGACCGAATACGTCATTCAATCAGGGCATGGACTGCTGATTCAAGACGGTGTAGACCGCTGGTTAGAAGCCAATGGGGTTGCTTCCATCGGCAGCCTGGCCCAGAGCTGGCTGGGGATGCCCCTCAAATTAGCCAATATCCTTCTGGGGGTTGTCGCCGTGCAAAGCAAAGAGTCATATCGCTTTAGCCAGGATGATTATGAACTATTAAGCGCAGTCGCCAACCAGGGGAGCATTGCCATCCAAAACGCTCGCCTATTTGAGCAAACCCAACACGCCCTGGCCGAAACAGAAACATTGTTCCAGGTCAGTCAAAAATTCAATGCCGCCAATAACCCCCAGGAAATTGTCGAGGCCATGGGTGAACCAGTTAAAGCGTCCGGGGTGACGGGCGTAGACCTCTACTTCATTGAAACAGACAGCCAGAATAAACCTGAGTGGATTGAATTAACTGCCATTGTCCAATATCAGGGCGAATCACCTATCCCTGTTGGTTCCCGTTTTTATTTGCCTGAACTGCCCATCTCCCATTTTTGGTTGAGCCAAATGGGGGAGCCTATTTTCATGGAAGATGTGCGGCAAGAAACACGGCTAGATGAATCAGCCCGCACCTTGCTAGAAATGAGTGGTGCTCGTAGTGCCGTTTATTTACCCTTGACTCTTGCCGGCCGCTGGGTTGCCCTCATTGGTTTCCGCTGGTTAGAACCCCACACCTTCGCCCCTGGGGACAAACGGTTGTACCAATCCATGGCTGCTCAAGCGGCTGTAGCCGTAAACAATTACCAACTGTTCGCTCAGGCGCAAGAACGCACCCGGCAGTTGGAACAATTGACCCGTGTGGAAACAGAGTTGTCACAGGCAACTAATGAAGAGCAGATTATTGGTACGTTGCTAGACAATCTCAATTTTGGCGAGCCATTTGTCTCTCTTTCTTATCTACTGGAAGATGATGAGGGGAAAATCACCGGTCTGGATGTGGTTACAGTTTGGAATAAGGGGCAATTTATCCGCGAAATTCCCGAAAGCTGGGCCAATATTCAAATGGCCAACTTGCCGTTGATCCAGTTGTGGCAGCAATCGCCAGAACAAATAGTGCTGATCAATGATGTGACGACGGACCCACGAGCCAACGCTGCCTTACGTGAACAGGCCCGACGGGAAGGGGGCTGGCAGGCCACAGTTTTGTTACCCCTGCGGAGCGGGGGTCGTTGGCAGGCGATCCTGGGATTAACCTGGTATGAAGCACATCCCTTCTCCCCAGAAGAGCTATTTTTCCTGGAACGGCTGCAAGAACCTATCGCGGCCGCTATCGCCAGTCGCCGCTCCTTTGTGGCCCAGCAGCAAGCCCTGGCCGAAACCGAAGCCCTTTACCGCGCCTCAGCAGACATCAATGCCTCTCGCCGCTACTATGAAATCATCAACGTCTTACGCAGCCACACCCTGGGGCAGCAGCCTATCCACAATATTAGCCTCAACCTGTTTGATCGCCCCTGGAGCAAAGGGCAAATACTTCCCTGGGTCGAAATAGCTGAACGTCTTCACGAAACACCTGATATTCCTGTTGGCAGCCGCTTTAACTTAGCGGAATTCCCTTCAGCCACCCTCATTCTAAACCAGGAAGAGCCAATCTTCATCTCTGATCTGGCCCAGGACCCACGCATAGACGCCCGTACCAAGGAGCTTTACCATACCCGGTTACAGACCCACAGCCTCATCTTTATTCCCCTGGTAGCCGGAGGGCAATGGCTTGGTTTCGTAGATGTTCTCTATAACCAACCAGTCACTTTTGGCGAGGTACAGCTGCGCCGTATGTTGGCCCTTACCGGGCAGGCCGCCGTAGCCACCCAGAACTTGCGCAATGTGGAAATGGCCCAACAACGCGCCCAAGAAGCCCAGGCCCGCCGCGAAGAGTCGGAACTGCTTTACAACCTCAGTGCCCAACTTACCGCCGCCAATACGCTGGATGATGTGTTACGTATTGTCGCCTCACCAGCCGGTGAAACGGGTGTTCGCAGCGGCATTTTGGCCCTGTTTAGCCCAGATGGAGTGGATGATCCCACCATGCTGGACGTTGTGGCCGGATGGTCGCCACAGGGACATTATCTGATCACACCAGATACGCAATGGCAGCTTAAAGAGCATCCGTATCTCCAATTTTTGCTGCGTTACCCTCGCAGCCCACTGTATGTGCATGATGCTGAGGATGAGATTCAGGTTCCATCTGCGGCCGCACGTGAATTCTTCCTCAACCATCAAACCAAATCACTCGTCTGCCTACCCCTCAACATCGGTCGCCGTCGCCTGGGCATCATTTTGCTAGAATGGGATACTCCCCGCACCTTCAGCAACACCGAACAACGGCTTTACCACTCCATCGCCGGGCAGGCTTCCGTCGTCGTGGACAACCGGCAGCTCCTTACGGCTACCCAGACCCGCGCCGCCCAATTAGACAAACTCAGCCGCATTGAAACCGCCCTCTCCATCGCCGACACCGAAGAAGAAATATTGCTGGCCATCCTCCCCAGTTGCAATAACCCGGCTGGCCTCAATATACAATATATCGAAACGGACCGGTACGATCATCCTGAAGCTCTGGTAATGAAAAAGCTGTGGCAAAATGGTGAATTTATACCGCAAAGCCCCTTGCTCAATGTTCGTATGAACATACCAGAAGATTCCTTCCTCTGGATTGACCATCCTAACGAAGTAGTCATGGTCGAAGATGTTGAGACCAATGAACAGCTATCGCCCCAAACCAGGCTAAGCTTCAAAGGTTTTGGCGTCCGCAGCTTCGCCACTCTCCCCTTACGCAGTTCTGGTCGTTGGCAGGCTTTAGTCGTCTTTCACTGGGCCGAGCCATACACCTTCTCCCCTGATGAGCAGTTCCTTTGGCGCCGCCTGCTAGACGCTTTGGGGGCCGTCGTTGCCAGCCGCCGCGCTCTGTTGGCCCAACAAGCCGCCCGTGAAGAGACCGAACGGCTCTACAATGCCAGCCGTCGCCTCAATGAATCTACCGACCTCAATGATATGTTGACAGCCCTGGTGACAGCCGTTCCCAATCCGGTCATCAACCGGGCCACAACCATGCTTTTTGAATATGACGACAACAATGAAATAGAAGCTATGGTTTTAACCGCCCGTTGGTACGCCGGCTTTGGCCACGAACCTTCCCCTGTGGGCACTCGCTACAACCGTGACATCTTCTCTATGATGCCTATGGTCATAAGTCAAGAACCATTCTTTATCAGCGACATTCAGAACGATCCGCGGATGGATGGAGTCACCGTTGCCCTGCTACAGCAGCTAAATATCAAAGCAATGGCTCTCTTACCTTTGTGGATTGGCGCCAGGCAAATTGGTTGTGTGTTCCTCCAGGCCGAAGAGGTTTATGAATTTCGTGCCCAGGAAATTGAACCGTATACTGCTCTGGCCGGCCAGTTAGCCATCGCCATTGAAAACCAACGGCTCTTAGAGCAAACCAGGCAGCAGCTTTCTGACCTTACCGCCATCCAGCAGACTACATCCCTGCTTACAGCCGCTCCCAGTGAGGATGAAGCGATCAAATCATTGCTGGCCCAAATTGCTAAAGCCGTCGGGGTTGAGGTTGTCAACCTGTATATGCTGCTAGATGAGGCCAAATTGGTTCGCGCTGGGCAATATGCCGCCATCCCCGTACCAGAGTTTCCTGAACATCAAGTGTTAAATCTGGCGGATTATCCCATGACCCAGGAAGCTATTCAGACGCGCCAACCCACCACCCGTCTGGCTGACGATCCCAGCCTTCCAGAGCAATCACGACAAAACCTGAGCGGCCGCACCGCCAACGCCACCATCCCTCTTGTAGGTCAAGATAAAGTGCTGGGGGTACTCTCCATTAACTCCTATCAGCCGGGCTACAGCTTTACCACCCAATCAGTCCGTCTCTTGCAAACAATGGCCGAACAAGCCACCATCGCCCTGGAAAGAGTCCGGCTGCTGGAAGAAACAACCCGTCGTGCCCGTCGGGAACAAATTTTGCGCGAAATCACGGCCAAAGTTCGAGGAGCCTCTGATGTGGAAACGGTTATGCGAACAGCTGTTCACGAGGTAGGCCGCATTTTGGGGCGGCGCACCTTTGTCCAATTAGAAAACCCGGACAAACCGCGTTCTGATTAGCCCAAAATTTCGATTCGTAATTGTAAAGATTAAGCCAATAACTGTCTTAAGGGTGACAAAAATGGGTAAACAAAAAAAACAGGCCACCCCAGTAAAGAAACAAGCAACCGCCGTGGCTGAACCTGGTGATATAGTCGTTTTTGCTGATGCTATACAGAGTGTGCCCCACGCTTTTAACTTGCAAATGGCCCTGGAGCAAACAATAGAGACCATCGGGTCTTATACGCAGGCCCCAGCCATTGCTTTATTTGTTCTGGATGAAGCCGCCCAAACGCTTAAGCTAGTAGCCGGCCGGGGTTTTGATCCGGCTACCTTACAAGTGGGGCAGCAGTTATCTCTGAACGGGACACTTTCCGGCGTCGCTGTGCAGCGGAAAGAAATTATCACCAGTGAGGATTTACGCCAGGATGACCGGGTGGACCCAGCCGTCAAACAAGCCCTGGCCGAACAGGAGTTACAATATATCGTCTCCGCACCCCTGTTGTTCCAACAACAGGTAGTGGGGGTGATTAATCTCATTTTCCCCTCCCAACCACAAGAGCATATCCTGGATTTTACGGCCCTTCAGTTTATGGCCCAATCTATCAGTGCCATCCTGGTAGGGCTGCATGATTTACAGCAAACGCATCAAGTAGAACAGGCGCTGCGAGAAAGCGAGGCTCAATTCCGTCGTCTGGCTGAAAGCTCACCTGATTATGTTTTTATCCTTGATTTAACCAATTTTAAGACCGTATACGCCAATCGGGACTCTTTTTTGGGGTATGCCCGGAATGCCTGGCGTGATCGTTCTGTTTTTGATCACGTTCATCCCGAAGATCAGGAAATTGTCCATACTTTTTTCCGTGAATTTGTTGATTTGCTCAATCATGGTGAAGTGCCCACAATTGAATACCGGTTACAAAGTAAAGCAGGTCAATGGGAATGGGTGCAGCATCGGGGTACCATCTTTACGACGGATGCCCAGAAAAAACCCACTCAGGTCATCATTATGTTGGCGATTATCACAGAACGTAAACAGGCCGAGCAATCATTACGGCAAAGTGAAGAACAGTATCGCCGCCTTTTTGAACAATCCCGTGATGCGATTTATGTTGCCAGCCGGGAAGGTCGTGCCCTGGAGTTTAATCAGGCAGCTATGGAAATGTTTGATTACTCAGCCGAGGAAATTTTGCAATTATCTATTCCTGATCTGTATCCTACCCCAGAAGAGCGCCGCCGCTTCCAAGAAGAAATTGAAAAAACGGGGTCTGTTGTTAATTACCCGGTCCAACTTCTGCGTAAAGGAGGGGCCTTTCTGGATTGCTTGTTGACCTCGGCTTTAGTACATGACAATGAGGGGCAAATAATCGGTTATCAGGGCATTATTCGCAATGTGACTGAGCAAAAGCGGCTGGAAAAACAGATTCAAGGAGCATTGGAACGGCGCGGCCGCCAGGTTGCCCTCTCGACTCAAATTGCCCAGGAAACGGTTATGGCCACAAACCTGGAAGATTTGTACCAACAGGTGGTAAACCAGGTGCAGGAGTTATTTGGCTTTTATTACACGCAACTCCTCTTATTTGATGATCACGCGCAATCGGTTAATTTGACTTATGGGTATGGCCAGGTAGGTCAAGAGATGTTGGCGGCCCAGCACAAGATGCCCTTAGGCGTGGGGCTTATTGGTATCGCGGCCGCAGCCGGAGAATCGGTTCTTCGGCCAGATATTACCAGCGACACCAATTGGCAAGCCAACCCACTGCTCCCTGATACCAAAGGTGAATTGGCTGTTCCTATCAAACTGAAAGATAAGGTTCTAGGGGTATTAGATGTGCAATCTAATGTGGCTCACGAACTTACGGCTGAAGATCAACTGGTTTTAGAAGGGTTGTGCGGCCAGATCGCCATCGCCATCGAAAACACGCGCCTACTAGAAGAAGCCAACATTTTCCGTCAATTTGTAGAATTCTCTACCCAGGGGATGGGGTTTGTTGACCTAAACGCCCGTGTAGCCTATGCCAATCCATCTCTACTCCACCTTTTAGGTTACCAGGATTTGGCAGATGTGATTGGCCGCTCATTCACCGATTTCTACCCGGAACATCTTCATCCCACCCTGTTCCAGGATGTCCAGCGTGCGGTATTGCAAGGGCAGCAATGGTCAGGGGAACTTACCATGCGTTCCGTAGAGGGGCACCTTATCCCCACCTATGAAAGTTTTATTCTACTCTCTGATCACCAGGGGCGGCCGCAATATATCGCTGATCTGGTAACAGATATGACGGAAAGGAAGCAGGCAGAGGTAAATTTGCAGGAGCGTCTGGTAGAGTTGAATAACCTGCAACGATATATGAGCCGAGAAGGGTGGCAAACTTTCTACGCGGCCGCGGGCGAACGCCCCCAGGGATTCATCTTCGATCAACGGGCCGTTCAACCCATCAGCGGCAATGGAGTTACCTTTGACCACAAGAAAGACAACGGCCAAACGATCATCAGCCCCCTCACCATCGGCGGTGAAATTATCGGCTCATTAGGCATCGAAACCGATCCCAGCATCCCCCTTTCCAACGAAGAATATTCCCTGCTCGATGAAATTTCCATCCAGGTAGCCGGGGCCTTAGAAAACGCCCGCCTTTCCGAACAGACCCGCGTTGCTCTTTCTGGTCAGGAACGCCTTTCAGCCCAACTAGCCACCGTCGCCGAAGTGAGTGCTATCGCCTCTACCATTCTGGAAGAAGAGCAGCTGCTCCACGCCGTCGTAGACCTGACCAAAATCCAGTTTAACCTGTATCACGCCCAAATTTTCATCTATGATGAAAACAGCCAAAGACTGCGTCTACGGGCTGGCTCTGACCAGGTTGGGCGCCTCATGGTTTATGAAAAATATACTTTAGCTTTCACCAACAAACAGTCCCCGGTTATCCAGGCAGCTAACAGCCGCCAACCCGTGCTGGTAGATGATATTCACGCCTCTAGGGAGATGGCTGAAACAATTCATCCTTACTTACCTGATACCCGCTCCCAGTTAGCTATTCCTATCACCCAGGGAGAAAAATTACTTGGGGTCATTGACCTTCATGCCAACACCCCACGCTTCTTTGCCACTGAAGATACCCGTGTCTACACCACCCTGGCTCTCCAAGTGGCTGTTGCCCTACAAAATGCGTATCTTTATGCCGAACAGCTGCAAACAGCCGAACAGTTACGCGAGGTTGATCGCCTTAAATCAGAATTCCTGGCCAGCATGAGCCACGAGCTGCGTACCCCGCTCAACTCTATCGTTGGTTTTGCCGACGTACTCCTGGAAGGTATAGATGGTGAGCTGAACGAGCGGATGGAAGAAGATGTTCATCTTATCCGTCAGAGTGGTATTCATCTACGCGAACTGATTGCTGACATTCTCGATATGTCTAAGATTGAAGCGGGCATGATGGAGCTGCGCTTTGAGGAGATTGATATTCGCAGCGTGGCTGAGGAGATGATTGCCACCAATAAACCAACCGCTCAAACCAACCGGAAAGATCTGGATTTGCAATTAGAGATAAGCCCAGAAGTCAGTACCGTTGTAGCTGACCGCACCCGCTTGCGGCAGATTTTCCACAACCTCATCAGTAATGCCATTAAGTTTACGGAGCGCGGCTTTGTGCGGGTCGCCATCAATAAACAAGAGGATGATCTGTTGGTAGCGGTACAAGATACGGGCATTGGCATTCGCCCCGAAGATATGTCTATTGTGTTTGAACGGTTCCGCCAAATTGATGGCAGCCTGACACGGCAGGCCGGTGGTACCGGGTTGGGGATGCCAATTACGAAGGAGTTGGTAGAATTACATGGTGGCCGCATCTGGTTAGAAAGCCAGATGGGTGAAGGAACAACTTTTTGGTTTACCATTCCCCTCCACCAGGAAATCCGCAAACGGGATACCGGACAATTGCAGTAGTACCTGGGTTTTCTTTACGAAGTTGGGTTATAATGACGGAAAGTGAAGGACGGAAGATAGGATCATCCTTCCGGTATCAGCTATCCGCTAAATATGACAAAGCTGAATGAGGCTTAGATGAGCAAAAAGATTTTATGTATTGAGGATAACAACACTAATCTAATCCTGGTTTCACGAATTGTAGATGCCGAAGGACATGAACTGCTTTCGGCCGAGAATGGGTTAGTAGCTTTAGAATTACTGGCTCAAGAGACGCCAGATTTGATTTTGCTGGATATTAACATGCCAGGCATCAATGGGTTGGAACTGGCCGGCCGCATTAAAAACGATGAGCGACTGCGCTCTATCCCTCTAATTGCGACAACGGCCAATGTTCTGGTAGGGGATCGGGAGCGATGTCTGGAAGCGGGGTGTGATGATTATTTGCCCAAGCCGCTGGATATTCGCAAATTACGGGAGATGATGCGGCATTATCTGGCCAAGGCGGAAGCGCAGGTGTAGGGTTTCAAGTTTCAGGTTGTTCCGGCACCGGCTGATGGGGGTTTCGTCTCCTTTACCCCATCAGCCGGTGTTTTTTATGGCTGGGGTATCCGGTAGTGTGCAGAACAAGCAGCGCCGCAATAGAGAGTACCCCTACGATCAGCCAGATGAATAGAGGGAAAACAGCGCGGCCGCGTACCTCTTCTACCAGCCCCACATCGGTTGGCATTCCCCCAAACTCATACGCCCCCATATCGCACCGCTCATAGCCGTCCCCATTACCATCTACCCACCGGGCAAATTGGCGTTGATCAGTATCGGGACAATCGGCAGGTGCGGCCGCGGCCCCATACAGTCGAACTTTAACCCTTATCGCCCTGATGCTCTCCATTGGTGGGGTTTTGCTTTTTTAACTGCTGCAAATAAGCCTCTATCTCCTCTGGGGAATACTGTCGCAGCACTTCTTCGGGGCGCAAGCCAACCAACCGCTCCTCGGGGCGGTATTGTCGCAACACTTCTTCAGGGCGCAAGCCAACCAACCGCTCCTCAGGGCGGTATTGTCGCAGCACTTCTTCAGGGCGGTATTGTCGCAGCACTTCTTCGG
>JAHDWJ010000142.1 GCA_023384415.1 Anaerolineae bacterium
AAGATGTGTACAGACCGTATACAGTGCTTTGAGGCCTTCATCGGTTTGGATCAACCAGAACTTGCCGGCAGGATAACTTGCCGGTTGAGATGTGCCTGCAAGGGGTAGACTGTTGACCGGCCCTAAATGGAATATGCCACCGAACTCGCCAGCGCGAAACCGCGGCAGCATAAAGAAGAAAGTAATTGCCGCGCCCTCAGCAGCCAGCAGCGCCAATGCCGCGCCCCAAGCATAGGTTAAGAATCCACGCCGGTTGATGCTCACTACACTCATCGCCTCTGCACTTTCAGGTCACACGTTGGTATACTTGCTTTATCAAACTACGCACATTTCCTAAACAACATGAACCTTGCGGGTTTCGTAAATCACAGGCGCATTGATTGGCCTGGATGCCAGCATTTATGTCATCCACCATTGCTGTACGGGCTTCAGGTGAAGTATTACGAATCTCTGAAACCGTATGCTTGAAGCAGTAGCATACAAATACATCATCTGCGCTTGGCTCTTTTTGATAAACTCGCTCGCGCAATTGTGATGTCGTAAATACGGACTTGCTATCAGCCGAATAATAAACAACGGGGCAGGATTGAGTGCGGCAAAAATAATACTCTGTATCTTGAATTAAACGCAACGAAACTGACAAAAGAGCCTTGACAGTTTGACCTTGAACAATCTTTCCTTTTTGGCGACATTCAGGACAAAACGCTTCGGGATACAGCTTGCGCTGCATTGTCGTTGATGGCAATTCACAAATTTCACTTCCTGCTGATGTCTGTGAACAGCAATTATCGTTCATAAGTATCTCCTTCTGGTTTCACCACACGTTCCAATTCTTGCAGGCCTAACAGAGGGTCCGGCGCCGAGCAGAAGACGAAGGTGGCGACGGCATCGTCGAAGCGGTTGTCGAGAAAGTCGAGCGCCTGAACATCGCCCAACCGCAGATCTACGCTAACGTTCAGGGCTTTCGCCCGCTTTCGCGCCCGCTCCAACATGCCGGGCGTGAGATCGATGGCGGTGATCTCCATCCCCTCTGGATAATAGGACATGTTCTTGCCGGTACCCACGCCGACCTCCAGCACCCTGGGGTCTTCGACCAGGGACCAGAGACGCTTACGCCACAGTCGGTGGCGCCTCTCGGCAAGAGTCTCTATGCAATCATAGAGCGGGGCGATGCGTTCGTAGCGGGCGCGAGTGCGCTCCGTTGCGTTCGTGTTGATCGCCATTATTTTTCTCTCTTGTTACCCAGCAATGTCATGGACGACGAGGCAAGTGACAATGCCCGGTCAGAACCTGATCGCTACTGCCAAGTTGACCGGCGAACGTCCGCAGCGCCTCCCACGTCT
>JAHDWJ010000026.1 GCA_023384415.1 Anaerolineae bacterium
TGGAACGAAGATTATCTCCTTAAGGTGTTAACAGGTTAATATGCGATTGCCCTATCGCCACGACTGACATGCTTGACAGGAGATAGCACAAGGCTATAATTGCTCCCGGTTATTCATCTTGGGTGAATCAGACAACAAACATAGCGGCAGGAGTGCCGCTATTTTTATGGCTAAAATTTAGTTTCTAGTTTCTAGTTTCTAGTTTCTAGTAGCAAATGAGCGATCAATAATCGTCACGGTAAAGTGACAATGAGTTTTCGAGAGAGGATTAAACGATGGGCGCATTACCAAAACGTAAAGTATCCAAAGCACGCCGGGATCGGCGGCGTACGCATGATTTTTTGACCCCGGCGAAACTGGTGCCGTGTGATAACTGTGGCGAAATGAAGCGGCCGCATATCATGTGCCCCAGCTGCCGTACTTATCACGGGATCACTGTGTTCCCGGATGCGGAAGAGTAAACAAAAACGATACAACTAGTTACCCGGGCTGCATGAACTATGACAGGTGAGGCGTGACAATTAAATTCACCTGTCGTGTCTCATACAGCCTATTGGTTTAAGCCGTGAATACCGCTTTTCTTTTCCCTGGACAGGGATCACAGCATGTGGGTATGGGTCAGGCAGTTTATGAGCATGATCCCCGCTCACGTGCTGTTTTTGATCAAGCGGATGCTCAGTTGGGGTATCCCCTTTCTGCTTTGTGTTTCCAGGGTCCTGAAGAGAAGTTGACCGATACGGTTCATCAGCAGCCCGCTTTGCTTGTAACCAGTGTCGCCACCTGGGCGGCAATGCAGGGGCGCGGATGGGATTTACCGGCTTATGCTGCGGGCCACAGCCTGGGAGAGTTTTCCGCGCTTGTGGTGGCCGGAGCGTTGACGTTTGCTGATGGGTTAGCCCTGGTGCAGCGGCGCGGGGAGTTGATGAAACAAGCCGGAGAGCGGGAACCAGGAGCTATGGCCGCCGTGTTGGGGTTAGATATTCCCCAGTTGGAAATGATTTGTTCCCAGGCCAGTGAGATGTGTGGTCGCCCGGTGCAGGTTGCCAATGATAATTGTCCTGGGCAGGTGGTGATTTCTGGGGATGGGGAAGCGTTGACTCAAGCCATGACTCTGGCTCAGGTGGCTGGGGCTAAAAAAGTGGTGCAACTTCCCATTACCATTGCCGCCCATTCGGCCCTGATGGGTTCCGCGGCCGCCGATTTTGCTCACGCCGTAGATAACACCCCCATCATTTCCCCACGTATCCCCGTCATCGGTAACGTCTCCGCCCAACCCCTGTATACTCCTGACCAAATCCGCACCGAGCTGAAAGCCCAACTGACCAACCGGGTGCGCTGGACCGAGACGGTGCAATATCTGGCTGAGCAGGCAGTGGGACGAGTCATAGAAGTCGGTCCCGGAGAGGTGCTGCGAGGATTGGTCAAGCGGATTGATCGCCGTATAGAGCGGATTGGGTTTGAGTTGTCTTGATTTCCAGGTCTGCCCTGAATGAATGAACCTTTGTAAGTAACTACTATTTCTCTCTGGTGGGATAACCTTCCGAAGGTTTTGTTGCCAATGATCACCGGTGGGAAAACCTTCGGAAGGCTTAGTGGTTACCTTTGTAAGATGATTGGGTAAATCGTTCGGGTAATTTACCTAACTGCCCTACATTACTGCCCTACATTTTGGAAGGAGAGGTTGCCTTGTTACTTGAGAATAAAGTTGCTATTGTAACCGGAGCATCACGAGGGATTGGCCGGGCCATTGCCCTGGATTTGGCCGCTAATGGGGCGAAAGTGGTCGTTAATTATAATGCCAGTGCCGCGGCCGCAGACGAGGTGATCAACACTATTCAAGTCAATGGTGGGGAAGCTCTGGCAGTTAAGGCGGATGTGAGTGATTTCGCGGCCGCGCAAGAACTGGTTAAAATCACCCTTGACACCTATGGGCAAATTGATATTCTCGTCAACAATGCCGGAACTACCCGCGACACCCTGCTGCTGATGATGAGTGAGGAGCAGTGGGATACGGTGATCAACACCAATCTTAAAAGCATGTTTAACTGCTGCAAAGCGGCCCTGCGCCCGATGATGCGCCGCAAACAAGGCGGCCGCATCATCAACATCAGCTCCGTCGTTGGCTTAGCCGGGCAAGGGGGACAAACCAACTACGCCGCCTCCAAAGCCGGTATCATCGGCTTCACCAAATCCCTGGCCAAAGAAGTTGGTTCACGACAAATAACCGTCAATGCCATCGCCCCCGGCTTCTTCCCCACCGCCCTCACCGATGTTTTGTCAGAAGAGATGGTCAAAAAAGCCTTAGAGTTTATCCCCCTGGGGCGGTTGGGTGAACTAGAAGAGATTGCCCACCTGGTTTCCTTCCTGGCTTCTGGCCGGGCCGCCTACATCACCGGTGAAGTCATCCGCGTAGATGGGGGAATGGCGATGTGAGGGAGAGATTAAGAAACTATGGATGAACAAACCCCTAGCAGCGGCCGCATTGAAGTCGCTCCCGAAGTATTAACAACCATTGCCCGGCTCACCGCCATCCGCGTCGAAGGCGTCTCCCGCCTCCTGCCCGCCCCTTCTGAGATGGGCCAATTGTTCCGCCGCTCTACCCGACAAGAGGGGGTTGTGTTACACTGGTCAGATAACAGCCTCAGTTTTGATCTCTATGTTATCATGGAGCCAAACGTGAGCCTGGTCGAAACCAGCCGCAACCTGCAACGCGCTATTATCGAGGCTATTGATACGATGGTCGGCATTCCGGTCACGGCTGTCAATGTCCACGTTGAAGATGTCCTTTACTCTGCTGAACCGTAAAAAATTATGAAAGCTCGCCGTCGCGCCCGCCGTCTCACTTTAGAAGTGTTGTATGAGTACGACATTGTTGCTCATGCACCGGGTGAAGTGTTGCAGCGTCATCTGAACGACGAGCCAGTTGAGCGAGTTGTAGCCGAATTTGCCGGGCAGCTGCTTTTTGGGATTGTAGAAATGCAAGCCCAAATGGACATGTTAATATCCCGTTACGCCCCTGAGTGGCCGCTAGAACAGATGGCTGTCATTGACCGCAATATTCTCCGTATTGCCATTTATGAATTCTTAATGGATGGCACCACCCCTACCAAAGTGGCTATCAATGAAGCGGTAGAGTTAGCTAAAATGTATGGCTCTGATAGCGCTCCTCGTTTTATCAACGGTGTTTTGGGCACCCTGGCTGAACAGACTGATACCTTGCGCCAAGAACTCCTTCTCGACCCAATACCCGTACTCTAAACAATGAATAGCTTATTTGGCATTGGTTTGCCAGAACTTGTCACCATTTTAATTCTGGCTGGATTAGTGATGGGGCCGCAGCGCATCCGGCAGGTAGCACGTACCCTGGGGCAGTGGACAGCTGTGTTCCAGCGATATACCCGGCAATTTATGGGCCAGCTTAATAAAGAGCTGGATAGTATGGACAGCGAAGATTTGCGGGCCATGCGGGATGAAATACAGCAGTTGCGTCGCCAGGTCGGTTCGTTGCAAGATGATTTTAAGGTGGATACGCGCAAATTAGCCCAACAGCCGCGACAATTGACCCAAGAAATAGGGCAAATCCTGGATCCTCGACTGGCCGGATCCTCATCTACTCCACCTTCCCCACTGCCGACTCTGGCAGACATCCCCGATGATCCTGAAGTATGAACGACCCAACTGAGGAGAAACAACAAGCCATCCTTGAGCATCTCAATGATTTGCGTATTCGGGTCACCTGGATCGTTGTGAGTGTTGTTGTTTGTACCATTGTGAGTTTTATTTTTGCTGAGCGCATTTTACTTTTGCTCTCAACGCGCTCGCCTATTGCGTTGACCTCGATTAAGCCCACGGAGACCATACAATCTTATTTTAAGGTATCCCTTATGGCTGGGGGGATTTTGGCCATGCCGATGATTTTGTTTCAGATATGGCTGTTTATTTCTCCAGGGCTGGAGAAGCGGGAAAAGCGAGCGGTGTATGTTTTTGTTCCGGCTGCCATGCTGCTCTTTCTTAGTGGGGTGGCTTTTACCTGGTATGTTTTACTGCCAGCCGCCCTTTATTTCCTGGCTAATTTTTTGGCCGATGTGGTTATTGCCGAATGGACGGTGCAGGAATATATTGGCTTTGTGACCGGCTTCTTGTTTTGGGTAGGGGTAACCTTTGAGATGCCCCTTATTTTTTATTTTGCCGGCCGGGCCGGATTTATGGAAGCGTCTACGTTGCGCCAAAACTGGCGCATTGCGGTCGTGGGGATTGCTGTCGCGGCCGCGATTATTACTCCCTCAGTTGATCCCGTCACTATGCTCCTGACCATGGTGCCAATGCTATTTCTTTATGTCCTCAGCATTTCGCTCACTGGCATTGGCTACCGGCAGTTCATAAAATCAGGCACAGAAGTAGAAAAAACGTGAGTCATTTTCAGGCATCACCTATCACGTATTACGTATTACTATGGACACACAACAAACCCAAATCAATGAAGCGATGCGGCTCAAGCTGGGGTCGTTTTTAGAGCGATTGCCGGAACCGGTGGTTCTGTATATCTGGGGCGATGAAACCGCCACACTCTGGGAAGCTGAGGCGTATAAGCTGGGCCGGGCGTTGGCCCATGAGTTCCCCCAGATACAGTTAGAACTGCGGCCGCGTGCCCCGTTTTCCACCTACCACCCCGTCATCGGCGTCTTCCAGCCAGAAACAGACTCTCTCCAAGATCATGGCATTCGCATCATCGGCTCCCCAGTGGGGTACCAAATTATGACCCTGGTAGCGGCCATTCAGGCCATTGCTTTTCGGGGCAGTCAGTTAGAAGGCAAAGCCCGCATCAATGCTTACCGCATCCCGTCTGAAGTCACCATACAAATGTTTACCGCCGCCGAGGATGAGTATGGGCCGGCCATGAGTTCAATTTTGTGTAACCTGGCCGTCATTAGTCCTCACGTGCAATTAGAGATTATCATGGCCGATATTTTCCCAGACCTGGCGGTCCGGTTTGATCCGGCGGGATTTCCCCATACGGTCATTAACAAACGGGTGCATATTCGCGGGCCGCTAGATGAGGATAGGGTGATGGAGCAGGTCGCGGCCGCGCTGCGGCCGCAATAGGGTTATACCGCTACTTGAACAAGTAAAAAAACAAAATCCCCCACAAAGCACTCCCGACTAATGTAAACAGCATCCCCCGTTTAGCCCAAAGCAAGGCTAAAAAAGCAAACACCGTAATAAACAAAGCAAACCAATCCAGAGACGACCAGATAGGTACCAACAGACGGACAACGCCAACTGTCTGCTCCTGGACAACAGTAAAAAGGGTGTGCAGGGAAAACCAGATCGCCAGATTAAGAATTACCCCGACCACCGCCGCCGTTATGGTAGCCAGGGCGGCATTGAGCTGCCGGTTGCCGCGCAGCCATTCAATATAAGGGGCCCCCAGGAAAATCCACAAAAAACAAGGGGTAAAAGTTACCCAGGTCGTGAGCAGCGACCCTATTATGCCCGCCACAAAAGGGGAAAAGGGGGCCGGATTGCGGAAAGCGCCCATGAAACCAACAAATTGCACCACCTGAATTAAGGGGCCAGGGGTTGTTTCCGCCATCCCCAGCCCATCTAACATTTCCCCTGGTTGCAGCCAGCCATAGGTAGATACGGCTTCTTGAGCCACATAAGCCAACACAGCATAAGCCCCGCCAAAAGTGACCACGGCCGCCCGGCTGAAAAAAAGGCTAATGGTAGTCAGAATATGATCGGCCCCCAACCAAAGGGCTAAGAGAAGGAGTGGGCCAAACCATAAAGTCAGCCAGAGGAGTAAGACATTGCGAGCATGTTTAAGGGAAGGGGTTGGTTGGGCTGCCATGTTATCAGAGATGAGACGGTCATTATTGGTGCCAGCCTCGGCCGGGATACTGGCCGAATGCTGATTGGATGGTTTGCGGCCGCTGACATACCCAACCAGCCCCGCGCTGAGAACAATGAGGGGGAAGGGTACATTAAAAAAGAAAATGGCACTGAAAGCGATGAGCGCGGCCGCAACCATCCCCTTATTCTTTAAGGCCCGCCGCCCTATACGGATAACCGCCTCAACCACAACAGCCACGACCGCGGGTTTAAGGCCAAAAAAAATCGCCTGAACAACCGTTACTTCTTGAAAACCAGCATAAAGCACACTCAAGGCTAAAATAGATAAAAACCCAGGCAAGATAAACAATGTGCCCGCCACCAACCCCCCTGGAGTACGATGCAGCAGCCAACCGATATAGGTGGCTAACTGCTGGGCTTCCGGCCCAGGCAAGAGCATGGTGTAATTGAGGGCATGTAAAAAACGGTTTTCACTAATCCATTTTTTCTCTTCTACCAGAATACGGTGCATCACCGCAATTTGCCCGGCCGGACCGCCAAAGCTGTAAACGGCCACTTTTACCCATACCCAAAACGCCTCCCGGAAATCTACTTCAGAGGAACGAATCGTCTTGGGGGTATTAAATGACATGGGATGGTTAGGGGATGGTTGGTGGCGTTTATTAGTTAGTGTATTAGTGTATTAACTGGATAAACTTTGCGCTAAGTTAAAGGTCAATGGGGTGGGTTAGAATCTCTCCCAAGAGGCGGATGCACGCTTCTACATCATTGATATCTACCATCTCGCTGGCCGAGTGGATATAGCGGCAAGGAATGGAGATGCAGCCGGAGATGGAGCCTGGCCCGGCAACCTGCATGGCATACGCATCGGTAGTGCCCCCTTCTAATACTTCCATCTGATGCGGGATGTTGGCAGCCTCGGCCCGTTGGCGCATGAGGCGCACCAACCCGGCATGGGCGATCATCCCCCCGTCTTTGACTTTGATGGCCGTCCCCTGCCCTAAACTGATAGCCATTGGGTGGCATTCTGGGGTGTCACCGCTGCCAGTCACGTCCAGGGCAATGCTGACATCAGGGTGAAGGCCATTAGCGGCCGCAGCCGCCCCCCGCAGCCCCACCTCTTCCTGAACTGAAAAAACAAAATAAACATCATGGGGGGAAGCTGTCAGCCGTTTTAACGCCTCAATACCCACCACACAGCCAATGCGATCATCCATGCTTTTGGCCGCCAACCGATCTCCCATCACCAGCAGCGGGCGGTAAAATCCGGCCGCATCTCCTACGCGCACTGGACAATCTTCTTTACTGGTAGCTCCCACGTCAATGTAATATTTGTTCAGGGGATGGAGCTTGCTGCGGTCTTCAAACTTATCGCCATAGATAACACCCTGGCGACCGTCGGCAAATTGGACGCGGCCGCCAAGCAGATTAGCGGCAAACACTCCCCCAATATTGGTGAAGCGGAGAAATCCCTTTTCGGTTACATGGGTAATCATCACCCCAATTTCATCCGTATGGGCCGAAACTAGCACCCGCTTGCCTGTGCCATCCCCCTTTTTAAGGGCAATGAGGTTGCCCAGAGCATCCACCCGCATCTCATCAGCATACGGGGCGATCTCCGCCTGAATGAAAGCGCGTACCTGATCTTCAAAACCAGAGGGGCCATACAGTTCAACCAATTTTCGGATTAAATCTATCATAATAGCCTCGGTAATAAGGAAGACATAGTTCATTTTGTCTGGAAACGGGGCTTTACAAATTTCTGACCGCCGACCGCCTATCACGGGTAAAATCACGGCCGGTGGTCAAATTGTAACCATTGCTTGAACTATGCCCGATTTTCTAAAGTGAACGATTTGGAAAATCGTTCTACAAAATTGATTCAGGCTCAAACAGGTTACGTTGTAAAGAGCGTAAGACAGTATCGGCCAGTTTGAGCAGGTTGGCGTAATCGGTCAGGTTAATGATCATGTTGGGGGTATGGGGATAACGGCCAGGGATGGCGATGGAGGCGACGGGGACGCCGCCATGGGCCGGTTGGATAGCCCCGGCGTTGGTACCCCCACCACCCGGCTGACGTATCTGGTATGGGATGTTGTGCGCGGCCGCGACCTGCATAATATGAGCCACAAACCGGGGATGTTGAATAGTTCGGGAATCCATCACATACACTGCCGGACCATGCCCCAGCATCACATTAGAGCTGACATCCTCTTTTTTGGGCAAATCATAGGCGGGAGTACATTCTAACACCAGGGCGATATCTGGCTGGACGGCGTATCCGGCCACCCTGGCGCCACGCAGCCCCACCTCTTCCTGCACCGTAAAGACAGCCGTCAGGTCAAACGGGTAACGGTCGCCGCGCAGCAGTTCGATAAGAACGGCACAGGCTGCCCGGTTATCAAATGCTTTGCCCAGAGCGGTTTCCCCTAACTCCTCATATTGAGTGACAAAGGCTGCCCGGTCGCCGACGTTGATTTTTGCGGCCGCATCATCCTTCTTCTTGGCCCCAATATCAATCCGCATATCCCTATGCTTTACCACCGTGTCCCGCTCCTCAGCCGTGGAGAGATGCACCGGACGGCCGCCGATAACGCCAATGATTTTGTTGGGGCCAACCTGCACCACCTTGCCCAGCAGGGCACGATCATCAATGCCCCCCACTTTGGCAAAGCGGAGCGTCCCATCACTGTCAATATCTGTTACCATCAGCCCCACTTCATCTATATGGGCATCCACCATCACCTGCAAATCTGATTCACCCGTCCCTTTCTTGAGGGCGATCAGATTACCCAGGCTGTCTACGCGCCACTCATCCACATGCTCTTGGATGAGGTCACGAATGAGGCGGCGTATCTCTTTTTCTTCGCCAGAGATACCAACGGCTTCGGTGAGTTGTTGGAGTAAACTATTCATAGAGCGAGTATGCGAGTGGGTGAGTGGGCGAGCGGGCGAGTTTTACACGCAAATTCGCCCTACCCGTCCATCAGGCTTTTGTTTAATTGGTTAAGAAAATCGCCATCGAGCCGGGCGATGAATTCGGCTAAGAGGCGACCGGTGCGCTCAATGTCGTTAAGGGCCATCGTCTCGACCATGGTGTGCATGTACCGCTGGGGAATGCAGATGAGGCCAGTAGGGATGCCAGCGCGAGCGATTTGCAGAGCGGCCGCGTCAGTTCCGCTGAGGGTGGGCTGCCCTTCGGGGGTGACTTTGAGTTCGATGGCGGCGGCCGCTTCTTGTAACCCTTTGTAAATGCCGGGGTGGATATTAGGTCCATACCCCAGGGTGGGTCCTTCGCCTAACTCAAAGGTAAGGCCCCCATCTTGGGCCAGCGGCCCTTTGGCCCAGGTCACATCCAGGGCAATGGCCAGGTCTGGCTGCTGGCCCCCCGCGGCGACAAAGGCTCCGCGCAGCCCTATCTCTTCTTGAGTGGTGGCAACAGCTATAACGTCCCAACTGTGTTTGCGGCCGCGCAGCCAATCCAAACAAACAGTTACCGCAGCCACAGAAGCCCGGTTATCCAATGATTTACCGGCTACCCGGCCATTGTGCAGCTCTCGCAGCGGCTGCCGGAAGGAGACAAAATCGCCTACACCAACCAGTTGTTTCAGTTCAACGTATGGCAGGCCAACATCTACCACCATATCCTCAAAACCAATCGGTTTGCTGCGGCGGTTTTCGGGCAGCAGATGGGGCGGCAAGCAGCCGATAACTCCTGGTAGCTCCCGCTGCCCATGCACAAGCACCTGTTGGCCCAGGGTTTGGCGGGTATCTACGCCGCCCACTTTGGTTACTTTGAGGAAACCATAGCCATTTTCATCCGGGTAGGCGAGAACCTGCGTTACCAGCAGGGCAATTTCATCCATGTGGGCCGCCAGCAGGATACGCGGCCGCGGTGCCTCTCCGTCCCCCTTTTTCAGACCAATCAAATTCCCCAGCGCGTCCGTCATCAGCAAATCCACATACGGCGTCCAGGCCGTCGTTACCGCCTGGGCAATTGGGGATTCCTGTCCAGATGGGCCAGGGGTTTCCGTTAAAGTTTGCAACAATTGCTTAACATCCATACGATTTTTCTCTTTAGGACACAGGCTATTTTTGCCACGAATTACACGAATTGTCACGAATTTCTATATGACTGCTCATGGCCTGCTGTTCACTGTTTACTCACCCTCCGGCGTTGGTGTCGGTGGTTCGGGGGTTGAGGTAGGTGGCTCAGGCGTAAAGGTTGGTTCAGAAGTCGCTGTTGCTGTAGCCTCTGGTGAGGGTGTACTCGTGGCTTCGGGCGAAGGGGTAAATGTTGGTGTACTGGTGGGTAAATCAATCAGCAGCGTGGGTGTTGCTGTGGGCGTAGCGGTGGCGGTTGCCGTAGCTGTTGTTGTACTGGTGGCAGTGGCGGTTGCCGTAGCCGTCCCGGTTGGGGTTGGTGTGGGGAACAGAGACGGCGAAGGGGTTGGTGATAAGGTTGGGGTCAGAGTAGGCAGGCCAACCGGGGTGACGTATTGGGGTGGGGTGGCGGGCAAGGGGCGGGTGGGCGGGCCAACCGTCCAGCTAGGCAAGGGGGTGATGGTGAAGATGAAGGTGGGTGAGGCCGGCGCGGGGCCGGGTGTTTGAGTGATAAACAAAGTGCTAGTGGCGGTAAAGGTCGCGGCCGCGGACGTGGACAAATCCCCCATTGCTGTTCTATCAGGGGCAGTTGCATAAGCTCCCAGGCCAACACAATAACAGGGTACCGTCAACAAAATAATCCCTATCAGTAATAAATAAGTCCGGCGGCGTGTATCCATCTCATTGTACCTGAAAATAACAATGATATGAGTGTAGTAGACAATGAACTAATTGACAAACAAAGCAGTTATCAGGACAGCCAATCCAAGAAACGGTAATACCAGGCGGCAAAGGGGAGAAACCAGGGGTGGTTGCGGTAGAAGAACATTGTCTGGTGTTTGATTTCGGCGAAGGGGGAACTTTGTTTTTTGCCCGCCAGGAGCAGCCCTATCTCTGTGCCCAGGTAGGTGGCGATGGAAACCCCATGCCCACAATAGCCAAAAGCGTAATGAATCCCATTGACCCGGCCAATATGGGGCATGAGGTCGAAGGTGAGACCCAATTGCCCGGTCCAGGAGTGGGTGATGGGGATACCGGTCAAATCAGGAAATACTTGTAACATTCGCTGGTGAAGCTGCCGGGCACTCTCGTGTAGATCAAGGTTGGTACGTAAATTGTTGCGGCCGCCAAACAGCATCCTTCCATCCGGTGTCAGCCGAAAATAGTTGAGGAAATTTTTAGAATCATAAAACATGCGCCCTTTGGGGCTGAGTTTTTCCTGCAACGCCAGGGGGAGCGGCTCCGTCACAATAATGTAGCTGCCGACGGGGAAAATCTTGGGCTTAAGGGCGGGAACCAGCCGGTCGGTGTATCCATTGGTAGCAATGAGAACCTCTTGAGCTGTTACCGTCCCCTGGCTGGTGTGCAGACGATAACCCGCCGCTAGCTTTTCAATGTGCTGGACGGCCATCTTCTCACACAGGCAAGCCCCATGTCGTGCGGCCGCCTGCGCCAACCCATACACATATTTGGCCGGATGCAGCCCCGCACTGTAATCATCAGTCAGGCCACCATAATAGCTGCTGGAACCAATTTCCTGATGCAACTCTTCGGGGGGGACAAGCCGGACGGTATGGTGGTTTAAGGTTTGTTTGTACCAGGCCACATTGGCCTGCATGGTGGCAAAATGGGACGGTTTATAGGCCAGAGCCAGGTGACCGCGCCGCTGAAAATCACAATCAAGGGATTCAGTTTGCACCAGTTGTTCGATGAGATCAATGGCCTCTAATGAGGCTTGCCAAAATGTTTTACCCAGGCTCTCCCCATACCGCTGAATCATCACCTTAACCGGGGCTTTAATGCCCACCGTCGCCATCCCCCCATTGCGGGAACTGGCCCCCCAGCCGATGGTATGCCGCTCTAAGACAGCAACGGTGGTGGTATTTTGCGCCAATACCCGCGCCGCGTTCAACCCGGTATACCCGCCCCCAACAATAGCGACATCTACCTGAGCGGGCAGAGGGTGAGATGGCAAATCGGCCGGACGCGGGAATTGTTCAGTCCAGAAAGGGATGGTTTTCATAGGCAGAGTGGCAGGGTGGCGGAGTGGCAGAGTGTCACCAACGATTTTACTTTGCCACCTTGCGACTTTGCAACTTTGCGCCACTTTGCCTATTTTTCGCGCAAGGTGAGGATGGCTAAAGGCACAGAGGAGAGGATGATGAGGAGCAGGGAGGGCGCGGCCGCACGAGCAAAAAACACCTCGCTAATGGATGACCACACCGTTGTGGCCAGGGTGGGGTAGCCGGTAGGGCTGAGGAGCAGGGTGGTGGGCAGCTCTTTCATACAGGTCAGGAAAACCAAAGCCCCCCCGGCCAATACGCCCGGCTTGACTAAGGGCAGGGTGATGCGGCGGAACACCCCTGTTGAGGAGTGCCCCAGGCTGCGGCCGGCCTCTTCGAGAGAGCGAGGCAGTTGCAGCATGGACGTTCGGGTGGCCCCGACGGCCTGGGGAATAAACAGGATGAGGTAAGCGACCAGGAGCATGGGCAGGGTTTGGTAAAGCGGCCGCGCATATTGTGCCCCAAAGAAGATGAGGGCGAGGGCAATAACCAGTCCCGGTAGGGCGTATCCAGTGTAAGTAATCCGCTCAATCCATTGGCTGACCAATCCCTTTTTGCGGATGGAGAGGATGGCGACGGGCAGCGCGGCCGCGACGGTCAAGAAAGCGGCTGCCAGGGAAACCGTCACCGAATGGGTTGAAGCTCGCCACAGAGGGGTAATCTGTTCTCCCTGGCTCAGACCGCGCATCAGCCAATACATTAGCCCGCTGGCCGGTAACACCAGCCCTAACAGCACAACCAGGCTGACGAAAGCCAGGGCCGGCCACCGCCACCAGCCTAATCTAACCAGACGGGCTTGCCGGGCCGTGCCTACAGAGCGGCGGCTATATTGGGCTTTGCCCCGAGTGCGCCAATCCAGAAAGAGCAGGGCCGCCGTCAGGAGAATGAGGACGAGGGAGAGCGCGGCCGCGAGGGAGCGATCACTAAATGATTGATATTGCAGATAAATGAGCCGGGTGAAGGTAGTGTACCGGAGCAGCGTGACCGCCCCGAAATCCCGCACGACGTAAAGAGAGACCAGCAAACTACCAGCCACCAGAGCCGGCCGCAAATGGGGCAAGGTCACCCGCCAAAACGCCTGCCAGGGAGACAACCCCAGGCTGCGAGCTGCTTCCACCAGAGACGGGTCCATCCGCTGCCAGGCCGCCCGCACACTAAGCAAGGTCAACGGGTAGCTCATCAAGGTTAAAACATAAAACGCCCCAACAAAGCCGTACATATTGGGTAGCCGTTCGATGCCGGTAAGGGGATACAGCCACTGCTGCACCAGCCCTTTGGGGCCGAGCGTAGAGACAAAGAGGAAGGCAGCCACGTAGCTGGGGAGTACGAGGGGCAAAGCGGCCGCGACTGCCCACAACTTCCGCCCTGGTAAGTCGGTACATACCGTGAGCCAGGCCAGGGGGAGGGCCAGAGCCGCTGAAGCGACCGTCACCGCCAGGGAGAGCCACACCGTCCGCCCCAACGCCTGAAGGGTGCTTGTTTTGATCAGCAAATTCAGGGCCGCTTCTCCGGCACCGGCGGTGCGAATGAGCAGGTAGAGCGGCGTCAACAGCATCAGCCCGGCCACCAGCAGCCCCATCACATACAGGGTGAGAGTGGATAGCCGTATAGAGGGAAAACGAAACCGGGGAATCGGCCAGGAGATGGCGATAGATTTGATCGGGGTACTCTTGAGGCTCATGGGGAAAATTATGAGCCAACCCCCTCTGGTAAACAAGACCGCCCGTTAAATTTAGAGTTGGTGAATTGGATAATTAAAATTTAACCGGAGTTAAATCATTGCGGCTGATCAACAAATCTGTTCACGCTGATCTGAAAGCTATGTTCCGGGCCATTTAATTGGACATAATAGCTCTCAAGCCAGTCCCGCCCTAAAATAGCAAATGACAGGCCAGTTTCCATCACTTCAATTTCTTGAAATGAACGTTCGCCAACCTACCATCGAACCATATAGAGGTATTCTTGGCGTTTCAGAAAATTTATCGCTTCGCGGCCGTGATAAACCGCTCTACTTTCTCCTTATCCTTCACCCCAGGCCGGGCCTCAACCCCACTGGCAACATCCACCCCATGCGGCCGCACCTGCTGCACCGCCTCAGCCACATTCTCTGGGGTTAATCCCCCAGCCAGCAGCAGGCCAGGGGTATTCTGGGCCAGTTGGGCCACTACCCCCCAATCAGCCGCCAGCCCTGTGCCGCCGCGCAAGGTGGGATGATAAGCGTCAATCAGCAGGGAGGGGCGGCCATCCTGCCAATCAGGGGGGAGATACCACTCCACTTCGGCTTCCGCTTCGGCCAGGGAGAGGGGGCGCAGGGCTTTGTAGCAGCGGCCATAGAGGGGAGAATCGGGCGAGCCGACCATCCAGGGCACTTCGTCGCCGTGAAGTTGGGCCAGGTCCAGTCCCAGGTGATCGAGCTGATAAGCAATGGTTGCGGCCGCTTCGTTGACAAAAACACCGATGAGCAAAGGGGGAGTGGGGATGGCAGCCCGCAAATAAGCAGTGATCTGCTTGACCACCTCTGGAGAGACGGCCCGGGGGCTGGGCGGGTAGAGAATGAACCCTAAATAGTCGGCGCCGACTGCGGCCGCGTGCAGGGCATCATCCAGACGAGTCAGGCCGCAAACTTTCACTTTTGGGGGGGTGAAGGTATTCATAGGAACTGGGCAAAACTGGGGAAATTACAGAAGAAAAAACCGTATTCCATCCATCCGTGGCGCCACCCCCGCTAACTATCTGTGTTTAATCTAAATATGGGTCTGGTTTGGGGTACGCAAATGACTCATAAACTCATTGCGCGTCTTAAACGCCGAGCGGAACGCTCCCAACATGGTACTCGTCACCATCCGGGCATGTTCCTTCTTCACTCCCCGCATCATCGAACAAAGATGAGACCCCTCAATGACCACCGCCACCCCCTGCGGATCAAGAATTTCCTGGATCAGTTCCGCAATTTGCCGGGTCATCCGCTCCTGAATTTGCAAGCGGCGGGCATACATTTCCACAATACGCGGGATTTTAGACAGGCCAATCACCTTTTTGCTGGGGATATAAGCCACATGGGCCCGACCAAAAAAGGGGAGCATGTGATGTTCACACAGACTGAAAAACTCAATATCCTTGACAATGATCATCTCATCATATTCCACATCAAACAAGGCATTGTTGAGCAGTTGGTATGGATCAACCTGATACCCGGCCAGGATTTCCTCATACATCCGGGCGATGCGGTCGGGGGTGCCTACCAGGCCATCCCGGTCAGGGTCTTCGCCGACCGCCTGGAGAACTGCCCGCATGGCTTCACGGATAGCTGCCTGGTTGTCGTCGAGATTTTTGGGGGGAAGATGAGTCATGGGCAATTCCTTAAACACAGGTAGGAAGAAACATAGATGGGTGAAAAATCGATGGTGTCGGTCGGGACCCATCGGGGGATGTTCTTTGGATGTTTTGAGCGGGGGAAATTTTACCTGAATGGGGAGTTCGCTACGAACATGATTAATTATGGCCCTGACAGGCGGAAGACAACAACCGGTAATGACAACAACGGATAGGGAAAGGAACGGATTATAGAGTTGCCTGTCTACTGTATCCGTTTTTTCTTCATCCGTTGTTGTCTGAGCAGGGATAATGACAACAACGGATAGGGAAAGGCTTATTAACTGCTTGCCTCTGACAAAACATCCCCCCTCGCTACGTGCAAACTCACCCTCTATGCCACGTGCAAACTCACCCTCTATCGCCGCATGTAGGGCATATAAATCGCTTCTCCCGGCCCTGGCAGGTTGTTGTTACGCACCAGGATCACTTTGTCGGCGGTCTCATCAATCAAGGCCAGGTCTAAATCCCCATCGTTATCAAAATCGAACAGGATAGCGCAAGAGGCATTTTCCGGGCTGGTGAAGGCATGGTGCAGGGTGAAATGACCGCTGCCATCGTTGAGGAACAACTGCCAATCCCCAGAGAAGCTGGAGGTGACCCAATCCAGGTCGCCATCCCCATCTATATCCCCCAGATCGGTGGCGATGGTGTATACGTCGGTGGGGAAGCTGGTGGGCGCGGCCGCAGTGCCATCTCCGTTGCCCAAGAGAATCGAGCCGGTGTTACTGCCGCTGTTGGCCACGGCCACATCTTCATGCCCATCTCCGTTGACATCACTGGCATTGAGCATCCAGACCGGGCCGCCCGCGCTCTGGGTGTGGGATAGGGTGAAAGTGCCATCGCCATTGCCGGTCTGGATGAGGATATAAGAGGGGGTAGCGTAGGTACCGATGACCAGATCGAGAATGCCATCTTCATTCATATCCGCGGCCGCTAACCCCCACTCCCGGTTGGCTCCCCCCTCAAAAAAAGTGGGCGGGCCAAACACCCCATGGCCATTGTTCAACAACACCGACATATTGCCACTGCCGCCAGAGTTGGTATTGACAATATCTATATCCCCATCTCCATCCACATCCAGCACGGCAATCCCTCGCGGGGCCGTCCCGACAGTGATTTCTTGGCTGGTGAAGGTGCCATCCCCATTACCCAGAAGCACGGTGATAGAGTTGGTACTGATGTTGGCGATGGCTATATCGGCGTGGCCGTCCCGGTTAAAATCAGATGGCTCATTGGGGCTGGCCTGCCAGTTGACTGGGGTGGGTGGTTGGAGAAAGGGATCAAACAGGCCAGAGCCATCTGCTTTGTTGAGAAAGACGCGCACATCGGCACTGTCTTCATTGATGATGCTCAGGTCGAGCCAGCCATCGCCGTTAAAATCGGTAGCCACGCCGCCGTAAGCACGGGTGGATTGGTTGGGGAGGGTGCGGACTTCGATAGTGTCTATGATCTCAAATTGGAGATCGGTTGCGGCCGCGGCGGTCCAAAATTGGAAGGAGTACCCAGCCTGGCGCATGGGAGAGCCATCCTGGGCCTGGACGTGGTGGCTGACAATGACCATTACCTGTTCCCCGGCGGAGAACGGGCGGTTAGGGATGAGGCTGACGGTCTGGTTGCCGTTGGTGAAGTTGTAGCTGCCGGCAGCGGTACCGCTCCATTTGCCGAAGGCCCAGAAGGTGTGGCTGTTGATGGTAGCCGGATTGACAGGCTGGTTGAAGGTGAGGGAGATAGGGGCGGTGGTCGCGGCCGCGAGGGAGCGAGGCGGTGGAGAGATAGCGATAATTTGCAGCTCCCCGGCCGACACCAGGCGGCGGGATAGGGTAAAGGTAAACGGCAGCAGCAGGGCCAGGATGGTTATCAAGTACAATGCTTTTTTCACCGGAAACTCCTTGTCAGGACTGAGGAGTGAGTGCTGAGGATAGCGTTACTCACAAACTTGCCTCACCCAAACGGCTGCCAACCTATATCTGGCTGGTCGGTGCGGCCGCCGAGTTCAAGATAGGCGGTTTCCCTGTTGCGCTGGTGGGGGTAGCGGTTTTGTTCCCGGTAACGATACGGCATTGAAGCGCAAAAGGCAACCGTTTCGGGCAGGGTTTTACCGTGGGTTAAGGCGTGGCTGACGTGGAGCCGGGGGTATCTGTTTGGGGGTAAACCAGCGGAGGAAAAATTGAACGAAGATGGATCCCTTGCCTCAATAATATCCTACTGCTAACAATCCCAAAGCAACTGCGGTAGCGTAGCTTGTACCAGAAATGCGACCATCCCATAAAGCTCGTTTAAGCTCGCCCAGGCGTATCCATTTTACCTCATAAGGCAAAGTAGGGATTATGCTTGGTTGTGCAACGCGAATGGCATTACGGCCTAGGAAAAAATGGCCCACCCCGGCGCGATGATCTCCATCTGTGACCAGGCTGGTTAGATGACGCCAGGAGTTAGCTTGATAACCAGTTATTTGAACCAACATACGGGCTACCCCTTCTATCGGTTCTTCACCTGAGGGCAATGGGCCGCCCAGGACTTGCCAACTGATTCGCCCCAGATTAGGCCGGTACCCTTCCACTATCAAAGCCTGACCATCTTCATTTAAGACAAAAGCCAGGACATAATCTTGTGTTCGGGGGAGGGGCCACTCTGTTTTAGGCTGGGCAGCCGGTAATGATCCGGCAGTTATATCCACCCGCAAATCAGGGTGCGATAAAACCTGTTGACGGTCTAATAATTCCAACGCCTTTTGCGTCATTCGCCGATCCTCAAAATTTTATAGCTACAGGGGTTCAGTTCATATCATTGGTTTGTAGCAACCAGTTCACTGCTCCGGTGTGCGGCCGCGAAACTAGTTACAACAAACCCTAACCCTTTTTCTTGAAAGCTGCGTATCTTCTCAAAAATAGTGGTGAGCGATATAGCACAAATTCCTCACTTGTGTGGGCAAGAAAGAATCTTGCCCTACAACTCTAAAATATTGAGAAGCTACAAAGCTACACAAAAATAGTTGGTGAGTATAACCGGGAAGTTAATTGCATCATGCCCACTATTCTCAAAAATAAGTGGGTCTTCAGGATTTCGTGGGGTCTAACGTGAACAGTGATAGGTGGGGCACTTCTGGTCACACAGCACATATCGCGGGTTGTCATCCCCATGAATTCCCAAAGAGCCAAATAAGTCAGAGATACCGGAGTAAATTATGCCAGCTTTAACTTACGATTTAGGTTTCATAGGCCGCAGCTTTTGCACTGTCCATTGCTAATTTCTTCCCCTCAGCTAAACTTCCCGAATGCCCGAACGAAAACCCCCCTCTTTGCCTTTCCAACTACTTATTTTGACTTTTGCCCGCCTGTTTCTGAATACCGGGCTGCGGATGGTGTACCCATTTTTGCCGGCGATTTCGCGGGGGTTAGGGCTGCCGATTGAGCAGACGGCGCAGTTGTTTAATGTGCGTAATCTGGCCGGATTTGTGGCTCCGCTGCTCGGCTCTCTTTCGGAGAAGTATGGTCGTCGCCCGATTATGGCGGCCGCAATGGTCATTTTTGGCCTGGGCATGGGATTGGTAGCGGTCTGGCCGGTGGGGGGAGTGTTGGCCCTGACAATGGCCTGCGCCGGAATTGCTAAGGTGATGTATGACCCGGCCATGCAATCGTACCTGGGAGACCGGGTGCCATACCACCAGCGGGGCAAGGCGATTTCGGTGACGGAGTTGGCCTGGGCCGGGGGGATTTTGTTGGGTGCGCCGTTGATTGGCTGGCTGATCGCCCGGTTTGGCTGGCGGTCACCGTTTCTGATGCTGAGCATAGGAGGGCTGGTCGCGGCCGCGCTGCTGCATCTACTCCTTCCCCGAATGGGCACAACTACCCCCAGGGCAGCAACGGGGCGAGATATGATGGCGGTACTGCGGCATCATCCGGTTATCTGGGCGGCCGCTCTGTTTGGGCTGCTCATCATGTGTGCCCAGGAGATCACTTTTATCGTTTACGGAGGGTGGATGGAAGGGCAATTTAACCTGAGCCTGACCAATCTGGGATTGGCCTCAACGGTGATCGGGGTTTCTGAATTTGCTGGGGAGCTGTTTGCTGGTTGGTCTACGGATCGGTTTGGCAAGCGGCCGGTGACAATTACCGCGGCCGCGCTCTCAGTCATCGCCTTTATCATTCTCCCCTTCTCCGGGGGCAGCCTGATAACGGCGTTGGTGGCGATGTTTGCCCTCTTTTTTCTGTTTGAACTGACGGTAGTGGGGAATATGCCTCTATTGACTGAGCTAATTCCCCAGGCACGGAGCCTGGTAATGTCAGTATTTATCGCCGCTGGGGCGTTGGGGCGAGTGTTGGGCGGGGTGGTTGGCCCCTGGCTGTGGACGCGGGCCGGGTTTATGGGCAATACGTTTGTCGCGGCCGCGTTGATGCTGCTGGCAGGTATTGTTTTAGCCGCCTGGCTGCGGGAAGGGAAAGCGGTGACCACAAAAGAATCATCCGCAGATTAACGCAGCTTTGGGGGATTGAACTGGAAAAATCTGCGCGAATCGGTGAAATCGGCGGATAACAAAAGAGTTTGGACCCTCACCGTATCAGGTAGAGAATGGCTACGATGATGCCGATGAGGACGACGACCCGGCGCAAGGTGGATGGTTGGATGTGGCTGGCGACGCGGCCGCCGATAACACCCCCCAACAAAGCCCCCACAGCCATCACCAGGGCCGCTCCCCAGACAACCTGACCGGAAAAGAGAAAGAAGATCGCGGCCGCGACGTTGACACTGAAAGCGATGGCCTGTTTTAAGGCATTGAGCCGGGTCAAATTGTCATTCAGCACCAGCCCCAACACAGCCAGCACAATCACACTCAACCCTGCCCCAAAATACCCCCCATACACCGAGGCCAACCCGACGGGGATGGTTGTCCATGCTTCGCTGGCGGCCGGGCCAGCCCCCTGCCGATTCTTGATCCAGTTGCGTACTGGATCCTGCACGGCCAGCAGCAATGAAGCCAGCAAAATCAAATAAGGTACCAGAGAACGAAACAATCGTTCGCCGGTGTTGAGGAGCAAAATCCCGCCCAGGACACCTCCCACGACCCCAGCCGGAATGAGCAGCCAGAGCCGTCGCTCTTGCCCTTTAAGGTCACGCCATTGAGCAAGGGTGGCCCCCAGGTAGCCGGGCGTCAGGGCGACGGTATTGGTGATGCTGGCGGCAACCGTAGGAATACCGATGGCGGTCAGAGCCGGGAAAGAGATGAGGGTGCCCCCACCGGCGATAGCGTTGACGGCCCCTGCGGCTGCGGCCGCGAGGCCGATGAGAATGATTTCGATTACGGTCATAGTCACAGCCGTCTCAAAAAGGAGCCTGAGATTCATCGAGCAGTTCGGCAAAAAGGGGCAGCAAATCATCTGCGTATTGTTGTAAATAATGACGTACTTTTTTGGCATCGGCCCCGGCACGCAGCAGCTCAACGACATCAACCATATCTTTGCGCCGTTTGGCGACCAGTTTCAAGTATATAAGCACTTCTACCGGCACAATGGGAATCCCTTTGCTGACGAGAGGTGTGGTGAGGGTTTCTTCTAACTGCGCTCCCAAAGCGAGGGGGGAGAGATAATCAATACGTATGTCGTCTACCTCTATGGGTACGCCTGGTTTGAATGTCACCAGCCCCCCATGATGCTCAAACGCTTCTTCGCCAACCAGGAAATTTACATCTATAGTGGCCCGAATATACCCATGGTCCCCCACAGCCAACCCGCCGGCTAAGGCGTGACGAATGCCTAATTGTTGTAACTGAGCGGCTGTTTTGATGGCGGCATCGCGTACTTTAGGGGCGACAAAGTTGAAGGGGTCTTCGATATTCATTCTGTTTATCCTGCGTCGAGGTATTTGGGCATAGGATAGCTGCATGATTTTGTCTTCAGCTTTTTGCTTCTGGGCAGAATTAGTTAGCTTTGATGTAGTTCTGGTATACGTCAATTTTGTACCACAGACGGGCAGCTAAATAGGGGCTGCTGTGCTTTAGAGCCGCATAAATAGTGATCGCTTCTTCCTGGTAGCTTCTGATTTTGTCTGCTGGCCAATGGGGTGGCGGAGCTTGCAAGTTGGTGATTCGGTCGGCCAGTTTGACCATGCCGATTTCCGGAGGTTGCTGGCGAATGCGGTGAAGGCTGTCGGCCATTTGTTCACTTTTAGGCAGGGCGGCGTTTTTGGTCAGGGCCAGCACCCCATCGGCTACGGCCTGACCAAACTGGGCGGCAACTTGCTCGTAGGGGGTGGGGGTGTCTTCGAGGATGTCGTGTAAAAGGGCAGATTGGATGGCCAGGGTTTCGTCGCGGCCGCGTTCCTCACTTAAGGCGGCGATAATCTCCATACTCACAAAGCTCAGGTGCATGATGTAGGGCAAAGGGGTACCAGGGATAGTTTGGCCTTGATGGGCCGCGGCCGCGAACTTATAGGCCGTGATATAACTTTCTTGAGACCAGCGATGGGGGTTCATATTGTCGGAGATTATACTCCGATCCCGTCTGAAAATTAGTAAAGAAGAAACCGTTACCCAAATTTGTTAGAGTACAAAACGTTTTAGACTGTTCATAGAACATCCTGTCGAGGTACTAGTTCGGCGTTATTTTCAAATTGGTACCCTTGCACCCATTTCACCCACCAGGAGCAGTGACAATACAGATAATCATTGATTTCGCTTATGCGGATAATTTCATTGTTCAAAAGAGCAATCAATGATAAGAGTATTGTTAGACACGGGTTTTTTTTCTAAACTGTTTAACAAGATGATTCGTTCCTTGTGTGTATATCTTGCATACTGACTGTATGTCCCTTTGTATTAACGCTTGATTTGCTCTTTAGGAAGGTGAAAAATGACCATTTCTCAGAAAATTCAAATATCGCTGTTTTATGTTTCGGCGGCTTTAATTCTCGTGCCAGGAGCCTTTCTCGCTTTGCAGAATATATTGATCTTGGCTGCTTTGAGCGTTGTTGCGATGGTTATTGTTGCGGCCGCGATTTCCCATTTTTGGGAGCCAATTCAAGCTGCCAAGATGATTCTCATTGCCTGTTTGCTGGGTAGCCTCTTTTACATCTTTTTATTTTATAGGCTTGTTCTCATTTTTTGGGGGATCACCCCATTGCTGAAATATCCCTGGTTCCTGCTTGTTCTCTGTTTCTTGGGGATGACTTTCCCATTCGCCTATGCCTGGCAGGCACAGGCAGCTGTAACGCCGGTTAGGGTATGGATCAAAACACCTCCAGCCAAAAGGTTATTACTCCTTACCCTTTTGCTGACTGTATTAAGCCTTTTGGCGAACCTTCTTTTTCTTAACCAGACAAGATTGATCACCCATGAGTTGGTGATAGTCTCCATCTCCCCTACTAAACATTGCCAGGATCAGGGATTTCAAGGGTTGCTGCATCTAAAGACAATAGAGACACCGACCCTTTCACTGTCCAGTTGTATAACAGGCGAAGCAATCACTTACCTGGAAATGGTAGAATCGAACATATTACCAATTACCTTCCAGGTAAGTTACGATATATTTGTTGTTCGGACTGTTCATGGTTTAGAGATTGTTGCGATTGGAGAATGGAATAGCAGCGGCAGACAAGCTATAGCAACTATTGGCTGTTTGTCCGAGCCAAAGCATACCGTGTGTGGCGGTCAGGAAGTGCGGCGGGAAATTGTGGCTTTGTTTGGTTATTTCAGATGAGCCGCGTCTCGCTGTTTATTTGCCTGTGTATAATGGTCAGGTCAGAATGGTATTCTAATAGATGGGCTACCTGGGCGGTAAAAGTAGTCAGGGGACCACTGGTGACGAGATGGGTTTGCCCGGCGCGGCCGCTGCGGGTGCCTTGATTTGTCTGTTGCAGGACCCGCCTGGTCTGCCGGGCCACTGCCGGGGCCGGGTCTATGATGGCAATGTCAGGACCGATAATCTGGCGGATGAGGGGCTGGACGAACGGGAAGTGGGTGCAGCCGAGGATGAGGGTGTCTATTCCCTCGGCTACCATGGGGTGGAGAATGGTTTGCAGCAGGGTATGGGTCGCGGCCGCGTCCAACTCCCCCCGCTCTATGGCGTCTACCAGCCCTACACATGGGTCTTCTAACACCTGTACCCCATTGGCAAAACGGATCAACAAACTGGCATATTTCTGGCTATCGAAGGTACGGGAAGTAGCTAACACCCCTACCTTGCCCGTTCTAGTGCCGGCCACCCCCGGTTTGATGGCTGGCTCCATCCCTACAAAAGGAACGTCTGGGAAGGTGGCGCGAAGGTGGGTTAAAGCGGCCGCGCTGGCCGTATTACAAGCCACCACAATCACCTTGGCTCCCTGGTTAAGCAGAAACCGGGTAATGTTCTGGCTAAACTGCTGGATTTCCGACTGCGGCCGCGGGCCATACGGTACATGCGCCTGGTCAGCCAGGTAAAGAATATCCTCAAATGGCAGCTCCGCCCGCACATGGCGCAGCACCGACAATCCCCCCACCCCTGAATCAAAAATACCAATCGGTCGCTTTTTCGGCATGGTTTATGGTTCTCGGGACAATGATTTGAGCTGACTACTGGTTATTACTGTATTGGTGTATTGGTTATTATCATTGGTGAAATCAATTTTCGTCAAAGGGTAGTTTATCTTCAAGGTAAGATTTCAAAAGCGGAACAATGAATGGGGCGAATGATACGATAATGGCGTTGATCTAGGCTCAACAGCCGGTTGACATTGAGCCGCTCGGCAATGGCTACCAGGGTAGCATCCACAAAATCTAACCGGGCATCAGCATATTGTTCCAGGAGTGCGGCCGCGCGGCTTAAATCGCGGCTCTGCACCGACTCAAGCGTCCAGGTTGGCTGGGTGATTTGAGCCACAAACTGGCGCATAACCTGGTGCCCCAGGCGAACATCAAGCAGATAAGCGATTTCAGGTAGAACAGTCACCGGGATAATCAGCCGACCTTTGACCCGCTGGGCCACTGCCAGGCAGGGTAAATGATTCTTGTCATTGCGATTGGTCAAAGCAAAAAGAAAGCTCGTATCAATGATCTGATTCATGGCGGCTGCTCCAACCAGCAATAGGATCGATCCCTGCTTGCAGCATCAATTCATCCCAGCCATCAGCTACATCAGTTTCTTGGGCTGAGGCCCCAAGTCCGGCCAAAGCCAACAACGGATTGGTTCCGGGCAGCTTTTTTTGTTGCTCCGTGACATACATCGCCAACGCTTCACGAATCATTTGCGCGGTAGACACATCCTGTTGGTACGCTAATTGTTGTAGCTCATACAGCAGATCACGCTCAATCATAATCGTTGTTCGTTTCATGGTTGATTCCATATTGCCGCCTCCCTGGTAAATCGAACTTCCAGTTCGATACGCGATTTAGAAAATCGCGTCACAAATTTTCATTCGTTCGTCGCTGCCGGCAAAGAAGAAACATAGATAGGAGTGCCCACAGGTATTCTTTATCTGTGAATATCCGTGGATCACTTCTTGTCTTCTGCACAAGAAGCTGACTCGTATGTATTCAGGGCCTAAAAAGTTATGCTTATGATACCATAACCATAACCCAAGTAGCAATAACGAATTTGCCCAGTAATGAACGATCAAAGGCCAGATTCGCGCCTTCTTCAGGGTTACTGTTTCCTTTTATTTTGCAGACTGCCCATCCTCGAATTTCAGCTATAATCCCCCGGCAACAAACCTACCAGAGATGCGTGATGCGTGAACTGTGAGATCACGTATCCTGCCCGGAACCGACTTATGTATAACACTTATGTCGCTATAGATATCGAGACAACCGGCTTTGACTCCAATCGGGAGAGCATTATTGAGTTTGCCGCTATTATTTTTGAAGGGGAGAAAATTCTAGAAGAGGTTCATAGCCTCATCAATCCCGGCATCCCTATCCCCCCGGAGATTACCCGCCTCACCGGCATTAATGACCGGATGGTACAAGCTGCCCCATCCCTTTTCACCGTGCGGAACAAAATTCGTAATGCTCTGGCCGACCGGATCATCGTTGGGCATAATGTCTCGTTTGATATGGCGTTCCTGGAAGCCGAGGGGTTTGGCTTGCGTCAACACCGTATTGATACGATTACCCTGGCCTCTATCCTCATTCCCGAGGCCGGCCGCTACGGCTTAGAAGCGTTGGTCAATTTTTTAGGCTTGAGCAATCCCACCGGCAAACAAAACCACCGTGCCCTGGATGATGTGCGCCAGACGGTAGAGCTGTTTTGGACCTTACGCGGCCGCGCTCTCCAGCTAGACCTCAGCACCATCCGCGAAATTACCGAAGCTGGTGACAAAATCGGCTGGCCGGAAAACACCTTCTTCCAGGAAGTTCAGGCCATCAAAGGGCAAGATGCGTTCTTCAACCCGCCCAAACGAAAAGGCCGCCTACCCAAACTATTCACCCCGCCCCCCGTCGAGGGCAAAACCCTCAACCCCGCCGACAAAACGACCCCCCTTGACCCGGAACTGGTTGCCAGCACCCTGCGCCCTGGGGGGAATATCAGCCAGGCATTTCCTGGGTTTGAGCAGCGGCCGCAGCAAATAGATATGCTCCTGGCCGTAGCTGAAACATTTAACCGGGGAGGGCAGTTGTTGGTCGAGGCCGGCACCGGCACCGGCAAAAGTCTGGCCTACCTGCTCCCATCCGCCTTTTGGGCCACCCAGAATGAGCGGCGTGTCGTCATCTCTACCGCCACCATTAACCTGCAAGACCAGCTTATCAACAAAGACATCCCCGCCTTGCAGCAGATGCTCCCGTTCGAATTACGCGCCTCAGTGCGGAAAGGGCGGGGCAATTATGTCTGCACCCGCCTGTTCCAACAGATGCGCCACAGCGGGCCAACCAGCGCGGATGAGATGATCCTGTACGCCAAACTGGTCATCTGGCTGCCGACGACGGAAACGGGAGATGTCAACGAGATTACCCTGCGCTCACCAGGAGAGCGACTGGCTTGGGCACGGCTCAGTGGAGAAAATGGGGTATGCAAGGCGGAAGATTGTCTGCAAGAGCAATGCCCGCTTCATCTGACCAAACGGCGGGCCGAAAATGCCCATATCCTCATCGTCAACCATTCCTTACTCCTCTCTGATGTGGCTAACAACAACCACATTTTGCCAGAGTTTACCGATTTGATCATTGATGAGGCCCATCACCTGGAAGCGGCCGTGACTGATGGCCTAAGCTTCCGCACGGACCGGCGTATTTTAGATGGGCTGCTGGATGAACTGTTGAAGCCCAAATCTGGGGTGCTGAATGATGTACCGGCCCGGACAGCCGCTGTCGTACCACGAGAAATCCAGGTGGGATTGGATAATATGATTATGACCTTGCGCCAGCAGGGGGATACAGTACAAGCCCGGCTGGATGAGTTTTTTACCACGGTGGATTTTTTCTTACGCGGGCAGTTTCGCGGCCGCAGCCAATTCGGTGAGCAGCTTCGTCTTATTCCCGCCATCCGCACCCAGCCCGAATATGATGAAGTGGAATTTGCCTGGGGCAATCTAAACCAGGCGTGGGGGGAGCTGGATAAAGGGTTGACCAACCTGATCAAAAAATTAGCCAATATCATGGAAGCGCATGGGCTGGAAGATGGGGAAAATTTGTACGCCATGCTCACCAACCTGTTCCGCATCCTGGAAGAGAACCGGCTGAACCTGCAAGATATTCTCATCGAAGCTCGCCCGGAGATGATTTATTGGTTGGAGTGGAACAAGGACCGTATCTCCTTCCACTCAGCCCCGTTACACATTGGGCCGCTGGTGGAAGAGCATATTTTTGCCCCCAAAGAGACGGTGGTGCTGACCTCGGCGACGCTGCGAACGGCCGGGGCAGATGGCCGGAGCAACAATTTTGATTATATACGCGGCCGCCTCCATGCTCACGACGCTTACGAACTGGCCCTCGGTTCCCCATTTGATTATATGCGTAACACCCTCGTCTATCTGGTGTCAGACATCCCGGAGCCAAACCAGCCGGGCTACCAGCGGTACGTAGAAGAGGCGATTACCCAGGTAGCTGGGGCTTTAGGCGGCCGCACCCTGGCCCTCTTCACCGCTTATAGCCAGCTTTCCCAAACCGCTAAAGCCATCGAAGGGCCATTGGCGGAGAAGGGGATTACCCTGCTAGCGCAGATGGATGGAGCCTCCCGGCAGCAGCTTCTAGACCAGTTCAAGCGGCCCAACGCTCAAACGGTACTCCTGGGCACCAAATCATTTTGGGAAGGAGTAGATGTGCCTGGCGAGCCGTTACAGGCGGTCGTTATCGTCAAACTACCCTTTGATGTCCCCTCTGATCCCATTTTCGCCGCCCGCTCCGAGACTTTTGACAACTCTTTTATGCAATATTCTATTCCTGAAGCCGTACTCCGTTTCCGGCAGGGATTTGGTCGCTTGAACCGGCGGCAGGATGATGAAGGGATTGTCATTGTGCTGGACAAGCGGGTATTGACCAAGCGGTATGGGGATCTGTTTGTGCAGGCATTACCTGCCTGTACCGTTTTGCGCCAACGGTGCGACCGCATCGGTGAGCTGACCCACCGGTGGATGAATAGAAATAAGGAGTGAGGTGAAAGGAGTGAGGACTAAATGTGCGCCCTCAATCCTCAGCACTCAGTCCTCACTCCTCTTTTTAGGAAGGTTATGAAACAATCACAAGGTAGAGTTGAGTTAATTTGTGGCAGTATGTTTAGCGGCAAGACGGAAGAGTTAATCCGGCGCATCCGGCGGGCCATTATTGCCCGACAGACGGTGCAGGTGTTTAAACCCCAGATAGATGTCCGTTATGGTATTGAGCGGGTCACGTCCCATAATGGGTTGACAGTGGAAGCGGTGCCGGTAAACCGGGCTGAGGAGATACGGGAACATTTGCGGCCGCAGACCACCGTCATCGCCATTGATGAAGTCCAATTTTTTGACCCGGCCATCATACCCTTGTGCAACGACCTGGCTGATGAAGGGTTGCGGGTCATCTGTGCCGGGCTGGATACCGATTTTCGCGGCGAACCATTTGGCCCCATCCCCCAACTGATGGCCCGTGCGGAAGAGGTAGATAAACTCCATGCCATCTGCGTCATCTGTGGTGAAAATGCCACCCGCACCCAACGGCTGATCAACGGCCAACCCGCCGCCTACGATGACCCGGTTGTCCTGGTGGGCGCGGCCGAAGTGTATGAAGCCCGCTGCCGCCACTGCCATGAAGTCAGGCGGTAGGAGAGAGTTACACAAAACGGCTTTAGTTTGCGGCTTTACCCGTTTGCCCCAAAGGATTCCCCATGACCCAAACGAACCGACCCCTGGTAGATGATATTGCTTATGTTTTGATTGATGAAGCTGAGTTGAAGCGGCGGATTGAGGAGTTAGGTGAAACAATCCGGACAGATTATGCCGGGGCGGATGATCTCTTTTTGATCTGTGTGTTGAAAGGAGCGTATATTTTTCTGGCTGATTTGAGCCGGGCTTTGGCGCGGCCGCATCAGGTTGATTTTATGGGTGTCTCCAGCTACGGGGGGGGTACCAAGAGCAGCGGGGCCGTGCAAATCATCATGGACCTGAAGGAAGATATTGGCGGGCGGCATGTGTTGATCATCGAAGACATCATAGACAGCGGCCGCACCCTGGCTTACATGCAGCGAAATCTGGCTGCTCGTAGACCCGCCTCATTGCGAATCTGCACCCTGCTCAACAAACCATCCCGCCGCGAAGTCGAAGTGCCAGTAGATTATATCGGCTTTGATATTCCTGATGAGTTTGTAGTGGGGTATGGCCTGGATTATGATCAGCTATACCGCAACCTGCCTTACATCGCTGTCTTGAAGCCCCAAATATTTAGTTGATCCACCCCATTCTTCACGCTTTTGATGTAACATCTCACTAAAACGTGTAACCTTCGGAAGGTTTGACCCAAGAGCTTGCCCATTGCCCAAACCTTCCGAAGATTCACCCCAACTTATTGAGAAGATACCTTTTGATGCACCCTCTCAATATTCCGGGGCTATGGCCGATCTCCTTACCTTTTCTTTATGATAAACACCAGTTCGCCGTCAAACAACAGTTCCGTGAGCGGCCAATCATGGCCGGCGATGAGTTGGTGACAAAAGGTGCGATACCGGTTGACCAGGTTACGCCCCCCGTGAGTGCTGACTTCGGGGAAGGATAATACGATGTGGCGCACCGGCAGTGCTTCTAGCAGCGGCCGCCCCAGGCCGTGATAGTTGCGCTCAAAACGGGGCATCTCTTTGAGGAACAGGGCTACATCTCCTTCTTCCTGGGGAAAAGTGAGGGCTACATCTTGTAGGATGGCCTGCGGCCGCAGCCCGTTTAGTTGTAAAAAATGGTTCAGAAACTGGATGCGCGGCTCGTGAATATCGTAGGCATAAAACGCAGACAGGTGAGGCAGGTTCATCCAGGGCAAGGCTAACGGGTTCAGGCCACAAGCGATGTCTAAAATCGTTGTAGGCGGGCCGGTGTGGGCAAAAATCTGGGTGTAAAAATCAGCCAGTAAGGGGAGTCGTTCCCGGGTAGAGAGGTGCTGAGCCATGATTTCCCAGCAGGTCTGGCGGATGTGGGCCAGGTCTTGGCTGGCATAAGCGGCGGTGAGTTGGGCGGCGGCCGCGTCGTAATCCGGGTCGCCCAGGTAGGGGGCCATAATACTGTGCAGCCGTGCCCGCACCGCCTTAACCGCCGGTTTCACCTTCTTGTGCTGGCGCAATGCCTCTTCCGCCAGAGCGCGAACCGTCCCCTCGTTTGTATCCCGGTATTTCTTGGAGGATTTAATAGCCGCAATAACTGTGGTCAGGAGAGTAGGAACAGTCATGGAAATATTAAGAGAAACGTAGGAAGCGGTGAGGTCTAGCCCGATGGTTTGTACAGCTACTGGGTTTCTTGGGCCATTGTCAAGAATCGTTCAATCCACTGAGGAGAAAAATACAAACCTGCTTTTTGTAACTGGTAAATCAATCCAGTAACGGAGGGGATCAATCCTTGCTGTTTGGCTAAAAGCAAGACCCCAAGAGTCGCTGTCATTGGTAGACCCAGGCGTTTCGCGTATTGTCGTCCTTTGCGTTCATCAATAATAACCAGGCGTGCCGAACGTTCGACGGCCAGGGCTAAAACTTCTGCTTCCCCTATATCAAGGCCGATATAGGAAAGCGCATGTCTGGGGTTATCTAGAACTGCTGTTTGAATCCAGGGGGAATCGGCAAAATCTTGCTGGCGTAGATTGGTATGAGTCGCTAGAAACTCAACTTTAACCGCTGTGGGAATTAAAACATAACCAAACAGGTTTTTAAGTAAATCCCAGTGCTGTAATGTCCAAAGTGCAACCAGCGGCGTATTATTCAGAATAACGGGTGGCATGGTGGGCATTTAGCAAATCTTCCTCAAGTTCGTCAGGGGTTCCACCAAATGGGGATACACCATGTTGACCCAATAAAACGAAAAAGCTATTGCGTGATACCCCAGCCAACTTTGCGGCCAATCCGGTCGTTAATTTGCCCGTTTCATCTAATTTGATAGCCAGGAGAAGGCGGGCTTGCGAAGCAAATTCATCCGGTTCTTGTTGTAAGGCGAATAGAAGTTCATCCGGGTACTCTATGGTTAGACGGTGGGTGTGGGTAGGGTTGCTCGTTATCATAAGCCTAATTGTAACACAGCCCAACAAACAAGGGGCAGATGGATGCTAAATTTTTGAGTGATTTAGGGTGTAGCACCTGTTAGATTAGCTAACCAGCCCGGTAAGCCCCAGGCGGCGGCGGGTGTCGAGTAAGCGGCCGCTGCCGATCTGCTCAACGTAGTGGGAAAGCTGGTCGCTGCGGGCCACCAGGCTGTCAAAGGTGGGTTCGTCCAGGCGGAGCAGGGTGACATCGGTGGCCGCCCGGTAGGTGGCCTCATATGGGGTGTCGGCGAAGAGGGCGTATTCGCCAAAATGCTCCCCTGGCCCTAACTTCTGCACCACCTGTGCCCCATCAGGTCCCCGGCGCACCACATCCACTTCACCTGACTGAATGATGAACAGATCGGAGCGGTGCTGCCCCTGGCGGATGATGAGTTTGTCGGCGGTGACGGTGAGCGGCCGCAGCCGTTTATCTACCATCATCAACTCCTGGGGGCTGAGGGTGCGGAATAGCGGCATCCGGCGCAGCATCTGGCGGGTAGCTGCCCCCGCGCTGACCTGGGACGCTAGTAAGGTGTCCGCCCGCAGCAGGGGGTCGAATCTGGCCCGAGGGAGTGCCAATAGGGTGACATCAGCCAGGGCGCGGTAGGTGGCAGAGTAGACGCCGCTGTCGAGCAAAGCCTTTTCGCCAAAATACCCCCCGGCGGTCAGCAGCGCGACCTGTTCTCCATCACGCAGCACCGTCACTTCTCCCTGTTCAATGAGGAAAAAACGGGTGGCATCGCTCCCCTGTTCAGCTAACACCGTACGCGGCCGCGCCCTGACCACCTGGACAATTTGCAGCAGCGTCTCAATCCCCTCGTTATCAAAGCCGGCAAAAATATCCGCCTGGCGGAACAGATCGGCCCGGCTGTCGTGGGTTTGCTGGAAGGTGCGGGTCAGGTTCTGACCCCAGCCGATGGGGGCCAGGACATGGCGTACCAGGGTTTCTGCTTCTAACCAGGGCAGGCTATCATAAGCGGCCGCGCCTACCCTGGCCGTAAACGGAGCGCCCGCCAGATCGTCCAGCCGGTCTACGGCCAGGAGCAAGGCGGTGCGGCAAAAATCGGCCAGGGCAAACAAGTCTGTCTCCTTTTCCAAAGGTCGGTTGTGCTGTAAGGCAATAATTTGGGTTTGGACTTCTCCCAGGCGGCGGCCGCCAAAAATCGGCTCATAAATGGCAAACATCCCCTGCAAAAAATGGTTAAACCCATTCATCAGCCGCTCCCGCTCACTGAGGCTGTCTTCCAGGGGGAGCGAGTGCCGGTCAAACTGGGTCAGGCTGCCCAGGAGCAGGTAGAGCAGGGTAGCGTAGAGCCAGAGCAGGGCCAGGGGCAAATCAAGCAGCGGATAATGGTAAAGCCAGGGTAACGTGACCAGCGCCAGGGCATAGATGGCCCAGGGCAGCCAGAAGCGGGACGAGGCAAAGTTAATTAGCAGAGGGACAAAGGCCATCAGGCTGACGAGCAGCAAGGTCTGGCTGAGGGTAGAAAAAAACCAGGTCAGGCTGCCGGTGTGAGGGCTGAGGCGAGGCAGAATGAGACCAGTAGCAGCAGTGAATAGCAGCACAATGACCCATCCCATCTGGTCGCCCAGGGTCCACTGGGCTGGCCGCACTGTGAGCCAGGCGATGATGCCCGCCGCTAAAAAGCCGGCGGCCGCGGCCACAAACCAGAAGCCGCGCCACCCTGTCACCCCAGGGGCCAACTGGGCCAGAGTCAGGCCACCCCAACCCCCGGCCAGGCTGTACAATACCCATTGAAAACGGCTGCCGGGCCATTGCCGGGCCACCCGAACCAGGGCTACGGCGGCCCCGATGTGAACGAGCCAGGTGATGATTTGGAAGAAGAGGGGGTTGCTAAAGAAGGCGGCTGTGCCCAACAATAAAATTGGCAGGCTGACGAGTAGGGCCAATATCTCCACCCGCCCCAAAAGCTGCTGCCGGGCCAACCAATCTAACCCTTGCCGGATGGTACTCGAGGCGAGGAGCAGCAGGTAGTAGCTGGCGGGGATGACGGTCGCGGCCGCGAGCAGCAGTACCAACCCCCGCCCCCATACCCCGTAGCCGTGCCACAAAAAGGTGATCAGCCGCCAAATATGGTTGCGCCAGAAAAAGAGAGCCAGAACCAGAGCTATGGTCGAGTAGAGCAGGGCCATCAGGCCAAAGAGGGTGAAGATACGTTCCTGGCGGCGCAAGGCGTTCCAAAAGGGGCGGGGGGAAGGATGGGCCTTTAATTTGCCCCATAATTCATGGCGCAAAAAGTGGAAGGCTCGCGGCCGCAGTCCCGGCATATCCAGCCAATCCATCAGCATAAAATACCCATCCAACTCCAGGAACGGGTTCAGGTTCATAAAGACAGAGAAGAAGGCCCAAAACCCCATCTGGTAGAGGAAGTTGGCCCAGAGGGAGCCAGCAGCCGCGGGCCAAAGCTGTTCTACCAGGGAGAGAGTGATGCCGATGGTGGCCCCGATGATGAGACCAGAATAGGGACCGGCCCAGGAGACGGCAATGCGGCCGCGCGTCGGGGAGAGCCAGGTATCTTTGGTATCCACAAAAAAGGCCGGCAGCCCCCAATAAAACAAAAAGCCCCCCCGGTCACACTCCCGCCCCAAATGTTTCGTCGTCAGCCCGTGAGCCAGTTCGTGAATGAGGATGACAATAAGGTTGGCCACGAGCAAGCCGATGATGCCCACCCCCAAACTCCCACCCCCAGAGAGGCGGTAAGTCGGGTCTGCCTGAGCAAACAGCCGCCCAAACAAGATCAGCCCAATGACGACCCATACGCCAATGAGTCGCTGGCTGAGGGGATGAAACAGCCAGGATGTGGCCTGGTATAGCCGGGTGAACAGCGGGTCTAACCCCTGGATGCGCCATTCGCTATGGAGAAAAGCGTTGATGAGGGCGCGGCCGCGGTTTTCCGGCTGGCGTTGTTTAAGCTCCTGAGCAATTTGCGTATATACCTGGGCTGGGGGGTCTTGTAAAAAATACCCCTGGCGCAAATCAGTCACCAATCCATTAAGGCGGCCAATGGGCAAATTTTTATACCGGCGCAGACTGTAAAACAGCAAATCCTTCAGCGAGCGGCGGCCATCCATCTGCCACCAAAGGGCATAATCCTGGGGCGAAAGGCGGACATAGGTGCGCTGCTGTGGCTGCTTCAGCACATAATACGGCCCATCACTGGCCGAGAGGCGAGCTACTTCCACATCCATCACCCGCTGAGGCCGGTAATTCGCTGGATCGGCCGCCTCTTTTACCTGCTGCCAAAAATCAGATGGGTCCGCCTGGGTCATGGTGGAAGTTCCTGGGTCACGGTTTGGGGGTACAGCCCCATTTTACCCGCAGGCAGCCTAAAACATCAAACCAGCTATACTGCCAGCGGTCATAAGTTAACATTTTCAGCAAGACTAGAGATTGACCAGCCTCTAGTCTCCAATTTATCTTGATGGGCAAGAACAAACGTACTAAAACTATTGCTATGAATAACCTTTGTGGCAAAAGTTCCCCATGAGCCATGTCCCATAACGGCGAATAAAAATCTGGGAAACTTACTCAATCCTCAGCCCTGAACCCTAATCTTGTAGGAGATGCCATGACGGAGATGAAACTTGAAGTTGTGCCAGTACCGGTGGCCGATGTGGATCGAGCCAAACAGTTTTATGCGGAAAAGGTTGGCTTTAACCTGGATCACGATAGTTATCCCAGTGAGGGCATACGGATTGTCCAGCTTACTCCACCAGGGTCGGGCTGCTCTATAGTCATAGGTACTGGCCTGGGGGAGATTTCCGAAATGCAGCTAGGATCCATCAAGGGGCTGCATCTGGTGGTTAAGGATATCGCGGCCGTTCGGGATATGCTGCTGGGGCGGGGCGTGGATGTAGGCGATATTATTGTTTATCCCCGTGACATCAAATTTGCCCACTTTCGCGATCCCGATGGCAACTCGTGGGCTTTACAAGAAATCCCTCCAGATCTTTAAGGCCAGCCGTTCAACCTGGGGAAGGTTTGGCCCGAAATGTTGAATAGATGGGTTCCTGATGAATCTGGCGAGGAAAGAGGGGAAGCGAGATACCGCCCATCAATCGTTAAGGAGTTTCAATTGGGTAGGCAGTTCTGGGCGCGTATGGGTGTGGATTTGTTCAGATAGATAATCCAAGTCGAGGCTGGTGGGATCGAGGGGGTAGGCCCCCTGGCTAATGAGGAGATCGCCGCCGGGGCTGTCGGGCAGGGCGTATAAGAGGCGGTTTTGTTTACGGGCAAACGCGGCCGCGTACATCGCTCCCCCTTGCACCCCTGTTTCCATCACTATCACCGCCCGGCTCAGGCCGGTGATCAGCCGGTTGCGGGCGACCAACTGTTGGGGGGAGAGGGGGGTATCGGCGGGGTGTTCGCTGAGGAGTGCCCCCCGCAGGCTGATTTGTTGGGCCAGAGTGCGGTGGCTTTGGGGGTGGATATGGTTTAGTCCGGCACCTAACACGGCGATGGTACGGCCTGATGGGGCGGCTAAGGCGCCCCGGTGGGCCTGGCTGTCTATGCCCAGGGCCAGCCCGCTGATAATGGTGAAGCCGACGCTGGCTAATTCATAACTAAGGGCGAAGGTGAGTTTCGCGGCCGCGGCCCCAGGTTTTCTCGTTCCCACAATGGCTACGGCGTCATCGTCTTGCGGCCGCCACTCCCCTTGCCCATACAATACGGCTGGTGGGTGAGCAAGCGGCCGCAGCCGCTCTGGATATTCTACCTCATGGCGAGTTACGATAAAATAGGTTGAAGATGAGGGTGTATCCATTACGGTAAAGAAAGCGGCCGCTTTAATTTTTCCCCTCAACCCCACCATTGTTCAACTTTTGCAGATAGGCTTCAATCTCCTCACGCCGTAACCCCATCAGCCGCTCTTCGGGATGCAACCCCATCAGCCGCTCTTCAGGCTTCAACTTACTTAAAAGCTGCTGTGGCGGGTAATGAGCCAATATTTTTTCAGGGGGCATATTATTGAGGATAAGCTCAAGCCACTGCTCGCCCCACCCCATCACCTTTTCAGGGGTTATTTCACTGTTCATCGGTTGTTCTCCTTTGAACCATAACTGCTGCAACCCTAACAAATAGGTTACTACCGTAATTTCTACCAGGCTAAACCCGACATCAGTTAAAGTTTGGAACGCTTGCTTTTTAGCCTTTTTCTGCGTAGCAAAACATTTCACAAAAGCATTGTGGGATTCATCACTCAGTTCAGCCAATACAATCAAAGTCACCCGATTAAGCATAGGGTTGTGGCTTTGGTACACCCCCGGCCATTGGGTCAGGGTAAAACCAAAGCGCATTAAGGTTCTAGATCGCGGCCTCTAGGCTACCATCAATACCTGGGCGATATCCGAAACCTTTTGTTGTTGGCTTTGCCGGTAAAAATACCCATACGCCAATAGCTGAATGAGCTTATCCTGATTTAAGGATTCGGTTGCCTTAAACTCGATCAAGACAGTGTGGGCTGATGTATCCCGAATCCCATCTGGCAATCGTTCCCGCTGGGCCTGGTTCCATCGCTCTCCTGCCCGCCGTAAAAGCACGATGTCTGCTTTGGGGGAGTCGCTCATAATTGGCATATCAGTTTGTACAGTGATGTTGACAGGGGTGAGAAGCGTCGTCAACAAAGCAGCCAGAAACCGATGCCAGGGAGTAGTTGGGAGCGTATTGCTCATCACTCAATTGTAACAGATTTGGCAAATGGAGATAAAGCGTCTTCTGCTTCTTGATCTGGCTTAGGTGGGGTTACGGGCAGGATAACAATAAAGGTTGTCCCTTCATCGGGCTGACTGATCACGTCAATTTCGCCGCCGTGCTGTTCGATGATACGGTAACAGGTAGCTAACCCCAGCCCGGTGCCTTTGCCTGGGTCTTTGGTGGTGTAAAATGGCTCAAAGATGTGGGCCTGTTGCGCTTCACTCATCCCCACCCCATTATCCTGCACTAACACCTGGATTTGCTCCCCATTAGGAGAGAGCCGGGTAGTGATGGTGATCTCGGCGTTTTCCGACCTCTCCCGTACGGCATCCCCCGCGTTGACCAATAAATTGATCCAGACGCTTTTCAGATGTTCCAGGCTGCCCACAATATTGGGTAGGGTGTCAGCAAAATGGCGCACCAGGGTAATCCTTTGGGATTGCAGCTGATAAGATACCAGGTCTAATGCCTGTAATAATGATTGATTGAGATTAAGCTCAACGAATTCGTATTTTTCCTGCCGGGCAAAATTGAGCAGCCCGGTGGTTACTTTGGCGGCCCGCACCCCGGCCCGGTGAATTAAATCTACGGCCTCAAAATCGTCTGTTTCCGGGGGGACAGTCATTTTGAGCATTTCGGCGTTAGCATTGATAACGGTGAGGGGGTTATTAATCTCATGGGCAACCCCGGCCGCCAACTGCCCAATAGCCGCCAGTTTACCAGCCTGCATGAGCGATTGTTCCAGCCGTCGCTCTTCGGTGCGGTTTTGCCAGACCACTACAGCCTGGATTTCCTGGCTGGGAATGGGATAAGCGGTGACTTCCCATTCCTGGGGCAATAGATCAGTCCCCTGCCAGCGCACGGTCCACCGCTCGGCTTTTTTTTGCAGCAAGGTTTTGCCGGCCTGGCAATGTTCGCAAGGGCCTTGCCGGCCGAAAAGCATTTCATAACATCGCTGCCCCACCAGGTCAGGGTAAGAAGTCTGGAGCAGCTCCATCTGGGTCTGGTTGACGGCGATGAGCCGCCAGTCGGGGCCGACGGTGTAGATGGGGTGCAAAATGCCGTCTATGACCGCCTGCAAGGTGTTGCGGCTGTCAAGTAAATCTTTTTGCCGCTGGGTGAGCCGCTGGAAGAGGAAGGCGTTTTCGATGGCCCGGCTGATGGAGTTGGCTAAAGAGGCGAACAGGTCTACGTCTATGTCGGTGAAGGAGCCGTGCCGCTTGTTGATGGCGATGAGGGCGCCGACGGACACCTTGCGGACGACTAGCCCTACGGCCATCATGGAGTGGACGGTGACGCCAGGAGGGGTATCAAATTCGGGATGAAAGAGAGCATCATCTTCGGGGTCGTTGCAGTAGAGAACGGCCTGGCTGGCGTAAGCTAACCCAATGAGGCCGCCGTCTATGGGGATGGTGGAAAGCTGGTGATAAGGGACGGCCTGGCCGTTGTGGAGAAGGTATTTGCATTGGAGATGGGTTTTGCTGCTGTCTTGCATGTAGACCGCGGCCGCAGCTACATTCAGGACGGCATCTATTCCATCGGTCGCGGCCGCGTACACCTGCCGCGAATCCAGTTTAGAGGTAATCAGGTGGCTTACCCGGTTCAAGGCGGCCAACTGACGGCTCTGGCTTTGCAGCTGCTTCTCCAACTGGCGGGAGCGCAAAATCGTCTTCACCCGCGCCAGCAGCTCTTGGGGATAATACGGCTTGGTAATGTAATCATCTGCCCCGGCCGAAAACGCTTCCAGCTTATCTTTGGTGGAAGCGGTGGCCGTCAGCATAATAACCCGCGTGTAATGCAAATCCGGGTGCTCGCGGATCCAGGAAAGCACATCCAGCCCGGAGATGTGGGGCATCCGCATATCCAACATCACCAAGTCAATCGGGTCTTCGGGGGTTTCCGTGGCCTGGCGCAAAATTGCCATTGCCTCTTCTCCATTGCGGGCGATGGAAATTTTGTACCCTTCTTTCCGTTCTAGATAATCGGAGAGGGATTCAGCCAGTTCTGGTTCATCATCTACAACCAGGACATGGGCAGCAATGACCGGCTCTGGTTGGGCCGGAGTGGCGAGTTTAACGGCCTGGTAAAAATGGGAACGATCCATTGAGTTTCTAGTTTCTCATTTCGAGTTTATAAGTTGGGCGTGGGCTATGTTTTGCACCTCACGTTTCATGTTTCACTCATCACGCCTCACGTTTCACTCAACAATAAACGCATAGCCATGCCCTTGAATGGTCTTAATATACATCGGGTTGCCGGGTACAGGCTCTAATTTTTCACGTAAATTTTTGATGTGGGCACGAACCAGTTCTGGGCTGCCGGTGTCGCGGGGGTAATCCCAGACATCCTGGAGAAGCTGTTGGCTGGTAAAGACCTGTCCGGCGTGACTCATCAGGTGGTAGAGCAGATCAAATTGGACGTTGGTGAGCAGCACTTTGCCATGTGGGGCGGTGACTTCAAAGGTACGGCAGTCGAGGGTGACGGAGCCGGCCTGGACGAAATCTTTGCGGCCGCTGCTATCATTGGTAGCCACCACCCGGCGCAAAATGGCGGCTACGCGCAATTTTAACTCTTCCATGTTAAACGGCTTGGTCAAATAATCATCCGCTCCGGCCCGGAACCCTTCGATTTTGTCATCATCTTTGGCTTTGGCTGTGAGGAACAAAATGGGAATATCCTTGAGCAGGGGATCATGGCGGATTTGCCGGGCCACCTGGTACCCATCCATGCCCGGCATGACCACATCCAGGATGAATAGATCAGGCTGGTGGCGGCGGGCTGTCTGTAACCCCTCAGCCCCCCCCCCAGCGACCATCACATGGTAGTTGTACAGCTTGAGGGCACGCTGAATGGTGCGGGAAACGAGATCGTCATCATCAATAACCAGAACGGTTTGCATACTTCACCTCGTGATACGTGAGGCGTGATACGTGACAAAAATGGCTCACGTATCACGTTTCACAGTTGGTCAACCCGTTGCGGGCACAAAGGGTTACAGTAATAAACGCATAGGGCTTTCTAAATAAGCCTTGAGCTTCTGCAAATATTGGGCCACCTCAGCCCCATCGGTGACTCGATGATCGGCGGAGAGGGTCACTTTCATCATGGTGCCGATGGCCAGTTGGCCCTCTTTGACGACGGGCACTTGCCGGGCGGAGCCGACGGCCAGAATGGCGGCATCGGGCGGGTTGATGATGGCGATGAAATTTTCCACATCAAACGCCCCCAGGTTGCTGACGGTGAAGGTGGCCCCTTCGACATCGTTGGGGTTGATTTTGCCGGAACGGGCGCGGGCGATCATCGCTTTGGTGGCGACCGCGATCTGGCTCACTGCCGTCTTATCTGTATCTTTACTCACCACCGTAAGCAGTCCCCCTTCGACAGCGACGGCCACGCCGACGTTGATCCGGTTGTGGCGGATAAATTTATCCCCGGCGAAGCTGCTGTTCAGGTTGGGGTAATCACGTAGGGCCAGGGCGGCTGCTTTGATGATGAGATCATTGACTGTTACTTTTTCTTCATCAGACAGCAGGGTATTAATCTGTTTACGTAGGGCCAGGGCCGCTTCCATGTTGATTTCGCTGGTGACATAGAAGTGGGGCACACTGGTTTTGCTCTCGGTCATGCGGCGGGCGATGGCCTGACGCAGCCGGGTGGCGGGTATTTCGGTGTCATCTTCACCGGCGACAACGGGGGGAGTGGATGGGGTGGGCGCGGCCGCAGGCGGGGCTTTGGTTTCCGGTTTGGCCTGCAAAAATTGCTCCACATCCAATTTGCGGATGCGCCCATCTGGGCCGGTGGGCTGCACCTGGGTCAAATCTACGTTTTGTTCTTTCGCTACTCGCCGGGCTACCGGAGTTGCCTTCACGCCCCCAGGGAACTCATCGCTAACTGCGGTTGAGGCTGTCTTGCCTTTCTCTTCGGCCTTCTCTTTTTTCTCTGTTGGGGCAGCCGGTTTAGCTTCGGCTTTCTCTTTTTTCTCAGCCTGGGCGGTTGGTTTCGCTTCAGCTTCTGCCTCTTTCGGAGTGGGAGAGTCGCCGTTTAGGCCGGCAATATCTTCCCCCTCCTTGCCGACGACAGCCAGGTTGGCCCCGACCGGGATGACATCCCCTTCAGTTCCTAACTGTTTGAGCAGGGTACCCCCCACCTGTGATTCCAACTCCAGGGTGGCCTTATCTGATTCGATTTCGGCGACAATATCCCCTTTGTTGACCGGTTCGCCGACTGATTTGAGCCAACGTACCAGGACACCTTCGCGCATATCGAAGCCCAGCTTGGGCATAACAATAAATTCAGCCATTACAGCACCTCTTTGACCGCTTTGATGACCCGATCCACATTGATCAAAGCAGATTGTTCCAGTTCACGGGAGTAAGGCAGGGGGACTTCGTATTGGGCGACCCGCTTGATGGGGGCGTCTTGATAATCGAACCCTTCTTCATGGAGGCGGGCGACGATTTCGGCCCCTATGCCGAAGGTGCGGTACCCTTCTTCGACGACGACGGCGCGGAAGGTTTTTTGGAATGATTTGAGAACAGGCCCCATGTCTAGCGGCCGCAGCGAGCGCAAATCTACCACCTCAGCCGAGATACCTTCCTCAGCCAGCTTCGCGGCCGCGTCCAGCGCCACCTGCAACCCCTGAGCATACCCCACAATGGTGACATCCGTCCCTTCCCGTTTCACATCTGATTTGCCGATTGGCACCAGGTACTCCTCAGTGGGGACTTCATCCCGAATCTGGTACAGGGTGTGATGCTCAATAAACAACACTGGATTATCGTCTCGGATAGCCGATTTGAGTAGCCCTTTGGCATCATAAGCGGTGGCCGGGGAAACTACTTTTAGGCCAGGGAAATGGGCGAAGATGACATCTGGGGTATGGCTGTGGGTGGCCCCCAGTTGGCGGCCGCCCCCCCCAGGGGCGCGGTACACCACCGGGCATTTCATCTGCCCCCCGAACATGTAACGGACTTTGGCCGCGTGGTTGACGATGGCATCCAGGGCCAGGAAGGCGAAGTTAATGGTCATAAACTCGGCGACGGGGCGTAACCCATTCATGGCGGCGCCCGCGGCCGCGCCTCCGATCACCATCTCGGAAATAGGCGTATCACGCACCCGTTTGGCCCCGAACTCATCATAAAACCCTCTGGTAACAGCATACGTACCGCCCCAAACCCCCACTTCTTGCCCCATAATGAACACATTGTCATCGCGGAGCATCTCTTCACGTAAAGCGTCAGTAATCGCCTGACGCATCGTTATTTTTGGCATCTCGTTCTCCTACAACTAGCCACAGATATTAAGAGGCATAAGAAAAATGTGTGCCTGTCTGTGTTATCTATGGTTAAAAAGTTATATCTTAATTCCCCTCACCCTGGCCCTCTCCCTGGGGAGAGGGGCTGGGGGTGAGGGCCGTCTTTTACAAATCATTAGCATAAACATCCTCAAACAGCGATTCCAGGGCCGGGAAGGGAGATTCTTCGGCAAATTGGACTGCGGCTTCAATCTCCTGCTTTACTTCCTCATCAATCTGATCCATCTCCTCCTGAGTGGCCTCTTTTTCATCCAGCAAATGTTTTTCTAAAATACCGATGGGATCATTTTCTTGCCATTTATGCACTTCTTCTTTGCTTCGGTAACGTAAAGGGTCGCCCATGCTGTGCCCCTCAAACCGGTAGGTAATCATCTCTAAGAATTGGGGGGCCTTGCCTTTACGGATGGCCTGGAGGGCCTTTTGGGTGGCGTTGTGCACCTCAAAGACGTTCATGGCGTCTACTTGTTTCCCTTTCATGCCATACGCGGCCGCTTTCTCCACCATTGTCTTCACCGCCGAAGCCCGCTCTACGGCTGTCCCCATCCCATACTGGTTATTCTCCACAATGAACAAAACAGGCAAATCCCACACCCCCGCCAGGTTCAACGCCTCATGGAAATAGCCGATGTTGGTGGAGCCATCTCCCATATAACACAACACCGCGCTGTCTGTACCTTTGTACTGTTCGGCCAGGGCAATACCTACACCCAGAGGCACATGGCCACCGACAATGCCATACCCCCCCCAATAATTTTTGCTCACATCAGCCAGGTGCATAGAGCCGCCTTTGCCTTTGCTGATACCGGTCGCTTTGCCCAACATTTCGGCCATGAGGTATTTGACATCGGTGCCGGCCATGATGGCATGGGCATGATCCCGGTAGGCGGTGATGAGGTGGTCATTTTCCTGGCGGGCGTTAATCGAGCCAACAGCGACCGCTTCCTGACCAATGTACAGGTGTAAAAAGCCGCCGATTTTGCCCTGTTGGTAAAGTTCGGAGCATTTTTGCTCAAAGGTACGGATGAGAACCATCTGGCGATACCAGTGGAGTAAGGTTTCTTTGTCCATTCACGACTCCTTATTAGACAGAGGGAAGGGGAAAATAGTTATCAGTGAGCAGTTATCAGTGAGCAGTGAGTGGCACCTGGTAAGTCACTGCTCACTGTTCACGGCTAACGGTTCGCTGTCAATACCCCCATCCTCTGGATGATAGTTGAATTTGCACGAGGTTTGTTAGCTGCTAACGGCTAAGGGCCAACGGTAACAACGTGTTGCGTTTGTGGTAGTTAAGTTTAGCAAATTTTTCAGGACTGGCACGAAGGGGGAGTGGGTTTCAGATTTCAGGTTTTAGGTCTCTGGGTTTATGTTTGGATAGGCGTGAGAGGACAGATAGAATTACAATGTTGCTGATTGGCCTGTGAAACGTGTGTCCCTCCATTTTCTTTAATTACCCTTCACGTATCACCTCTCACGTGTCACGGTTTGCGCAGCACCTATCACTCAAGTTCAAGGATAAAAGTTATGTTGAAAACAGTTCATGCCGGGGCGTTACGGCTGGAAAATGTGGGCCAGACAGTGACGTTGGCTGGTTGGGTCAATAAACGGCGCGATATGGGCGGTGTTATTTTTATTGATTTGCGGGATCGGGATGGGAAGACGCAGGTGGTGGTAGACAGCGGCCGCAACCCTACCGCCTTCTCTATTGCTGAACAAATCCGCACCGAGTATGTCATTCAGGTCACAGGGGTGGTCTCACCGCGGCCGCAGGGCCAACAAAATCCCAACCTGCCCACTGGTGACATCGAGGTGCTGGCCGATCAGGTCGAGATTCTCGCCACAGCCAAAACACCCCCTTTCCTCATTGACCGGGAAGAGGCGGTAGATGAATCGCTGCGTCTAAAATACCGTTACCTGGATTTGCGTCGGGAGCGGTTGCAGCGCAATCTGATCGTGCGCCATAAAGCGATTAAATTCATCCGTGATTTTCTCGATGAGCGAGGGTTTTTAGAAATCGAAACCCCCATTTTGTTCAAGAGCACCCCCGAAGGGGCGCGGGATTACCTGGTGCCCAGCCGGGTGCATCCAGGCAAATTTTACGCCCTGCCCCAAAGCCCGCAGCAGCTCAAGCAGCTTCTCATGGTGGCCGGCATTGAGCGGTATTTCCAGATCGCCCGCTGCTTTCGGGATGAAGATTTACGGGCTGACCGCCAGCCGGAGTTTACCCAGTTAGATATGGAAATCAGCTTTGTGGAGCGGGATGATATTCTCGATCTGATTGAAGCGTTGATAGTGGGCATGATACAGGCGGTCAGCCTGGTGCCGCTGGCTTCGACCCAATTCCCCCGTCTGAGCTATCGGGAAGCGACAGAGCGGTATGGCACGGACCGACCTGATATTCGGTTTGGCCTGGAATTGCAGGAGATTACCGACCTGGTAGCCAATAGTGCCTTTAGGGTGTTTGCGGAAAACGCGGCCGCGAACAAACCCACCAAAGCGATCTGCATCCCTGGCTGTGGCGATTACAGCCGTAAACAATTGACCGACTTGGAAGAGTTCGCCCGCGCTAATGGGGCCAAAGCGTTGGCCTGGTTAGCTATTCACCCGGAAAATGGAGAAATTCGTGGCCCCATCGCCAAATTTTTCACCGTTGACCAGCTTATTGCCCTCACCGAGCGGCTCCAGGCCAATCCCGGTGACCTTATCCTCATCTCCAGCGACGAAAAAGCCATCGTTCACAACGTCCTCAGCAGCTTGCGGATGGAGATGGCCCGCCGCCTGGGATACGCCCAGAAAAAAGAGTTGGCCTTCTGCTGGGTGGTAGATTTTCCCCTGTTTGAAGAAGGGGAAGAAGAGGGGCATCTGGCCCCCAGCCACCATATGTTTACCGCCCCAAAACGGGAACATATCCCGTTACTGGACAGTGATCCTCATGCCGTGCTGAGTGAGCAGTATGATCTGGTTTGTAATGGGTTTGAAGTGGCCGGGGGGAGCATCCGTATCCACGAGCGGGAGCTGCAAAACAAAATTATGCAGATGATTGGCTTCTCAGTAGAGACGGCGAAGGAGCAGTTTGGGCACATGTTGGAAGCGTTTGAGTATGGGGCTCCGCCGCATGGGGGCATCGCCCCCGGCATTGACCGGATTGTGGCTTTGATGTGCGGCGAGCCGAATATCCGCGAGGTGATGGCATTCCCCAAAACAGCTCAAGCCACTGACCTCATGGCCGATGCGCCATCAGAAGTTGTCCAACGACAGTTGGATGATCTGCATATCGCTGTTAAGAGTTAGGAAGGATGAATTATGAAGGATGAACTGTCTATTCATCCTTCATAATTCACCCTTCATCCTTGCCTTACATATGGAAAAGCAGCCCGCGGCCGCGCCCCCTACAATTTTTGGTGTCCTATGGCGGGCGGGTCGAGCCTGGGGACAGCGGCCGCGGCTGACCGTTCTGACCATCATCGCCCTTCTGGTCCAACAGCTTTTCCACACCGCCTTTGCTCTCAGCCTTAAACTGATCATAGACAACGTCCTGGCCGGCACCAATGATCCCCCGTTGAGCTTCATCATCACCGGGCTGCTGCTGGCTTTTGTGATCGTCGTCGGCGCTATCCTGGGTGGAGAGTGGGTCAACGCTCAGGCTTCGGCCCATATTGTCAACCAGGTACGTCATCAGCTTTATCAGCAATTACAGCGGCTTTCGGCCAGCTTTTTTGTGCAGACCAGATTGGGCGATATTCTCAGCCGCTTTAGCACTGACCTGAAAACGCTGGAAGCTGGTTATACCCAGGCTTTCTTAAACAGCGTCCTCACCGTCATCAGCCTGGGGATCAATCTGCCCTTGCTGTTTTATCTGGACTGGCGGCTGGCCCTGGTCACGGTGGCTCTCTTGCCGGTGGTGATTATCCTCACCCAAAGCCTGGTACCCCGTTCGGTCGCGGCCAATTATGCCTTTAAGGCCAGTGAAGCGGAGTTGGTTAACACTGTGCAGGAGACGGTACGGGCACAACAGGTCATCAAAACCTTTAATCTCGAACCGCTGCTGACTACCCGTTTTGAAGAAAAGTTAGCTGAATTGAGGGTTTTGACGGTGCGTACCCGGCTGGCCATCGCTCTGGTAGGCAAAACATCCAGCCTGGTTGTGCTGCTCATCCAACTGCTGATCACCGTTCTGGGAGCCGATCTGGCTTTTCGCGGCGTCATCACCGCTGGTTCATTGGTTGCTTTTATCACCATTCTTGGCTCTGTCACTAAAGATATTTATGAGTTTGCCAAGAAGGTTGTGCCCACCCTCATCGAAGCGGCCGGGGGTATCTGGCGCATTGAGGAGCTGTTGTCAGCCCCGGTGCAGGTGGTAGATGTGGTTGATGCGGCCGCGTTACCCCCCCTCAGCCGGGAGATTGTTTTTGACCAGGTGACGTTTAGCTATACTGGTGAAAAGAAAAACCTGAACCAGCTAAATCTAACCATCGTAGCCGGGCAATCGGTGGCTTTTGTTGGCTCCAGCGGCTCTGGAAAAAGTACAGTCTTGAGCTTACTCATGCGTTTTTATGAACCAGATGTCGGGCAAATTACCTTTGATGGCCTGGATATTTGCCAGGCCACGCTGCACTCTTTACGCCAGCAGATGAGTGCAGTGTTTCAGGAAAATTTCTTGTTTAACAGCACTATTCGGGAAAATATCCGCCTGGGTAAGCTGTCGGCAACGGATGAGGCAGTGGAAGCGGCCGCACGCGCCGCCGAAATCCATGATTTGATTGCCAGCCTGCCCGATGGGTATAACACCCAGGTTGGTGAATCAGGGGGGCGGCTCTCTGGGGGGCAGCGGCAGCGGTTAGCCATTGCCCGCGCTATCCTGTCTGAACCAGCCATTTTGTTGTTGGATGAAGCAACCTCGGCCCTTGACCCTGGCACGGAAGCGGCTATCAATGAGATGGTAGCTCAATTGGCTCAGGGGCGCACGGTTATTGCCGTTACCCATCGGCTGGCCTCAGCCCAGCAGGCTGACCAAATCTTTGTCATGCACGATGGGCAGCTTAGGGAACAGGGAACCCATGAGGCGTTGCTGGCCCGTCAGGGTATCTACTATGATCTATGGCAGAAACAGAGCGGCTTTGAAGTCAGCAAAGATGGGCGACAGGCACGGGTGGAAGCCGCCCGGCTGCGCCATATTGACCTGTTCGCCGATCTGGATGAGGTGACTCTGGAGCAGATTGCCCCTCAGTTTCGCTCAGAATATTTTGAGGCCGGACAAACGGTGTTTAATCAGGGGGATCAGGGAGATAAATTTTATCTGGTGGTTCGGGGTCAGGTGGAAGTGTTGACCATCGGGGTAGAGGGTGAGGAACATTGGTTGGAACTGCTGGAAGATGGGGATCATTTTGGGGAGATGTCGCTGTTACAGGATAAGCCCCGTAATGCGACCATTCGGACGATGCTCGCCTGCCTGTTTTTGACGCTGACACGGGAGCAGTTTTTGCAATTGGTGACCCGTTTGCCTCAAATCGCCCCGGCATTGGAAAAGCGCATCGCCCAAAGCACCCTTAATTTGCAGGCGTGGCAGCAGGTTCCAGAGTAAATTAGTATATTACTGTATTCGTTTGTTAGTGTATTGGTTGGCGCATTTGATTTGCACCAGATTTGTTGGCATTTCCAATAGTAGAAACAAACCACTCTACCAGAAGAAAGATCAACACGCTCTAATACACCAATATACCAATAGGCCCATACACACACCTGTAAACGAGTCTGTTATGGAAATACGTGTCGCCGTAGCTAAAATCAATAAATATGCCGTTTCGGAGAGTGGGGACACGCTGGAGATGGTGGAGCGGCCGCATGGGGGGCTGTCGTTTGTATTAGTAGATGGGCAGCGCAGCGGCAAATCGGCCAAAAATATCAGCAATGTGGTAGCCCGCAAAGCGATTCAACTACTGGCTGAAGGGGTACGAGATGGCGCGGCCGCACGGGCGGCCCAGGATTATCTCTACACCTACCGGGGGGGGAAGGTCAGTGCCACCCTCAATATCCTTTCCCTGGATATGGATTCTAAAACCATCGTTATCTCCCGTAACAACGAAGCCCCGGTCATCGTTCACACCCAGGAAGAGGGGCTGATTGTCCTGGATGAGCCATCGCAAAGTGTGGGCGTTCGCAAAAATGTGAAGCCAGTTATCACTGAAATCCCTCTGGCTCTGGGGACGGTAGTGATCGCCTTTACCGATGGACTGCGCCATGCCGGGACGTTGAGTGGACAAGAGCGGTATGATCCGATTGCGGCCGCGAACCAATTTTTCACCCAGGGTATCTTTGACCCTCGCCGCCTTGCTGATACTTTGCTCAGTCAGGCCGTGGCTCAGGATTTGGGGCGGCCGCGTGATGACATCAGCATCCTGGTCATTTCTGTTTTACCCGGCCAGGATGACCCCGTGCGCCGCCTGGATGTAAGCCTGCCCTTGTGAGAATTATGAATGATGAAGGATGAATTATGAAAAGTGTGCCCTTCATCATTTAGCCTTCATTTTATGGCTAATAAACCGATCCGACTGGCTCTTGTTGGCCCTTGTTCATCAGGGAAGAGTACCCTGAGTGAACTGCTGCGGGCGCGGGGGTATGAGGTGCGCCAGCCGGCTCAGGAGCATTCTTATGTGCCGGATATGTGGCAAAAACTGAGCCGGCCTGATTTGTTGATCTACCTGGATGTGAATGTCGCGGCCGCGGCCCAACGTCGCCCCCATACCTACGGCGGCCCTGAGCGGATGGCGGAGCAGCAAAAACGGCTGGCCCACGCCCGCGCCCATTGTGACTTTTATCTAGACACAAGCTTTTTAACTCCCGAATCAGTACAGGAGCAAGTGCTGGCTTATTTGCACCAACTGCCGAAATGAGCCGATTGAGGGGCAACGGAGTGTGATGCGTGATGACGGAGAACAGGCCGTCAGTGGATTGGGGCGGATTGGTGATGACGCGAGTGGCAATGGCGCGGCCGCCGGGTTTGGGCTGATTACCACGTCTGCTGTCTGAATCTGGCGATCATTGGGGGAGATTGGTCAGGGTATCCAGAGCTTGTTCAAACTCGGCCAGGCTGTCCACGGTAGCGGCCCGGCGCACCAACAGGCGTAAGGTAAGGTGTCTAAACTGAAAATGTCAGTTTATGACCGTTGGCAGTATATATAAAAGGAGTTGCCTATGGAATGTCCCAAATGCCATACCCCGCTGGGTAGCCAACAGTTTGTTGATGTGGAAGTAGAACAATGCCCCAACTGCCAGGGTGTCTGGTTTGATGTGGGGGAGCTGCGCCGGGTGCGGCAGCAGAAAAATACCCGCTACTCCCCCGCCACCAAGCAATCTATCCGCTATGACGCTATCACTGCCCCCTGCCCCCGCTGCGGCGGTATTGGGCACATGACCCGCCTCAATGATTTGCAGCGGCCCGATGTAGTCGTCGAATCATGCCCTGTCTGCTTTGGGGTCTGGCTGGATGGGGGTGAACTGGATAAGTTGACTGAACGCACCGTGGGGCTGGCCGTAAAAGGGTTCCTGCGCGATTTGTTAGAAATTTGATCTGGGCCACCCATTTCACAAATTTACCCGAGTTTTCTCTTTATTCAGGCCCACTCGTGAAATGGGTGGCAAAAAACAGCGGTTACATCGGTCACTCTCGGAAAATCACCGGCAAAAGCAGCAAGTACCCTGTTTGCTCGTTGATGGTAACGGTGGCTGAGGCACTGTTATTACCAGTATCCGGGTCAACCAAATCAGAGGATACCTCAGCCTGATTGACCGCCTCCCCTGGCTGGGTGGCTGTGACGACAACGATGATGGACGCGGACGCCTGGTTGAGCATCTGCCCCAAATTACATTGCACCACCCCAGCCACTTGCTGGCAGCTTCCCTGGGATGGCACGGTGGAAACATAACTCACCCCCGCCGGCAGTGTGTCGGTCACCAACACATTGGTTGCTGTAAACGTTCCCAGGTTGGTAATCGTCAGGGTATAGGTAATCGGTTCCCCCACCATTACTTCAGCCGCCGAGGCCGTTTTGTTAACGGCGATATTGGCTGTGGGCGCCCCGCCAGTACATTGGGGGATGCGGAAGACGCCGATGCGGGTTTGCCAGTTGTTGGCTGCCGTGACCGCATAATATTCCCCCGTATACCAGAAAGTACAATCATCTGCCGGGTCAACCGTCAACGCGCTGTAATCTCCCCACCGGTTTAACCCTGTCTGAGAACCACCACCATTTATCAAAATCGCCTCCGTTTGCAGGGTATTGATGGGATCATTAGCCAGGCGAATGGTATACCGCAGCCCTGGGAAGACGGTGGTGCTAGAAACGCTGTACCCCAGAGCAATATTACCGGAGCCATCCATAGCGATACTGGCCATCCAGCGGCTCTCCCCATCGGGGGCGAAGGTGCTTTCCTGGTGAATTGTCCAGGGGCCGGCTCCCACCTTGCGTAACTCAAACCAGCGAATCCCTGATTGGTCGGCCCCGACATTGACGGCATGGTTGTTGACCAGGGTCTCATGGGTGCCAAAGTTGCGGTATTGGAAGCGCCACATCGGCCATTCGGTGATGGAATCTATCCGCTGGGCCGTACCAGGTTGGCGAATGCAGCTAAAGCTGAAGTTACACAAACTGGCGAAGGGTGCAGAAGGGAGTTGAATTGGGCCAGTCCAGGTAGAGCTGCCGGGGTTAGCCCAATTCACCTGAAAATTAAACAGTTCGATCCGGTCTACACCGCCGAACAGATCGCCATCAATAAAGCGATGGAATACGTTGGGCGCACCCGCCGGGGGTGGGGTATGCCCTTCCAGGGTACTGGGCAGAAGGACGCTGTGAACATTGACATCAGGTTGGGCAAAGGAGATGACGGTGGCCGGGGCTCCGGTGAGCATGGCCGATTTTTGTAAGGCATGGACATTTTGACCACTCTGGTTCGCGCCCACGTAATACGCATCGGGCCAGACCCCAATTTTGAAATAATCTGGGAAGCCGCTAAAAGCAAAGCGGTATGTGTGGTAGGTGCCAGCCGGGTTGCCGCTGGTAGAGACGGCGACACAAATGCTGTTGCCGGTGCCAAATTGGGCCATGATCCAGCGATCTTCTTGCCAATCATAGGTGACAACAGGATCACCAGAATTGCTGCTCTGGCAGCCGTTGGTTTGCCCGGCCCATAGAGTGTTGAGGCGGGTAGGGGGTTGAACGACACCGCCACTTTTGTTGTAGATGGCGAACCAGGTGGCGTTGACCATCTGCACATAATGGTTTAACCCTACTGCTCCAATCACGTCGGGGGGAGTGGCTCCGCCAATGGTGCGGGGCATCCCCTCAAAGTCAAATAGGAGGGGTGGGGTGAGGGCCGGGTTGCTAAGGGGGTTTTGGATGAGAGGGTCGCGCCAGTTGGGGTCGGTGGGCAGCCCATTGGGGACGGCGTACAGGTTGAACCGGGGAATAATTTCGGTGTCCAGCATCTCATCACCTGGCTCGCTGGGGGGAATATTGCTGACGGCTGGGCTGAGGACGGAGTAGAAGGGGCCGGAGATAAATGGTCCCTGGGCCTCATGGCTGGCTGCCTGGCCAGGTTCGCGGCCGAAGGGGGCGCGGCTGGTGGTTGGGGCCGGCATGGGCAGGGTCAAAACCATCAGTCCGATAAGGCCCAACATGCTGATACCCATGAACATTTTCCACATTGTTTTCATTGTTTTACTCCTAAAAGAACTGGTTGCAAGCTGCTGGTTTCAAGTTGTGAGTTCTTCTCCGTTCCTACTGCCCTCCCTGCTCCCTCGCCCGCTCAAATTCAGGTTGGGTGAGCTGAATGGCGGCCGCAATCGCTTCATCAACCGTGGCTTCTCCATAAAAAGCCCGCTCTACCTCCCGCCCGGCCGTCTCTTCAATAGCGATCCAGCGGCTCATGGTGGGCACGGCCCGCAGCATAGGAATCGTGTCCAGGAACAGATGGCTGCTGGCCGGGGGGAGTCCATCCAGAAAGGCAGGGGATTGGGCGACGGTGATAAGCGAAGGGACGGTACGGCCGCTGGCGGCAATGATCGTCTGCCCTTTCACTGAGTTAGCAAATTCGATAAACGTCCAGGCGGCGGTCTTATTTTGGGCTGCGGCCGCCATGCAGTACCCATCACTGTGCAAAATCCCGGCCGGTACAGGGCCGGCGGGCAGGGGGGCAATATCCCAGGTGAAGCTGTTGATGGTGCGGTAAGTAGGTACCCCCCGGCGGCTGTTAAAAAACATGGCTAACCGGCCATTGAGAAAACGGCTCTCACTGCTCTCGGCGGCTTCGGCCACCCGGCTGGGGGCAACCTGATGTCGCAGCTGCAAATCTACCAGCCATTGGAAGGCGGCGCGGGCGGGGGGGGTATCCAGGGTCAGGCGGGTGGGGTTGTCCAGGTCATCCACAACTTCCCCCCCGTTTTGCCAGACGAAGGGGGCCAGGCGGAACAGGCTGGCCTCTAAGCCAACGCCATATTGGTCAGTGATCCCGTCGCCATCGGTGTCTTGAGTGAGGGCGAGCGCGGCCGCCAGAAAATCATCTCGCGTCCAACTGTCTGTGGGCAGGGGAACACCGGCAGACAGAAACAAATCTCTGTTGTAATAAACCACCAGACTAGAAACATTTTGTGGGATACACCATAACTCCCCCTGCCATTTAAATGGGACAATTGTAGCAGGGTAAAAATCGGCTTCCTGGATCAGGTCGCTGTTGGTCAGATAACTGGTGAGCGGTTCTAACCCCCCATCGACGGCAAAAGGGGCCATCCGGCGGTAGTTCAACAAGAAAACATCGGGCGGAGCCCCGGCCGTGAATTGGGCCGCCAGCCGTTGGCGATAATCGTTTTGGCCGGGGATGTGTTGCAGTTCAATGGTGATCTCTGAATGCTGTTGGTGGAAGGCATCCACGAGGGATTCATAGGCGGCTAACTCGGCGGGGTCACCAAAAACGGCGAAGGTGATGGCCCTGCTGCGGCCGCGGCAGGCAGTCAGAAGCAGGATACCTAAAATAAGGAGCAATAATTGCCACCAGCCACGGACGAAAATAATACGGATGGGAAGGGAACATAGATAAACAGTAAGAAATCTGTGTCTACCTGTGACACCTGTGGATACCACCCCTCTGGCGGTCGGCGGTCGGCAGTCGGCGGTCAAATTTTTATAAGCTGGTTGCGGCATAGCAAAAAGTTGTCTCATTCGTGGCAAAGATAGATTAGCTGCGATCAAATAAGTTGCTTAAGGATTGGTTGCTGAGGAAGGTGCGTTGTAAGACGAAGAAGAGGAGAAGAATGGGGGTGGTCATTAGCGCGGCCGCGGCCAGAAGCAAAGGCCAATTGGTGCTGTCTAACTGCCGTATCAGCTGCAGGCCAACCGGTAAAGTGTACCATCTGGCCCGATAGATATACAAGACCGGGCTGATGAAATCACTCCAATATAGGACAAAAGTAAGGATGGCAACGGCGATGGTGGTAGGGCGTACCAGGGGCATCGCCACCCGCCACCACAACTGCCCCACCTCAGCCCCATCCAGCCGGGCCGCTTCGATCAGCTCCCCAGGTACACGCCGGAAAGACCAGAAGTAAAGCAGGACAAAGAGGGGGCTGCTGGCAGCAATAGCTGGAATGATGAGGCCCCACAGGGTATCGAGCAGGCCAAACCAGCGCAGCAGTTGGAAACGGAATAGCCAGACGGCGGAAGCAGGGATGAGCAGGAAGGCAACACTGAGGTTGATGAGGCGGCCGCGTGCCGGTTGGGGCAGTTGGCTAAGGGCAAACCCGGCCCAAGAGGCGGTGAGTAGGGTGAGGGGGGTTGCGGCCGCGACCACCAGCAGAGAGTTCCGCAAATAACGGCCCATCGGCAGCAGGGTGAACAGGGTGGCATAATTGCCCCAATGGGGATCAGCGGGCCACCATTCGACGGTGCGTGGGGGGGGCAGCCCCGGCGCCCGCAAAGCTGATACGAACATCCAGTAAACAGGCAGCAAAAACAACAGCGAGGCCCCTCCCGCCAATAGATGCCGTGCTAATCGAGGTAGTTGATATTTCATCTATAGACAGTTTCAGGGTTCCAACAGCTAACCTGCAACTTGAAACCTGAAACTCAAAACTCACTATCTCGCCGCCAGCCACCGACGGCATTCACCAGCCCCACGATGAGCCAACCCAGAATGAGATAGGTGACAACCATCACTGCGGCCGCCAGGCCAAAATCAAACAGGTCAAAGGCAATTTCATACACTAGCAGCGGTACAAAGGTCGTGGCGTAATACGGCCCCCCGTAGGTCAAAATATAAGTAGGGGCAAAGCTGTTTTGTAAACTCATCACAATATCCCGCACCGTCAGCAGCAGCAGCCAGGGAAAAAGCAGGGGCAAAGTAATGCGCCAAAACGCCTGCCAGGGAGAAGCCCCATCTACCGTGGCCGCCTCATATAAAGCGCGGGGAATATTTTGCAACCCGGCAATGAGGACGATAAACCCTTCCCCTATCTGAAAACAGGCCATAAGAACGATAGCCATGATGGCACTATTGGCGTTGCCAAGCCAATCTGAGGTAGGCAGCCCCAGAGCGGCCAGAACCATATTAAGCGGCCCGTAAAAAGGGTTAAAGATCCAGAGCCAGATGAGGGCATATGCCGCTTCCGGGATGATGGTAGGCAGGTAGATAGCGGCGCGGTAGTAGCCAAAAAGCCGCTCGCGCCGCTGGAGCAGTAACGCCAGGCTGAGGGCCGCCAGCAGCCGGATGGGGACGGCGGCCAGGATGAAGATGAGGGAGTTACGCAGGGAAAGCCGAATGACGGGGGAAGCCCATAACCGTTGAAAATTGGTCAGGCCGCTCCACTGCGGCCGCGCCACCCCATTAAACTCAGTGAACGCCATGCCTACGGTGAACAGGGCCGGCACCCCGACCAAAACAATTGTCCCCAGCAGGTACGGGAGTAACAAGAGCCACAGTTGCGTGCGGTAAGCGGGGGGGCGCAGCCAGGCCAGGGGCTTCATAGGATGGGGAGTTATCAGTGGGCAGTGAGTAGCTAGATACGGCTCACTGCTCACTGCTCACTGCTCACTGCTTACGGCTAAAGCCTGGTCAAATATTCCCCAGAGCGCGTATCCACTTTGATCCGGTCGCCTATGTTGACAAAAAGAGGCGTTTTCACTTTCAGACCAGTCTGGGTGATGATCTCTTTCCTGGCCCCGGTGGCCGTATCCCCGGCGACGGCATTTTCCGCTTCCACCACTTCCATCTCCATTGTCAGAGGCAGCTCATAATCAAGGATCTCATTTTCGTAAAAGAGCAGTTCAAGCTCCAAATTGTCGGCCAGATATTTGGCATCGTCAGCAAACATCTCGTGGGGAACTTGTCGCTGCTCGTATGTTTCTACATCCATGAAGGTATAAAACTGCCCATCATCAAACAGATATTGCATTACCCGTTTGTCCAGGCGGACATCTTGCACCCGCTCGCCAGAGTTAAAGGTCATCTGTACATTGGCCCCGGTGCGTAAATCCCGCACCGTCACCCGAATCGTCGCTTTGCCCCGGCCCGGTTTGTTATGCTCATATTCGGTCACTTTGTATAAATTGCCGCTGTATTCAAACGACGTGCCGCGTCGTAGTTGGTTGACATCAATCATAGAAATCTCCTCTAAAGTTAGTGATGTGGACTGAGAATTGAGGACTGAGGTATGAGGAGTGAGTAAATGCTTACTCGCCCACGCGCAAACCCGCAAACTCATTCACTCATCTTATAAACAACAAAAGACGAAGGAACACGGTTGTATCCCTTCGTTTATGGGTGACTGTAGAACAGCCTGGGTGAACTGTTCTCGTTAAATTGAAAAAACGGTGTGACCCAGATTGCTACACAAATGGGTCCAGGCGGCCGCGACGATTCCAGTGGAGCAGCACGGCCGTCAATCCAGTCAGAAGCAACAACCCCACAATAAAAATCAGCAGTTCACTCAAGGTTGTGGCACTGTTGACCCGCATTCCACCCAGCTCAATCGCCAGCCAAATAGATGCCGCCATTCCCGTCATCATGGCGAAAAGTGTAACACAATTGGAGTGAGTTGTCAGGAAAATGGTCGGGCTACCAAATCCAAATGGAGTTCATCCGTTACCCCCGCCTGTTGGTTGACTAATTGCCAATGGGCCATTATGGCCGCAATGTCCGGCATCATCCGTACCGTACCATCAGGCATAAGCACCCCTACGGTATACCCTAAATCAAATAAGGTTTGCAAATAATTTTCTGGCGCATAACCCGTATATTGGCGAATGGCTTGGGGATGAAATTCGGTCACGATGAGGGGGCGATTCTGTTGCAACAGGTGTGTCATCCCCTTAAAAGCAACCCATTCATATCCTTCAATATCAATTTTCATCACATCTATTTTGGTTGTGCGCGGCAGCAGGTGATCAAGAGGCAGCCCCTGAACGAATTGCTGATTGGCTGTGGCTTCGTCAGGCCGTTGAATACGGCCATTTGAGCCAATAAAACCGAGGGGCAGAATTGCGGCCGCGTCCGTAGCCGCAAATGGATATACCGTAACATGATGAAATTGATTGACTACCAGGCTCCGATTTAATAGTTGAACATTATAAATGTTCGGTTCAACCGCGATTACCCGCCCATCAGGTAAAAGGCTGGCAGCCAATAAGGTGAACCAGCCAATATTCGCCCCAATATCCAGAAAGTGCATGTCTGGGCGTAGTTCACGCTGTAAAAACGTGGTGAGATGAGGCTCATATTGTTTATGTTGGCTGATCGGCCGACTTACACTCAGGTCACTAAGGTCCACATATATCTGAAATCGTTCTGTCTCGACTAGAACCAGGCGCAGATCCGGATCGTGTTGGGTACGATATTCGGCCGACATAAGAAAAGAGGTCCGTAACATCTCTATTGTTAGACCATTCTGCACCCGTGCACACCAATTCTGCCACCCCATTGCTTCTGGCTGACGCTCTAGTAAGAGCCGATAAGCAAAATAAACGTCTAGGGGATCCGCGTTGTGGGTTTGCCACCGTTGGAGAATTGCCGTTATCCCTTTTTTTAATTCCGTGCGTATAGAGGGCAATTTTTTCATGGGCATATTTTAACCTGTTTTAGCAAAACGGGGTGCTGCGCCCTTTGTTATACCCATCGTGGTCATAAAGTGATATTCCAGTTGGAGACTAGAGACTGGAGACTGAGGACTGGTTAATCTCGAGTCTCCAGTCTCACTGAAAATGTCTGTTTATGACCGTTGGCAGTATATAAAGAAGGGGACAGGCAGAACAATTCGTGATAAAATCATTGCCCGTTAGCACCCTAAATTAACCCCTCATTGGGAGAAGAGAGTATGTCTGGACATTCGAAATGGTCAACCATTAAACATAAGAAAGCGGCCGCAGACGCTAAACGCGGCAAAATTTTTACCCAAATCGCCAAAGAAATCACCATCGCCTCCCGTGAAGGGGGGGGGGATCCCAGCAGCAATACCCGCCTCCGTCTGGCCATGGACAAAGCCCGTGGGGCCAACATGCCCAAAGATAACATCGAACGAGCCATCAAGCGAGGCACGGGTGAAATCGAAGGGGCAGAATTAATTGAGGCCGTATATGAAGGCTATGCCCCCCACGGCATTGGTCTCCTCATTGAAGTCGTCACCGATAACCGCAACCGGGCCATCGCCGATATTCGTCATGTATTGAACAAATATGGGGGCAATATGGCTGAGGCCGGGGCTGTCTCCTGGCAGTTCACCCGCAAAGGGTATATCAATATTACTCAAGAAGTGGATCAGGATGAACTGTTCATGGTCGCAGCCGATGCCGGGGCTGAAGATATTCAGTTTGGTGAATCGGTAGAAATTTTTGTAGACTTAGAACATTTTCATGGCGTTCGCCTGGCCCTGGAAGAAGCCGGGTATGAATTTGAGGAAGCCTCGGTCATTTATGACCCCAACAACCCAATGGCCCTTGACCCCCACGACGCGGTTCAGGTACTCAATTTCATCGAAAAGGTTGAAGATTTGGATGATGTGCAAAATGTGTACTCTTCTCTGGAAATGACCGAAGAAGCGATGACCCTGATGGAAGCGTAAAGGAAGGGGTATGCGTATTTTGGGTATTGATCCGGGGTTGGCGCAAACAGGGTATGGCCTGGTAGATACGGCCGATGGGGAGCTGCACCTGGTCTGTTATGGGGTCATCAGTACAGATGCGGCCGATCCCACTCCCATCCGATTGCAAACGATTTACCAGGCGGTACAACAATTGATCACTGAATATGAACCGGGCGCGGCCGCTCTTGAAGAGCTGTTCTTTGGTAAAAATATCACTTCGGCTATTCAAGTTGGCAAAGCCGTAGGGGTTATTACTCTGGCCTGTGCCCATGCCGGTCTGCCCGTCACTGAATATTCCCCGGCCAAAATAAAAGATGCTGTTACCGGTTATGGCAAAGCGGATAAAGCCCAGGTGCAGTTGATGGTCCGCAATCTGCTCAACCTGGAAGAAACCCCCCGCCCTGACCACGCCGCCGATAGTTTAGCCGTTGCCCTGACCCATTATCAATACGCCCGGTATGAGATGATGACGGCCGGCGGGATGAGTGATTGAACCTATTATGATTGCATCCTTACGCGGCACCGTCTCTCATTTAGGCAAAACCGACCTTATCGTTGAGGTGGGGGGTGTTGGGGTGCGGGTGGCTGTGCCCAAAACGGTGTTGGAGAATCCTGGTGGGGTGGGGCGCACTATTTTCTTGCACACCCAGCTGTTAGTGCGGGAAAATGAACTCGCCCTCTTTGGCTTTGCCAGCGAAGAAGATTTAGCCCTTTTCCTGGTGCTGCTGGATGTGAATGGGGTAGGGCCAAAGGTGGCTCTAGCCATTTTGTCTACCCTCAGCCCGGAGCTGCTGAAGAATGCCATTTTGCGCGAAGAGGCGTCGGTATTGCAGCGGGTACCGGGCATTGGCAAGAAGACGGCCGAGCGGATTATGTTCCATCTGCGGGATAAGTTAGATTTGCACGCGGCCGCGTCCCCTGTCCCGTTCCTCACCGATGCTGATGGCGAACTGATTGATCTCCTCACTTCTTTAGGTTTTAGCATCGTTGAAGCCCAATCTGTCTTACAAAAGCTCCCCCGCGAAGTTACCGCCATAGATGAACGGGTGCAGTTGGCCCTGCAATATTTAGACCGGGGCTAAGGTACTTGTTTGAAAATAAGTTCTGTGCAACTTGGGCAGATTTTCGGGAACCTGTTAAAGCCAAATCCAATCATTTGCATTATATTGACAAAATATAGACAAAGCATTATCATTGGCTTTGTTCATTTAGTGTAGCCAACGCGCTGCGGTTTGCCGCAAAGGAAAAATCATGGCCAACAAACAGTTAAAACCGGGAGATATGGCCCCAAATGTTCAGATATATGATGCCGATGGTCAGCCAGTGATGAGTCGTGACCTGTGGACCGACGGGCCAATTCTGTTGACTTTTTTACGCCATTTCGGCTGAATTTTTTGCCGTGAATGGCTGGCTCAGTTGGAGCAGTCTCATCAAGAAATTGCGGCCGCCGGTTTACGTCCGGTGGCTGTTGGGCTGGGTGAACCGAAACATGCCCGCCATTTTTGTGGCAAACTAGCCCCCCACCTCACCTGCCATGTAGACCTGGATAAGACAGCTTATCAACGGTATGGCCTTAAAAAAGGGGGGCTTATGGCGTTGGTTAGTCCGTCGGTGTTTATCGCGGGGGCACGGGCCGCGGCCGCGGGGCATATCCAGGGGGAAGCCACCGGTGATACCAGCATGTTGCCCGGCACGTTCATTATAAATGGTGATGGGATCATTCAGTTTGCTTATTACAGCAGCCACGCTGGAGATCACCCTGATATTAAAAAGATGTTACAGGTGGTTGCTTAAAGAATTCCCTCTTGATACCAAACTCCTCTCTGGTTTATACTGCTGGTAGCCCAGTTGGGCACGTTTCAGTTATTTTTATTTCCAGCAAAGAGGCTCACCATGAAAAAACAGAATATTTTCCACCTGTTGACATTCGTTTTGGTTTTGTTTGCCTTGATGACGACGGTCAGTTCAGTCGCGGCCGCGCCAGCAGCCCATCCCCCTTACCAAAGTGGGGCCACCGCCACCGTCGGTACCGGGGCACTCAACGTCCGGTCAGGGCCAGGGGTGGGGTACTCAGTCGTGACCGTAGTTTACTCCGGCCACGTCGTCACCATGTTGGGACGTAACAGCAACAGTACCTGGGTCAAAGTCCGGGTAGCGGCCGGCCATGAAGGGTGGGTCAGCGCTCCGTTCATCATTCCCAGCGCGGCTATCGCCAGTCTGCCCGTCTTAGACGGGGGCACCCCACCATCCTCTACCCCCATGGCCACCGTGGCTACCGGGGCCTTAAACGTTCGCACCGGGCCGGGGGTCAATTACAGCATCATCACCGCCATTCACCAGGGAACAACCGTGACCTTACTGGGGCGCAACGGCAATGGCAGTTGGGTCAAAGTGCGCCTGAGCGGAGGCAGTGAGGGGTGGGTTAATGCTTCTCTGATCACGCCCACAGTCGCTATTGCTACGCTGCCGGTTCTGGATAGTTCTACCCCAGGGACTGCTCCCACAGCCAGGGTAGCCACTGGGGCTTTGAATGTTCGTTATGGGCCAGGAGTTAATTATGGGGTCATTACCGCCATCCAACAAGGCACAGTTGTCACCCTATTGGGACGAAACAGCGGCGGCACCTGGGTTAAAGTGCGCCTCTCTGGCGGTACGGAGGGATGGGTTAATGCGTCATTGGTGACACCTTCCGTCGCCATCGTCACCTTGCCGGTTCTTGATGGCAGCACTACCCCCCCACCACCGTCTTCAGGTACAGCCACAGCCACCGTGACCACCGCCGCCAATATCCGTTCTGGCCCCGGCACAGGGTACCACATAGTGGGAGGGGCGCAGGCCGGGCAGGTATTGACCCTTCTGGGGCGCAACCATACTTCACAGTGGGTGCAGGTGCGGCTGGCCAATGGCACAACTGGCTGGATTCATGGGGGTCTGGTGACGTTAAGTGTACCCCTGAGTGGGCTGCCGATTACGGGGTAGGAAAGTTTAGACCTGACAGGTGTATCTTCTCAATAAGTTGAGGCCACCCTTCGGAAGGTTCCTATAATGGGGAAGCTCTTAGAGCAAACCTTCCGAAGGTTACACGTTTTACTGAGAAGTTACTGACAGGTTTTTGGAAACCTGTCAGGTCTTGTTTATCGTTACATGGGTGCCCGCTTCTGTGGTTTGGGGCTGCGGCGAAAGCGGTAGACCAGAACCAGAGGGAGCAGAAGAAAGGCCCCTGGGCAAAAGCCCGATGAAGTTGGCTCGCCCCCACTCATCATGTCGCTGCGGGTGGGGGTGTGGCCGGGGGTAGGGGTTTGCACGATTACCGTAACTTGAGCCAGAACGGTGGCGGCCGGGGTAGTGGCGAAGGGGACGGGGGAGGGGGTGGCTGTTGCGGCCGCGTCCGTCTCTGGTGTTGGGGTGCGGCTAGCAAAGCTCATCAGTGTTGGTGAGGGGCGGAAGGTGGGCATGGGCCAGGGGGTAGGGGTGACATATTGTCCTGGGGGTAGCCCTAACCAGACCGCCCAACCCGCTTCAAACTCCCCTAAGGTAACTCCCAAAGCGGTCAAAAAGGCATCTTCAGTAGGGCGGCCAGCTTTGTAAGCGGCTAATAAAGCGGCCAGGCCATCTGTTTGGTAGGTCTCAATCAGATACGTGACCGCGCTAAGAGCCTGGGCGTAAGCCAACCGGGAACGCGCCTCGTTGCTTTGCATCCCAAAGCCGTCACGCAAGGTAGATAAGGGGATCAGGGTGCCGTCTGCGGCCGCGCGGCGCACCAGGGCTAACGTCGGGGTGTGGTCGGTGAACTCATTGTACTGGGCTACCCCTTCATCCAACCAGACAGGTACCGGGGCCACCGGGCTGTAGCTGACCTGAGCCAGGTACAGATGGGAAATCTCATGGGGGATCACCTCATTGAGCCAGCGTGTTTGTGAGCCAAACGCCTCCACAATCTGAGCCGTAACGCCAATATTGGGGAAGGCCTGCCCGCCAATAAACTCCACTAACCCACCCTGCCATTCGGCAAATTCAGAGAAGTTATTGTAAACGATAATTTTGATGGGAAAGGCCAACGCTGTGCCAAATAACGCCTGCTGCTCAGTAAAAGCCCGGTTAGCAATCTCAAATACCTGCTGCCCAAATGAGGCTGGCCGGTCATGCCACCAGACCGCCAGATACTCATTTTCCAGGATTTGCCAGGCAAACCGGGTATCATCATAATTGACCAACGCTTCTGGGCTGCGAATGAGATTCCCGGCCGCGTCGGTCAGCTCCCAGGCATAATAAAATGGGGTGCTGGGGGGAGTGGTGATGTTCCAGGTATAAGCCAGATTAACGGTGCGCCCAGGGGTGATGGACACATCTACGATGGTGATGCTGCTGGCGATGTTGATCAAGTTGCTGTTACGCAGCCGTAATTTAGCTGCTACAATCTCTCCTGGTTCGATGGTGGCTGTGGCCTGAAAGGTGAGACTTGTGGGAAACTGGTTAATCGTTTCGGTAGAGCTAAAAGTAACGATGGGGGCCGGCTGCGCGGCCGCACTCCCCAGCGTCATCAGGCCAAAACCAAAAAAGAGGGCACACCATAACCATCGTTTCATTGCTGTTCTCCATTGGGCCGAGTTGTCACCAGTGAATTATAATCCGTCTGTGAACCTTGCGGGAACATCCACGCCATAGGTATCACAGATTTTCACAGGTGACTTAACTATTTGTGTTCATCTCTAACATCTGTGGACTGATTCAGTCTGGCTCCAGGCAAACTTCTATTTTCAGGATAAACCATTATGACACTCATCGGCGGTATTGAAGCGGGGGGAACAAAATTTGTTTGTGCGGTGGGAACAGGGCCGCAAGATATCCATGATTCGGTCCGTTTTGCCACAACGACGCCAGCAGAAACGATTGCCCAGGCGATAGCCTTTTTCCGGTGGCAAAAGCAGCCCGTCGCCGCTATCGGCATTGGCTCATTTGGGCCGGTAGACCTCACCCTGAATTCGCCGACGTTTGGTTATGTAACCAGTACCCCCAAACCTGGCTGGGCCAATGTCAACCTGCTGGGGCAGATTCAGCAGGCGATTCCGGTGCCGATTGCCTTTGATACGGATGTGAACGCGGCCGCATACGGCGAATATCGTTGGGGGGCCGCTCAGGGGTTAGATAACTTCCTCTACCTCACCATTGGCACCGGTATCGGCGGCGGGGGGATGGTCAACGGGGATTTGATTCACGGGCTGGTTCACCCAGAAATGGGGCACCTGCTCATTCCCCACGATTTAGAAGCGGACCCCTACCCCGGCCACTGCCCGTTTCATGGGGATTGCCTGGAAGGGTTGGCTTCGGGACCGGCGATGAAAGCCCGTTGGGGTCAATCAGCCGAGACATTGCCCGAAGATCACCCGGCCTGGGAGCTAGAAGCCACCTATATCGCTTATGGATTAGTCAATTTGATCGCCAGCTTTTCCCCCCAGCGGATTATTTTGGGCGGCGGGGTGATGAGCCAGCCACGCATTTTTGACCTGGTGCGGCGGCGGGTGCAGGCGTTTCTCAATGGGTATGTGCAGCATCCCGCCATTTTGCAGGGCATAGATCGGTACATTGTTCCCCCAGCGTTGGGTAATTGGGCCGGGGTGCTAGGGGCGATGGCTTTGGCGCAGACGGGTATCGGTGGGGGGTGAAGAGGGGAGTTGAGATTGGAGACTACGAGACGCGGTGATCGCCCACTCGCCCACTCCCCCTATCCCCACCGGGCCAGGGCGGCCGCGGCCGCGAGTCGGGCCACCGCGGCAATCAGCAGCACCGGAATCAGCCCCAACCCATCAGCCAAAATGGGGCCAAGCAGCGACCCCAGTAAAACGGCGGCATTAAGAACCAGGTTATACCAGGCCAGATTGGCTGGCCGATCATCTGGGGGGATGCGCTCCAGAATATAGTTGCTGATGGCCCCACCCACCACCGACCAGGCCACCCCACCCACAGCCGCCGTGAATAAAAACATCTCTAAATTGGTTGTCAGGGCTGTCAGCAGGGGGTAAGCACTCATAATGACAATGCCTATCACCATGAGCCGATGATGGCCAAACCGTTCTGTGAGCCACCCCAACCGGGTGGAGCCGAAGAAGACAAGTAGATAAAAGACAGAGTTCCCCAGGCCGATTTGGGCATCGGTCAGCCCCAGGTTGTTGACCCAGAAGAGGGGGAAAATGGGAATCGCCAGGAATTGCCCCAGATGGAAGGCGAACAGCAGCCCCAGAATTTTGCCAAACGGTTGACGGAAGACGCGCAAGTTGAGGAGCGGCCGCACCCGTTGGACCAGGTAACGTAACCCCACGGTTGTCCGCATCGTTTGGGCATTGCTCAGGCTGAGGCCGGGGCGGGCTAAATCCCCTAACCCACGCCAGGTACGCGGCCGCACTGCCACATCTCCATCAGGCCGAACAAACCACAAATGGACACTGCTCGCGGCCGCGCCCACAAAACCAATGGCAAACACCATTTGATACCCCAGGGGAAATGGCAGCCGTTCCAGCAGCAGCCCACACCCCGTTGAAGTCAGGACAAAGGTTATAGAAAGCAGGGCATTACGTACCCCGGTGACATGCCCGCGCCACTCTGGAGGCACAGCTCCGGCAAACAACGCATTAAACCCCACTGCCAGGGCCGTGCCGGGAATACTCATCACCAGGGTAATGACAATGAGCGACCACACCTGTCCCTGAGGGTTAAACAGCCAGGGGAGCAAAATCCAGGGGAGATAAAAAAAGCGGTAAGCGACCGAAGTCCAGAACACCCCCTTGTTAAGGCGATGCTGCTGCAACCATTGCCCGGCGGGCAGGGTAAACATCAAACTGATGACGGCCGGCCCCGCCGTGAGCAGCCCAATTTGCCAGGAGTTGGCCCCCAGGCGGGCAGCATAGATGGCGGCAAAGGCGATAGCACTGCCATTCAAGACGCCAAACCAGGCAATATCCAGGTACAGGTGAATAAAATTAGCGCGATGTTCGGCGGGGAGTGCGCCCCACCGCCAGAGAGAGACAGAAGACATAAACACCTCATGCTGTGCCCATGATTTAGCAGGCACAAAAGGGGCACTTTAGCTGAATTTTCTCTGGTTCGCAACTTAGTGACATCCTCACAGCAATTCTCAATTTGCCCAGAAATGGATGTAGGGGCGGGATAGATGGGCTACGGTTTTGGTCAAACGAGACCGTTCCGTTCCCACCTGTCTCGCCCCGCTTGGGCTAAAACAAGGGCCAAAGGGGTGAGACAGGCGGGAATGAAGTGGAACCGCAACTCATTTGAAACATACCCCCTGTCAAACCTGGGCGGACCCTACATCCCAAACTTCATGGGTAGTTAGCTCTTTGTTGATGTAAGCAAGCTGGCGTATGGGTATCTGCCAGCTAAAGTCGCGCTGACTAAGCTGGTTTATGAGGTGGGGTAGGTGGCCGCGCAGGTGAGGGTTTTGGCTCAGGGTAATGTGGGGCATCCATTGCCCTGGTTGGTAATAGCTGTTGCTGCCCTGGCTTAGGGGATTGAGCCGGGCATGAAGCCGGGCGTGGAAATCTAACAAGTCGCGGCCGCAGGTCACAGCTACATGTAACACTGGTTCTAGGCCGGTGAACAACCCCAGGCCGCTGGTGCTGAGGGTGAGTGGGGGCATCGCGGCCGCAACCTCAGCCATTATAGGCCGGAGCGCGGCCGCGTCATATTTCTCGGCAATGTGTATAGAAACGTGGGGTAGGGATGGCTGCGGCCGCAAATCTACGCCTAAATCCTGCACCCATTCATCATACATCATCTGGATAATCTGGTTATATTTTTCGGGCAGCAGCAGCACCACACCATACATGAATGCTCCCCTTTTTTACAGTTTTGGTTACTCCTAACCCTCTCTGGTGATACAACCTTCCGAAGGTTTTGTTGCCGATGATCACCAGTGGAGAAAACCTTCAGAAGGCTTAATAGTTACCAGTTTTGATAAAAAGTTGGACCAGCAAATCATCTTTACGAGAAGAGTATAGCTGTCTTCATTCAACGGCTATGAGTAACTACTAAGGCACACAAGAATTTCACCGCGAAGACGCCAAGATCAGTAAGAATTTCTTGAGGAACTTTGTGTTCTTTGCAGCTTTGCGGTTAGTAGTTACGGCTATGATGCAGAATGAATCAGGACGGGCTGCACCCCGCTATCTAAGCCTGTTTATCAGGGGGTGGGCGTGGGGCTGATTTCGGTGGGCGTTGGGGGAGGGGTGGGCGGTGGCGTGGGGGTTGTTTCTACCGGGGTGGATGTGGGCAAGGGGGGTAAAGTGGGAGTAGGCAGCAGGGGGGATGCGGCCGCGCCCTCTGGCAGCACCAACCCTAACAGTTCATTGAGACGAGCATCCAGCACCGCCCAGCCATTTTCCAGGTCCCGGCCAGCCAGTAGAGCATCTCCAGGCAGGGCAGCCTGAGCCAGTCGCAGCCGCTCTTGTAAGGGAATCAACGCGGCCGCGTCAAACCGTTCATCCGCCATCATCCCATTCACCAAATCCAGGGCCACATTCACCTGAGCCAGGGCCAGCCCGGCATTGCCTTCCGCCAGATAAAGCCGCGCCCGGCTAATCATCTCTCCCACCCGGAAAAGGAGCAGCATCTCTTCCAGCCGCACTACATCCAATTCCGGAATGGCCGCGACCTCTGCCTGGAGCGTTGTCAAATCATCACGCAGGCTGTCGGTATCGTTCTGAAGATTGCTTACCAGATTATCCAGGCTGTCTGTTTCATTGGCGATCTCCGTTTGCAGGGCGGCCAGATCACTGTCCAGCAGTGTCACTGTCTCGCTCACTGTCTGCCCAAAACGAGCCATTCGGCTTAATTGGGTATCCATCTGCTGCATCATCTCGGTCATCGCCGCCATTTCATCGGACATGGCCGACTCCATCGTTCCCATTGCCTCGTCCATATAAGCCATCTGGGCTTCCAGGGTAGCCACCTGGCTCTGGCTCGTCTGAAGCTGCTCCTGTAGAAGCTGCTGCTGTTGGCGGGATTCATCCAGGCCATCACGCAAGACGTTCACCCACGCCTGGTTCCGCCCCCCCTGGGTGGCAATGAGATAACCGGCATAGATAGCGGCCGCGACTCCCGCCAGGAGCAAAAGCACTAGCATCGTTTTTAGCAGGGCCAGTAAGGTGCGCCCCAAAGCCCGGCCAAATCGGTAGCCAAATCCACGTTCCGAACCGTTATTTGTGGTCATGGGTTGTTTTTCCATAGGGGTAAGGAGATTGAGAGAAGTTTCCCTCTCAGGTAAACCGTCGCTTCCATTCATACAGCTTATTGATCGCTTCTAAAGGGGTCATGGTGGTGATGTCCAGCTTCTCTAATTCGCTTAAAATGGGGCTGCTTTCAGGGAAAAGGGCCATCTGCTGGGTGCCCCGGAGATGACTGGGCTGCGCGGCCGCGGTGGGGGCGTGTCGCTCCAGCTCCTTTAGCAGCTCATTGGCCCGGTTAATCACGTCTCTGGGCAGCCCGGCCAGTTGGGCCACATGGATGCCATAACTCCGATCCGCCCCCCCTTTGGCTAACTGGTGCAAGAAGATGATCTTTTCCCCTTCTTCGGCCACCACGATGTTATAATTTTCCACCTGGGGTAGTAAATCGGCCAGTTCAGTCAACTCGTGGTAATGGGTGGCGAACAAGGTGCGTGGTTTCAGGCGGGGGTGGTTATGCAGATATTCGATGATGGCCCAGGCAATCGCCAGCCCATCGTAGGTGCTTGTCCCCCGGCCAATTTCATCCAGGATGAGCAGGGAGCGATGGGTGGCGTGGTGCAATATTTCGGCCGTTTCGACCATCTCAACCATGAAGGTGGAGCGGCCGGCGTGCAGTTCATCATGTGCCCCAATGCGGGTGAAGATGCGATCCACCAGCCCAATCTCGGCTGAGGCAGCCGGGACGAAGCTGCCAATTTGGGCCATGAGGACAATGAGGGCAGCCTGGCGTAGGGCAGTGCTTTTGCCCGACATGTTTGGCCCGGTGATGATGTGGATGCGTTCTTGTTCGCTAAAACAGAGATCGTTAGGTACGAACCGCTCTAACACCAACGATTTTTCTACGACGGGGTGGCGACCTTGCTGGATGGTGAGGCGGTTGTCATGGCCGAGATGGGGCCGGATGTAATTCTGGCTGGCGGCGACCTCAGCCAGGGCGGCGGCGACATCTAATTCGGCTAAGGTGTGGGCGGTGGGCAGGAGTCGCTTCGCGGCCGCGGCCACCTGCTGGCTCACCTGGGCAAACAGCCGCCGCTCAATCTCCAGAATGCGCTCCTCAGCATTCAGCACCAGCGTCTCATACTCCTTCAACTCTGGGGTAATATACCTCTCGGCATTGGTCAACGTCTGTTTGCGGATGTAGTCATCCGGCACACGATGGCTGTTGGCGCGGGAAACCTCAATGTAATAGCCAAACACCTGGTTAAACCCCACCTTAAGGGTGGTGATACCGGTGCGCTCCCGCTCTTGCGGCTCCAGGTTGGCAATATATTCACGGGCATGGGCCGACGCATTCATCACCCCATCCAACTCTACGGAAAACCCCTGCCGGATCACCCCCGACTTGTTCAGGTTAGGCGGGGCATCTTCATTAAGGGCCTGGGCCAGCAGTTGGCGGATGTCGGGGCAGTCATCGAGGTGGGAGAGGGGAATAAGGTGTTCACGGCTAACTTCCCGCAGCAGCTCCTTCAATTCAGGAACGGCGGCCAATACCAGGCCGATGTTTTGTAAATCACGGGGGGTTGCGGCCGCGGTGAGGGTGCGGTTGGTCAGCCGTTCCAAATCAGGTAAACCTTTGAGGATAGCCCGCAGTTCGGCCCGCAGTAAGCTGTTTTGATTGAACAGTTCCACTTGATCCAGCCGGTGATTTAGCCCTTCCAGATCCAGTAAAGGCAGGGTAATCCGCTGGCGCAGCAGTCGCGCCCCCATCGGCGTGACCGTTTTATCCAGCACCCCCAAGAGAGAGTCCCCCTTTTTACCCGTCAACGATTCGGTTAGCTCCAGGTTGCGCCGGGTAGCCTGGTCTAAGGCCATGAAGCCATCGGTATTGTAGGTTGACAACCGCTGGATGGAGCCAATATTTCCCTTCTGCGTCTCTTGCAAATAGTAGAGGATGGCCCCGGCGGCCCGCACGGCCAGCGGTTTGCCTTCGCAGCCAAAAGCATCCAGGCTGGTGACACCAAAATGGGCGAGCAAGGTTTGGCGGGCATTGCTTCCTTCAAAGCGCCAGTTGGGCAGCCGGGAGAGGGCAAACCCTACTTCGCCGAGGGATTGTTCGGCATCTGGGATGAGTAGTTCAGCCGGGGCCAGGCGGGCTAATTCCTGGTTGAGGGCGCGGCCGCTGCCGAGTACGGTCGTGGCAAATTCCCCGGTGGTGATGTCGGCGTAAGCAAAGCCAATCTGCTCCCCTTCCCGGAGCGCGGCCGCCAGGTAATTATTGCGCCCCGACTCCAACATCCCTGGCTCAATCACCGTGCCGGCGGTAAACACCCGCACCACCTCACGAGGCACCAGCCCATTGACTGGTTTATTGCTCATCTGCTCACAGAGGGCGACTTTATACCCTTTAGCAATCAGCCGGGCGATATAATTTTCGGCCGCATGGTAGGGCACACCAGCCATGGGATGCTGCTGCCGCCTGGTCAGCACCAGGTCCAACTCACGGGCAGCCGTCTCTGCATCCTCATCAAAGGTCTCATAAAAATCCCCCAGGCGGAAAAAGAGAATGGCATCTTTGTGCTGCGCTTTGATGTTCAGATATTGCTGCCGACTGGGGGTGATGTTGCTCATAGAAAGCCACAAAAGGGGTTATGGGAAAAGAATTTTTTCATCGCCAGGACGCGAAGGGTACAAAGAATTTCTCTGAAGGTCTTCTTTTCTTTGTGTTCTCGGCGGCCTGGCGGGGCCTCTTTTTCGTGAACTCACCGATTCCCGTTGAGCCACGTTTCTAGATGACGCTGGTGGCGGGGTTCTAGTTTGGTGAGGGGGCGTTTGCTTTTCATCAGGGTTTGGGCTTCGCTGAAGGAAAGGCCCTGGTGTTTCATCAGATAGGCGGCGAGAAGGGTGGCACTGCGGCCGCGACCTTTGGCACAATGAACCAGCACCGTGCGCCCTTCATCCACCTGCCCGGCAATCCAGGCAACCCCCTCGTCTAACACTGCGAGGGAAGGGACAGTCACATCATACACCTTATATTGTCTATGGTTAATCCCTGCCTGATCATAAAAAGCGGTATCATCTTGCCGCTCTGCCCGGATATTCACGACGGCGTTGATCCCATGTTGACGGAGAAACTCATAATCCCGCCGGTAAGTTGGCGCCCCCCCCAGCCATAGCTGCGGGGTAATCTCATCAAACCAGCGATGCCCCTGCACCTTCTCATAAATGAAGCGGATCAGGGGATAAAGTTTATCAAATAAGTAATACAATGGCTTCATGCCCTTAAGGATAACGTGGGCTGGAACGACTGACAAATTCAGCCGTTTTTCAGTATAATCGTAACGACTAACCCTCTCTGGTGATATACCCTTCCGAAGGTTTCGTTGCCAATGATCACCAGTGGGAAAACCTTCGGAAGGCTTAGTGGTTACGTATAACCAGCCCAATGTAAGGGCGAATATCGCTCAGGCAGATCAAAATATGGAACAAATTGCGTAACAGTACAGGTGATCAATCACCCCTCACCCCCGGCCCCTCTCCCACGATGGGAGAGGGCCAGGGTGAGGGGCTGTTCAAGATCATTTTATTTGGGCAGCAGGAGATCCCCGCGGCCGCGAAATTGTCTTGGGTCGTAATTTTCTCAACCGGTGGCATCTTACTCTGGATGGCCCTGGGGCCTTGACCCAAATCATCGGTGAGCCGATTTAGGTGATTCAGCTTTTTGTTCTTACTCGCGTCAACATCTGCCGGGCCATTTCCCCACTTACCTTCTCAATATCATCCTGATATTTCAAAATCACCCCCAACGTATCCTGTACAACCCCCAAATCTAAGGCCACCTGATCCAGAGCTACCAGAGCGGTTGTCCAATCAAGCGTTTCGGCTACGCCAGGCAGCTTGTAAAGTTCGGCCTCGCGCAGCTCCTGAATAAACAGAGTTACCTGCCGGGCTAACTGTTCCCCTGCCTGGGGTACTTTGGCCTGGACGATGTCATATTCTTTCTCAAAGCTGGGGTAATCAATCCAGTGGTACAGGCAGCGACGTTTGAGGGCATCGTGGACTTCACGGGTGCGGTTAGAGGTCAGGATGACGACAGGGGGTTGGGTGGCTTTAATGGTGCCGATTTCGGGCACGGTGACTTGAAAATCGGAGAGGATTTCCAGCAAAAACGCCTCAAACTCCTCATCACTGCGGTCTACCTCGTCAATGAGCAGAACGGGTGGTTTGGTGCGGGTTTGTTCGATGGCCTGAAGCAGCGGCCGCTTCAGCAGATATTCTGGCCCAAACAGTTCCGCTTCATTGGCCCGCTCCCCACGTGCTTCCAGCAGGCGAATATGGAGCAGCTGCCGGGTGTAATTCCACTCATAGACGGCATGGTTCACATCCAACCCTTCATAACATTGCAGCCGGATCAGGTCGGTGTTCAGGATTTGGGTGATGACTTTGGCGATTTCCGTTTTGCCGACTCCGGCCTCTCCTTCCAAAAAGAGCGGCCGCTTCAATTTCAGGGCTAGAAATATTGCCGTCGCCAACCCCCGGTCAGCGATGTAATCACACTCACGTAACGCTTGTTGTAGTTGATCAATGGATTGAAAATTCACGGTGTTCCTCGATGCGGGGGTGGGAGAGTGGGGATTAGAGACTGGAGATTGAGAAAGCTGAGAGGGGGAGCCTCGCCCACTCGCCCACTCGCAAACTCCCTACTGTGCGGTGAAGCCGCCGTCTATGGTCAGGGTGGTGCCGGTGATGAAGCGAGCGTCATCAGAGAAGAGCCAGAGGACTGCGGCCGCGATTTCTTCCGGTTCGCCAAAACGCTGCATGGGGATGGCCCGCCGGGCGGCTTCCATAAACTCGGGAATGGCGGCCAATCCCCTTTCTATCATTGGGGTGCGGGTGACGGTAGGGCAAACGGCATTGATACGCACCCCTTTTTTAGCGTATTCGATGGCCGCTGATTTGGTTAGCCCAACGACGGCATGTTTGCTGGCAGCGTAAATGGGCAAACTGTGTGCCCCCAACAGCCCGGCTACGGAAGCGGTGTTGACAATTGCTCCGCCCCCTTGGGCCACCATCTGTTGAATTTCATATTTCATACAGAGCCACACCCCTTTGAGGTTGACTCGCATGATATGATCAAAATCGGCTTCGGTGGCATCGGCGGTGCGGTTGGGCAGCCCCTCGACTCCGGCGTTGTTAAAGGCACAGTCTAGCCGGCCATATTGGCTAATGATTTGGGTGATGAGCGATTGGACTGCGGCCGCATTGCCCACATCCGTTGGCACAAACAAGGCTTGCCCGCCCCGTTCCTGGATAACCTGGGCTGTCTCTGCGCCTCCGGCTTCGTCTACATCCGCCAGGGCTACTACCGCCCCGACCTGGGCCAGGGCGTAAGCGGTCACCCGGCCAATCCCCGATGCACCCCCTGTTACCAACACGATTTTATCTCGCAATGTCTCACTCATATTTTCTCCCTGAATTGGTTTAGTCAATCGGTTCCCACTTTGTCAGGGGAGCTCTAACGCCCTTTGAGCTGGGTACCACATTGGCGGCAAAAACGATCTTCCGGTTGGGCTTCGCGGCCGCACTGGTGGCAAAAACGAATTTCACCTATAGGCAGGGTTGGGGGCGTGGGGGCCGGTTCAGCCTGGGGGGTGGCTCGTTTGGTTCGTGCCGGTCTGTTTTGTTTTGGCATTGGGCGGGACCGTACCGGCGGTTTCTTATGGGTATTGGCGGCTTTCCGCTCTTTTAGCCCTTGCCAGATTAACGTACCTGATAGGATAAGGCCGCCGATGCCGGCCAGAATCAAGGGTAAGTTTGTAGATGAGTTCTGGGTGGGAGAAGTAGCCGAAGGAGGGGTATTGGCTGCGGCCGCGTTCACGGTAAGCTGGTTGCCCGGCAAGGTGTAGCGCACTGACAGGTTTAACGTTTGTCCAGCCGCCAACGGTTGATCGGCCAGTCGGTAATAGGTCAACCCATCCTGCCCTACCAGGTTTGTTTGTGGGGTAGGGCTGAGGGTGAAGCTGGTTGCGGCCGCGGGCTGCTGCACCGCCACACTCATGGTATTGATGGCAAAGGGAAAAGCCAACCCCAGGGCAAATGTTCGTTCGAACCCAGCCACTGTGTAGGGGAGATAATATTCCACCCGGAATCCTCTATCCGGTGTTTCCAGGGTTATCATCCCATTGGCCGTTGTATAAGCAATATCATCAATCATCACATTATCGTCGGTGATGCGAGCAACGGCATGAATAACGGCCCCCTCTGGTAAGGGTAAAGAAACGGATGCCGGGAGCGACATGGTGGCGGGCAGGCTGCCTGTAAACAGCAGCAGCATGGTTGGATCATCATAATCAGGCCATAACTCAACCGCTAAGGTATCTAAAGAAATAATGGTTGATTGGGCTGCGGGGGAAATATTTAACGCCTGGGTTGGGCTGTTCCCCCACAGCCACCAGCCCGATATAAAGAGGAGAAAAAATAAGCGCACTGATTTCACAATTTCTGATTTCCTACTTTGGGCAAACCTGAACTGAAGAGGTTTGACGGCGGATTTGATGAAGGGGCACGAATAACGAAGAAGCAATTTTGGTAACGGGTGGCGGATATGTTTAGCGGCCGCGCAGCCGGATACGGTTGGCACGGCAGTGAGGGCACTCAAGGTCAGTATAATCGCGGCCGCAGGTACGGCAGCTCCGTGTCACCACCGGACGTTCATCAGCCAGAGAGCCTAACACCAGCACCACATCTTCTTGTTCATGGGCTGTAAGCCATTGCTGTAAACCCTGCTCCCCAACCAACCAATCGCCCGCTTCATTCTGGTGAATAACCCCTTGTAAAACCACCAGATCCATCTCATAAGCGAGATTAGCCATTTTTAAGATCGCGGCGCGTCTGTTACCATTCATAGAATCCCCTTTTTAAGGACGGCTGACGAATGATAGAGGCCGGATAGCCTTTCATCATGCACCTTATTATACCCCATGCGCCAAAGGAACTAAGAAATGACCCTTGATGATTCTAAATTAAGCCGAGATGTAACTGTTTTAGCGGCTATGAGTATGGAGATGGATGAATATTGCCGCCATGAAGTGTTGTTTTGGCCGATGGCGGAAGGGAATATGCCCCGCCTGACCTTAGGGGGATATTTTCTGCGCCAGCACCGGCTTACGGCCCTAAACCATCTACTTACCCCGGCCGAACAAAGTAAGGTAGCCGAAGCCATAGAGCGGTTTAATGAGGTAACAAAGGAACGAGTTGTGGCGATAGAAATGCGGGTTGAACAAGAGTTGCAGGTACGCCTGCGCCATTGGCAAACGTCTTTGCGGGATTGGCAGGAACACCCCCCTACAATACCCGTGTATGCTGCTGGAGTTGAAGAGCGGGCGATGATGGCCGCTCTGTTGGCCCGGTTTAGTCAGGCTCCAGGAGTGGCCGACGCTCAGTTACCTTCTCGGATAGCTGGTCTGGATCAAGCCTTACGCGGCCGCTTTCGCCGGGGCGATTTCGTCTGGCCAGCCGCCTGGCAACCTGCCTATCCTGAGCCGTTATATTGGTGGTTATATGGGGTGCCTGGGTAGGGTTCAGTGAACAGTTTGTCACTCGCTCAATCTCTCAGCCCCTAATCCTCACTACGTCGGCAGCGTGAAATAAAAGCGGCTCCCCTGTCCTGGTGAGCTGCTCACCCCTACTGTTCCGTTCAGCCGTTCGGCAATCCGTTTGACTATAGAGAGACCCAGCCCATGCCCTTTTTCCTGGTTATGCAGCCGGGTAAATGGGGTAAATAATTTCGCCTGATCTTCTGGGGTGATTCCATCCCCCTGGTCTTGAATCCAAAATTGCACCTGCCCTGATTCCAAGGGGGTGGCTCCGAGGATGATACAAGGTGGCCGGCCCCCATACTTTAAGGCGTTGCTCACATAATTTACCCATATCGCTTCGACCCAGGGGCGATACCCCTGTACCGCTGGCCATCGGGGGGGGAATTCCAGATGGGCCTGAGCTTGTTTAATTTCATCGTCTAGACGTTGTAACACATCCCGGATCACCTCATCCATCTCAAGCGGGGTTATTTTAACCTCAGCCTGGCTTACGGTAGCCAGCAAGAAAAGAGAATCAATCACCTCTTTCATTTTGCGGCCGCTGCGACCAATAATCCGTAAATACTCCTTATGATCCGCGGAAGACAGCCGGGCATAATCATCGTATAACATATCCACATACATAACCACCTGGGCCAACAGCCCCTGTAAATCATGGGCTACCGTGTGGGCAAACGCGTTTAATTCCTGGTTTCGATATTGCAACTCCTGAGTTCGCCAGGCGATTTGCTCTTCAAGAGTATCTTTGTTTCTGCGTAAGGCTTCAAATAGACGGGCATTTTCCAGGCCAATGGTTAAATAATTGGCCAGGGTCTGCACGAAAAGAAGTTCACGCTGGGTATACTCCCGATCATCATAATTGTACAATTCGGCCAACCCTATGGCCTCATCCCTACAAATCATGGGCACTAACAGGATGGTTTTGGCCCTATGACGCCAAAGGATAGCCCTATCCTCAGCCGGTAAATCGGACTGATGATCTTGTAACAGAAATGTCTTTTGCTGGGTTGTAGTCTGGCGGATAGCTGGGGTCATTAAAATAGGGGTACTTGGACCCTCCAAAGCCACCCAGCCGATAGAGCGGAGCCGGTGCAAATTAATGAGCGGCAAAAACAGATCGTCACTTTCATGGCGTAGATAAAGGGCACAACCATCACTGCCAAATGCGGCCGCCATATATTCGGCAATATCCTGGTAGACATTTTCGTTCTGGCTGGCATGGGTTACGATAGCACTGGCAGGGATAAGAATATTTAACTCGTCTAAAGAATTTTGTAGATGTTCTTGATAGCTTCTGAGTTCGGCCTCTATCTTTCTATGGGCCGTTATATCTAAAAATGTCGCTCTTGTGCCGATTACCTGACCTTGTGTATCCCATTCAGGCATGGTGTGTAAAATCGTTATGATAGTATGCCCGTCACGAGTAATTAGCTCACGCTCTTGCCTGGACAATTGGCCGGCCAGCGCTTTTTCATACCCACCCTGCCGTAGTTGTTGCTGTGACGGTTGGGTATAAATTGAGGCCAGGGGGCGTCCGATCAACTCTTCTGCGGTATAGCCAAGTGAATCTAGCAGCAGTTGGTTGCCTTCGGCAATATACGCCTCTCCACCCCGATTTTCTGTCACCAGGTACATAATGGGGGCGTTTTCAAACAGGTGGCGATATTTTTGCTCTGCTTGTTTGGCGGCCGCAAACAAACGCACATTCACCAACGAGACGGCTATCTGGTTGGCAAAGGCGGCAAAAATGGGGACATCCGCTTCTGTTAAATAGGTGCCGCTTACTGAAAGCAGCCCCAACACTTCTTGCTCATGTAAGAACGGCGCCACAATCACTGCCCTGTTGGCGGCAAATTGGTCAGCCACGTGGGGTAATTTCCCCTCAGTAGATGAGGCGAGAAAAAATTTCGTTTCGGCAAAAAAGGCGGGTTGTTGGTGTAATATGACTTCCGCCAGGGGGGGAACCTGGTCCAGGGTAAATGTTTGCTTTTCTAGTTGAAAATCAGACAGGGCAGCGGTTTCTTCGAGCCGACGCACCGTTTCAGGAGATAGGGTAGAAGAGCTAATTCTGAGGTTACGCTGTTCTGGCTGATAGCTGTACAGGGTGCCCTCTATGCCCAACTGGGCCATTTGTTGGCTAAACAAACGAAAAACATCTTTTTCACTATGATTTGATTGCAGAAGGGCGGCCGCGGCCGTGTTCAGAGCCTGAACTAAAACCAGAAAACGTTCTGCCTGGGAAAGCCCAGCTAAATATGGCTTTGGCACTGTATGACCGTTTTTGACCATGATCCAATCAGGAAATTATAGTTACCCGGTAAATGCGCTGTTGATTACATTAAGAATACCAAAAAACAAAAAAAGGACAATAAAGATACTATTATACATTCCAATATTTATCTCAAGCGATGGCGCAAAGCCAACAACAATATTCCTACGCCTAAACCCGCACCCAAAAAAAGCCAAGACAAATAAAGCGGCTGATCATTCTGCTCTGAGTCGGTCGTAGCATTGGGGATAGGGGTTGCCGCCTGGGCAATAGCTGGAGCGGGTTCATCAATGGGAGTAGGTGTTACTGTTGGCGTAAAGGTTGGCCTGGGGGTCTCTGTGGGTGGCGGAGATGGCGTAATGGTAGGAAGCCGAGTTTGCGTAGCTGTTGGTGTAGCCGTAATCGTGTTGGTTACAGTGGTCGGGGTGATTTCTGGTGTTTCTGACGCCGTAGGATCAGTCCCACTATTATCATTACTGCCTGTTCCCCCGGCTGGGGGTGGGGGTGGGGCGCCGCCGGTCGTAGATTGCAACAAATAATAGACTGACCCCCCAATCATACAATAATCGCCAATGGGTTGTGAGCATAAAGCCCCCGGCAAATCAACGGTAAAAAAACCATCTCGGGCCGAAATAGTACGCTGCCCTCCCCACATATCCACCAACAAAGCGGTGGGAGCTGTGGCGACAACCTGGGCTTGTTGGGAGGCGGGCAGCCGGGAGAACAGCACGGTTGTTGTTTTACCTTCCTGAGCCAGTCGGATTTGTCCGACTTCATTCCACCGTTCCCGGCTGGACCCGGTAACCCCAGCCATATAGCGGGTTGCAATCCGGTAACTGTTAAAGGCCGGCCGCCGTGATCCATCCATTCGCACCAGACCAAATGGCTCTGGGTTAGCGGCTACATCACCGGGGGTATCTTTTAGCTTGTAAATAGCTATACGTTGTGCCCCAGCCGCTAATGCGGCCGCCATTGCCTGGGGGATATAAGCGGCCTGTTCATCTTGGGTCACGGAGAGGGTCCAATTGGGCACGGGCCAGGCTGGATCGTTGATGGGCGGAGCGTTGGTTTCTACCAGCCAGATTGGTTTCCAAATGCCGAACGCCCCCATCATGCCATAAAACGCCTGGGTAATGTCATACACGGTGTTAGGTTGGAAATAAAGATGGGCTGTGGCTACATCGAAATAATAATTGTTCGCGGCCGCGTCCCCATCCGCCGTAATCTCCCGCAGCAGCCGGGTCATGTATTGCTCTTGCCCGCAGCGCAAATCCCAAAAATAGGTCATGGCCCCCAGGTGAATCGTGGTATTGGGGTTGGCTTGTTTGGCTGTCAGATAGGCTACCCGCAGCAGTTGGAAAAAGTCACGCACCGTGCCATTCCAGGTATGCCCAGGGGCAGAGGGATCACACACATCTGGCTCATTCCAAATGATCCAATGGTTAATGCGGCCGCTGTACCGGGTGACTGCTTCACGCACATAGGTAGCCCAACTATTGCCAGGATCATCATAAGGCAGCCATAGACCGTTGGGTAGCCCTTGCCCATCCAGTGCCCACCCAGGGATACCAATGAGCAAACCAACGACCATCCGGCCATTGGCTAATTCACCGCTAATCTGGCTATCAGAAACGGAAGGGGTCCAACTACCCGGCCCTCCCGCCTGAACATCGGCCCATTGAAACTTAACTCGTGTCCAGGCAGCCCCCAAAGCGGCCGCGTCCGCCGGTGATTCGTAGGCTTCAACTACCCCAAAACGCCAATCCACCGCCTGAGCTGGTGGACTGGCTTGAACGGTGTCAGTAGAAGCAGGCAAAAAAGAAAGGAAAATAAAGCTAAACAGTATAGGCAAAATTCGTCTAAGCATAGAATAGTAGTTTAGCCTATTTGCCGCGAGGGGGAAAAAGATTATCATAAAACGACACAACATCTCTAACAGGTAAATATTGCTTATGCTCAAAACCAAATCCCCCTACCAACTCATCTTTATCCTACTTATTACCGTTTTCATTCCGGCTTGTCGCTCCATCCCTCTTCCAATATTGCCAACTCTTGTCCCGACAGCCAACATCCCTCCGGATGAACGTGTCTCCCCTGACCCATTGGCACTAATTCCCACCTTTACCCCTGGCCCAGGCTATAACCCGGAAACAGCGGGTCTGACGCCAGGGGATCCGTACCGCACCGCTGAACCCACAAACACCTCTCCCTTACCCACCCGAACACCCACGCGAACACAGACACCTACCATAACACCAACCTTGCCACCAACCCCCATCCCGCCACCAACCTTCCCCCCGACCGAAGAACTTTTTACCCGCACACCCATCTCCATTCCCAATGATGGCCCCACGTTCACCCCTACGCTAACCCCTATCCCCTCGGCCACACCAACACCCATTCCCCAAATCAGTTCCCCGCGCAAAGGGTTTGCGGCTTCCCTTTACTCCCAAGATAACCTGGTGCTAGGCCAATGGCGTTATATCTGGTCCCCTTATGTACCGCCTGAATACCAGGTCCTTCAACATGTGCCCATGCTTGTCAGCCGCCCCAGCAATGGGCTGCCCTCTATTCCTGATATTCAATTGGCCGACAGCCGTACCAATCACAATTATTGGCTCGTTTTTAATGAGTGTGAGCATCAAAACCAATGCAACACATCACCCCAGGCCGCGGCCGATTTTTACCATAATCAAGTCGTTGAAATTATGTACAACCAGGGGGCCGATCCTGACGCTAAGCTGATTGTAGGCGGGGTAAATGCCCATCCCTGTGGCATCAAATGGCTGCGTGATTTTGTGACCCATTATCAAGATAATTATGGCCCGCTGCCTCATGCTGGCTGGCATTTTCATCTTTACCCCGAAATACGCCCTGGAGACCCGGTTAATTGCACCGGTAACTGGATGTTTGATGATACCTTATTCCCGGACCCCCAAACAGCATTTAACTTGTGGCGGCAGCACGCTTATAATGCCCTCTCCTTTGTGCAAACATATGGGCAGCGCACGGATGAAATATGGTTCACGGAGATGGGCTGCCTCAATTATGGCAACCACCAGGTACCCGGCCCCGTCTGCCAGGCGGATGGGTTTATGATGGCCTATGCCCCACTCATTCTTAATTGGTTAAATGGTGAAGGTCGGTGGGTGACACGTTACGCCTGGTATACTGATTATTCAACCGGCTATTTTAAGGCGACCATGCTGCTGTCTGAGGTGTTTCCTTACGGACACACTGGTCCCTTGCCGCTTAGTGAACTGGGTCAATATTATTCCAGAGTTACACCAACTTCTGCTGTGCCTTTGCCCTGGCCTTGATATGACAAATATCATGCCGCATTGCGTCAAAAATCCGTTGACCACCCTCTGGTAAGCAGATATAATCCCCCTGAAAATGCCCACTATGGAGGTTAAACCATGAATGTTGTGGTATGTCTAAAGCAAACGCCCAGCACCACGGCGGTCTTTAAAGTTAATGATGGCGTGGTCAGTTGGGATGATCCAGGGGGGAAACCCCAGGTACTCAACCCTTGGGATGAGTATTCAGTTGAGGAAGCGATCCGGGTAACGGAAAAGCATGGGGGGAAAGAAGCGATTGCCCTGACGATGGGAGATGAAGGGGCGGTTGAATCGCTCCGCACGGCCCTGGCTATGGGGTGTAGCCAGGCGGTCCTCATCTCTGATCCTGCTTTTGCCGGTTCGGATACGTTGGGGACAGCCAGGGTTCTCGCGGCCGCGATCCAGCAGCAACCTGAGGTGCAGTTAGTTATCTTCGGCAAACAAGCTATTGACGGGGATACCGGCCAGGTGCCTGTTCAGGTAGCACGCAAATTAGGCTGGACTCCCCTTACCTTTGTCACCGAAATTTCCGCCATCAGTGACGGAGCCATTACCGTTACTCGCCTATTAGAAAACGGCAAACAGACGGTGACGACTCCCTTACCGGTGGTTATTAGCGTCGTCAAAGAGATCAATGAACCACGCTACCCCTCGTTTATGGGTATCCGCAAAGCGAACAAAGCCACTATCCCTACTCTCACCGCCGCTGATTTGGCGGTGAATGGGGGGACAGGCGCGGCCGCGAGCAAAGTAGATTGGTCCAACATTTCCACCCTACCCGTCCGTGAAGGCAACGTGTTTATGATCGAAGGCGCTACCGTCGAAGAACAGGCCCGTCTTTTGGCGGATAAATTATTTGAGGAGAAAGTGATATGAGCGGCGTATGGGTTTGGCTTGAACATCAAGATAGCCTGATGGCGGCCATCAGCAAAGAAACGATCTCGGCCGCCCGCCAGGTTGCCAATAACCTGGGGCAGCCGTTGACGGCTCTCCTGTTTGGGCAGGATGTGGCCGGGGTAGCTGCGGCCGCCTTTGACCTGGGGGTAGATGCGGTGATTGGGGCAGATGATCCTGTCCTGGCAACTTTTCGTGTTTCTGCGGCCGCGCCTCTAGTTGTTGATCTGATCAAAGAGCGGCAGCCGGCCGTTTTTCTGGCCGGGCACACCAGCACCGGCCGCGATTTAACCGCCTGGTTAGCTGCTGACCTGGATGCTGGCCTGGTCTCTGATGCCATTCAACTAGCGGTAGACGGAGATCGCGTGGTTGTCACCCGCCCCGTGTATGCCGGTAAATTGTTGGGCAACATCCGGATCACCGAAGGGTTACAACTTATCACGTTACGCAGCCGCGCCTTCCCTGCTGCTGAAGCCACTGGGCAAACGGGAACGGCCGAATGGCTAACCGTCTCTCTGGATGAAGCAGACGTGCCGGAAAAACTGATTGCCTTTGCCGGCCGCGATGGGGGTGTCAATTTGAGCGATGCCAAGATCATCGTCAGTGGCGGCCGCGGTGTGGGTGGTCCCGAAGGATTTGCCCCCGTGCAAGCCCTGGCCGATGTGTTAGGTGGGGCTATGGGGGCTTCCCGTGCGGCCGTAGATGCCGGTTGGGTTCCTTATGACCATCAAGTTGGACAAACAGGCAAAACCGTCAGTCCTGATTTATACATTGCCTGTGGTATAAGTGGGGCCATCCAACATCAGGCTGGTATGCGTACCGCTAAAACCATTGTCGCTATCAACAAAGATGCGGACGCCCCCATCTTTAAGCTGGCCCATTACGGCGTAGTGGGTGATTTGTTCAAAATTCTGCCCGCCCTCACCGAAGAATTCCGTCAGCGGCTGGGGAAATGATGGTCAATAGGACACATCTGTTATAACCCATTTAGGGCTATAATTACCCTAAAAGGCTTAACCTCTCATCAGGTTAAGCCTTTTTTATTGGTTTTTAGCCGTAGGCGGTCTTTTAGCAGGCAATTTTCAGAGGATAGGTGAAATATGAAAGCAATTGTGGTGTATCCAGACAGCCAGACCCCCCAATTACGCTGGCAAGATGTCCCGGACATAACCTTTAACGATGATCAGGTTTTGGTTGATATTCAGGCAGCCGCAGTCAACCGGGCCGATTTGTCCCAGGCCAGGGGGCAATACCCACCTCCCCCTGGCGAGTCAGATATTTTAGGGTTAGAGATGGCTGGAACGATTGCGGCTGTGGGGACTAAGGTGACCGGTTGGCAGGTTGGCGACCGGGTATGCGCTTTATTAGCTGGGGGTGGTTATGCCGAACAAGTAGCCGTTCATCCGCAAATGCTGCTACCTTTGCCAGATCATTTCTCTTTTGTGCAAGGAGCGGCTGTGCCTGAAGTGTGGCTGACCGCATTTGTTAATCTGTTTCAAGAAGGAGGGCTGCAAGCCGAGGAATGGGTGCTGCTTCATGCCGGGGCCAGTGGGGTGGGTACGGCGGCCATTCAGTTGGCCAAAGCGGTAGGGGCGCGGGTGATAGCCACCGCAGGTACTGAAGGCAAGGTGGCTGCTTGCCGAGATCTGGGGGCGGATGTAGCGATTCATTATAAAGGGCAAGATTTTTTGGCTGAAACATTGGCTGTGACCCACAGCCAGGGGGTTGATTTGATTTTGGACCCGGTGGGGGGAGATTATCTGGCCCGAAATGTATCAGCTTTGCGGGAAGGGGGACGATTGGTTTGTATTGGCCTGTTGGGCGGCCGCGAAGGGCGGCTGGATATGGGGCTTTTGCTGGGGCGAAGTTTACAATTGAAGGGATCACGATTGCGGCCGCGGCCGCTGGCGGAAAAAATTCAAATTACTCGTGCCTTTCAGGAGCGGTTTTGGCCTTTGCTGACTGCCGGGCAGCTCCGCCCCATTATAGACAGCACTTTTCCTATGGCTGAAGCACAGGCGGCCCATGAGTATATGCGCGGCAATCACAATATTGGCAAGCTGATTTTGACCCGTGAGTCATCTAATTAGGCCTTAACCGCCAGAAATCTGAATAAGATTGACCAACGCATCCCGATCCCGAATGGTAAAATGGCGACCATTCACATCCACCCATTTAGCGCGGCGGAAGCGACCCAGGGCTTTGTTAATACTGACACGGGTGCCGCCCGTCATCTCGGCCAGGTCTGTTTGCGTCAGGGAAATATCAATCTGGATGCCATTAGGGGAGGTTTTGCCATGTTGATCAGCCAGCCGGAGCAAGGTGCGAGCCAGCCGGGCTGGTAAATCCAGAAAGAAGATGTCACTCAATTGGGCGTTTAAGCCCCGTACCCGGGTGGCTAAAACGGACAGGACATGGTGGGCAAACCCTGGCGTGTTATCCAAAAACATATTGAAGGTTGCCCCATCCAGGGTATAGGTCTCGGTGGGTTCTATGGCGGCGGCGGTGGCCGAACGAGGAGATGAATCTAGCAGAGAAAGCTCACCAAAGAAGTCGCCCGGCCCTAAAATGGCCAGGAGGGCTTCTTGCCCATCCGGGTTGCTGTAGGAAATTTTTACCTTACCGTGGGTGATAATATAAAGAAGCCCGCCGGGATCTCCCAGATGGAAGATGATTTGATCGGTATTAAAACGACGCAAGATTAATCTATCAGCGAGTGCGGCCGCGTCCTCACTATTGAGGTGCGAAAAGAACGGCACTTGCTGCAGAGCAAAGGCTGCATTTTGTTTATTCTGGCGCATGGGTCCTCATTCCTCCGCTTTCCATAGGGCTTTGGGAAAGATGCGCCTACTTTAACACAAAGGTTACAATTTAGGCTAATTATGATGCGTTATAAAACCGGTAAATTTTGGTAGCTGCTTACCATTTACCATTAAGACGCAAGACCTTAGAAGAGTAGTAACTATTCACCGCCAAGATGCAAAGAACACAAAGAGCTTGAGTAATTTCTTGGCGTTCTTAGCGTCTTAGTGGTTCCATATCCAGAGAACCTGAACAGTTACGAAGACTAAATGAATATACAAGCCCGAAAAAACGGTGCGGGTCCGGTGTGACATCTCTGTAAAATGTGTAACCTTCGGAAGGTTTAACCTACGAGTTTGCCTATTACAGAAACCTGCTGAAGGTTCACCCCAACTTATGGATGAGATACAAAAGATCTGTGTTACTCGTCAAAAGCACTGTTCGCGGCCGCAAATGCTCCCATTTCTCCATTTAGCACCGCCTTTAACCGGTTCGGGCTGAATATCTCCTTCTCATCCAGTAAAATAGGCCGGCCATTGGCAAAAGCGATCAGCACGGGTTGACGCAGGGGCGGGATGAGCATTCCCCAATAGTTAATCTCATTGGCGACGGAGAACCGGGCCGGTACCCATCGTCGCCCCCGCTCCAATGGCTGATTACTCAGAAAAGTGAGCCATTCCCAGACAGCACGCGGCCGCGTTGTCATCCCACTCATCACACTTCCCTGCACCGCCAATGGGGTAATACCGGCGTAGCTGCCTGTGCCAGGGAAAACCGTCACTCCCAACGCCCCCAAACTAAATTCCAACTCATACCGCCCTGGCTCACTCACCCATACGGCCACCTGCCGGGGAATCGAAACCAGGTTTAGGGCTAGAAATGCCTGCTCATCAGGGGCGAAATCGGTCAGGTCGGGCTGAAGCGTGGGAGTCAGTTGAGTATACCAACTCAACGCGGCCGCAACCTGGGTTGGTTCCAGGCGCAAAGGGCATTGGATTAGATGGGGCCGGGGGCAGCGATTGTCCCAATTATACGCATAAGAAAGGAGTGAATCGGGCGAGTTATCCAGATAAGGCCAGTACAATATTTCTGGGGGGAACTGTTGGCGCAGGGTATCTATTTGTAGTTGCCACTCATCCCATGTCCAGTTCAATGATGGGGGAGACAGATTGGCTTGCTCATAATACGCCTGATCATAAAACAGCAGATGTAAGGCAGCGGCCTGGGGCATCAGCCAGAGCCGTTCTTGCCACCAGCCACCCTGCCAGATTTGAGGATAAAAATCGGCTGTCGCAAACGTGGGATCAGAAGCTGCCAGATCCGTTAAATCATGCACCAGACCAGTGCGGAGCGCGGCCGCGTTCACCGGAAACGCGGTGCCATCTACCTCTGGTAAAATCTGCTGTAGGGAGGTGTCAGCGGGTAATATCACCAACACTATCTCAATATGGGGCTGCTCCCGATGAAATTGAGCTGCCAACTGTCCGTAGGTGTACTCCCAACTCGTGCCCTGCTCTCTTTCAGGCACAGCAAAGGTGAGGGTAGCCGGTGTTAAAAGATCTACCAACCGCTCACGCAATAGCTGCCAAAACGGCTCACCCGGCTGCCCTTGCTCATCCAGAGCTACCAGATGGGGAGAAGGCACACGTACTTGATTGGGAGCGGCGGTTAGTTGCCAATCTGGCGCCAGGGTAAGGGTAATGGGCAGACGGTCTGTGAGGCAGGGGTGGCATTGTTCAGCCAGCCAGTGGTCAACAAATTGGCTGACGGCCGTTTGCCAGGGCGCATCGGCTTGTTGCAAATGGAGATGCCCCCAGGAGTAGGGGATAGGCTCTTGCCAGGCGCCCCAAAACTGAGCGGCGTTGGCCCGGCGGATGATCTGGCTCTCTTGTCGTTCCCAAAAGAAGAGCCTCTGCCAGGTATGACCGACCTCATTCCAGGTGAAGGTGGCCCACAGTTCATCTCCCTGACCGTTGACGCTTTTAGAAGTGAGGGGCCCAACACGGTAAGCGGGCTGGAATGCGGCCGCAAACAGCACTGGATCATCCTGGTATAAGGTGCGGAGCAAGGCTACATCTCCCTGGGCCAGGGCGGTTTGTTCCGCGTCTAATTGGGTCTGAATTTGGGCCAGCAGTAGGGCATCTGCCTGGTTTTGTGCCAGCCGCCACCCCCGCACTCCCAGGCCGATCAACAAGCCAGCCAGGAGAACCATAAAAAACCAGCGTCGCCGCTGTTGACGAAGCGGCCGCGTTCCTATCCCCCTGGATTGCCCCTCTTCTTCAAACCGCCAATCAAATTTCATGCCATTTTCACCCGATCCCCCCGTCCCATTCACTGCTTTTGCTCTAGTTTATGCTACCCTGTATAGGTTGTACTGGCAAAGGATTGAGAGAGTGAGAGGGTGGGAAAACGGAGAATTGGGGATTATTAACTGCTAACGATATGTTTTCTTTACGTATATTGCCCTTCCTACTCCGTTTTGGGTTGCTATACAGCCTGATGACCATACCGGTCATCCTGGCTGCATTACGCCTGCTTCCAGAGGTATTACCCTGGCGCATCTCCGGGGGATGGGTGCTGGTGCCTTGTGCTGTATTGGCTTTTGTTCTGGCGTTACTGTGGCAGGCATGGCAAGAAAAACGGTTTCTCACCCGTTCCCGTGATGTGCAGAGGGCCTTCTCCCACCTTGTTTGCCTGGCCGAACTCCCCCCCATGCACCGACCAAAGCCGGGGCCGCTGCTGCATTCAACCAATGACGATGCGGCTACAGTTGAGTTATTCCAGACGCTGTATGCCAGTGTTCAGTTGGCTTTTACCTTTAGTAATCAGCAATATTTGCTTGTAACCAGTGCGGATAGAGGGGAAGGGAAAAGCCTGGTCGCGGCCAATTTGGCCGCCGCATCAGCCCGGATGGGGCGGCGGGTTTTGCTGGTTGAGGGTCATTGGGACGCGCCGACCCAGCACCTTTATTTTGGCTTATCGCGCCGGGGGAACCTGGCTCCGCTGCTGCAGCGGGTGGCCGGGATGGTTGATTTGCGCTCTGAGATGCGGGCGTTGATTACCTTGGTGAACGAGCGGCCGCAGCTAACTGAATGGTTGACCCGTTCTCTGCAAGCAACTGCCCAATCTAATCTGTTTATCCTTACCAATGGTACCGAGCCAATCCCTGCCCCTTTGCGCCACCCGGTGTTAATACGGGGGATTTTAGAAGCAGCGTTGACTCAATTTGACCTGGTGATTTGTGATGGCCCTCCCATGCTGACGCGAGATGGGGGATGGCGCACATTGGCGGTGATGGGAGAAGTGCTGCTGGTCGCGGCCGCTTACCATACGCGCCACCGGGAGCTGTACCAGACTATCGAAACGTTACGCCGCCATCCCATCAGCCCGATTGGTATTGTTCTGAACCACCGCCAGGTAGATAGAACTTATCCCCAGCCGGTGGTATTACTGCCCCCACCTACTGTGCCCCCGGTGCTTCCCTCCCCTGCCCTTAAACCGGCTGCCGTAGAGCCGCCCCCCACCCCAGATGCCAGGGAAGATAGCCGCCCCCGCAATGGCCACAAGTCGCCCACCTCAGCGGCCGCGCCTGGCTATGCCTCGAATGGTAATGGGTATGGGTATAGGCGTGCGGCCGCGCCGGTAAATGAGTTAGTTACGGCCTCAGCCGCACTATTGAGCCAAAGAGATGAGGGGGATGCGGCCGCATTGTCTGACCATATTCAGCGGTTAGAGGGGCATTTGCGGGAAAAAGAGAGCTTGTTGAACCAAAAAGAGCAGGAGATGGAGCAGTTTTTCCGGGCGCAGGGGGTACAAAATGAACTGTTTGCCCAATTGCGTCAGGAGTTGGCGACGCAGCAGCAAGAGACCCAACGACTGCAAACCTTGTTGCAACAACAAAATGACGATTTCTTCCGTCTGGAGCAAACGGCCCGCCAACGCATCCAGGAGTTAGAACAAAAGTTAACCACCCTGCAATCGCGCCTGCAAACTGCTTCTGCCACCTTATACCGACGTTGGCGGGAAGGGTGAGATTGGGTTCAAGTTTCAGGGTTCAAATTTCAAGTTTACGAACCGCGAGTTACTCATACCTTACTCCTCACTCCCCCCTTTTTCTAAAAACAGCAGCCCGTACCAGGCCAGGTCGCGCAGGAGAGGCAGGCGCAAAAGCCAGCTATCTATGAGTCGCAGCAGGGAGTACAACCCGCGAAAAAGCCATTCCCCTGCTGGTAATGGTCGAACCAGATAAGCCAATGGGGCCAGGAGATAGGCCTCTTGGGCGTTCCAACAGGTAAATTGGCGAGCAAAGGTGAGAAGTTCTGAGCGGGACATGGGACGTTCGTCCTGGGTACGTAAGCGGGGAGTCAGCAAGCGGCCCAACCCTATCAGGGGATGGTAGGCCAGGGGTTCGGCAAAAGTGGCGCGGCCGCGGTCCGGCAGCACCCGGTGTAACTCCTGGGCCATAATTGGCATATCCAGGTGGTGAATCACCGCTTTGCCATAAATGCGGGGCAAACTCCCGGCTTTGAATGGCAGCTCTTCAGCATTTCCCTGCACAAAAAACACGTTGAGGCCAGGGTGTTTTTGTTCAATCCGTTCACGGGCTTCCGCCAGTTGGGCCTGGGATAAATCCAGGCTGATAACTCGATACCCTGTTTCGGCTAAGGTAAGAGTTTGTTTGCCCTCTCCACCACCAATGTCTAGCACCCACGCCCCCGGTTCTCCTTGCAAAAAATCCACCCCAGCCTGGACCACATCATCAAAAGCGGGGGGGGCATACAAAATACGGTCTAGTGGTCGCCGTTTATGCCCTTCCTGATCATGCCATTCTAATTCTCGTTGAATCACTTCGCGGCGACTTTCCCGCTCTACGGTCTCTGGAAAAACCATAAATTAATCCTTTTTTTCGTCGCCATTAGGCAAAATAAAGCTAAGGGAAGATTCTCTTTGGTGACGGCTGCTGGTGTAATAGAGAAGCATACCAATGGTAACAAGGAGAACGCCTACAACGATACCCCCTAGTTGTAACGGGCCAACATAAGGTCGTTCGAAGCTGTTCAGTTCAGTGTGGGTGCCAATGCCAATTAAATCTGAGAAGCCGCTGACATAGGCAAAGATGAGTCCGGTAGCACTGAGCCGGATACCGATGTCGGCCTGGAGAGAACGTGGGGAGTGACGCGGCCGCATGCCCCACATGTGTAAATAACCAGCTCCCGTAAGTAAGGTCAACCCTATGAGCAGCTGCAACATTTGCACCACCCCAAACCCAGGGGTGCGGTCTAAGCCCAATATTTCCGCGGCCAGGGAGACGACACAAAGGATAGTCCCTAGCAAAAAAAGAATCAGGCTGATGATGGAGATAATTTGATGGCGGTTGCTTGATTCCATAACCTTGTCCGTAATCATCCAGCCTTCCGAAGGTTTGTGCCACTGTTGAACACCGACATAGAAACCTTCGGAAGGCTCTTTTTCTCAGAACCACTGTACACTTGCGTTTTGTCCAGTGGTACTATCTCAAGGTGACGGCATAGTGTAACCCAGGCAACAAAAAACGCCACGTCATAAACGTGGCGTTTAGTCGGGGCAGCGGGATTCGAACCCACGACCTCTTCAACCCCATTGAAGCGCGC
>JAHDWJ010000143.1 GCA_023384415.1 Anaerolineae bacterium
TCACCGCAAAATTGCCCGTTGTCGTTAAGTAAATCCCCCCCATATCTAGATCAATCCAGGCTCCATTAACATCCTCGCTGTTATCACTCAACCCCACATCAGAGCCATCAAAATAAGGCATCCAATTGGGAATAAAGAGCCAGGGATCCCAATAGACTAAATCTTCATCGGCAAAATAACCCACAAATAGGTCCGCCACGTCATTGGTGGTGCTGATTAAAAGCTCCCCCCCAGGAATGAAGCTGATAGCGTCAATGTCCCGATCTAGGCCGTTGATAGGGTCTTCTAAGCCAAAAGTAGCCGCTGACAAGTAGAGGGTGAAGCTGCCAGCAGTGTTTTGACCCAGGGATGTCGGGATAAAGCGGATAACATCAGCATCATCAGCTTTATCCAGACCATTGAGATCTTCGACTGGCTCATCCACACTCAACAAAATATCCCCGTTCGCCAATAAAGCGAAGGCATCAACATTGACATCAGCCAACCCCACATCCGAGCCATCGAAATAGAGAGACCAGGTGCCCGCTGCCGGATCATAGGCAACGATATCTTCATTGTTATAAGTGACCCCAGCCATGATTACGGCCTCAGCCCAGGAAAAATAGAGGGTTTGGGCTGGCAGCTGCCAGGTCTGAGCAGGCACCAGACAAATGGCATCAGCCAGAACAATCCGGTTGGCATTAGCTGGATCCTCAAAGCCGGGCATATCATCATCGAGCCGCACATATTCGGTTGTGGTACTGTTCATGGCAAACTGATAGCGGCCAAGATACGCCCAGGCAGAATGTTCCGGGTTGGGATATGCCAGCTGTACGACATGGGCCTGGCTGGTTTGGCCATGATGGGCAATGGTATAAAGGGAATGCAGAGAAGCATTATTATGATCGGGGATGTGGGCATAAAGATCATAATACCCTGGTGGGGAAAAGGCATCAGGTTCGATGAGCCATTGGGCCCAACAACTCTCTTCTCCATCTACTGGGGCATAGTGATACTGGTTATTATAACTTTGTGAACCGGTACCGTCTGTGAAACAATCTCCTTCGCTGCTGAAATCAGGCGAGCCATCATCAATAAGCAGGCTGATTTGATCCACCACCGGTTCTGGCAAACCCGTATCCCCCGCACCAGGATATTGATCAGCTGTAGAAATAAGAGCTGGGCGGGTTGCCCACAAATTATAGCTTTGCTCATTGCTCTCAAGGTACCATGGATCCACTGTCATTGTTGGTGCAATCCAACCATATGGATTCACTACAACATCCCCTACTGCACGAACTTCAAAATGTAAATGCTGTCCACAGGTTAA
>JAHDWJ010000027.1 GCA_023384415.1 Anaerolineae bacterium
GGTGAGATCGCCCGGTGGTGAGATCGCCCGGTGGTGAGATTGCCCGGTGGTGAGATCGCCCGGTGGTGAGATCGCCCGGTGGTGAGATTGCCCGGTGGTGAGATCGCCCGGCGGTGAGATCGCCCGGTGGTGAGATCGCCCGGCGGTGGAACCGCCGGGCTAAAAATACGAAGCCCTACCGGGCTGCGGCCGCAGGCCAACGGCCTTTGCCTTTTTAGCCCGGACGTGCACGTCCGGGCGGGGTGGGACGGCAAGTCTCTCAATCTCTCATTTCCCCCTGCCATGCCCAATACGCTGGTCGGGGCGTACCATCCGGCTCCACCAGGCTGTAACCGCTCATCTCATCATCGGCAGGGCGACCATACACCAGATTCCATACGGTGAACAACTCCACCCAGGGCCATTCTTCGGCTACCCGCTGTCGGGCCAGGAGAAGGTATTCTGCCTGCCGTTGGGCTGAGACGGCTGGATGATCGCCGGGATTGATGGTGTAACCCAGCTCCGTGATCCAGACGGGCAGATCCGCATGGTGGTGCAGCAAAATTTCATGCAGGTAGGTGATGCGGGCCAGGTTGAGACCATCTTGAACGGTGCGGTGGCTGTAGGGGGTGAGGCCGTAGCCGTAATCATGTACTGCCAGCACATCCAGACATGCGGCCGCGCCCACTGCCATCATCTCATCTAAAAAGAGGCGGTCATCCCTGGCCCTGGGGGAATTTTCATTGGTCGGGGCCAGCCCGCCCCCGGCAATTATCACCTGGGGGTCAGCCAGGCGAATGTGATGGTAGGCTGCTCCCAGCACCCCTACATAATCAGCCGGGTTGGCCACCCAGCCATCATACCGGTAAAAATGATCGGGCAGGTTGCCCCCAGAACGGCTCCACTCGGCGGCCAGGTTGGGTTCATTCCAGATGATGTAGGCCAAAATTTGCCCGCGATACCGTTGGGCGATGGCGGTGGCAAATTGGATATAGGCAGGCAGATCAAAGGGGACACCGCTGGTCACCTCTCGCGTGGCCCAATCGGGGGGCATATCCAGCCGTACAATCAGGTTTAGGCCATACCGCTGGGCATTTTGCACCATATCATCTGGGGCACGCCAGATGAAGTGGCCGCGTTCCGGGTTGATCTCGTTCCAGGGAAATACCTGGACGATGGTGTCAAAGCCGGCCTCGGCGGCCAGGCGGGCCGTGCGATCATCCAGGTATAAGGTGTGAGCGGCGTAGCGAAAATGGTTGGTGGGGAGGATGGCATCTGATGGGGGGATATAAGCCGGGGTATCTTGCTTGATTTTGGCCGGTTGTGGGGTTAAAGGAAGAAAACGGTGGCAGCCTTCACCAGTCGCGGCCGCGTTCCAGATTGGTTTAGCTCCATGAACCAGCCCCTGGTTTGGCCAGACTAGCCAGAGGAGAATGAACGCGGCCGCGAGCAACCCCCCCACCAGCATTGTCCCCCACCACTGCGACGATCCATTGGAGGTGACCATTCTCATTTGCCGGCCGACCATTGATAATGAGCTATCAATTGAGGGGTGGCCGCGTCCCCTTCCAGGGTAAAGAGGTATACGCCATCCTGTGCCCCCAACATCGCCACCAGCGATCCATCCACGGCTACCTGGGTTAGATATACCTCAGACAGCAGGTGAGCCACAACCTGCGGCTCTTCCCCTGCCTCCAGGTCAACAATTTTTAATCCCTGTTCCAGGAGATAAAGCCGGTTATCCTGGCGTAAACCGGAAAAGAAAAACCCCTGATACTCCCATCTTTGTACTATCTGGGGGTTAGCCGGATCAGTTAACTCCAGGGTAAAGATACCATTGCCCACATGGGTGAGAAAGGGGGGGTGCATGATCAGGGTACGGAAACCACCATATTGGGTAAAGTGAGAGATGATTTGCTCATCTGGGGACAGGCGGGGATCCACCAGGTAGAGATGGGTGGTACAACTGCGGAAACAGCTCATTTCGGAAGCCAGCAGATACGGTTCATAGAGGGCCAGGTTGCTTAAGTTGCCGTAGAATCCGGTAATAGGGGACAGGGTGCGTGGAGCAGTGGGGTCGGTCATGTCCAGCCGGATGATCTCGGTATTGGCCCCCAGGTAAGCGATGCCCCGGTGGATGAGGACATCGTGGAGAGGGATAGGGGCGTCAAAGAAGGTGGTGGGCTGCGGCCGCGACGGATCCGTTAAATCTAGCTGCTGCCATCCATCGGCCAAAAATGCAGAGGAGTAACCATCTGGCGGGGAGAGGAGGGCGTGAAGCTGCCCATCTTGCAGCTTAAGCCGAGAAATTCGGTTCGTTAAGGTTAGCTGCCCGGCCAGAATGGGTTGGGCTGGGTCACGCACATCCAGCCAGATCAGCTCATTGCCATAACCAAAATAAAGATAGCCCCCCCAGAGAGCCAACCCATTGTAATAAGGGGGATAAAGCTGCTCTAATTCGGTTTGCAAATCTGCCAGAGGGGTGGGAGCTGGGGTAAGGGTTGGCAGCCGTTCGGCACTGTCCCGGCAGCCGGTTAATAAGAGGAGTAGCCAGGCGAAGAAGGTGAGTTTGTATATGGTAGACATGGCTCAAGCATACCGTGTTACTCCATTGCGGTTCTTAACGGTTCGTAACCGTTTAACTGACGAAAGAGCTACAAAGGGATTGATGATTGATTCTGCCTGCTGCTCTTTCAACTATACGACTCTCGATCATCCTCATTATCGTCCCAATAGCTCCGCCGGCCGCGCTGTTGGTACAGCCACTCTTCTTCCCCTAAATCTTCCCCTAGAGCCAGATCGTCGAGGGTCATATCCCAAATGGCTTCGGCCAGAGCGGTTCCTAGCACGACGGGGTCTTGCTCCTCAAGGTTCTCCAGATTGTCTAGCTCATGGCGTAAAATATCTCGTTCCACAATGGTCTGGACTATTTTTTCTTTGAGATCGGCGGTGATTTCGGCGATGAGGTCACGCCCTTCGGCGATGGCTTTTTCTACCCGGCGCATGAGGCGGCTGCTGCGGTGATCAGCTAACTGCTTCTGCTCGGCCTGGATTTCCTGGAGCCGCCGCTCTAACCGCTGGATTTCACGCAGTAAAGCGACTGCTTGTTGTTGTAGGCTGTCATAGATAATATGCCCGGTAACGGTGTCTGGCTCCAGGGCTAACTGTTCCAGACGGGCAAAGTCGGCGGCCGCATACGCCGCGTTAATGGCGATCATCAAGGTGGTGCGGTGCTGCCGGTCAGCCTCGTTTTCAGCCAGGTCGGGGTGGAAACGGCGGGCCAGTTGGCGGTAGAGCTTTTTTAAGCTGACTGCTTCATCGGGGGAGATCGCTTTGGGAGTGGTTCGCTGCTCTGGATCACGGTAACGGTATGAATCAGCGGCTTCGGCCCCTTCCGTTTCATCCACAACTTCCCAGAGGTCGCCCCATTCTCCCACGATTGAATCGTACCCATTGCGCTCCAGCCATTCTTCGCGGCGGCGGCGGATGAGGGTGCGAAAGTCGCTGATTTCTGCTTCCAGGCTTTCTAACTGCTGGGTGAGATGACCGAGGCGGGTACGTAGATCAAACTCAAACCGGTTGATAGCCGCTAACTGATCGGCTAATTCCGTTTCGGCACTGATGAGCTGCGGCCGCAGCGCTTGTAGAATTTGTTGTAGCTCTTGTATCTGCGTGGGCCAATCCGTTTGTGCTAACGTAGCATGAATGGTCATAGAGTTGATTTTAACGTTATTGAACTATCTTCTCAATAAGTTGAGGCGAACCTTTAGAAGGTTGCTGTAATGGGCCAGCTTTTAGGTCAAACTTTCCGAAGGTTACACGGTTTGCTGAGAGGTTTCCTATTGAAGATGGAAGACGAAGGACGGATAGCGGTCAGTCTTAATTTTCAGCCCTCAGCCCTTAAAAATTCTGCCAGCGTGTCAGGTATATCCATTCCCGGCTGATAATGTATTCCTACCATGCCGACAGCTTGTGCGCCAACAATGTTGTTCTGGAAATCATCTATGAAGATGGTTTCCTCTGGTAATCGCCCCAGCCGTTCTAGGGTACGTTGAAAGATGATCGGGTTGGGTTTCATTACCTTTTCATAAGCTGAGCCAACGATGAGATCGAACGCATCAGCCATGGGGTATATGTGGGTGAGGGTGTGGGTCAGGTTATCGAAGGCGTTGCTGATAATGGCCGTCTGATAACGCGGCCGCAGCCCCCGTATCCATTCAATAAGCTGCTCATCCATCTCATCACCACTCCAGAAGAGCCGCTGAAAATCCTGGGTCGCGGCCGCATCCAGCCTTAGATGTTCACCTAGCCATTGCCACAGTTGGGCTGTGCTGATCTCGCCTCGCTGCGCTTTTTGCCCCATCTCACTGCTAAATACCAGTTGTTCTGATTCTCCAGGACGCAGCCCCAGGCGACCCTCCAGGGCATTGCGGCCGCGTCTGTCCATCGTGCGGACCAGCACTCCCCCGACATCGAAAATAACAGCTTTAATCATCAGTTACTCCCCTGTAGGCAAGGATGGATTAAGAAGGATGAATTATGAAGGAGATATCTTCATAAAGCGAGAAACTCAACCCTTAAACCGTTAAACGATCCTTGACTTCCTCGTGCAATTCGGATATTCTTTAATAAATTAGAACATAAGTTCTTATTTTAGAACAGAATTGACTTTGTTGCCGGGTTTTATTTTGGGACTCACAAAATCCTAAAGACCCAAAAGTTACATGGCAAACTCATCGTAGACATAGGACACAAGCATAAACAGAGAACGGTTAATCATCAATGACCTGGTTGGTTGTAGCCTGAATGCAGGATAATAGCATCAGCAAAGAGAGAAAGGGAGATGAGTTACATGAGCAATTATATAGAACAAAAACAGGAAATGGCGCGGCCGTTAAAACAGCCACCGCTAAATAATTGGTTGGAAGAAGTGTGGAAAGTGGTGCCGCGCCGGGTTGTTATTGCTGGGCTGCTGGCGGTCGCTTTGCTTGCCTTTGAGCTGTTCAACTTTGATACCACCCGGTACGCTTTGACCAGCTTCTTAGGGGATATTCGTTTTCTGGGGCTGGCCTGGGCTTCAATTTTGGCTATCGCTTTCTGTGCCATAGATTTCGCTGGTTTGGTTCGTGTGTTTACCCCGGAAACTGGTCGTAATGAACCTAAAGAAGTCTGGTTTCTCATGGGAGCATGGCTGGTAGGCGCGACTCTTAATGCAGTGATGACCTGGTGGGCTGTAAATCTGGCTTTGTTGAACCATAATTTTGGTAATGAAGTGTTGAGTCGGGAGCAGTTGTTGAAATTCGTGCCTATTTTTGTAGCCGTTTTGGTTTGGTTGACTCGCATTTTGTTCATTGGCTCCCTGTCTGTTGCTGGGGAGAAGCTGCTGGGGCAGCGGGATGAACGCCAGCCGAGCCAGGTTCAGCCAACTGTTGGTACGCGGCCGCAGCCAGCCCCGCAGCCTGTTCGCCCCGTTACAGCCAGACCAACAGCCATGCCTGGGACGCGGCCGCAGCCACCTCACCGCCCTACCACGCCCGATCTACCTGATTTCTTGCGCCCAGATCGGGCCACATCTACTGTTGATGAACTGCCCCCTGCTAACGAACCATTGGTACGACCAGTCCGTCCCACTGGCACCCATAACCGTGTGCGGCAGCGTCCCCCCCTTGTAGATCGACCTGGCGCGACCCCTGCTGGGATGCAAGCCCGGCCGCGCCGCTAAATTCGTTAATAGTATGGCTGAAGCCCATGCTTGAATATCTTCATTAGACAAAGGTTAATATGATTTAGACAAGGGTAGTTAATCAGCTTGATAATCAATTGTGGGAATTCTAACTCCTAAAAAGCCCGGCTGTTTGCCGGGCTTTTTCGATCTCCGCCCTATCTTCGTATCTATAGCGTTTAAGAAAAAGATTTTGATTGTACGGCAATCTTCGTGGCTGCCCACGTTCATGGGCAGGAACAAGGCTAGCCCCTACCCAAAATCATTATCGTAAGGTCTATAATCTCCCGATAGTCTAAACCTGTTGATCAATTTGCTTTTTAAAAAGGCTGATTTTTCTCCTGAAATGACGGAGAACAAAACAGTAGCGGCATTAGAAAAAATTACCTTTGCCAATTCGTTGTTTTTTCGTGATGAAATGGTATAATCATACTCATTAACCAATTTGACCTGTTTCTTCTTATCTCAATAAAACGTGTAACCTCATCCAGGTTTGCTCTAAAATATTGAGAAGAAACCTATTTTATGGAATTTGCCATATGAACAACTCACCCACTATCCTGCTTGTAGACGACGATAAAACTTTAGTAGACTTGTTGACAACCCAACTGCGTAAGCAAGGGTATCACGTTCTCCCCGCTTCCACGGGTAAAGATGCTCTGGAATTGTTAGCCAAAAATGATGTCAATGTTGTCCTGGCCGATATTAGTATGCCAGAGATGAATGGTTATCAGTTATTCCAGATGATGCTGGAAAAACCCGAATGGGCCATCATTCCCTTTGTGCTGATTACGGCGCGTGGGTTCGACAGTGATATTCGCTACGGTAAAGAATTAGGGGTAGATGATTACCTGGTTAAACCGTTTACTGTGGCTGATCTGGTTGCTACCATCCAGGGCCGCCTGAAGCGTCTTCAGATTTTATCCCATGCTTTTGCTGTTTTGGGGCCACAAACTGAAGTGCCATCGTCACAAATTATTATTGGTGATCTCACGGTAGATATGAATCGCCGTTCAGTGTTGGTACGGGGGGAGCATGTGCATCTCACGGGCAATGAATATCGCCTGCTGCTCCAACTGGCTCACCGACCCAATACGGCTATATCCTCGGAAGAGCTGGTGGAAGGTACCCATGGGCACAAGAATAAGAAACCCAAGGCGACCCAAACGCAGCCCGGTTTAATTTTGCGGCCGCTCGTTCGGGCTTTGCGGCAGAAAATTAACGTCTCCGAAGGGAACGCTGGTTATATTGAAACTGTTCGCGGTATTGGCTATCTCCTGGTAGGGGGATAATTATTGGCGAAAATATAGAGGACGGAAGACGGTATCTGGCTCATTATCCATCTTCCGTCCTCTTTTTCTTGTCTTCTCCCCGTTATTCATCCAACAAGACCACCGGCTCCTGATAATAGCGCAGCCGGCTTCGGGCTAACTTTCCCTTTAGAAATTCATTAAACCAGGCTCGCTTCACTGAGAGCGGTTCATCTTGCTTGAGCCGCTGCAAATCGGCATTGAGGCGTAAAATCCGTCCCGGAATGACAAACCTTGTCAGCCCGGCGGGTAGTAAATCCCCCTGGCTGGCAACGGTGAATACTGTTTCCGGGGTAAATTGGGGGAAGACAGCTACAGCTACCATTTGTGGAAATTGGGCTAACAGGCGGCCCGTATCGGTCAATAAGGTGCGCTCTACCTGGCCCCAGGTGGTATATTGGGCAACTAACGCATTCATCACCACCAATTTATCCCCGCCCCCAATTACCCTGGCCACAGTGGCTTTTCCCTGACGCTCTAAAAAATAACACAAAACATGATCATCCTGAAAAATGTTGGCCATAGCTTCGGTTGGCAGTGATTCTAACTGTAGATTGGGGATGGGGCGGAGATGTTCATACAATGCAGCTGCGGTCTGTTCTGCCGAGATAGCATGGTACCAGGTGTGTAGGGCAAACCCTTCGCGGCTGGTATCGGCTATTTGGACGATGACCGCAGGAAAACCAAGCCGCTGCATGGCTGTGAACCGGGTTGCCCCGTCCAAAATAATGTATCGCCCTTCCCAATAAACAGTAATAGGGGGATTGACTAGTTGATCGTCTTGGGTCAGGCTTTGCATGAGGCGACTGACCCGCTTATCATCAATTTGTTCGTGAGGTGTTACCAGTTCTGTGGGCACGACTTCCAGGGAGAGGGTTTCGCTGGGTCGTTTCACCTTAAAAATGGCGGCGATTTGTTGGCAAACGGCCGCGGCCGCGTCGTGGCGATCCCCCTTCATAAATTCAGTCACATGGCGGGCGGGAATGGTGTGTGGGTTCTGTTGGAGAAGAACAGATGGGGGTTGGCTTTCCTCTTGAGTTCGAGGAGTAAATGAAGCCAGGGCCGCCCCGGCTAATTTTCTTTGCTCAAGGGCGTGGAGGAGAGCGGCCGCATCCACCAGTTCAGTGTGGGCAGTATTGATCAGATAAGCGGTTGGCTTCATCAAAGCCAACTCTTTGCTGCCGATAAGTGTTTGCGTCTCTAATTTGAAGGGCACATGCAGGCTGACAAAATCAGCTTCCTGCAATAGCGGTACCAGGTCTGTAGCCGTTACCCCAGCTTGTAAGGCTAATTCTGGGGTAAGGCGAGGTTGGTTAACCAGGACACGCATCTCGAAAGCCAGGGCACGTTGGGCTACCTGCCGCCCAATGCGGCCAAACCCAATGATACCCAGAGTTTTACCTGCTAACCCTTCGCCCAATTCATCATCCCGTCCAGCCAGGGTCAACATTCGGTTGAGGGTATGCTCAGCGACGGCCACAGCATTGCTGCTGGGATGGTAGCAAATCGCCAGACCAAAGGCACGAGCCGAACTGACATCTACATTGTCCAGGCTGGGGCCGGTACAGCCGATAGCCCGCAGCTTAAACGCCTGCTCAATGACGCGGCCGCCTACCCGTGTTCTTTCCCCCACGATCAAAGCATCATACTGGCTGATCTGGTTTTGCAAACTTTCCTGATCCGGCTCCAGGAGCAGGTCTACAGTGGCAAATTGGCGCAGGGTGGCTAAGGCCGTCTCTGCGATGGGATCACAGACCAGGATACGGGGTTGATCATCGGGAGCAGAGGCGGAGACAGGGCGGGGGGCTGGCTGGCTAATGAGTACGGATTCTGAGGGCGCGGCCACAAATGGTAATTGGCGCACATCTACATTCCCCCCACTCAGGAGAATCCCTACCCGCTGACCTGGGCCGGGGTAACTGCCGGTAAACAAAGGGGCCAGGGCGACAGCCGCACTGGGTTCCACCACAATTTTGAGCCGTGTCCAAAGGAAATACATCGTTTCAACAATCGCTTCTTCGGAGACGGTGAGCATGTCGTGAACATATTGGCGCATTATGGCCAGGTTTCGCTGACCCACAAAACGGGTACGTAACCCATCGGCGATGGTGGTTGGCACCTGAGGCAAGGTGTGGATACGCCCTTCGCGCCAGGAGATGTTGGCGTCATTGCCGCTGGCTGGTTCGACACCAATAACACGGCAGGTTGGGGCGAGATGGGCGGCTGCCAGAGCCGAACCGCTAATCAGCCCTCCCCCACCAACAGGTACAAAGAGTAAATCTAACGGGCCGACATCCTGGAAAAGCTCCCAGGCGGCTGTACCCGCCCCGGCGATGATATGATCATGGTCGTAAGGGTGGATGAGGGTATACCCATGCTCCTGAGCCAGTTGGGTCGAGATAGTTTCCCGCTCTGCGGCCGCGCAAGTGACAATGTTGGCTCCATAGCTGGCGGTGGCAGCTTGTTTGACGGCTGGAGCGTCATCGGGCATGACGATGGTAGCCGGAGCATGCAAGAGATGAGCCGCCAGAGCCAATCCTTGAGCATGGTTGCCGCTGGAATGGGTGACAACTCCTCGCTTCTTTTGCTCCAGCGTAAGCTGACTAACGGCGTTGTACGCCCCGCGAAATTTGAATGCCCCGACTCGTTGAAAATTTTCCCCTTTTAGGAATATGTCGCGGCCGCATATCTGGTTGAGGCTGCGTGAAGTCAGGACAGGGGTGTGGTGGGCAATACCGGCGAGCCGTTGGGCTGCGGCCGCGACATCTTCAGGCGTAACAGGTAAGCTCATAAACTCTCCTTGTGCAAACCTAAAATTCCTTCACCATTTCCACCCGTCGAAACGTCTCAAAATAGCCCATTTTTTGGAAACCAGGCCATTTAGGATCATCGGCGGGGATATTTTCCGCCAGGGCATCTTGGGTGGGGTGCAGCCGATGTAAGGTGTGCAAAACTGCCGTTGTCGTTTCTACCGGATCACCAACTAGAACCCCTACGATGATGCGGGTGAGACGTAACAGACTGGCATGGTAAGAAACCCACCCAACGCTGCCATCTTTTAATTGAATTTCGATGAGAGTGAGGTTTGGCACATTAGCCAATGATTCCGTTTGATTCGTCCACGCTGGCCATTCCGGCCGTTGTTGTAAAAATTCCAGAGCGACATCCTGGTTGTGCGTTCGTAAATGGAGCAGCTCACGAGGATCGAAAACCGTGCTTTCTTGATTGCGCGAGGGCGGGCGGCGGGTGACTAATAGTTCGCGTGTATCTATAAACCCCATTCGGTGAAACAATTTATGAGCTGGTTCATTCCCTTTGATTACTTCCAGCCAGGCAAAGGGGACACCCCATTCTTGGGATCTCTCTAACATGAAGCTCATTAACGTTCGCCCGACCCCATGCTTGCGCCCCGATGGTAATACCCCTAGCCGGGTAATCCAACTTCGTTCTTCCCGCCGCCCTAACATCCCCAAACCGATGATTTCCCCTTCATGTACAGCAACAGGGGAGCCGGACAAATCAACATCATACACGCGGTTGTATTCGCGCAGCGTATCCACATTCATCGGCATGGGCACGATGTAATCTACGCGTGTTCGATTATACGCTTCAGTCAACTGTTCCAGGGTGAATTGGTCGGCAGACAAGATTTCCATGTGACGACAGTAGACAGAAGGTAGACGACGAAGGACGGATAAGCACCGATTCGCAGAGGGTATTCTGTCATCTGTCCTCGGTCATCCATGCAAACTGTTACATCTGGGCTTTTTTGAGTTGGAGAAACTCCCCGATTAGGGTAGGGAAGGTTTTAACATCAATTGGCTTGGTGATACATCCATCATATCCATACCGTTCGCACATCTCTCGGGCCATATCAGCCGGCCAGGCCGTAATGGCGACGAAGGAGGTGTGGTCCAGGTCGGGAATTTGTTGCAACAAGCTTAACACCGTATGACCGTCGTAGTCGGGCAGACCAATGTCAATGAGAATAAGATCGGGTTTGTGATCAATTGCCAGCTCAATCCCCCCTTCACCGGTATCCGCTTGAATAATCTGGTAGCCATGGGGGGCCAGGACACGATCAACGAGTACCCGGTTTGCAAGGTTGTCTTCGATTTGCAAGATAGTGGTCATGGCAGTTACTACTTAGGGGTTACGGGTTGTTCCCGGTATCCCCATTGACCTACATTGAGTACGGTCAGGAGATGGACTTGATTAATCACGTAACTCCTGTACTTTGAGATTGGATCATGCCGGTGGGGGTGGCACGGGCAAATCAGCTTCGGCTATTTGCTGCCATTTCTTCCCTTCTTCAATCAGCATGACAGGGATGCCGTCCCGAATGGGGTATTTAAGGTTGTTGTCATCACAGACAAGCCAACTGTTGTGAACCAGGCGCAAGCGGCCGGGGTCGTCACCGTATTCTGAAGATTGCACGGCCAGGGGGCAGCGTAAGATTTCTAATAATTCGGGACTGATGGGCATGTCAGTTGGTGTACTCATAGGTCTCCTCAGTAAATGTGGCACAGTTAAGGTTAAGCATGGATAAGAGGGAACAGGGATAAGGTTCTCATCCACAGTTGGGCAATTCAAAATATGTGGCCGGAAAGGTTCTCGCAGCTTGCGCGTGGATAATACGTGGATTGGGGGAGTTGGGCAAGTAAACACAATGGGCCACAGCAATTCTCAATTTGCCTTGAAATGGGTGTAGGGGCGGGACAGGTGGGCCAGAGTTTTGGTCAAACGGAAACGTTTCGTTCCCACCTGTCTCGCCCTGATTTGGCCGCAATGGGGATGTAAAAGGGGGTGAGACAGGCGGGAATAAGGTTAAACTGCTTGACCCAGATGGTTGCCTCCCTATCCCACCCCTACCACATTACCACACAACGGGTTCTAAATTAAGAATTGTTGAATGGGCAAGGTTTTAAATTAGCTCAACGAGTACGGACGCGGCCGCGTTCCCATCTACTACCTGGCTGTCTCCGTTCAAGGTAAAGGAAATCGGACCATTATCAGGGGCCAGGGCTGTTACGGTGATGCAAGCCCCTGGGGTGAGGCCTAATTCAGCCAGGTAACGCAGCATTTCGCTGTTATCATCGTTGAGAATGCGGCTCACCCTGGCCGTGGTACCAGGGAGCAGTTGGGTTAATGGCCGCCAATCTACCTGAGCCATCTGCCCTTCCCGGTTAGGAATAGGGTCGCCGTGGGGGTCGAGGGTGGGATATCCCAACGCGGCCGCGATTCGCTCTTCCAACTTCTCACTGATCACATGCTCCAACACATCCGCCTGTTCATGTACTTCATCCCAGGAAAAGCCCAACGCCTCAATGAGGTACAGCTCAATGAGCCGGTGGTGGCGGATTACTTCGAGTGCAATTTTATGGCCTGTCTCTGTGAGGGTGACTCCATAATGCTTCTCATAGTGAACAAGTTGCAAATTTTCCAACCGCTGCAACATACCAGTTACTGAGGCCGGTTTGACCTGGCGTGCGGCCGCGATGCGCGAGGTACTCACCGGGCTTTCCTCTTCAGCCAGGGTATAAATCGTTTTTAGATAATCTTCAATTGCCTGGTGGTTCAGGCCACCACGCTGGGTTGAAGAGCCAGGGGGAAGGGAACGAATTTCAGGCATGGGTGTAGACCAGTAACAGATGAAACAGCCTATTAGGGACAATGTAGCTGATGGGGGATTGATTGTCAAATGAGTTAAGTGATATGTTTATGATACTGTTCCGATGATAACACCCGGTTGCCCCAAGATATGGGTGAGGAATATGACAGCCTGACCGCGGCCGCGCAGCCGCAGCTGTCTTCGCAAAACATCCGGATCAAGGGGAGAGCCGCGCTTTTTAATGACTACCTGCCCAATATCCCGTGCCTGTAAATAATGGCGCAGATGCTTTAGCTGAAAGGGGAAAAAATCTTGCACCGGGTAACAGCGAGCCATATTGGTTTCTATTGGTTGCTCCCCAGTCAGGTAAGCGATATCCGGGTCAATTTTATTAGCTCCGAGCTGCCGGGCCAATGGTTCCACCAATCCAGCTCGGATAATCGCCCCATCCGGCTCATAAAGGTAAGCCAAGGGGGCTGTTACCGCCACCGATTCGTCAGCCCCATCGTCGGTGAGCGTGTGGCCGGAAGGCAGCAAGGTGGCCCGCCGCCGGGCCACTGAGCGCAGCCCTCCAAACCATAACACCGCTTCTTTGACCTCTCCTTGCACGGAAATAATCTCAACCTCACAATCCAGGTGGGCGATTTCGGCATAATCTACCCCAGGGCTAATTTTCGCGGCCGCGCCCTTAACCTTTCCTAGCCATCTTTCCAGCACCGTCAGCGGTGGCTGATATTCATGGATGGAATAGAACCGCCGCCCCCGTTCATCGCGCCGCCCTGGATCAAAAAAGAGTGCGGCCGCAGGGAAAGGGGTTAACTCGTTAATATCGGCCTGTAAAGGGTGAAACCGCTCCCCATGCCCATAAACCGCCACATTGTGTTGGGCCATCGCCAGCCGTACTGGGTCCCACTCTACTCCTGTCACCTCGGCCTGAGCCGCCAGAGCCAGGGCATCTCCCCCCAGGCTGCACCCCAGGTCGGCAATGGTCGAGCAGCCAGCTTCCAGGAAACGGCGGGCACGATAATGAGCGATCTGTTCTCCCGAAGCCTGCTCCAGGGCGGGCCGGGTGAAAAACATCTGGGGAGCACGGCTGAATTTGGCGGCCGCAATCTGACGCAGCAGGGCCGTCTCTAAGATTGCCTGAGCCTGGGCTGGGGGCAGCATCTGACGCAGCTCTGCCGCCAGCGACAGGTGATTATCTGGGGTAATCACAGTCGCGGCCAACTGGGCCAGGTGGCTCTGCCCCGCCTCACTTTGTAGAAAAAATAGATCATCCAGATTCATGTAGAATAAAAAACCCCCGGAAACTGCTTTCCGGGGGTTTTAGGGATTATTGGGTATGGTTCAGGTCTACAGCAAGGGCACAATTTCTAAGGTCTCTTCTGACTCATCCTCTTCATCATCATTGAAGGACGGCACCCCACTGAGTTCATGTTCCAGAACGATGCTATCGCTGGCAACATTGACCAGAATATCATCCCCGGCTTTAAACTCACCCGCGAGAAGGGCATCAGAGAGGCGATCTTCAACCTCAGTTTGTACGGTGCGGCGCAGCGGCCGCGCCCCAAATTCAGGATTGTACCCATGTTCGGCTAACCAATCCCGGGCCGATTCTGTCGCCGAAAGGTTAAGCTCATATTCCAACAGCCGGTCATTGACTTCCAGGATCATAATGTTCACGATCTGGCGGATGTCTGCTTTGCTCAATTCCCGGAAGACAATAATGCTGTCTATGCGGTTGATGAACTCTGGGCGGAAATTGTGCTTTAGCTCATCCATCAACTTCTTCCGCATCTCCCCATGAGCCTGATCGGCTGCGGTGACGGCGTCTTGTTGGAACGAGAAGCCTAGATTTGGCCCACGTTTGATGGTTGAAGCACCTACATTGGAGGTCATAATGATCATCGCATTGCGGAAATCTACCTTGTGCCCCTTCGCGTCTGATAAATGCCCTTCTTCCATGATTTGTAAGAGAACATTGAACACTTCGGGGTGAGCTTTTTCAATTTCATCAAAAACGACGATGGAATAAGGTCGGCGGCGAATCGCTTCTGTTAATTGACCAGCGTCATCATAACCCACATAGCCAGGAGGAGACCCCAGCAGGCGGGAGACGGTATGCCGCTCCATGAACTCGGACATATCCAATTGGATCAGGGCATCTTCAGTGCCAAAGAGGAATTTAGCCAGAGCTTTGGTCAGTTCTGTTTTACCAACCCCCGTTGGGCCGAGGAAGAGGAAAGAGCCAATAGGCCGGCGTGGGTCTTTAAGACCGGCACGGGCACGGCGTACCGCTTTGGCAATGGCTCCAATCGCTTCTTCCTGGCCGATGATTGACTTTTTCATCTCCTCTTCCATTTTGAGAAGGCGGGCGGACTCTTCGGCGGTCAACTGGGAGATGGGAATACCGGTCCACATGGAAAGGACTTCGGCTATATCATCAGCGGTTAGCTGTAAAATATGGTCTGGGTCAATCCCTCCGGCTCGAAGTTGGTCCAACTGTCGTTGGATTTCTTCTTCTTGTTCGCGGAGCGCGGCCGCTTCTTCAAATCGTCCTTCTTCTAAAACGAAGTTCCGTTCTTCACGGATGTCGCGCAAATTTTCATAGGCTTCACGGATATTGGTAGATTGGGGAGCGCGGTACATGCGTACCCGGGAAGCTCCTTCATCTATCAGGTCAATCGCTTTGTCAGGCAGGAACCGTTCTGTAACATAACGAGCTGATAGTTTGACTGCGGCCGCGATAGCCTCATCACTAATCGCCAGATTATGATGCTGTTCATACGCCTTTTTAATGCCGTGCAAAATTTGCACCGTCTCATCTTGGGACGGTTCATCTACCCGCACCGGCTGAAAACGTCGTTCCAGAGCGGCATCGCTTTCGATATATTTGCGGTACTCATCCAACGTCGTGGCCCCAATACATTGTAGTTCTCCCCGAGCCAGAGCTGGTTTTAAGATATTGGCTGCATCTACAGAACTCCCCGCCGAACCGGCCCCAACAAGCATATGAACTTCATCAATAAAGAGAATCGCTTCTCCTTGTTTCAGCTCCTCAATGACTCGTTTAAGCCGCTCTTCAAACTGCCCTCGGTACATCGTTCCGGCAACCAGAGAGCCAACATCCAGTTGTAATACTCGTTTGTTTTGTAGGATTTCCGGCACTTCCCCATCTACAATCTTTTGGGCCAACCCTTCAACAATAGCTGTTTTGCCGACACCCGGTTCACCAATGAGGGCGGGATTATTTTTGGTGCGGCGGGCCAAAATCTGGATGACCCGCTCAATTTCTGTTTTACGCCCTACCACCGGGTCTAACTTGCCTTCTTCAGCCAGGGATGTTAAATCGGTGGCAAGCTGGTCTACCAGAGGGGTTTTGCTCTTTTCTTTTTTCTGGCGCGGCCCCCCAGCCGGTACTTTTTCTCCAGCCGGCTCGTTGCCTGATGAGGCAGGGCTTTCTTTGAGCATACGGCGTGTCTGACGGCGTATTTGTTCTGGGCTGATGCCAAATTTCCGCAGCACATCTAGGGCTGGACCAGTGGTTTCACGGGCTAAGGCCAGGAGTAGGTGTTCGGTGCTGATATAATGCTGCCCCATACGCCGGGCTTCATCATACGCTAATTGTAAAATTCGTTTGGTCGTAGGGGCTAATTCGACTTTCGTGAACGGGGTGCGGGAGGTTTTACCCCCGGTCATCCGCTCAACCATCTTTTGTACCCGGTCTGCTTCTAGCCCTAATTCACGCAGCACTTTGCCCGCTACACCCCCTTCTTCCCGGAGTAAACCGATGAGAACATGCTCACTGCCAATGTAGCTGTGATTCATGCGCTCGGCTTCTTCTTGGGCCAGGCTGAGAACTTGTCGGGCGCGTTTAGTAAATCTTTCCCAATTTTTGGAGTCCACGGCTCTTACCTCGATGATAAACAGTGAAGGAAACCCTCCATCGCCTTCAACGGTTTGCTAAATCCCCCGGTTGGTTTTTTAGTTTCTAGTTTGGGGCTGGTTCGTTTTCGACTTCGGCCAGACCCAGATCTGCTTCCAGATACTCTTGTGAAGTCGCCTTTTTTAAGCTCAGGCCCAACTGACGCTGCTCAGGGTTGATGCGGATGATGCGAACGGTTACGGCTTGATCTTTTTGCACTACGTCAGATGGGTGTTTGATGTGACCTTCGGCCAGTTCGGAAATATGGATGAGTCCTTCTAGTTGATAGCTGTCATTTAGGCAGGCGAAGGCCCCATATTTGGTTAATTTGGTAATATTGACTTCGATAAGCTGCCCGACTTGATAAAGAGCATCAATTTGATCCCAGGGATCTGGTTCAAGTCGTTTGCAGCTAAGGGCGATTCGTTTTTGCTCCCGGTCTACACCGAGGACATAAACCTGGATTTCGTCACCTACTTTGATCAGTTCGGATGGGTCATGGATACGCCTCCAACTTAATTCGGAAAGGTGAACCAACCCTTCTACTCCCCCGATGTCCACGAAAATACCAAAAGGGGCTAGATTGACGACGCGGCCGCTGCGAATATCTCCTTCTTGCAGATTTTCAAACAGGCGGGTGCGCTGGCTGGAGCGCATCTCCTTAGCAGCCGCTTTTTCGGAGAGGATGAGCCGGTTGCGGCCGCGTTCCACCTCAATTACCTTGCAGCTAATAGGGGAACCAATCCGCTGGCGCAGCAAATCTTCGGCATTGCGGCTATTGTGTATATTTCCGCCTAACTGAGAGATAGGCACGAAACCGCGTAAGAGACCTACCTTGATCAGCAGTCCCCCTTTGTTATATCCCACGACCTGGCTGCTATATACCTCTTGGGACTCTAACAAGGTATGGGCCTGCTGCCAATCCTGTTCTTCGGCTGCCATCGTATATGAGACAATGATATTGCCATCATCGTCTTCTGGGTTAATGATCAAAACAGCGATCTCATCACCCAACTTAAGACGGCTGCGTCCATCCTTGCCCAATTCCTCTAGCTCTTCTTCAGGAATAATGGCTTCAGATTTGGCGCCAATGTCTACTAAAATTTCGTTGTTACGGATGGCGACAATTTCACCAGTACGAATTTCACCCACATTGGGTGGGTTGAGGTTCAGGTCTTCTTCTAATAAGAAGGCAAGAGGGTGGTTGGGGTCATCAGCAAGATATATGTGTTGGTTACTCAAAGGTTGGCTCATGCAAATCACTCTTGATAGTCCCATAAGCGGGCGATTTCTAGGGGAAATTATACTTTGTTTAAGTTGGATGGCAATAGAGCTAAAGGATGGCAGTTTACGTCTGGCTGCTTTCGTGATAAAAATAACCAACCACCTGTGCCATTCGTTACTACCCGTTTAACAAAAGAAGGGCCATCATTAGCTTGTTTACAATGGGCTCTGCAACTCTGAAAATAAAAGTTGCAGAGTTGCCACGATTTCCCCAAAGGAGACCCCTATGAGTGCATCTCTTATTGATGGCACGGCCATCGCCAACCGCATCCGGGAAAATATACGCCTGGATGTCGCCAAAATGAAAGCAGAACATGATTATGTTCCTGGTTTAGCCACCGTTTTAGTGGGTGATAGCACAGCTTCAGCTACCTATGTTCGGATGAAGCGCAAAGCGTGTGAAGAGGCAGGTATCCGCTCTATTCACCATGAAGTTCCCGGTGATGTTTCTCAGGCCGATTTAGAGCAGTTGGTTGGTCAACTGAATGCCGATCCAGCGGTGAACGGTATTTTAGTGCAGCTTCCCCTGCCATCTCCTCTGGATGAGGAAGCTGTCTTGAGCGCGATTGATTTGAGAAAGGATGTGGATGGGTTTCACCCTGTCAACATTGGCCGTCTGGCTATGAAAGGGCGTGATCCGCTGTTTATCCCTTGTACCCCGTATGGTTGTATGGTCCTTCTGGAAGAGGCCGGGGCCAAACTCAAAGGAGCCAATGCTGTTGTTTTAGGCCGCTCAAATATTGTGGGGCTGCCAATGGCTATGCTTTTGCAAAAAGCGGATGCCACCGTAACTATTTGCCACAGCCGTACCCGTGATTTGGTCAGCTTTTTGCGTCAGGCAGATGTTATCATTGCCGCTGTTGGTCGAGCGGAGATGGTAACGGGGGATATGATTAAACCAGGAGCCATCGTCATTGATGTGGGTATTAATCGGAAAGATGATCCCACAGCTAAACGGGGTTATCGTCTGGTAGGGGATGTGGATTTTGAGTCGGCCAAAGAAGTGGCTGGAGCGATTACCCCTGTTCCTGGTGGTGTTGGCCCGATGACGATTGCGATGTTGATGCAAAACACGCTCAAGGCCGCCCAATTGGTGGTGAGCAGTAATTAGTAAGCACACCTGGTTTATTTTTCCCCAAAGGAGTTTTTATGAGCCGCTTTAACCGTTTGACCCCTGTCCCCTCTGATTTAGATATTGCCCAGGCCGCAATGCCGATACCCATTACGGAGATTGCTGCCCAAATTGGGTTGAGTCAGGAAGATTTGATTTTGTTTGGTCCGAATAAGGCTAAGGTGCATCTAGATGTGTTGCAAAAATTGCCGGCGAAGCCGATTGCTAAATATGTGGATGTGACGGCGATTACCCCGACTCCGTTGGGAGAAGGCAAAACGACGACGACGGTTGGCCTGACGCAAGGATTGGGGGCGTTGGGTTACAAAGCTATCGCCGCGATTCGTCAGCCTAGCATGGGGCCGACCTTCGGTATTAAGGGTGGGGCGGCTGGGGGCGGCTACAGCCAGGTTATCCCGATGGAAGATTTTAATTTGCATCTAACAGGGGATATTCATGCCATTACGGCAGCCCATAATTTAGTCGCGGCCGCGATTGATGCCCGTTGGTACCATGAAGACCGCATGAGTGATGAACAGTTAGCCAAAATTGGCCTGACCCGGCTGGATATTGATCCTTATGCGGTCACCTGGAACCGGGTCATGGATGTTAATGACCGGAGTTTACGCAATGTGATCGTGGGGTTGGGGCCGAACGAAGATGGCCGGCCGCGCCAGACCGGGTTCGATATTACCGTTGCCAGTGAACTCATGGCAATTTTAGCCCTGGTGAATGGTACTGATTACCGTTCGGCTTTGCAAGATTTGCGGCAGCGGTGCGGCCGCGTCGTTGTCGGCAGCAGCAAAGGCAAAAAACCGATTACCCTGGAAGATTTAGGGGTGGCCGGGGCCGTTACCGTGCTGCTCAAAGACACGCTGCATCCCAACCTGATGCAAACTCTGGAAGGGCAGGCTGCTTTTGTTCATGCTGGCCCGTTTGCCAATATCGCTCATGGCAACAGCTCTATCCTGGCTGACCAGGTAGCCATGCGCCTGGGTGATTTCGTCATCACGGAGTCTGGCTTTGGGGCGGATATTGGTATGGAGAAATTTTTCAATGTCAAATGCCGTTACTCTGGTTTGATACCTGACTGTGTGGTGTTGGTAGCCACCATTCGCGCCCTGAAGATGCACGGGGGTGGTCCTCGGGTGGTGCCGGGCAAACCGCTCGCGGCCGCATACACCGATGAGAATTTAAATTTACTTCGGGCAGGGCTAGCCAATTTGCAGGTACATATCCGCAATGCTAAACGGTTTGGCATTCCAGTAGTTGTTGCTGTCAATAAATTCCACACAGATACGGATGCCGAAATTGAACTGGTCCGAGAAGCAGCCCTGGAAGCTGGTGCGGAAACGGCGGTGATGAGTGATCATTGGGCCAATGGAGGTGATGGGGCATTGCAACTGGCGGAAGCCGTTGCGGCCGCGTGCCAGCAGCCCACCAACTTTGAGTTTCTCTACCCATTGGACCTACCCATCAAAGAGAAGATTGAAATTATCGCCAAAGAGATGTACGGCGCGGCCGCAGTTACCTATGAACCCCTGGCTGAGAAGCAAATCCAGGAATATGAGGCCAATGGGTTTGGTAATTTGCCCATCTGCATGGCCAAAACCCACCTGAGCCTTAGCCACGACCCCAACCTGAAAAATGCTCCTACCGGTTTTACTGTGCCAGTCAGGGAAGTGCGGGCTTCGGTCGGGGCTGGTTTTATCTACCCCCTATTAGGCACCATGCGTACCATGCCCGGTCTGGGCAGCAAACCGGCCTATATGCAGGTGGACATTGACGAAGACGGTCGTATCCTCGGCCTCTTCTAAAAACCTGCCACCTGAAACTGCTGATTCTTATGTCAAACAAAATAGGAATTGACAGACAGATGTAAACTGTTTTATAGTGTGAGTGTCAATAAAGCCTCAGATGACAGGCAGTTGACCAGGAAAGTAAGCGGTATTTGGATTCCCAATAGTGCGCCGGAAAGCCTCGACCAAACCTGGATTCGTCCCGGGGTCAGAGCCAACATCTGTGTCATAGGCCACCACGGAATTCGTCGGACATAAACCCGCTTAACCCCTGGTTTTTAGAACTACCTGATTTCATCTGAGGTTTTTTTTGTCTCCCCCGTATCTGCTCAATAAGTTGGGCGAATCTTTGGAAGGTTTGGGCAATAGACAAGCCTTTGGGCCAAACCTTCCGAAGGTTACACGTTTTACTGAGATGTTACGTGAAAACAGGGCCGTTTATGAGGTGTGAATGAGCGAAAGCAGGTTTATGGGAGCAAAACCTGGTTTTGATGGACAAATGAAGCCAAAGGTGACATAATCCATCTGTTATATTGTTTTCCATTTCTGCCCGGTGTTCGCTGAGTCATGGATTGGAATTAGTTCTAGGAGAAGACAAGTTGTCTAAGAAAATTTATGTTGGTAATCTGTCCTTTGAAGCAACAGAGGATCAAGTTCGTGAGTTATTTGCCCCCCATGGCACAGTAGAATCTGTTGCTCTGATCAATGATCGGGACACCGGTAGATTCCGTGGCTTTGGCTTTGTCGAAATGGGTGATGCTTCGGCCGCTGACGCTATCAAAGCGTTGGATGGTAAAGAAGTAGATGGTCGTGAGCTGCGGGTGAATGAAGCCCGTCCACAAGAAAACCGCTCTTTCGGGGGCGGGGATCGCGGCGGCCGCGGTAACTTTGGTGGTGGTAATCGCCGTGACTCCGGTAATCGGAGTGGTGGTGGCAACCGTCGCTGGTAATAGCCGCTAAAATAACCCTTTAACTATCAAAAGACCGCTGCCAGGTTATGGCAGCGGTCTTTTTTGTTTGTTTGGTGGCAAAGTGAGCTGGGGATCGTTTATGGATCGCTGTGAGGGTAAGCTGTAGATCAGCGTAAAAACATAGGTTAGGGCATAGTTCAACTTCTCTGAAAACGGTAACTTATACATTCCTGACCGCCGACGTTGATTGATTGACAAAATTAATCTTTTGCCGTAATGACAACAACGGATTAAGAAGGGAGCGGATTTTCCCAGAGAAGGTCAATATCCGTTTGTTTCTCAATCTGTTGTTGTCATTCTGAAAATGAGATTTGCCAGTAACGGATTAAAAAGGGAACCGATTTTCCCAGAGAAGGTCAATATCCGTTTGTTTCTCAATCTGTTGTTGTCATTCTAAAAATGAGATTTGCCAGTTAACCAACCTGCCGACGGCCGATGGCAGACCGCCACCAGCGGAAAAATCGCCGTCGGTGGTCAAATTTGGTGATTCAACAGCGTGTTTCTATCATCAGTGGCTTTTTAGGAGATATTACCATGAAAACAACCCGCTCTTTACTTCTGCTCTTCTTGCTGCTAACCCTGCCCGTGTTGGCTTGCAGTTTTGGCCGTAGTGAACCAGCCCCTACGCCAACCAACACTCCTGCACCGACTAACACCCCGGCCCCAACCAATATCCCAGAACCTACTCCCACAGCGACCCCCGACCTTTCTGTTGGTTTTGAGAGCTATCTGTCTGAATTTCAAGGGGTTTCAATTGGTCATTCACCCGATTGGGCGGTGATGGACTTTTTTGTGATTTTTTTCGCCTCTAGTCAGGTGTTTCTGGATAACTTTCTGAATGTCAGCAGCAGTGATGTCGCTTTGCCTTCGTTTGGGGATGAGGCCATAATGGTTCTTTTTACGGATGATGCTGCTGCTGTTGATGCCCCTGACCTGGCTACCTTCTGGGATCAGGTGTTTGAGGAGGCGGATTTACCCCTTGAAGAGAATGAACTAGAAGTTGTTTCTGGGCCTACTTCGCTGCAAGTGAATGGCCAGGAGGCTATTATTGGGGTGGTTCGCGGCCGCAATAGTGAAGACGGTCAGGAACTCACCATTTTGGTGGCGATAATAATGAACCAGGAAGTGGGGCGAGTGGCTACGCTCATGGGGGTTAGCTCGACGGCGGCTGCCGACCGGAACATCCCCCTCATGGAAGCGATGGTCAAAACCATTCAATTGCAAGAGCCAGATGAGAGTGCTTTTTTGTCAGGTGAGAATGGGTTTGGCTTCGGTGACACCACAGCCACCTATTTAGGTGATATTTACACCGGGTATACCCTGACAGGTACAATTGCCCAGGTTGGGGACGTCGGTGCGGTGGAATATTATTACTACTCCCCCCTGGCTGATGATGGCATAGATATTTACATAACACCAACAGATGTTACCCTGGATGTGGTGGTAGATGTGCAAGATATGACCGGCAAATCTATTTTGCCTGGTGGAGCAGTAGATAATTCCTTTAGCGAAGAGCAGGTACTCAATGTGCAATTCCCAGACGAAGGGTATTACCGAATTGTTCTTTATGCCAATTCCCTGAGTAGTGGTGAATTCTCCATAACAGTCATGGCCGCGGGTGTGCCCATTTCTACCGATGGGCATGGGGCATTGCTCCCCTTTTATGGCCCTGGCAGTGAATTGTCCATTACCCTATCTATGGTTAACAATGCCGAGCATGAATACCGTTTTGCCGCTGATGTGGCCGGGCTGGTAGTGGTGCAGGTAGACCCATTAGATTTTGATGTGGTATTGGAAATTTACGATGACGAAACGGGCACTAAGTTGTTAGAAGTGGATGATAGTTTTGGGCAAGAAACGTTAACCTTTGTCCCCCAACGCCTGGGACGGTATATATTGGTGGTGAAAGGGTATGAAGGGCAGCGGGGCACGTATGACATTGCCTTCTTTGGCTCACCCGATGTGCTGCTGGAAGTTGTGGATGGGGATGTGGTTTATGGCTGGCTGAATGACAGCGGCCGCACCGAATACGTTTTTGATGGCATCGGCGGCCGCACCCTGACCCTCACCGCCTTTCCCGAAGCCGGGTTTGACATCGTGATTGAAATTTTTGATGGCAGCGACAGATTGCTTCTTTCTATAGATGATGCTGTGTCGGGCCTGGCTGAAACGTTAGTCTATACCTTGCCGGCTGATGGTGACTATTTCATTGTCATTCGTGGCTTTGCTGGGGCACCTGGAGGGAAATTTACCCTGACGGTGGATTAACAGTTTGTTGAAAGGGTGTGAGTTTTAATCTCCTCTTGACTGCTATAGTAAAATGACGGGGGGTGGAGCAATTTGCTCCACCCCCCGTCATTCATTCTACACTAGTTGAGGAATATCTTATGAACGCTTTACAGCGATTTTTGATGTGGTGTATGCCTGGCTCCTGGGGTGAAGCGATGCGCGAAGAATCCCTGCACTGGCTTTTGCGCTGCCCTAATTGTGGGTTAGAGCGGTCGGTTTGGGAACTGGGGGGGATTCGCTGGAAAGCTAAAGGGCAGCCTAAACGACTGCTGTTTTGCTCCCAATGTGGTCAGCGGGGATTGCATGAAATGTGGTATAAAGCAAAGACCCGTGACCGCTAAACGATCAACGTAACGGGAACCCCACTGAAGGCCGCGTTCCCTGTAAGTTCATCAATGACCTGATCATTGGTCAAATCATTGAGGCTGACGCCAGGGTGCTGCTGGGCCACATCCTGGCGAGTGCCAGGACGATTGTGTCCCCAGCCATGGGGAATGCTAACTACCCCAGACATGATGTCATCCGTTAATTCGGCGGGCAGGGTGATAGCCCCAACCTGGGATTGAACCTGTACCGGTTGCCCATCGGTGAGACCAAGCGCGGCCGCGTCCCCCCTGTTTACCAAAACCGTACATCGCTCTTTCCCCTTCACCAGCCGTTCGCTGTTGTGCATCCATGAGTTGTTGCTGCGTAATTGGCGGCGACCAATCAGGAGGAAAGGGGGAGGGGGAGACTGCTCACTGCTCACTGCTTACTGCCAAATGCTCTTGCAAACGGAAGAGGTCTTGCACAAACAACTCCGGAGCCAACGAGATGCGTTTGGAGGCGTGTCCCAGGCGGCTGGGCAGGCAGGGGCGCAGGGGGCCAAGGTCCAAGCCGTGAACCTCACGGCGCAGACGGGCCAGGCTCAGACCGCGATACTGACTGAAACGCAAGGCTAGATCAAGCAGCTTTTCTGGGGACAGGCGGCGGAAAAAGTCAAACTTAAACAGCCGTCGGGAAATGTCTCGATTCCCTTCCAGACGCAGGCGCAGCTCCTGTAAAATTTGCCAATCTTGCTTCATACCTGGCTCTGGGTCAAACAAGGCGGGGCTGAATTTAGCCGTGTTTTGCACCGCCAATAGGTGAAAGATCAAATCATAATGGGACGTTTCCAGGCCGGTGGCTGGGGGTAAAATGATATGGGCGTGGCGGGTGGTTTCGTTCAGATAAATGTCAATAGCGACCATAAACTCCAGCCCGGCCAACGCTTCATCTAGTTGACGACCATTGGGAGTGGAAAGCACTGGATTGCCGGCTATGGTGATCATCGCCTTGATCTGTCCTTCCCCAGGGGTGAGGATTTCTTCGGCCAGGGTAGCGGCTGGCAGCTCCCCAACGATTTCAGGCAGACCGCGTACCCGACTGCGCCAGCGGCCGTAACTTCCTTTGTTGCCCGTCAGACTGGTGAGAGCGACGACATCAATGGCCGGGTGGGTGAACATGGCCCCACCAGGGTTGTCTAGGTTACCGGTGAGCAGGTTAAGCAAGTTAAGCAGCCATTGGCACAGTCCCCCAAATGGTTGGGTAGAGAGGCCCATCCGGCCATAAGCGACGGCTGAAGGCGCGGCCGCGAACTCACGGGCAATTCTCTGGATGGTAGTAGGGGAAATATTGGTTGCGGCCGCGACTGCCTCCGGAGTAAATGGCTCCACCACCTGGGCTACCGTCTCCAGCCCATCACACACATCTGCTAACCGCCCCAAATCCACCAACTCCTCGGCAAATAAGGAATGCAGCAAAGCCAACAAAAACAGGGCATCACTTCCTGGCCGGATGAAATGATGCTCATCGGCCATCTGGGCTGTCTCCGTGCGCCGGGGATCAAGAACCACCAATCTACCCCCGCGCTTTTGTAACCCTTTCAGCCGTCCTTCAATCCCGGCGGCAGTCATCAAACTGCCATTGGAAACCAGCGGATTGGCCCCTAGCATGAGAAAATAATCGGTGCGGTCCACATCAGGCACGGGCAGGAGCAAATAATGGCCGAACATGAGATAGGCCGCCAGATGATGGGGCAGTTGGTCTACCGAGGTAGCCGAGAATCGGTTTTTAGTGCGTAAGGCGCGGATGAAGGGTGGATTGTAGAGCAGTGAGCCGAGGTTGTGCACATTGGGGTTGCCCAGGTATACGCCGACGGCGTTGCGGCCGTGTTCGGCTTGAATCGTTTGCAATCGGCCTACCACCTCGTCGAATGCCTCATCCCACCCGATTTGCTCCCAGCCGGCCGCCGTGCGTCGTAAGGGGAATTTGAGCCGGTTTGGGTCGTGGTATATATCTTGCAGGGCCACTGCCTTTGGGCAAATATGCCCCCGACTGAACGGATCGTTCTGGTCCCCTTTTATGGTTTGAATCTTCCCGGCTTCGACCTGAATTTCCAGGCCGCACATCGCTTCACACAGGTTACAGGTTCGGAAATGGGTTTGGGACATACGGCAGATCCTACGAAAATAGGGTTAAAAAGTGATGACTGAGGCGAAATAGACGATTTCCCGTTTGGTACGGCGACACATAGCAATCCAAATCTACCCCTTCTTCCTCTTTTTAGAGAACAAGTATGGTAAGGAGATTTCTGTTTGCCTTTATGTTGTTTGACCGGTTTTGACAATATCCCAACTGCCACATCTTGTGCATTCATGGATACCTGTCATTATTATCATGTTACCAATTCTATCGTCATCAGCCACTTCTTTACCACTACCTTTTAATCACGAATCTTGCGGATAGGCTCTGAGTAAGCTGTGGAATGTGATAGCTGAATTTTTTCTGGTTACGTTTCACAACTTGTCAACCCCCTTAGTTCCAAAGGGCCATTAGAATTGAGGCAAACTTTTGTGTCTTGCGCTGATTTTGCTTATACTTCTATGACCTTCGATAATTATCTAATGTGCGGGCATACCATTTACCTTTCGTCAGCCGTTATGCCGCACCGGGATCATCACACAGTAAGGAGTTCCAATTTATGAATCGTGTTCGTTTAAGCCAGTTAGGTTTGGGCGTGGCCCTGTTGGTTGTTCTGTTGGTAACAGGGTATGGCATCAACGCGGCCGCGCCCCAGGGCAGCGGCCGCGTCAACTGCGTTGGTGGCATGGCCGACATCTACCCCTGTGCTGGCGTTGACTTGCTGGCCCACATGCCCCTCTCAGCCATCGGCGCTGAAACTGGCGCTATCATGGGCAACGACCATTGGGGCTGGACCGATCCCCTTACCAACCGGGATTACGTCATCTTTGGCCTGACCAATGGCACCTCTTTCATAGACATCACCGACCGGGAAAATCCAATTTACCTGGGCAAACTTCCTTCCCATGAAGGCGAATCTATCTACCGCGACATCAAGGTGTACCAAAACTTCGCCTACATTGTAGCCGATAATTTGCCCAATCATGGCCTACAAATATTTGACCTGACCGAACTGCGTGATGTGGTCAATCCCCCTGTCACCTTCAACGAAACCGCCCATTACGATGACATTGGTTCCGCCCACACCCTGTGGGTCAACCAGGCCACCGGCTACCTGTATGCTGTCCTGCGTAACGCCGACAGTCATTGCCCCGCCGGGGTGCAAATGCTCCACCTGGCTGATCCCCTGGCTCCTACCCTGGCCGGCTGCCTGGATCATGGTGAAGCCCCCATCTCCACCGTTGAATGCCTGGTTTATGATGGCCCCGACCATGATTATCACGGTCACGAAATCTGTTTTCTGGCCAGTGATGATAATGTCAGTATTGCCGACGTGACCAATAAGGGCGCCACCAGCATTATCGCCCGGTTCACTTACCCCCACATCATGCGGGCACACCAGGGAGCCGTTACTGAGGATTTGCGCTTCTGGTTGATGACTGATATGCACGATGAGATGCACCATGGCCATAACACCCGCACCCACATTTTTGACATCATTGATCTGGATAACCCGGTCGTTTTAGGCTATTACGAGCTAGATACTCCAGCAATGGATCACAGCCTCTTTATTGTGGGCAACTATGTGTATGAGGCCAATCTGCGGGCGGGAATGCAAATTTTTGACATCAGCCACCTGCCCAATACCAACCTGCTGCCCGCTGGTCATTTTGATGTTGACCCCAACAGCAACAGCACCAGCATGAACGGGGCCTGGAGCCTCTTCCCCTGGTGGGATGACCGTATTGTTACTATCAGTGACACCGATTCTGGGTTGTTTATCACTCAATTTGTGTACAGCCCCACCGATGTCACCCTTTCAACTTTTGGGGGGTATGGGCAGTCTGCCTGGTATTTGTACCTTTTACCCCTGTTGGCATTGATCTTGTTTGGGCTGATGCGGCGGCGGAGATGGAATAATGATTAATTGGTGAATTGTTAATCATTTACCAATTCATTCATTGCCCTGGTCTATTGGTGAATTTATGCGGCACAGACGTTGGCTCGTACCAATAGGGTTGATGTTGCTCGTGGGAGTGGGGCTGTGGCTGGTTCAACCCGCTGGTTCTCCAACCCAGGCGTTAGATGAAGAGCCGGTCTATCTGACCGAAACGATGCGCCGGATGCTGGCGGATCAGCAGCCCCCTGAACCATTAACCCCCCTGGGAGAAACTCCCTGCGAATATGGTATGGCCGATATTTATCCCTGCTTGAATGTAGATTTACTCGCTTTTATGCCCCTGGCGGCGATTGGCGGGGGAAACGGCAATGATATATGGGGTTGGACCGACCCCCTGCATGGCAAAGAATATGCCATCATGGGGCGCACCAATGGCACTGCTTTTGTAGACATCACCGACCCAACCAATCCAATCTACATGGGCAATTTGCCAACCCAAACCAGCAGCAGCCTTTGGCGTGACATCAAGGTTTACAATGATTACGCTTTTATTGTTAGTGAGGCTAATGGACATGGGATGCAGGTGTTTCACCTGTATTGGCTGCGACGTGTCACCAATCCCCCAGAGACCTTTACGGCTGATGCCCATTATGCGGGTTTTGGCAATGCCCATAATATCGCCATCAATGAACAAAGCGGTTATGCTTACGCGGTGGGGAGCAGCACGTGCAGCGGGGGGCTACACATGATCAATATTCAGAATCCCCGTGTGCCGGTCTTTGCCGGCTGTTTTAGTGCTGATGGGTATACCCATGATGCTCAATGCGTCATTTATCGCGGACCAGATACGGCCTATTATGGTAAGGAGATTTGTTTTAATTCCAATGAGGATACGGTGACGATTGTGGATGTAACAGTCAAAGCATCTCCGGTGATGCTGGCTCGAGAACCGTACCCTGGTTCAGCCTATACCCACCAGGGGTGGCTAACAGAAAATCACCGGTACCTGCTGGTGGATGATGAGTTGGATGAGTCTAATTTTGGGCATGGCACACGTACCTATATCTGGGATGTGGCCTCTCTCACCGATCCGATTCTCATAGGCTATTACACAGCCGATGTGCCGTCTATTGATCACAATCTGTATGTGGTAGGGCGGTTTGCTTATGAGGCCAATTATCGCAGCGGCTTACGCATTTTAGACCTGGCGGATATTGCCAATGCCAACCTGACGGAGTATGGGTTCTTTGACATTTATCCAGACAATGATAATCCGGCTTTTAACGGGGCATGGAGTGTGTACCCGTTTTTTAGCAGTGGTGTGGTCGTGGTGAGCGGGATTGAGCAGGGGTTGTTTGTCCTGCGGCCGCAGCTTCCCCATTCTTACCAATTTTTACCCGTTATGGTTGACCCTTATTTGATTCCATGATGCAGAGGTAACCTGGGCGGAGTTCCCCCAAAGTAATAAACCCGGAGAACTTTAGGAACTCATAACCTAAACCGTGAAACCTGGAACTTGAAACTTAATTCATAGGAGTAGAAATAGAGATGCTTGCTAAACCCCATTTTCGTCATTTGTTGTTCCTTTTACCCGTATTCGTGCTGCTGCTTGTGGGCCTTAGCCTGATACCCCGGTTACAAGCGGAAGAAGAAGTCGGGTCTGAGTTGGTGGCTTTGATCAACGCTGGTCTGGAGCGTGATCGAGAAGAACCGACCCAGTTGACCCCACTTTCCAGTACCCCTTGTGTTGGGGGAATGGCTGGTATTTATCCCTGTCAAAACATGGACCTACTCTCCTTTATGCCGCTCAATACCATTGGCAATGGCAATGGCAGTGCTAATTGGGGGTGGACGGATCCGGTAAGCGGCCGCGAATTTGCCATCATGGGGCGCAGCAATGGCACCGCCTTTGTTGAAATCACCAACCCGACAGCTCCGGTTTACCTGGGGAATCTCCCCACCCACACCGGCAACTCATCCTGGCGGGAGCTTAAGACATACAACAACTATGTTTTTGTTGTTTCTGATAGCAACGGTGCCCATGGAATGCAGGTGTTTGATCTCAACCAACTCCTGACCGTTGCCTCTCCCCCCGTGACTTTTGCCTCATCCGCCCATTACAGTGGGGTAACTCGTGGGCACACCATTACCACTAATGAAGCAACTGGCTATGCTTTTATCTTTGGCAGCAATATTTGCTCTGGGGGGCTGCATTTTGTCAACGTTGCCAACCCCTTAGCTCCCGTTTCGGCCGGCTGTTTCAGTGCTGATGGATACACCCATGACGCCCAATGTGAAATTTATCATGGCCCTGATGTTGCCCATCAGGGTAAAGAAATTTGTTGGGCTTACAATGAAGACACGTTGACCATTGTAAATGTCACCAACAAAGCGACCCCGGTGCAAATCTCCCGTACCCCTTATGCTGGCTCACGCTACACCCACCAGGGCTGGTTGACGGATGATCACCAATATCTGGTGATGGATGATGAACTGGATGAGCAGCAGTTTGGGCATTTTACCCGCACTTACCTATGGGATGTGCGGGATTTGGACGCACCGGTCATGATGGGGTATTTCCAATCAAACAATCCCTCCATTGACCACAACCAATATTTCCAGGGTGATTATCTTTTCCAGGCCAATTATCGGGCCGGGGTGCGGATGTTAGACGGCAGCAATGTCGCCAATGCCCAGCTTAGCGAAATTGGTTATTTTGATATTTACCCGGCTAATAACAATGCTAACTTTAATGGGGCCTGGCATGTATATCCTTACTTCCCCAGTGGCACGATTATTGTTAGCGGGATTGAGCAGGGGCTGTTTATGTTGCAACCCCACCCCCTCTTTACGATGGACAATACCTTTGATGTTTGCCAGGGGAGCAATGATCATAGCAAATTGTATGTGAGTTCTGGGTTTGGCTTGAATGCCACGGTTAATCTGGCTACGCAAGGGCTTCCCGCCGGGGCAACCCCATCTTTTGGAGCAAACCCCGTAACCTCCCCTGATGCTACTCAGTTGGTGATCAATGTGACCAGCGCGGCCGTGGGCAACTATCCCTTCACCGTCACCGGGAGCAATGGCACGATTACCCGCACGGTTAATATGACCCTGAATGTCCTGGCCGGCAATTTGGCAACCCCCACATTGGTTAGCCCGGCGAATGGGGCCACTGGACAGCCGGTTCAGCCTACGCTTACCTGGGCGGCCGCAACCGGGGCAACAGCTTACAACCTTCAGGTTGCCACTGATGCCGGGTTTACCAACGTTGTATTGACGGCCAACGGAGTCACAGGGACAAGTTATACTCCAGCCAGTGCCCTGAATAACGGCACAACATATTATTGGCGCGTCCAGGCTTCCGGCGATTGTGGCCTTAGCTCCTACTCAACGGCCCGCTCCTTCACTACCGTTGAGGTGATTCCTTCCGCCCCAACCCTGATCACCCCGGCGAATGGGGCGACGGATCAGCCGCTACAACCAACCTTTACCTGGAACGCGGCCGCGGGTGCAACCTCTTATGCCATTCAAGTAGCTACGGATGCGGGGTTTGCCAATGTCGTCCTTTCAGCCAATAACATCAGCGGGACAACCTATACTCCCACCACCAACCTGACCTATGAGACAACCTATTACTGGCGGGTCCTGGCTACTAACGGCGCCGGCAGCAGCCCATATTCTGCGGCCTTCTCCTTCACCACCCTGGCTCCACCAGCTACACCAACCATCTATTTACCAATCATCGCCCGGCCGTAACAATTGACTGGATGATGTATAGAACATGATACGTGAGGCTCTCAGCTCACGTATTATGTTTCACCTAAAAGCCGGGTTGTTCAACGACAATCCGGCTTTTTTTGCGCCTCTTTCAGCCGGGAGAGGTATAATAAGCGGTGCGTTGGCGATTAAAGCAACCATGAATTTAAGGAAGAAGCGAACTTACTTCCCCTTCATTTTTTCCTCAAATTCGTTGTTGTCACCTTGACTATATCCACGAGCTTTGCCGATTTTGTTGTTACGACTAACTATCAACAGCCCTCACACGAGCTATCTATGACCCCCAACTACCCTAAACGTACTCCCCTGGCCCATCTACCAACCCCCCTGGAACCGTTAGAACGGTTAAGTCGTCACTTGGGCGGCCCCCGCTTGTTGATTAAACGGGACGATCAAACGGGGCTTGCTGGAGGGGGCAATAAAACGCGCAAGCTGGAATTTCTCCTGGCGGAAGCGTTGGCTCAGGGATGTGATCATCTGATTACGGTGGGCAGCCCGCAAAGTAATCACTGCCGCCAGACCGCGGCCGCGGCCGCCCATTGTGGCCTCTCTTGCAGCTTACTTCTCAACGGGGAGCCACCAGCCACCCTGACCGGCAACCTGCTCCTGAACAAACTATTGGGGGCACATTTATACTGGACTGGCTCGCGGCCGCGCTCTGAACGGCTGGCCGAATTGGTGGCTCAGGTCAAGAAAATGGGGCGCACCCCGTTTGTCATTCCCCTGGGTGGCTCCAATGTAATGGGAGCCGCCGGGTATGTGCTGGCTATGGAAGAGTTGATGGGGCAGATCGCGGCCGCGCAGCACAACATAGATTTCATCATCATCGCCAGCAGCAGCGGGGGCACCCAGGCCGGGTTAGCTCTGGGGGCACACCTCTACAACTTTCGCGGCCAGATCATCGGCATCAGTATAGACCAGGAAGCCAGCGATCTAAAAATGCAGGTGGCAGCCCTGGCTACCGCCACCGCTACTCACCTGGGACTGGGCACCATCTCTGTTTTGGATAAAGTGGAAGTTAATGATGATTATTTGGGGGATGGGTACGGAGTGTTGGGCGACCCAGAGCGGGAAGCAGTCCAGATGATGGCCCAACTAGAAGGTATCTTGCTCGATCCTGTTTACACCGGTCGGACCATGGCCGGGCTGATTGATCTCATTCGCTGGGGCGCCTTTACCCGGCAGCAGACCGTTCTCTTTTGGCATACGGGTGGTACCCCGGCTTTGTTTGCTTATGGGGAAAAGTTGTTGAAATAGATCGTTATACGGGATAATGAAGGGCTAATTTATGATTGATGATCGTTTTACCTTGTATCAACAGGAATCCCGCAAAACATGGCGGGCGATTCCTATGAATAACCCGATTGTTTACCCCACATTGGGGCTGATGAATGAGGCCGGGGAACTGGCCGGCAAGATCAAAAAGATTTTCCGGGACAAAGATGGGGTGATTGATGAAGCGGACCGGGAGGCTCTCAAACAGGAGTTGGGAGATGTGTTGTGGTATCTGACGCAAATTTGTACAGAGTTAGACCTGACTCTGGGAGAGGTAGCTGAGGCTAATTTGACTAAACTGTTCTCACGCCTGGAACGCGGCCGCATCGGTGGCGATGGAGATTACCGGTAAATATTTGCCGGGTGATTGGTGAGGCGTGATTTAGAATTAAAATCACGCCTCACATTCAATTTAAGGGCGTAGAAGAAGCGGCAGATAAATATCTAAAAGCTGCGAGACAGTCATCTTGACGATGAAAACATCATAATCCCCATTGATAGTAGTGCGATAAGCCCCCGGCGTCACCGGAAAATCAGCCGAGCGGGTCGTACCAGCTAAAAATAAGCTCCCATCGAGGCCAACAGTAACGGTATGGGCCTCATCCACATCATTTCCTCCCAGAAAACTGCTATAAGTAACGGCTGTGCCTGTGCTATTGAGCCGGGTCACAAAGGCATCCGCCAGGCCGTTGAGGTTGCTATCAAAGGCATTTGGAGTGGTGGGGAAGTTGGCCGAGCTGGTGCGCCCGGTCACTAAGATATCCCCGCTGCTGCTCAGGTTCAATCCAAATCCCCGCTCTTCCCCTGTGCCTCCCAAAAAAGTAGAAAAGATCAGCCCACTGCCGTTATGGTTAAGTTGGGTCACAAAAGCATCATAATCTCCCTGGTGGGTAGGGTTGTACGCGCCTGGGGTGGTGGGGAACGGAGAAAGGGTGGTGCCCGTGACGGTCACGCGGCCGCCATCATGTAGAATTAAATCATTGATGCGATCTTCATTGCTTCCCCCTAAAAAGGTGCTGTAAATCAGTGCCGTGCCACTGCTGTTGAGTCGGGTCACAAACCCATCAAATGCCCCGTTATATATCTCATCATATGCTCCGCTGGTCGTTGGAAAATTAGCCGAGTTCGTCCAGCCGGCTACCGTTGCCTGGCCTGCGGCATCTACCACAATGGCCATTCCCTGCTCTTGTACCGCACCACCCAGAAAGGTGCTGTAAAGGATCGCTGTCCCGCTGGGGTTTAATTTGGTCACAAACGCATCGCGCAGCCCGTTATGGGTAGGGTCTGGGGCGTTGGTCGTAATAGGAAAATCGGCTGACCAGGTTTGCCCGGTGATATAAAAATTCCCTTGCGGATCACGAGAGATAGCTCTGGCCCCATCCAGATCAGAGCCACCGAGAAAGGTGCTGTACAGGAGATCGGTGCCATCCGCAGTCACTTTGAGAAAAAATGCCTCCCCATCCACAAAGTTAGAATCGAAAGCATCCGGGGTAATAGGGAAATCGTCGGAGTTGGTCTCACCAACTACGTAGGCTTCACCCTGCTCGTTGACAAAAATACCATAGCCCCAGTCAGGTTGGTTGAAGGCTGATGGGTTGATGTGGATGGCATAAGCCAGATCGGAGCCATCGGGCAGCAGCTTGGTAATGATGACATCAATGCCATGCTCTGGAGCCATACCAGGTTGATTGGGGAAGTTGGTTGTTTCCGTATAGCCAGTCATGTACACATTTTCCTGACTGTCCAGAGCAATGTCATAAGCCGCATCAGGCAGGACATCTTCCCCGCCGATGAAGGTGCCGAAAATAAGGGCTGAAGAGTTGGAAGGGGAGTGGGAGATTGAGAGACTGGAGACTGGTGATTGGAGGCTGGAGACTGCCCACTGCTCACTGCCCCCTGATACCGGCCAGGTGAAGGTGCCTGCCGAACTATGGAAGAGGAGTTCGCGGCCGCGCAGCTCCACCTCATCGGCCCCTTCAATCTGCATCGTTACTGGTCCCCCGTCGCCCACAAAAATCGGTGTAATCCGGCCATCTTCTCCGGTCAATAGCAAATCTACCCCTGGATACAGATCACGTACCCAGACCCCTCCCCATACCGGCACCCCGCCATGCCAGTTGGCCCGATCCTGGCCGCGAAAGTAGGAGATGACCACATCCTGGCGGTTAAACGGTTCTAGCCGGGCCTGGGGGTTGTGGCCGGGGAAGGTGAGGCGAATATTGAGCTGTCCTTGCTCTGCTTGCCGGTAGCTTAGCCAGAGGGCATCATCGGTGAGCCAGAGAACGCCATCGCGGGTGGTGGCCCGAAAACGAGCGGCCGTATCCCATTGCCCCTGGTTTTCGATAAAACGCACTGTAGCCGGGAAAGTTGGTGGGGTCGCGGCCGCATTCCGACCACCGCCAAAGCTGAGCATAAGCAAAACAAAAACCATTTTAATAAGCCTGATTTGTTTGACCATCTAATTCCTCGTTAAAGTTGATCTATTATTTTTGCCGATTTTGGCATAACCTCCATTATATGAGGTCCTTTCATAATTCATCCTTCATAATTCATCCTTGTTCTCACAGGAGTATAGCTTCACCCGTCTAGTGGAGCTACAATAACTGGGTGGCGAAGAGAAAGAAGACCATCCTGCTGGCTGCGGCCGCACCTTCCCCGCCGCAGCTTGATTTCCTGCTGGCTCAGTGGGTGGAGCGGCTGCTTTTCCTGACCATTCCTCTTTGCCTGTTGGCTTTTGCCCTACATACGGTGGTAGCCTATGACCTCTGGTGGCAATTGAAAACAGGAGAATGGATCGTCACCAACGGCATTCCTCGCACTGACCCCTTCAGCTATGCTTTTGCTGATCAACCCTGGATTGAGATGCGTTGGCTGTTTACCCTGCTTTTGTTTGGGCTGTTTCAGGTTGGGGGAATCAATTGGCTAATTTTAGCCAAAGCGGCGATTTTGCTGGTAGCCTTTGCTCTGTTTCTATGGCTGCGGCCTGGTGTACCCCGTTGGGTAGTAATATCAGCGATGCTTTTGACGTTAGCGGCCGCACACAACCGCTTTTTTGTCCGCCCAGAGCTGATCAGCTACCTGTTTTTGCCCCTTTTCTTACTTTGCCTGATGCGTTACCGGCAAGATGGGCGGCTAGGGTGGCTCATCGGGCTGCCTCTGGGGCAAATAATCTGGACGAACAGTCACACCCTGTTTATTTTGGGGCCAGTGCTGCTCTGGCTCTTTGTAGGGGCCGAGGGGTTATGGTTGTGGCTGCGGCCGCGTCTTCCCCGCTCCCTAACTGCCCAGGCTTTTGCTCTTAGTACACGTTGGTGGGGGCAGGTGAGTCTCACGGCTGTTATTGTCAGCCTGGTTTGTTTCCTCAACCCGTATGGTCTGCAAGGGGTTCTTTTCCCGCTGCAGCTGCTGCGCCAGATTGGGCCGGGGCACAATTTCACCTTTCTCATTGATGAGTTTCGCCCCATCCTACAATTTGCTGGGCTGAATTTGACCTTTGTTAGCTTTATTTTGTTGCTTGTTCTTTCGGGGGGGAGTTTTGCCCTGAATAAGCGACGCTGGCCAGTGAGCCTGGGAATGATCTGGTTAGCGTTTTTGTATTTGGCTTTTCTGGCGGTACGAAATTTGCCCCTGTTTGCCTTTGTGGCCGGGTTTGCTCTGCTTCTCAATCTGGCTGACGCGGTTGAGGATGGGGTGATCGCGGCCGCGACCATCCCTTATCTCGCCTGGGGCAGCCGTCTGGCCGCGGCCATCTTTACCCTGATCATGATCCCGCTGCTGGTGACAAACGCTTATTATCGCTCCGGCGAACGGCAATTTGGCCTCGGTGTCACCAATGAGCGGTTCCCCATCCTGGCGTTGAGCTTCATCCAGGAGCATAACCTGCCCGGTCCTATTCTGCATAATTTGGGGGACGGGGGATACGTGCTGTTTGCGTTGGGGGAAAAAAGTGTCTTCACCGATGGTCGCTTAGAGGTGTATCAGCCAGAGCAGGTGATGGCGGCAATCAATTTGTTTCAGACGGGAACTGATGTGCCTCAGGTAGCTGATCAGTTTGGCAGCAATCTGATTTTGCTGCGCCATGGGCAAGATCGGGCAGTTTTATTGGCCTTGCTCGACCGGGCTGATTGGGTGCCAGTTTATTATGATCATCTCTATGTTCTCTATTTACGCTATACGGCAGAGGCATCTTCTTTGGTAGTAGATTGGCATAATCCCCGCCCGATTTCAGCCCATTGGCCTGAATGGTACCGGCCAAATCGGTTGGGCGCATGGTTTCCCACCGTGTATGACCCTGCTGTACCGGTGGGATTGGGGCAGTTGTTTGTGACGGTGGGTAATTTAAGTGCGGCTCAGGAGCTGCTGGAACCGGTTGTGAAGAGATTACCCAATGACGCGGCCGCGAACCTGTACTTGGGTGTGGTGTATCGGGCATCGGGGCAAGAGGTGTTGGCTGAAGAACGGTTTAATCAGATTCCCCCGGCTACATTGGCCCAACCCGGTTTCCATCTGTTTGCCGCGGATATTTATGAGCGAGCGGGGAACTTTGCGGCCGCCTATGATGCTTACTGTGAAACGATTCGATTGGCCGGGCCGTGGACGGCGGCCGTACAGGGGGCAGAACGGAGCGCGGCCGCGCTCAATCGGGAACCAGGCTGTTAACAGTGAGCAGTGATTAGTGAGCATTGAGCGTTTAGCAGTGTGCAGTCTCCAATCTCCAGTCTCCTTATCGTCATTTCCCATATTGCGAAACTCATCATTTATTGTTAATATCCCATTGTTATAATTTTATGTCTTGTAAATTACCGTCTTGGCGTAAGGAATAGAGGAAAAGGCATCATGAAAGAAACCGATGTGACCAGAGCCAAAATCTTAGGCGTTCTCATTCAAGATGCCCGGAAGTATGCGCGGCGTTCCGTTGAAGAATGTGCTGAGGTATTGGGACTTACCACCGAACAGTTTCATCAGGCTGAAGAAGGGGAGACTATCATTTCCCTGCCGGAATTAGAAGTGTTAGCCATGTTTTTAGATGTGCCCATGGCCCATTTCTGGGGCAGCCACACGCTCAGTGACTCACCCGCCAATAGTTACAAAGATGTACTCAATCTACGCCATCGTATGATAGGTATCCTGCTGCAGCAGGCCCGACTGAATGCGGGCAAAGGGGTAGAAGAAATAGCGGAGCAGGTTGGTATGTCTGCCAATCTGCTCACAGCGTATGAAACGGGCCAACAACCCATTCCCCTGCTTCATTTAGAAAAATTGGGCCAGGCGTTGGGTTATTCCATCGGCTATTTCGCGGAAGATTCACATGGTCCGCTGGCTCGCCATGAAGCCGAACAAAAAATGTTGAAACGGTTGGAAGAGCTGCCCCCAGCCATGAAGAAATTTATTGCCGAACCAGTGAACATTGCCTATTTAGAAACCGCTATGCGCTTGAGTACCATGAATGTGAAACAACTGCGCGGCATTGCTGAAGCAATTCTGGATATTACTTTTTAGCTATTTACGATTTTCACTTTACGGTTGACGATTATAGTGCCATGTGAGTCAACTTCTTGTACAGAAAACAAGAAGTTATCCATAGATGACACAGGTGTACATAGATAAAAACAAATCTGTGTTCATGTGTGAAATCTGTGGATAAATCTCTTCTGGCTTGACCAGGTTAGGATGAAAGGTCAATCTAAAATCGTCAATGGTAAATAGCTATGAATCCAACACCTACCCAACTCAAAGAACAAGGTTTACACCAATTTAAGTCAGGCCGATATGATGAGGCTTTGGCGACCTTTAATGCGGCCGCGCCCCTCTTTGCGGCTCAAGAAGATTATCTGGGCCAGGGGGAGATGCTCAATAATATCGGCGTTATCCAACGATTTCAACGGAATTATGACGCGGCCGCGGCCGCCCTTCATCAAGCCCATGACCTTTTCACCCAGGCGGGAGACATCAACCGAAAGGCTCAAACCATCGCCAATTTAGGGGAGCTGCATCGCTCACAGGGAGCGTATGAGCAGGCTGGACGCTGCTACAGCGATGCGTCTGAGTTATTTGCTCAATTAGGGGATAGGGATAAACAAGCTGAAGTGTTGTGGGCGTTGAGTTTACTCCGTACCCGGCAGCGCCGTTGGTTAGAAGCCGTTTATATTATGCAAGATAGCCTGAAACTGCGGCCGCGACGATCCCTCATCCAAACAATCCTTTATGCTTTTCTCAGCCTGGGCATGAGACTTACTGGCGGTAAACCGTAATTTACCCTCCTCCCGTTCGTTATAACGGACAAGATAAGCATTCATATCTATCATTTTCTGTGAGGTGAATAGCTGCCCTTAGTGGCTGCCCTCAAACGGTTATCATGCGGCAAACTGGCGTGAAAAACAGGTGAATATTAGAAACTATTTTTGTAAGATCCGTACGCCATACTTAACAGATAGGTAGATAGGGGAGACCTGTCTTACATCATTGCCCACCCATCTTCTGAAAAAACAGGTGAAGAATAAGATTACAGCTCGTTCTGGCTGTGACCGGTTTCCTGATCGTACCCAGTGAATTAGTCGTTGCCCATACTCTGGGTGATGATAAGCCGATCCCAATGCCTATAGACATAGGGAGGTTAGGGTGATGGGTAAAATTTTAGTTGCCGATGATAGCGATGTTATGCGTTCCACCCTGGTAGCCGTATTCCGGTTGGCTCGGCCTGAGGCTGAGCTTTTGGAGGCCAGTGATGGGCAAGATGCGATTTCTTTAGCCATTGCACATCAGCCTGATCTGATTGTGATGGATGGGGAGATGCCAAAAGTAAATGGATATCAGGCGGCGCAAATGCTTCGGAATATAGCCCAAACTTGTTCTATCCCAATTATCGGTATCTCGGCTGAGACCAATGAGAACCCAGTAGTAGATGGTTTACAGAGGTTGTGTAATGTATTCTGGGCCAAACCAGTACCGATAGATATGCTGCTTGCTTTTGTGGATCAGGTTTTGGAGTCAAATGCGGCCGCGGCCAGTTCCTAAACAATCGCCCACGGCAATAAAAAAAGGGCGTGGCCTTGCGGCCGCGCCCTTTTTATTTTAGGCTGAATCAGTTACGGTTTAGAGAGGAATAACATCCTGGGCAACCGGCCCTTTCTGCCCTTCACCGAGGGTAAACTCTACTCGCTGTCCTTCCTGCAAAGAACGAAAGCCATTGCCCCGAATTTCTTTGTAATGAACGAACACATCACGTTCTGCTTCATCCTCACGGGCAATAAAGCCGTAGCCTTTATCATTGCTAAACCATTTCACAGTTCCAGTTTCACGCTCTGTCATTGAATCAAAACCTCCAATCAAACAAAAAACAGTAAATCATGGCGGGGCAATCTGCTGATTGTGTTTGTCTGTACAGATGCCTTGCCAATAGCACCTGTGACATTAACACACAGGTTAATTTGTGTCAAGCTGGTGACAATGTATCAACGCGCCACCTTTCATCCCTGGCTAACTTTACTGGACTCGGGCGAAAATTGATTTCACCGGCGGTAATAACCAATGCACCAATACGCTAATAGCCAGTGGTCAGACTAAAAACTGCCAGACTCCAGAACTTTATTGAATGGCGTGAGTGCGGAGGTTGTTTATCTGGTGGTAAAGTAAGAAGAAGATGGCTGCGGCCGCGACATCTACCAGTAAATCTTTACCATCATTGATCCCCAGCGGCCGCTGCTTATACCAAAGCTGCAATAACTCCTGACTTGCTCCCATCACCCCAATGAGAATGATGTAAAGGCCAAAACGCTCTCGTAGGGCAGGGAATACGGTCAGCAAAAACCAGCCCAACGTAGCAAAAACCACGCTGTGCCCAATATGGTGAGCCATCTCCGTCGCAAAAAGCCAATCTACAAACAAACCAAAAGGGGGCCATAAACGGGCCAACCAACCATAAGGGAACAAGGCCAGGGCCAGAAAAATAAGAAAGATGAACAGGTTTGGTCTACGCATCTGGGAGAGCATAACGGGGGAAGATCACGGTTGCAAGCACCCAGGTGCCCCTACCCAACGTCTTGCGTGTTCCGGTATAATCCCCAACTTTCGTCAGGCTCAATTGCTGACCGATGTTGGCGGAAAAACAATGTGTCTTTGTTTATCCTCTAAATAGTGGGGGGTATGTTACAATGCGTCTTAGCAAAGATGGCCCTACCTGACGCATTAAACCCAAATTGAACCACCATTTATCTTCTCTATGAACGACTTGCAACCTGTTGAAGAAGCAATTATCCGCACGGTAGCTTATGTGGATATCTTCGATTACCCCCTTACCCTGGGGGAAATTCATCGTTATCTCATTGAAGTGCCTGCCCCTGTCAGTACCGTGCAGCAGATTTTAAGCAACGGTCGGTTGGTGCCCCATCGGCTCTCCCGTGAGCAGGAGTTTTTCACCCTGCCAGGGCGGGAACAGTTGGTCCACATCAGGCAGCAGAGGCTCGCGGCCGCTAACGAACTATGGCCCGCCGCCTGTTATTATGGCAGCCTCATCGGCTCACTCCCATTTGTCAAAATGGTTGCCGTCACCGGCTCACTGGCGGTAGATAACCCTTATGGGGATGTAGATATTGATTATTTCATCGTCACCGAAAACGACCATCTCTGGTCATGTCGGGCTATGGTCATTTTGCTTGTGCGTATGGCGGCCCGACGCGGCATCACCCTTTGCCCCAATTATTTCGTTACCGAACGTGCCCTGGCTTTCCCAACCCACAACCTGTATATCGCCCGCGAAATCGCCCAGATGGTACCCCTTACCGGCTTCGCCGTATATCAACAACTGCGCCAACTCAACGGCTGGGTACACAACTTTTTACCCAATGCCGAAGGGCCAGGCAAAACCACGCTCACAAATACGGCTCGCGGCCGCGCCCTTCGCTCCCCTCTGGAACAACTTCTCCGCACCCGCCCCGGAAACTGGCTGGAGCAGTGGGAGATGCAGCGCAAAATCCACCGCTTTAGCCAGGACAGCCGGGTCAACTCAGAAACATCGTTCACCCCTGACTGGTGCAAAGGGCACTTTGACGCCCACAGCCAACGCATCCTGAACAAGTATGCAACTATGCGGGTAACGGAGTAACTTTTCCACCCGCAAACTCGCAAATCCGCAAACTCGCCCTATGAAACTTCTCTTCGCTCAATCTTACTACCTGAAATTTGACCCCAAGCTGTATGAGGCTATGCAGCCATATCCCCCTCTGGGCACACTGTATGCCGCCAGCTTTATGCGCCAGCGGGGGTATGAAGTGGCCCTATTTGATGCCATGTTGGCCGAGAATGAAGCTGAGTTCGCGGCCGCGCTCGACCGTGAGCAGCCTGATTATGCCATCATCTACGAAGATAACTTCAACTACCTGTCCAAAATGTGCCTGACCCGGATGCGTGAAGCCGCTTTCACCATGATCCAGATGGCCCAGCAGCGGAACATCCCCGTCATCATTGGCGGCTCAGACGCTACTGACCACGCTGAGAGCTATCTTCAACATGGAGCTGATTTTGTTTTGTTAGGCGAAGGGGAACTAACCCTGGCCCAACTGCTGGACCACCTGAGCCACCACCACTCCACCAGTCTGAACAACATCCTCGGCCTGGCCTACTCCCACAACGGCGATAGCAGTCAGCCAGTCAGCAGAACTCGAAACTCAAAACTCGAAACTCACTTCACTCCCCGCCGCCCCGACATCAAACAAGTAGATGATCTCCCGTTCCCAGCCTGGGACTTAGTAGATGTGCCCCGGTATAAAAAAATCTGGTACGAACGGCATGGCTATTACGCTATGAACATGGTGACCACACGAGGCTGCCCCTACCATTGCAACTGGTGTGCCAAACCAATTTGGGGCCAACGGTACAACTCCCGCAGTCCGGAAAACGTCGCCCGCGAACTCAAATGGCTCAAAGAAACGTACCAACCCGATTACATCTGGCTGGCCGATGACATCGTAGGTCTGAAACCGGGTTGGTGGTCCCAATTTGCCGATTGGGTCGAAAAGCTGGACGCCCGTGTGCCGTTCAAATGCCTCAGTCGGGCTGACTTGATGGTACGTAAGGATGACGCTGTTTCTGCCCTGGCTCGTGCTGGTTGCGACATTGTGTGGATGGGGGCAGAATCTGGCTCCCAGAAGATTCTCAATGCCATGGATAAAGGCACGACCGTAGAGCAAATTTACGAAGCCACGCGCCGTTTGCGGGCGGCTGGGGTTCGGGTGGCTTTTTTTCTCCAATTTGGCTACCCTGGCGAGACCCGCGCCGATCTTGAGAAGACGTTGCAGATGGTGCGTGACTGTCAACCAGATGACATTGGCATGTCTGTCTCTTATCCGCTGCCAGGGACGAAGTTTTATGAAAATGTGAAGTTACAACTGGGAGACAAGCAAAATTGGGTAGATTCCGCTGACCTGGAGATGATGTACCGGGGGCCGTTTACGACGGCGTTTTACCGGCAGCTGCATCAGGTGCTGCATAAGGAGTTTCGCGGCCGCAAACAGTGGCGGGAGCTGCGGCAAGAGTGGCAGCAGGGGAAAATCAGGCTGGGGCAACTGCGGGTCGCGGCCGCTATCTTCTACCGTTTTCTCACCTTACCCCTGGCCCGGCTCAAACTCAACCGCCTGGCCGCCATCCCCCACCAGGGGATTGCTGCCCTGCCCCACATGCGCTTAGAGGACGCGGCCGCGCCCACCCCACAGGAATAGTAAGCTGTTAGCAGTGGCCAGTTGGTCAAAGATAATAGACCGCTGCTTTTTGCCCATAATCCTTTCATCCATAGCTTTTCCCATAACACCCATATAGCAGCGGATATACATTTCCCATCGTTATCCATCTTCTTTTCATCCATATTTTTCCAGGACAACACCCAATGGACATCCTTCTTTCACACGGCTACTTCATCGCCGAAGATGAGCATGAAAAACAGATTATGAAGCCTTACCCCACCCTGGGGCTGCTCTACCTTTCCTCCCACCTCAAAGCCAAAGGGTTTGCCGTAGATTTATGGGACAGCACCTTCCGCACCCTGGAGCAGTTCCGCGCCCACGTGCAGCATACCCGCCCATTCCTCGTTGGCTTATATTGCAACCTGATGACCAAACAGAACATCCTGACCATGATGCGTTTTTGCCAGGAGCAAGGGGCCAAGGTCATTTTGGGGGGGCCAGAGCCAGTCTCTTATGCCGAGGAGTACCTGAATGCCGGGGCGGATGTCATTGTGGTTGGTGAAGGGGAGCTAACCCTGGAAGAGCTGATCCCTCGCATCACCCAGGAAGGTGTGCATCAGCTCTACGGCGTCAATGGGGCGATTTTCCGCAATGAAGCCGGGCAAACCATTCGCAACCTGCCCCGCGAACAGATCAAAGACCTTTCTGCCCAGCCCTGGCCTGATCGGGAAGCGATTGATATGCCTCGCTATCTGGACACCTGGAAAACCCATCATGGCCTCAGTTCTGTCTCCCTTATCACGGCACGCGGCTGCCCGTATACCTGTACCTGGTGCAGCCATTCCGTCTTCGGCCACACCCACCGCCGCCGCTCCGTTGCCGACGCCGCCAATGAGGTGGAGTGGATTGTGCAAACGTATCAGCCGGATCAACTGTGGTATGCTGATGATGTGCTGACCATTCACCCCCGCTGGTTCCTGGAATTCGCGACTGAACTCAAACGGCGTGGCTTGCGTGTGCCGTTCGAGTGCATCAGTCGCGCCGACCGGCTCAATGACCAGGTGATTGAGGCTCTGGCCGAGATGGGCTGTTACCGGCTCTGGATCGGCTCTGAAAGTGGTTCGCAGCGCATTCTGGACGCTATGAAGCGCAAGGCAGATGTGACGGATGTGCAGTTTAAGACTAAAATGCTCCAGCAAAAAGGGATTGAGGTAGGGATGTTTATTATGTTGGGGTATGAAGGGGAAGTCGTGAGTGACATTGAAGCGACCGTGGATCATTTGAAAAAGTCAAACCCAGATGTGTTCTTGACGACAGTCGCTTATCCCATCAAAGATACTGCCTTTTACAATGAAATTTCGGAACGGGTGACAACTCACCTGGCCTGGGAGCAGCGTACCGACCGGGATTTGCAGGTGACCGGGCGATATTCGCGCCGCTTTTATGACCATGCCACTCGCTGGATGGTGAATGAGGTGAACCTGAACCGGTCCAGGCGGGCTGGCTCCCGTAACTACTGGCAGATGGCCAAGATGTATATGAATGCAAAACGCGGCCGCATCGGTATGGCCCTCACCCAAAAGGAAAAAGAAACTGTCCCCGCCGGTCAAGGCTGGCCCACCCAAGACCGCACTAAAGAAGCATGGTAGGACACCGATGATTGATTCAACAGCCTTCGACGCCTTTGCCGCAGAATATGATGAGAGCTTTACCCACTCTCAATTGGGGCAATGGCTGCGGCCGCGGGTCTGGCCTCACCTCGCCCGTCATTTCCAACCGGGGGACCACATCCTGGAACTGGCCTGCGGCACCGGCGAAGACGCCCTCTGGCTGGCCCAACACGGCATGCACGTCACCGCCACCGATGGTTCGGCTGAAATGGTCAAAGTCGCGGCTGCGAAAGCCGCTCGCGCCGGTTTGAGTGACAAGATACAGGTGCGGCAAATGGCACTTCAGACATTGAGTCAGCCATTAGCCGTGAGCAGTCTCCAGTCTCCAGTCTCCAGTCTCCAGTCTCCAATCTCTGAATCTCTCAATCTCTCAACCCCGCCCCCCTTCTCCGGCATCCTCTCCAACTTCGGCGGCCTCAACACCATTGAGGATTTGCGGCCGCTGGCTCAAACCGTCGCTTCTTTGGTCAAACCAGGTGGCAAGGCTGTGCTGGTGCCCATGGGACCAGTCTGCCCCTGGGAGTTGGCCTGGTACGGGCTGCATGGGGAGCTAAAAACAGCCCTGAGGCGGTTTCGCGGCCGCGCCCAGGCTAAAATCGGCGACAGCCACATTTCTATCTGGTATCCATCCGCCCGGCAGGTAAGGCAGGCGTTCGCTCCCTGGTTCCATTCTATCCAAACCGAAAGCCTGGGATTCTGGCTGCCCCCCAGCTACCTGGAACACCTTGTTCACCGTTGGCCTCGCCTCTTCCGCACCCTCAGCCATCTTGATCAGGCCACCGCTTCCTGGTGGCGCGGCTGGGGGGATCATTTCATCATTGTTTTAGAGCGGACACAAACAAGACCCGGTGATTAGTGTATTAGTGTATTAGTGTGTTGGTTTTACTAATACACTAATATACCAATAAACCATCAACCCCCTATGAAACCACACATCCTTTTTTACAATCCCCAATCATCCACCAGCCGTAAGCCAGTGCTTCCCCTTTCTTTGCTGGCTGTTGGGGCAGTCCTGGAAGGTAAATACGAATACAGTATTGCCGATGGTAATCTGGAAGATAACCCTCTGGAACATCTGGACAACCGTATTCAGCAGATGGGATCCAATCCCGTGTTGGCCGTCACCGTCATGCCGGGGCCGCAGTTACAGCAAGCTGTCCCCTTGTGCCAGGAACTCAAACGCCGCTACCCTCACCTGATCATCGTTTGGGGTGGTTATTTCCCCACTCAACATTGGGATGTGGCCCTGCGCTCTGATTTTGTAGATTTTGTAGTACGGGGACATGGGGAAATGGTGTTTCTAGCCCTGCTTGGCGAATTGGAGTTAGGGGGCCAGAATTTTGCCAGCATCCCTGGGCTGGCTTACAAGGATGAGGCGGGCTTACCGGTGAGCAATATGCTGGCCCCAATTCCGCGGCCGCATCAACTCCCCCCCTTCAACCTTGACCGCGTACCCGTAGCCCGTTACCTACGCCACACCTTCCTGGGAACTCGCACTCTGGGCTACCATTCCAGTTACGGCTGCCCCTTTTTCTGTAACTTCTGTGCTGTCGTTAACATGGTCAACGGTAAATGGTATCCCCAAACTGCCGGGCAAGTAGCCGATGTTATACACCAATACGTCGCCCGCTGGAACGTTAATGCCGTTGAGTTTTACGACAACAATTTCTTTGTTCATCAGGAGCGGGTAGCTGAATTTTCGGAGCGGATCATGGATTTACGCCTGGCCTGGTGGGGGGAAGGGCGTATTGACACCATGCTCAAATTCAACGATCAGACCTGGCAGCTCATGCGTGATGCCGGTCTCAAAATGGTTTTCCTGGGGGCAGAATCTGGCTCGGCCGAAACACTCAAACGGATGGACAAAGGGGGAACACTCACCCCAGAGAAAACCCTGGAAATGGCTCGCATTATGAAACAGTGGGGTATCGTGCCAGAGATGTCTTTCGTCATGGGCAACCCACCGGACGCAGATAGGGATTTGGTAGAAACGATGGAGTTTATTCGCAAAGTCAAACAGGTGAATCCGGCCACGGAAATCATCATGTACCTATACACCCCCGTTCCCCTGGCCGGTGATTTATACGATGAAGCTCAGGCCGAAGGGTTCGCTTTCCCTCAAACCTTAGAGGAATGGATCGCCCCTGCCTGGCTCAACTTTTCGCAACGGCGCAGCAGCCAGATGCCCTGGATTAAGCCAACTTTGCAGCAGCGTATTTATGATTTTGAGCGTGTGATTAACGCCTATTACCCCACTTCAACCGATATTAAATTAACCAGCCTGCGCCGCCGTCTGCTCAGAGCGGTCTCATCCTGGCGTTATCACACTCGTTTTTACCATTTCCCTCTGGAACTGCGGGTTGTACACAAGCTCATTGCTTACCAACGGCCAGAAACGTCAGGGTTTTAACCCCACCCAAAATTCCTATTGACAGCTATAAATCTCCCCATCTTGACAAAGAGTGACTGTCCTGCATACAATTCAACGTGTAAGAAACTTTTACAATAACTGTGGCCTGCCACAACAGAAGCCAGGAGGCGAATCATGGATGTTATCAAAGTATCGGCTCGTTCTCGCACCGCATCCGTCGCAGGCGCAATCGCCGGCGTGGTACGTGAAAACAAAAAGGCGGAAGTGCAGGCTATTGGGGCCGGGGCTGTTAATCAGGCCGTCAAAGCCATTGCTATTGCCAGAGGGTATTTGTTAGAAGAGGGGGTAGATGTAATTTGTGTGCCCCATTTTGTGGAAGTGGATATTGACGATCAGGAGAGGACAGCCCTGAGAATTACGGTTGAACCACGTAAAACCCAGTAATCATCCGTTAGTGGTTATTAAGTCGCTAGATAGTAAAGAGCCGTTGGCACCCTCTGCCAACGGCTCTTTTTTCTGCATGGTATTTTGCTTACTGCCAATTCTCAATCAACTCTTTTAATGTGGAGACGAAATGGTCGGCTGAAGCTCCATCCAGAATGCGATGATCGAAGGTAAAGCTGACATAAGCCATAGGCCGGATGGCGATGGCGTCGTTAATGACTTTGACTCGCTTTTCAATTTTGCCTACACCTAAAATGCCACATTGGGGTTGGTTGATGATGGGGGTAGCAAAGAGGCTGCCGGAAACGCCATGATTGGTGATGGTGAAGGTTCCCCCTTGCACATCGGCAGGTTTGAGCTGTTTGTTGCGGGCACGGTTGGTTAAATCGTTGATGACACGGGCCAACCCCAGCAGATTGTAATTGTCGGCATCTTTGATCACGGGCACGATGAGACCATCTTCAATCGCGGCCGCAATGCCCACATTTATATTGCGCCGCAAAATCACCCCTTCATTACTCCAACTGCTGTTAACCATCGGGTGGGCCTTGAGGGCCTGAGCCGTCGCGGCTACCAGATAGGCGGTGAAAGTGAGGTTAGCCCCATCCTGGGCGAAAGCCGCTTTGTGGGCCTGGCGATGTTTGGCGGCGGCCGTAAAATCAAACTCAAAGACAGTGGTGACATGAGGGCTGGTATGTTTGCTCATCACCATGTGGTCGGCAATAGCCCGGCGCATATTGGTCAGCGGGCTGAGGGTGTCGGCCAGGCCGGGAGTGGCGATAGGGGCAGGTACCGTTGGTGATGGGGTGGGGCGGGGTGCGGATGCTGGTGTGGTTGTGGGTATGGCAATAGGTTCAGCCGCGATCTCTACACTTTCCGGGGCTGTTTCTTTGACCGGGGCGGGGGACTCCAGATAGGCCATCACATCCTTTTTAGTAATGCGCCCATCGCGGCCGCTGCCACTAATCTGGCGCAAATCCAATTGATGCTCAGCCGCCATCCGTTTGACTACTGGGCTGGCCCAATTATTGAGAGAACGCTCGGCGGCACCGGCATGACCATTGATTCCTTTGCTGCTGGTAGGCATTGACTCTATTTTCATGGGGGTGAGTTCCGGCGCGGCCGCAGGTGTGCCGCTTACCTGCTCTCCGGCCTCGCCCAGATAGGCCAATACTGTACCCACCGGAACCGTTTCCCCTTCACGCACTAAAATCTGCAGCAGCACGCCGGCCACCTCAGCCGTTGCTTCTGTAGTCACCTTGTCCGTTTCAATTTCGAGAATCGGTTCAAACCGGTTGACCTTATCCCCTTCCTTTTTCAACCACCGGGCAATCTGCCCTTCAATAACCCCTTCTCCCAAAACGGGCATAATGATTTCTGTTGCCATAATTACTCCTGGGTCAGTTTCTGGTTTAGAACTCGAAACTAATAAATATCGGGATACCGGGCCGGGTTAGATTCGTTCATGATCTCATAGACAACCCGGAAAATATCTTCGGTGTTGGGTTTAGAGAAATAATTGCCATCTAAGCCGTAGGCCGGGCGATGTTCCTGGGCAGTCAGGGTGCGTGGTTCGGCATCCAACCAGCGGAACCCACCTTGCTTCTCTAAAACCTCTTGCATCATGTAAGCAGAAGCTCCGCCAGGGACATCTTCATCCAGAAAGAGGATACGGTTAGTTTTCTGGAGAGATTGGACAATGGTGTGGTGGAGATCAAAGGGAAGCAGAGATTGTACGTCTATCAATTCGATGGAAATACCAATTTCAGCTAACTGCGCGGCCGCGTCCAGGGCTACCTGGCAGCTTGCTCCATACGTCACCACCGTCACATCTTCACCAGGGCGGAGAATCTCCGGTACCCCCAGAGGGACGGTAATCTCACCAATATTTTCTGGCAGCCTTTCCTTGAGGCGGTATCCATTTAACACTTCAACCACCAACCCCGGCTCATCGCCCAGGAGCAAGGTGTTATAGAAACCAATTGCCTGCACCATATTACGCGGTACCAATATATGTATCCCACGCAGGGCATGAACAACCATTCCCATTGGCGAACCGGCGTGCCAGATACCCACCAGCCGGTGTCCCCGGGTGCGGATAATAGCCGGTGCTTTTTGCCCGCCAGCAGTACGATACGCCAGGGTAGCCAGATCATCGGAGAGGATTTGCAGAGCATAAAGAAGATAATCGAGATATTGAATCTCCGCGATAGGGCGAAGACCGCGCATTGCCAGACCAATGGCCTGCCCGGCAATAGTCGCTTCGCGAATACCTGTATCGGACACCCGGTTCAGCCCATATTTGGCTTGCAAACCAGCAAACCCCTGGTTTACATCCCCCAGGTATCCCATATCTTCACCAAACGCGATCACTCGAGGATCACGGGCCAGGATAGCGTCAAAACCGGCATTCAGGATGCTGAATCCAGGCACGGAAGGGGAATCGTCAGCATAAATGGGGGGGGTGGCTTTGATATTTAGCGGCGATTGAGCTGAACCGGTATAGAGATGATCGCTAAAGCGGTGACGGTTAATTTGTAACTGCTCCTGGTACCAGGCCGCCAACTGCTCTCTCTGGGGGGAACGCTCTTGGCGGGTGAGCCATAACGCTTTGTGCGCGGCCGCCATGTTATCTTTGCGGGCTGGGGCATAGGGCGTCTCTTTTAGCTGCTTGACCAATTTTTGTAGCTCTTGCGCCTGAGCCGAGCCATTGCTGAGGGTCTGAATTAGATTACGGGCTTGCTGGGCTTCGCGGCGGATTGGTTCGGTTGCTGCTTGCCATGCCCGCTGTTGCTGCTCATAAACCCATTCTCGCTCTTCTTCTTCATATTGGGTCAGATCTGTTTCACTGGTGATCCCTTGATCGATCATCCATTCAGCCATTTTTTTGAGGCAATCCATTTCCACTTCCCAAGCCAACCGCTCCTGGCTTTTGTACCGTTCGTGACTGCCACTGGTGGAATGCCCCTGGGGTTGGGTCACTTCGGTGATGTGGATGAGGGCAGGAATGTGGTGCTGGCGCGCGGCCGCGGCCGCGTCCTGATATACTTGCGTTAAAGCAGGATAATCCCACCCACGAACGGTATAAATATCAAACCCGTTCGTCACTCCCGGCTCTCGCTGGAACCCCTGTAAAATTTCACCAATATTGCTCTTTGTCACCTGATATTCATTGGGCACCGAGATACCATAGCCATCATCATAAATGGTAATAATGGCTGGTACTTCCAGAACCCCAATGGCGTTGACCGATTCCCAGAAAACCCCCTCAGCACAACTGGCATTGCCAATAGTGCCGAAGGCAATCTCGTTTCCGTTGTGAGAGAAATGGTGCATCTGCTTCAGTTCAGCCAATTCACGGTACAACTTAGAAGCCTGGGCTAAACCCACTAGACGAGGCATTTGTGCCCCAGTAGGGGATAAATCGGCTGAGGAGCTGGCTATTTGGCTTAAATTTTTCCAACTGCCATCGGGGTTAAGCAGGCGGGTGGCAAAATGGGCGTTCATTTGGCGGCCGGCTGAGGCAGGATCGGCTGTAGCATCGGTGTTGGCGTATAGTTGGGCAAAAAATTGCTCAACGGTCATCATCTCCAGGGCAAAGGCCAGCGTTTGATCTCGATAGTAACCAGAGCGGAAATCGCCATTCTGGAATACCTTGGCCATGGCTAATTGAGCTACCTCTTTACCATCGCCAAAAATACCGAAATTAGCTTTGCCGCTCAATACCTCCCGCCGCCCTAGCAAACTGACCTGGCGGCTGCGATAAGCCAGACGATAATCAGCCAGGATTGCGGCCACGTCCAATTGAAGAGAAAACTCTTCGGCAACTTCTGATTCACTTCTCATTATCATGCGTTAACCTCAATGGAAAATAGGATGGGTGATACTTTTACCAAATTAGGGTGTGGATTTGCTCAGGGTAAGCCTATTTTAGCCCGTTCTTAGGCGATGGTCATCTATCTATGGTGGGTTATTAGGCCTACCACGAGGCCAGCTATTCGTTTAGCCATAAGTACAAAAAGACCTCTGGTATTAGATTAAATACCAGAGGTCTTTCTTTGCCCGTTAAGGCTGGCAATGGGTTACTGATAATAAGGACATTGGGCTGTTGGCGGGACACAGGTTGTGATGGTGCTAAAAATTTCCCCAATTTGGGGTCCCAATAGTACCAAAATTGCGACAACAGCTACCGCCACCAAGACCAAAGTCAAACCATATTCCAGTAATCCCTGCCCCGTTTCAGATGAATGGATCATAATGACCTCCTCAGAAATAATAAATGGGGGCAGTAGATGAATAAGGCAGACGTTAGCAAAAGATGAGAAATCTGTCTATGGGATATTAGTGCGGTTAGTTGTTTGTGAAATTCTTGACATATAGAAGATCACCGATATAATTCCTTACATCAAAAAACAAAGGCAATCACCTGAACTCTCCAAGAGCGTTTGGCCCAAAAGCAAACGCTCTTTTTGCGCGTTTAGGCTATTGTCTCCCCGTAGAATTAGCAAATCAATGAGTGGATAACAAGCCGTTTAATGATGACAGCAGCCAGTCACCCAATACCCCATTTGATTCCTGACTGCCAATGATTGCTCACTGTTATTCACTAGCCACTATGAACTGACAAGAAGAGGGAGGTTAATAGGTGGAAGCAACAGATTTCCGTACATTACGCATTAGCCTGGCTTCACCGGACCAGATTCGTTCCTGGTCTTATGGCGAAGTCACCAAACCAGAAACCATTAACTATCGTCGCTTGCGGCCGGAAAAAGATGGTCTCTTTTGTGAAGCAATTTTTGGTCCAACCCGTGACTGGCAATGTTACTGCGGCAAATATAAAAATGTTCGCTATAAAGGGATTGTCTGTGATAAATGTGGGGTGGAAATTACCCGCTCTTCAGTACGCCGCGAGCGTCTAGGTCATATTGAGTTGGCGGCTCCTGTGGCCCATGTCTGGTATACCCGACGTGTTCCCAGCTATTTGGGCCTGCTGCTTAATATTTCGCGCCGTAATTTAGACCGTGTTCTTTATTTTGCCCAATATGTTGTGACTCATGTGGATGAAGATGCTCGCCAGCGTGCTCTTAAGCGAATGGATGATGAGTTAGCAGAATCCGAAGCACGGTTGTTAGAAGAGACAGAAGGTACTGTTTCTACGGCTACCAGCGATGTTCGTGATCATCTGGCCGCATTAGAGTTAGAACTAGAAACGCTCAATACCACTTTTGATGAACGTCTTGCTGCTTTGACAGATGAAATTATGCAGGAGGCCAAGGCGGTTGAGCAGCGTTTAGACAACTGGAAGGGGAGCAAGGCCAAAGAGACTATTTTTCTGGGTGAACGGGTCATTATTGAAGAAGGGGAAAAGGTTGGCCGTGAGCACCTGGTGATGGTGCAAGATTTTACCAAAGACGATTTGACCCAGGGACAAAAAGACAATGAAGAAGATCGCCAGACCCGTTTTGCTGAATTGCAGCGGGAGATTAGCGAATTAAAGGGTGAAACGAGCCATATTTCGGCTGAACTGCAAGATAGTATGGGGGTCAAAATAGCCCGTTTGCGTCAGCAGCATCAAGCCAATAAAGAGCAGGTGGAAAATCTGGCTGAGGGCATGTTCCTGAATGAAAATGATTACCGGGAAATGAAGAGCAAGTTTGGTAATGTTTTTCGGGCCAGTATGGGTGCTGAAGCATTTTATGAAATTCTGAAAAACATGGATCTGGCCAAACTGTCTAAAGAGTTGTGGCGGGAAGTTCGGACGACACGCTCAAAACAGGCGGCCAAGCGAGCCACCAAGCGGCTGCAAGTGGTAGAAGCATTGCGCCAGAGTGATAACCGGCCTGAGTGGATGATTCTTACTGTTTTGCCCGTGATCCCCCCAGAACTGCGGCCAATGGTGCAGTTGGATGGCGGCCGCTTTGCCACCTCTGACTTGAATGATTTGTACCGCCGGGTTATTAACCGGAATAATCGGCTTAAACGACTGCTGGAGTTGGGTGCGCCGGATGTGATTGTGCGTAATGAAAAGCGTATGTTGCAAGAGGCGGTAGACAGCCTGATAGATAACAGTCATCGGGGTAAAGCGTTGAGTCGTCGCGGCCGCAGAGAACTTAAATCCCTCTCCGATATGCTTAAAGGGAAAAAGGGCCGTTTTCGCCGCAACCTCCTCGGTAAGCGGGTAGATTACTCTGGCCGTTCCGTTATTGTGGTTGGGCCGCAGCTTAAAATGGGTGAATGTGGTTTGCCCAAAACAATGGCTCTGGAATTGTTTCGCCCCTTTGTCATCAGCAAATTGATCAAATATGGTCATGCCAGCAACGTTAAAGGGGCACGCCGAGTTATTGAGCGGCAGCCCCCAGAAGTGTGGGAAGTTTTAGAAGAAGTGATTGAAGGCCGACCGATTTTGCTGAACCGTGCGCCGACCTTGCATCGGCTGGGTATTCAAGCGTTTATGCCTAAATTGGTTGAAGGCAAAGCTATTCAACTTCACCCCCTGGTCTGTGCTGCTTTCAATGCCGACTTTGACGGCGACATGATGGCTGTGCATGTGCCCCTTTCTGACAAGGCTGTAGAAGAGGCGATTTCCTTAATGCTTTCAACCCATAACCTGCTGCGCCCCTCTGATGGCCAGCCGATTGTAGGCCCGTCGAAAGACATGGTGTTGGGTGTTTATTACCTCACAGCCATGTTTAGCGGCCGCAAAGGGGAAGGCAAACTGTTCGGCAGCCTCGATGAGGTGGAATACGCCTATCACATGGGCATCGTTGACATTCATGCCAAAATCAAAGTAATGGCCGACACCTACTACAATGATGATGGCACTCGTTACCCTGACAACCAATCCCGCCGTCGGCTCATTGAAACATCCCCAGGGCGCGTTATCTTTAACAAAGAACTCCCCCCAGAAATGCACTTCATCAATACCATTCTGGATAAAGGAGAAGTAAACCGCGTCGTTGATCGTGTCTATCGCCGTTTGGGGATAGCAGCCACGGCTGAAGTCGTAGACCGCATTAAAACCATTGGTTTCAAATATGCTACCCGGTCTGGCGTTACCATTGCCGTAGCTGATCTCATTATCCCTGAAGAGCGTCAACCAATCTTAACCGATGCTCGTAAACGCGTAGATGAAATTGACCGCCAATATCGCCGTGGTCTGCTTACAGAAGAAGAACAATACCAGCGTACCATCGAGCAATGGCTGGGGGCCAAAGATGCCGTTGAAAAAGCCGTTCGCAAAGCTATTGACCCGGCTGGCCCCATCGCCATGATGGCTATTTCTGGGGCGACAAAAGGGGGCTTTGGTCCTATTACTGACCTTGCTGGTATGCGTGGTTTGGCCGCTGACCCCCAGGGGCGCATTATCAAAGTACCCATCCAATCTAACTTCCGGCATGGCCTTACAACCATGGAATATTTCATCTCCACCCATGGGTCACGTAAAGGGTTGGCTGACACTGCTTTGCGTACCGCTGACGCTGGTTATTTAACCCGCCGTCTGGTAGACGTAGCCCAAGACCTTATTGTTAGCAGTGAAGATTGTGGTACGGAAAAAGGGGTTTGGGTACGTCGTGTTGACAACTTTGGCCGCCAGACGATGGCTGAACGGCTCTATGGCCGCTACGCCGCTTCCCAGGTTATCAATCCCCAGACCGGGGAGATTATCGTTGAAACGGGGCAGCTCTATTCCGAAGAGTTGGCCGAACAAGTAGATGAAGCTGGTGTTGATGAAGTGATGGTCTTCTCGGCGATGACTTGTGAGATGGAGCGGGGTATTTGTAGCAAATGTTATGGGATTGACCTGGCTACAGGTGAGCTTGTAGATATGGGTGTTGCCGTAGGTATTATGGCCGCTCAATCTATTGGTGAGCCGGGAACTCAGTTGACCCTGCGTACTTTCCATACAGGGGGTATGGCCCGTTCTGGCGGTGGTGACATCACTCAGGGTTTGCCACGTGTTGAGGAATTATTTGAAGCTCGCCAGCGGCCCAAAGGGGAAGCGGTTATGACAGATATTAGTGGCGCGGTGGAAATCCGTGTGCTTGATGGAGTACGCCACGTGTTTGTCGCCGATTCTCATTTGCGTGAAGATGTGTATGAAACCCCTGCAGATTGGACAATTAAGCCGTCTGATAATGACCGGGTAGAAATTGGCGATATTATTCTAGAGCGGGAAAATGAGATTATCACCGCCCAACATGCCGGCCGCGTCGTCCATGATGAGAAAGGATTACGCGTTGTCTGGGAAAGCCGGGAAGAGCGTGATTATGAAATTCCAGCAGGGACTCGCCTGTTAGTTACTGATGGGCAGCGTGTTGAAGGGGCTGATCAGTTGACTGAAGGAGCGAAAAACCCGCACCGGATACTGGATATTCAGGGCCGTGATGCTGTGACTCAATACCTGCTCCGAGAAGTGCAAAAGGTGTACCGTCCCCAGGGTCAAAATATCAATGATAAGCATTTTGAGGTTATTATCCGCAAAATGCTGAGTAAAGTTTCGGTAACAGCTTCGGGTGATACGGAGATGCTTCCAGGTGATCTAGTTGAAGCGGAAACCTTCCAGCGGATAAACCGGGAAATTGTGGAAGAGGGTGGGCAGCCGGCTCAAGCGCAGCCCGTCTTATTGGGTATTACCAAAGCGTCGCTCAGTACCGACAGCTTCCTTTCCGCCAGTTCGTTCCAGCACACGATTAAGGTGTTGGCTGGGGCGGCTATTGCCGGTAAGGAAGATGGTTTAATGGGGTTGAAGGAAAATGTGATTATTGGTAAGCTGATCCCGGCTGGTACGGGCTTTAGGACGGGTAAAGAAGAGAAGGAAACGGCGGTGGCCCTGCCCGTTACCTCTTCTTCGATATTGATTGATGATAGCACCGATGAAGATATATTGGCCGCTATTGCCGCGGCCGCGGCTTCTGCTCGGAGTCGCCAGGTGTTAGCCGAACCAGAGCCAGAACCGGAGAATGATGATCTGTATGAAGATTATAACCGGTATGGAGATCAGTTTGATACGGTTGTAGATGACGACAGCTTAGATGAATAAAATGTGATTGCCTTTTCCCGAGCTGTGTAAGCCGGGTCAGGGGCTCTGGGCAAAATCATTTAACGCTTGTTTCTGGTCAAGAATAAAAAAGGCGGCCTGGTATTTCCAGGCCGCCTTTTTTATGGCAAGGGGAACTCCTAACGCTGTCGAGGGTTGAGCGTATCGAAGCCCATTTGTGCCTTTATGCCACAGCGTCTGGTGATTTTTGTTACTACCGTACAAGTCAATTTCTTGTCCAGAAAACAAGAAGTGATCTACGATGACACAGATTTTCACAGATATAAAAATCTGTGTTCATCTGTGTCATCTGTGGATAAATCTTTTCTGGCTTGTCCAGGTTAGGCTTGTATCATTATCTCGTTTTCGATTGCTGTTATTGGGGGAATGTGAAGCTGGGAGTGCATGGTGTCAAAAAGAAATTTGGCTGATTTATATGGCTGTCGGTTATGAAGTTTTAATCGTACCATTTCACGAAACAAAACCAACAAAGAACTGCCGTTTGCTTGCAGGTGTTCGTCCAATAGTTGCAAATCAAGCAAAGGTTGCCGTTTACCCGTTTTCTGCTGCCGCGACCTGGCACGGGAAACCCACATTTCAAATGAGCCACGCGCTTCGGGAATATGCTCTGATACATATTGGCTGTAAAAGTAAATATTCAGCGCGTCGGCTAATAATTTGATGGCATAGGGTGGACATTCAGGGGATGGATAAAGCACCGATTTTTTGCGCCCAGTCAACGAGGCGGTGGTATAGTAATGTAACAACTCGTGGGCTAACCCTTCATATAAAAATTGGGCGTAGCTTGTATAGCCTAGATACTTTTGCAGGTATTCAACGTCAGAGGGCGCATAACATACAATCCCATTCAACGTATTTTCACCTGTGGCAAAAGTTCGGCTGTTAGCGAGGGTGGCAAAGTTGGGCGGGGCTTGGAGTATAAGAAAATTAATCTCGTTCGCACGCTGATAAGGCAGCAAAGAGTGTTCCAGCCAATTCATATATTTGTCAAAGAAAGCAAACAGAGCCTGTGCAGGCATGGGTAGGGATTTTCCCCGCTGCGTTAACAGACGGAGTTCTATGTCTTGCAATCGCCCATGATACAGATGTGTGATCGGTTCTAAATCAGTCGCAGAATAGCAAAAAAATTCGGGAAGCTTACTGGGATGTATGCCACCAGGTGTCAGGCTTGAAAATTCGCTCCAACCATCTGGTAAGCCCGACAACTGAAACGTAACCTCATAAGGCTCTTGTGGAATAGGAAGAATGCCTGAGCCAAAAAAGATTTCGTTGGTATTGAGAAATGGATAGGTAAATTCAACCTCAACCGCGGCGCCGAGGCAGAGTTCATGTAAGATTGCAACAGAATATTGTACGCGAAATGAAGAGCCGTTGATATGAACTTGGGATTCGTCTACTCGACTCTGACCACCTGTTACTTGCCAATCTACAATTGAGACACCATTACCCACAGTTAGGACATGGAGCAAGAAGATGTGATCACCCGGTTGAGCCTGTGCATCTACTGTTACCATCAGTAGGCGACGCACGTAATTTTCCAAATGAACAGTGATATGGATTTGCATGAAATCTTGTAACTATTTACCGCCAAGACGCAAAGAACACAAAGAACTTGAGTAATTTCTTAGCGTTCTTAGTGTCTTAGCGGTTCCATATCCAGAGAATCTGAACAGTTACGAAATCTTTTTGTAAATTGAAAAATAGACGCGCTAAGTTGTTTTTATCTTGTTTAAAATGTGAGCGGAATGAAGGTGGGTTGAGCTATAACAGGTTTGGGCAGGGGGGCCGGGTCTACCAGTTCCCCTGAGAGGCTCCAGGGGCCAGTCCAGGTGATGTTGACTTTAACCAACTGCCCTTTGAGTTCACGGGGATCATCAAAGAAGACGAGTTTGTTTTGGGGGTTGCGGCCGCGCCATCGCCCTTTGTGCCGATCTTCTACCAGGACCTCGACTAGTTGTCCCTTATATGGTCGCATTTTTCGTGTAGAGACTTCTTTTTGTAGCTGTTCAATCAAATGAAAACGGCGTCGCTTTTCCGCTTCTGGCACATCGTCAACCATACGCCGGGCACTGACTGTCCCTGGGCGGGGGCTGTAGCGGGCCAGGTGAATTTTATCTAGCTCCAACTCGGCCAACAGGTGATAGGTGTCCATAAATTGGGCTTCTGTTTCCCCAGGGAAGCCGACAATGATGTCACCATGAATGGCGGCATCCGGCACAATGTCCCGCACCTGATGAACCAGAGCCCGGTACGCTTCACGGGTATAGCCCCGCTTCATATTTTGTAACACCTCATTATTGCCAGCCTGTACCGGAATTTCGACCTGGGGCATGACTTTGGGCAGGTTAGCCACGGCCCGCAGGATTTTTTTGTTCATATAGCTGGGGTGGCTGGTAAGAAAGCGAATGCGTTCCAGCCCGTTGATGTCATTAATAATGGTAAGTAAGTCAGCCAGGTCGGGGCCATCGGGCACATCGTAGCCGTATCGATCTACAATTTGCCCCAGTAGAACCACTTCCTTAACCCCTTGAGCTACCAGCGACCGAACTTCGGCAGCGATAGCCCCAATGGGGCGGCTGCGCTCAATACCCCGTTTTTGGGGAATGATGCAAAAAGTACAGGCATGGGAGCAGCCATAGACGATAGCTACTGGGGCAGAGATGAGCTCTCCATGTTGGTTAGCTGGTAAAAGGGCGATTTCATCTTGCCATTGGTGGCGTTGTTGGGTGATTTCTTCTTCAATGGCCCAATCTTCCCCCTGGCGCAGGTGGGCTAATAGAGGAGACCCATCGGTAGATGGTTCCATGAATACATCTACAAAGGGGAAGGCTTCTTCCAGGGCCTGGTTGCCCCGCACCCCGACGACGCAGCCCATCACGGCGATGGTTTTGTTTGGGTTTTGGGCTTTGAGCGGCCGCAGCTGATGCAGTCGCCCCACCGCCTTGTCTTCTGATTGTTGGCGCACGGTGCAGGTTTGTAGTACCACCACATCGGCTTCCTCAGCGGAAGGCGCCGCTTCGTAGCCTAGTTTCTCTAATTCGGTAGCCACGCGCCGGGCATCGGCGTAATTCATTTGGCAGCCGGAAATCCAAAAATGATAACTTTTACTCATATTTGTTTACCGTAATTTAGCTACAAGGAGTAGTTCGCTTAAGTAAAAAGTGATTCTATCCCCCGCCTGGGTGGGTGTCAAGAAGGCCAGGGCTGGGGCAGGTGCTTGCAGGAGCATGACCCGCAGCCGAATTTTGTTTTCTGGTGAGACCTGCATCCGGTCAGCCCAATCAGCAAAATCCATCGCTTTACGATCTATTTCTTGATGGTGCAGATCAAAACCGGCGGCAAAGATGGCCTGCTCCCATTCTTCTACCGAGAGACAGCGGCCGTGACTGGGATCACGTAATTTTTCCAGGGCGTTGTAATGAGCGGCCCCAATTGGGTTTTCTGGGCTGATATTGTCCACGATGGCGAGTGTGCCCTGCGGCCGCAGCACACGCGCACTCTCCCGTAAAAATTGATCAATATTAGGGAAATGGTGGGGGGCAATGCGACAGGTTACCAGGTCAAACGCCTCATCCGCGAAGGGGAGATTTTCGGCATCTGCCTGGCGAAAAGTGACATTAGTGATTCCTTTGTCGGCCCCCAATTTGGCTGCTACCTCAAGCATCTCTGAGGTGAGGTCGCTGGCGATAACGTGGGCTACATGAGGGGCAAAGGTGAAGGCGGTATGCCCGGCAGCGGTGGCGATGTCTAATACCTGCCAATGGGGTTGGGGTTGAGTTAGCTCTACCAGGCGGGCCAGGCTGGACCCCTGGGCGTGGATGGTGCTGGTGCGGTAAGCGGCCGCGTTTTGGCCGAACTGCTGTTGGACTTTTTCTTTAAGGTTGTTCATCATTATTTCTCCAATGAACAGGGGATCAACAGCAAGAGGTTGGCTGTTTGCTCTTGAGGAATTATTACTGAACGGCTGCGATCTGGCCGATGTAAGGGACACAAACGGGGGTCAGCCGGTCGCCGGGCATGGGTAAGCTGTTGCCAGGGAAAATTTGTTGCATTGTTGGGGGTGGGATTAGCCCCAATTGGTGCAGCCGGTTTTCTACCCAGGCCGGAGAGTCAGTTTCACGTAAATTGCTTCTTTGCTGGATATCTAACAAGATTTGCCGGGCCAGGGGATGGGTATAAGCCCGACATAAAGCCTGGTAGCCGTCCTCATCAATGGGGCGGCCTAAATAGGTGGGTGTAGAAAAAGCATATATCTTCTGGCCAGGAGCTACGGTGAAATTAATATCGGTTAGGGCGGTGTACATGGCATTAGGGGCACTGCTCATTTCTACAGTAAGGCGGTAATCAGTTGGGCAGCGGAAGGGAGGCGCGGCCGCACACAACTGCCGGATCATCTCGGCCCAATCTCGACTGAGCCGCTGGACGAGATCGCTGTCTCGTTCGGGGAAGGCAAAGGTGAGATGGGGGAGCTGCCGGGTGCGGCTGGCGCCCCAGGCGGTGTTGGCTAATGGCCCGGCCAGCCATTGCCCATTGCGGGAATGGTAAGCTACCGTGTGTTGTAAGGTGATGGTTTGGGTGAGACCAGATGTGGTGACAATCTGGTAATCTTGGGGAAAAGTGAGTTCGGCATGGTTGAGGGTAGAAGCCAGGTTGATCTGGTACGCGGCCGCAAACTCATCCTGCCATCCCCCAGCTGCCAAACTGAACCCATAGGTGCCCCGGTAAACAGGGGACAGCCCTGTTTCCACATGGCGCAGTTGAATTTGGGCCCAAAGCGGGTACCGCTCCTGGTCAAGTAGATCGGCCAACAGCTCTGTATCTCCCTGGCTGACCGCCAGCCGCCACAATTCATGGGCGGCTTGAACATCAGCAATGGCCCGGCTGCTGCTGCGCTGAGAGCGGAAGCTAATCTGACGCAAAGCCACCAGGGCACTACTGCCAACCAGGCTCAGAACGATGCCGATGATGACGAACCGCTGCCACAGGGGAAGCGGCCGCGTTGGTTCCAGGGGCGGTAAATCATCCCACCCCTCTTCCTCGGTATCCGTTTGCCAATCAAATTGCCCCATCTTTATCCTATTCGTTTAACCAATTTACGGCTCGGCAGTTAGCAAAAGCATGGGGCACCCAACGTTGGTATCCCCAGCCTGGAGCGATCAATTTCAGGTGTCCGGCATCTGTCGTCACCAACCAATACCCATCATTTGACCAATCATAATTGCCCGAATTTGTACCGCCAACCAGTTTGACCAATGATATTTTATCCTGGGCCATTTGATAACTATAGAAATAATACACCGGAATGTTGGTTCCATGCACAATCGTCACTAACACTTGAAACTGGTTAGCTCGAATTTTGACGGGAATGCGAAAAGTTTTACCGATTTCAACAGAAGGTATTGGTACATCATCCAGTCGGGTGAGATAAGTGGCCTGACGTTCGGATAGGTTCAGTTGGAAGAGATAGGCAGCACTCAGATCGTTGAAACTGGAAGCCAAAACAAATAACAGGTTGGGGTCACTCTGGCTTAACCCAATTTCATTAATGGTCAGGCGGCTGATGGGGCTATTTTCTGGCAGTAGGGGGAGTAAATCCCGCTCCGCCAGCACTGTTTCTGACTTTTTGCTATACACATGGGTAATAACAACTTCCTGGGATCGCAAATGAATGATGTGTTCGTTATCTAACCAGGTAGCCGACGTTCCCAGTCCCACCGCGCCGTTGGGATGATTTTGGCCGATATTGTCTCCCAGGCGTAATTCACTGATAGAGCCAGGGCGATTCACCCGACTCAAGGTCAGGTCACCATTTGGCGACCAGTGTAGATTAGGCAGAGGGGTGGAGTAAGTTGAGCAGCTGCCCATCTCATTAGTGCAGGTGTCCAAATCAATCAGAATGATCTCCTCGGTACTCAGAAAGGCATCGGCTGAATGGGTGGATGTATTGGGATTTAACTTTAGGGTACCCCCAGCCAGGATTGTTCCCGCAGGATTGACCGCCTGAAGCACGAAGCCCCGCTCTAGCAGCGGGATGGTCACCCCGCCGCGCCAGAAAACGGTTTGGGGAGGGCGGTTTTCGGCGCCGAGGGATTGTTCGATGAGGACCAGGCCAGGTTGTTCGGGGATGGATTGGGCGGTGAAAAAGGCGCGGCCGCCTAGCTGTTCACGCCATTGTTCCTCAGCCGGGTGGTAGGTGTAAAGCGCGGCTGCGTCCGGGAAATTTGGCCCACACAACATACTGATCGCCTGGTCTGGCCAGGGTACCGGCGGTGGGCGATTGGCCAGACCACTTTGTTGGTACAAAAAAGCCTGCCACTGCCGGTTGCTTTCCGGCGAGGCCAGATTTGCTCTGAGGACACCTGTCAGCCAGCCGGTCAGATCATCCCCCGCCGCGATGGGGATGAGGACGAGCGGGGCGGGAGCCTCTGTAACTGTTTGTAAAAAATCGGCCAGGGCATAGAGGGCGGGGTCTGGTTCGCGGAAACTGGTTTGATCCCAGGTGGCTACTACATCTTGAATGAGCACCCCCTGATTTAGCAGGTTGGCATAATCCTGAGGTAGCAGGGGCCACGGTTTGAGTGAAAGCAGGCTAAATTGTCGATCTAACAGAGCCTGTACTAACACGGCTCGTTCACAGCATTGCCAGCCAGTGCGCTCCCCGATGAATGCCTGTAAGGTAACGACAGCATACCCCCGGAACAAAGCCTGGTATCCCTGCTCATTGAGCGGTAAACCAACAAGAGTGGGGGCAGGTAAGACCAGGGTGCGGCCCGCTTGCAGCCATAACTCTGGCTCATTGGCCATGACCAGGCCGGCCGCGTGGTTAGCCAGAGTTAGCTCAACCCGACTCCCGCGCAGGCAGTTAATGGCGTCAAAGGCGATCATGGCACACATCTCCCCGATTTTCCGCTCTAAATCATTGGCCAGACGGCGGCTGATGTCGGCGTCACGGGCCGGGTAATGAAGGGTGAGAAAGCTGCCGCTGATACTTTGCATCTCTCCCCAAAATTCTGTTTCTGGCGGGGCATAGAGCCAGTTCCGCGCCCCTTTACGGAAAAGGGCCTGGTGCTCCAGGGTAATGGTTTGGGTTAACCCATTGCCGATGGCAATGGCATAATGGGCGTGAAGATTGAGTTCGGCGGTTAATAAATCGGGGGCAAGTGTGGTTTCGATGACTTCTGGCGTACCTATAAGAGTGAGACCAAATGGGGTGCGATCAAAGAGTAAGCGGTGCCGGATGAGGTCACGTTGAATGTCGGTCCATTGAGGATCGCGGCCGCTTAACACCCCATTCACTAGTTCTACATCCCGATTGGCATTGGCTGTTTGCAACACATCCAGACTAGACAAGACATCTTGCTCAACCGTGTGGGTGGCTTCTTCAATGCGCTGTTCTACCTGGTTGTAAACGAAATACCCGGCCAATCCCAGGAATATGGTGAGGGTGACAAGCCATTGCCAGCGACGCGGCCGCGACCGTTTCGGCTGCTCTGGTGCAGCTAACTCTTCCCAATCTTCTTCTGTGCGCCACTCAAATTTAGACATAGGACACCGTTTTTAGTTTGCGAGTTTGCGGGTTTGCGCGTGGGTGGGTGGTGGTCAGCAGTTACTCCCCTTCTGCTTTGCCGTTCTCTCAAGCTCCAATCGCTTACTCTTGATACAAATAGCGGTAAATCACGTAGCCGCTGTAAATGCGTTCGATATAGAGGCGGGTTTCGGGGAAATTAACCGTTTCAACATATTGATCTAGATCGCGGCCAGCCTGATCGTACCAGCGTAAGGCATTGCCAGGGCCGGCGTTGTAAGCGGAGAGGGCAGCCGGAACAAACCCATCGAACAGGCGCAGTTGCTCATCCAGATAAAATGCGCCAAAAGCCAGCCCGACATATGGGCGATATAGGTGCTCATTTTGGTAGTTGGGCCAGTTTAGCCGGTTGGCAATGTAAGTGCCGGTAGAGGGAATTACCTGGCTTAACCCCTGGGCGATGGCGGTGGAAGTGGCAAAACTCTCAAACAGACTTTCCTGGCGTAAAAGGGAAAATTGGATTAAGGGATCATAGCCGTATTGTTCCGCCTGGGGAAGTACCAGGTCCTGGTAGTAGAGAGGGTAACTTAATTGCCCGATGAATTTGGGGGCGGAATAAACTGTGGTAGTGGTCAGGCGTAAAACGGCGTTGGCGGACAAGATTGAGGAGCGGTACAGTCCCAAATCCCGGAAATAGAGGGCAAGTTGATAACTGGCCAGGGTGTTGTTGGCGTTGGCCTCACGCACTGCTTCTAGCTCTCGTTTCGCTGCTTCGTATAGCCCTATCTGCCATAACTTTTGGCCTCGGACGAGCCGTTCATCCTGGGCCAGGGTCTGGCTCAACTGGCTGATATTGCTGTCGGCATTGAGGTCTAGAACCTGACGCAGCCAGTTTTCGGCTGCTTCCTGGCCGCTCATGGCCCAAACGATGCCGTGGTCTCGTTGGAATGGCTCAATATCGGCGGCGAGATCACGGGCACGCAGGCCGTAATAGCTGAGAACAGAGGCTTGCGCGGCCGCGTCCCGCACCGGTCCTTGGGCATCTTCTGGTAATACCCGTAGCAGCCAAATCATCGCGGCCGCCCCCCACTGGGTGTTAGGGTACCGCGCCAGCAGCTGCTGCCAGGCAGCGGTGGCTGCATCCCTGGCCCCCATCTGCTCATAGAGCCAGCCGGCCCGGAAAAGAGCGTAGGGGGCATTTTCGTTGTTTGGGAAATCGGCGGCCAGTTTTTGGTAGGCGGCAGCCGCATTCTGGGTTTGGCGCAGTCGGTCACTCAGGACCGCTACCCACCAGGCGGCATCAGCTGCTTGTGGCTCTTGGGGCATTGTTTCGATGAATTCGGTGTAGGCGGTCAGGGCGGCCGCGCTTTGACCGGCACGAACCAGCAAACGCCCCTTTTCGATGAGGCCAGGGGCAGCGGTGGTAATACTGATAGCCCGGTACTGCTCAATTTGATCCAGGGCGTTGGGTAAATCCCCCAACCCTTCATAACACCAGGCCAGGTATAGGTGTAAATCTTCTCGGTAATTATCGGGGTTGGCCTCGATGAGTCGGTTGAAAGCGGCAATAGCGGGTAGATATGATTTGGCGTGGAAATTGACCAGCCCCCGTTGGAACTCATCCACCGGCACATTGGCTTCAACCAGGATAACCAGCCCTTGATAGCTGTCGTAGCTGGTGGGGTAAAGGCGCACCCCGCTCAAGAACCGCTGATAAGCCGCCTGGAGATTGTTGGCCTGGAGATAGGTTTGCCCGGCCAGGAAATTCATCTGCCCTTTGGTAAATTCTGTTTGGGCAATGGCGATGATGGCATCATATTGAGCAATGGCCTCGTCATAACGGCCATCCTCACGGTAAAAGTTAGCCAGGGTTTGGCGGATGGGGACGATGACCAGCCGGTGGGCGTTGCCGCGTAGGGCGTTTTCGTAAGCGGTGATGGCGTTGGCCCGGTTGCCCAGGAGCAGGTAGCAATCGCCGATGCGGGGTTGAATGTAGGCGGCTAATTCTGGATTGGCAGTTACATAGCTTTGATACGCCCCGATAGCTCCCTGGCAATCTCCTTGCAAGCGCAGGGTTTCGCCTAGATGGTAGGTGGCGATGCTGGTCTGGATGCTGGTTTGCTCGCTGGTGGGCGCGGCCGCGTTCTGGGCTAGATATAGGTTAAAGGCAGCGGCTGCCTGGGCCAGATTTCCCTCGGCCAGATAGGCTAACCCTAATTGGTATCTGTATGCCCGCTGTTCTTCATTGGTCAGGCTGGCCTCACTCAGGACAACCTCCAGATGAATGATGGCCTGGGGATAATTTTGGTTGCGTAAGGCGGCCGCGATCATTTCTTGCCGCTGACCCAGGTCTGGGGTGGCGGTTGGGGTGGACTGTGCGGTTGGGGTGGCGGTTGGGGTGGGCGAGGGTAAGGGGCTAGCTGTGGGCGCAACCGTGGGAATCGGGGCCTCGCCAGGCAGGGTGATGAGGGGAATGGGGGTGGGAGGAAATTCAGATGCGGCCGCGAGTCCCGTGGCTAAAGTAGGTGTAGCTGGCAAGGTAGGTCTGTCTGTCTGTGACGGCAGCGTTGGTTCAGGGGATGGGGTACTGCAAGCTGCCAGCAGCAGGATGAGGGGAAGCCAAAAAAAATTGGTAACTATCCAGCCCCTCACCCTGTCCCTCTCTCGCAGGAGAGGGGATATGCTCCCCTCTCCCATCGTGGGAGAGGGGCCGGGGGTGAGGGGTGACTGATCAACTGTACAGTTACAAAAATTGAATCGTTTCATAGGTTCTTGGTAAGTTTACCCGGACGTGAAACGCCCCGGCTTACTAAGTAAAGGCTGTGATTTTACCAGCCGGTAAAGTTTCGTGTTTTTAGCCTGATGGCTGGCGGCCAAATGGGGTCTCATTGCCCCAACTGCCGGCCAACGGTGGCTCGATTGATGTATCCGTCTTGCTGTTGGGCGGCTGTCATTGCCTGGAACAGCTGCTGCATGGCTTCATAAGCGGGGCCGCTGTAAGGGCCAACCGTTTCGGCAAAGGGGGTTATGGCTTCATAACGCCAACGGAAAGCTGCGTCCAGAGAGGATGGGTCGGTGGGGGGGCCTGGTTGGAGCAAAGAGATGTTGGCGGTGGAATAGATGGGTGCGGCCGCGTCTGTCGTTTCGGCCAGCCAATGGCCAATGACCGCCACCACCGCCGGGTCTAAAACCAGCGATTGGGCTGTTACTTGAGCCAACTGCCTATCACCCCCATCATCCAGAGCGAGCAAAGCAATATAAGTGCCGCCAATCCCCCCGGATTCATTGATCTCCCGTACCGCCAATCTAGCACTATAAATCACATCATAGCCAATGGGTCGATGTCGCCCTTCAAACGGGGCCACCAGACCAATTTTGACCACCGGTGGGGTGCTGGCACAGGCAGTCATGAGCGTGAACAATAAGCAGTAAATAGTCAGCCGTGCGTAAGAAACGAGGTAGAGCGAGGGTTTCCCCAGGTTCCCCCAATTTCTCTGAGTTTTCCCGGTTCGCCTGAGTTTTCTCTGGTTATCCTGGTTTTGCCTTACCGGCATAACTGCACCTTGGCCAGATGTTCTTCATATGTTTCGCTAAACAGGTGTGCTCCTGGGGTACTATTTGTGCAATCGGCCACAAAGAAGATATAGCTGGTGTTGGCCGGGTTGGCTACCCCTTGCATGGAGGTCAGGCTGGGATTGGCAATAGGCCCCGGGGGTAGGCCCGCATAAACGTAGGTGTTGTAGGGCGAATCGAGTTCTAAATCAACGATGTAAAGCGGGTTTTTCCACCAACTGCCACTGTCTGGTTGGTAGCCGACGGCATATTGCACTGTTGGATCTGCCTGCAAACGGATGTTTTGTTGTAGTCGGTTCAGAAAGACACCCGCAACCAGCGGCCGCTCCTGAACCTGGGGGGTTTCTCGCTCCACAATTGAGGCCAGGGTGACGGCTTCATACACGGTCAGCCCTTGTTGGGCAAATCCCTGGCGCATGGCTGGGGTAACACGTTCGCCAAAGGTGGTCAACATTAAATGGATCAGATACGCCGTATCAGCATCGGTGGGGATACGGTAGGTGTCAGGGAAAAGGAACCCTTCGAGGGAGGCATTGGCCGGTAAAGAAGCCAGAAAGTCGTAGCGGCTCAGGTCAAATGGGGTGCGACGTTGGGCGATGGCTAAAAATTGTTGGCTATCTATGGCGGCCGGCCGCACCGCGGCCAGGTAGTTGGCCATCTCTTCCACCCGCCACCCTTCCAGAAAACGGAGTTCAATCTCTCGGGCCAGGGCCTGGGTGAGAGTTTGCGCCAGTTCAGGGGTGGTGTAAGGGGGAGTGAGAATATATTCCCCGGCTTCGAGCTGGCTGTCCAGCCCGTAATAACGAATATAGTTGAGAAACAGGTCAGGGTTATCGAGCAAGTTGGCGGCCTGGAGTGCGGCCGCGATCTCGCTGGCGCCCTGCCCAGGGGTAATGACAAAGCGGGTGGGAATGGTAGCCCGGCTGGTCGGCTTTTCTAGCTTATCAGCATTGTTAATGAGGTATGTTTGCAGATAAAGGCGTTGGGCGGGATTGAGATTTGGGCTGCCCCCTTCAATGAGGATACGGCTGCCGGTTTGGGCTTCTTGCCAGCGTGAATACAGGAGAAAGCTGGCGGTGAGACAGCTAGTAAGGCCGATGAAGAGTAAAGCCAGCCGGGCTATCCAGCGGGCACTGTTGGCCCGGCCTTTCGGCTCGCGGTACGGGTCTTGGCGATGACGGGTTGGCGCGTTCATAGGTCTGGAAGTTCACTTAGCTCTGTGGGGTAATGGGCTTCTAAATAAGATTGTAAGATAAATGCGGCTGCGGCCGCGTCAATTCGTCCTTTTTGCTTTTTAGCTCTAATGCCACGTTCAGACAGGCTCGCGGCCGCTTGCTGGCTGGAATAACTTTCATCCCACAGCGTAACCGGCACAGACAGGACGCGGGCGAGATCGGCCGCATAGTCTCGCACCCACATGGTCGCGCTGTTCTCCGCCCCATCTCGCAGCGGTAAACCCATCAATACCAGGGTCACGCCTTCCTTTTGGATGATCTCCTCATAACGGGCGAAATCTTCCCGGCGCGATTGGCGTAAAAACATGCCATAAGAGCGGGCGATGAGGCGACCAGCATCACTAAGGGCCAGGCCAATCCGTTTTTCTCCCAGATCAATCGCCAAAATTGACCCAGGTAGATTACTGTGCATCAGAGGCGATGGAATCATAGCAGTTTGAGTTGTACCTTAACTGGTTCCATTTTACCCAACGAAACCCCATTGTTTTAACAACGATTGTCATAAGCGGTCTAGTTTTTTTGCAACATCAAGCAAAAACCAGTCCTCAAATTATACTCTATCAGCAAAGATGACGGATAATAGGTGGCTTAGTCGTTACTTATTGGTCTGTTCGCGTTACAATTACTGGCATGACTTTATTTCGTGAAATTGATTGGACGACCCGTGTGGGAGGAGAGATCAGCCAAATTGTGCCTGACAGCCTGGCTGAGGAGATCGGTTTGCAGGTGGGGGACGTATTGCTGGCGATTAATGATAATGAACTGCAGGATGTCATTGACGTACAGTTTTATGCCGCTGAGGAGTATTTGGAGCTGCTGATCCGGCGGGGAGAGGAGTACCTGCTGTATGAGGCGGAACGAGAATATGGTCAAGAGTTAGGGTTAATCTTTGCTCACCCGACGTTTGATATTGATATTCGCCGCTGCAATAATTTGTGCGAGTTTTGTTTCGTGCTGCAAATGGCTCCACGTTTTCGGCGCACCCTGTATATTAAGGATGATGATTACCGTTATTCGTTCCTGTTTGGTCACTTTGTTACTCTGACCAATCTGGATGAGCATGACTGGTGGCGCATTGAAACGATGCACCTCTCTCCCCTATATATCTCAGTGCATGTGACGGATTGGGAGCTGCGGAAGCAGTTTTTACGCAATGAAAAGGCCCCAGATATTATGACCCAACTGCGCTGGCTGGCGGAGCGGGGAATCCAGATGCACACGCAGTTGGTGGTGGTGCCGGGGTTTAATGATGATGTCTGGTTAATGCGCTCGATTGCTGAGTTGGAGAGTTTGTGGCCAGCGGTGCAATCTATTAGTGTGGTGCCGGTGGGGTTGACGAAGCAGCATAAGTACAAGATGCGGCCGCACACCCCCCAGGAAGCGGCCGCGACGCTTGATTATGTCCTGAACCTGCAACCCCAGTACCAGGCCCGCCTGGGGGTACGCTTTGTTTATCCAACGGATGAATGGTATCTGGTTAGCGGCCACGAGGTGCCGCCGCTGGAGGCGTATGATGGTCAGGATTTATATGAGAATGGTCTTGGGATGGTGCGCCGCTTTCTGGATGATTGGCAAGAGGTGAAACGGGAGATCGCGGCCGCGCTCCAGCAGCCTGATTTTGCCCCCCCTTATACCGCCCAATCTATCACTCTGGTCACAGCGACTCTCTTTGCCCCGGTACTGATGGATGCGGCCGCACAGTTGGCCCAACTCATCTCTCTCCCAATCCAAGTTTTACCCGCTCTCAACCGGCGTTTAGGTGAAACCATTACCGTTTCTGGCCTGCTCATGGCCGAAGATGTCATTGCCCAGTTAGAAGAAACGGGGTATAGTGGCCTTGTCGTTTTGCCTCGTATCATGTTTGACCATCCCGATAAAATCAGCCTTGATGATATGACCCCTACACAAGTGGCAAAACGGTTAAACTGCACTATTGCTTTGGCCGACACCATGGGGGATGTTTGGGACGCCCTCATCGGTCAATCAAAAGTTGTATTTGATCCCCAATTGCATTTAACCTTATATGCTAACCAGCCATGAGTATGCTACAAATTGGTAAACTAACAGATATTGGTCAGCGGCGGGAACAAAACGAAGATTCATTGTACGCTTTCGACTCGTTTATCCAGACCAACGATGGGATTGATTCATTTGGACTGTTTATTGTCGCCGATGGTACAGGGGGACATGCGGGCGGAGAAATTGCCAGTGCTATTGCCGTGCGCACTGTTGCCAGTCATATTTTTGAGCATATTTATTTGCCCTATTTTAAGCAGGGTAAACCGCCTGATCTGCAAATGCTGATAGGCCATATCAATGAGGCGATTCTGTTAGCTAACACCCTGGTCGTGGGGACAGTAGAAAAAGCCGGTTCCACTCTGACGATGGCGATTTTGATCGGACGAGATTTGTATCTGGCTCATGTAGGGGACAGCCGGGCCTATATTCATACGACCGGCCATCTGAAGCAGCTGACTAAAGACCATTCTCTTAAAGCTAAAATGATTGAAACCGGGCAAATTACGGCCGAAGAAGCCCGCAGCGCACCTATTCCTAATATTATTTATAACGCCGTGGGGCAGGATGTAGACCCGGATGTGGCTTTTTATATGCGTACTCTAAATGCCAATGATACCTTGCTGCTCTGTAGTGATGGGTTATGGGAAATGGTTTCTGATGAAGAGATGGTACAAATTATTGACGCGGCCGCGACCCCTAATGAAGCTGCACGTAAACTCATCGTCACGGCCAATGACCATGGCGGCATGGATAACATTACAGCTATCCTGGTACAGCTTTCTCTCTAAAATTGCCGATTGACGATTAATAATCTTGGTCATCAATCTAAAATCGTTAATCGTAAATCGGCACTTACCCCTCTTTCGCCTGATAAAAATGCACATCCCGCTGTGGGAATGGAATGGTAATCCCTTCGGCATCGAAGCGGAGTTTGATCTGCTCGTGCAAATCCAGGCGCACCCGGGCCATATTGACGACCTGGACGTAAGGCCGTGCCACCAGATTGACACTGCTGTCGGCTAACGCCAACACCCCTGCGGATGCTTGCGGTTCTGCCAGGATCAGAGGATGTTCCGCCATGACATCCAGGATAATTTGCTTCGCTTTGCGGATGTCATCCCCGTAACTGATACCAAAACAATATCCAGCCGGATATGATCATTGGCCGAAAAGTTGACAATGGTGCTGTTGGTTGCGGCCGCATTCGGCACAATCACCGCTTTATTATCCACCGTAGTCAGGGTGGTATATAACATTTCCACCCGCCGTACATAACCCGTTTCCCCGCTGATAGCCACAAAATCTCCTACTTTATAGGGACGAAAAATGACGATCAAAACCCCGGCGGCAAAGTTGGCCAGGGAACCTTGCAGGGCCAACCCAATAGCCAACCCGGCTGCTCCCAAAACGGCTACCAGAGAGGCCGTAGCGATACCCAAGGTGTTGAGTGCGGCCGCAATCACAAAAATCAGCAGCAAATAATAAAGCAAGTGGCTGACAAATGATACCAGTGTCGCTTCCACATTGGCTCGTCGCAGCAGCCGTTTAACCAGGCGGGTTACTAATTGGGTAAGCAAATAACCCACCAGCAAAGTTGCTATAGCTCCCAGCAGGTTTAGCCCATATTGAACTGCCAGGTCAGGTAATGTGTCTAATAATTCGTTCATGGTTTCAGGTTTCAGCTTTCAGGTCTTTTAACCACTCATTCATTCACCACGTATAGTTGTGCCCACCACATCGGTTGGGCTGAGCAAAGCCCGTTTAATATTCCCTTCTTCCAGACCAGAAAAAATGAGAATAGTGAGATCAGGATGGGTTTGGGTCAGGTGCAGCATGGCCGCTACTTTGCTGCTCATTCCTCCAGTGACATCTGTGCCACGTGACCCACCCAGGGCTTGTTGAACCTCGGCAAAGTTAGCTGGGGTAATGAGAGGGATAGTTTCACCCTGTAAATTGTAAACACCGTCAGTTTCTCCAGCCAACAACAACCAGGTTGGCTGCAATGCTTTGACCAGATAAGCGAACAGCTCTTCGGTAGAGACGATGGTGCCGCCACGTACCTGATCAAAGGCAACGTCGCCATAAACGAGGGGGATAAGGTGATGATGTAAGGCGTTTTGCAGCGACTGAATGCTCAATGATTCAAGCTGCCCATTCGTACATAGGGCAGATGCGGAAGGCTGGAAGCTGATGGCCGGCACATTCGCCTGGATGAGGGTATCGGTGACGATTTTGTTGAGCCGGGCCGCGGCCGCACTCACTTCGGCAAACCCTAACCATTGTTCTGGGGACTCAACCCCCTGCCGGGTGCCATATTGGGCAGCCGCAACATGTCCAAAAGAGCCGCTGCCATGCCCCAACAATAAGGATAACTCAGGCTGCTGGCCCCGTGCCTGGGCGATTTCCTGGGCGATGCGGTGGATGACCTGCGGCCGCGTCTGCTCCACCCCCGTTTTATCCGTTATCAATGAGCCACCTAATTTAAGAAAACGCAAATTATTCATACCATTCACCCATTCACCCATTAGCCATTCACTGCCCTTAAAAGATACGCCACCGCTTCTTCTGGCGTAGGGGCAAAATGGAGCAGATGCAGGTGAGAATCATGGACATAATCAGGGTGGACAAAGGCCCGAATAGTTTCTTGCCATAAATCGCCTAAGAGGACATGCGGCCGCATACCTATCTCCCCCACCTGCATAAAACTCCAGGCCAGGGCCATCTCCGATAACGTGCCAATCCCCCCTGGCATGGTAATTACCCCATCGTTATGTTTCACCAGATGGAGCAGGCGATCTTGCAAAGTCTGGTATTTGATTTCTTCTTTGACCCATTGATTTGGCCCCAAGGGGCGGAATTGTTCGATTTGGGCACAAGTAACGCCAATGACATGCCCCCCTGCCTCGGCAGCCCCCTGGCTGACACCGCTCATTACTCCGCTGTAGCCTCCCGTGGCCACGGCAAAGCCGGCTTCAGCCAGCAATCGTCCTACGGCCCGTGCCTGCTCATAAGCCAGGCTGCCCGGCTTTGGCCCAGCACTTCCAAATACCGAAATCACTCGTCCGCTCATAAACCATCCCTCCTTAATCTCTCCCTATCTCCCCCTCACTGCGCCCCCGTGTCTCCCGTTCCTCCTCATACCCCATCAGCGCGGGGCAGGCGGATGGTGAAGGTGGTGCCGATGCCCAGGGTGCTGACGAGTTCGATGCGGCCGCGGTGCTGCTCCACCACCTTCCTCACAATAGACAAACCTAACCCCGTCCCCCCTGGGTCCAACCGTTGGGCATTGGTTGCCCGGTAAAAACGGTTAAAAATATGGGGGATGTCCTCTTTGCTAATGCCAATCCCAGTATCGCTTACCTTGATAATGACCTCATTCTCTATCTGGTACACTACCTTTAGCGTCCCTCCTGGCGGAGTATAATGCAGCCCATTGTCAATAAGATTGGCCAGGGCACGTTCTAAATCATCAGGATCAACCTCCAACAAGGGCTGCTCTTCAACCAGATCAAACACAACCTGAATATCTTTTTCCTCGGCGATGGAACGCAAGTCTTCCCAAACAGTCAAAATCATCTGCTGCAAATTGAGGGGCATAAGTGTTAAATCCGGCTTGTTTTCCAGACGAGCTAGCGTGAGCAAATCTTCAACCATTTTGCCAATCCGCTCTGACAATTGCAGCAGTTCCTGAGATAAAGTTTGTCGCTTCTCCGGGTCATCCGTCCGCATAAGCCGATGAATTTTAAGGTTAATAGCTGTCAGGGGGCTTTTCAGATCATGAGATGCTTCATTGATAAAATCACGCAGCAATCTTACCCGTTCTCGCTCAACAGCCAGATCAAGCTGCCGTTTCTCTAACTGTTTCCGTTCGGTTATATCCTCGCTGATTCCGGCAATGCGATATACCGTTCCCCCTTCATTCTGAATAGGAAAGGCCCGATCCCGCACCCAGCGAACGGCACCATCGGGCCGCACGATGCGGTATTCTACGTCATAATTCCCCTGACTTTGGGTAGGCAGCAGGGCGATGATCCGGTCTTTGTCTTCTGGGTGAATCGCTTCGATGAAGGAAAGTGGGTCGGCATATAAGCTGGCAGCGGTGCGCCCCCAAATTTTTTCATAAGCCGGGTTGACATAATAGGCGTGTATTTGTTCCGGCTCTGTCAGCCAGAGGGCTTCGGTGATGTGGTTGGCAATTTGATCAAAATAAGTGGCTTCCTGGCGTCGTTTTTGTTCTGACTCCTGTAGAGCAGCTTTTGTTTGGGATAGGGCTTGTTTGATTTCACCCAGGGAGCCGGTCACTAAATCCAGGGTAGGGCGGTTGCGGCCGCCCATATAATCGGGCAGGCGTGGGGCAAAATAGAGCAAATACACAGCTACCAACGGCCACAAAATCAGGGCGGATATGGTTTTGCCCAGAACATCGCCGGGCATTAAAGCAATGAAATCACCTGTGCCCAAATCGGCGATCAGCCGAAACAACAGAGCGTCGGTCCACATGCTGGCTAAAAGGGCCAGGCCAATGGTAAAAACCTCAGGTATGTTGGGAAAGTGATTTTTTATCCCCTGGTAGAACACGGCAATTACAAACATATCTGCGGCAAAGGTGATGAGGGAGCCGGCCAATACCCGCAGGTTGGTTGGAGAAATTAAATCATTGATGGTTGGTTGGGCAAATTGGCCCCCGGTAGGTAAAAGCAAATGTTGGCGATAGGTGAATTGAATAAACAAAACGAGCAGCCCAATGCCCAAAATGCCACCTATCAAGAGGCGGGCCTGTACCGCACCATTGGTGACATAGAGGATAAGGACGCTGGCTATGACGACCGGTACCAGGCCATTGGAACTGAGGAAGAGCAAAATGCCAGGTAATGGTTCAATATAAACCCCAAGTTGGCTCTGAATGAACACGGTCAAAGCGCCGACAAACATAAGGAAAGGGGCAAAACTATAACGAGGATGACGATAATGCAAGAAGAGGAGTATTAGGGTCAATACCCAGATGTCGGCGATCAGGAGAAGGAAGTTGCTCATCTTTTTACGCCTCGGTTGCCAACTCAAGACTCATTGAGCCAGGTGCTGATGATCTGATTGTATTGCTGCGGCCGCTCCATCATCGGTAAATGACCAACCCCAGGCATCATCACCAGTTGGCTGTTGGGCACACGGCTGGCGATGATCTCGCTCTGGGTTGGGGGCACAATAGGGTCTTTATCGCCACTGATGACCAGGGTCGCGGCCGCGATGCGGGGCAGCCGGTATACCAGATCAACCTGAGGCATCATTTGGAAATAAGGCCATACTGAGCCGGGTTGGAGTTTTTTCAGATAGGTATAGGCAGAGGCGAAAGCGGCCGCAAAAGAGGGGTCGCGGGTAACTGTTTGGCGGTCGGTAGCATAAGCCCTAAAGGCCCATTGAGAGAGAGCCGGGTGCAGCCGATGCAGGAAAAAGAGAGGCCACAGCAGCCACCCCACACGCTCCCACTGTGCCAGGCGAACCAGGCGGCCCATTGGCCCGGTCAGGTGGCCTTGGGCGAACCCGGCTATGGTGATGAGGTGGTTTATTTTCGTTGGGGCTTGCGTCGCGGCCGCTAACCCCACCATTCCCCCTGCCGAATGCCCTACCAGGGTGACTGGTTTATCAGGCACTATTTGCTCAATCGCCGCCACTACTATTCCCCCCAACGCTTTGGCGGATAACATCTCCTGTTGAAATGAGGCAGGGGCCACCGCCGGATAATGGCCCGGCAGCGAGAGCGCATAACATGGCCCAAATTGGGTGTACGGCTCCCCTTTATGCCAGAAACCAACCGAGCTGGTCAGCCCGTGCAGCAGAATAAGCGGCGGCCGCGGGTCCTGGGTGTTAAAGGCTAAATAAGCCAATTGGTGATTTTCAACGCGGATAGTGTGTAAATTGGTATCCATAATGATGAATAGAGGTATTGTGTAGTACGCGCTTGGTGATTTTTACTGCCTATATAATAGACAACGGGTAATATGGTTTGTCAATCTGAACTGATAACCTTCTCTATTTTACTCTTATACCCTGATTGTCCACTATCCAGAGGGTCGTAGCAAATCTTTCAATAAAATAGCGATTATGAACGACAGCTAAAATTGTCCCTCAAGTTAGGCCAGGGCGCATTCAAATTCCAAAATTAATACCCACGTGCGAACGAGCAGCACATGGGCGTGCTGCCCCCCTCAAATAGAATATCTGGACTTTGGAATTACCCTGGCTGGTTATTTGTCAAGCGAGAAACAAATGATTGTTAGTGGTATACTTTACCCAATAGATTTGAGGAAGTTGGTGCTGGTGATATATGATAATGGCTCGTATGCGGCCGCGATCAATTACCATCATCCCGTACCCACACCCCCCAATTAAGCAGAAACCCAATTCATCCAAGCCTGTTTGCAACTCACTCTAAACATCATCCCTACTCCCTAATTCATCCTTCCTATATTCACCCACAGGAGACCCCATGAACCCCCTTGTCGAATTACACGCTTTTGGCCAAAGTTTTTGGTACGACAACATCCGCCGCCAATTTCTCCAGGATGGTACGTTACAACAGCTAATCACCCAGGACGGCCTGCGTGGTATGACTTCCAACCCGGCCATTTTTGAGCAGGCCATTGGCAAAAGTGATGATTACGATGAGCAGATTCGTCAGTTGGCCCACAGCGGGGCTGATATAGACACCATTTATGAATCGCTGGCCCTGGCCGATATTCAGACGGCCTGCGATCTGTTTGCCGGGTTGTACCAGGAATCTCAGGGGGGAGATGGGTTTGTCAGCCTGGAAGTGTCTCCCCACCTGGCCCATGACACAGAGCAGACCATCAGCGAGGCCCGCCGCCTTCACCAGGCCGTCGGCCGCCCCAATGTGATGATCAAGGTGCCGGCCACTCCCGCCGGGATTCCTGCCATTGAGCAGCTGATTGGTGAAGGGATCAACATTAACATTACCCTCATGTTTAGCCTGGCCCATTATGAAGCAGTGGCTCAGGCATATCTTAACGGGCTGCACCGGTTGGCGGAACAGGGGGGAGATGTGCGTCAGGTGGCTTCGGTAGCTTCATTTTTTGTCAGCCGGGTGGATAGCGCGGTAGATAAGAAGTTGGCCGAACTGAATGACGCGGCCGCGACCCATCTCATGGGCAAAACGGCCATCGCCAACAGCAAAATCGTTTACCAGCGGTTCAAAGAGCTGTTTCATGGGCCAGCCTTCCAGGCTCTGCGTGAGCGGGGGGCCCCGGTGCAGCGGCTTCTCTGGGCCTCAACCAGTACCAAAAACCCCAACTATCCCGATACCATTTATGTAGATAACCTCATCGGCCCGGAGACGGTCAACACCATGCCCCCGGCGACGGTGGAAGCGTTCCGCGATCATGGGCAGTTAGCCAACACCCTGGAAGCGGATATCGAAGGGGCAGGGCTGGTGCTGGATAACCTGGCTGAATTAGGAATCAACCTGGATGCGATCACTGAACAGTTACAGGTGGATGGGGTGCAGGCATTTATTAACTCCTTTGAGACCCTCATGGAGGCCATTACCAGCAAGCGGGAACGGCTGATTAGCTGACTGTAGGACAATTTTCCAAATGGTCCCGGTGCAATTTGAAAATTGCGTTACGAAACCAGTCGCTGTAATAAAGAAGCAGATCGCTTTGTCTGAGTTTTACCAATGGTAACATTGCCCGCTATCATGGGGTTGTGCCATAATCACCAAAGAAAACAATTTTGCACCGTTTTGGAGCCAATAAGATGAAATTTACCCGTTCCTTTGTTTTGCCTGTTATTTCCCTGCTGCTGCTGTTTCTGGTAGCCTGTGGCGCGGCCGCACCTACCGGCAATCAAACGGCGGCTAATGCGGTAACTGACAACGCGGCCGCCAACCGTGCCTTTACTGTCCGTGAGGGCAGCCTGCAAACGGATGCCCAGGGAATCCCCGTCGGCTTTACCAGTGATGGTCGCCCGTTCCGGGGCAGCCCTGATGCCCCGGTGGTTATCGAAGAATTCTCTGATTACCAATGTCCCTTCTGCGCCCGCTTTTATCAGCAAACTTTGCCTACTCTGGAGCAAAACCAGATTGCCCAGGGAGAAGCCGTTCTCATCTTTTATGATTTTCCTCTGGAATCTATTCACCCCCAGGCGGTGACGGCGGCGGTGGCAGCCCGCTGTGCTGGCGATCAGGGCGCGGCCGCTTACTGGAAGATGCACGACATGCTGTTTGACCGTTTTGGGGAGTGGAGCAGCAATGCGGCCGCGACCCAATTTGTCAACTATGCCGGGGAGTTAGGGCTGGATGTGGATGTATTTAGTCAATGTCTCACCAGCCGCACCAAAGAGCCATTTATCCGGGCTGACCTGGATTGGGGGTTGCAAAATGGGGTGCAAGGGACCCCCGCTTTTCTCATCAACGGCCAATTCCTCAGTGGGGCACAGCCCATCGCCGTATTCAATCAGGCCATTGCCGCGGTGCAAAGTGGGCAGCCCATTGCCCAGGCCGCCCCGGAACAGACCCAGCCTACCCAACCCGCCGTCGCCCCCACCCCGGCCTCCTTCACTGCTGATTACGCTTTTGCTATGGGGGATGAGAATGCCCCAGTCACAATTGTGGAGTTTACCGACTATCAATGCCCCTACTGCGCCCAATACAGCCTGCAAACCCTGCCCCAATTGAAAGCGGAAATGGTGGAAAGCGGCCGCGTCCGTTACGTTCTCAAAGATTTACCCCTCGATTCTATCCATCCCCTGGCCCGTGTTGGGGCGGTGGCCGCCCGCTGTGCCGGAGAGCAAGAAGCGTACCTGCCCATGCACGACCAGCTTTTTGCCGATCAGGGCAACTGGGGCAATGCTAACTCCGTTGAAGCGGCCCGACAGGTCATCAATGGGTATGCTCGCACCCTGGGGCTGGATGTGGAACGGTTTGGCAGTTGTCTGATCAGTGGCAAATATGATGCCGCCGTGCAGGCCAATGTAAATGAAGCGGCCGCACTCCGCGTTTCCAGCACCCCCAGTTTCTTCATTGCCGGCTATCCCATTGCCGGGGCCAGGCCGTATGACCTGTTTGTTTATGCCGTTGATCTGGCTGAGAAAGGGGAGTTGGCCCAGGCGTATGTGCAGGAAGCCCAGCAAGCACCACCTCCGCCCAGCGGCCCGGTAGATGTACCGGTGGATGAGAGTGATATTGTTATCGGTGACCCCAATGCCCCCATCACCATTATTGAGTTCACCGATTATCAATGTCCGTTCTGTTCTCGCCATGCCGCCCAGACCTTGCCCCTGTTGATGAGCCAATATATTGAGACGGGGCAGGTGCGGTACGTGATCAAGGATTTTCCTATCATTAGTATCCACCCCCAGGCGGTCGCGGCCGCGGAAGCAGCCCATTGTGCCCAGGAGCAAGGGGGGTTTCTGGCCATGCACGAGGCCCTTTTTGCCACCCAACAGGCATGGAGCGGCCGCGCCGATGTAGATGAGATTTTCACCGGTTATGCGGTCCAATTGGGCCTGGATGGGGAACTATTTGCTGAATGCCTGAGCAGTGATCGATATCACCAGGCTATCGCCAACGATTTACAGCTGGGGCAGCAGCTTGGAGTACAGGGCACCCCCGCCTTCTTCATCAACGGTAACTTCGTCTCTGGGGCACAACCGTTCGCCATTTTCGAGCAGGTCATCCAATCGTTGTCAAATTAGTGCCTACCCTGAGCTGATCCACAGATGACATACGTTTTCACAGATGGCTTAAATATCTGTATCCATCTGTGACATCTGTGGAAATATAAGCAAATTCTGGGTCCCTATGCTTCTCGTTTTGCCAGGATTGACCATCCAGTTGGTAGCGGAGCAGCCACAGGTGCAGCAGGCCGGGCAAAGCTGGTTAGGGGAATGGCCCGGTCTGGCTGATGATGACCCCGCTCCCCGGCGCCCGGTGGAATTTCATCTTCGCCTGGTGGCGTCGCTCCCGCCGCGGCCGCCAACACCCCCGTTCTTCACCACCAACTCCCCAGCCCCCTTACACGTCTACACCCAGACAGACGGAACCCTCACCCTCTTTTTCCCTGAGGGGGGTCTGGTCACGATTCCCCCCCCTTCCCAAGCCGATCCCACCCTCACTGGTTGGCTGACGGAAAAGCTGCTCCACAGCGGCCGCTTTGAAGATTTGCTTTGGGTCTCCTTAGCCCCGGTATTACGGCAGGCTGGCTTGTTCCTGGTGCATGGGTTCGCGGCCGCGGCCCCAGATGCATCCCAAACCATTCTCCTGGTGGGCCGTTCTGGCAGCGGCAAAACGACGACCGGGCTGGCTTTGCTCCAGGCGGGGTATCATTATCTGGGCAATGATCTGGTGCTGCTGCAGCAGCGGGGAGATGGGGTGATGGCTCTGCCCACGCCGGGCCAGGTGATTAATGTGCGCCCCAAGACGTTTGACCTGCTGCCAGGTTTGCGGCCGCAGCGTCAGCAGGGTACCGTGCAAATTCAGCGATGGGGGGGGGCAGGCCGGGTCAGTCACATCTATTTTCCCCAGGTTGAGGTAGGGACGCGATCCACTTTGCATCCCCTCACCCAGGCTGTGGGTTGGGCCAGGCTTATGGAAGAGAGTGTAGACCGGTGGGACACCGCCACCTTAACCCCACACCTGGACCTGCTGCACCAGTTAGCCGGCCAGGCCCGGCTGTTTTCCCTGCACCTGGGAACTGATGTGGTCCAGTTGCCGGGGCTGTTAACTGGCAATAAAACAGGCAGATTAGCAGGATTAGCGGATTGATTTGATCTCAGGGCAGGCAATGATGCGTGACCAGATAGACCTCATATATCACGTATCACGTAGCACAGCCTGCCCTGTAGGACTGCCACGAAGTGTACCTGTCGAAGGGTTTCAGATCGGACCCCCACGAAATCCTGAAAACTCAGTTTTATTATGTAAACATTCATCAATTGACAGCCCAAAATTTGACTATCATCGTTGCTATACTGCATATATTTTCCATCTTGGTATTGTTGTAAACTAAGATTATACTCCTTCTATCTCACATCAAATTTGCCCACCGCTGCATTCAATTTGCCATTTAGACAACACTATATTTTGGCATTAACTCATCAGGAGTGTGTTATGAATGCGGCCGCCTCTCGCCTCTCGCCCTCTTATTGTCTTCTTAACCTGCCTGCTGCCTTTTCTTATCACGCTTACCATTTTTCTCCCTACACTTCTGGTCACTCCTGTCTATGCTGATACCGGGCAAACAAAATTAAAAAATCGCCCTTTCCCTTTAGATCGCTTGAAGGAGCTAAACATCATGATGCCGGGCAGCCAGCCCAGTAGAGAGGTCATTTCCTCTGGCTCAGGTCTGATTGTCAACGGCGACTTCGAGGCCGGCAATAGTGGCTTCACATCTGATTACACCTATTCTCCCGGGAATTTGAATCCCGCATGTCAGCATCGGGTGTAAAAGTACCTAAATCATCGGCTTACAATGTCCCCTAAACAACGGTTAAAATGTCCCTTCATTAACCAATAATGGAGGTGCATTGAGATAGTGTAAATTACTTTCTGTAAAAAGTAGAAGGTCGGTAGGCCATTGTGTATCCTTAAGGCGTTACCAAACAACTTCCCTGAGTGAACAAGAAGTTCACTGGCGTACCTTTTTAGAAAAGCTGGTCGCTCGCGGCTTGGCCGGTATTGAACTGATTACCAGCGATGCTC
>JAHDWJ010000028.1 GCA_023384415.1 Anaerolineae bacterium
CCTTCATAATTCATCCTTCATAATTCATCCTTCATAATTCATCCTTCATAATTCCTCTATGTCTCGTCTACTCTTTCTAGCCGTCTTGCTCTACAGCCTGGTGCTAATAGGGCTGCTCCTGGTAAGCGGCAAGGTGCTGCTGCTGGTGATTCCTCTGGTGGTTTATCTGGGGGTGGCGTTGTTTTATGGCCCAGAGCCGTTACAGCTTGAGGTCAGCCGCACCCTGAGTGGGGATCGCATCGTAGATGGCAGCCAGTTGCAGGTGGAACTGACTATTCACAACCAGGGGGGATGGCTGGAAGAGGTAATCATCCGGGACCGCCCCCCAGCCCAATTGACCGTTCTGGAAGGAGAGACAGCTGCTCTGACTAGCCTGGCTCCAGGAGAACAGGTTACTCTACACTATGTTTTGGATGGGCGGCGGGGGTATTATGATTTTGGGGCGGTGGAGATTATCGCCTCAGACCGGTTTGGCCTGTTTCGCCAGCGGATGGCCGCGGCCGCAATCGGCAAAAAACAGTTTTTCGTCCTGCCTAAGGTGATCAAACTCAAGCGGATTGACATTCGCCCCCGCCAGACGAAAGTATATGCGGGCAGCATTCCAGCGCGAGTCGGGGGGTCCGGGGTGGAGTTTTTTGGGGTGCGGGAATATGTGGCTGGAGACCCCCTGCGCCACATCAACTGGCAGGCCAATGCCCGCCACGCGGAACAGTTCCATACCAATGAGTTTGAGCAAGAGCGAGTGGCCGATGTGGGGCTGATTTTGGACGCTCGCAAGCGGAGCAACCATTGTGCCGAAACGGATGCCCTGTTTGATTATTCCATCCAGGCGGCCGCAGCCCTGGCCGAAGCGTTTCTTAATCAAGGCAACCGGGTAGGGCTGTTGCAATATGGGGATTTTCTGGGCTGGACCTTCCCTGGCTATGGCAAGGCGCAAAAGGAGAAGCTGCTGCAAACCTTAGCCCGCGCTCGTGTGGGGGACAGCATGGTGTTTGATCGGTTGACCTATCTGCCCACCCGCCTGTTCCCTCCTCGCTCGCAAATCATTCTGGTCAGCCCGCTGATCAAAGATGATCTCCCTTTTCTAAAGCAGATTCGCGGCCGCGGCTATCAGCTTATCGTTGTCTCTCCAGACCCGGTAGCTTTTGCTCGCACCCGGCTAGGGGGGGACAAACCCGCCATTGAGATCGCCTTCCGCCTGGCCCGGCTGGAGCGGGCTTTGCTGCTCAAACAGCTGCGGCAGGCAGGCATCTTTACCATTGATTGGCCGGTCAGCACCCCGTTTGAACAAACCGTCGGCGCAGCTCTGGGTGGGCTGCCCGTCTGGTCAAGAAATGCTTAGGAACTCAGAACTAGAAACTATGCTGCAAATGATCCATTGGCTTATGCTCGCGGCCGCGAACGGTTTACTTATTAGTGGTTTTTATTTCAGCGGCAAAATGCTGGAACTGCCGATGGCTTTTTTGCCCCTGCCTCTATACGGGCTGGGGCTGCTTATCTGGCGGTGGGGCTGGCTGCGAACGGTAGGGTTTATCCTGCTGGTCGGTATCAACCTGTTTGCCCTGTGGCGCGGCATTGCCCCCGTGTGGCTGCTGCTGAGCCTGACGGCTGGCTTGCTGGCTTACGATGTAGACCATACCCGGCGGCGGTGGGGGGCTGTCTCGTTCCAACCCAGGCAGGCAGAAATGCGTTCTCGTTACTTGCAGCGGCTGCTAGTGATGGGGGTGATAGGGGCTGGAGTGGGCGCGGCCGCGACACTCTTCACCATCCGCCTGACCTTCACCTTTGTCCTGCTTCTCGGTCTGTTAGCGGTCTGGGGAATAAGCCAGGCAATCGCCTTTCTCCGCCGGGAAAGTGAGTGAAATGGTGTATTGGTGAATTGTTGATGAAATAGGTATTAATCCGTAACCATACAGCCCCTCACCCTGGCCCTCTCCCCCAGGAGAGGGAATACGCCCCCCTCTCCCATCGTGGGAGAGGGGCCGGGGGTGAGGGGTGACCATACAGCCCCTCACCCTGGCCCTCTCCCCCAGGAGAGGGGATATGCCCCCCTCTCCCATCGTGGGAGAGGGGCCGGGGGTGAGGGATGACTGATCGCCTGGACAGTTACAGTAATCCTGGATATTAGTCAGCGCATTTGGCAGCGAATGGCAAAAAACGATAAACGAATTGATTTCACCCATACCAATAACCAATACACTAATACACTAATACCCCTCAGATGAGCACCCCATTCCACCCCACCCCCCAGCAACAAGCGGTCATCAACCATAACCATGGCCCGGCGTTGGTGTTTGCGGTGGCCGGGGCGGGCAAAACAACAGCGATGGTTCACCGGATTGAGCGGCTAGTGCGGGAGCAACTGTTCCCCGCCGAGCAAATTTTGGCCACCTCATTTGCCCGCGCCAATGTTCAGGATTTGCGCCAGGCAATGAAACAGTGGCCCCACTGCGGCCGCGTCCATCTCCGCACCCTGCACTCTCTGGGCTACCAGATCATCCGCCAGGCCCAAGATCAGGGCCTGGTACGCGGCCTGCGCCTGGGGGGGGATGATGACGAAGAAGGAAGCGGCGGGCAATCCGTTCTCAGCAAAACCCTCCACGAAGCGCGACGGCGCAATCTGCCGTTCAAAAAAGAGCTGGACGGGCTGGATTGGCAAGATTTCCTGGCCTATGTGGGGTTTTGTAAGGGGAACCTGCACTATGCCCATCTGGAACGAGCTAACCTGCCGGCGGCCGCGCTCAAACTCGCTTCCCAGGCCGAACCTCCACCCCAACTACCCTGGTATCTCGACCTGTACCGGCTGTACGAAGAAGTGCGGCAGCAGCAGGGGGCCATCACCTTTGATGACATGCTCCTGACCGCCTGGGAGCTGCTGCTCCGTTTCCCCCCCCTGGCGGAACGGCTGCGTCAGATGTACCAATGTGTCCTGGTAGATGAGTTCCAGGACATCAACCTGGTGCAATCGGAGCTGCTTGATCTGCTTACCCCCCACCGCAATTACATGGCCATCGGCGATGACGACCAGACCATCTATGAATGGCGCGGGGCCAACCCCCGGTTTATTTTGGAGTTTGCCCAGCGGTACAACGCCCAAACTTACCTCATCAATGATAATTTCCGCTGTCCGGCCGCGCCGCTAATATTGGCTAATCAGGTCATTCGTTTCAACCAAAAGCGGCACCCCAAACAGTTGAGCCTGACCAAAGGGTTTCATGGGCAAACCCACCTGCACCAGGTCAAAGAAGTAGCGGCAATGGCTGAGGAAATTGGACGACAGATCGCGGCCGCATACCAGCAAGGTCTCAGCTACAACGACATAGCCGTCCTGGTTCGCATCAACGCTCAAACGCCATATATCGAGCAAAACCTGATCAACCACAACATCCCCTACCGGGTGCAGCAGCCCTTTTACGAACGGCCGGAAATCCGCACCCTCATCGAATATGCCCGGCTGGCCTGGATTGAACAGATGTTACAAACCGGGCAAAACCCCTTACAAAAAGGGGCATCTCAAGAGAAATTCCGTACCGCCTGGGCTACCGTCTGCAACCGGCCCAAGCGGTATATCAGCACCGCTCTGCGGGAAGAGATTGCCCACATGGTGATTTCTGAGGGGGTTTCTTTATGTGGTTGTCTACACGAAATTGCTGAAGAGACCGAAGATGAATGGCAGGCTCTCCCCCTACACATTTTGGCCGATGACCTCAACTGGCTGGCCCAAAATTTGCCCCAAGACGCGGCCGCGACCCTAAAAAAGTTCGATGAGCGCATTGGCTACCAGGGGTTCCTGCGAGACAGCAGCGGCTTTGCCCAAACAGGTGAGGGTCGGGCGGCCAATGTGCGGGCCTTGATTGATTATGCGAAGGGCAAAGGGGATTTGTTAGCTTTCATGGGGCACATCCGGCAGTTGGCTGATGAGCGCATCGGTCAGGAAGCTCATCCCAACCGTGAGGCCGTCTCCCTGGCAACCATCCACAAGAGCAAGGGGCTGGAGTGGCCGCTGGTGTTTGTCCCCCAGGTGAACGAGGCGATTTACCCGTTTAACGGCGCGGCCGCGTCCAACGAAGAAGAAGAGCGGCGGCTGCTTTATGTAGCTCTTACCCGTACCAAACGAGATTTACACCTGTACCAGCTAGAAAAAGAGCCGATCTCCCCCTTTTTGCGCCAGGCCCAGGTACAGGAAACCCTCAAGCAAGTAGAAGCGTTACGCCAGGCGATCCACCACCCTACCCTGGCATGGCAGGCAAGCGAAGCCCTGACGGTACTCAGGCAAAGCTATGAATTTCAGCTAGGCCGCTATTTCCAAAGCTGGTGGCGAGAAGAAACGGCCCGCAAAGCAGCCATTGGGCAGGAGTTAGAACGGTTTATCGCGGCCGCGCAGCAGCAGGATGCCCTGGCCCATTTGGGTCTCAGCGACGCCCATCTGACCGTATGGCGGGAGTTGGGCCGCGGCCCCAATACCCCCTCCGCACCGGCAGCAGGGTACCCCGGGCTGGCAGAACTCCTGGCCAAGCCACCCCCATCCGCAAAGCCAGCCCAACAAAAGGAGAAAGCAGAACCTGAGCCAGAGACGATCCGGCCAGGGATGTGGCTGCACTGTGATGGGGGGTGGGGCCGGATTGAGGCGATCCTGGATGTGGTGCGGCGGCCGCAGGAGGCATTCCAGCGTGACAATACCTTTATTGTGCTAAAAGTGATCTTGCGGCCGCAGCATGACGCCCTGCCCATCGAGATAGACATCTCCGCCAAACGGCTCACCTTCCCGGCGGGGTTGATTTTGTACACCTGTGGGCAGTGCGGCCGCTTCACCACCCCAGAGCAGAACCTCATCCTTAAACAGCACAACCGGGCCACCCACGACGGCGTTGGGGCCAGCTTCAAACGAGAATCGGGCAGCGGCCGCAAACTCACCCACCTGTTCTTTTCCGGCGCCCTACCACTTAACGAATTGGTCTGACACCTTGACACTCAAACCTGATACGTGCTAAATCCGCTGGGTGGCACCCCCCTACCCTGTCTAAACTAGAAGATCAACCACCTGAACCATAACGCCGATCCAGGCGGCGGTACAGTTTGCCCCACTGCCGGGCCAGCCACCCGGCTAATGGTTCTGGCTCTGGATGCGGCCGCAGCGCAAAAGGCTCCAGCTTATGGCGGGTAAGCAGCTCATTGGCGGCCGCCATCCCCGTCACCACCGCCCGCTCCAGGTACATCGCCGGGGCCGGATGGTACACCCAATCCCCACACAGATACAGCCCCTCCCAGGGAGTCACCACCCCCAAATGACGCCCTGGCTCCCCAACACTAAATAAGGTGTGGGTAGCTTCATTGCGCTGCAAATTGATTTTGAGGTGGCGGCCGCGTAACTCAGGAAACGCCCGGTTAATGTCCCGCAGCACCCGCGCCAACAGCAGGGCATCCGGCTCCGCCAGCAGCTCCGGCGGGCCGTAAATATGAACTTCCAGGGCACTCCCCCCCGTCATTTGGGCCCACTCCCGAAACTCATCTTGCAGCCGGTCTAGCCAGAAAAAATTGTCCATGACAAAATCGCCGCTAAAAATCCCCGCCTCACTCACCCCCTGCGGCCGCCCATCAAACCAGGCCCGAATGATGGCTGTGGGGACGCCAGTGGGGAAGTGGAGATTGGAGATTGGGGAGTGGAGAGGAGAGACTGGATACTGCTGACTGCCCACTCCTGACTGCCCACTGCTCACGGCTAACTGCTCACGGCTCATCACCAATGGCTCCAGCAGCCCCTGGGCTGCGGGTGAAGAGACGGCCAACACCAGATCACGGGTTTCCAAAGTCTGGCGGCGGTCATCTTCTTCAACCGTAACCCACCAGCCGGCTCCATCGGGCATAGGCATTAGCTTGACCACCTCAGCCCCCGGCCATATATCGGCCCCACGCTGCCGGGCCTGCTCCGCCAGCGGCTCACTGATGGCCCGCCCCCCGCCCGAAGGCAAATAGGCAAAGGCCCAGGCATCCCGGCGCATGAGGGTATAAAAGCGCAAAAAGGTGATGAACCCGGCGGCCGGCACTTGTTCGGGATGAGCGGCCAGGGCATTGCGGGCCAGTCCGGCAAACAAGGCGCGTAAGGTTGGGGACCACCCTTTGGTAAATTCGGCCAGAGAGAGATGGGATATCGCTTTTTGTTCCGCCAGGGGGTCAATCGCCATAGCTGAGAAGAGGCCGCCCAAAACCCGGAACATGGAGGCGATGTCCCGCAAATTGATCATGGCCAGGAAACGGGGCCGCCCTAGCAGGGAGAGGTAATGGAATGGGGCCGGCCACCAGCTAGAACGAATCGCCCGGCCAATATGGGCTTTACGGACACGTGCCCCCTGCCCAAAAATCCAGGTTTCATCCTGAGCTGGCAGATAAGCCGGGGCAATATCCAGCCGCTCTAACATTGCTTTCAGGTTTACGTAGGGGGACCAGATGCCGTGAACGCCATGCTCACCAGGGAAAAACCAGGTGCGGCCGCGATGTTCTAACTGCACTTCTGGGGTATCGGCCAACCGCCCCCCCATCCAGACTGGGTTGGCCTCAATGAGCAGCGGCCGCAGCCCCCGCTCCGCCAGATGCACCGCACAAGTCAGCCCGGCCACCCCCCCACCAACAATAATCACCTGTTCCATAGACACCTCGGCGTTATTGCTTTCTCCATAGTTGCTCCTTATAATGCAACCGATACCCATATAATCAAGGCCACGTCTGAATATCAATATGAGCAAATTATCACAGATTCAAAGGCTGGTTCGTCATGGATTATACTACCTTACAGAACATGCCGACGAAGAAGCAATAGCCGATGAGTTTGATATCTATGATGTAGAAAATGGCATTGTAACAGGAAAAACAAGAAGAAGTTGGCCCGAATCGGGTAAAATTGAAATTGTAGGACAGGCGATTGATGGTCGCCCTATAGACATTGTTTGTCGTTTGACGCAAACAGGAAAAGAACGGGTGATCACGATTTATGCGGATAACTTTTAATATGCAAAATCAAAAAGACGTAACCGATTTCTGGGAAGGCGAAACATGTGAATACTGTGGCGGAACCATCGTCGCAAAACGAGTCACCCGGCATCGAAAAATAAAAGGGAGTTACATTTTACTTGAAAATGTTCCCGCTGGCGTCTGTACTGAGTGTGGCACTCATTATTTCAGCGCCAATGTTTTGCAGAGAATTGAAGAAACAGTACGCGGCCGCAAACCAGCCCAACGTGAAGAAATTATTTCCATTTACGCCTTCTGATCTATTATCATCGCATCCTGGCTTCATAGTGGTATCTAGCTCTGACTAGTGGTTATTGCTGTATTGGTGTATTGGTTATTACCATTGGTGTAATCAATTTTCGCCAGAGTCTAGTTCATTCGTACAGGAACATAGTATGCTCCGTTTTGATGACAAAGCTGTCTTAGTTACTGGGGCTTCCCGAGGGATAGGGCGGGAGATTGCCCGGCTGTTTGCCGAGCGGGGGGCGCGAGTGGCGGTACATTATCACAGCAACAGCGCGGCCGCGAACGATACCCTCGCTTCTCTTCCTGGCGGCCCCCACCTGACCGTACAAGGAGACATCAGCCAGGCGGCCGATGTAGAGCGGTTGGTGAATCAGGTTGTCCAGGAGATGGGCGGGCTAGATATTCTTATCAACAATGCGGCTGTTTATGAGGATCACCCACTGGCCGAGGTGAGCTACCAGGAGTGGCAGGAAAGCTGGGAGCGGGTGATTGGGGCTAACCTCATCGGCACTGCCAATGTCCTGTTTTGTGCCGCTCAGGTGATGATTAAGCAGGGACGCGGCCGCATCGTCAACGTCTCTTCTCGTGGGGCTTTTCGCGGGGAGCCAACCGGGCCAGCCTATGGGGCCAGCAAGGCCGGGCTGAACGCTCTAGGGCAATCCATGGCCAAATATTTGGCCCCGTTTGGCATCTACGTGATGACCATCGCCCCTGGTTTTGTGCTGACCGATATGGCCGCCGATCATCTTGAGGGAGAACATGGAGAAGAAATCCGCCGCCAAAGCCCACTCAACCGGGTAGCTGCTGTTACCGAAATCGCCTACCCCGTCCTATTCCTGGCCTCAGAAGGGGCCGAATGGCTCACTGGCTGTATCCTCGACGCCAACGGCGCGTCTTATTTACGAAGTTAAGAGGTTGTTGGCAAAATAGAAACTGGCATTATATTGACCGCTCAAAAAACAAACGAGTAAAACCATGTCATCTACTGCTGTAACAACCATGATCAAAATGGTGGAATCATTGCCTGAACCGGCCCAAGAGCAAGTCGTGGAGCATCTACGAGAATATTTAGCTGAGTTACAAGATGAAATGCGTTGGACCAGCCTGTTTAGCCAAACACAAACACAGCTAATCGCGGCCGCACGGCGTGCCAGACAACAAAAAGCATAAGGCCTGGCTAAACCAATGGATCTCAACCAACTATGAACTCGGAAACATTGCCTTCATTTTGGGACGCTTACCGACGACTCGATGATGTTACCAAAAAACAGGCCCGCAAAGCATACCGTCTTTGGCAAGATAATCCCTTTCACCCATCGCTGCACTTAAGTGTATTAGCCGTGAAGAAGGATTATGGGCAGTAAGGCTTAGTAGATTACCACCCAGCAATATCAATTGTGCTAAAAAGCACAAACCCTTCTTTGGGTATTCTGCCCGTTGCCCATACCCCCTTAAAACGGCATACTGTAAAGATGTAACCGGGGATAGATGAACAACTACCTCTGGTCACGCCTGATTTCCGATCATCGTAGATCGGCTTCTTAACCATTCACCAATCAGCCCATAATGTGCTAGTGGCAGGATAGGGAGAGGGGGAGACACGGAGACAAGGGGACACGGGGAGAGCAAACTCGCCCACTCGCTTACTTGCAGCTATTTCGGGGAGTACATGCTATGAACATGACTGATTTTGGCGCGGCCGTAGATGATTTTAGACGTGCCCGCCGCCAGGCCGCTGTTGAAGCCATTTTCGCCACCTTTACCGGGGCGTCGCTAGATTTACTTTCGTATGAGGAAGTGCGCCAACTGCTGCGGCCGCAAGGCCAGATTGAACGCGGGTTACAGGACATCCCCCTGGAAGCCATCGTCGGCAGTGTGGGGCGGTACCGGGATTTCACCCGCACCTTTTTGCCCCGCCATGATGGGGATGCCAACCGTTGGGCCCAAGTAAAAGTAGCCCTGGTAGCCGAGGGGCTTCCCCCTATCTCCGTTTACCAAATCGGGGAAGTCTACTTTGTGCGCGATGGTAATCACCGGGTCTCCATCGCCCGGCAGATGGGGAATAAAACGATTGAAGCGTATGTGACTGAGGTCAAGATAGCCGTCCCCCTGGCCCCAGATGTGCAGCCAGATGAACTGATTCTGAAAGCGGAATATGCCGCCTTTTTAGCTGAAACCCGATTGGATGTGTCGCGGCCGCAAGCCAATCTCAGCCTCACCTCTCCTGGCCGTTACCCCCTGTTCCTGGAACATATCGAAGTCCATCGCTACTTCATGGGGGTTGAGCAGCAGCGGGAAATTCCTTATCCCGAAGCGGTCAGCCATTGGTACGATGTTGTCTACCTACCCGTTGTTAGTTTGATGCAGGAATATGGGCTGCTAGATGAATTCCCTGAGCGCACCGAAGCTGACCTGTATGTCTGGTTAGCGGAACATCGGGCAGAATTGGAGCAAACAGGGGGGCACACGGTCCAACCAGATATGGCGGTGGCTCATCTGGCAGCTAAATTAGAGCAAGAAAAACCACCGGCCCTCATTCGCGCTTTGTGGCAAGCCATGAACCGGGTAGAAGCCACTTTACGCCGTTAGACTCAATAGGGTTTTTATCCACAGATGTCACCGATGAACACAGATTTTTAAGCCATCGGTGAAAATCTATGTCATCTGGGGATCACTTTTTGTTTGCAGTAACGGATGATTCCAGGGTCAATTGGTGGCCCTTTATTTCCCTTGCTCAATCTGCAATTGCAGATGATCCGTTTGAGTGAGGAACCAGGGCATGTTAAAGCGGCTGAACTCGGCACGGGATTGGCGTAGAAGCTGCATGGCCGTCTCGCTGCGCCCCTGGCGCGCAAACAGCTCAGCCAGGTGATAGCGTGCGATGGCTTCGTGGGTATGCCCCTGACCAAAGCGGAACAGTTCCAGGCTGTGGCGCAGCTGCTCTTCGGCGATTTCCCAATTGGGCTGCGGCCGCGTCATTTGCAGCTTCCCCATCGCCTGGGCCACAAACGCCTGCCCCAACTGCTGCTGGGCCTGCTGCGCGGCCGCTAACAACTGTTCCCCTTCCCCCCACACCTCACTCCAGGGGCGGTGGCGCAGGCTGGCCTCTAACCAAAAAGCGCGAAACCCCTGATAAAGTGGCAGCGGGGCTCCCCCAGCGGCTGGCGATGCCGCCAGGTTCATACAAGTCTGCAAATGGCGCCATGCCTGCTCCTCATCCCCCTGATACAGATAGAGATACCCCAGTGCCCCATGGGCAATATAGATGGTGTGTAAATCATGGCGCGGGGTGGCAATTTCCAGGCAGCGGCGTAAAGATTCAACGGCGCGGGTGAAGCGGCCGCTCATGGCATAGCTGTACCCAACCACCATTAAGTTGGCGGCGGTACGGCTGGGCAGCCCCAACTGCTCAGCTAAATCCAGGCAGCGATCAAAATAGTTCTGTCCTTCGCGCCATTCCCCTTGCAAGGTGAGGGCCAGCCCATTAAAAGCCAGGGACCCGGCCAACAGCTCCCAATCCTGGTACGTTTCCGCCAGGATGATGCCCTTGCCTAACATCGCGGCCGCGTCCCCGTATTTGCCCACAATACAGGAGACCCGCCCAAACAGGTTATAAGGCAGCACCAACAGCTCCTCTAACCCCAGCTTCTCAGCCATCCCCATGGAACGGCCCAAAAAGCTGAACGACAACCCGGTGCGGCCGCCCAAATAATGATACCCCCCCAGGCAGCTTAACATCTGGGCCAACCGCACCTCATCCCCAAGCTGCTCCGCCAGGGTCAACCCTTGCTGCAATAAAACCGGAATATTCTCCGTCGGCATAAAGACGGCTGCCCGTGACAGTTGGAAAATCGCATCTATCAACTGTTCCTGGTTAGCCTTTGAGGCGGGCAGCGTATTCAGGGCGGCAATCGCCTGCTCTAACAACTGCTTGGCTTCGGCATTGGCCCCGGTCAATAACGCCTGCTCCCCGGCCACCAGGGCATAATCTACCTCTTTCTGTCGGTCGCCCGCCTGTCCCCAATGATAGGCTAGCCGGGCCGCCAACACCATTGGGGTGGCACTCAGCGATTCAATCGCCTGGGCGATACGCAGATGGTACGCCTGCTGCCGCTCTGGGGGCACCAGCAAAAGCAGCCCTTCACGCAGCTTATCATGGGCAAAACGATATTGATCCGACTCAATCTCCAGCACCGCGGCATTGAGACACCGGTCGAGCCAGCTTTCTAGCTCCACCTGGGGGGCCAACTGCTGCAAAAGGGGCAAATCCAACTGGCGGCCGGCAATGGCGGCAATCTCTAACAACGCTTGATCGCGGGCGGAAATACGTTCTAGCCGGCGATGAACAATCGCCTGCAACCCCCCGGTAATAATCTGGGCAGGCAGGGTCATTTGGGCGATGAGGTCCAACTGCCCGGCCGATTCGGCCAGGGCGCGGACAATTTCAATAAGGAAGAATGGGTTGCCTTCAGTTTGCTTTTGCAGCAGGCGAATGAGATCGGGGCGGTAGCTAGCGGCCGCTAACATGGCCGTCGTCAACGCCGTAATCCCCTGGGTGTCCAACCGCTCCAGGGGAAGGTGTTGTACCTGGGGCAGCGCGGCGGGCAAATCGGGCCGCTCATCGGAGCGGTAGGTGGCCAGGATGAGGAGCGGGTGTTGGCTGGCTATCTGGCTGAGGTAATCGAGCAGGGCCACGCTGTTCTCACCCACACTGTGCATATCTTCTAAAATGAGCAGCAGCGGGTTGGTTTGCCGTTGGATCAGATCACCAATGGTCTGGAACAATCGCTTTTGCGCCTCTTGGGGTGGGGCCGGGGGGGGATCATCTACTTCGTATTGGAGCAAGCTGCTGATGTCGGGCAGCAGCGGTTTGAGGATGCTGGCTTCTTCCAGAGCAATATCTGGGGTGAAGCTCAACCAGCGTAAAATATCGTGCCACACCTGGTAAGCGGCCGCGCCCATTTGCACAACCTGACCGCGCAGCACGGTGACACCCTGAACCAGGGCCTGGGTACGCAGTTCGTCTACCAGGCGGGATTTGCCAATCCCGCTCTCCCCACCGATAAGCCAGGCAGAGCCGTGCCCGGCGATGGCCTGCTCCAGGACGGTGCGTAAATGGTCGAAGGGCTGTTCGCGGCCGCAAAAAGGAGCCGTTTGTAGATAACTTTCCCGGATTTCCTGGGTTTCTGGGGGGAGCGGGTACTCAGCGGCCGCACACAAATCAGGCAGGAGCGCGGCCGCGTCCCGGTAACGGTGCTGTGGGTTCTTGGCCAGCAGCCGCTCCAGCAGCTGCCCCAGCGGGGATGGCAGGCCAACCGAACTGATGGGCGCCGGCCTGTGCAAAATATCCAGGAGCATCTGGGTCATATTTTCATTTTGGAACGGGTGCCGTTCAGTAAACAGCTCGTAAGCCAAAATACCCAGAGCATACAGATCGCTGCCCGGCGTCGGCGACTGCTCCTGGAACAGCTCTGGGGCCATATAGGCCAATGTGCCCGCCGTTGTCGAAGCTGGTGTATTAGGATCCGCCCGATCTACCAGCGATAGGCCGAAATCCAACACCTTGACCTGCCCCTCCACTACCATCACATTGCCCGGCTTCAGGTCGCGGTGAATAATCCCTCGGCGGTGCAGGTAAGCCAGGGCCTGGGTCAACTGTACCAGCAAATCAAGCTGAATTTTAAGCGGCTGCCCCAGCCCGGCTTGTAACAACGTTTGCGGATAACGGAGCAGCTCCATGGTGAAATAGGGCTGGCGTGTTTCATCAAACCCATAATCTAACACGCTGACGATGTTGGGGTGGCGCAGTGAGGCCAGGGTCTTAAACTCCTGGGCCAGAGCCAACTGTTTGTCCGTATCTACCAGCCGTTTGGTTTCCGGGCGAGAGCCAGTCATCACCTGCTTCAAGGCAACTTGCTGCCCGGTCAGCCGATCCATCGCCCGGTAGACAACCCCCATTCCCCCTGTGCCAATGCGCTCACGGAGAATGTAACGTCTGCCGATGGGGGGGATATTTAGCGGGGCGGTGGACATGGGGAGATTGAGAGATTAAGAGGCTGGAGACTAACGACTGCTAACTGCCAGCTGCTAACTGCGACGGCAATACCGGCTCTACTAATAAACGCTTAAACAAGGGGGTTTTGTCCCCATTACTGGCGTTTGCAATGAGTTGGTACCCCTCGGTATAGGTGAAGATGTAGCTGCGGAAAAGGGGGTTGCTGAGGAAACGAAACGATTGCTGCGCCCGTTTGGGATTGACCAGGCCGTAACTCTGGATGTATTCGATGGTCTGGGGTTGGTTAAGCTGGCCGGTGTGATAAAGAATGGCGGCGTTGCTGCTAACGCCGCGTAACCCTTTGCCCGCTTCATGTTTACGGCGTAACTGTTCGCCGGTGACATCAAAAATGCCGGCCGCCGGTAACACCATCTGGGCGATATAGTCATGGGCGGTGTCGCCGGGAAAGATGATCTCTTGGGCGGTGGTGGCGATTCCTTCAGCGATGACGGCGGCCGGGGAATGGAGCAGGAAGCTGCCGAATTCGGCGTACCCTTTTTCTTTGAGCAGATATTTCTCTTTGAGTTGATGTTCGGTGTGGTGGCCGGGGTACCCTTCGTGGGCCATGGTGGTGAGCAGCCCCAGGGCCGAGGTGGGCAGATCGGTGTTGAATTCAACCAGGGAGCGGCCGCTGCCCAGATACCAGTTGTATGCCCCCCACGGTTGGTTTTGGGTCAGGCGCAATTCGATGGCTTCTCCTTCTACCAACTCGACAAAATGGCGGGTGCGGCCGCGAGCCTCTTCCAGGGTCATCTCCAGCAGGGGTAGGGCTTTTTCGGTGGGAATCTCAAACCGTTTTCGGTCCGCTTCCAGCCGGTCGGCCAGGGGGCCGCGTCCGGGCATCACTGTGTCTAGTTCTCGGTGCGCGGCCGCGAACACCGCTTCATCGGTCAGTTCCGGGTGGATGTCATACAGCCGCTGCACCTCTTCCAGGTACGGGAATGTTTCCCCGGCGAGCATTTGCAGGGTACATTCGATGGCCCGCAGCTCCGCCGTCAGATAAGCTTGGCGGGCCGGGTCTTCGCTGGGAATAGTGGCCTGTAACTGGGCCAGGTCATCCTGGAGCGCGGCCGCGTCCTTCTTCTCTCCCCCCTCAATTTCCGTCTTCAACGGGGCCGGGCCAAGATAAGCATCCACATAACCAGGGATATGTTTCTCAATTTCCAGGGTCAGGCTCAGATACGCCCGCCCAAATGAATCTAACTGCATAAAAGACTCCATGAGTTTTGAGTTTCTAGTTTCGAGTTCCAATGGTACCTTACAAATCCCTGACCGCAGCCGACCGTTGGCCGGCCGCCCCACCGCTATCCAAAATTCGTTCCTTCCTCAAATTCGCTGTTGTCAGCCTAAACCTGGTTAAAATTGCGGCTTGATTTGCCAGCCATTGACGATTGGGAGTAGGTTTTTTAGAATTGACAGGCAAGGCATGGTGCATAAGAACACCACGAATGAGCAGGATTAGCGGATTTATTAGCCCCAGAACAATCCGTAAATCCGGTAAATCCGCGTTCTCCTCATCTGGGTTGGCTATGAGAACCCCACAAGATACAATCCCTCTATCCGTGTTCCTGCCTATCTGTTTTTAACCACCTGCCTAGAACCACACCCATCACCAACCTAAAATCGTCAATCCAAATCGTCCATGAAAGAAACCCACAAATATTATCCCCTCTATCATCATTTGTGCCAAAGCGAACAGCCGGAATTAACGCTGACGTTGACTGAGATACAGGCGATGCTGGCGACCCCTCTGCCCCCCTCAGCCTGGAAGCAGCGGTCATGGTGGAGTAATCGCAGCCAGGGGGCCTGGCAGGCGGCCGCGTGGCTGGAAGCTGAGTTTAAGGTGACGAAGATAGATTTGGAGAGCGGCCGCGTCACTTTCCGCAAAAAGGGGATCATCTACAACATCCCCCAGGTGCATAAAGAAGGGGAAATTATTTTATGGGATGGGAAGCTGGTTAAAGCGTTACGGGATCAGTTGGGGCTGTCCCAGATTGAGTTGGCCAAAAAATTAGGCATGCGCCACGCCACCATCAGCGAATGGGAGACCGGCCTCTACACCCCCAAACGCTCCACCTCAAAATTCCTGACCCTCTTTGCCAAAGAATCTGGCTTTACCTATAACACCGAGCCAGAAAGAGATGATGCCTGAATTAGAACACGGATCAACAGGATTAACGGATTTACCTGCTCTGGAAAAATCCATAAATCCTGAAAATCCGTGTTCCCCTTCCCCGTGGCCGCCTCTCCTGGTGGCATAGTCAGGAAACCCGCCACAAACCTGGAATACCAAGAAGATAGTGGAAAAATAATCCGTAAATCCTAAAAATCCGTGTTCCCTCTATCCATGATTGCCCCCCACCATAAATAACCCTGCCCGGCCTGTCGAATAAACGCTACAAAAATTGTTATCCACAGATGTACCACAATAAGTTCCGGCCAGACCAGGCTAACGAAAGTTAGGCACGGTCTCTACCTTGAGAAAGTAGCCATAAACAAGGGGAATGATTATGGTCAAAGTTGTAACTATAAAATTTACGCTTGACGGCTTTCAATTTATGATTGGCAAAACGCCGGATTGGAGCGGCAAGGCAAAGGAATCTTCCAGAGGCGTCATACCACCACAGGAATCGCCTGGCGCGGCCGCAGCCCGCTGCGGTCGTCATATTTTATGGGGGCGCAGACATAGATCATGAGTAACTATTCACCGCCAAGACGCAAAGAACACAAAGAATTTGAGTAATTTCTTGGCGTTCTTAGCGTCTTAGTGGTTCCATATCCAGAGAACCTGAACAGTTACGATCATGAAACGTTTATGGCAGCAGCACAGCCTGTAAAGCAAACAAACTTACCCCACTACTTAACCCCTTTTATCGGCCGTCAGCAGGAGATAGTCGAAATCCGCCACCTGCTGGTCGATCGGCGGCTAATCACCCTAACCGGACCGGGCGGTAGCGGCAAAACACGCCTGGCTGTAGAAGTCTTCACCAGTTTAGGGGAGGCCTTCCTCGACAACCGTTGGCTGGTACAGTTGGCTGACTTGGCCGAACCGGCACTTCTGCCCCAAACGGTGTCTGCTGCTTTAGGTGTGTGCGAACTGCCCGGTCAGACGACGTTAGAGACCATCGTCCATTTCCTCAACGGCCGCCGCGCTCTCCTGCTCCTCGATAACTGCGAACATCTGCTCGATGGCTGCGCCCACTTAGCCACCTACCTGCTGCAAAACTGTCCTGATTTGCATCTGCTGGCTACCAGCCGGGAAGCATTGGGCCTCCCCGGTGAGATTGTACGGCCAATGCTGACGTTAGAACTGCCCTCGCTGCACACCCAGCCGGACCTGGCTGTGCTTTCCCAGATAGAAGCGGTGGCTCTTTTTCTAGACCGGGCCACCGCCCTGGTGCCTGACTTTGCCTTGAATGACGCAAATGCAGCGGCCGTTAGCCAAATTTGCCGTTTGCTCGATGGCATGCCCCTGGCCATTGAACTGGCTGCCGCCCGTGTGTCCGTGCTCTCCGTTGGTCAGATTGCCGTCCGCCTGAATGACAGCCTGCACCTGTTGGCTGTTGGTCCCCGCCTGGCCCAACCCCGTCACCAAACGATGCACGCGGCTATTGATTGGAGTTACAACCTTCTCTCCGCGGCAGAGCAAACTCTCTGGCGCCGCCTCTCTGTCTTTCGCGGCCGCTTCTCTCTGGCAGCGGCGGAGGCGGTGAGCCGGTCTAAAGAGGATGAACAATCTTCATCCTTTTTAGACTTGCTCACCCAACTCGTTCACAAATCCCTGGTTGTGGTAGTGCGCGAATCGGGCGAAGCGCGTTATCGTTTGTTGGAACCGCTGCGGCAATACGCGGCCGAAAAGTTAGCAGCGGCGGGAGAAACGACCGTTTGCCAACAACGCCATGGTCACTATTACCTGGTCTGGGCCGAACAACATGAAGCCAGACTGCGTGGCCCGGAGCAACAGGCGTACCTGGCGCAGTTCGAGGCCGGATACCCCAACCTGCGTGCCGCTCTGGCCTGGTTATTGCGCGAACCACAAAGCGGAGAACCTGGGCTGCGGCTGGCTGTAGCCTTGGGGCCATATTGGTATATACGCAATATGCTAACAGAAGGCCGCCGCTGGCTTGAAGAAGCTCTGGCCGGGTCAGCGTCGGCAACGCCCACGGTTATCCGCGGGCAGGCGTTTTTCTTTGCCTCTGTTCTTGCCTGGTTCCAAAGCGACATCCCGGCGGCCAGCAGGTACAGTGAAGAAAGTCACGCTATCGCCCGCTCTCTCGGGTATGCAGGACAGTGGGGAATCGCTTATACCTTAACGATGCTGGGCCAGACGGCACGTTTCCAGGGTGAAGAAGAGGCCGCGCTCCGTTATTTGCACCAAAGTGTGGCCTTGTTTCGCCGCTCCGGAGACCAGTGGGGTCTGGCGTTGGCCCTGGACAGCCTGGGCTCTGTCTCCCGGCAGATGGGCAACCTGGATGCTGATTATGCCGCCATTAGCGAAAGCCAGGCACTCTGGCGCGTCATTGGCGATCCCTGGGGACTGGCTCTTAACCGGCTCCAGTTTTTCGAGCGGGCCTGGGCGGAAGAGGCCCGGGCCACAGCCCAAACGCTTTACGAGGAAAATAGGGCCATGCTCGAATCCCTGGGGTACTTCTGGCATCTGGCCAGTATGCACCAGGGCCTGGCTGAGTTGGCTTTAAGTCGTGAGGATCACATGACCGCCGCCAGCTACTACGGCAGTTGCCTGGCTTTGGCCCGACAAATGGGTAATGAAGTGCGAGAGGCGGCAGCTCTGGTTGGATTAAGCGCGGCCGCCCTGGGCCAGGGTCATCTGGCGGCAGCGATTGCCCACTGCCAGGTGGGGCTGCTTCTTTTTGAGAAACAACAGCGGCCGCTAACAGCCGCCGCTTATCTGGAGCGTCTGGCAACGGTAGCTGAACGCACTGGTTTCAGCCATCCGGCCGCCCACTTACGATCTGCCGCGGCCGCTTTGCGTTCAACTACCGCTTCTGACCGGCTAACAGACCAGGGGGCCGCCTTCGCCGAGGCCCTGTCTGCCTTACAGCAGCTTACGCAAACGCCCCAACCTTCGACCAGCCCGGCAGCAGCCGTTACTCCCTATGACCTCACACCCCGTGAGCTAGAAATCCTACGCCTGGCGGCCGAAGGTTTAACCGATCCCCAAATTGCCGAACACCTGGTCCTCAGCAAACGCACCGTCAGCGCCCATCTACATACTATCTACAGCAAGTTGGGCGTGGCCACACGCACCGCCGCTGCACGCCTGGCGCTGAAACACAATCTGCTGGACAAGTAGCTGAACAATTATTCGGTACTACGCAACCTTACCTAACCGTCCCCATAAGAATATAAATAGCAAAGCCATCATCTTACCGATGTGCCCACCATCAAATCTCCTTATCATAAGGTCAACTTATCAATTGCGGCCGCGACTTCAGTGGCCGCGCCACATATACACTTATAAGGAGAGTGATACCATGTCAACTGAAGCGAAAAAAGCAATTATCCGCCGTTACTTTGATGAACTGTGGAGCCAGGGGAACCTGGTCGTGGCCAGCGAGTTGATCGCATCTGATTATGCTGTCCACGATCCGGGCACGCCGGGGCGCCAAGGTGGCATCGAGGGTGAAAAACAGGCAGCCAATTTGTATCGCACCGCCTTTCCCGACTTGCATTTTACGATAGAAAGTGAAGTTGCCGAAGGTGACAGCGTCATGGTGCGTTGGCATTCGCGCGGCACCCACCTGGGAGAACTCATGGGGCTGCCACCCACCGGCCGGCAGGCGAATCCTACCGGAATCAGCGTCTTCCGTCTCGTCAACGGACGTATCGCCGAGCATTGGTGCAACTGGGACACATTGGGCTTGATGCAGCAATTGGGCCTGATTCCGCAGCCAGAAGTAATGTCGGCTTAAGGGCATCTCTGTCAACGCCCGGCGGCCCCTGGCTCTTTTAGTGGAGCCAGGGGCCAACCAGCAGTTGAAAATGAATGATTAGCTATCTCGAGGAGATAACGGTGAGAAATCAATATCTTTCCCCATCTAAAATGCCTATCCATGGCCAGCACGCTATCGTCATGGGCAGCAGCATGACCGGCCTGTTGGTCGCCCGCATCTTGAGTGATCATTTTGAGCGTGTTACTCTTATCGAACGCGACCGGCTGCCTGAGAATGTTGAACAACGCAAAGGTGTGCCGCAGGGCCAACATTTGCACGTCCTGCTCGTCAAAGGCGAACAAATTCTGTCGCAGCTCTTTCCCGGATTGGTGTCCGACCTTATAAGAGACGGAGCCATCAGCTTCGACTTTTGCCACGATCTGCACTGGTTTCAGGAAGGTGGCTACAAAACTCGTTTCAAAAGCGACCTCGTGGCTACGGCTATGAGCCGGCCTTTGCTGGAATATCATGTGCGCCGTCGCGTCCTGGACCTGAAGAATGTGATCTGCCTTGACCAGTGCAGTGTGACAAGCCTGTTGGCGAGTACCGACAATCGCTGCATCACCGGGGTGAGATTGCGCCGACACGACGAAGGGACGGCTACGCCACAAGGACCAATACCGGCAGAAGGAGTACCGGAAGAATTATTGATGGCCGACCTGGTTGTGGACGCCACCGGACGCGGTTCCAGGTCGCCACGATGGCTGGAGTCGCTAGGATATCCCCGGCCGGCAGAAAGTACAGTCACTGTCAACCTCGGTTATGCCTCGCGTATTTACCAGCAAGATCAGCGACTTTTGCCAGATGTTTTAGGCGTGATGACGACCCCCGCACCACCGGATGGACGGCGTGGCGGCCTTCTTATCCCGCTTGAAGGGAGTCGCTGGATTGTGACCTTCGGGGGGTGGCTGGGCGACCATCCCCCGGCCGATGAGGCCGGTTTCCTGGAATTCGCCCGCAGCCTGCCCACCCCAGACATCTATCAGGTTATTAGCCAGGCTGAACCGTTGAGCGAAATTGTGCTTTATAAACTGCCGTCCAACTTGCGCCGTCATTACGAAGGTTTGAAACAGTTTCCTGAAGGCTACCTGGTGATGGGCGATGCGATTTGCAGTTTTAATCCAGTTTATGGTCAGGGAATGACGGTTAGTGCCCTGGAAGCTGAATTGCTGCAACGTTGGTTACAAAAGACAGGGCAGAGGCGTGACCTGCGTGGGCTGGCTCACGACTTTTTCAAGCAAGCAGCTAAAAATATTGAGAACCCTTGGACGTTAGCTGTAGGTGAAGATTTCCGTTTCCCAGGCGTCAAAGGGTCAAAGCCGCCGGCCACAGATCTAATCAACCACTATGTTTCCCACGTGCATCGAACAACCTTTTACGATCGCGAAAGTACGCGAACTTTCTTTCAGGTCATGAACATGACTCATGCGCCGACGGCTTTGTTCAGCCCACGAATTATGTGGCGTGTCATCAGGAACCGCCTGCTGCGGCCGCGATACTTTAGGCAAGAGCAGTATTGACAACCCTGTATACACGGTCACTGCTCTCGGATGCACGTCTAATCGCTGTTTATCTGACAAAACCCCTGATTGGTAAATCAGGGGTTTTTTGCTGTTGACGAATATGACGCCAGCGTATACAATAACGACACGTCACCGTAAAATAATGTATTATTTATTTTAACCAATTGGAGGGCAGGATGAATCCGTATGAGTTGAAGCAGATCATCAAAATGTGGGAACAGGAAACCCTGACCGTTGAGCAGGCGGTGGGACAAATATTGCTCCATTTGCAGCAGTTGGGGCAGCGGCTAGGACAGGTGGAGCAGCGGCTAGAACAAAAAATCGCCGTGCGGAAGTTGAAGGGGGATGAGTAAGGAGTGTGTGTAAGAGCAGGAGGGGATGACCGGCAGTGAGAGCCTGTTGTGTGATAGGGAGTGACTGCGCGTATGTCTACCCCACCTGCCACTTAGCTGAGTTATTGCCGCTGCAAGAAGAGAAAAGCAGCCCCAACGATGGTTAATATCCCTAACCCTAAATAGGTGCCGAAATCGGGGCGAGAGGACGGGGACGGGGCGGATGCTTCGGCCGCGGCCGCATTAGCATCTGGCACAGGTATCGGGGTAGTGGTGGCAGTGGGTTGGACCACAGCCGCCACGGCCTGGGTTTGTACATTGGCTGTGGGTTGATTGAGTGAGGAAGGTGTAGATGTGGGGGAGGGCGCGGCCGCAACCATCTCTTCTTCAGGAGTGGGAACAGTCGTCGGTTCTGGGGGTTGGCGGATAAACAACTCCTGCCCAATCCGCAAAACCGTGCTGGTGGTAATGTTATTCCAGGACGTCAATTGATCCAAAGTAAGGCGAAAATTTGCCGCAATCGCCAACAGCGTATCCCCAGATTTAACCACATAGGTCAGCTGCGGCGTTGGTGTTGGCGGGGGAGCCTGGCCTTCTAACAGCCTGATGGTTAGCTCCTGCCCAGGCTGAATCACCGCATCGGCACCCAAATTGTTATACCAGAGCAAAGTCGCCAACTCTACCTGATACAAGTTGGCAATATACCATAACGTTTGCCCGGCACGAACAATATGACTGGTTGGCGGCATCGGCGTCGGTGGCGGGGATTGCCCTTCCCCCAAACGGATGATAATGCGATCCCCGGGGTTGACAATCGCCCCATCACTCAGCCCATTGAAGAGCAAAATATCTTGTAGATTCACCTCATAATAGGCGGCTAATGTCCAAAGGGCCTGCCCTTGCTGCACGATGTGAACAATTGAGCCATCTTCCCCTGGTTGGGCCATCACGAAAGGGAGAACCCGGATAGCCCCGGGTTGGCTGTTGTTAGAGGGAGAGGGTGCGGCTGGGGCGTTATTAGGATTGCCGATGACCAGGGCATAAAAATTTTGCTCAAAGCCGCTGGCAAAGCCAGCTCCTACTTCGGTGTGACGGGTAGAAACCAGATTGGCGTAATGAACCGCGCTGTTTTGCCACCAAATCAGCCCTTTCTGGGGGGTCAGGCTGGTACCACCAACGATGTTCTCTGAGACCCAGCCGATATAACCGGCTGCTTCAGCCCGGCTCTGTGGTGATGATCCCCCATAACCGGTGTGGCTGTAAATGTTGTTGGCGGCCATATAATCGGCCTGCTGTTGGGCGGCGATCATAAGAGAATTGTTAATTTGCAGCGCGGGCAGCCCGTTGGCGACGCGGAAATTGTTGACTAACTGGATGATTTCGGAAGCGGGTGATTGCGCGGCCGCCGGTGGTGTGGTGGAGGTTCCCGCCAGCCACAGGAGAAGCAAAAGCAGCCCGACTACAAGGGTACGTTGTCTCATAAAGGGGAACTATAACAAGAAGCGTGAAATTGGGCGAAGGATCCCATTTCAGTCGCATGGCAAGCTGAGATAGATCTCAGCCTGACAGCGTTTCGCGAATGAGCGATGGTAAGAGACCGAGGTGGTCTAATTGATGAAAGCGGGGGTAATCAGGTGGGGGGGGCGCGGCCGCTTCATGGGCCCAGGTGATTGAATGGGCAATATACACCCCATGCCCCCCAACTTCCAAGACGGGCAAAATATCTGAGGGCAGGGAGTTGCCCACCATGAGAAAACGCTCTGGCGGTATATTGTACCGGTGGAGAATCTCCTGGTAGATATGGCGGGTTTTATGGCTGACGATTTCGATGTGGCGGAAGAACGGGCGCAGGCCAGATTTATTGATCTTGGCTTCTTGATCCAACAAATCCCCTTTAGTAATGATCATCAGGGGGTAATGATCAGAGAGGGTAGTGATGGTGTTGGCGACGTGGGGCAGCAGGTGGATGTCGGCGGAGACCATTTCTTTGGCTAATTGGATGAGGGATTGGATTTCGCGGCCGCTAATCCGTCCCTCGGTCAGTTCAATCGCCGTCTCAATCATAGAAAGGGTAAACGCCTTGATGCCATAGCCAAAATCCTTCAAGTTTCGCATCTCTGTCTCATACAGCCGGCTTTCTACCCATTCTGGCGTATGGTACGGGGCTAACATCTCCTTAAATTTCCCCTGAACATCTACATACAAACTTTCTGTATGCCAGAGGGTATCGTCGGCGTCAAAGGCAATCAGATCAAACATAAGTTAATTTGCTCATGGTTATATCAATCAGTCGCCACCGGCAGGTCTAATCGCCCATCTATCCATTCACGTAGTAAAGCACCCATAGATTTCTGGGCGGCTATGGCCTCAGCGTGCAAAATTCCTTTTGTCACTTCGTCTAAATGCATTGCTCCAGCCCATAAAAAGTAATGCCACGCGCATAGTTTAATGTTCTAGAACCCTAATTCAGCCTGAATTGCGGCCGCGAAAATCTCCACAATCTCATCCACCTGTTCCCGCGTCACAATCAAAGGGGGGCCAAGCATGATGACATCCCCATTTACCCCATCGGCACATCCCTGGGAATAATAAACCATCAGCCCATTGTCAAAGGCCCGCTGGCGAAGGCGATCATTGACCCGCTCTTTGGCCGGAAACGGGGCTTTGGTTGCTCGATCCTGGACGAATTCAATGCCCCAGAACAGACCGCGGCCGCGAATATCCCCCACATACGGATGATCTCCCAGCGTTTTAACCAACTGCTCCCCCAGGTAGGCCCCCATACAGGCGGAATTTTCTACCAACTTTTCTTGCTGCATAATGTTGAGGGTGGCTAACCCTGCGGCCGCGCCCACCGTATGATGGCTAAACGTACCTCCATGATTAAAATCCCCTAACTTTTGCTGGATTAAATCCACATCAGCAAACCGGGCGGCTATAAACCCAAGCGGGAAATACCCCCCGGCCAACCCTTTCGAAGTAACCAAAATATCGGGCACAATGTTCCAATGGTTCATGGCCCACCATTTGCCCGTGCGCCCCATGCCCACCAGCACCTCATCAGCAATGAGCAGCACCCCATACCGATCACAAATGCGGCGCACGGCCGGCCAGTAATCATCGGGCGGGGCTACCGCCCCCAGGCTGGCTCCGCTGATCGGTTCCGCCAGAAAAGCGGCAATATTTTCCGGCCCCAATTCTAAAATCGCCTCTTCCAGCCGGGAAGCCAGAGTTTCCCCATCAGCCTGGAAGCGGTACGGGTAAGGGGAGCGGATGTGGGGCATGTTGTGGATCATACTCAAGTAGGGGGTGCGTAAACCGGGGCGGCCGCTGACACTCAAGGCCCCCAACGTCATGCCATGATAACTCAGGGCACGGCAAATAATCGCCGTTCGTCCCGTCTCCCCCCGGGCCATCTGAATTTGCCGCGCCAGCTTCACCGCCCCCTCTACCACCTCACTGCCACTACTGAGGAAATAAAATCGGGGGTCGGCCAGGGGGACAACTTCGGCCAGGGCGTCACAATAATCCTCTAATGCCTGGCTGGTAAACGTCAGGGGATGGACAAAAGCTGCCTTTTCTGCCTGACGGGCAATGGCGTCCACAATCTCCTGACGACCATGCCCCACATTGACCACCAGAGGACCCCCAGAGCCGTCAATATACCGTTTGCCTTCGGTATCCCAAAGATAAACCCCGTGCCCATGAGAAATCATAGGCCGGGGTTGGTTCATTTTACGATAAAAAACGTGACCATGCGGATGAGCGTAGAGCATAGGGCCTCAGTTTTTAACTATTTGATTTCCCATTCCCTTCTGGCAACGCCAGATCGGGGCGGGTCACCGCTTCCCCTTCTACGGCACCGACGCCGAGCGGCTGCCATTTGCGGGAGAGATCGCCGCTGCGGAGACGATGTTCGCCACCCCCACGAGCATGGGTGGTGGCAAACCCTTCTGGCTCAATAAACATCTCTTTCCCTTCCAGGAGGTTAAATACCCCCTCTTGCCCCGGTTCAGGGCGGGGTTCAATGAGGGCTTCCTGCGCTCTGATTTCGTAGGGATCATAATCCAGCGGCTCGGTGTAGGTGGTGATAAACCCCTCAAAGTTGCGTAACACGACTTTGCCAGGGGCCTGAGAGATGACATAGTTGGGCATGACCGGGATTTTGCCCCCACCCCCAGGAGCATCTACCACATAAGTGGGCACGGAGTAACCCGAGGTGTGGCCGCGCAGCCCTTCGATAATTTCGATTCCTTTGGAGACGGTGGTACGGAGATGGCCGGAACCTTCTACCAGGTCACATTGGTACAGGTAGTAAGGGCGTACCCGGATTTTGACCAGATCGTGGACCAGTTTGCGCTGGAGATGTACGGAATCGTTGACCCCGGCCAGGAGAACGGATTGGTTTCCCAGAGGAACCCCTGCCCTGGTGAGACGGTCGCACGCGGCCGCAAGCTCTGGCGTAATCTCTTTATGGTGGTTCACATGAATATTCAGCCAAAACGGGTGATATTTGCTGATCATCTCACAGAACTCCGGCGTGACCCGCATGGGCAAAAATACCGGCACCCGTGAACCAATACGGATAATCTCCAGGTGAGGAATAGCCCGCAGGCGGCCCAAAATTTCATCCAACAACTTAGGGGCCAGCACCATCGGGTCCCCCCCAGAGAGCAGCACGTCCCGGATTTGCGGCGTCCGTTCGATATAATCAATTTGGGCATCAAACTCCGCCCGGCTAAACGTCTGAGTCGGGTCGCCGACAATGCGGCTGCGGGTGCAGTAACGGCAATAACTGGCGCACTGGGTCGTAATCAGCATCAACACCCGGTCTGGGTAACGATGCACCAGCCCGGGCACGGGGGAATGTTTATCTTCCGCCAGGGAATCTTCCATCATAGATTGGAACGGTACCAGCTCCCGATCCGTAGGAATGACCTGCTTGCGTACCGGGCAGTGAGGATCATCCGGGTCAATCAGACTGGCAAAATAAGGGGTAATATCTACCCGAAACAACCCTTTAGTAGATAATGCCTTCCGTTCAGAATCGGTCAGGTTAATTACCTTTTCCAATTCATCAACCGAATTAAGGCGGTGGCTCATCTGCCAGCGCCAATCCATCCATTTTTCATCTGGCACATCCGCCCAATACGGGGCGCGGGTATGCACCTTATCGGTGAGGGGGCTTGGGGAAAGTGTGGGCTTCATACATGCTCCTTAAGGCAGTAAGTGATCAGATATAACATATTTGGTTAATCATCTCATCCGCAGCAACATGATTGAGAATTACGGGCAAACGTGGGGCAATCTCAAATAGGTTCTCCACTCAAAATACGTCGGTTACGAGTGATGTAGTGGTGTTGGGTTATAACCATCATGGTAATAACTCCTTGTTAAGTAACCTGCATATCAACAGATGAAGGATGAATTATGAAGGTACCGCTCATAATTCATCCTTCATCCTTCATCCTTCCTGGTTTAATCTACAACAGTCTGGCTTTGCTCTTTCATGTATTGCTGGATGTAATAGAAGCTGCCAGCCGCCTTGCCGGTTGAGCCGCTCCCTTTCCAGCCACCAAACGATTGGTAGCCCGGCCAGGCTCCAGTAGTGGCCCCGCTTTCACGGTTGACGTATACCACCCCAGCTTCGATATTGTCCAGGAACCATTGAACTTCTGCTTCGTCTTCACCAAAGAAACCGGCGGTCAGGCCATATTCCACATCGTTGGCCTTTTTCATGGCCTCGTTCAGGTCATCATACCCGGCGACGGTGACGATAGGCAGGAACATCTCTTGTTTCCACAGGCGATGATCTTCGGGCAGGTTGTCCACGATGGTCGGAGCGACATAGTAGCCGTTGCCATCTAAGGTTTTGCCGCCAAAAACGATGTCGCCGTGTTCACGTAGATCGGCCACAAAATCCTGGTAATCCTTGTAGGCCCATTCGTTGACCACCGGTCCCATCCAGTTTTCTTTCTGGGTGGGATCACCGACGTTAATCTTTTCGGTGAGGGCCAGGAATTTTTGCATAAACTCATCTTTGACGGAGTTATGGACGTATACGCGGGAGCAGGCGGAGCATTTTTGCCCTTGCAGACCGAAGGCGGAGCGCATAACCCCCATGGCCGCTTTGTCCAGGTCGGCGTTTTTGCTGATGATGGTGGGGTTTTTGCCCCCCATTTCGGCGATGACGGGGCGGGGGTATTTGCCGTTAGCGAATTGGCGCAGGATGCCCATGCCCACATCGTAGCTGCCGGTGAAGGTGACACCATCTACTTCGGGGTTGTCAATGATGGTCTGGCCGACTTCGCGGCCGCCACCGGTCACAAAATTAAATACCCCCGCCGGAACTCCGGCATCACGGAAACATTCGGTGAGGTGCCAGGCGGTGAGGGGGGTATCGCTAGCCGGTTTGAGGACGACAGCATTGCCAGCGGTGAGGGCAGCCCCAGAAGGTCCCCCGGCCAACGCCCCAGGGAAGTTGAACGGGGAGATGACCGCCCAAACGCCATACGGTTTGAGGACGCTGCGATTGTGATGCCGCTCTGTTTCGGAGAGGAGTTTATTGCTAAAGCCGTTGTTTTTTTCCATTGCATCACAGCAGTAGCGGATGAGGTCGGCGGTCTCTTCGACATCACCCAGGGCTTCAAGCCGGTTTTTGCCCACTTCCAGGCTCATGGCTGCGCCCATGTAGAAGAGCCGTTCGCTGATGAGGTCGGCGGCTTTACGCATGATAGCCACCCGCTCCTGCCAGGGGGTATCTCGCCAGATGGGCCAGGCAGCTCGCGCGGCCGCGACCGCATCATTAGCGTCCTGGGCTGTGCCTTTCTGGAAATAACCCAGCACCAGGTTGGTGTCTACCGGGCTAACTTTGGGAAATGCTTTTTCCCCCATGCGCTCCTCACCACCGATGAGCATAGGGTAGGTTTTACCGGCGTTGGCTTTCACTTCAGCCACTGCTTCATCAAAATATTCATGCAGCAGCGGATCAGGGCTGGCGAGGGTAGAGTAAGTGACTTTAATAAATTTACGGGGTTTGTCAGACATTATGTGCCTCCTAAAAGGGAAATAGGGATGGTATCCTGCCCTGCCTGATGCTGGTTTCAGCCTGGTGCGTGTGATCTAGTTGTCACTCGTGTTTAGCGGGGAAACCCGAAGGATGCGAGGGCCGGGGCAGGTCAGTTGGAAAATTGCCGAAACCAATGGGTATTATACCTGGATCGGGCAACAGGTTAAAACAGCGGGGGGGAATTATGAGGGATGAATTATGAAGGATGAAGGACGGCCGCTAACCTCTACTACGCCGTTTTCAGCGAATCAGGAAGCCATGGCGCAGGGGATCGGTGGGATCAATGAGGAGTTGGTTGCGGCCGCAAATATATGCCATTCCCTCTACTTGGGGAATCACAGCCTGGTATGGGCCAAAGGGGGTCGCAGCGTGGACAGAACCGATGAAGGTGGTACCCAGAATACTTTCCACCACAAACGGCTCATTCAGCCCAATCTCCCCTCTGGCAAAATGTAGGGCTGCCCGTGCGCTCACCCCCGTTCCGGTGGGGCTGCGGTCTAACTCCCCCTCGGCGAAGATACAGACGTTACGGCTGTGATGGGCAGGGTTATGGGCGGCCCCGACAAAAATGGTGCCATATAGAAAAGCCAGGTCAGGATCAAACGGGTGGGTGAGAGGCAGGGCGGCCATGACCGCTTGTTTGATCCGCATCCCCACGTCAATCAAAGTCCGGGCATTGGCTACATCTAACTGTACCCCCAATTCATCCGCCTGGACAAAGGCATAGTAGGCTCCACCAAAAGCGACATCATAGCGCACCTGGCCCACCCCAGGGACATTTACCACCTGATCCAGGGCAAAGACGTAAGAGGGTACATTGTGGAAGTAGACGGTGGTGACGCGGCCGCGTTCTCTGGTGGCATAGGCGGTGACGCGGCCGGCCGGGGTATCCATCTTAATCACCGCCGGTTCACCGGGCACCCGGATCATCCCCGTAGCCAATGCCACTACCGCCAGCCCAATCACCCCATGACCACACATGGTACTGAACCCTTCATTGTGCAAAAACAGCACCCCCAACGTGCCATCAGGCGTAACCGGCTCAGTGACAATACAGCCATACATATCCGCATGACCGCGAGGTTCCCACATCAAGGCCCGGCGCAGATGATCCCACTGCTCATGGGCATATCGCCGTTTCGCCAGGATGGTATCCCCAGGCAAAGTGGGGAAACCCTCGACAATCACCCGCAGCGGCTCCCCCGCCGTGTGGGCATCAATCGTGGTAATAAGCTGCCAATCATCCGGGGGCTGCCACATCTTATAAACCAATCCCCTTAACGCCTAATTTCTGGATTATCTCAGCACAGCTTTCTTCAGGCGTTTTATCTTTTGTGTATATGACCATTGTGGCCAGGCGGTGATTTGACGGATGCCGCACAAACTGTTCGTTCACCGCCAATAGGGTGGTATCAACTTCTTCTACTCCTTCATCCTTGAGCATCTGAACAAATCGGGCATTCAATATTGCAACCGACTCATCTAGATCAGGGGATGGCAGCAGCAGGATGATATGGTCATACGGAGCCAACGCCTGTTGCACACGAGCAAATAGCTGCTCATCTTCATACACAGAGTGGCCGGCCCCAAAATCAATAATCCCTTCTGAATAATCGGCCAGCATTCTTTCCACCGCATGGGCCTCAAACGGTTTCCAATAACGTATCAGCCCTGGTTTTCCTTGATCAGAATTGGCGATTGCGGCTGCTACCGTGGTGTCATAACCGATCTCAGCGTAATAATCCCAACGTTTTTCATCTAGCGAATGTTGGGGCAGGTTCAACTTTTGCGCTAACAGCTCACCGATGGTGCTTTTGCCCGCGCTCATGGGTCCGATCAGAATAATAGGTGAGTCCATCCTGTATGCCTATAACATGTGTTCAATGATGCCGGTTGAGCCGCCGCCTTCGGCGCGCAAGGCCCAATCGTGCCAGCCGCTGCCGGAGATGATGTAGTAGAAAGCTGCCCCTACGCCGGGTATTTCGTTGCACAGTTGGTAAAACTTCTTGGCCTGTCGCCCTTTTTCTACGGCTGAAACTTTAGGCTGGCCGTTGCCAAATTCGGTGATAAAGAGCAGTTTGTTGGGCCAGCGGCGGCGGTACTCTTTGACAATGCCAATGCTGCTGGTCTGTAATTCGTTCCAATCAGAATAGTAAGCATGAATGCAGATAAAATCGGCTGCCTGCAATCCGGCTTCGGCTTGTTGCAAAAATGAGGTGTCATTTTGCCGCCAGCCGCTGTCATGGCCATATTGGTAAGCGGTATCTGGCCCAGGGGAGAGCCCCGGAAAGCCGATGAGAATGCCGGGGAATCGCTGTTTCAGTTTGCGCTGTCCTTCGATGAAAAATTGGGCAAATTCATAGCCGTTGGCCCAAGAGCCATTTACACCGCGTGCCCGCAGCCCTTCGCCAGTCAGGTTAGGTTCGTTGTGGAACTCGAAATATTGCACCCCTGCCCGCACAAGCTGCTCCATATCAGGGATGGTGGCTTTGAGGAAATCGTCCACCGAAAGGTTGCGCTCCCCCCAGGATTCAAAGAGGCGGCATAGGGTGAACTGGGCCCGGTACCGTTTGACATCTTCTGGGCTGACGCCGGTGGTGACTTTGATGGCCTCGAAGCGGCCGGCCGCCAGCAAAATGTCTCCTGGCTCGGCATGGCGGTTGGCCCGGTCGTGAATCCCTTTGAGGCAGCGACCAAATGGCCAGGGGGGGCCGGTGTATTCTCCCTGGGGGGTAGACGGGGTAGATGGGGCGGTTGGCGGTGGGGTTGGGGGGGTAGGTGTGATCGGAGTGGTGGGTGTGGTGGGTATGGTCGGCACGGCTGGGGTAGTTGGGGCGCCAATTTGGGTGAGAAACCACGCGGCCGCGAACCCTTGAACCCCATTTTCCGCCTGTACCTTGAGCCACATCCCCTGTTGGCCTAATTTTGCTTTAACGGCACTGGCATCATCCAAAACTACCAGCCGTTCCCCCGGCATAGCCATGTGCAGCTCTTTACCCGTGACCGGTTGTTCCCGCAGCCATAGGCCGTAAGAGGTGGTTGGGGTGAGGAAGATGGGGCGATATTGCAGTTTAACCAGCCACGCGGCCGCGAACCCGTGAACGCCATTGGGGGTCTGGATTCGCAGCCATTGCCCCATTTGCCCGATTTTTGCTTCCGCCTGTTCCATTGGCTCCAGGAGATACATGGCTTCTCCCGGATAAACCCCATCCACACGATCAAAATGCACCCCGGCCCCGGCGCGAATGTTCAGATCAGCCGTTGGCGTAAGAATCACACGGGTCTCAACCATGAGGCACTCCTTTGGGAACGATAGAATTTAAGGTTTACGATTTATGATTGAGTCCAATGAAAAAAGCCACGAATTTCACGAATTAACATGAATGTTTCTCTGGTAACTTTGCGTCTTCGCGTCTCTACACGACCTTTTTTCAGTAGAATCATGATTGCTTTATTATTCACTCGCTAATGATTACGGCGTTTCTGGTGTAGGTGTACCGGGATAAATGAGGAACGCGGCCGCGACCCAGCCTTGATTGCCTGCCGGGGTCAACACTTCTTGCCAGACCAGTTCATCAACTGTAACCACTCCTGACAATAAAATTAAGCTCGATTGATGAGACAGAAGCTCAACTTGTTCGGTACCACCGGGGGCTTCACGCAAATATAACCCATTTGGACTGTTGACGAAAGCGGTTGGTGGGGGTGTCACTGTAGGTGTGGCTGTCTCCGTTGGTGTGGGGGACGGGGTGAATGCTGGGTTGGTGGGGGTCGCCGTTATTTCTCCCGGCCCCGGTGAGGCCGTCTGGGTAGGGGTGGGGGTGAGGGTCAGGGTGGGTGATGGGGATGGCGTTGGGGCGAGGGTGGGCGTAGGCGTAGGGGTTGGCATCTGGCTCATGGCCAGAGCTGAAACACCGTATAAGCCTATGCAAGCCAACGCGCCGATAAGAAAAATGAATCCAGCTAACCCGTACCGATGGCTGTATTGGCGCAATGTTTGCCGTTCAAAGCCATACATCTGCCGCCGGGCACGGCTGCCACTCTGAACGGTTTGCAGGAGCAAAATGACCGCCACAAAAAAGCAAAATCCAGCCAATATAGGGGCAATGCTGTTGATGAATACGACCATTTTAGTTTATTGACGATTGGCGACTTTATATTGACGATTCGTGGGTGCTATCTCGTTTGACTTCTTGCCACAGTTCGTCCAGAGCGGCAAAACCAAGCTGGGTGAGGTCGCGGCCGCGTGCCTGGGCCAGGTGTTCCAGTGCCCGGAACCGTTGGCTGAAACGTAAATTGGTTTCCCGTAGGGCGGTTTCGGCATCTATACCCAGCCAACGAGCCAGATTGACCAACACAAACAGTATATCACCAAATTCGGCGATCCGTTCGGTGGGGGTCGCGGCCGCGTGCAATTCCTGAATTTCCTCGTCCAACTTCGCCCACACCCCGCTCACATCTGGCCAATCAAACCCCACTTTGCTCACCCGATCTTGAATTTTTTGGGAGCGGGCCAGGGCCGGTAGGGATAGGGGGATATTGTCCAGGGGTGACTGGGGCGCGGCCGCTTTCTCGCCCGCCTTGATCTGTTCCCAGTTTCGCACCACCTCAGCACTATCAGCCACCTGCCAATCTCCCCAAACGTGGGGATGACGCCGCTTGAGCTTTTGATCAATGTCGGCCAGCACATCAGTCAGCTTAAAAAGCTCCTCTTCGGCGGCCATCTGCACCTGCATAACAATATGGTACAGCAAATCACCCAATTCTTCACGCAAGCCATCAGGATCATCTGCATCCAGGGCTTCTAACAGTTCACTGGTTTCTTCTAGTAGGCCAGAACGCATAGATTGGGGAGTCTGCTCCTGATCCCAGGGGCAGCCCCCAGGGGCGCGTAAGGTGGCAACCGTTTCGGCCAGAGCCGCCAGGGTGCTGGGCAGCGGGAGTGGTGGCAGATACAGGCTGGTCAGGTGGGCAGTGTGGGGGGTGCGGTCTATCTCATACAGAGGCATCCGGGTCACACTCTGCTCTACTGTGCCTGCTCCATGTACCAAAAAAACAGCATGTTCATCTGGGTAAATGCCCATCAAGTTCAATTTTAATTCGCTGGCGATATGCTGATTGTACACCTGCCCAATCAAGAGGGGAGCGTTAGGGTTGAAGGTAGGATAATGTAAGGCGTTGATCTCCAGGGCATCATACAGTTGTAAGCCGTTTAACCCATCCACGGCCAAAGCCGCCAGAGTGGGTTCAACAAAGCTTAGCCCGGAAATGATGGTAACGGGAATATCTGCCTGGTTGGCGGCCGCGACAATTCCCGTCACCGTTGCTTCACCCATAAAGGGATGGCCAGGCACGGCATACACCACATCCCCTGCCTGGCCTAGCTGGACAATTTGGGCCACGATGGTTTCATACACCTGGGCGAAATCATCAGCCGTGTCATACAGAGGATCGAAGCTGTGCCGTTCTCCGTTCTGGGGCAAATCGGCTACCGCCGGGTGGTGGCTGGTACGTAGATAAAGTGGGTTCGCGGCCGCGAGGATCTCCCACGCCTGCCGCGTCAACAAACGGCCATCTCCCGGCCCCAAACCAACGATTGTGATCGCCATATGATTTCCTTGCGCGCAAACTCACTTCACTTAATCAGTTCAGCCCCACCCAAATACGGCCGCAGAACTTCGGGCACGATAATGCTGCCATCGGCCTGCTGGTTATTTTCGATGAGGCCGATCATCACCCGGGGCAAGGCCAGACCGCTGGCATTCAGGGTATGGACAAACTGTATTTTACCCCCATCGGCGGGTCGGAACTTGACATTGGCCCGGCGGGCCTGAAAATCTTCACAGTTGCTAATGGAGCTAACTTCTAGCCATTCTCCACACCCGGCGGCCCAAATTTCGATGTCGTAAGTTTTAGCGGCCGCGTAGCTAATATCCCCCGTTGCCAGCTCCACCAGTCGGTAGGGAAACCCCAACGCCTCACAAATATCTACCGCGTGCTGCTTCATCTGCTCCAGCGTCTCATAACTTTTATCCGGGTGGACAAACTGGTACATCTCCACCTTGTCAAACTGGTGTCCTCGCTTAATGCCACGGACATCTTTGCCCGCGCTCATCTTCTCCCGCCGGAAGCAAGGGGTATAAGCGACATATTGGATGGGTAAAGCCGCCTCATCTAAAATTTCATCCCGATGCACATTGGTTAGGGCAATCTCCGCCGTGCCCAGGAGCATAAAATCTTCTTCCGCGTCTCGGTAAATGTTATCGAAAAATTTGGGCAATTGTCCGGCAGCCTCGAAATTTTGCGCCCGGACGATAAACGGGGGATACATTTCCGTATACCCATGCTGATTCCCATGAAAATCGAGCATGAACTGAATCAACGCCCGCTGTAAGCGTGATCCCCAGCCACGTAAAAGATAAAAGCGGCTGCCGCTAATTTTGACCCCGCGCTCGAAATCAATCATGCCCAACTGTGGCCCCAGCTCCCAGTGTGGTTTAGGGGTAAAATCGAATCGGGGAATGGCAGCACCCTGGGGGTCATGGTGAACATTATGGCTTTCATCCGGCCCGGTTGGGGTGGTGGGGTGAGGGATGTTGGGTACCCAGAGCATATTTTGCCGTAACTCGGCTTCCACCTGGCGCAGCTCTTCGGTCAGGGCGTCAATGCGGTCGCCAAGCTGGCCCGTCTCTTCTTTAGCCTGGTCGGCGTTGGCCTGCATGGCCATTACCTGGGTGCGTAACCCTGCCACCGGTTGGCCTACATCTTGCCCGGCTTCAGCCCGCTGCAAATCGGTGGTCAGCTTTTTTAAGCTGCCCAACCAACGGCCAATCTGCTTTGAGGCTTCGTTCCGTTGGCGGCGCAATTGTTCAACTTCCTGCAAAATTTCCCGGCGGCGGTTATCTCCGGCCACAATGGCCTCAATAGGAGCAGTGTCGTTGCGTCGGGCAACCTGCTCTTTGACCCATTCCGGTTTCTGACGAATGATGTTGATGTCTAACATAGTGAACCTCTTGAGGCATGATATGTGAGGAATTTTGGATCACGTTTCACGCTATTTTACTTTTCTCGTTGGGTAATGATGAAATAGATGGCGGCGACCATCATAACCGCCAGCACGATGCCTAAAAAACAAACTAGAATGATGGCGATGCCAGATATAGCCATAATGTGTCTCCTTGTTTAGTGGGCGAGTTGGCGCGTATGCGCGTGAGCGGTCTCCCAATCTCCCCCTCTCCCAAACAAAAAACCCCCTTCATCGCCAGGACGAAGGGGGTCTCGTGGTGCCACCTGGATTTATGCCGTCAGGGTTATCTGACGACACCTCTAAGCGTGATAACGGACGCGGCCGGCCTGTTTTGTGCAAGAAAAAGCTGTTTACCGCTAAGGCGCGAAGGGCACAAAGAAATTTCTAGTAGATTCCTGGTGATCTTGGCGTCTTTGCGGTGAGTAACTTTATTGCTTTCTCAACAGGCAACTTGGAAGGGGATTTCAGGCGATTGAGCTGTTCGCTTGCACCAACCGCGAACTCTCTGGAAAGTCAACACACCTTACTTGGCTTCTTCATCGTTGTTTGATGCCTTACAACTGGCCTCATTATAGTAAGCGGCCGCGTGGCTGTCAAACGGGAAAAAGTCTGCCCATAAGGGAGTATACGTGGGCAGCGAGCAAACTGCCCGTGGCTCTAGGTTGCCAGAGGGTGCTGCATAAACAAGTCTAGCTCAGCCGGAGACAAAGGGTCAGCGGAGGTGGTAGCATAATGGCCTGGGGACCAGAAGGATGTACGTACCTGGAACTGAGTCTGTAACTCTCTCTCAGAGCCGCTCTTAAACAGATGAGCCGCCCAGGTGCTGTTACGCCCCGGTGGGCAGCTTACCACCAGGTGAACATATTGATTGGTCACATCAAAGTGGGTCAGTAGACAGGCATTAGCTTTGGCAATCCGTTCCAGGGCACGCCGCAGGGGAATGTTAAGAAAGTCAGGAATGGGTTCATAAGCTCGCCACAGGATGGCGAAGGTATGATTGTTGGTGTTAGATTGGGTTATGATGGGAGTTTGCGGCAGAGGCGCGGCCGCGACCACCATCTCTTGCCCAATTAACTCAGTTAGCTGCGGCCGCAGCTGTTCCGATAAAGATCGTAACATCGTCAGGGGCGTCGTAGGAGAAGCTGCCAAAACAAGATGATGCGTTTCCCCCACCGGAAGCGTATAAAGCAACATTTCCTCAATCCGGCCCGGCAGACGATAAAATTGCATCTGCGCCGTCATCTGAGTCGCCGACCAGGTTTGTTGGCAGCGGGCAGCAATAAGCGCGGCCTGTTCATTGTTAAATTCACCGGCAAAAGCCAGAGCGGCCTGATTTTGGATAAACGCTGTTGTCACCCCGGTTTCTCGAAATGCTCGCTGCAGCAGAACCGCCACTCGCCCCATATCCACTACGGAAATAACTTGTGCCTCCCCGGTCTTCACCTGCAAAAACAGCGGTGAAACTGGTTTTTGTAAAATCGCTTCCAAAACCAGAGGAAGCTCCATATCAAAGCGGCTCTTGCTAAGTAACGTTTTTAGGCGGGATCGCTGCAATTGCGGCAAAGGAGTATGGGGCACCGGCACAATACCGACTAAAGGCAGTTCCGGCTGCAAGACGAGCAAAGCACGCAGCAAGCCATCGTCGCTTTGAGCCGGCACAAATGCTAAATCATGCGGCTGCTGCACCAAAATCAGGCAGGCATCTCGTATATGGCGCACAATAGTGGCCTGATATTTACCCCGCTCTAATGCGGCCGCCAGGCGAGTGGCAAAAATTGTATCTGGTTCGACGATAAGAATTTTATTCTTCATAACTGCATTTATGTTTCAAGTTCAAGCGTTCAAGATTACGGGCTACCATACCTGACCAGAAAGTTATTACTTTCAGCCTGGAACTTATACCTTCATTCTAAGCCGTCCTGGGTATCAAAAGCAATGAATCATGGCTTAGTTTCACGCAATTTCCACCAGACCAGGTTGCCCGGTATAGTCAAACAAAATAGTTTCCAAAACAGTAGACCATATGTTCTATTTATGGTATACTTCTACCTGACACGGCTAACAAACAGCCAATTTTTACCCCCATAACACAGAAGGAGTGTGACCATGCAAATTGTAACCAATTACCCCAATGGTGTTTTCAACTGGGTGGATCTAACCACCACCGATATAGCTGGAGCCAAGGCGTTTTACATGGCCTTATTCGGCTGGGAAGCTGTAGATACCCCCTTTGATGGCGGCGGCTTCTACTCTAATTTTAAGCTGAACGGGCACAGTGTCGCTGGTGGGGGGCAGATGGATCAAGGTATGCTCGATCAAGGCATTCCCCCTTATTGGGGTTCTTATGTCAAGCATGACAATGCGGACGAAATCGCGGCCCGAATTTCGGCCGCCGGGGGCACTTTAGTGCTGCCGCCCATGGATGTGATGGAAGAAGGGCGTATGCTGATCGCCATAGACCCAACCGGGGCTACGTTTGGTGTCTGGCAGCCGCGCAACCACACGGGCGCGGAGCTGGTGAACATTCCCAACACCTTAATTTGGAATGAGCTGCAAACACGGGACAGCGCGGCCGCGCAAACTTTCTATGGCTCTGTTTTCGGCTGGACAGCCCATCCCACTACAGACGGTTACACCAATTTCGCCGTCAATGGCCGCGTACAGGCCGGTGTGATACAGATGGATGAACGCTTTGATGCCAGCATCCCCCCAAACTGGAGTATCTACTTTGCCGTCGAAGATGCGGCCGCAACCGTCGCTAGAGCCGAGGAATTAGGTGGTAAAACAATGGTTCCCCCCACCGCCGCCGGTGAAATGGGCACCTTCGCTGTCATTCAGGATCCTCAAGGGGCTGTTTTCTCAATTATTCAGATGAACAGCCCTGGGGACCCCCCACCCGGCGTGTAATCACGGCAGATTGACGCCTCAGACGCGGCCGCAGCCAGGCAAAATTAGGGCACGGGTAGGGGGCAGGTAAATAAGAAATTCCTGTAACTCTCTATCCGTGTCATTCGTTTGCCTTGCCTCAGGCCCAAATTGTCCCATAATAAGGTGATGGTGGTGAGATGGGTGTGGACTGCTTTTTTTTCTCTCTGGCTGCTGGCAGCTTGCGGCCGCGCCAATGAGCCTGCCCTTTTACCGCCCCCCACCCGCATCCCCACTACTCCCACCACTATCGCCCAATTACCAGCGACCGCCACCCTGACCCCAGCCCCAACCTCAACCCCCTGGCCTACCGCCACCCCAACCATTACCTTATCACCAACCCCAACTCCCACCCTGACACCCACAGCCATCCCCCTGCTGGTCGTTGGGGATCCTTTTGCCGGTCGGCGGCAAGACCCCATACCCCAGCCTGGCGCACGCTGCGGCGTAGTAGACATCCTCGACTTTCCCCTCAACCCACCTGATGCCGCCGGTTTTGCGGGCGGCAATGATTTTGGGGTTTTTCGCAGCCGCTATGACAAATTTCACGCGGGAGAAGATTGGTGGGCCAGTGACCGGGGGGATACTTTTGGGCAATCGGTTTACAGTATCGGCCATGGCCTGATAACCTACGCCCAACCTGAAGGGTGGAACCGGGACAAGGGGGTGATCATCATTCAGCACACGTTTGCCAATGGGCAGACGGTACTTTCTTTTTATGGCCACCTCGACCCCCCATCAGTTACAGTGTCAGCCGGGGCATGTGTTAAACGAGGAGAAAAGATTGCCGAAATTGGGCGGCCGCGTGGCTCGCCCCATCTCCATTTTGAGATACGCACCCAATCCCCTTATAGCACCCTCAGCGGTTATTGGCCCACCGATCCCACTGAAGTAGGCTGGCTGGCCCCTTCCCCCTTCATTTGGAATCAGCGCATTGCCTCAGCCCCCGGTGTGCTTTGGACCCTTCCCTACGAGCGCGAGAGCCGAATGCCCGCAGGCCGACTCAATGAGACAACTTTTGTCGTTATCCAGGCAGGGGAGCTGCTGGGGCTGAATCTGGCTAATGGTGCAGTACAATGGCGCTATGCGGCTGATGAACCGGTCGCGGCCGCGTTTTTCGACAGCCAGTCCCCTATCTTATATACCGCCGACCGCACCGGGCGTGTAACCGCCTTAGGCTGGGCAGATCAACCAGCCGGGACGGCCCCATGGACTCCCCTTTGGCAAGTAGAGTCTGGTCGTCCAGGAACACCAACCTTGATACCCCTGGCGGCGGGTGGTGTAGCGGTTCATCTGCGGTCACAACTACACGGCTATACCTCAGAGGGGCAATGGTTATGGACAGCCGAAGGCGTAGGCCAGCCAACAGCCTGGCACCATTGGCACGATGAGGTAATTGTAGCCACCGGCGCAGGTTCAGAAAGCCAATTTATATGGCAGATAGGAACAGCCGGAGCGCAAGCGTGGGATGTACCAATGACCGGGCGCCTGGCAGCTGCTGGGGAGCAGTTGTGGCTGCATACAGCCGATGGGCTGTATCGGCTGCACCCGGAAAGCCGTACCGCCAACCTCGCCCTGCCCTTGCCTCGCGGCTTTTTAGCCCAGGGAGACACAATAGGGCTGCCTGATGGTGGGCTGCTCCTGGCCCACGCCGACTCGTTTGACCGCCGTTTATTGGTTGTCAATGCAGATGGCACATTACGCTGGGAGCGTTCTTATCGCATACGGGTAAGCGGCAAGGTTCACCTGCTAGAGCAAGGGGGGCACCTGTATCTGGTGGCCCACAATGAAAACGGTTCAGTCGGTGAGCTTTTACTCTATGCTATTGATCTGGAAGGGGCGCGGTTAACTCACCTGTTTATTGGCGGCACCCGCTCCCCCCGCCTCCATGAGAGTTGGGTTTGGGGGGATGACGGGGTACTGCTGTTGAATATAGGTGGGGGGAATTTATTGACGTTTGCAGCCCAAGCTGACCGCTTAAGTTCATCTTCAGATTAAGCCATTAGCCATTGTTGATTTAGGCTATCGAGTCGCTTTCGTCATTATAATCGTTCAACGGTAAGGACCTGGCGACGAATGCGGTACTGGCCTGATTTGTGTAACACCTGGTTGACATACTGCTCTGGTATGTCTAACAAGGTATGCTCTGGTTGTATGCGAATGGCCCCAATGGCTGAACCGGGGATGTCAGCATGAAAAGCGATAGCCCCTACTACGTCGTTGGGACGAAGGCCATGCACTTTGCCAGCATTGAGGCTGAGACGGACCATTCCCTTTTCATGAGAACGGCCATGAACTGGTTGTCTCCCCTGGCGGGTCTCAGGCCGGCCGGAGCGCGGCCGCAAACGGGGCTGCTCTTCTACGACCTCACTGATGGGGGGAATGGGGCGCTGTTTTTCTTCAGCACGGGCCAATTTGAGGGCGGCGGCCGCGATGTCAACTACATCATACCCTTCTGCCACCCACTCCTGCACTAACTGCTTTTCTTGGGTGCAGCGGCCGCGGCGCAGCCAGACATTCATCTTCTCTTTCAACTGATTCTCCCGGTTGGCCTGAATCATCTCTGCCGTAGGTAGTTTGGCCGGAGTGATGGTTTGGCGGGTGAACCGCTCAATCTGTTGCAAACGATATTTCTCTCGCGGAGTCACCAGAGTCAGGGCAACTCCCGTCTTGCCCGCCCGCCCGGTGCGGCCGATACGATGCACATACACCTCAGAATCCAGAGGCAGATCATAATTGAACACATGAGAAATATCATCAATGTCCAGCCCTCGGGCAGCTACATCGGTAGCTACGAGAACGGTAATTTGGCGATTGCGAAACCGGTTTAGCACCTGCTCGCGGGCATCCTGGCTCAGGTCTCCATTAAGGGCCTCAGCCGGAAAACCGCGTACCGCCAACTCATTCGCCAGCTCACCGGTACCGGCACGGGTACGGGCAAAGATGAGGGCGCTGGTGATATTTTCTGTCTCAAAAAGGCGGGTGAGAGCGGCCAGTTTATCAGGCTCATTGACCAGATAATAACGCTGTTCGATGGCGGCGACGGTAAGCTGCGGCCGCTGAATGGTCACATTTTGCGGTTCACGCAAATATTGCCCGGCCAGGCGACGAATCTCCGGGGGCAGCGTAGCCGAAAAAAGGGCCGTTTGCCGGCTGCCTGGGGTCTCTTTGAGGATCGTTTCCACATCTTCAATAAACCCCATACTTAACATTTCGTCCGCTTCATCCAAAACAAGGGTGCGTAACCCTCCTAAAGCCAAAACCTTACGCTCCATCAGGTCAATCAGGCGTCCCGGTGTCCCAACAACGATATCTACCCCTTTTTTGAGGCGATAAATTTGTTGACCATATGGCTGCCCTCCATAAACGGCCAAAACGCGCACCTTTTGATGGCGGCCATAGTCGCTGATGGCTTTGGCAACTTGCAGGGCTAACTCACGGGTAGGGGTGACGATCAGAGCTTGCAAAGCAGCCTGGTCATCGGTCAGATTGTGTAAAATGGGCAGGGCGAAGGCGGCGGTTTTACCTGTGCCTGTTTGAGCCTGGCCTACGATGTCGTGACCGGCCAACATAGCGGGGATAACGCCTATCTGGATGGGGGTGGGCTGGGTATAACCCAACTCAGAGACGGCCTGGAGTAGCTGCGGCCGCAGGTTTAATTCACTGAATTCAGTTGTCATGTTGCTCCTACTTATAGGTGGGGGCCGGATGAGTTTACCACCTGACCCTTTTGATGTTTCGCTGAGTCCGCGTGAGATACACCCTTGCGGGGCATCTCCCCATTTGACGGCCAACAGCGTACTCATCCCATAAGCAGAGCCGGGCTGTTGCCACAAAAAAGCCTTACCCGGTTGGGCAAGGCGATCAGGAATCGTCAAAACAGCTTTACATTAAAAAGTGCCACCCGGTGTGGATGACGAGAAGAGTATACCACAATTAAGCAAAAGGGAAACCCTCAAGGCGACACGCGTTTGGAAATTAAGGGATGTTGATTTCTGGAGGGGCCACGTCAGGAAATTTCTTCCTCTTTTGCCGGGCACGCATCAACCCCCACCCGCCCAGGCACAAGGCCAGGGTAGAAAGAATTGCGGCCGCGATAAAAGTATCTTGCAGCCCGTTCACTTGGGCCAACGGACCGGCCCCGGTGGCGCCTTCTGGCAATATCCGGCCCTCATAAAAAAAGACGCGGCCGGCCCAAAACGTGCCCAACAAAGCGATGCCCGTCGTTTGCCCCAACGAGCGTGTCACCGCCAGTAACCCTGAGACCACCCCCAACTGCTCCCGCGATGACGACCCCATCACCGCGCTGTTATTGGGTGATTGAAAAATACCTACCCCCAAACCGATAAGGGCATAACGCCAGATAAAGCCCCAAACGGTTGTTTCAGTGGATAAACTGCTGAGGGCCAGGTACCCCGACACCATGACCGCCAGACCAGCTACCGCCAGCGGCCGCGTTCCCAACCGATCCGACAACACTCCAGAAACAGGGGCGGCGATCCCCAGAGCAACGGGCAGGGCAATCATCAAAAACCCAACCTGACGATTGTCATAACCCAGCATATTCTCCAAATAAAAAGGAATCAAAATCAGGGCCCCGGCCACAGCCATAAAAACCAGGAACCCGGTACCCAAATTAATGTTAAAGTTACGCTGCGTAAACAAGCTCAAAGCAATCATCGGCTGAGTCGCTCGCCACTCAATAGCTACAAAAATAACCATAAACAAAAGCCAGCCACCCAACAGCAGCAAGATACGCCAATCACCAAACCCCCAACTTTGTCCCAGAGTCAGGGCCAGCAGCAGCGACAATAAGGCGATAAACAGCGTCACGGCCCCGGCAAAATCAAATGTTTGTCGCCCTTTAGGTTGGGTGGGGGCAATAAATCGCCATACCAACAGCACACCAATCAGCCCCACCGGCAAATTGACAAAAAATATCCAATGCCAGGAGAGCGTTTGCAGGAGCAATCCCCCCAAAGTTGGCCCAATCACAATCCCTATAGAAACGATAGAGCCGGTGATACCCAATGCCTTGCCCCGCTCCGCTTGGGGAAACGCCTCGGTGATAATAGCTGCGCCGAGGGCAAAGACCATCGCCGCGCCGATTCCTTTCACGACCCGAAAGAAAATGAGCCAATAAATGGTTGGGGCCAGGCCGCACAAAAGTGATCCCAGAGTAAAAACCACAAAACCAGCGGCATAAATTGGTTTTTTGCCCAACATATCAGCCAGACGGCCGACGGTGGGCATGAGGGTCGTGAGAGTGAGTAAATAAGCCAGGACGACCCACTGCACCGTCGCAAAATTGGTTTGCAGTTCCCGTACCAGGGTGGGTAACGCAACATTGACGATGCTGCCATCAATGGTGGCCAAAAAAACACCCAGACTCACGGCCAACATGACATACCATTTACGGCTGTAATCAATGAGGGAATCGTTGGTAGATACGTTGTTCATTATACGGGGTAGGTGGGATTTTGTGGGGCCGGGCTAAAAAAGCAGGCGGTATGGGGTTACTGAATCCGCTGGCTTAATATTGCGATCTCCTGGCGCAGCTTATGGGCCAACTGCTGACTCTTGTTATCCTGATGAAGCTCGTAATGGTGCTTCTTGTACGCCAGTTCACTACATTTATGATAAAACTGCAAAGCGTTCCAATACCCCATCGGGCCGTGGGAGAGAAGCAAACTGTAACGGTGGAAAAAGCGGCGGGTGCCGGAATTAGCAGTTTGATACTGCGGCTCTGTCAACGTACCCTGCTCTATTTCATCAGCCAGATATTGTTTGATCCACCGTTTTTCCTGAACCAGGGCATAGACGATGATGACCAACATGATAAGAACACCTCCCCAGGCATTGGCAAAGAGGGGAAAACAAACCAGGGGGCCGGCTATGCTGCCTAATGAGGCTGAAGCGTTATGAACAAAATGCAAAAACATTGCCCCCATCCACCCTACAACGGGGGCAGTAAAACGCACCCAAGAGCGTTTGGTTAGTCGGGCAATGGCAATACCTAAACCGGTAGCGGCCGTAAAGAGGGAGTGATTGAGGCCAAATAAATTTCGCAAGATGACCACACTGAACCAGCTTTCTGTGCCTCCCTCGGCAAACGCGCTCATAAAATAAAAGACATTCTCTACCATGGCAAAACCCAGGCCAACCATTGCCCCGTAAATGATGCCATCCAGCAGGCTGTCTATTTCATGTCGCCAGAAGAAAAGCAGCCCCAGGAGCAAAAAGCCTTTAACGGATTCTTCTACTAACGGGGCAATTAAACTGGCCGATAACGCATCTCCCAGGCCGTATTCGCCGAAAACGAGGTAGATGGGAATGCTAAAAACGGTGTTGACAATGAGGGCGAAAATAATGCTGGGGACGGCCCCCCACAAAAAAGCCGCCCCCAATAACCAGAGCGGCTCTTTTTCATACCGGTCTACGATGTAGATGATAGCGATGTAGAAAAGGGCAGGCACAATAGCGACGAAGATAGATTCTAGCAGCATCAAAATTTACCCCGGATGAAATGATGAAAGATGAAAGGTATCCTCTCAATAAGTTGGGACGAACCTCGGGAAGGTTTCGGTAATGGATAAACTCTTGAGTTAAATCTTCCGAAGGTTACACGTTTTACTGAGATGTTACGGTAAAAGGGTTATAAGGAGAGGCGTTGGCGTAGGCGCGCGGCCGCGTCCTCAGACATTTGGGCGATAAGGGCAAGGGCATCTGGTAAATCCGTCTGCCACACCCAGGCGGGGTTCAGCCAAAACCCTGGCAGCACCACTGAATCAACACGGTCATCTTCTTCTGTGGCAATCAGTTCATATTCTCCATTCTCTTGCAAGCGGTAAAAATTAGCCAGTTGGCGGCCGGCACGGGAATCAATAACCCAATATTCCGTTACCCCGGCCCTTTCATATTCACGTAATTTATCATGCCTGTCTCGGCGCACACTCTCCTGAGATACAATCTCGATAACTAAATCAGGTGCCCCCACAAACCGACGGGATGTTAACCGGTCTAAATGCTTCTGCTTAACAAAAAAAACATCAGGCTCACGGCTGGGACCATTGGGCCACAATTTCACTTCATAAGGGGCATAACGGACTTCTCCCAAACCAAAAAGAGAGGCAAATAGCCAGATCAAACGGTACAAAAATCCCGAAATAGCCTGGTGTTCATCTCGTGCGGGCATGTGATAAATAATCTCCCCATCAACCCACTCCACGATCCGATCCTCGCCAGCTAGTTGCAGATAGGCTTCATAACTGACATAAGCAGGTTTTTGGGGGGGCGATGTTTTGTTCACCGGTCTTTTAATTGTCAGGCTCATAAGAATCACCTCGGTAATATTATAGTGGTGAATTGGTGAATTGGTGAATTGGTGATTAGATGATGAACATGGCGTCGCCGAAGGAAAAAAAACGGTATCGCTCTTGTATAGCTGCCTGATAGGCCTGGCGAATAAGGTCTGACCCGGCAAAAGCGGAAACGAGCATGAGCAGGGTGGAGCGGGGCAGATGAAAGTTGGTGACGAGGCCATCTACCGCCAAAAAACGATACCCAGGGTAAATGTATAAATCTGTTGGCCCTTCGACAGCCATGACGGGCCGCCAGGGGCACACGGCTGCCCCATCCTGGCTGACGGTTTGTAAACTACCGGTGCGGCCGCTTGATCGTTGAGCCGCTGTTTCTAAAGTTCGCATGGCGGTGGTGCCAATGGCGATGAGCCGGCCGCCGGCTAATTTGGCGCGATTGATCCGTTCCGCGGCCGCAACCCCTAACTGCACCCATTCGCTGTGAATTTTGTGCCGGGTAGCATCTTCCTCGGCTACGGGCTGAAACGTATCCAACCCCACATGCAGGGTACAAGTCTCAAACAGCACTCCTTTCTCCCGCAAAGCCAGGAGCAGTTCTGGGGTAAAATGGAGACCAGCGGTGGGCGCGGCCGCAGAGCCAGGCGGTTGAGCATAAACGGTCTGATACCGCTCCGGGTCCGTCAATGTTTCATGGATATACGGGGGCAGCGGCATATGCCCCAACCGGGCCAGATGCTCTTCAATCGGGGGCGTAAAAATGATTTCTCGCTGCGCTCCCTCGTGTGCGGCCGCGACCATGGCCATAAATTCAGTGGGCTGTCCCTGGGCATCTTCTAAGCGAATCTGCACCCCTTCACGCAGCCGCCGCCCGCCAACCAAAGCCAGCCAATGCCCCTGGGCCAGCTTTTCCAACAAGAGTAATTCAACCCTCCCCCCGGTTATCTTTTGCCCAAATAGCCGGGCGGGGATGACCCGGCTGTTATTAGCCACAACTATATCACCAGGGTGGAAAAAGTTCAGGATGTCCTGGAAAATATGGTGGGAGACGCGGCCGCTGCGCCGGTCAACCAGCATCAGTCGGCTCTGATCACGCTCCCCAAGTGGGGTCTGTGCAATAAGCTCAAGAGGTAAAGAATAATCAAATTCGTCTGTTTTCATTATATGAGCAAAAGTATAAATCCTATTTCCTGGTTGACAAACAGCGTCTTACAATCGGTTGACGCCCAGACAGTTTCTCCATTACACTCCAATCAATGCACACCCATCCCCCACCCCCAAAAAAACCATCCCTGCTCCAGCAATGGCGGCAAACTGGCATCTTGTGGGCGGTGCTGTCGCCACTCTTTTTAGGGATCATCCCTATTCTGGCTAAACTGGCTTATCAGGTTGGCGTAGATGTTTATTCACTCATCGCCATTCGTACCCTCTTTGCCACCCTGATCTTATGGGGATATGTGCTGCTATTTAACCGCCGCTGGGCCGAAAGTTCTGCCCCGGCTACCCTCAGCAGTTTGTTAGCCGGGGGGATCAATGGGTTTGGCTCCATCTTCTTTTATGCCAGCCTGACCCGCATTGATGCCTCATTAGGACAGCTTATCAATATCACCTACCTCATTTTTGTCACCTTCATCTTGCGCCTCATCGGCCAAAAAATATCACTTCTGACCTTATTTCGCACCGCCCTGGCGATCCTGGGTATTTATTGGCTGACGGCGGGTGGCCTGGGTGATCCTGATTGGCTGGGCATCGGCTTTATGCTTATTGCAGCCCTTTCTTATGCAGTACAGTTGGTTCTCAGCCAGCGTATTATGTATGAAATTCCGGCTATCACCATGACCCTCTATGCCATTACCGGCATGTCTTTAGTTGTTTTGCTCCCCTGGCTCTTGATGGGGCAGCCGCTCCAAAACATCAGCCTGGCCGGTTGGCAGGCGATTTTTTGGATGGGTCTGGCAACGGCTCTCTCCCGGCTCACCCTCTTTTTAGGGGTAAAACGGTTAGGCAGCATTCAGACCGCCCTCTTTGGCGTTGCCGAAGTAGTTGTTACAATCTTGATCGCCGCCGCCTTCTTAGGTGAACAATTTACCTTATCCCAATGGACAGGGGGGGTTATTATCTTGATTAGCATTTTATTGGTAAATTTTGAACGGGATGTGCCCCGGCTGGTAGACTGGTGGCGGTTTTTCTGGAATCGGCGAATGTGATCCCTTTATGTCTAAATATACTTTTCTTCTTCTTTTACTTTGCCTGACTGCCTGTGGGCTGGTGCCACCCATTGAGGATGCCAACAACCCACCTCAATTTACACCCTTCCCTACGGAGACGATGGTTGGCACAGCCACACCAGTGCCAGGGGGGTCTGAGGGAGTAGGGTTGACCTTTTTCCGCGCCTGGGAGAATGAGGATTATTTAGGCATGTATAGTTTGCTCTCACCAGGCAGCCAGGCCCTTATTGACAGCCAGGCGTTTACCAGCCGTTATCGGGAAGCGATGAGTACCGCCCGTGTTTTAACTGTGCGAAGCCAGCCGATGGCCGTTTATCAAGAAGGCGGCCGCGCCGAGCTGCAAATACGGGTAACCTGGCAAACCGCCCTGGTGGGAGATGTCGTGAGAGACCACCAGGTGGAGTTGGTGTACAGTCAAGCTCGCTGGGGGATCTCCTGGCATGAAGGGTTGATTCTGCCGGAGTTGTCAGGGGGGAACCGGCTGGTGATGCAATACCGCAATCCAGCCAGAGCCAATATTTACGATGTAAACGGAGACGCCCTGGCTTTTCAAGGAGCGGCCTTCACCCTGAATGTGGTGCCAGGCCGCATCACTGATGAGACGGGACTGCTGAATGTGCTGTCTCCTCTGTTGAAGAAAAGCCCGGAAGCAATTAAAGCCTTGTACGCGGCCGCAGCCCCTGACTGGCTTTGGCCCATTGGCGACATCAGCACCGAAGCATATCAGGCCAGCTACACCAACCTGGAACCGTATCTACAATCTGGCGCCCTCCAGGCCAGCCAGCGACTCACCCGCCTGTACCCAGATGGCGGTATTGCCCCCCATATTGTCGGCTACACCGGGCGTATCTCTCCAGAACAATTAGCCCGGTACCAGGCGCAGGGGTTCCAAGGGGACGAGATTATCGGCCTGAGCGGCGTTGAAGCCTGGGGAGAAGATTATCTCAATGGGGAACGAGGCGGTATTCTCACCGTCATTGGCCCAACCGGGGACCTTATCAGCACCATCGCGGCGCAGGAACCCCGTCAGGCTCGCTCCATTTACACCACCCTGGACAGCGGCTTCCAACAGGCGGTACAAAAAGCCCTCACCGATGCCCTTCTTTCCCATCCTCAGGGCTTCTCTGGCAGTATTGTGGTGCTAGATGTCAGCAATGGCAAAGTGCTGGCCATGGCCAGCTACCCCACCTACGATCCCTCCATTTTTGATCCCATTTCCCCCAATCCCAACCTGGGCAATGTGCTTAACGACTCCCGCCAACCGCTCCTCAACCGAGCCACCCAGGTCAATTTTCCTCCTGGTTCCATCTTTAAAATCGTCACCTTTTCCGCGGGAATCGCCAGCGGCCTATACACCCCGGAGAGCAGCTACACCTCTACAGGAACATGGAACCGGCTGGGCGATGCGTACATCAAACGAGATTGGCGGCAAGGGGGGCACGGCACTGTCTCCCTACGAGAAGCGTTGGTTGTCTCCTGTAATTCCTGTTTTTATGATGTTGGGTACAACATCAGCGGCGTAGATAATTGGCTGCTGCCCAATACAGCCAATGCGTTCGGGTTTGGCCGGCCGACCCAAATTGTGGGCATTGGCGAAGTGGCCGGGTTTATTGGCAACCCGGAGTGGAAAATCAATACTTATGGTGAAGGATGGTCCACCGGGGATACAGTTAATATGTCCATCGGCCAGGGGTTTGTAGATGTTACCCCGCTGCAATTAACCAACATGTTTGCCGCCCTGGCCAATGGGGGAACACTTTACCGTCCCACCGTCATTGATCGTATTGGTGCCGGTGGGGGCGCACCAGAGGAGCTTTTACCTGCCCAAATATTGGGCCAGCTACCCATTACTGCTGAAACATTGGCGGCTATTCAACAAAGTTTGTTCCGGGTAACAACAGCGGCCTCTGGGACAGCTACCGATAAGTTTGCTGGTTTACGGGTCCCCGTAGCCGGAAAGACAGGCACGGCCGAAGCAGCCAATTTTGGCCCTCCCCATGCCTGGTTTGGCGGCTATGCCCCAGCCGGGCCTTACACTTTGGCGGATGGCACCGTCATCACCACACCGCAGATTGCTATTGTTGTTTTTGTAGAAAATGCTGGCGAAGGGTCGGCTGTAGCGGCCCCCATCTTTCGCCGGGTCATTGAGTTGTTCTATGGCATTACCCCATTGACACCGTACCCCTGGTAGTTACTGACTCCATGTAGGCATCTGATAACCCTCTGTGCCATACTGGAGATAATGTCGGAGGGCCAGCGGCCGCAGCCAGGGCAACATATTTCGTCCTGGACAAACGGTCTCCTCATTAAAATCGGCATGGGCAGCCAGGTGGGTCAGACCAGGGTATTGCCCAACCAGAAAAGCCACCAGTTGTTCCAGGGTATCCAGTTGGGCCGGGCGAGGATGGTTTATCTCAAAATTGCCCAATAAAACGATGCCCACAGTTCCGGTATTGGCAGCCCGCACATGAACCCCGCGCACGGTCAGCGGCCGCGCTTCATACCCAATTCCTACCCCATCAATGACAAAATGGTAGCCAATGTCGGCCCAACCGTTTTGTTCTATGTGCAGCCGTTGAATCTCTCGCACCCCCATTTGTCCGGCATCCTCAGCCGAATGGTGAATGACCAGGGTATTGAGAAGTTCAGTAAGCGGCCGCGTATAAACCAGCCACCCCCCAGGGTTATGCTGGGGGTGGAAAAAGCCGTTTTCCTCACGGGCAGTATGATCAGGGGGCAAAGCACCCCATTGGGCGCGGCTGATAAACTGCATCTTTATTTACATTCCTACAAGACAAGCAGTTGGTATGTTTGTTGGCGAACCAGGCCAACGATGGTGCTATCTATAACTCTCTGCTGCTCTAAAATGGTGAGGCAGATAGCGGTTTTGCGCTCCAGGCGCTCTAAGTCGGCCGGGGTAATTTCCCAGCGCAGGGGATGGTTAGGCAGGGAAGCCAGGGCAAGTTGCTGTTTCAAGTTAAGCTGCCACAAATTTTGGCCGAAGAAGTCTACCGCGGCCGCGGCCACCGTCGTCGCCCCTCGCCCCCAATAAATGGTATTAAAATACAATTCCAGAATCGCCTCTTTGTCTAAAAACCGTTCCAACATCAGGGCGATAGGCATTTCTACCAGTTTACGGGCCAACCCCCGGCGAGTGATACGCAGCGCAGAGCGGACAGCCTGCTGCGTAATAGTTGATGCCCCTTCAACAATGCGCCGATGCCGCCAGTTGGCGCGTAACGCCCCCATCATTCGATAGGGATCAATGCCATGATGGTGAAAAAAGCGACGATCTTCTATCGTCACCATCGCCCGGCGTAAAAAAAGGGGGATAGCCGTCAACGGCAGCTCCCCCCGCCACAAGGCAGAATGGGCGGGCAGAGCCCCTAGGGGCAAAATCTGTTGGGCAATGAGCCAGGGGCGGGGATCCAGGGGCATGAAATGGTCAGGACCGTGGTGGGGGGCAGCTAAGGTAAGGCCTAGTTCAACCTGCACGTTATCAGCCCTGGCCTCGCCCAGGCCATGACCGGCGTCTACTGTCTCACCGGGTTGCACCAGGCGGGGGCCATGCCAGCGATACCGGCTGATGAGGTTATGGCTGTGCAGCAGCACTACCGGGTCTTCAGCCTGGATAACCTGCCCGGCAGCTATAGCTTGAACAGAAAAAGGGGGCGCGGCCGCAAACATCACACCATCCCACCAGGGAAACGCCTCCCGGCCGGGCAAAGGAGCGGCTGGAGGGACAAAGGTGGGCGGAGCTGCGGCCGCGATAGGGTATGCAGTTGCACCTAAATAAGGTAACAAATCGGAGAGCCACACAATAGAAACGCTTTATGCTTTGACAAATTGGGCCAGGCCACCAGACTGTTGGGTGGCAATCCCCAGGCCCCCCAACGGTGTGGACAGAGACCGCACCGCCACATCAAAAATCTGGGGAGAAATCCCCCCTACACCATTCATCAACCGCTCCAACCGCTGCGGTTCAGCCTCATCCCCTTGTTTAACCCGATCCGCCTGTTTGGTAGCTTCTTTCTCAATCTTCGCCAGTGCATCAAGCAGATCATCCTTATCATCTTCGTCCACGTCTGGTAGTTTGGCAACTTCGGCGGCCATCTCCGCCTTCCATTTAGCCAACTGCTCGCCAAAATCAGCCGGCACGGAGATGGTAGACCCTCCAGCAGCCACCATGGCCCCCTCCGCCGCGTGAATAGTTGTGATCTGATCCCCACCAGCTACATTGGTCAGGTTGACATTGGCATTTCCCCCGGCGGAAATATTGCCAAAGCTAATACCACCACTGGATTGTTTTTCTTCTTGGGACATAAGTCGCTCCTTCATAGGTTTCAAGTTTCAGGCTGCTGGCTTATCTGTATGAATCTGGTAACAATTTCAGGTTGGCTTCACCGTCTCACAAGCAATAACTGCCAGTAAAAAGATTGTCTGACATTTCTCGCCTGTCACCCCTCGCTTTGTCGCTATATCTGATATAACACACTGGATAAGGATGATAAAGGGGAATTAGGGAATGGTCAATATTAGATCTTAGCAGGGCCTGGACCAACCATCTCTTTGCCGGATGGAGCGTGATTGGTGACAATAGGGAAATTGTGAAACGTATCGGGCAGCAACTTATCTCTTCGGTGGAGTGGCCGTTGGTAGCCGCGTTATTATTAGCGGTCGCAGCGGCCGTGCCTCTCCTAAGTGAACCAGGGTTACTTAATACCCGGGGAGGCGGAGACAGTCCATTTTTGTTGCAACGGTTGCATCAGCTAGAAACAGCTCTACGTGATGGCCATTTCCCGGTGCGCTGGATGCCTGATGCCAATTATGGGCAGGGGTATCCGTTTTTTAACTATTACGCGCCACTTTCTATTTACATCGCGGCCGCGTTCCGCTTTCTCGGTTTCAGCTACGTCCGAGCCATTCATCTGGCCCAACTAAGCGGCTTCCTGGTAGCTGCCTGGGGGATGTATCACCTGGCCTGTCACTGGTGGGGGAGCAAACGATCTGGGGTTTTGGCTGCGGCCGCCTACACTTTCGCCCCTTTTCACCTGGTCAATATCTACGTGCGCGGTGACTCCCTGGCCGAATTTTGGGCCATGGCCTTCTACCCCCTTATCTTTCTGGCGGGGGATAAGTTAGTGAGCCGTGAGCAGTTAACCGTAAGCAGTGGGCACTCTATTCAGCAAACACGTTTACTCGCTCACTCGCCCATTCGCCTACTCACAAACTCGCTCCCCTTCTCCCTCGCCTATGCTGGCCTCATCCTCAGCCATAACATATCGGCCCTCATTTTTACCCCATTTCTCCTGTTATATCTTTTATTTCGCCTATGGGAACAGTCTGAAAAGTCCAACATCCCCTCTCTCACCCCGCCTCCTTCACGCCTCGCGTATCAGGTATCACGCTTCACGCTTCACGCCTCCCACCTCATCATTCCGTTCGCTCTGGCCCTGGCCCTTTCGGCCTGGTTTTGGCTTCCGGCTTTAGGGGAACAGCGGCTAGCCCAGCTTGGTCCGGTCACTGAGGGGTATTTTCATTACAGCAACCATTTCCGCGGCCGCGACCTCATCCAACCGACCTTTCTCTTTAACTACGACATCTCCCCCGGCGCCGATCCGTTCCGCATGGGGCTGGTTCAGGCTGGTCTGGTGGTACTCGCGGTTTTAGCCCTTCTTCCCTGGTTCCGCCGTAAGCCACACCACCAAATGGCACAGGGCGCCTTTCCCCTGCTTCTTTGCCTCATCGCTACTTTCATGCTCACCCCGGCTTCCCGCCTTTTGTGGGATCATCTCCCCCTCCTCCCCTTTACCCAGTTCCCCTGGCGATTTTTGTCGGTGCAGGCGTTTGCGGCCGCGTTGGCCGTGGGGGTTTTAGGGCAAGTTTCAGAATTCAGGTTTCAGGTTTCAGGTTTCAGGTTTCAGGTTTCAAGTTTGGTAACGCTTGCTGTTTGTCTTGTGCTGGTCTGGTCGGGGTTGGGGGATTTGCGCCCAGATCATCTGCCGGTGACAGATGGAGAGGTAACGGCAGAGCGGCTGGCCGAATATGAATGGTTTACGGGCAATATTGGCAGCACCGTCAGCGCGGAATATTTGCCCCACTGGGTGCGGCCGCGCCCCTACAGCAGCAGTTGGTTAATGAGCGGCAAACGGGATCAGGCGGTCATCTGGGGCATGGGGTCCGCAACCATCCAGGAGCGGCACACGACGAGACAAACCTGGCAAATCACAGTTCCAGCCGGGCAAGAAGCAGTGATCATGCTGCCCACCCTCTATTGGCCCGGCTGGCAGGCTGACCTGGCGGATGGATCACCCATCAACCTGCATCCGGCCGTTGGCGCCGGCCTCATCCAGTTTACCGTGCCCGGTGGCGACCATACCTTGACGATACGCCTCACCCGCACCCCGCTGCGCCTGACCGCTGAGATCATATCCGGCGCGGCCGCGTTCCTCAGCTGCTTCCTCTATTTCTGGCTTCACCCCTCACCAACCTCACGCATCAGGCATCACGCCTTACGCATCACCCTTGCCCTGCTTTTGCTTCTGTTAGCCGCACAGCTGCCTCGCCCCACACCCGGCTTAGACCGGTCCAGTTGGGATTTTGCCCAGATGGGGTATTTGCACCAGGCGCAAGAGCCAATTTTGTTTACCAATGGGGTGCAGCTAAACGAATATGAATACGCCACTGCTGAATCTATGGCCGGGAAAACCTGGCAAATTACCTTGAACCTGTCGCTCAATGGCGTGGTTCAACCCACCGGCACCATCTGGCTCACCACCCCGGCCATCACTCGATATGCGGCCGCGCCTCCTCTCGCCAGCCTCAGCCAACAGTTACAAGATGGCGATAACCAGTTCACCTTCATCCTGCCAGAGAACGCCCCCCCTGGCCTCTATATGCCCCGCCTGATGATTGGCGATGCGGTCGCGCTGACCCCATCCGGTCAACCACGCGGCGATCTCTTTTTGCGCCCCTTCCGCCTGCACAACACGGCCATCCCCCCCTCTCCCAACGAAGCTTTAGGGGTGCAAGTGATGGCCGTGCGGCCGCGTACCCTGCCTGACAACCAACTCGTCTTAGATGTGCAAATGGCCTGGTATACGGCCACTCCCCTCAGCCAAAACCTTACCCTCTCTCTGCTGCTCACCCGCCCCAATGGGGAATGGTTACAGCAGTTTGACAGCCAGCCTGGCTACGGCTTTTTGCCCACCACTGGTTGGCCGCCTAACCGCTGGATCAACGATTGGATAAGCCTGCCCTTGCCCAATGCAGTTCCTCCCTACACCCTGATTGCGCGGCTATACGAAGCCAATGGAGATGTGATTCTAACCCGTCGCCTGGGGATGGTTGACTGGTTTGAGGAGACGTACCAGTTCACCCCTAACCAGCCCAGCTACACCCTACCCCCAAACCTGGAGCCAACAGAGGTACGCCTGGGGGACGCGGCCGCGCTCCGAAGTTATACCCTCACCCAAACACCCACTGCTTTAGACATCACTTTATATTGGCAAGCCCTGACCCCCGGGTCCACCGATTACCGCCATTTCATTCACCTGATCAACCCAGAGAGTGGAGAAATCGTGACCCAGCATGACGCCATGCCCGTCAACAACAGCTACCCCACCAGCCAATGGACACAAGGCGAGATTATCGCCGACGCGGCCGCGCTCTCCCTCATCGGCATCCCCCCCGGCCAATACCACCTGTTCACCGGCCTCTACCACCCGGCAGCCGATGGCACCTTCCCACGCTTGCCCGCTCAAAACCCTGACGGCTCTTTCTGGCCTGATGGCGCCGTCTTCATAACCTCTATCATCATTCCATGACAAGATTATTTTAGCCATCGGCTCAACTTAACCAGTTAAAATTACCTTGCCGCTGCGGCCGCGCCGCTCGGCATGGGCCACCGCTTCCCGGAACTGCCCCAGATCATATTCCGCCGCCACCGGGGGGATGAGGTGGCCGGTCACCATCAACCCCATCAACTCCTGCAACACCTGAAGAACCTTGAGCGGGTTTTCAGACCGCAGCCAGTGAGTGAGCCAATATCCTTTTACAGTTAATCCTTTGAACAAGGCCTCGCCACTGTGCAGCGGGATCGGTTCATGGCTCAACATGCCATACACAATCATCGTTCCCCCAGAACGCAGGCAAGAAAAAGCCAACGCTCCGGTCGTCCCACCCACGGCCTCAATCACTCCGTTAACCCCTTTGCCCCCAGTGGCCTGCCTCACCTGAGCCACCACATCCTCATCTTCGGTCGCCAAAACCACATCCCCACCCAGGTCAAGAAGCTCCTGCACCTGCTCCCGACGGCGTACCAGGTTGATTGTTTTATACCCCTTGAGCCGGGCTAATTGGATAACCAATCGCCCCAGGGTAGAGCCGGCCGCCGTTTGGAGCAGCCAATCCCCCGGCTGCAATGCCAATTCATCCACCAGCATCACCCAGGCCGTAACCGGGTTGGCTAAAAATTGAGCCGCTGATTGGTCGGTCACACGGTCAGGCACAGGCATTAACCGTGTGGCAGGGGCCAGAGCATATTCAGCCCAGGTGCCCCCTTGCACTCCCAAGGGGATGATCCGCTGACCAATAGCTACACTGGCTACTCCTTCACCCAGAGCATCTACCAGGCCCATTCCTTCCAACCCAGGGATAGCGGGCAGTTGGGGGAGACGACCATAGCGGCCGCGAACCGTTTCTAAATCGGAGGGGTTGATGGGGCGGTGGGTCAACCGCAGCCGCACCTCCCCAGGACCTGGTACCGGCATCGGCAGTTCAACGAGGGCTAAAACTAGATTCGGCTCACCAAACTGGTTAAACTGAATAGATCGCATCAAAATCTCCTTAATAAAATTGAGTGATGAAGTGTGCGTACCGGTCGCCTACTTACGCATACGCAAATTTGCCCGGCAAATTGATACCAGACAATCGTTTATTTATCTGGTAAACTTCGCTCCAATATAACTGCCACCAACATGGCTTTTTAGGCTAAGTTCATATTCATGTCGTGTTACAAAAGATGACTATGATTGTAGGCTATGGTTTCCACAAAGGAAAATTGCCCATGCCGCCATTATTTTTCCCGCCTCATCTGCTCTCAACTTTGCGGTCAGCCCCACCAGGGATAACCTTTGTTCTACTCAACCAGCAAGAGCAGTCATTTTCGCCTGGGAGCTTGAGAGCGGCATTGGCGGCCGCGCAGTATCTAAAAAGTCAGGCTGTCGCGGCCGAAGTTTTGCTGCTAGATTGCGCCTCTCGTAATGGGTCTTTAACCCTGCTGCGTCAGTTAGAAACCCTTTATTTCGAGGCGGGCTTGCGTCTGTTGGCACTACCCCAGCCTGTGAGTAAAATGGATGCCTGGAACCTGGCCCTGGTTAAAGCAGCCTATCGTACCATCTTTTTTATGAATGTGACTCACCCCTTTGCCCCAAATGATTTGTATTCTTGCTACCAGGCCATGCAAGCTAAGATGGCGGCCGCGACCTACATCCAGGAAACAAATGCCCCGCGATTGGTTTTGTTTGATCGGTTGCAGCTGTTTGATAGTGGGGGATTTCCACAATCTAACGCCGACTTAGATGAAGATATTGAAAATACCCTGGCTTACTTAACAGCCTGCGGCCGCCAACTCTTAGCCGTTCATCCACAGGCAGCCCAACTTAATTCCCTACCTGCTCATTAACTACCAACCATGTATACCGAAACCATCACCTCCAGCTACCAACCCATTTTGGCTTATGAGCAGCTTCGGCAGCAGATGCTCGGTGAGGGGGCACGCCCCGTTGTCGAATTAAAAGCGATTGATGCTTTTTTGATGAAACAGATGGTGAGCAGCTATCCGATTAAACCAACAGTGATTGATGTCGCGGCCGCGGCCACCCTGGGGGCTTCTACCCTCTTTTGGACAGCCCACCCCGGCATCCAACACCTATACATCATGCCCACCGGCGACCCAGAAACCTGGCGGCCGCTGGTCAATGGGGCCATAAAAGCCCTGGATTTGCCCGATGAGGAAATCACCTACTGTGATGGCAATTGGGCTACCCTACAAGAAGAACTCAACCCTCTTTGCCCCCCTATGGCCATGCTTGGCGTAGATGATGACATCGCGTTCACGTTGCCTGAACTGCTTAACACCGTACTCAACTTGCACCCACATATCCTTGTCTTCCTCTTTCCGCTTGGGGAAACGGCTAACAGCCGGGTCTTTAATGCCGCCTGGCAGGTATGTAATTTTGACTCCTACTTTTGCCTGACCCCGGCCCGGGAAATCTCCCCCTACTTCTTCCAAAGCCAGTTAGCCATCCTTTACCGGCGTGAAGGCAGCCATATCCCCTACGTTCTCGCCCGCATCCGCCAACTGTTTGAAGGGCAATTCGATTTTCTCACCTTGTTGGAAACTCTGCACAATAAAAATGGGGGCTAATCAAGATGGCCGGTTTGCCCATCTCCCCATTCCCCTCTCCCCAGGACAATACCAGGCATGGCTCGCCAACAGCTGCGTTTGACCGAGTATGAAACAATCACCCTACCGGCAGATGACCTGCCCACAGAGGTCGGCCGCCGACTTCATCAGCAGTTCAGCCAGCAGGTGCAGCTGGTGGCTCCCTCTATCCTGAACGGCAACCAATGGCAGCTAACTGCCCAGGGGTGGATCGGCACCATCCCCCTGACCCGTGACCTGACCTTAACCATCCAGCCCAAAATACCCCTGACCAATCTGTTTGGTATGGTACAGCGGGCATATCAGTTTGAGCCTCGCTGGCTAGATGGGTTGACCGAAGCAGCGTCGCTGGAGCAGTTTTATGATGAGTTGGCGGCTATGTTGGCGCGGAAGGTACTGCACCGCGGCCGCAACGGGTTCCATCGCACCTACATCAGCCACACCGAATTTTTGCCTTACCTACGGGGACAGGTCAATTTGCGCCGCACTTTACGTTCTCCCCACAGCCCGGTTTTAGAATGTGAATATGAGGAGCATACGGTTGATAATGAGGACAACCAGATATTGGCCTGGGCTTTGCGCCAGATTGCTCGCAGCGGCTTAGCTGCCCCGGCTACCCATCACCTGGCTGCCCAGGCATTTCGTACCCTGCAAAAGGCGGTCTCCATTGCCCCAGTCAGCCCGGCCCGCTGTGTTGGCCGCCGTTATACCCGGCTAAACCAGGATTATCGCCCCCTCCATGCTTTGTCCCGCTTCTTTCTGGAACAAACTGGTCCAGCCCACCAGGATGGGGACCATTTGCTGCTGCCGTTTTTATTGGATATGGCAACTTTGTTTGAACGGTTCGCGGCCGCGTGGCTGCAAACCCATCTTCCCCCACCCTGGCAGGTCAAAATCCAGGAACATATTCTGGTAGACCCCCACACCCACCTCACCGTCCGTCCCGATATGGTGCTGTACCAGAACGGCCGGCCGGTGGCTGTCATAGACACCAAATACAAAGCTCCCCGTACCATCCAGAGCGATGATTTCAGCCAGGTGGTGGCCTATGCTCAGGTCAAGAACTGCCCCCAGGCAATTTTGCTCTACCCCCAAGAGGTGACGCGGCCGCTCAACCTCACCCTGCCCAACATTCACATCCGCTCCCTGGCCTTCCCCCTCACCGGCGATCTGGATACCGCCGGGCAAACCTTACTCCGCCAAATCATCAACGAACCATCAGCTACATAACATTTACGATTAAATCCTTGATTAATTCATCTCTCAGGAATACCTACTTACCGGTTTAGATTTGACAGGTTTTCGAAAACCTGTCAAATCTGAGCAGAACTTATTTTATACTGCCAACGGTCATAAACTGACATTTTCAGTGAGACTGGAGACTCGAGATTAACCAGTCCCCAGTCTCCAACTGGAATGTCACTTTATGACCACGATGGGTATAGACGATTCCCTGGAGTATAAAACTGCTTCGGGCTACATTTTATAAATGGGTCAAATAGGCTTCCAATCGATCCAACGTCTGATTAAACCCTTCTATAGCACCCATAGCCAGCGTCGCCTCACGTTCAGCCGCCGTGGCAAATACCGTCAGACTGATAAATCTGGTCTTACCATCCACCTCGATAAAAGTCAGCGTATTTACCATTTCGGGCATCCCTGGCAATGGATTACCCTCAGCATCAACAAAATAATCGGTATAAACTATCTTCTCTGGGGGCACAATCTCGTGATAAATCCCCTTGCCCCACCCATCTTCACCATTAGGCCCACGCATACAGTAAAGCCAGGTGCCGCCGGGCCGGAAATCCTGTTCACAAACTGGCAATGTCCATCCCTTTGGCCCCCACCAATGCACCAAATGTTCTGGCGAAGAAAACGCCTGGAAAACCAACTCTCGTGGGGCGTTGAAAACACGCTCTATCACCAACTCCCGATCAGCTGCTGTGGTTGGAGACGTGGCCCCCATTGCTGTATCACTCATGTTCATTCTCCTTGTTTTGTAACTGGTTTAGATATTGTTCCAGGCGATCCAGCCGCTCATTCCAGATATGTTCGAATGAACTGACCCACTCGTGAATTGGTTTGAGGGTTTCACCTCTCAACCGGTACAACCGCTGTTTGCCATCTTTCCGCACTGTAACCAGACCAACTTCGCTTAAGACGCGCAGATGTTTAGAAACTTGCGGCTGTTTCAGGCCAAGCGAGGTGGTTATTTCATTGACTGACCGTTCGCCACGAGCCAACAAATCAAGAATTTCCCGCCGCTGCGGCTCGGCTACCGCGTTAAAGACATCCGTAGTGGTTGCCAGACGTGCCATGTTATTATTATATTCCCATATGGGAATATGTCAAGGACAAAAAAAGCCGCGACTTGGGCGGAAAACTGGCTAAACCTCAGAGAGAAGCAAGTAAGTTGGCTAAATGCTGGCGATACTGCCAATTGGGAGTTTGGTGCAGCAGCTGCTCATACAATTGAATTGCCTGGGCTTGACTGTCCCCTCTCTGAGCTATCTGCCACAGGTAATAATGGATCTGAGCCTGCTCTGGGAGGTGGGGATACAACAGCAGCATACTACGCAGGTAGTCATCAGCTTTGTCTATATCTCCCAAAGCTGCCCACAGCCTGGCCAGAAGCAAATGCCCTTCAAAGAGTACCTGTTTTTCTTGGGTTCGCTCGGCAATGGGCAGTGACTCTTGCAGAATGAGCAAAGCTGATTGCCGTTCTCCCAACCGGAATAAAATTTGGGCTTCCTGCAGCAAACCTATCGAAATATACCGCTCATTCGCCAACGCCCGAAATTGCTGTAGGGCCAGCCGGGTGTTAGCCAGGGCTGAGGCAAATGCTCCCATAGCCATTTCCACTTGCCCCACATTCAACAACCAGAGAGAGCCGGTTAAGGCGTTGCCGATCTCCTGGTTTATCTGGTGTGCCTGTTCGTATGCCTGCCGGGCCTGGACAAAGTTACCCTGCTCAAAATGAAGCAGGCCAATAGAACCGGTACTATTAGCGACAAAGCCGGGAATCCCCAGTATCTGCCCCAAGGTGAGGGCTTGCTGATAATATGCTAACGCCTGATCGTACTGTCCCATTCGCTTGTGGGCATTACCTAGGGAGATGAGAACGCTGGCCATAATTTGCCTGGCCCCAACTTTTTCCGTAACGATCAACGCATCGGCAAATAGTTGGCGAGCCTGTTCTGTATTGCCAAGCCGCATGTAAATATTGCCCAGGTTGCTCAAGTTTCGGCCTAGTTCAGCCTGGTCATTCAGCTCACGATAGAGGTCAATGGCCTGCTCATAATGGGTGACAGCCGCCTGACTTTCTCCCCGACGGGCTAGAATTACCGCTTGCTGGGCGATAGTCTGGGCGAGCAAATCACGTAAACCGGCACGTTCGGCCTGGGTTTGCGCTTGCTGAAACCAACGCTGAGCGGTTTGGAACTGCCCCTGAATGGTGGAAATGCTGCCCAACTGGATAAGGCTGTTGATAATGCCGCGCACATAGCCTAAATCTTGGGCCATCTGCAACGCTTTTTGATAGGCGCTGTACGCGGCCGCGCTCTCTCCTTGCGCCCCATAAACCCGACCCAATCCCAGGGTATGTCTCACAATCCCTTGTTTGTAGCCAATGGCCTCGGCAATGGCTAACCCCTGGCGCAAATGGTGTAAGGCCAGGGGAAATTCAGCCTTGAGCTGATACAGATCACCGATATTGCCCAGGGTGGTTGAGATTTCTGTTTGATCACCAACAGCTTCATATAACTGCCAGGCCCGGTTAAACACAGACAGCGCGGCCGCGTACTGGCTTTGGTTCTGGTAAACCAATCCCAGCTCATTGAGCAGGTAGGCTACCTCTCGCTGCGCCGATGCCTCATCATACAGGGGCAAGGCCTGGGCGAATATCTTTTCCGCCAAGCTAAACTGCCCCAGATGCCGCTGCCACTCTCCTTCCAGGCTAATGGCCTGAGCCAGGAGATGGGGTAGTCCGGCCGCCTCAGCCAACTGTCGGGCAGCTTGAGCCTGCTCAATGGCCGCCTTATATTGCCCACGCTGCCCCAGAAAGTGGGAAGCACCGGTTTGCAAGCGGCCGCAAAGCTGCCGGATGAGTGGGGTTTCTGGCCAGGTAGTTGCGGCCGCCAAAGCGGTCAGAAAGCTGGTTTCCGCTTCCTGGAACAACCCTACCAGGTGGTAAAAACGAGACAGACTCGCGGCCGCATGGTCTAGCAGATCTGGCAGTTGATGGGTAATCCCCCACTGCCACGCCTGGCGCACATGGGCCAGTTCGGTCTGAATGAGGTGGATAGCCGGCTGGGGATCGCGGCCGCGCAGCTGCTCCCCCTGCCGGGCCACCTTCTCCAGATAATATTGAGTGTAGCGGTGCTGCCATTCAACCGCCTGGGGCTGGGGCTGATTCAGGACAAACTGGCGCAGCAGTTCGTGCATCTCCATGCGCCCCTGAGGGCGACCATGCAGCAGCGACTTGTCCAGCAAGGTAGCCATGTCCAGCATTGTCACATCGGGCAAAATAGCTAAAGTGGCTTCCAGGGTAAAATCACCGGGGAACCAGGCCAGGCAGGCCAATACCCGCTGTAAATGGGGGGTCAACATCTGCCAGGTTTGAGCTAATACGCCACGCACACTTTGATGCCGTTCTGGCGTATCCCGCAAGGGTGAGGCCAGAAAATCGAGGCTTTTTTGGGTCTCGCGCAAAATGGCCGCCGGGTCCATTACGCGCACCCAGGCGGCCGCGATCTCCAGGGCCAGGGGCAATCCATCCACCAATCGGCTCAAGGCCAATACTGCCTCTCGGTCCTCAGAGCGAAGCTGGAAGTTGGGCACCATGCGCCGGGCGCTGCGCTGAAACAGCTCCACCGCCTCCCCATGCTCATCCGACACATCTAATCCCCCTACCCTTTGCCGCCACTCGGCCTGGATGTTGAGCGGCTCACGGGAGGTTAGCAAAATTTGCACCTGGGGAGCCTGGAGAAGGATATCGGCGATGATTGCGGCCGCGCCCACAATTTGCTCAAAATTATCACCAACGAGCAGCATCTCCTTATCCCGCAAATAGAATAACAATTGCTGCCAGGGATCCGTCTGCTCTTCTAAACGCAGCCCTAACCGCTGGGCCAGGGTGGTAACGAGCATGGCCTCTGCGGTGACATGGGCCAGGGAGATGAAATAGATGCCATGCCGATAGGAACGGGAGCTGGTGGCCATGGCCTGCCCTACTTGCAAACTGAGCCGGGTTTTGCCAATTCCCCCAGGACCTAAAAGGGTGAGCAGACGACAGGCGGGATTGAGCAGGGTGGTCACAATCTCAGTTAGCAGCAGTTGGCGGCCCACAAAGGGAGTCAATAAGGTGGGAAAATGGTGCAGTTCGGTTTTCTGCGCGGTGGGATCAGCCGGTTGGAGAAGGCCATCTTTGATCTGCTGCCACAGGTGGGTGGTTTCGGGGGAGGGGTCTACGCCCAATTCATCGGCCAGGAGGTGGCGGAGTTGTTCGTACAGGGCAACGGCTTGCGGCCGCCGCTCATGCTGTCCATGCAGGCGCATCGCTTGTTGGTAAGCCGGTTCATAATAAGGGTCGAGGGCGATCTGCCGTTGGGCATAAATCAGGGCGGCCTGGATTTCACTGCGCCGGGCCAACATATCGGTCAAGGTATGGATGGCGGCTAACGCTTTTTGTTGCCAATATTCCCGCTGCATGAGCAGCCAATCCTCAAAAGTTTCCCCTTCGTCCAGAGAAAATCCGGCTAAAAATTCGCCCTGGTAGAGTGCGGCCGCTACTTCTAGCTGAGCCAAACAATCAGAGCAGCGGTTGAGTTCCAGGTGGGCATGTTTTTCACAGGCGGTAACAGCTTGCTGGAACTGGTGATGATCTCGGGTGAGGTGGGCCGTGTGCAGTTGGACGACATGCCGGTTGACAAGGAGCAGGGACGCGGCCGCGCCGGGAACCTGCTCATCTATTGCCTGGCGCAGCCGGTGCAGGGAGAGGCGCAAATTGCTGCGGGCTGCCTGGTCGGGCATATCCGGCCAAAACAGGGCCGCCAGGGCTTCGCGCCGGTGAGGGCGATCCGCTTCCACCGCCAAATACGCCAGCAGCCCCCGCACCTTATCTGTCGCCAGGTTAATGGTGATACCAGAGGCCGTTTGTAAGCGGAACATGCCCAAAAGCGTGAGGTGTAATTGCTGCACCGGGCCATTATAGCTTGAAACGGTATTGAAACGGTAGGGAGCTATGGTGTTCAAAGTGACTGACAAATGACGAACGATAGAGGAACAACACGCTATCCTCATTCCTTCGTCCTCATGTAGGAGCAAACTGTATGCAATTATCAATCAATCCACAACAAGTTTATCTGCTCCGTATGTGGCGGGAGCGGGAAGAATGGCAAATCCGGGTCAGCGATTTGCAGCTTGGTGAAGAATATCTCTTTACCAGTTTTGAGCAGCTTTTTACTTTACTCGGTCATACCCAACCGATGCTGGTGGACGGGTTTACCCGGCAAGAAAATGTATGGGGTCATGGATAATGATGAGCTTAACTGATTTATTGGGCGCGGCCGCGTCCTCAGATGATTGGCTGCCCCCCATTGGCGGGGAGAGTTAAACGGTTAATCGTTGAATTATTGAACTGATGAACCGCCAATAATGAAGCAAATACCTCACCTTCACTAATCCCCATTTTGATACGGAGAATTAAATAATGACGACTTGTATACCTTCTTACCTTCTCAAAGATACCTGGTCTACTTACCCAGCCGTTCAAATATCGGCAGAATCAGCGGTGCCGCCGCTGGATTGTCCAATTACGCCACGCTTTAACCCCCAGGCTGAGTTGGCGCAGGCAAATTCGTTGGCCTGGGCCGTACAGTTTGGCCTGGTGCGGCCGCAAAGCCGTGCGTATCAAAAACTCCAGGTAGCTCGTTTTGGCTGGTTAGCCGCTCGCACTTACCCAGAAGCATCAGCGGCAGACCTGAGCCTCATCAGTTATTGGGCCACCTGGTTTTTCTTACATGATGATTTGTGTGATGAGTCTGAGATGGGAACGCGGCCGCAGCAGCTTGCCGCCTTAGATGCCCATTTTAGCAACATTCTGGAGGGCACCTCAGCGCCGGACCCTGAAGATCCGTTTGCCCTGGCTTTGGCTGATATGTCCCGGCAGATGAGCGAACGCATGGGAGAAGCGTGGTGCGGCCGCTTTGCTCACAGTGTCCAACAATGTTTCCAGGCAAACTATTGGGAAGCTTGCGGTCGTCAAACCCAGAGCCAGCCTGACTTGCCTACTTACCTCAAGATGCGCCCGTTTACCGGGGCTGTGTATACTGGGTTTAATCTCATTCACCTGGCCTGGAACATTGACCCAAACAGCTCCTTTTTACGCCATCTCTTAGTGGAGCAGTTAGCCCAAATGGCCGGCAATCTCATTTGCTGGCACAATGACATTTTAAGCCTACCCAAAGAGCTGCAAGAAGAAAACCCCTATAATCTGGTCTTGATCCTCCAGCGAGAACGCCATCTGACCCTGACCGAAGCCAAACGGCAGGCAATCCAAATGTGCAATCAAGAGATGGCCGCTTATCTCCAGTTGTTATCCCAATGTCCCTCGTTTGGTGACGAAACAGTGGCAGCATGGCGATATCTCCACGGCCTCACTGATTGGATTCGCGGCCATCTGGATTGGTGCCGAGAAACCAGCCGGTATTACGGGTAAGAAGTCAACATGCCATCTACCAAACATAGAGCCACCCAACCGCCGAAACCAACCGCAAAGGCGAACCACCCTGCCCCCACGCCGTCAATCAAAGCAGAGGGGCCATTATATAACCCAATCTCTAGGATGGGATATCTGCCTGGTATGGCGGCGCGGTTGGGGGATAATCGGTTCGCGGCCGCGCAGCGCCAAACCATCGCCACCCAAACGGGTCAACAAATCGGCAATCAGGGGATCACCCGGTTGATCCACCGTCACCTCAGCTCCCGCTATCCCCTCATCCAGCGGGCCCCGGAAACATCGGACACAGCCGCCCCTACCTTGCCATCTCCATCGGCCACCGTCAAAGCGATCATTGCCGACCATGAGACCTTGCAAACATTGAACAAAAAGATTGATCAGTTAGCTGATTTTGACCCCAAAAAGCCACACAAACCGATGGTAAAAGAGTTGAGCGGACTGCGTGGACAGATACCCCAACTGGTTGTGGCGGCTGATCTGGGGATTGAGGAAGACCAGGCCAAACTGGTGCGCCAACATTTTTATCGCCAACTAAACAGCCTGGCCCCATTTTATACTCAAATGGCTAACGAAAACATCCTGGGTACCAAGAAGAAAGCTGCCAACTTACGCACCTGTAACGTCTCAACATTAGCCATGTCGTTAGAAGGATTGGGCAAAACAGCCGACGATTTTAAGGGCAATTCATTGTTAATGAATAACATCGCGGCCACGTTTAGCCTGGAAACGAATGTCAACAGCTTACGCCTGGCCGACTTTTTACAAATTTTGGCTATTTATATCCGTATGGTGGAGCAGAATAAACCAGACACCTTAAACAATTGGGCCAGCAGCAGCCCAGAACGGTTCCAGGCAGCGGTAGATCAAGCTAAAGCTGTCGCTAATAGTGATATTACCTCAAGCGCTCGCTTTAACCACTTCCTCACCCCTTTCGGCGTTTCCTTAAAAATACAGGTGCTTGATTTAGACCCGGCCCTGGCTGTATTTGGAGCTTATTACCGTCGCTTTGACCAACATCTTAACGAGTACATTCGCCAAAAGAAAAACAAAGGGGAAAAATACCGACCAACACAAGAAGAGATAGATAAATATCGCCCTGAATTTACGGAGCAGCGAAAAGCAGCGTATCGAAAAAAAGGGGTGGCCGGCGAAAAGTCATTAGCCCAGGCGAGAACAGAACTGGCAAAAGTGGCGGAACAAGAAACAGCCAGAGATCAAAAGTTAAAAAAGATCGCGGAGTTAGAGTTAAAAACAAATGCCCGTTTAGCGGTGGGCAGTGAAACGAATGAGGCGGAATTGGTTGAAGAGGTCCTCCCTATCTCTCTTTACCAGAGTGCCGTCATACCGTTAATGAGTGAGCTGCTTGGCTCTGGCAAACAGGTGATCGTCAACTTACATGAACATTTCGTCAAGCTCCAGGCCATTAGCGCGGAGAGCATTATCGTCCATGAACCAGCTAAAGCAGAGGGGAAAGATCTGAATATGCCCTGGGAAAGGGCACGTGAGTTAGGCTACTTCAAACGGTATTACATTGTCAGTTAATCGCTCTCAAACCTTGCGGCAAATTTCTGATCACCGACCGCCGACGGCAGACCGCCTATCACCTACAAAATGGCGGTCGGCGGTCAACAGTCGGCGGTCATTGGGCAAAAATTGCTTTCCCCCACAGTAACAACCAGTACACCAATACACCAATACACTAATAGACCAATAACCACTCTTATACCGGCTGTTGGGCGGCTTCTTGCATCAACCCGCTTAACAAGCCAAATGCCCCTACCCAGGCGGATTCAACTTCTCGGGTATACGCTTCCCCCAACCCTTTTTCTAACGTCCAGAGCAGGGCGGCCCCAACGGTGTCATAATGTTGTGCCTGTACCCCGTACCCGGCATGTCGCTGCCCCAGGCTGCGGACAGCCGGGACAATTTTTTCCGGGGTATCTAGCCCCATGACGACTAGTTTGAGGCTGGACATCAGCTTTTCCCCTTGGGATTTGAGATCGCTTTTGAACAGCGGCCGCAGTGATGGGTCTAGCTCAAACAACCGGCCATAAAACAACGCGGCCGCGGTCTCAGCAATCGGCTCCACCATCCCAAATGATCGTTGCAAAATCAGGACATCGTGTTTGTTCATCATATTCTCCTACAAAGATAAGTTTCAAGTTTCAAGTTCCAGGTTTCAGGCTGCCTATTCCCTTGAGTTCCCCCTATTTCATTTATCTCTGGGGCAAGCCCAAGGCCGATTTCTTCTTCACCTTACCAGCTCATCGTTTCAACATCGTTTCAAGCGCAGCAGAGGCGGAACAAGTACAAGATCAAACAGCTTGTGTTATACTTAGACCATCTCAGTAGCAGTTAGCTGTGGGGAATTAGCCGTTAGCCAGCCACAGCCTGGCCGCCAAAATCATGGTGGCATATGATCACACCGACTATAGACAGCAATTCTCAATTTAAAACCCGTGGTAGGGGTGGGACAGGCGGGCAACCATCCGGGTCAAACGGTTCAACCTGATTCCCGCCTGTCTCACCCCCTTTACCCTTTCTGTTTCAGCCAAAGCGGGGCGAGATAGGTGGGAACGAAACGCTCCCGTTTGACCAAAATCCTGGCCCACCTGTCCCGCCTCTACATTCATTTCAGGGCAAATTGAGAACTGCTGCCAAATTGAGAATTGCTGGACTATAGAAAAACCCGTTGACGATTTTCTCATTGCCCAACCTGGGGAACCTATCGTCAACATCACCCCATTTACCGCATGGCAAAAGGTTAGTGGCTATGTTGGTGATCACATTAGCTACCTGATGGGAGGGGGTGAACCATCGCTCATTTTTAGCAAGGGGCGACTTGTGTGGCGGGCCCCCATAATGTTTACCTGCCCCCACGAAGGGGTACTGGGTGTTGTCGGCCACATAGATGTAGATGCACGTACCAGCCGTTTGCTTGTGCCCCCAGATTTAGCCACTCAGGTAGAAGCCAATACCGTCTAAATCCTTACCCGTCGTACATCAACGCCAACAGGATAAAGCGGATTGTCTGGCAGCTTGTGCTAATAAGGACTCTTTTATATGCCTACTCGTTTTCATAATTTGACGCAATGGCACACCCACAAAATGGCGGCCAATTCTGTTTTTACAGACCCTACAGTCCCAGAACATTTCCCACCTGATTTAGAGTTGGAACCGACCCACCTGGATATTGACGCCCAGGTAGATATCGCCAATGAGACGTTACGCGGCCGCGTTACCACCACCGTCACCGCCCGCCGCGCCGGCCCCACCCGGCTCGTCCTGGATGCCGTCGCCTTTGCGGATGTAGCCGTGCGTGACCAGAATGATCATCCACTCACCTGGCAGTATGATGGGCAAAAAATAACCATAAACTGGGAAGATAGGTTCGCGGCCGCGGAGCAGCGTCACCTGGAAATCAGCTACCGGATCACCAAACCAGTGGCCGGCCTCTACTTCTGCCAACCCGATGCCGCCTACCCTGAAAATCCCTGGTACGCGGCCACCGACCATGAAACTGAGCGGGCACGTTACTGGCTCCCCTGTATAGACCATCTCAACGTCCGCACCACCCTCACCATCCACCTGCAAGCGGAAAGCCGGTTCACCATTTTAGCCAACGGGCTGTTAGAAAAAGAAGAAAACCACGGAAATGGTCGCAAAACTGCCCATTGGCGGTTGGAGCAGTTGTGTCCCAGCTATCTCATCTGCTTTGCCATTGGCGATTTCGCCTGGGCGGACGATGGCAGCTTCCACGATGGGGAAAAAGAGATACCCCTGGCCTACTTCGCCAGCCGGTACCACACCGCCGACGATCTCCTACGCACCTTTGGCCGCACCGGGGCCATGATGGCCTGGATGACCCAAAAGCTGGCTATGCCGTTCCCATACCCCAAATATTACCAATTTGCCCTACCCGGCATCGGCGGGGCCATGGAGAACATCTCCCTGGTAAGTTGGGGAGATTATTGGGTGCTGGATGAAACGGCCGCCCAGGAAATGGCTTGGTTTGTAGATCAGGTGAACGTCCATGAAATGGCCCACAGCTATTTTGGCGACGCCATCGTTTGCCGGGATTTTGCCCATGTGTGGCTTAAGGAGTCCTGGGCTACCTATATTGAACAGGTATGGCGCGAAGATACCAGCAGTGAAGATGAAGCAGCGTATGTTTATTATGACCACGCCCGCGCTTATTTTCAGGAAGCAGATGAACGATATATGCGCCCCATCGTCACCCGCCGTTTCAAAACCAGTTGGCAAATGTTTGACCGTCACCTTTACCCTGGCGGGGCCAATCGCCTGCATACCCTGCGCCGGGAATTGGGGGATGAGACGTTTTGGGCCGGGGTGCAAGATTATCTCCAGCGGTATAACGGCCAGGTGGTAGAAACAGATGATTTCCGCCGTATTCTTGAGGAGCATTCTGGGCGATCTCTGGTGAGCTTCTTCCAACAATGGTTTTACAGCCCTGGCTACCCGGATTTGCAGGTGGAGTTTAGTTACGATGAGAAAAAGAAACAGGGAACGTTTACCATTGAACAAAAACAGGTAAACGTTGCGAAGGGAATCCCAGTTTTCACGCTAAACAGTGATTTAAGCTGGATCATCAACGGGCAAGAGCAGCAGCAGACGATAAAGTTAAGCGAAGCCAAACACACCTTTATCGTCTCTATGGCCGCTGAGCCGGAGCAGGTTCGTTTTGACCCTGAGTACAAGGTGCTGCATAAGCTGGCATTTAATCCTGGTGATGAGATGCTGCGGCGGCAGCTTACGGGGTCCAAAGATGTGATTGGCCGGATTTTAGCCGCGTATGAGCTGGCGAAAACAAGCCAGCGAGCCAATATTGAAGCGGTGACCGAGGCGTATTTGCAAGAGCCGTTTTGGGGAGTGCGCCGGGAGATGGCGGCCGCGTTGGGCAAAGCGGGCCATGAAGCAGCTATCGCAGGGCTGGCCCGTATCATCGCCTGGGAACAAGACCCCAACTGCCTGCGCCACGTCTTCATTGCGGCCCAAAATTATCGGGATGTGCGCCTGCGGGACGCCATTGGGGGGCGGCTGCGGGCGGGACTGCCTTATTTGGCGGCCCAACAGGCATACACGGCGATGGGGATGCAGCGCACCCTGGCTGATTATGATCTTATCCTGGCCGGAGCCGAGCAAGACAGCTTCAATGGGTATGCTCAGGGGGGAGCGTTTGCCGGTCTGGCCCAGACACGCCGCCCGGAAGCGGCCACCTATCTATTAGAGCGGGTGGAATATGGGGCTGTCTCTAACCGGGCCCGGCCCGCGGCCGCCCATGCTTTGGCCCAGATTGGTCTCAGCCAGGAGAAAGCGGTTAAGGAACGGATTGGGGAGAAGCTGGTGGATTTGCTGCGTGACCCATGGGAGAATGTGCGCTTTGCGGCCGCGTTCAGTTTATCCGCCCTTAAAGAGCCTGCCGCCATCCCTGCCCTGGTCAGCTACAGCCAACAAATCGCCCACCAGGATAAGATTGGGGTAGAAAAATTAATCGCTAGCCTGCGCCAGGAGGACAAGGTAGATGACTCCGCCTTAAAGAAACAGGTGGAAGATCTGCAAGAAAAGCTGCGTAAGCTGGAAGACCAGGTGCAAAAATTAACCGCCCGGATGGATGTGGGCGAGTGAGCTAGCCAACAAACGTAAAACCTGAAACTTGAACCCCGAAACCAAACTCACCCGTTTCCAGGAACGTTACCGCACCGGGCAGCTTCCCTGGGATCATCTGCTGCCACCGCCAGAGGTATTAGCGATTGGGTCAACATTGCCCCCAGGCCGGGGGTTAGATATTGGCTGTGGCTATGGCCGGGCAGCTCTCTACCTGGCTCAACATGGCTGGTCAATGGATGGGGTGGATTTTGTTCCAGAAGCGATAGATGAGGCTAGAAAGCGGGCGGCCGCGCTCAAACTCACCCCTGAACAAGTCCGGTTCCACTGTGCCGATGTTACCCAGTTGGATTTTCTCCACCCGCCGTATGATTACGCCGTGGATGTCGGCTGCCTGCACTCCCTCAATGAGTCAGACCTGAACCAGCTAAAACAAGAGCTAAACCGGCTGCTCCGACCAGGGGGGTTGTTTATGTTGTTTGCCCATTTGCGTGATCCCGAGGCTGAGGTGGATGAGGCGCGGCCGCGAGGCATTTTAGAAACGGTTTTGCGTGAAATCTTAGTAACCAGAGAAAATTTCCACGAAGAAAAAGTAGAATACGGTACCACCACCCTGCCCGATGGTAACTGCTATCAGTCGGCCTGGTTTTGGCTCACAAAGGTTTAGCTGGTAACACAACGGTAAAGGTCGAACCAAACCCTACCTGGCTTTCCACACGGATCGTCCCCCCGTGCATCTGAATAATTTTCTGGGCAATAGGCAGCCCCAGACCAAAACCAGGAGTAGTATGGGCTTCGTCCAAACGCCAAAACCGCTCAAAAATATGCCCCATTGCCTCTGGGGTAATGCCTATCCCGGTGTCACAAATCTGAATCAACACCTGGTCGTTCTGAGCGGCTACTTTCACCGTAACAACGCCATTTTCTGGGGTAAAGCGGATGGCGTTATCCAAAAGATGGTTCATCGCTTCTTTAAACCACTCTACATCAAGGGATAGCTGTGGTAAGGCAGCCTCCGTGATAAGGTGGATGCGTTGGGCAGCCTGGGGCCACATTCTTTGGGCCTGGGCCACGATTTGGGAGAACAGCTGGTGAAGGTGTACTGTTTGTGGCTGTAATTGGACATCTTCATTATCCAGAGTACTCATGCTGAGGATCATGTCTAAGAGGCGAGTCATACGGGGGATTTGCAGCTGGGCGCGAGTGAGTGAGCGTACCCTTTTCTCCTCTGGGGGGTTTTGGGCCAGGACAGCCAGGGCCATGTTGATGATGGTGAGCGGGGTGCGAAATTCGTGGGATGTGGCATAGACAAAATCTCTCAGGACGCGGCCGCGTTCCTTTTCAATCGAGAGGGCCAATGTTTGCGTCTGCAATTTTTTCTGGGCCGTCACATCACGCACAATCGTCAACACCTCATCTTCCCCACAAACGACCATCCGGGACTCAAAATCAACCATTTGGCTATGAAGCGACAAACTATATTCATAGGTTAGCTGCTGCCCCGTTTCTAGCACCTGGATCACATGATACATCAGCTCTTGGGCTATCTCTGGAGGCATGACATCAGTAATCTTTCGCCCTAGAAATTGTTCTGGGGGTAAAAGCATAATTTTGGGATCGGTGGCGTGATAATCGAGGTAGGTACCATCCCGGCGGATACGAAACATCAAGTCAGGGATGGCTCGCAGCAAAGCCCGCTGACGGGTTTCGCTCTCGCGCAAAGCTGCTTCAGCCTGCTTGCGCTCAGTAATATCTCGCACCATGCTTTGCACATGCAAAGGCTTACCATCTAGATCGCGGACGAGTTCGGCATTGATTTCAACTGGAATTAAGGTGCCATCACGGCGGCGGAAGGTACGCTCGTAAGGGGGAATTTTTTCCCCAGCCAACAATCGCCCGTAGATTGTTGTACTCTTTTCGACCTCAGCCGAAACATCCTTCATCGAGAGGGTATGCATTTCTTCGAGGCTGTAACCCATCATGGCGGCCGCACGCTGGTTCGCTTCCAGATGTTTACCGTGCAGATCCAGAATAAAGACCGCATCTTGGGCTTGCTCAAACAGGGCATAATAGCGGTGCTGGGCTTCCTGGATGGCTCGTTCACGCTGTTTACGTTCGGTGATGTCGGTAAAAGAGGCCACAACCGCGTAGGGAACAGTTTCACCGGGGTTTATGAGGGGTTGGGAATTAACAGAAATCCAACGCAACTGCTCGTCAATATGGTAGACACCCATAATGATCCCAGTCTGAGGTTCACCCGTTTTGAGGGTAATCATGGCCGGGTGGGATTCGCCAGGGAATGGGGAGCCATCTTCATGAATGGCCCGCCAGCGGGGGTCTATGGAGGATCGCCCCACCATTTGGTCAACTGTTAATCCCAGGATGCGCTCTGCGGCCGCGTTACAGGCCAAAATGGCCCCATCTCGTGCTTGCAGCACAATCCCCTCGGACATGGCGGCCACCAGGGAGCGGTAAACTCGTTCACTTTCGGCTAGCTGGACTCTGTAACGGCCACCCAGCTTATGGCTAACCAACCCCAAAATGGAAAAGAGCAAGAAAAAAACCAATTGAGCATAAATAACGACTAACGGGACATCTGGTAAGAAAAAACTGCCTATTAGAAAAGTAAAACTAGCTATAAAGGCCAGGATAGTGCTGCGCCAGCTCAAAAAAAACGCCGCCAGTATTACGGGCATAAGCAGAAAATTGAGAATAACCAACCGACCGTGCATTGGCCCTGGGGCCAACGTCAAAATAGCTATGATCAGGCCAAAGGTGGCCACAATAAGTAAGCTGGCGGCAAAATAATAAACTGAGGTACGGCTCAGGATGTAGGCCAGGATAGTGGTAATAAACAGGATGAGGGAAATATACGGTGCGGCCGCAAAAGTTGGATCCACCACAACCCAAATAGGGGCTATAATCAAAAGAGAAATCAGGAGAGTAAGACAGGCGGCGGAGAGTATGTGTGCCTGTTCTAATTGTTCTGGTGCCTCAATCTTAACCCAGGGTCGAGTCAACCGTTTTAAGCCAGAAAGAAAATAATCATGCCAAAGTGACCCGATATTCATTTAAGTTGTCCTTAAAAAATATTGGGTCTTTTGGATTTCGCGGGGCATTATATGATACGTGCTTGATAATTTTTCTCAGGTAAAGGATAACTCATCACGTTTCACGTATCATTCTCATCGCTTCTAAAAAATCTTATTACCCCCTGAATTCCTAAAGAGCCTCTTCCCGTACATTCTTTTTCACCTTACTCGTTTGACAACAACTAAATTTACCGCAATCATAGCAAATAAAGTCAACATTGTCGCTAATTGCTTGCCATCGGTCTCCTGACCTGACCTTTCCGTTGCTCTGGAGATAACACACCCCGTGACGCACCAAACAATAAATGAAAATTTGTAGCCCGATTTTCCAAATCGGGCATCGGGTGGGAAGTTTGATTGACAGGGAACCTATTTTTAGACGATTACTAACGGGTTATTGGGGCACCCATCTTCCCATCTTATACTGCCTTGGCTTTGGAACGGCCGATAGATTGTTTGGTACTACATTGGGTACATTCGGCATTGCTCCGGTCTACTTGGAGTAATAATCCCCCACAATGATGACATGGCTGGGGAAGCGGTTTTTTCCAACTTGTCCAATCACAGTCAGGGTAATTGGCACAGCCGTAAAATGTTTTGCCCCGGCGTGATTTTTTCTCAATTAAATCACCCTTACATTTGGGGCAGCTTACACCCAATTTCACTAAGATTTGCTCAGTGTGGCGGCAGGTGGGGAAGGTGCTGCAGCCAATGAAACGGCCAAAACGCCCTTCCCGGTAAACCAATGGGTTACCACAAAGGGGGCATTCTCGCCCAACTGGTTCCAGTTCACGTTTAATTTCAACTTTCTCAACTGCTTCGTCCGCGGCCGCGAGCCGTTCCGCAAACCGGCTATAAAACTCATCTAGCACCGGCACCCACGGCTTCCCTTCGGCAATCGCATCCAGATCATCTTCTAACCGAGCCGTAAAATCTACCGACATCACATCCGGGAAATGCTCCACCAACATATCATTGACCAACTGCCCAATCTCGGTAGGAATCAGGCGGCGCTCACGAGTCTCCACATAGCCCCGATCTTGGACGGTACTCAAAATAGCGGCGTAGGTGCTGGGGCGGCCAATCCCGTTTTCTTCCAACTCTTTAACCAAAGTGGCTTCCGAGAAACGGGGCGGGGGTTGGGTAAAATGCTGTTCTGGCAGCAGGCGCAGCAGATCTACCCCCTCCCCTTCGTTCAGGTCTGCCGGAACCTGGTTGCTATCATCATCTGGTTTATCACTGGGGCTGGTTTCTTCATACAAGGCCAGAAAACCGGCAAAGCGTAAGGTTGAGCCGGTAGCCCGGAAAAGATACGCCCGTTTAGCCGGGGCCAGGCGAACCTCGCCAGCATGAATATCCGCTGTTACCGTATCATAAATGGCTGGAGACATCTGGCTGGCAACGAAGCGGGACCATATCAACTCGTAAAGACGAAATTGATCCCGTGTCAGGCCAGATTTAACCGTCTTGGGATCACGAAAAACGGCCGTGGGTCGAATCGCTTCGTGGGCTTCTTGAGCGGCTTTGGCCCGCGTCTTGTAAACAGGGGGATGGGCAGGCATATAGTTCGCCCCAAACCGATCTTTGATATAGCCGCGAGCCTGGGCCTGGGCTTCTTTAGAAACAGTGACGCTATCGGTTCGCATGTAAGTAATGAGACCTACTCGCCCATCGGCGCCGTCAATTTCGACCCCTTCATACAGTTGTTGCGCCACACGCATCGTCTTACTGGTGTTGAAATTAAGTTGGCGTGACGCCTCTTGCTGTAAAGTACTGGTGGTAAAGGGAGCAGCCGGGTTGCGCCGCCGGGTCCCAATCTTCACTTTACCTACCGTCCAGGTGGCTTTTTCCAAAGCATCCAGATGCGGCCGCACCTCAGCCTCACTCTTTAAGGGCAGATCCTCACCCTGGTAACGGGACAAATTGGCGATAAAACCAGGCCGGGGGACAGTGCGGTTATATTTCTCCTGGCTCAACTCTGCCTTGAGCGTCCAATATTCCTCAGTGACAAAATTCTCAATCTCCCGCTCTCGCTCCACAACCAGGCGCACAGCCACAGATTGGACCCGGCCAGCCGAGAGGCGGCCACGTATTTTGCGCCACAGCAGCGGGCTAAGTTTGTACCCTACTAATCGGTCCAGGATGCGCCGGGCCTGTTGGGCATTCACCCGATCCATATCAATGGGACGCGGGTGGGCAAAGGCGTTCAAAATCGCATCTTTGGTGATTTCATGGAACACGACCCGCTGCGTCCGTTGGGGGTCCATATCAGCCGATTCCAGGACGTGCCAGGCAATCGCTTCCCCTTCCCGGTCGGGGTCTGTGGCCAGATAAATCTCTTTGGCTCGTGCGGCCGCGTCTTTCAGCTCTGCCACCACCTCTTTTTTTTCTTTGGGCACCCGATAATCAGGGGCAAACCCATTATCAATATCTACACTGAGACGGGACTTGAGTAGATCACGCACATGACCCACGCTAGATTTGACGGTATACCCCCGCCCTAAATAGCGGCCAATCGTGCGGGCTTTGGCCGGAGATTCTACAACAACCAGTTTCCCGGTGCGGGTAATCGGGGTCTTGTCGCCGCCATTGCCGTTGCTGCGTGGTTTGATCTTGGCTGCTACTTTACCCTTTGTGGTGGCTTTGCTTTTTTTAGCGGCCGCTGTTTTCCCTTTTTTGGTCGCTGTTTTCGTCACTGTCGCTTTTTTGACTGTTCTCTGGGGGGGTGCGGCTGCCGCTTCCGGTTTCGGCAAAAGATCGTGGGCGGGGGTGCGGCCGCGTAAATAAATGTTCGTCCCACATATGGCACACGTCCCTCGTGTTGCCGGTGAACCATTGGTTGCCCATTCCGGCTGCGGATTCACAATCGGCCGTTTTTCTTTACATTTCAGACAATAACCTTCTAACAAATCCATGTAATTCCTCTGTTGATGGGCACCGCTGACACATATTTAAGCCTATGTGTCTATCTGTACCATCGGTGGCTAAATCTAACTATATTTTTCCAGGGCCGTGCCTACCAATCCATCCACCATTTTCTTTACCAGGGGGATTTGATCTTTAGGAACAACCAGAATGGCATCTGGGGTATTGATGACGATCATCCCTTCCAGGCCAACCGCGGCCAGCAGTTTATGAGGTTCGTAGTTGTAGACCAGACAATCCTGGCTGTTTTCTAACTGCACCAACCCTTGAGTCACGTTTGCGGCCGCATTTGGGTTAATCGCTTCCTTCAAGGCATACAACGACCCCGGATCACTCCAGCCTAAATGATCATGCAGCACCAGGGCATCAGCCGGATCTAGATGGGTAAGAATCGCATCATCAAAACTGGCGACGGGTAGATGGGGGTATACCCGGTGCAGGGTTTCCTGGTAGTGAGGCAGCCCTATTGCGGCTTGAATTTTCGCCAGTCCGTCCCACATCTCTGGTTGATGTTTTTGGTAAGCGGCCAGCACATAATCACAGGTCGTAATGAAGTAGCCAGTATTCCAGACATGGCTCTTTTGGGCAAACATTTGCTGGCACTGCTCCAATTGAGGCCGGTAAGTGAGAGAGCCAAATTGATAATATGGGGTGCCGTTGATTTCGCCGACGCGGCCGCCTAACCCCAGCCAGCCCAAATTTTCATTAGCAAACCGGGGCGTCTCTCCCATGAAAATGATTTTGCCCTGCCCCTGTTCAATAAGCTGCTCAGCGGCCGCCAGCAAGCGGACAAAGGTAGGGACTTCGTTCATATAATTATCCCCCCACAAGATGGCAACTGGCTCGTTAGGCGCGGCCGCGTGGCTGAGGTGCATCATCGCCAATCCGACTGCGGCCGCTAAATCCCGGCGTGTCGGTTCGCCAATCAAATTAGCCGCAGGCATTCCGGGAAGCTGCCGGGCAATAATATCTACGTACCGCTCATTGGTTGAGATAAAGATATTCTCTAAGCCATAGCTTGCTTCCACCCGCCCTACCGCCAATTGTAAGGTAGAACGGTCGCCAATAATCGGCTCAAACTGTTTTGGTGATGCTTGACGGCTAATCGGCCACAATCTGCGGCCGCTTCCCCCGGCAAAGATGACAAGTTTCATATACTCTCCCACAAAAATGTAGGACGATTTACCAAATCGTTCTACAAATTCTCATTCAGTTTGATGCGCCACAGGTTCATAGGCGGCGCCTAGGCCAATAACCGCGCAGCGATGAAACATACAGAGAAAAACACCCATACGTAACTGCCCACGGCTCCCTGATACCTGCTTACTACTCACCCTCATACACCACACCTGGTTCCCGCAGCAGCACATAATTCATCCCCCCTACCTGCTGAATAATCCCTTTTAGCTCCATCAACATCAGGGTACTGCTGGTAGTCGCCCCATTCAACCCAGATGCCCGCACCAGTTCATCAATATGGGTTGGCTGACGGGATAAATAATTTAACAGCAGGGCTTCCTCAGGGGACTCTGGCACAACCGCCTGCACCGCAGCCTGCTCCGTCACCATCAGCAAATTCAGCTCTTCTAAAATATCTTCTACCCGGGTTACCAGCTTGGCCCCTTCTTGAATCAGCCGGTTTGTACCCCAACTGGCAGCACTATTAATCGGGCCGGGCACGGCAAACAAGTCACGGTCTTGTTCCGCGGCAAAGCGGGCCGTGATCAAGGCTCCACTTCGTTCACCGGCTTCTATGACCAATACCGCTAACGATAAGCCGCTGATCAACCGATTGCGTGGGGGAAAATTGCGGGCATCGGGGGGCATACCCAACGGGTACTCGCTAATGACAGCCCCTTGCCCGGCCATGATGCGTTGAGCTAATTTCCGGTTCTCCGCCGGATAAATATTATCTAAGCCAGACCCTAACACCGCCAGAGTGCGGCCGCCGGCATCCAACGCACTTTTGTGAGCAATCGCATCAATCCCTTTAGCTAATCCACTGACAATGGTCAACCCATGGCGTACCAACCCAGTCACTAACTCATGGGTCACCTGACGGCCATAACCGGTGAGACGGCGTGTACCTACCACGGCTACCGCCCATTGATCCTGCTCCGTCACCTCCCCCTTGATGTACAACACCGGCGGTGCGCCAGGTATTTCCGCCAGATAACGGGGATAGGCCGGGGCAGCCCAGGTAAGCAAATGTATATCTTGCTTTTGTACCCGCTCCAACTCTCGATCCAGGTTAACCTGAGAACGGGTCTGCAACAAGCTCTCCACCGTGCCACTGCCTAATCCCAATCGGTGCAGCTGCGACTCATTGGCCTGCCATGCCTCAGCCAGGGAGCCAAAATGATCCCATAAAGCCCGCACTTTAGCCGGGCCAATGCCTCTGACCAGGGAAAAACCTAACCAATATTTCAGGTCTGACATGATGGTGGTTCTGAGAATATAAACACAGAAATAACCTTATGCAATTGTTTCTAAAATAGCATGGGGTGAAAATGTGTCAAGGGTGTAAGCAATCAAGAAAAGGAACAGCTTAGCCTCACCAAAGCGGTCAGCTTATAAAACAATTGGTTTAGAGAAGGCCAGGGAGCAAATGGACGGTTATGCGGCCGCGTTCAAAATCAATATCCCGCACAACCTCAGCAATATCCGGGAGCAGCAGTTCTCGCTCACCTCCCTGCACCACAAACACATTATTGGCCCCGGTCTCAATCACCTCAACCAATACCCCCAGAGGCTCATCCGTATCCGTGTAAACAGACAATCCGATTACCTGGTAAAGGTAATATTCCCCTTCTTCCAGAGGGATAGCTTCTTCTTGAGGTACCAAAAGCCAGCGGCCGCGCAGCTCCTCAGCTCCGTTGCGCTCTGTTACCTCAGCCAGCTGCAGCAGCACTTGTTTTTGGTGCAAGCGAGCCGCCGCCACTTGATAAGGCACTGCCCCAACCCCATCCTCATCTAGGGAGAGATAAACCTGTTTGAGCCAGGTAAACCGCTCTGGCTGCTCTGTATGGATGTCGGCCCGCAACTCACCCCGAATGCCATGCGGCCGCGCCACCTGACCAATGATTAAAAAACGGGGCTGCCCGGCTTCCCCTGACAGGCCCCGTTCATCTTTTTTTATCTGGGGAGGTGGGTTTCGCTTCAATGATATACCTGTGCAGCGGATGACCTGGCTCAAATAATCTCCAAAGAGATACGTTCGCCCTTTTTAGCGGCCGCAATCTGGACAATCGAGCGGATGGCGTTAATCACCCGCCCCCCTTTGCCAATCACCCGGCCTATATCCGGCTCGGCAACCCGCAGTTCCAGGACAACCTGACCAGATTCCCGGCTTTCTTCCACAGCCACACTATCCGGGTCATCTACCAATGATTTGACCACATATTCAACAAGTTGGGCATACATAATCGTTTCTTAGCCCTCGTTGGCCGCAGAAGATTCGTCCGTCTCTTCTTCAACTTCAGCTTCAGCAACTTCTTCAACTTCGGCTTCGGTGAGTTCTTCAACGTCAGTTTCAGTGACTTCTAAGGCTACTTCTTCAACGACCTCTAGAGGCGTTACAGGGGCTACTTCAGCCACTGGCAGCGGTTTGCCTTCATATTCAGCAACCAACACCGCCAATGATTCCCCATTATGAAAACGGGTCAACCGATCATAGGTGCCTTGTTTTTCCAGCAAACGACGCACCGCATCGCTGGCTTGTGCCCCTACGCTCAACCAATACAACGCCCGGTCTTCCTGAATTTTATAGGTCAGGGGTTCGGTACGGGGGTTGTAATGACCAATCAACTCAATAAATTTACCATCCCGCTTTGCCTCATTATGGGCTACAACGACACGATAACTGGGCTGTTTCTTCAACCCTGTCCGGCTCAAACGAATACGAACCATGTTATTATCTCCACTCTTATACTAGGACAATCTAAAAGATTTTTGCCACGAATTTTACGAATTAGCCCGAATTAAGGGATTTCGTGGCTAAAACTTTATAAACATTCTCTACATGCGGCCGCGCATCTGCCCCATTAAACGGGACAACATATTGGGAGTGCGGCCGCCACCATCCCGAATCTGCTTCATCATCGTCTGCATCTCACGAAACTGCTTGAGCAGCACATTAATTTCCTGCACCGACGTTCCTGACCCGGCAGCTACCCGCCGTTTTCGGCTGGCTTTAAGAATAGCAGGGTCACGTCGTTCGGCTGGCGTCATCGAATAAATGATCGCCTCAATCCGTTTCAGATCGCCTTCAGCATTCTCCATATCCACTCCCGCCATCATCTGCCCCATGCCGGGAATCATCTCTAGCAGCTTTGTCACCGGGCCAAGCCGCTTCATCTGCTGCATCTGCTTAAGAAAATCTTCCAGATCAAACTTACCGCTCAACAGCCGGTTACCCGCCCGCTGTGCCTCAGCCTGATCCATCTCCGACTGGGCCTTCTCGATGAGGGAAAGCATATCCCCCATTCCTAGAATACGCCCCGCCAGTCGGTCCGGGTGGAACAGTTCCAGCGCGTCCAATTTTTCCCCTACGCCCAAAAATTTAATGGGCACATGGGTCACTTCACGCATAGAGATAGCCGCTCCACCTCTGGCATCTCCATCAATCTTGGTCATGATCAGGCCAGTCAGGGTAACAGCATTGTTAAAATCGGTCGCCACCCGCACCGCTTCCTGGCCCGTCATGGCATCGGCCACCAGCAAGGTTTCAATAGGTGAGATACGGGCTTTAATCGCCTTGATCTCATCCATCATCATTTCATCAATGTTCAGGCGGCCGGCGGTGTCAATAATAACTACCGTATGGCCGCCGTTCACAGCTTCCTTAACCGCCTTGGCAGCCAATTCGGGCGGTTTAGCCGTTGTCCCCTCGCTGAAAACAGGGATTTGTAACTGTTTGCCTAACGTTTGCAGTTGGTCAATAGCCGCCGGGCGATATACGTCAGCGGCAACAAGCAGGGGGCGACTGCCTTTTTTGCGTAAGTGCAAAGCTAATTTGGCCGCCATAGTGGTTTTACCAGCCCCTTGCAGCCCTACCAGCATAATGACCGCCGGAGATTGTGCCCCCAGATTAAGACGGCCCGGCTCACCTAGCGTTGTGATCAGCTCATCGTGAACAATCTTTACCACCTGTTGGCCCGGAGTAAGGCTGCCCATCACTTCCTGACCTACGGCCCGTTCGCGAACACGCTGAACAAAATTTTTAACCACTTTGAAGTTGACATCCGCTTCCAGCAAAGCCAGACGGACCTCGCGCATGGCCACATCCACGTCGGCCTCGGTTAGCTTACCCCGTCGGGTCAACTGGTTAAAAACAGATTGCAGGCGTTCACCCAGTGATTCAAACACAACAATTCCTGATAGGTGCTGCGTGAAGTGTGATCTTGCTTAGCACACTTCACATTCCTTTCGTGAAAAAACGTAGCTGTGTCATTCCTATTCAGGAAACACAGCTACGTTTATCGGTTTACAACGTCAAAACGGCTGGCAAATTTCCAGCCGCTTGATTCTAACCCAGGCATCCCCTGGCGTCAAAATTTTGCCAGCAGTTCTCAATTTGCCCTGAAATGAATGTAGATTCTCTCATTGAAGTCAAGA
>JAHDWJ010000029.1:0-73545 GCA_023384415.1 Anaerolineae bacterium
GACCGGGGTCAACAGTTCGCGGAACAAAGTGCCCACAAGCCGATGCCAGAGGACGAGGGAACTACTTTGGCTTACGGGAATATTTTAGCACAAATGGCTGAGGGGTGGCGTGTTTTAGGGTGTGTTCATTTAGGGTTGGATGTGTCCATAATAAGGCGTTACGTCAACCGGTGTTTGATTACCCGCAGCCACCCCTGGAGCTGAATCGCTTGCAGCACCAGGAAGGTGACAACCGGATTGTATTTATGCTGGTAAAATTTCCCATAAAAAATTTTCATCGCCCGTGCCGACTCTTTAGCCACCTTAACCCGCGTTTCCCGCGGCGGCCGCGGCACCAACCCCGCCGACTCTTTCTTAAACCCTGAACTGGCTCCCTTGTAATGGATGACTTCTACCTCTGGGTAATAAATGATGCTGTACCCGGCCTCGTTAATGCGGTAACACAAATCAATATCTTCGCCATAGAAAAAATATTGCTCATCCCAACCCCCTAGCTCCTGGTAAAGAGCCATCGGCATCAGTAAGTAAGAGCCGGCGGTGACCTCAATGCGGTGGGTCTGGCGGAAATCCTGGTAGGATTGGAAATATTGGTTGAAGCGGGGGCTGTTGGGGAAAAGCCGGTTGAGGCCGGTGAAATGGCACAAAGAAGCCCAGGGAGTGGGGAAGCCGCGATGGTTGTCTGGGTCGAGCTGCCCGGTGGGCAGCACCAGCCGCACCGTTAGCCCACCCACCAGGGGATGCTCGTCCAGATAAGCCAATGGCTTTACCAGAGCGTCAGGGCTGAGGCGGGTGTCGGAGTTGAGAAAGAGAATGGTCCGGCCTTGGGCCAGGCGGCCGGCCTGGTTGTTGGCGGTGGCAAACCCCACATTTTCGGCGTTGCGGATCAGCTGTACCTGGGGGTATTTCTCGGCCACCATTTCCGGGCTGCCATCGTGGGAGGCGTTATCTACTACCCAAACATCAAGGCCACCGGGCGGGGGTGCGGCCGCGAATACTGTTTCTAAACAATCATCCAGCAGCTGCCGGGTGTTGTAGGAGACAATGATGAGGGAGAGATCAGTCATAAGTGTGAAACGTGAGGTGCGAAACGTGTGGTGTAACAACAGTTTTTTGATCACCCATTACGCTTCAGGCATCTGGCAGCAGGTTGGCGAATTGGTTTTCACCGCTGGTGAACAGGTGGGGAGCTTCGACGAAGAGGCCGTTGGCTTTAACGGCGACCTGGCCGTCGGGTAGGGTGAGTTCGGCGCGAGTGTATAGTTTGCGGCCGCTCTTGTCCACCAGTTTGGCCGTAATTTTCACCGGCACCCCCAGAGGTACGGGGCGGCGATAATCCACATTCAGGTTAGCTGCCAGTACCATATACCCGGCCGTCCATACCGCTGATCCCATCGCCTCATCGAGCAGGGCCGCGGCCGCACCCCCATGTAAATGTCCGGGTGGCCCTTGCTGGTGGGTATCCAGGGTTACTTCAGTAAAGATGGTGCCATCATCCAGTACATACCAGCGTGCCCCCATGCTGTGGGGATTGGCTGTGCCGCAAACAAAACAAGGGCCGTGTTCGGGAAGTTGTTTCATGGGGAGGTCCGGGTTTCAGGGAGTCTGGGTTCGCGAGAGTGATCGTAGTTGGTTCTTATTTTCTTTCTGTTAATTACTATACGTAATGACATAAGCTGATGACATAAACAAACGGAGATTCTTTGCCCGATCCCATCCGTTCATCCGGCCAATCTGTGTTCTATTCACTATCAAAGCGGGAATCATCTAAGCGGCGGCGCAGTTTTTCTTCGGGGCTGATGGGGGAGTCGGCGACGTGTTCGTGGAGTGATTGCCGTTCGGCGGCTTCCGCGGCCGCTAACTTTTCTGGGGATGCGGCCGCGACTACCGCCCATTTGCCACAAAACGGACACCGCTCTAATTTGCCCGTGAACAGGTTGGGACTGAAAAAGTGGCGCGGGTAAGCCCGTTGGCAGCGGGGGCAAATCGCTCCCCCGGCTACGCCATAATGGCGAGTCGCCCCAGGGGCCAGCTTTTGCCGTTTGCTGGCAATGGCGATCCCCAGGGGAACAATGACGGCAAAGAGAGCCAGGCCGACGATGAGGGGAATCATAACCCGGGTCAAACTTTCCTGACTGTCTGAGGCACTCATAAAGGTTGCCCTGATCTCATTCGAGGTAAGTTCTTGCCCATCACGGGTAAAGCCAGTAACGGTGAAGGTGTGGGGGCCAGTGGGATAGCTGTCAGTCAGGAATTGCAGCCGGAATGGGGGTTCATTATCTTCCCCCATACGTTCCCCGTCTATGTAGAAAACTACCCGCTCCAGATTGTCTGGACCGGTGACCCGCACCGAGAATGTGCCCTGGATGCGGCCGCCGACCGCCGCTCCCCAATCCCGACTCAAACGAATCGTCAGGGCTGGTTCATCCTGGGCCAAAACGCCAGGGGCCATAATCATTAGCAGCCCACAAAAAATGAAGGCTGACCAGCAGCGGCTGAAAAAATTGATCTTATTGGTATCCATGTGGTTACTCGTTACATCATTCCTCATAATCAAACAAAAACTCAAGCAGCGTATCCGACAAATCATCCAGGCGGTGCAAATCATCATCTCTCTGGGCGGCGCGGATGTCTCCCAGCAAGGTGCTGAGTTCAATATGTCCTTCTTCATCCAGATCATCACTGGCGAGAAGCTGTTCTCCCCGATTAACGAGAGCCTGGACAGATGGGGGTAGGGGGGTAACGGTCGCGGCCGCGAGCCTATCCTGGGCCTCTTCAACCGCGGCATCACCTAACCGGCCCACCGTCGCCTCAACCTGAATCTCCTTAATCTGGCCCGACGCCCGATCCCGCGCCCTTACCTGGAGCATCCCATTCAAATCCAGATCAAACTGGACCGTAATTTCGGGGGTTTCTCCAGGGATGACTGCTTTCAGACCGGTAATCGAAAAATCGCCCAAAAAGGTATTGTGTGAAGCAACTGGCTTTTCTCCCTGGTACACCTGAATTTTGATCATATCTTGATCCGGATGCAAGGCAAAAAACCGATCTTCTTTAGAGACTGGGATGGTGCTGTTGCGATGAATAAGCGGCTTGTAGCGGTCAGTGACAATATCACCCATAAAGGTTCGTTCGGCGACGGCAATGCCCAGCGAATGGGGCGTAACATCTACTAAAATCGTGTCAATTGGGTCTCCAGCAATGATGGCGGCCTGAACGGCGGCCCCCAGGGCCACAGCCTCATCCGGGTTGATAGCCACTTGCGGCTCAATGCCGACATGCCCGGCGACAATCTCCCACACGGCGGGGATGCGGGTGGAGCCGCCTACCAACAGCACCTGATCAACTTCTTCTTTACCAACCTGACCGTCACTTAAGACCTGATCAATAGATTCTAAAGTTTCCTCAAGCAAATCTGTAATCAGGCTGACAAAATCTTCACGACTCAGTTCGTACTCCAGGTGCAGCGGTACGCCTTCTTTTTCAACCAGGTACGCTTCTTTAATCCAGGTATACGGGTGATCAGAAAGGGCGATTTTAGCCTGTTCGGCCGCCCGGATGAGGCGTGCCCAGGCTCGCCGCTCCTGGCGTACATCTACCCCATGCTCTTCTGCAAACCAATCGGCCAACATTTCTGCCAGCCGCTGATCAAAATCATCTCCCCCCAGCTGGGTATTGCCATGAGAGGCCCGGACTTCAACCACCCCCCCCATCATTTCTACCAGGGAAACGTCAAAGGTGCCCCCCCCTAAATCGTATACCAGGGCCATCTGATCTTCTTGCAAATTGAGGCCATAGGCTAAGGCGGCCGCGGTCGGCTCATTGATAATACGGCGCACATTCAGGCCAGCGATGCGGCCGGCATCTTTGGTCGCCTGCCGCTGCCCATCAGAGAAATAAGCCGGGACCGTAATGACTGCCTCGGTGACTGGTTGGCCCAGATTACGCTCGGCGATTTCTTTTAGCTCCCGCAAAATGAAGGCAGAGATTTCCGGTGGGGTGAAGGTATTCCCCCCGAGTGTAACCCGGTAATCTTGCCCCATTTTTCGTTTAATGGAGACCACCGTGTTTTCGGGGTCTAGCACATATTGATTGCGGGCCGGTGTGCCGACCAGCCATTGGCCGCCACTAGTATAACCGACGACTGAGGGAATGATACGCTCCCGACCATGGGGAAGCATAACCGGCTGGCCGTCCTGTACCAAAGCGACACCGGAATTGGTTGTGCCTAAATCTATGCCGATGATTTTACTCATAGTTTGTCCTCAAAGATTGAGAGATTACGAGACTGGAGATTGGAGGCTCGCCCACTCGCAAACTCGAAACTCACCTATACACCACTACTTCGGCATAACGCAGTACGCCGTCGGTGGTTTCATAGCCGCGCTGCTCTTCCTGGGCGATGGTGTTAGGGGGAGTGCCTTCGGGGGTGGGGATGGTGGCAACGGCTTTGTGCCGGAACGGGTCGAATGGTTTGCCGATGGTGGGGATGGGTGTAACCCCGCCGGCCGCCAGAACTGCTAACAGCCGCTCGTGGACCAGGCGCAGCCCGTTGAGCCAGCCAGCCAACATGGCCCGGTCAGCCGGGGAGACGATGATAGCCTGGGCTGGAGTCAGGGTAGGGGATTGAGCCACCCGGTCTCGTTTTTGCAGGTAGTTTTGACCGCTGTTGATGGCTTGTTCCAGGCTGTCCAAAGTTGGGAGCAGGGCGTTGAGCATCTGCTGGTTGAAGCTGATTTGCTGCTGCTGCTGGAGCGCGGCCGCTAATGCCTCATTCTGTTCTTGGGCGGCTTGTCCCAGGGCAAGTATCCGCTCCCACTGGGCGATCTGGTCTTCCATCAGGGTATTGGCTTTGAATTGGGCTTTACCCAGCTTGCGGACCTCATTTTCCAGGTCACGTATCTTTTCCGGCGCGGCCGCGTTCCGGTTATCGGCCCTCTGTAACAGGTCAGCCAGGGCAGCCCATACTTTACGTCGTTCACTCATAATTGGATGGGGCGATAATCTTTAGGGAAATCGGCCTGGTTTAGTTCACTGCTTAAGGCGAGATAATCCAGCAGATCATCTGGCTGCAGGGATAAATAGAGACGCCCCAGCCGCTTGCGCGGTGTCCACGGCAGTGGCGGTTGGAAGAGTGAGAGGTCAGTCTCTTTTTTGGTGTCAGTATGACGGAGCTGCTCATAAGCCGCCCGCATTTTCTTAAAAGCGGCCGGCTCCGTTTCGGGGGAATAGGTACGAACCAGGGTGAAGTAGGCTCGTTTGATTTGCCGTTCATTAGCCTCATGGGTCAGCCCCAATACCGCGTAGGGATCCTGGCTGTGCAAATCCGGCTTCAATTCCGGTTCAGTCGGGGGAGTGGTTGGTTCAGAACTCATCATCATCCTCATCAAAAAAGCCACCAGGCAGATGACCCCCAAGAATATTCATAAACATTTGGCGCAATTGAGGTGGCATAGAGTGTAAATCAGGTGGCATCATACCATCAAGGAAGCTGGGGAGGCCGCCAAACATTAATTCGGCCCGTTGAATTTGGGCTAACAACGCCTGATCCCCATTGCGCCGGGCCAACTTGCGGGCAGTTCGCCACTCTTGTTCAGCACTTTTGCGGTCCCCATTTTTGGCTGCCGCAATCCCTAGATACAACCGGACTTCGGCGGGAGCCTGGTTATGTTTCAGAGCCAGGTGTAAATATCTGGTAGCCACTGAACGGGCTGTCTCATTGTTAACTTCAATCAGGGCCTTGCCGATGAGCAGATAAATGGGAAACCCTGGCGGGGCGGCCGCAACCGCTTTCTCCAGCCAGGTTTCAGCGACATCCTCACGTGGAATTTCCAGACAGTTCTGGGCGATGGGGATATAAAATTGATACCGCTCAACCGGAAAATTGGTTTCTATACGGTTGATCAGGGCGTTCGCCTGGTCAAATAGCTGCCCGTGAAGCAAGTTGCTTAAGATTCTCTCTAAAACCTTGAACTCAACCTGGGGCATTTGTAAGATGGGTTCAATGATTGCCAGGGCTTTGGGTATCTCTTTGGTGGCAAAATAAACCTCGGCTATTTTGACCTGGATGTTGAGGTCATTAGGGGCATAGGCGGCCGCTTTTTGCAGCATCTCAATGGATAGGGCGAGGGGGGCCCAAAAGTAGTTAGACTCAGCGGCATCTTGCCAGAAAAGGCTTAGCTGCTGCCTGGCCTGGGCGTGATCTGGAGCAATGGCCAGAACCTTTTCCCAATAGGAAAGCGCGGGATTATGTTCCCAGGGGGGGTTGGTTTGGGCGTGAATCTCTCCGCCTTTGAGCAGAGCGGGGATATGGTCAGGGGAGCGGTCCAGGATACGATCAATTTCATTCAGAGCGGCACTGACCTGTCCATTTTCAAACAGGCAATCTACCAGGTCCAGGCGCAGGGCCAGGTTTTCTGACTCCCATTTGACGGCATTTTTGTACACCTGGATCGCTTTATCGTACTCTTCAACCCGGTTGTATGCCTGGGCTGCTCGCCGATAGAGACGGCTCACCTGTTCATTGTTGAGAGCGTCGGGATGATCCGCTTTGCGCGGCCGCCGACGCAGCACTTCACGCCATTGTTCGGCTGCTTCATAAAGTAAATCATTTTTCTCATATACCAGGGCTATGTTATAAGCCAGCCGCAAACTCCCCCCCCCACCTTGGGGTAAGGATGTCCAAATTTGTTGGGCCTGGGCGAAATTACCTTGCCGGGCAGCCAGATACCCTTTACAAAAAAGGAGATACTCAGAAAGCTCATTTTGGCCTTTGTCACCAGGATTGGGGTTTAGCAGAGATGAAAGCCCCACTGCTCCCTCAACATTACCTTGCTGCAACCGCGCTTCAGCCAATCGGCAGCTGACTTCGCTAAGATTGGCTGGTAAGTTCTGGGGGCGCAGCCCTCTTTTTACGGCTTCCTGCCAATGGTGGATGGCCTGCTCCCATGCTTCTTGCCGGGCGGCTATGTTGCCCAGCATCAGGTGAGCCAGGGGAGCTTCGTGGCTGTTGTGGCTGGCCTGTTGTAAGAGCGCGGCCGCGTCAGGGTATCGTTCTTCTTGAGCGGCCGCAACCCCTTGCCATAGGGGAGTCGTCAGGGTGGGGGCAAAAGGCCGTTTTTGGATTTGCTCTAACAATAGTTGCTGCTCGGCGGTAAGATGCTGCCAGACAGGGTGGTTTTTTACCGATTTAGCGGTGGCGGCCAGGGCCAGGGCCAGGGGATAAGCGACCCGGGGGGCCAATGTTTGGTTTGTCAGCACTTTTTCATAAGCGGTAATCGCTTCGGGGTATAGCTTCTGTTTGTGGGCGGCTAATCCCAGGTGATATTGATAGAGGGGATCCCCTGGTTGGAGCGCGGCCGCTTTTTGGCTGAACTGATACCGCTGTTGTGGCTCTTTTTGGGTGTGGCTCAGGCGGAAATACCCTTCAGCCAGGGCGGCTTGCAGGCGGGGGTCTACCAGGGTATTGGGGATGCGCTCCCAGATTTGCACCGCGGCCGCGTACTGACCCTGTTGGAAAGCCCGCAGCCCATTGCGCCGCAAATCAGCGGCACTTTGATCGGTTCGTTTTGGTTTGTTTTTTCGCCTTTTCATACCCCTTGATTTTACCCTGTTTGTCTAGTTTGTCTTATTTTGTGACTACCAACCGGAAAGCCACCAAGAGCACAAAGCTTTTCAAGAAGTTCTTCGCGCTCTTGGCGTCTTGGCGGTGAAACTGTTGTGTATCTTGGTAGTTACCCTATTTTGTCCCACCACGACCGCAGTGCCCGCATCCCAGCCCCATTGAGTTTATGCCCGGTTTCCATTTCAATGAGGGTAAGCTCTGCCCCTGCGGCCGCTAACAAATCGGCCCCCATTTTTGCCCGTGCATAAGGTACGGTATCATCCTCTGTGCCAATAGCCATGAAAATGGGTAAATCTTCTAACGCGGCCGCGCTCACCCCATCTACTTGCTCTGGAGCAAACCCCACCAGCAAGGCGGCTCCCCTGGTCAGGCCAGGATGGAACATGATGGTGGCTAAGGCTGTGGCCGCTCCCTGGCTAAATCCCATCAAATAAATCTGCTCCCGGTCAGCCTGGTGTTGTTGACATAATGATTCGATGAATTGGGCCAACTGGTCTGCGGCCGCGTGAAAATCATGGAGCGTTGGCCAGGGGGGGGGCCTTTTGTCTAACCAGGAATAACTCTCTGGTTCATCCTGGACAGGGGCACGGGGGGCGGCCAGGAGCCAGTGTTCTGGCACTACCGAAGAAAACAGCCACATGACTTCTTCATTGCCCTTGTGGCCGTGGATCATCACCAGGGTGGGGTGGGGGCCAGGAGTCATGGGTTGGGCCAGGCGATAGGTGAGGGGCGCGGCCGCGTCAGAAGCGAATTTGAGTTCAGAAGAGCGAATAGACATAGCTCCATTATGCCATAAATGATCGGTTTAAAAATAACCCATAAAAAAATGAGGTGTTCCATAGACGGGCGCCTATGAAACACCTCTGGGGGGGGGAGCCGGTTGGAAGTATAGCAAAACCTGTTTGATTGTCAAAAATCATCTCCCCCTGACCAGGAGAGAACGGTGTAAATTTCAACGTTGGCGAGCCTGATATCTGGTTATGCTTCCCTTGTTACAGGTTTGGCTGATGCCACGACATTAATAGCAGGGACGCTTTACGAATAGTTTATAATAGATGGAAGGATGCGTGAATTACCTGCCAGGGGTCACTCTTTCTTACTTCTATCTTGCTGCTTCTGCTTTTGTACGTTAAAGAGTGACATGCCAGCCAAATGAGGATACCAAAATGAATCGTCAACCCTATTTCCCGCCAACAAAAAAACAGCCGGCTGCGGCCGCACTGCTGTTCTTTTTCCTCTGTCTCACCCTTTTAGGAATGGCCTGCGGTGGCTCACCCAGCCGCGAACCCCTGCCCACCCTCGCCAACCTGGCTGTTGTACCCACAGAGGCCCCGACGCTGGTACCAACGATGACCTTGCCTCCCACCTCCACGCCGCCAACCCCGGTCACATCAACCTTTACACCAACGAGCGCGGCCGCGACTCCTGGCAGCCCCGATCAACCGACCACCGGTACCATCCCTCCCACCCAGGTCATCAATACCCCCATCGTTTTCCCCACCAATACCCGTTTTCTACCGACCAACACCCCCCGGGTGCCAACCAGTACCCCGACTTTTCCGGTAACTTTAACCTTTACCCCATCCCCCACCATACCGGCAACCAATACCGCCACAGCCACGGCTACCCCGGCCGCGGCCGCGTGGCGAGGGGAATATTTCAATAACCAGGACCTTTCTGGCAGCCCCGTTTTTGTGCGTGATGACCCCAACCTGGCTTTCAGTTGGGGTTCTGGCAGCCCTGCGGCTAACTTCCCCGCCGATAACTTCTCTGTGCGTTGGACACGTACCGTGTTATTTGCTCCAGCCACCTACCGCTTCTACACCCGTGCCGATGACGGAGTGCGGATATGGCTGGATAACGACCTGATTATTAACGAATGGCATGAGGCCACCAGCCAGACCTACAGTGCAGAACGTACCGTCTCCGCCGGTAACCACACCATCCGGGTTGAATATTACGAAAACGTAGGCAACGCCCAAATTCAGGTGTGGTGGGAGCAAGCCGGGCAGTTCCCCCAATGGCGCGGGGAATATTTCCTGGGCACCAATTTGCAAGGGCCGGTACAGCTTTTGCGTAATGACGCCGAAATTAATTTCAATTGGGGGCAAGGGGTGCCTGATTCCAGCTTGCCCGCCGATAACTTCTCAGTGCGGTGGACGCGCTCGGTTAATTTTACCGCCGGCCGCTACCGGTTCAATGCCCTGGTGGATGATGGCGTTCGCATTTATCTGGATGGTGTGCTGATTTTAGATGATTGGCGTGAGGGGGGTGAGCGCACCCTTTTTGTAGAGCGCGATGTGACCGCCGCTACCCATCTGGTTCAGGTAGAGTATTTCGAGGGCACGGGTGAGGCCCGCATTCGTGTCTGGTGGGAGTTGGTTGAGACAACATCTTTCCCCGATTGGAAAGGAGAGTATTGGGGCAATATGAACCATGCTGGTACGCCAACGGTGACACGTAATGATGTTAATCTTGATTTTAATTGGGGGCAGGGCAGCCCGGCCAACGGCATTCCTGTGGATGGGTTTAGCTGCCGCTGGACGCGCACGGTTAATTTAGAAGGCGGCCGCTACCGCTTTTATGCCCAGGCCAATGATGGGGTGCGTGTCATTGTAGATGGCACTCTTATCATCAATGAATGGCATCTCAGCGATGGCTCAACGGTGTATACCGTTGAACGAGACCTGACCAACGGCTTACATACTATCATTGTCGAACATTTCGAGGAGACCAACAACGCCCTGATTAAGTTCTGGTATGAACGGATTGGAAATTGAGGACGATTGCTATACCCATCGTGGTCATAAAGTGACATTCCACTTGGAGACTAGAGACTAGAGACTGGAGACTGGAGACTGGTTAATCTCGAGTCTCCAATCTCACTGAAAATGCCAGTTTATGACCGTTGGCAGTATATCTTCCACCCTTTTTTACAAATTTGGCTTAACTTCTTCACAACTTCTACATAATCGTGGGCTATTCTTTGTTTATGACAGCTCACCGGTCAGGCCGGTGGTAATGAGAAGGACCGTTCTTCTCAGTTAGAGTGATTCATAAACAAAGGAGCATGAACATGAAAACTTTTCTCAAAATAGCCGGTATTGGTCTCTTTTTGGTAGCCCTGGTTGCCGCCGTGGGGGCCGGGTTTGCGGCCGCGCAAGCTCAAAACAACACCGCTGCTGGTGACGCGGCCGCGTCCACCTTTTCCCCCCGCCAGGTTGTCTGGGCTTTGGCTAACCAGGTCACGGGGCAAGAAACCCCAATGGGGCCTGGCCCTCACCGGGGCGGACACGGGTTTGGTCTGGCGCAGGGTCTCATTGACCACAAAGCGATTATGGCTGACGCCCTGGGCATCACCGTTGAAGAGCTGGAAGCGGCCCACGCTGAAGGCAAACGGCTGCCCGAACTGGTCGCCGAACTAGGCTTAGACCTGGACACGGTACGGGCCAATATCCACGCCGGGCTGACCGAAGCGATTAACCAGGCTGTGACTGATGGCACCATCACCCAAGCTCAGGCCGATATGATGCTGCAGCGGCTGGAAATGCGTACCCTGGCTCATGAACTCATTGATATGCAGGCCATTGTCGCCGACGCCCTGGGTATCACTGTTGAAGAATTAGAGGCCGCTCGCGCTGAAGGCAAAACTATCCCCCAACTGATTGACGAACTGGGGTTGGATCGGGTTGAAGTTCGAGAAAGCATTCGCGCCGGCCGCGAAGCAGCTATTAACCAGGCGTTAGCAGAAGGCACCATCACCCAAGAACAGGCGGATTGGCTGCTAAATCAGGGTGGCCGTGGTGCTGGTAGAGGGTTTGGTGGGCCAGGCGGCCGCGGCGGACATCATGGCTTTGGCGGGGATTGTCCTAACATGATCCCCAGTGACACCGAAACCATCCCTACTGACGAAGCCTAATCATTTTCTCCTCTTTGCTCAGGTGACAATCATCAAGTTGGTGATTGCCACCTTTTTTAGTTTGCGAGTGAGCGAGTAGGATTTGCTCACTGCCAGCCGCTAATATGTCCCAAACCATCCTTCTTGTTGACGATGAACCACGCCTGCTTTCTTTGGTGAAAGCGTATTTGACCCAGGCCGGCTACAAAGTTCTCACCGCACCCAATGGCCGGGAAGCCCTGGTTGTCTCGCGCCAGGAAAAGCCTGATCTTATTGTTCTGGATATTATGATGCCGGAGATGGATGGGTATGAGTTCATGCGCCGCCATCGGCAGGAACGCAACACCCCCATTATTTTGCTGACCGCTCGCGTGGAAGAAGAGGATCGGGTGATTGGCCTGGAATTAGGGGCAGATGATTATGTCAATAAGCCATTCAGCCCCCGTGAGCTAACAGCCAGAGTACGGGCTTTACTGCGCCGGGTCAACGCTGCCCCTTTAGAGGAAGATATATTACAAATGGGGGAGATTCGGCTCAACCGTGCCAGCCATCTGGTGAAAGTAGGGGAACAGACGGTAGATTTAACTCCCTCAGAGTTTGCCTTGTTGGCTACCCTGCTGCAAACGGCAGGTCGGGCCTTTAGCCGGGCGGAGCTGCTGTCCCATCTGCCGGGGGATAATTGGGAGGGGATGGAGCGGACTATTGATGTGCATATCAAAAATTTGCGCTTGAAATTAGGGGATGACCCTCGCCAACCCCGGTATATTGAGACGGTGTATGGAGTGGGGTATAGGATGAGGAGTGAGGAGTGAGCAGTGGGTTATTACGGCTAACTGCGCCAAAGGTGAAATATGACGCGGCCGCTGGCGGTTAAATTGGTCCTGGCTTTTATGGCTGTTAGCCTGGCGGGGATTGTTCTGGTGGCGATCCTGGCCCGGCGCATTTCCGGGCGGGCATTTGAGACGGTCACAGCTTCTCAGAGCGTCCTTAACCTGGCCGATAGTTTGGCTGATTATTATGCACGCACGGGCAGTTGGACTGGAGTAGAGGAGTTGGTGATTGAGCGGGCTGGCCCCGGTATGGGTGGGGGGCAGGGGCGGCGATTTGCCCTGGCTGAACAAGAAGGGCGTATCCTGGTGCCAGGGGCCGGGTATCCGCGCCAGGTCCGCTTAAATGAGGAGCAGTTGGCTGTGGGTGTTCCTATTGTGGTGCGGGGAGAACAGGTTGGTACGCTGCTGGTGGGCGGTACAGCCCATGCCGCAATGATGGGCACCCAGCCGCGCACCCAATTTGAGGCTAATTTGATCCCTGGGCTGGGGCTGGCGGCTTTGGGCGCGGCCGCTTTTGCGGCTGTTTTGGGGGTTGTTTTAGCCCGGAATCTGACCCGGCCCTTGCAAGAGTTGACTGCCGCCACCCGCGCCGTGGCCAAAGGGGAGTTAGGGGTTGAAGTTCCGGTTCGTTCGCAAGATGAAATTGGGGAGTTGGCCTACGCCTTTAATCAGATGAATGGGGAATTGGCTCGCGGCCGCCAACTGCGCCGGCAAATGACGGCTGATATTGCCCATGAGTTACGCACCCCGTTAAGTTTAATTTTAGGCCACGCGGAAGCCTTACAAGAAGGGGTGCTGCCACCCACGCCAGAGACGTTTGCTATTATCCATGATGAGGCCCGCCGCCTGAACCGGCTGGTAGATGATTTACGTACTCTCTCGCTGGTGGATGCCGGGGAGCTGCCGCTGCGGCTGCGTCCCTCATCTTCGCAGGAGATATTGACGAGCGCGGCCGCATCCTTTCGCCCTTATGCCACCAGTAAACAGGTAGAACTGCTTACTGAAATTGAGCCAGATTTGCCCGATCTGTTGGTGGACCCAGATCGAATGGCCCAGGTGGTGGGAAATCTATTGGCCAATGCCCTGCGCTATACCCCAGAACGCGGCCGCGTTGTCTTGCGCGCTCACCGCCATCCCGAAGGAGTACAGTGGCAGGTGCAAGACAGCGGCCCCGGTATCGCTCCGGAACAACTGCCTCACCTTTTTGATCGGTTTTACAAAGCGGATAAAGCCCGAGAACGGGGCGAAGCCGGGTCTGGCCTGGGATTAGCCATTGCCCGCTCCCTGGTAGAAGCCCATCGCGGCCGCTTGTGGGCCGAAAGCCAGCCAGGTTATGGAGCTACTTTTTGTATCCTGCTGGAGAATAGTTAATGGGTGAATGGGTGAATGGGTGAATGGTTAATGTGGCCTACTCGCCCCCTCTAAAACCGCAGCGACAAACAGCTTAGCCCTCCATCCATCTTGCGAAACTCTGACATATCCAGCGTAATTACCGTGTACCCTCGCTTCTGCAAGGTTGTCTCTAGTTGGGGATAGCCAGTCGGGAGCAAGACGTGATCATTAACGCGAATGCAGTTGGCTGCATAAGCTTCTTCGGGTTGGGGGACAATTTGTTCAAACCCCTTAAACGCCTCGTGCCCGGCCAACGCTTCATGCAGTACCAGCCGGTTATCCCCCAGGTAGCTCAGGCCAGTTTTGAGATGCAGCAGTTCCGGCAGGCCACGAATATCCACACAACTGGCGGTAAACCCATTCTCTTGCAACCATCCCACCAACTGCTGCGCTCCCCGCTCATTCGTTCGCGCCGAGAGGCCGATAAAAAAATGCTCCTCCGCCTGACATACATCCCCTCCATCTAGAGTGCCAGCTTTCATAATGGTTAGTTCTGGGTAAAACTGGCCGAGAATTGAGGCGATACCATTGACTTCACCCATCCGGCTGGGGGCACCGGGGCGGGTCAGGAGAGCGCACGTCTCGGTGACGATGGCCGTATCTTCGACGAAGGTGGAATCTGGGAAGTTGGGGTTGGCGCGCAGGCGGATAAGATCAAGGCCACACTGCTCCAGGGCCTGGCAATATTCTTCATGTTGGAGTAAAGCCAGATCAACATCGGGTCGGCCTAATTTAGCGGTAGTGATTCCTTGAGCAAAGGTTGTGGCTGGCGGCCGCACAATGGCCTGACTTAACATTATTGCTTCTCCTGTTCCAGTTTACTCGGTCTCATTGGTGGGGTTTAGGAAAGACACAATGCGGGTGTGTCCACATACCGCTGCGGAATATTCGATTCAAAATAGGCCGATACCCGCAAATCCCCACTATTTATCGAAACGAGAATAAGGGATTTTGGAGAAGTGGTCAAGACCTCAAATTTTTTGGGGGTTACGCCCGGTCAAATTGAACAGCCAGCGCATACATTTATGCCCAAAATCTACTGGCTCACAGAACATCATCGGGCAGGCCCCCGGAATGACTTGAATGCCATGTTCCTGACAGTAGGCAACTGCCTCATCGGAGACGCTGCCACTGGTAAGGGAGCGGTGCATCCAGACATGGCGCACCCCGGCCTGGGCACATTCGCGGACGATTTGTTCTGTGACCTGGGGGGTGGTTGCCAGAACGACCCCTTCTACGCCGCCGGGGATGGCCTGCAAGTTAGGGTAACAAGGGTCGCCTTCAATTTCGTTGGCATGGGGGTTGAGGGCGAACACCTGGTAGCCGGTTTCACGCAGTTTGCGGTAAATCAGGTTGGCCGCATCAGGCTGGCTGCGGGATACTCCAGCTACAGCGATTCGTTTGAGGTTAAGGAAGGTGGCGGCCGCGTCGTTTAAGGTACGCATGGTTGGCTCCTTATGAATTACGACGAATGTGACTTTGTGGGGTAGATTGTGAAACCTGAACCCCAAAGCCTCATTATGACATGGTAACACTGGTGATTAAAGTGATCTTTCGCAGCTATGGATGTGAGGAACGTCATCTGGTTTCATCAGGCTGAGGTAAATAGTGACAACAAGGAATTTGAGGAAGGAGCAAAGAGGAAGGAGCAAAGACGAAGGAGCAAAGACGAAGGAGCAAAGAGGAAGGAGCAAATATGGGTTGTTTAATCGTTTGCCGTGACAACAATGAATTTGAGGAAGGAGCAAAGTTGGCTTTCTTTCGTTTGTTCCTTTAATTCGTTGTTATCCTTCTCTTAAAATTCACTTGAACCACACCCAAATTTAGTAAGCTGTTCCTTTCTGATGGTTTTCTGATACCCCTTTACCGTCTATCAGAGATAATTTTCCCTGGGGTGCAACCACCATCACTGACATAAGGGGTATCATGTACAACAAAACTGTTATCATCACGGGGGCGAATGCGGGGCTGGGCCGGGTTACAGCCCTGGAATTAGCTAAAATGGGGGCGCATATCATTATGGTTTGCCGGGACAAAGAGCGGGGCGCGGCCGCGCAGCAAGCCATTATCGCCCAATCCGGCAGTAAAAAGGTAGACTTGCTCCTGGCCGATCTGTCCCGGCAGCAGGATATTCACATCCTGGCGGCGACCATTCGGCAAAAAGTTGACCGGCTGGATGTGTTGGTCAACAACGCGGGCGTCTATTTCGCGGACCGGCAGTTGACCGCCGACGGTTTAGAACGTACCTTCGCCCTCAACCATATCGGCTATTTTTTATTGACCAACCTGCTCCTGGATTTGCTTCAAGCGTCTGCTCCCAGCCGGATTGTCAATGTCTCATCCGATGCCCACCGTCAGGCAAAGCTTGATTTCACCGACTTACAGAATGAGCGGCGGTATCGTGGCTTTAACGTATATGGCCAATCGAAGTTGGCTAATCTGTATTTCACCTATGAACTGGCCCGGCGGCTGGAAGGCCCCGCAGTCACGGTCAATGCCTTGCACCCCGGTTTCGTGGCGACCAATTTTGCCACCAATAATGGCTGGTTATATCGTCTGGGGATGCGGCTGGTGCGGCCGCTGACCCTTAATGATCAGGAAGGGGCCGCCACCCAGATTTATCTGGCCTCGTCTCCAGAGGTTGAGGGGGTGACAGGGCAATATTTCACCCGCCAGAAAGCGGTACGCTCCTCAGCAGTCTCTTATGATGTCGCGGCCGCGCAGCAGCTTTGGCAAATAAGTGCCTCATTAACCGGCGTGGGTGGTTAGGCGCTTACGAGTCAACTTCTGGTCCAAAAAACAAGAACTGATCCACCGATGACCCAGATTTTCACCGATAAAAAATCGCAACTATTCACCGCCAAGACGCAAAGAACACAAAGAACTTGAGTAATTTCTTGGCGTTCTTAGCGTCTTAGCGGTTCCATATCCAGAGAACCTGAATAGTTACAAAAAATCTGTGTTCATCGGTGAAATCTGTGGATAAATCTCTGCTCGCCTGTCCAGGTTAGGGAGTCAAGGCATAAAGCTCCCAGTGATCCAGGAACCAGCCATTGTTGGCGATGGCGTACCGATTACGGAAAGAAGCCCCCAGACGTACCGTCGCGGCCGCGCTTACCGTAAAATCATAGGTCACGACGCCACGCTGCCCTGCTACCGTCCCCTGCCAACCTGTCCCTGCATTGTCATGGATCACCCGCATTTCCCCCGCCAGAGGCTCTCCGGAATAAATTTTGCTCGCTCCAACATACGAATCAACCGTATCGGCAAAATAACGGATTACTAGCCGGTAACTGCCAGGCGGCAAACCAACATCTGTAAACAGACTAAAGCTGGTGGGGCCATGCCCCTTAAATGCTTTGAGGGTTTTGCCCCCATCAAAGATAAACAACTGCTGTTCGGCGGCAGGCAGATCATAATAAGGTACAACCCGGATTTCTGGGCGGTAAAACAAACCACCTGAACCGGGGGAAAGAGTATTGGCCCCTTCATCTGTCGCCACCTGCCAGCCGACGGGGATTTGTAACTCGCTGTACCCGGCATAATACCAATCTTCTTCAAAGGAAGGATTAGGGAACAGATTAGGGCCTGTGGGATTGCCTGGGGTGGTAGGTGGGGGTGGCGGGGGTTGGGTAGGGGAAATGGGTGCGGCCGCGACCCGGTCAACCCCATCCCAATTAGGAATCAGCAATATCTGCCCGGTATAAATGACCGAGGCTGAGGTTAAATTATTGGCACTAAGAATGTCGGCCACAGAGATACCCGTTCGGGTAGAAATTGAGAAAAGGGTATCCCCTGATCGAACCGTGTACTGTGTGCCAGTCAACACAGCTGCTGATTCAGGGGTTATTGTGGCAGATGGTTCAGCGGGGAGTTCCCCTTCTGGGGTAGGGACCGGGGTAACTTCGACCAGACGGGTTACTTCTACGGGTACTTCTACCCGTACTTCTATCTGTGCCACCTGGCTGACAATGCGCGTTACTTCACTTGTTACCACCAATTCTCGATCAACTAGCCGGGTTACGACGATCTCTTGAGGCTGGCTGGAACAGCCAACTAACCATAAAACCACAACTAGCAGCACCAGGCTCAGGTATCGTATAGACATATTGCTAACACTCCCATAACGAATGATTTTGGGTCTTTAGGATTTCATGGGGTACCATGTGAAACGTGAAACGTGAGGTCTCTCTGATCACACATCACGCATCAATGTCTGTCAGCCCCATCAATTCCCCAAAGGCCATGATTTTCTGATCGTTTTATCAGGTAGAAAATAATATTTGTCTACCTGCTTCACAAAATGCGTTGGTAGTATGAAGTAGATAGAAGCAAAAAACAAATAGCTATAAGAACTCTGTCATAATTGTGCAACCGCTTGCACAACCGGGCAGTTTGCGATAGCCTACGGCCAAGACACACGCATTGACGAGGTAAGCAAATAAATGATTAGTTTCCCATCCTGGCTTGCTGCTGTTCACCATGATGGCTCTCAGCAATATGTTTCCCACCTGACCCCTAAATTGGGGGAAACGGTGGGGTTGTGCTTGCGTACTGCTGTGGATGCTCCCATCAAACGGGTGCTGCTCCGCACTTTCCCCGATGGGGAGCAAATGTTGACACCGCTGCGCCGCGGCCGCGCCACCCCAACTGCCCAATGGTGGGAAACCGATCTCCCCATCCGTGAGCCGGTGGTACATTATCGGTTTTTGCTAGAGGCTGAGGATGGTATCTGGTGGTACACCGCTGCCGGGCCACTCTTGCTTGAACCCCGGGATCACACCGATTTCCGCATCCTGGCTGATTATCACATCCCTTCCTGGCTGCCTGAAGCCATCTTTTACCAAATTTTCCCCGACCGGTTTGCCAATGGCAACCCATCCACCGATCCCAAACCAGAGGAGTATGAGTACCGGGGCAGCCGCCCGAAAACATTCCCCTGGGAAACCTCGCCGGATCCCGATCAACCGTTCCCCCTGGTTTTTTATGGCGGGGATTTGCCTGGGATTACCGCCCATCTGGATTATTTGCAGCAGTTAGGGGTAAATACGCTGTACCTGAACCCTATTTTCACCGCGTACTCTAACCACAAGTACGACGTGGCTGATTATGAGCAGGTGGATCCCCATTTTGGGGGGGATGAGGGGTTGATCCAGTTAGCGGCCGCGCTCCGAGCCAGGGGGATGCGCTACATTTTAGACATTGTGCCCAACCATTGTGGCTATTGGCACCCCTGGTTCCAAACCGCCCGCGCCAATGCCAACGCCCCTGAAGCCGCTTTTTTTACCTTCCACAACCACCCGGATGATTATGAAAGCTGGCTGGGGGTCTGGTCCCTGCCTAAGTTAAATTACCAGAGTGAGGAGCTGCGCGGCCGCATCTATGCCAACAATGACGCCGTTTTTCGCAAATGGCTGCGGCCGCCGTTCCTGGCTGATGGCTGGCGGGTAGATGTCGCCAACATGTTAGGCCGCCAGGGGGCTATCCAACTGGGGGTGGCGATCAACCAGGGGATTCGTCAGGCGGTTAAAGAGACCAATCTCGATGCCTACCTGGTGGGGGAAAATTTCTTCGATGCCACAGCCCAGCTCCAGGGGGATCAGTTAGATGGGATTATGAATTATATGGGGTTTACCATCCCGTTATGGCATTGGCTGCGCCATTATTACCAGGGGGCACACGGGCTGTCTGAGTCGGTACGCTCAACCCTGCCTTACCCCACTCAGGCCCTCATCGCCACCTGGCAAGACCGGCTGGCTTCCGTGCCCTGGGTAATCACTCTGCAACAATACAACCAGCTAGACAGCCACGATGTGCCCCGCATCCGCACCATCGTGGGGGAGAACGACGCCTTGCACCGGTTGGCCCTCATTATTCAGTTCACCATGCCCGGCCTGCCCGCCATCTATTATGGGGATGAGATTGGTATGGTAGATGACCCGGTATTGGGGCAGCGAGGATGTATGGTGTGGGATGAAAGCCGCTGGAACCACGAGCTATTGGCTTTTCATCGGCAGCTTATTAGCCTGCGCCGCCATTCAACGACTCTGCAAATGGGTGGATTCCAGGTGCTTCTGGTTGAGAACGATACCGTTGCTTATCAGCGGGAGGGGGCAAGCGGCCGCGTTCTCATCATCGCTCACCGGGCCGCTACCCCCCGCCCGGCTGGCCCCTTGCCTGTTGCCCACGCCAATATCGCCGATGGTGTTGTGTTCCAGGAATTTTTCACCGGCCAGGTACTCACTGTGCAACTGGGGGCACTGCCCCTGCCCGATTTACCTCAAGGGGCTACGCTTTGGGTGGAGAATAATTAATTAGTGAATTGGTGAATTAGTGAATTGGTGAATTGGTGAATGGTTAATGAGGGGGACACTGGGTAAACTCGTGCAGAGGCCCAGAGGGGCAAAGTGACCCAAAATTCGTGTCAATTCGTGCCATTTGTGGCTTCCTTCATCCGTGTACTGAACCTGTCTTATGATTGCCCAAGAACAAGAAAAATCTGTTTTAGAATTTACGCTGTTGCACCATATCATGCTCTTTTTTGACCTGCCAGCATCCTGGTCAGTATGGGGTATGGGGGCTGCGGCCGCGTTCCTCTCTCTCCTCATCACCCTCATCTGGGCCGTCGTGGGGCAGCCGCTCCCTATTGCCCTGGGGGCCGGGGGAATCACCCTGGCTTTTATGACCTTCGATGCCCTTACCTTTGCCAGCCTGCCCCGGCGGGGGTTGTCTTATGGCAATTGGAAACCGCAAACCTTCTTCCTGGCTGTCCCCCGGCTGCTGGGCGCGGCCGCGTTGGCTCTGATGGCTATCTGGTCAGGCGGCCCCATTGCTTTGCTGCTCCTGGTTTTGGGGCAGGGGGTGGGTGCGGCCGCGCTCTGGTGGGGGGCCGTCCATGAACCATTCCGCCTCACTATTTCTCACCTACACCTCAAAACAGATCGGATGCCCGCCCATCTTCCCCCTATCCGCCTGCTCCATCTGAGCGATTTCCATGTGGAGCGGCTCACCCGGCGCGAAGAAGCGGTGTTGGCCCAGATCAAACAACTCCAACCCGATCTCATCGTCATCTCTGGGGATTTCCTCAACCTCTCCTACGTACAAGACCCTCAGGCCCGCACTCAGGTACAAAAGCTGCTGCGCCAGATTACCGCCCCTCATGGGGTGTACGCCGTTCTCGGCAGCCCCACTGTAGATGAACGCCACTCCGTACCTTCTCTCTTTGACGGGCTGCCCATTCGTCTGCTGCGGGATGAATGGGTTGAGGTTGAACTGCCCCAGGGTCAGCGGCTGCTGATTTTGGGGATGGATTGCTCCCACGAATTAGAGCCGGACGGGCAAAAACTAGCCCATCTGGTGCGGCGGCCCGGCTATTCGGCCAATCCGGGGTTTGACCAACCGGCCCTTTTCTTGTATCACTCACCAGAACTGATGCCCCAGGCCAGCCAGCACAACTTTGACTTGTACCTGTGCGGCCATACGCACGGCGGGCAAATACGGCTGCCGCTGATTGGGCCGATTTTTACCAGCTCCCAGTTAGGGCGGGAATTTGTGATGGGGCATTATGTACGCGGCCGCACCAACCTGTATGTTAGCCGGGGTATTGGCCTGGAAGGGTTGAGTGCCCCCCGCATCCGCTTCCTCTGCCCCCCGGAGATTATTTTGGTGACGGTGGGCGGTGAGTAGGCTAGTGAGCGAGTTTGCGAGTGACGAGGTTGAGGCAGATCGATCCACAGATGAGACCACTGAAAAAGCCCTGAATTTCACGAATGAACACGAAGTTTTCTTTGGTGACTTTGCGCCTTTGCGTCTCTGCGCGACCGTTTTTCAGTAGAGTCACAGATGTACACAGAGTTTGAGTAACTTCTCAATATGTTGGGGCTGTAGGGCAAGATTCTTTCTTACCCGCACAAGTAAAAAACTGAGTTTGACATGAAAATAGTTCGTTTGCCGGGTTTAATTGATGTCCATACCCATCTGCGGGTGCCGGGAGGGGAGCATAAAGAGGATTTTGCTTCGGGCAGCGCGGCCGCTCTCGCGGGCGGTATTACCATGATTCTGGGCATGCCTAATACCAGCCCCCCCCTCTGTACCCCAGAGGTGCTGCTGGCGGCGCGACAGCGGGCGGCCCAGGACAGCTATTGTGATGTGGGGCTGTTTGCTGGGGCATGTCCCGCGCTGATTGAACATCTACCAGATTTGGCTCCCCACGCGGCCGCGCTCAAAATTTACCTCAACGACACCTTCGGCCAACTGCGGGTAGAAGATGTGCCCACCCTGCGGGCCTGCTTCCAGACCTGGCCCCACCATAAGCTAATCGCCATGCACGCCGAAAAGCAAAGTGTAGCCGTAGGGATTGGCTTCGCGGCCGCGTACAATCGCCCGGTTCATTTCTGCCACATCAGCCGCCGGGAAGAGATAGAGCTCATTGCCGATGCCAAAGCGCAAGGGCTGCCCGTTACCTGCGAAGTCACCCCTCATCACCTGTTCCTCACCACTGCTGACGCGCAGCGGCTTGGACCATTAGGGGATATGCGGCCGCTGCTGGGCACCCCGGATGATGTAGCGGCTCTCTGGGATCATCTGAGCAGCACCGTTGATTGTATCGCCACCGACCACGCCCCCCACACCCTGGCGGAAAAATATTCCGCCACCCCACCCCCCGGCGTAGCCGGACTAGAAACATCGCTCCCCCTGATGTTGACGGCGGTACAGCAAGGCCGTCTCACCCTGGAGCGGCTCATTGAATTGATGCATACGACCCCCCGCCGCCTGTTCAATCTGCCGGAACAGCCCGATACCTGGGTGGATGTGGATGTGGAATCAACCTATCTGGTGAAAAATGAGACGATGGTCAGCAAATGTGGCTGGACGCCGTTTGCCGGGTGGGAGCTGACAGGAAAAGTGGAAAAGGTGGTGCTGCGCGGCCGCGTCGTCGTTGAGAATGGGCTGATAGTAGGGGAAAGAGGGGGCGGCCGGCTTCTGACCGTGCCACCTCTGGTAGATTAACACTTGCCTCACCATCTACAAAACAGAGTTTCTCTTTACTACCTCATGGCCCAATTACACGAAACAAGGTGTACGGCCCATATTGACCGATAAGCTGTAATTCACGATGCTGTTGCAGCCAGAGATAATGCTGGTGGGGGGTTTTGCCAACCCATTGGCTCGCCACCTGGTCCACGTTCAGCAGTAAATAAAGCGGTTTATTACCGGCTGCCAGGGCGACTACATCCGCTTCATCCTGGGTAAAAAGCTCAATGGCGGCTACATCGGTGTAGTGACGCATCGTTGCTGTAAGCTCAAATAAGAGCAAGGTGGCCCCTGGGGGCAGTTGGGTCTCTACGGCCTTGACTGTTGCCAGTTGGCTCTCTTTCCAGGCAGTGAACCGGCTTATGTCGCGCACTCCCCAGGCCAGACTGCCGATCAGGGCTGCTCCCAAAACGACTCCGATAACGGGCTGCCAGCGACGTTCCCACCTGGCCCATACCCAATCAACTCCCAGCCCCACCAATACCACCAGGGGTGGAAAAAAGGTGAGGGGAAAACGCCAATTTTGCCAGGAGATACCGGCTAAAAAGAGGTAAACGATGAGCGGCCACCCGGCTAAGAGTATAAATTGAGAGGCTGGAAGGATATAGCCTGAGGTGGTTGTCGTTTTGTCACCAACCCATAACGCCCATAAGCCAAGCAAAAGAAACGGAGTAAACAAGGGGAAAATATAGGCGGGATGGATGACGGGCAGGGCATAATACAGGCCGATGGGGCGTTGGTAATGGAAGGTGCCATCAGTGTTGCTCACCGTTTGTCTCACGGCGTTGCTGGGGTTCCAGGTGACAACTTCGAGATCCCCGGTGTGAGCTATCTCCCCCTGGGTAAGGCTCGGAGCGAAATGGAGGGCCAGGAAAAATAGGCCAATAAAGGTGGCCATGCCCCCGGCTAAAGCGATTTGGCGCCAGGGGAGATGACCTTCCCGACAGGCCAGCCACGCGCTAAGACCCCAGGGGATGATGAGTAAACCGGAGACCCACCGTGTCAGGGTCGCGGCCGCTAACGTAGCTGCCGCTAAGGCTAACCAGCCAAGCCCCAAACGCCAATCTGTTTCGCCCCCAGGCCGCACGGCCTGCCCATACCGCAGCATGGCCCAGGCCGAAACGGTGGCCCAGAACACCGCGGCCGCGTCTGACATCACCGACAGGCTGGAGAGAAGCAGTTGGGCCGATACGGCTGCCAGTAGCCCGGCCACCAGCCCCCCCAGGTAAGCCCCCGGCCGCACCAGACAGACCAGGATATAAACTAGAGGAGCAATGAGTGCCCCGGTGAATATGCTGACCAACTGGCCGGCCAACGGCTGCTCACCGATAAAACTCATCGCGGCCGCGACGAGCATAGGGTACCCCATCGGCCAGAAAAAAGCGGGGGGGAGCTGTCCGGCAGCTAATGCCTGGCGTAGTTGGAGCGTAAAATTGTAATAAGCATACGGGTCCTGGCCGTATAACCCATCAAAGCGGGTCAGACCGGCGGCCGCAGCCCGTACCAGCAGGGCCAACAAGAAAAGGAGCAGAGGGAACCATCGTTCATATCGAGCCATAGCGGAGATTGTACAGGCTGGGCCGCAATTAGGGTATGAGCCTGAGGGTAAGGCTTACTCAATCACCGCTGGCAGGCCGGCCGCTTCCCAGGCCACCATCCCCCCGGCCATATTTGATAGATTGCGATACCCCTCTTTTTGCAGGGTGTGGATAATTTGGGTGGTACGGCGACCCGTGCGGCACACCAGGATCAGCTCCTGATCCCGGGGCAGCTTCACCTCATGGCGTAAAATTTGAGGCATTGGGATCAATTCCGCATTAGGAATATGCCCCTGATTAAACTCGACTGGCTCTCGGACATCAATGATACGCGGCCGCGACTCCCCCTCATTCAACCGCTGCCACAACATCTGTGGGTCCACATGGGCGATCACTGTGCGGGCCGGGATGAGCGACCCTACCGGCACAAAATCAGGGTTGTAACTCTTAGGTAAGCTCTGGCACTCCTTCCAAATCTTCACCCGGCAGCCATAAATACAGACCGCCGGATCCATCACCTTATAAAAAATATGCTCAATCGCCCGCTCCTGAGAAGGGAAATGATCCAGCCCCATAAACCGGGCAAACCCGCTGGCCTTAAACTTTTGCCACACCTCATGACGTACCCCCACCATAAACACATCTCCCCCCCGCTGCCGGTACAGCCGCACAATCGTCTCCAAAGTATGCACCCCGCTGATGTCACACAGATTAACCCGGTGCATTCGCAGCAGCAAAATATTTTGCTCTGGGTGCATCTCCAAGTTATGCCGAATCTCTTCTTCCACATGGTGACACGCCCCAAAATAGAGCGAGCCTTCAATGGTCAAGACGGCCAACTGGGGGCAAACCGGTTTAGCCGGTTCATAAACAAAATGGGCAAACTGCTTATCGGGTAAAACAGAATGAACTGGTGGCGTTGAGGTGCGGGCAATGTAACGGCCAAAGGAGACCAGCACCCCGGACAATACGGCAAACTCCAGGGGCAGAAACAGAGTACCCAAAAAAGTTGCCACCATAATGCCGCTGTCCCCTCTCGATGTGCGCCAGATGCGCCGAATCTCCTTCCGGTCTACCATGTTATAAGCGATCATGACGATGGCCCCAGCCAGGGCGGCCCGGGGCAGATAAGCGGCCAGTGGAGCCAAAAGGAGAACGGCCAGCAAAACAAACAGCCCGGAAGCGACAACGGCCAGGGGGGTTTTGGCCCCGGCCTCATAGTTGACGGCGGTGCGGGTAAAAGAGCCAGAAACGGCGAATCCAGAGAAAAGACCCGCGGCAATATTGGCTAATCCCTGCCCTACAAACTCCTGATTGCTGTCCAGATGTTGCCCGCTGCGGGCGGCGATGGCCCGGCCAATGGAGATGGATTCGACCAGACCGATGGCGGCGATAGCCAAAGCCCCGGTGGATAACGGACCGATGAGGCGCAGGTTTAGCTGGCTCAAATCAATCAGCGGTGGCAGCCCCCGGGGCAGCTCGCCTAACACAATGACCCCCTGCTGATCCAGCCGCAGCAGGGAGACGATGGCGGCGGTGACGATTATGCCGATTAACGCCCCAGGCCAGTGAGGTTTGTACCGACGCAGGCCAATGATGAGGGTGATGACGATCAGGCCAATGAGGAAACTGGGCCAATGGATTTCTGCAAGCTGGCTCAGGAAGGTTGAGATGAGGCCCCAAAAATGGGTGCCTTCCCCTGAATCCAGGCGGAACCAATGGCGCAGTTGCCCGGCCCCAATCAGCACTCCCGCTCCGGCAGTAAAACCGATTACCACAGAATCGGCGACGAAGTAAGCCAGAACCCCCAGGTGGGCCAGCCCCAGCCCTAGCCGGGCCACCCCGACCATGAGGGCTAACAGCCCCGCGGCCGCGATATACGCTTCAGTTCCGGGCACAGCTACGGTGGTCAAAGTGGATAGCACCAGCAGAGAGGTGGCATTGGTGGGGCCGGTGTGCAGATGATAAGATGATCCCCACAATATCCCGACAATGGCGGCGACGACAGCCGCATACAGCCCCATTTGCAAAGGCAGTTCGGCGATGAGGGCATAAGCGATGGCCTGGGGCAGCAGCACCACCGCCACCGTTACCCCGGCCAGCAGGTCTGGGCGGATATGCTCCCGGCGATAATTTTTAACCAGGGTGGCCGGATGATAAAAAAAAGCCCCGGCCTCCCGCAGCCATTTTTGTAACGACCAGGAGTCTAAAGTAGAAGCAGAAGGGTGAGACATACAGGGTCTGCGCTAGAATTGAGAAGGATAAATGTTCCTTTTTAGTAACAGTACAAGTGATCAAGCACCCCTCACCCCCGGCCCCTCTCTCATCATGGGAGAGGGGCCGGGGGTGAGGGGCTGTATAGGTACATTTATTTTATCGTTAATCAGTGGTGGGGAGTATTTCTTGCCTCCAGGCTAATGTTTGTTGGCTGCGGCTTTGCCAGGGATGAACAAAAGGGAGTAATAAAGGCCATTCATCAAGGAGTTCCCGGTACCGCTGCTGCCACTGGCTGACCAGGTTGGTTACACCTGCCAGGAGCATGGGCAGGCGATCAGCTTGCGCGGCCGCGTCCCACACAGTGCGCAACATCTCTTCTCGGCGGCCAAACCCCCGTGGCACCCCTACCTGCCGGGCTAACTGCTCAATATTGGCCCGGCTCAGGTAAAGGCCGCTGTGAACAGGAGTGATCAGTCGGTGCAGTCTGGCCCGGTCCGTAATGGGAGGTGTTTCGGGGAGTGGGGGGAGAAGGGGAGATGAAGGTGGCGCGGCCGCAACTCTCTCATAATGCTCCGATACCAGGGCCAGCGTCAAGTGGGCCAATTGGCGATAAAACGGCGGGGCGATCTGTTCCAGGGCGATCACACAGGGGACAAGCCAACGCAGCAGATGGGTGACTAAAAAATGGGCTTGCTGCTGCTGCCATTGGCGGGCTAGAGGGATCTGATCGGTTTCCCAGGCGGCCGCTTCCCCCTCACTCAGGTAAGCCAGAAACAGCAGCTCTTGCCCCAGGTGGTCAGGCACGGCCGCGTCACTCTTGTACCCGGCCTGTTGGTAACTGACCATCACCGCCTGGGTGACATCCCCTCCCAGCAGGCCGCTTTCATCCAGGAAGATGGCCTGATAAGGAAACAGGTTGAAGGCGAAGAGGGTGTGATGGGCCGCGGCCGCGTCATCTGGGGAGAATGGGATGGGGAGTGCGGCCGCTAACTCCGGGATCGCCTGCACTGTCGGCCATACCTCAGCCGTCAGCCCATCCAAAAACAGCCGGCCCAACAGCCGGTAACTGTAATTTCTAGCTTGAGCTAACCGGGCTGGTTCTAAGGCGGCCAAACCAGGTGTGGGGTAAGCGGGGGTAGAGGTAGGCATACAAATATATTCCTGTCAGGGCGCCGAGAAAAGTCACAAAGGTCACCAGGCTGCCGCTGCCGATCTGGGCATAAATTGGCCCTGGGCAGGTGCCGGTAATGGCCCATCCCATGCCAAAAAGAATCCCCCCGATGACCATCCCCCGGTGCAGCGGCTTTTGCTTAATTTCGATAACCTCTCCTTCGATGGTACGCGGCCGCCAACGACGGATCAAAAATACCGAGACTACCCCCACAGCAATGGCCGAGGTAATCACCAGATACATGTACGGGTCATTAAACAAGAACATCTCCCGAATTTGATACCAGGAGACCACCTGAGATTTGACCAATACCAGGCCAAAATAGATGCCAACGAGTAAGGTTAAAAGACGATTCCTCATTTCTCTCCCTTGTAAATCGAACTTCCAGTTCGATACGCGATTTAGAAAATCGCGCTACAAATTTTCACTCATTTACCCCAACCCCAGTAGCGGTAGCAGCCAGGGCAAAATGAGCCAGGTTGCCAGCAGCCCCCCTACAAAAAAGAAGACGGTAGCAATGAGGCTGCTCAGGCTCAGGGCCGAGATGCCCATGATGGTATGCCCAGAGGTGCAGCCGTCGGCGTAGCGGGTGCCAAAGCCGATGAGAATCCCCCCGACAAACAGAACAACCATGCCGGGCAGGGTGGCATATTGAGGGGGTAAAAAGGTAACTGGCTCTGTGGATAATAGAAAATTACCTATAAACGCGCCGATGATAACCCCGGCCACAAAAATGAGGTTCCAACTATGATCGCGCCAGTTATATTCCTGGGTGAGGTAAGGCAACCTGGTGCGGGGGTTACAGGCGGCCGCGATATGGCGCAAACTGCTAGAAATCCCCAAATTTTTGCCGGTGAGCAGCAGTAGTAAGGGAACAGTTAGCCCAATCATTGGCCCGGAAACATACCAGGGCCATGGTTCAAGAAGCCAGGCGAGCATGTTATCTCCTTTGTTGTGTAAGTAATGGGTGGTGCTGACGGCAGACCGCTAAATACTAACTGGACTCTGGCGAAAATTGATTTCACCAGAAGCATTAACCAATACACCAATAACCAGTGGTCAGCTCAAAAAATGCCAGACGCCAGTGACTAACTACCGTTCTACCGGTAGGCCGGCCTGCTGCCATTCTACGATGCCCCCGGCCAGGTTGATCACTTCTTGGGCTCCCTGGGCCTGGAGCAGGCTGGCGGCGATGGCCGAGCGGTTGCCGGTGCGGCAGAGGACGACGATGGGGTTGCCGTTAATAACTTCGTCAGCCCGCTGGGGCAGGTAGCCGAGCATGATGTGGCAGGCGTTGGGCAGGCGGGCTTCGTTCCATTCGCTCTCAGCACGGATGTCTAGCAAGGTGACGCGGCCGCTCAGGATTTGCTCAGCGACTTCTTGCGGCCGCTTTACTTCATACGATTGGCTCATCAGCCCTGCGGCCGCGACCTCATTGGCATCAAAATAACCCACCACATTATCAATCCCTACCTTAGCCAACACCCGCACCGCCTCTGCCAATTCAGACGGGGTGGAGATTAGATAAAGGGGCTTGTGGTAATCTACCAACCAGCCTGACCAGACGGCCAAATTTTTGAGGGAAATGTTCAGGCTACCCGGCAGATGGGCCTGGGCAAAAGCAGCATCAGAACGGGTATCTAAGACCATCTGGTCAGCGGCCAGCAGCGGCTCTAATTCAGTCACAGCTAATTTGTCCGGCAGCGGCCGCTCCCCCAGCACCTCTGGCCCTTCCTTGTTCACCTTCTTCATCACCGCAAAATAGCGCGGAGCTTCCGGCTGCCCATCCAGTAGGGCTTCCACAAACTCACTGGGGTTGTCATATTGCAGCATCGGGTTAAACATTTTTTCATACCCTACCGTGGTCGAAGGAATGGCCCCTAACCCTTTGCCACAAGCACTCCCGGCCCCATGGGCCGGCCACACCTGGAGATAGTCGGGCAGTTGTTTGAACCGTTGGATGGATTCAAATTGCTGGTACGCCCCTGGTACAGCGGTGTTACCGATCCCGGCGGCTTTTTCCAATAGATCGGGGCGACCAATGGAGCCGACGAAGATGAAATCCCCGGTGAAAATCCCCATCGGTTTATCCGCGCCGCCCCCCATGTCAGTCAAAATGAAGGAGATATGTTCAGGGGTGTGGCCGGGGCTGTAAAATGTCTCGAATTTGATATTGCCGATGGTGAAAATGTCCCCATCTTTGAGCAGTTGATGGTTGTAGGCGGCAGCAAATTCATATTTCCAATTTTCATCCCCTTCATCGGAGACATACAGTTTGGCCCCAACCCGTTCGGCCAGCTCCCGTGCCCCGGAGACATAATCGGCGTGGATGTGGGTGTCGGCCGCCCCGACGATACGCATCTCTTCTTTAGTGGCCGCGTCCAGATATTGCTGCACGTCGCGGCCAGCGTCAATGATGACCGCTTCCCCGGTCCGTTGGCAGCCGACCATATAAGAGGCATGAGCCAGTTTGTCGTCATAAAAATATTTCAGCAGCATGGTTCCCTTCCTTAGTACCTTACGAGTCAACTTCTTGTGCAGCGAGTAAAAAAATCTCCCGCTAAGACGCAGGGGCGCAGAGGTTTTTTCTCCGCGCCTCTACGTGAGATTTGGTTCTGGCTTGTCCAGGTTAGGAAGGAGAATTGAATAACGCACAAGAGATTAGAGATTGGAGAGTGGAGACTGGAGATTAAACCAGTCTCCACTCTTTAGTCTCCAGTCCCAGTTCCATAGGTTATTTACTCCTCGATCCTTAGATAAAATAGGTGTGATTATAGTTGAACTGTATCAGTTCTCTGCAAAAGGTAAATGAAGGAACGGTAAGGAGTTTGTAAGGGTTTCTAACCGTTCCGGTAACTACTAACCGCAATGACGGAAAGAACACAAAGTTTCTCAAGAAATTCTTAGTGATCTTGGCGTCTTCGCGGTGAAATCTTTGTAAGCCTTAGTAGTTACCCGTTCCGTTTGTAGGCTTCGGCTACCGGTTTGAGCGGCCGCCTCAGCCAGAGCGGCCGCCGGTGGCCATCGGGACTGACCTGGGAAGCGGGCCGGGTCAGGGCAAGCCACTCCCGATAAACAGCCATAGATTTGGCTGTGTCTACCCATACCTCACCATACGGCTCGTGTGCGGCCGCTTTGCGCACATTCACCGCCTTTTGCAGCCAACAATGCCCCCCGCTGATCGGGTCTGGGTGAACAGCGTGGGTCAAATTTTGATGCACCCCCACATCCTGCCACCAGACACGGCTGGTATCTGGGTCAAACGATGGCCAGGGCTGTGCCCCGTGCAAAATATTGAGCCGGTGCTGCGAACCATTCTCTTCTAATTCGGCCAGGCTGGACATTCCCGGGTTCACTCCCTTATTTTCTTCTAACCGCCAGCGGCCCAGGTGGTGGCTCATAGCGATAATACCCGGCTTCATCCCTTCCGTCACCCACACCTTGTCAATAAAGTAGCCAATTTCCGTCTCCACCCGTACCAGGTCCCCCGTCTGCACCCCCAACCGTTGGGCATCGCTGGGGTGCATCCAGATGGGGTTTTTGTGACTGATTTCGTACAGCCATTTTGAATTGGCCGTGCGGGTATGAATCAGCGTCGGCAGGCGGAAGTTGGGCAGCAGCACCATCTCTCCCTGTTCCTGGTTGATATTATCCGGGTGGACATGGCTTTTGAGCGTCCAGGGGATGGTGTACTCCCGCTCTGTCCAGCCCCATTGGTACACCGTCTGGCTGAAAAATTCCAGCTTCCGGCTGGGGGTGTCAAACCCCTCACGTGGTTTTCCCGCCACAACCACACCAATCACCTTACCATTCTCCAGAATACGAGCCGAAGGATCCAGGGTGAATTGTGAATTGTGGCTTGTGAATTGGGAATCCGTCTCCATTTGCCATTCTCCCAGCCCCTCAATCTCCTTCTCATACGGCTTATAGTTACTCTGCTTGACGGCAAAGACGCCATATTTACGCATATATTGGAGGGGGGTGAGGGATTCGTGCGCGGCCGCTTCCGGCAATCCTGGCACACTGTTCTCAAAAATCCACTGATAATATTCCTCTACGGTGATAATCTCACCGGGCCGGTATGGGCTTTCAAACCATTGCCGGATACCCAAACTCCCATCCGGGTCCAACCGCGCGGATAGCTCAATCCACCATTCATTCTCTTCCCACACCTCGCCGGGATTGGCTTCGTGGGTGAAGCGCACCTTGTGGCCTAACTTTTCCATCGCTACCCGGCGCACCGGCTGGCGGAAGGCGATCCATTGCCCGGCGTGGGTCTCCTGGCTCATCAGATCGTGCCGCTCCCCGGCGTGGCCCATCGGCAGGACATAATCAGCAAACCAGGCCGATTCGTTCCAGGTGGGGGTGAGGGCGACGTGGCATTTGATTTTGCTCTCGTCTTGTAACGCTTTGAGCCACATAAAGCCGTCCGGGTTGATCCACATCGGGTTATAGACGCGGGTGAAGTAAACGTCTATGTTGCCTCGCTCTTCTTCAAGGAAATGGGGGAGTAGGAAGCTCATCTCAAAATGGGCCAGGGGCCATTCGTCGGGCAGCTGCAGCTCGTTCCAGGCGTTGAAGGGTGGGGGGGATTTGAACGGTTTGGGCACAAATTTGTTCCATTCGCCGCCGGATGTGCCCCCCCGGGTGCCTACACTGCCGGTCAGTACGTTGAGGAACATGAGGCAGCGGGCCACCTGCCAGCCACCCAAATTGCCGATGCTGGCGCTGCGCCACACGTGGGCCGCCAGCCGACCATCACAGTCGGCAATCAGGCGGGCCGCTTCTTCTAACCGTTCTACAGGTACCTGAGCTGACGCGGCCGCACGGGCAAAGGTAAACTCACCATACAACTCTTTCAGCACCAGGTCAAAATGGGCAAATTGGGGTGTGGGAGAGTGGGAGATTAGCGAGTGGAGAGTGGGACTGTTCACGGCTAACTGCCCGCTGCCCACTGCCGCCAGCGTATCCTGCCAATTCACCCACTGCTCCACAAATCGCCTGTCATACAAATCATTTTGGATGAGATAATTGGCTATGGCTAGCAGCACCTCTGCTTCACTGCCGGGCCAGGTGGGCAGCCAACAATCGCTCAGGCTGGCGGTGTTGCTGAGGCGGGGGTCCAGGGTGATGATTTTAGCCCCGTTCATCTTGCCTTCGATGATGCGCTGGGCGTGGGGGTTAAAGTAGTGCCCCGTTTCCAGGTGGCTGGAGATAAGCAGGATGACGCGGGCGTGGGCATGGTCGGGGCTGGGACGATCCCAGTTGCACCAGAAGCCGTAGCCGGCCCGTGCCCCGGATGAGCAGACGTTGGTATGGCTGTTGTGGCCGTCTACCCCCCAGGCGGTGATGCATCGGTTGGTGTACCCATCTTCCCCCGGCCGGCCGACGTGGTACATGATGCCGTCGCGCCGCTGTTCCCGGCTGGTCCGCATTTTGGCGGCAATTTCGTTTAACGCCTCGTCCCAGGTAATCCGTTTCCAGTGCCCTTCCCCGCGCTTGCCCACTCGTTTGAGGGGGTAGAGGATACGTTCGGGGTCGTAGGTCTGGTTGTGGGTGGCGGGGCCTTTGGCACAGTTGCGGCCGCGGCTGCCCGGATGCACCGGATTGCCCTCAAATTTTTTGATTTCCAGGGTGGTTTTGTCCACATAGGCCAGCAGGCCGCAGGCACTTTCACAGTTGAAGCAGACGGTGGGCACGAGCATATAGCGATGGGCCACCTTACGCGGCCACTCTTTACCACTGTACTCTACCCAATCATCCCAATATTCCGGCGGTGGGTATTGGCTCATCCGCCCGTCCGGGTGTTCGACGGTGATCATCTGCACTTCGGCGGGGTCTATGTCGGCAAAGTCGGGCAGGGCGGTGCCAGCGACATTGGTGAAGGTGGTGGGCTGCGGCCGCGTTCTTTCCGGCGGCGCACCCACTTTTAACATCGTATGCAAGAGTTTTGCAACTTCATTTTTCATCTTTATTTAGATCCTTATCAAACGAGTTTTCACTCAGTCACCCGGATTAAACTGAAAGCTAACGCTACTCGTTACCCAAGTCTTAAAGTCTCCGAATTCATTCCAACCACGCTTGATAAATGCAAGTATTGTGTTACGCGCTAACGTTTCCAAATCTAACAAATCACCAATATCCAATTTAGAGCGATGTCTCCCATGTACAACATGATTTCTGATTTTAAATAGATCATACGCACGATTTCGTACACAGTTAAAACGATCATTTGAATCGGTAGATTTTTTCAGTTTCTTACCAAATTCTTTTGAAACTTGACCACCTAAAGGAAGAATCCTGTTGATTCCACTACCATGAACCAGACTAGCAATTTGCAAAGCGTAACTTTCTTGAGCAGTTCTATCCTCTGATAAAAGAGCTTCTAACGAAATAGCATACATTAAATAACTGTCCTCAATATTTTGAGTCGCTGTAGCTTTAGCAAACCACTTAATAGCTGTAAATAAACGTTTATCTATTTCCGTCTCTTTTTTATTTTTAACCGCACGAAGTGAAGTGTTTATTTGCTCCAAACCATTTTCTTTTATTAAGCTCAAGAGCTTTTCGTTGATTTTGAAGGGGAAATTGAATTTTTGTGACCAGTATACTCCAGGAATCTGCTCATTCACGGAAAGGTCTGTTCTGACACCTAGTACTGAAAGCCGTTCAGAAACCAAACCGTGTTTTTTCACGCTCATACGGATAGAACTTGATGGACGCAAGTAAATATCACTGTAGAATGATCCAAGGAATAACCGCAAAACATCAAGAGCCATTTCTGCTTCTTCTGTGCCTTGTTTTATGGCTTGCTCCGAGTCACCTCGCACTCTAACCTTGAAAAATGCCGGGGGTTCTTGAAATTCTTTAATAAGATGTGTATCCAAATGTAGTTGTTGAGCATACAGTGTGGCAATATTTAGTAGTTCAGAAGACTCAGTGTTCTTTTGTATGTAACCATCTACTATTTCAATAACAATTGAATTTTCAAACTCCAGCCCTTCAATCGCGACATAAATATCAAAATCATGAATATCATTTTGAATGTTGCCTTTTAGTTTTCTTACAGTTTTTTCAACATGCGAGTCATTATCAAGCCTATAGTCATTTTCGATCCAATTAAAAGCAGCTTCCATAATATAGCTTGATATAGTCTTATGACTTACTTGATCTCCAAATGAGCGACTTATTTGTTCAGTCAACCTTTCTAATTCCGAGATCCGATATACCGGGTACAGTATTTGACCATTTATCTTCACATACCTTAATGAGGGCCAATATTCCTTTTTCCCCTCAAAGAAATATTCAAGCAGTTTCTTTGAAGGAGAATTTAATGCGGAAGTTTTAATTAGCCCTTTGAAGGCTTCCGCTATTTTCCTGAAAGAAGGATCATTCTCCATAGTCATTTCCCCAAAATTGAATCATTCGTATTGTCTGAAATTTCATCCTACATTCAACTATTGGGTATTTCCTGGGGAGCCATGACAAAGGCGTACTCGAAAAGATAAAGGCCAATGATGGTGCAAATGGCGGCGATGGCCCCAAGAATGGGTAAACCGGTCAGGATGAGTAAGAGTGGCGCAGCGTGCCCCAGAACGATGCTGCCCCACCAGAAATGGTGCTTGTAATGGCCGTGACTGATCTCATGGGCGGCGCGGGCGGCGATTTCGCTGGCGTGGGGGATGCCAAATTCGCCTAGTAAGGTGATGAAGAGGTCAATGAGGAGCGCGGCCGCAAACACCACCCGCGCCACCTTCACCATCTCCACCGGGGCCACGAACAACCCCAACAGCAGGGCAACCCCACTCCCAACCATAAGGGCCTGCACAATCAGGTGAAAGGGCAGGAGCGGGCTTTGCCACAAATCCCGCCCTTCTGCCTGGGCAAACAGGAACGCCGTATAAATGGCGGCCATGATAGCAAACGGCAGCCCCACCCAGAGGAAAACCGCCCGTAACCAGGGCAGATCATAATCGTACAGATATACCCCTAACTCATACAGCCACCACAACCCCATCACCGTGGAGAACCCAATAAGTACCACTGCCCCGCGAGCCAGCCAACTGCGCCATTGCGGCCGCCATAAAATATACAAAAACCGCTCCGGCTTCTCCAGGTCTAACACCAGAAACCCGGTCGTCAGGCCAATAAACAGCAGAGCTAGAAAGCCCCCCACCAACGCCGTCAGCCCATCAAACGGGAACAGGTTCAGCCCCCAGCCCAGGGCCAACAGCATAAAAATCCCTGACCCAATCCCCTTTGTCACCAGATAGGCCGGTACCGGCCAATGCCAGGGCAGTTTATGCTGGGCATTATAGCTTACCTGAATCATCTGCCCGGCTACCCGCTCCCCAATCTGAATCGGGCCGCGCCACGGTTGGCCCTGGGGCTGCGGGGAGCGCAGGGGAACACCAGAGTTTGCCAGTTTGCGGGGTTGGGAGTTTGCGGGTTTCCCACTGGCATACTCGCCCACTCGCCCACTCGCCGACTCGTGTAACGGAATCACATCGGCCCACAAAAACGTCTCTGGGGTGCGCTCGGTAGCCGTGGGGTGCATAACGACATCGTTGCCTTCGATGTAGAACAGTTTGGGGGATGTGCCCTGCTCTGGTTTGCGGACGGTCACGTTGTGCTGGCCTAAAACCCGGCTGATTTCACTTTGGGGGTCGTTCATATCCCCGGCGATGATGGCATGTTCTGGACAGACGACGACACAAGCTGGCTCCAGGCCAATGTCAGTACGGTGGGCGCAGTAATGACATTTGGCAGCGGTATTGGTGGTGGGGTCAATGTAGATGGCATCGTAAGGGCACGCCTGCATACACGCCTTGCAGCCGATACAGACGCTGTTATCAAACTCGACAATGCCATCAGCCCGCTGGTACATCGCCTCAGTAGGGCAGATGCGGACGCAAGGGGGGTTGGCGCAATGGTTACAGCGGGTGACCTGGAAATGGCGGCGGGTATCGGGATAAGTCCCCGTTTCCACATATTTAACCCAGGTGCGGTAGACGCCCAGGGGTACTTCGTTTTCGCTTTTGCAGGCGGTGGAGCAGGCATGACAGCCGATACATTTGCGGTTGTCTATCACAAAGCCGTAATTTTGGGTATTCATAGCACCTCGGTGGTGTAATAAGGGAGGGCGATGGTTGAACAGCTATTATGCCGGTAGTCGCGGCCGCGTACAAGCCATTATCTCCCCTTTTACCAAACCCTTGTCTGCTCCTTACACAACCTTTACACGACCCCTTGCCAATCTTGGGTAACATCCAGGGAAACGGTACAATAGATATACGGGGGTTTTGCCACGAATAGGCACGAATCCATGCTCCTGCCAATCCATGCTTCATCTATCTATGGCTTAACTTACTACCTTACAAGTCAACTTCTTACCCCAAAAACAAGAACTGATCCACAGAAGAAGCAGATTTTCACAGATGGCTTAAAAATCTGCGTCTATCTGTGACACCTGTGGATACATCTTTTCTGGTTTGCCCAGGTTAGGAAATTTCTGCGATGAATATCAAAATCCTGGTGGTTGAAGATGAGAGCAATATTCAGACCATCATCCGCACCTATTTGGAAAGTGCCGGGTTTGCGGTGCGGGTGGTGGGCAGCGGGCCAGACGCCCTGCGGGAAGCGGCTCAATGGCAGCCCGATCTTATTGTGTTGGATCTGAACCTGCCGGGCATGGATGGCCTGGAAGTCACTACCCGTCTACGCCAGGAGTCTGAGGTGTATATTTTAATCCTTACGGCGCGGGGAGAGGAGACGGATCGGGTAGCCGGGCTGCGGTTGGGGGCTGATGATTATTTGACCAAGCCGTTTAGTCCCCGGGAGCTGGTTGCCCGTGTGGAAGCGATTTTGCGGCGGCAGCGCCGGGGGCCGGCCGCCCCATCTGCCACCCTCACTTTTGCCCATCTTACCATCAACCCAGACAGCCACGAGGCCCAGGCCAACGGCCATCTGTTAGAATTGACGGCCACAGAGTTTCAGGTGTTATGGGAATTGGCTCGCAACGCCGGCCGCGTCCTCACTCGTGATCAGCTGGTTAATCTGGTATGGGGGAGCAATTTTTATGGCAATGACCGGGTGGTGGATGTATATGTAGGGCAGGTGCGCCGTAAATTACAAGACGCCACCCAACAAACCCTCATAGAAACGGTGCGCGGGGTGGGGTATAAGTTTGTGGATGTGAAGAAGTGAGAAGTGAGGGCTGAAGCAATGGGAGACGGGTCTACTAGCCCACTCGTAAAGGAACCCCATGCCCTGGTATAAACGGTTACGTTGGCGGTTGATTGCCTCCCAATTTTTGGTGGCTTTTGTGGGGGTCACGGTGATGATGCTGGCAACACGCATCATTATTTTGAGTACGGCCTCCCATGTGATTCGCCCCCGGTTACTGGCCCTGCTGGCTGACCCGGCCTTGCTCACCAAAACGGAGCAGCATTTGATTTATGCTTTTCGGGATGCGGTATTAGGGTCGGTGGCTGTGGCCGCATTGGCCGCCATTACCGCCGGGGTCTTTTCCAGCTATCTCCTATGGCGTACCCTCATCGCTCCCCTGCGCCAGATGGCCGATAGCAGCCGCCGCATTGCCGATGGCCGGTATAATGAACGAGTCCAGGTGCCGGATAACAGCGGCGAAGCGATGGCGGAGTTGGTGCTAAGTTTTAATCAGATGGCGGCCGCGTTAGAGCAGGTAGAGCAGCAGCGCATGGTTCTCCTGGGCAATATCACCCATGAGCTGCGGACCCCCCTCACCGGGCTAAAAGGATATCTGGAAGGGTTGATGGATGGGCTGTTCCCGGCCAATGAGGAGACCTTCGCCTGGATGTCCCAAGAGGTAGAGCGGCTGCGCCGTCTGGTAGATGATATTCAGCACCTCTCCCAGATTGAGGCGGGGCAATTTTCATTGGTGTATCAAAATTTTGACCTGGTGGCTCTGACAACGCGGGTGGTGGCCCAACTGCGGCCGCAAGCCCAGGCCAAAGAGCTAACCCTCACCCTTAACCCCCATCCGGCCCCCCTGGAAGTTCAGGCTGATCCTGACCGTACCGCCCAGGTGCTGCTCAACCTCATCGGCAACGCCATCCGCTATACCCCGGAACATGGGACTATTACTATCACCTTGGCCCTGACTGATTCGTTTGGGCAGGTGACGATAACCGATACAGGCGTCGGCATTCCCGCCGACGCCTTGCCCTATCTATTTGAGCGGTTTTATCGGGTAGACCCATCCCGGTCGCGGGTTAGTGGAGGGAGTGGCATTGGTTTGACCATTGCCCGGCATCTGGTTTGGGCCATGGGGGGGGATATCGCGGCCGCGAGTCAGGGCCGCGATCAGGGAAGTACCTTCACCTTTACCCTACCCCTTGCCTAGCACGGCGGCCAACAAGGCCATCCGCACATACATCCCATTTTGCACCTGGCGGAAATAGGCTGCCCTGGGGTCGCTGTCTACGTTGTAATGAATTTCTCCCACCCGGGGCAAGGGGTGCATGACAATCATCTTCTCCTTAGCCCGGCTCATTAAATCGGTTGTAATCTCATAGAAATTTTTCACTTCCTCATATTGGGACAGATCGGAAAATCGCTCTTTCTGCACCCGTGTCACGTACAACACATCAGCATTTTGGATGACATCGGCCACGTCGTGAGTTTCCCGCACATCCACCCCGGCATCTTTCACCTCGTTCATAATAGTCAGAGGCAGGCGCAAACTTTCTGGCGACACAAAGCGCAGGCTGACATCATAGTGGAGCAGCAGTTTGGTGAGGGAATGGACGGTGCGACCAAAGCGCAAATCGCCGACCATGGCGATTTTTAACCCATCTAACCGGCCTAGCTCTTCTTTGATGGTGAACATATCAAGCAGGGCCTGGGTGGGATGCTCCCCTGGTCCATCTCCAGCGTTAATGACCGGGATGGCGGCATAATCAGCGGCAACTTTGGCCGAGCCGAGGTCGGGGTGACGCAGGACGATGACATCAGAATATTGTTCCAGGGTGCGGATGGTGTCGGGCAGGGTTTCGCCTTTGCTGACGGAGCTGAATTGTACGCCCTGGGTGATGGGAATGACGCGGCCGCCCAGCCGTTCCATGGCGGCAATAAATGAGGCACTGGTACGGGTGCTGGGTTCATAAAAAAGACAGGTTAGAACATACCCTTTGAGCAAATCAACGGCCCCTACCTTCTGTACCATTTCCCGCATTTCATGGGCGCGGGTAAAGATATATTCCAGGGTGTCACTGCTAAATTGGGAGACGGACAGGATGTCCTGACCGACCAAAGGGTGTTGGTGTTGATTATTTTGTTTGCCATTTCGGGTGGTCATTTCGTTCAGATTGAACAAGGGGGATAAGGTTTGGGTGTTCATTTTCTCTCCTTTGTAACCGTTTGGTAAATAAGTTAAGCGGCATGATTAGAAGGCGCGTCAAGATGGCAAAAAAAAGACCTGATTCCTTCTTTGGGGATCAGGTCTTTAATGATCAATGGTGTTGGCTGCACCGGGACGGTGAGCCATTTTGGGGAGGTTGCCAATCTGGGCTTTTATTCCAGTCACATAAAACATGGTCTTTACCTCATGCCTGCACTGGAAAAACGATGGTAGCACACTCATAAGATGGGTGCAAATATGGCGGCCCAGAGGCATGTTAGGGATTTAGGGCTTGTCACGCCCTATTTGGCCGTAGAAGTAACGGGGATAGTGCGGCCGCAGCCATGCCTTTAAGTTTGTTAAAAATAACTGTGGATATGGGGTAAGCCGCACACCCGCCGCTGTCAATTGCCGATGGTCTTTCCTGTCTAGATACCCTTTGGTTGGGTTCAAAAACATTTCTGTCCCATATTGCTGGCGATACTGTTCGGTCATGGCAGCTACAGCCTGGGCCTTGCTGGAAGAATCATGGTAAAAAGCCAGGCCGGTCAAGAGGATACGGCCGCCGGGGGCTAATTTTGTCTGTGCCTGGGCCAGGTATGCGGCCGCGTCACCAAAAAAGGGCAGACACCGGTTGAGAATGATGTGATCAAAAATGGGGGGCAGGGGGGATAAATCAGTCAAATCCATCTGGATAGCCCGCCAGGTGGTACTATAAAACTGTTTAGCTCCCAGGCCATCATACGGGTCGGTGAAATAATCTATGGCTGTGACCTCATGCCCCATCTGGGCCAATCTGTGGCTTAGCCAGCCGTTCCAGGCCCCAATATCCAGAACCCGCTGCGGCCGCGTTCCCATCCATTTTTGGACCACGGCCCAATCATAACGGCGCAGCCGCCACTCAAATTGCGAACGGAGCGCGGCCGCGAACGGCAGGTCCTCATAAAGGGCAGGATCCAACAGCCGCCGCCCGGTTGCCGCCCGATACTGCTCCAGAGTATGGTTAAATTGGTGCAGCCGTTGGGCAAACGGTTCATCCAGGAGAGACAAAACCCCATTCGTGAGGGTAAAAGTATGCCCTGCGGGGCAAAACAATTGTTCCTGGTGGAGTGGTTGATGGCAGGTGGGGCAGGTTAAAGGCAGCATAAGGTGGTGAGGGGAAAGATTAGGTATTGTATTTATCCAGGTCAATCTGTGTTCTAACTCGTTCCACGTTCAACAATTGGCGGCCGCGATACCAGTAAAAAATGAGCGTCAGCCAACTGGTCAGAGTCGTAGATAACAATGCGCCTAACAGCCCCCACCGGGGAACCCAGAGAATATTTAGTCCTAAGTTCAGGCCAGTATTCACCAGGTTGACATAAAGCACCTGCCGTTGAAGTTCTGCCTTGTAAAGAGCGTAGATGATGGGCAGGGTGAAAAAGAGGGGCAGCACATGCAGCCCGCCAACGATGAGCAGTAAGGGGGAAAGATCAAAATGGTAAAGCTGACGCAGCAGCCAACCAATCAGGCCGATGGCCGGGGGGACGATCAGCAGCCCCAGGCCAAAGAGCTGCCAGGAAATTTTGTGAATAACTGCCGTTTCTAGCCGGTACACTGTTTTGACAAAGGGGAGCAAAATGAAGTTGGCCAATGCCTGGATGTAAAGCAAGAAGCCGGTTAGCACCTGGTACTGCCCCACCTCGGTCTGGCTCATAAAGTAGCTGACGCTGTACAAATCTATGCGCGATTGTAACATGCCGGTAAAGCCGAGAAGAAAAAAGGGGAAGGCCAGGGCAAAATAGGTGGGCTGGACGCGGCCGCGAACCTGGCGCAATAGGTGGGGGCGAAAATAAAGCAGGAACGCGGCCGCTTTGCCGGCCTGGGTCAGGGTAAAAATTGCTACTAACCCAGTTACCGTCAATTGTGTCCCCAGCCCCATCACACCAGCCAGCAGCAAAAAAACTGCCCCCAACTCCACCATCAGGGCAACCCCAAACGCCCGTCGGTACAATACCAACACCTCAAACGATTGGGCCACTACCAGCCCTGCCCCCCACACCCAGATCAGCAGCAGCCAGGGGAGTGGCCAGCCCCACAGGGCCATTACCCCCATAAAACCCAGATAAAGCAGCCCCCGGGTAAAAAAGGCTGTTTGCCACAATGAGGTCAATTCACTGGGCTGGCGGCTGAAAGCACGGAGCAAATACTCTTTGTTCCCCCAGTTGACGATATGGGTTCCCAACTGCACCACCAACAGCAGTTGGACAAACGCCCCCCACACCATTACCGAGGTCAGGCGAATGACCAGCAGGGAGATCAGCACATTAAAAATGGGCAGCAGCAAACTATTGAGTGAGTGGGTCGCTACCACGCCTAACCGGCGGCGATGTTTGGTTAGTGGTTTCAAGTTTCAAGTTTCAGGTTCCAAGGTTCGGGTTTTAAAAACGAGTTCACCTATCACTCTTTTGTTTTTCTTCATCCCTCACCCTTCACCCCATGTAGCCCAAATCGCGCAGCCGTTGGGCGATAATTTCTTCTTCGGATTGGCTAAGTGGATTGACCTGGTTGGCCCCGCTCGCGGCCGCCTGATATTGTACCGGATGTTCCGCCCGATGTGTGGGGATAATGGCTTCCCATAAAACTTGCCCATCCATATCATCTGGCATAGGGACGCCGAGCAGGTACAAAAGGGTGGGGGCCAGATCAACCAGATGGGCGGCGGTGAGGGTCTGCCCCACTTTGAAGGGTGGCCCGGCGGCGATCAAAATCCCGTTGGCCCGATGATCCCCAGAATTTCCCAGCCGCTGTTGGGTAACAATGCCCCCTTCGGTGGCAAACAGCGGGTATGCCATGGCCCGGTAGCCATCTAACACCAGGTGTAAATCTGGCCCATTGTCCAGGTGTGGCCCGTATGCGGCCGCTTCCCGAACGATGATCTGCTCAACCAAAGGCTGCCCGGTCACGGGGTGGCGCAAACGTTGCAGATGTTCTATCACCTCAGCCCGCACCGTTTCGTATGCCTCTGGGGCAACCATGCCAAACGGCTGCCGTCCCCGCACGTTAAGATATATCTGACCGATGTGCCCCAGGGAGTAAGCTGCTGTTTGTGACCAATCCACATCGGCAAAGGTGAGCGGCCGCAGCCACCGCCCCACCCATCGCCACACCCGGGGCCGGGCCATCGCCCACTGTCGCTCACGCACCATCCAGCCTCGCTTCAGACGCATCAGTCCTACCTGCACCAGGTAAAGGTTTAAGTTGACCGTCTGGTGAAGCGGACCGAACCCATGATCACTCATTACGATCACCGTGCTGTCAGCGGGCATGAGGGCGATCAGGTCGGCAATGGCTTGATCTAACCGGACAAACAGATCACGCAAGGCCGAGCCATAGCGGGCCGCCTCAGCCGGATTGTACCAGGGGTGAGTGGGGTCGTTGGTGTGCCACAATTTGTGCTGGGCAATGTCTGGGGCCAGGAAATGGACCATACAAAAGTCGGTTGGCTGGTCGGCGAGCAGCCGCTGGGCGTATTGGCTCTGCCGTTCACACAGGGCATGGAGATCGGCGATGAACGCGGCCGCATTGTCAGGGTGATAAAGCAGTTCTGGTGTCAGGCGGTACGGCCCCAACTCTGCTTGATACGGTTGCAGCAAATCGGGTGGGTAACAGGTTTGCCCCTGGTCAGGAGAGAGCAGGCCAGGTACCAGGTAGCCATTGACCGGGCGAGGGGGATGGGTCACAGGCACATTCAGCACCCCCACCCGCACCCCCGCTTCTGAGAGATATTCCCACACCAGTTTGGCCTGGATATGGCTGCTGTTGACCATTTCGTATTGGTCTAAATCGGCTGCGTGGGGCCGAAAAAAGTCGAAGGTGCCATGTTGGCCCGGATTTTTGCCGGTCATAAAGCTGGCCCAGGCAGGGGCAGTGACGGGGGGCAAGGTAGAGTGCAGTTCCCCGGATGTGCCTTTGTTTATCAGCCCGGACAGGGTGGGCAAATGCCCTTCAGCCAGCCACGGGTTCAGCAAATCGAAGGTGGCCCCATCCAGGGCGATAACCAGAACTTGTCTACTTGCCACTGGCAAACTCCCCTATAATCAACTGAAAAGCTGCCGGTTCGCGGCCGCCGCGTAAGCGAGCCAACCAGGGACGGATGGCCCAACGCCAGCCGTAATTGGGTTGGATGAACTGCCACTTAATAGACAAGGCGGCCGCGATCTCAGCCAATCGCTCGTAGGTCAAATAATTCTCATGGGGCAGGGCGTTGCCGCGAAACCCATGCCGGACGGCAAACGATGTTTCTCGCTCCTGGACCATCTGCTGCCCGCTGCGCCCATCCCGGTACAAAGGGGAATCCATGATGACAATGCGGCCGCGCGGCCGCAGCACCCGCCGCACTTCTTCTAAAGTTCGCCCATAATCCGTAGCATAATGGAACGCCCCATTGAAAATAGCCACATCGGCTTGAGCATCAGCCAGAGGGAGATAATCATACTCGGCCTGGAGCGGTAGATAGGGGGTATCATAATAAGGGTGACAGCCCAACCCGTCTACCTGGTTGACCATTAGATCAACCGCCGCCACCTGGTATCCGGCCTGAGCCAACCGATAAGAGAGCCAACTATTGCCCGCGCCCAGGTCAAGGATGTGCTGCGGCCGCGCTTCCCACTGGGCCAGATATTTCAACAACGCCAGGTAACTTTGTGCCCGGATGTGCCAGATGTGGGGGTAGCGGCCGCTGCGGTCTACAAACGGCAGGGCACGGTAATAATCGGCGTCTTGTCCACCCCATCCTTCCGCCTGGCGCACCTGTTCATACTCCTGCATAAACTGAGCCAGATGGGTTGCCCGCTCCGGTAGCAAAAAACGCCAGATAGTACCTGCCTGGGTGAAGGTCAATTGATCCTTCGGGCAGGTGAGGGAATGGGCATACGGCGGGCGCCAGGGAGTATGGCAAAAAGGGCAGGCGAGGATAAAAGCATCAGCCGGGGACATGGTTTATAATGATAACCGGGATAAGAATCTTAACCACAGATTGTACCGGTGGGTTCTCTGAAAACAGCATGAGGTAAAATCAAGAAGTGAACCACCGATGATCCAGATTTTCACAGATAAAAATAATCTGTGTTCATCTGTGACATCTGTGGATAAATCTTTTCTGGCTTGCCCAGGTTAGGAGGATGTTATGAATAGTTTGATGGAAACGGCTCCGGCTTTTGTGGCTATGGCCCATCAGATTGTCTGGTGTAGTGCGGCGACGGTGGATAAACAGATGCGGCCGCGTACCCGCATCCTTCACCCCATCTGGCAGTGGGATGGGGAAAAGTTGGTAGGCTGGATTGCTACCAGCCCCACCCCTACTAAACGGGCCCACCTGGAAGCCAGCCCATATATCTCCTTGAGTTACTGGACCCCCACCCATGATACCTGCGTTGCTGACTGCCGGGCGACCTGGGCGTTTGATGATGAAACCCGGACGATGGTATGGAACCTATTTCTCAACGGGCCAGAGCCGGTGGGGTACAACCCGGCCATCATCCCCGCCTGGACCAGCCCGACGGCGGCCGCGTTTGCTGCCTTGCGCCTGGACCCGTGGCAGTTACGGGTCTTTCCAGGGAGCGTCTTAATGGGGCAAGGGGGAACCGTGCTAAAATGGCGGGCCTGATAGCTGCCCTACTTCCACATAATCAGTTACAATTAGCTGTGAACAGGTAGGAATGATCAGGCTTGCCAAACTCAAAACGAGAAACCAGAAACTCGAAACTAAAATGACCCACACCCTTAACCCCCAAGAAGTCCGTTTTTTCAGCGGCCGCTCCAACATCCCTCTGGCGGAAAAAATCGCTCACCATGTGGGTGTGCCGTTGGAGCCAACCTATTTTTCTCGCTTTAGCAATGATAATCTATTTGTTCAGCTAGGAGCCAGTGTGCGCGGCCGCACCGTCTACATCGTGCAATCCCTTACCCCTCCGGTGAGTGACCACCTGATGGGGCTGTTGATGATGCTAGACATTGCCCGGAGCGCGGCCGCGCGGGAAGTCCACGCCATCATCCCTTATTTCTCCTACGCCCGCTCCGACAAAAAAGACAGACCACGCATCTCCATCACCGCCCGGTTGGTAGCTAACCTGCTGCAAACGGCCGGGGCCACCCATGTGATGACCATGACCCTGCACTCTCCCCAGGTACATGGCTTCTTCAACGTCCCCACCGACCCGCTTACTGCCCGCTGGACCCTGGCTGATCATTTCCGGGAGCGGGGATATACGGCTGAGGATACGGTGGTGGTGGCCCCAGATATGGGCAGCGCCAAGGCCGGGGAACGGTTTGCTGATATGTTAGGGCTGCCGGTCGCGGCCGCGAGCAAAAACCGGGTCTCCGATACCAAAGTGGAAATTGGGGGGTTTGTGGGGCGGCAGGTGCGTGGCTTCAAGCGGGCCATCATCCATGATGACGAAATCGCCACTGGTGGCTCTGTCGTCGAGTTAAGCCGCCATCTGATCCAATTTGGTGTCGAAGAAGTTATCCTCACCTGCACCCATGGCCTGTTCCTGGGCAAAGCGGTCGAACGCATCCAAGCCATTCCCCAGATAACCGAAGTTGTGACTACCGATACAGTGCTGCGGCCGCCGGAACGAGAAATGCCCCACCTCGTCACCCGCTCCGTTGCCAACGTCTTCGGCAGCGCCATCGTCAAAAACTATTACCACGAATCCATTGGTGATCTATTCACCTATTGGGATGAGCAGGAGTAGGGGAGTTTGCGAGTCACCCAATCACTCAGTCTCTAATCTCCAGTCTCCAATCCCCCAGGACGATCCATGACCCCATCAACCGAACCCGAATTTTATCTAACTTATCAAGACAGCGCGGGCGGGATTCCCCTCCTGCTCATTCACGGCTTCCCCTTAAGCGGCCGCATGTGGGATTTGCAATTCCCTGATCTGGCTGAAGTCAGCCGTCTCATCGCCCCGGATTTGCGTGGGCATGGCAGTTCCATGGCTACACCACCCCCATACACCATGACCCAACTGGCTGTTGATTGTGCCAACCTGCTAGATGACATCGGCATCAACCGCCCGTTCGCTGTGGCCGGCCTCTCTATGGGTGGGTATATCGCCTTTGAACTGTTCCGCCAATATCCGGGCATGGTGGCCGGGCTGATTTTGGCCGGCACCAAAGCTACGCCGGACAATGCTGAGGGGAAAAAAGGGCGCGACGCGGCCGCGGCCCTGGTACAGGCGCAAGGGGTTGAGGCATTGGTGGAGCAGATGCTGCCCAAGCTATTTGCCCCGGCTACCTACCAAGAAGACCCCGACCTGATCGCCTTCACCCGCGAGATGATGCTAGAGACATCCGTCGAAGGGGCCATCGGCGCATTGGCCGCCATGCGTGAACGTCCCGACTCTACCCCCACCCTGACCGAAATCGAAATCCCCACCCTCATCATTCACGGAGCCGAAGACCAGATCATTCCCCAGGCCGAAAGTGAAGCGATGCACCAGGGGATCGCCGGTTCCCAACTCGTTATCATCCCCGCGGCCGGCCACCTGATGAACCTGGAGCAGCCTGAGTTATTTAATGAAGCAGTAACTAACTTTTTGCTAACCATATCCTGAAAACTGGTGACTACTACGACACACATGAATTTCACCGCGAAGGCACCTGTATCTATTTTCGTAAGATAGAAACAGCATAAGCACTCATGGTATCATCCACCGTAACCAGCATCAGGTTATGAGCTAACGCCTGACAAATCAACATCCGGTCGAACGGATCGCGATGAAGCAAAGGAAGTGTTGATAATTTACCAACACTAATTTCGTCAAGGGATAAACTGGCTATTTGATGTTGTTGTCGCTGAAAGGAAAGATAAATATCAGGTGATTGAGGTAATGGTAATTTGCCGAGTTGATATTTGACGGTTGCTTCCCAAACGGATACGACGCTGAGATAAACATCGTTGTTTACATCTCGTATGGCCTCACCCATTTGTAAGGGTAATCGTTGATCCCCTGTGATATACCAGAGAAAAATATGAGTATCCAGGAGTAACTTCATTAAGCCTCAAATTCTTGGACCACATTTTCTGGCAATGGGGCATCAAAATCATCTGGCACGGTAAATTCTCCAGCACCCAAACCAATTGGGCGTTTGGGTTGAGAAATTGCTTCCAGTGGTCTAATTTCAACCAGCGGTTTGCCTGCGGTTACAATGATAAGAGTTTCGCCCGCCTGAACACGTCGCAGGTATGCAGACAAGTTGTGTTTGATTTCATCTTCACTGACCCGTAAGGGTAGGGTAATCATAGTCATCAATGAGTACTCCTCTTCCACTTTACCACCCTGACTATCAGATGGTAAGACGAAAATAGCGAACTTTTCCTGTAATTGTAACACGGAGAATAAGAAGGGGGAATAGAGGAGTAAATCCGCCGAATCCGAGAATACATTATATCTTGACAGCGGCCGCACCCTATGCTAACCTTTTCCCCATCAACGGGAATCATTACCATGACCCAGACAATGTTCACCACCAGCCGCAGCCAACACGCCCTCTTGCTTCTTACGGGGCTTAGTTTGGGCTGGTAGGTGGCTGAGTAACCATTGTTCAACTTCGCGGCCGCAGACCAGCCCTGGTTTGCGGCCTTTTTGTTTTCTTCTCCCCCCCACCCCCAAAACAGAACGCGGCCGCCTGACGGAACGCAAATGCAAATTCGCCGCACGATTTTCCAAATCGCGTATCGAACGGGAAGTTCGATTTACATAGGAGCAGCATCATGATCCCTTATAACTTTCAAGCGCAACAAAACCAATGGCGGCCGTTCTGGCCGCAAATTGAACTGTACAAAACCGGCACCGACCCTGACAAGCCCAAACATTATGTTCTAGATTTCTTTCCCTACCCCTCTGGTGAAGGGTTATCCGTTGGGCATGGGCGCAACTACATCCCCACCTGTGTCTACAGCCGCTTCCTGCGCCGCCAGGGGTACAACGTCCTGCACCCCATGGGCTGGGATGCCTTTGGCCTGCCCGCCGAAAATTATGCCATTCGCAGTGGTGTCCATCCGGCCATCACCACCCAGCGACACACCCGTTTTTATCGGCAGCAGATGGATACCATTGAATGCAGCTACGACTGGTCTCGGGAGATCAACTCCACCGATCCCGCCTATTACCATTGGACACAATGGTTTTTCTTGTTGCTGTATCAGCGGGGGTTGGCTTACCGGGCCGGGGGCAAACAATGGTGGTGCCCCCACTGCCAAACCGTTCTGGCGAATGAGCAGGTAAGCCAGGGGGAATGTGACCGGTGTGGGGCCACGGTGACCACCAAAGAGTTGGAGCAATGGTTTTTTAAGATCACCGACTACGCTGACCGGCTGATTAATGATCTGGAAACCATAGATTGGCCGGAAAATATCAAAACGATGCAGCGCAACTGGATCGGCCGCTCGGAAGGTTTCGTCGTCCAATTTGCCAGTGAGGCGGGGGAGATACCCGTTTTCACGACCCGGCTGGATACGCTGTTTGGGGTCACCTTTCTGGCCCTGGCCCCGGAACATCCCCTGGTGGAACGGTTGATCACCCCGGAACAGCAGGCGGCCGCAGCCAGCTACATCAACACCACCCAAACCATCAGCGAAATGGATCGCCTGTCTACCATCCGCCATAAAACTGGGGTATTCACCGGCAGCTATGCCACCCATCCCGGTACTGGGCAGCCTATCCCTATCTGGATCGCCGATTATGTTCTGATGGGGTATGGCACCGGGGCTATCATGGGGGTACCGGGTCACGACAGCCGGGATTATGCTTTCGCGGCCGCGTTCACCCTGCCCATTGTCGAAGTCATTACCCCAGATGGGCGGCCGCAAGGTGTAGACCGCTGCTTTACTGGTGAGGGCATTCTGATCAACTCTGGCCCCTATACTGGGCTGTCTACTGCCGAGGCCATCACCAAGATGGGTGCAGACCTGACCCAACAAGGGCAGGCACATTCCCAGGTGAAATATAAGCTGCGCGACTGGCTGATCTCCCGGCAGCGGTATTGGGGGGCCCCCATTCCCATCATCCACTGCCCGGCTTGCGGCCCCGTGCCTGTGCCCGAAGATCAACTGCCGGTGCGGCTGCCAGAGATCGCCGATTATGCCCCGGCGGGGGATGGCCGTTCCCCTCTGGCACGAGTGCGGGAATGGGTTGAGGTGAGCTGCCCCGTCTGCGGCCGCGACGCCCGGCGCGAAACAGACACCATGGACGGGTTCGCCTGCTCATCCTGGTATTTCCTGCGTTTTGCCAACCCGGATATGCCCGACAAACCATTTGATCCCGAAGCGGTGGCTTATTGGCTGCCTGTAGATACCTACGTCGGCGGGGCCGAACATGCGGTCATGCACCTGCTGTACGCCCGTTTTTGGACGAAAGTGATGTACGACGCCGGACTGGTGTCGTTCCAGGAACCATTCACCCGGCTGCTAAACCAGGGGGTGCTGCACGCTCCCGACGGCCGACGTATGTCTAAATCCAAAGGCAATGTCATCACCCCTGATTCCGTTGTCGCCCAATATGGTACTGACGCCACCCGCGCTTATACCCTGTTTATCGGCCCCTTTGATGGCAATGTTATTTGGGATGAGAGTGGTATCCGGGGAGTAACGCGCTGGCTAGAGCGGTTCTGGTACCTGGCCCAAGAGATGATGAACCAGACGGTCACGAACGCGGCCGCGCCAGCTATAGAAACCTGGTTCATCCACGCCCGCCACCGGCAAATCGAACGGATGACCGGGGAAATGGCCCAGTTTAAGTTTAACACCGCTGTGGCCGGGCTAATGGAATATCTGAACTATTTGTGGCGCCAGAAAGATGCTGGAATCAGCCCGGCCATCTGGCGTGAGACGATTGCTGCTTATACCAGCCTGATGGCCCCTATCACCCCGTTTATCGCCGAGTCCGTCTGGCGCGAGATTCTGGGCGAAGCCGGTTCTATCCATCAACAGCCCTGGCCTGAATATGACCCAACCCTGGCGCAAGCCGAGGTGGTAGAGATGGTGATTCAAGTGAATGGTAAGGTGCGGGATCGGATGCAGGTAGCGGTGGATATGGAAGAGGCAGAGATAGTCGCGGCCGCGTTCCAGCACCCCATCATCCAGAAGCAGATCAATGGGGCCACCGTGCAGCAAACGATTGTCGTGCCAGGGAAACTAATTAATTTTGTGATACCATCTCCTCGCCCTGTTTCTGGTTAACCGCAAAGGCTCACCAGGATTTTACCGCCAGGGTCACTGAAATTTAGTTACCCGTTTAGATTTGACAGGTTTACGCAACCCTGTCAAACCTGGGCGGAACTTATCTGCAGGCAAACAGGGTGAGGCAAATAAAAGATCGACAAAAAGCAAGGTTGGAATGGCGCGGCCGCAGCCGGCCCGCAGGTCAGGTGACACGAGGCAAAACGGCCCATAACCGTTTGCGCCGGGTGGATTTGTACCTGCTGTTGGCCGAACGGTATCTGGTGGGGCGGGGGGATGGGCTGTTTGCCAACGGGCTGTTTGTGGATGTGGGGTATGGGGCAGAGCCGTTTACTACCCTGGAAAGCGCCGCCCGCTTACGTACCGTGAATCCTGGCCTACCGGTATTGGGAGTAGAGATAGAGCCAGAACGGGTCGCGGCCGCGCTCCCCTATGCCGATACCCAAACCCACTTTCGCCTGGGGGGGTTCAATGTGCCCCTATTCCCTGGCGAACAGGCCCGTATCATCCGGGCATTCAACGTACTGCGCCAATATGAAGAATCTGTGGTGACCGGGGCCTGGCAGTTGATGGGGCAATCGCTGCTGCCTGGGGGGCTGCTCATCGAAGGCACCTCTGATCCCTTTGGGCGAGTGTGGGCGGCGAATTTGTTGCGTAAACAGGCAGGCGGGGAGTTACTGGCTGAGGGGCTGCTGTTCAGCTGTAATTTACGGCATGGGTTCCACCCGGAACAACTCCAGCCGGTACTGCCCAAAAATTATATTCACCGGATGGTGCCCGGTGAGCCAATCGCCGCTTTTTTTCACCAGTGGCAGCAGGCTTACCGGGAAACGCTCCCCTATCGCCAATGGGGGGCGCGGCCACATTTTGTTCAGGCGGCCCAGCGATTGGCCGATATGGGAGTCAAAGTGGATTTGCGGCCGCGGTTGCTCACCCGTGGTTTTCTGTGGATATCTTTTGCCGGCATGGAAAAGTACCTTTTCTGACGTTAATAGGTACAACAGAATAGGCAGCAGGTGTCCACCCTGCCAATAGTGTCAACCCTAACAGTTGTTATCAAGGAGGCTATGATGAGTACCGAAAATCGTTTTGATGTGGCCGCGGCCGCTGGATTCATCCCCGCTCCCAACGTCAACCTGGATCAACTCCCGCCAGGGGCTACCTTTCAAGTTATCTGGTCTTTCACCAACATTGGCCTGACAACCTGGGACAGCCGTTACCGTTTTGCCTACACCCCCACCCCTCATCCCGAAGTGACCGGGTGGCCCAATTCCCAAATGGCCGCCCAGCCCTCTTATGCCATCACCGAGCTAGGCGCACCGGCCACTGTCCCCCCCGGCAGTACCATCCATCTCACCCTCACCCTGACCGTCCCCACCACCATCACCACCCATGCCTCAACCTGGCAGCTGCGGGCCCCAGATGGGCAGCCCATTGGCCCGGTGCGTTGGCTGCGGGCAGTGGTCAAAGATGCGAGTGCGGACGCGCCACAAATTATCACTACACCGGAGCCGCCTCAGCCCGAAGAGACACCCCCCGTTGACCAATACATTGGGCCACCGGTACAGTTTGCCGCTGGTATCCATGGCCCTGGGGATGCGTTTACCTGGCATGATCCCGGCTTTCGCCAGATGATGAGCCGGTTGAATATCCCAGTTAAATTTATGTCCGATGGGGATCGATCTAACTGGTACCGGGAATTTCGTAAACCTGTTTTAGAATTGGTACGTGTCTTCTGGAAACCTGACCGCAGCCGGCGCAAAACGGCCCATCAGGCATGGATTGAAGATATGCGTGATGGGGTGATGAACTTTTATCGTCTGGGAGCGCGTGATTTTGAAGTTCACAATGAACCCCGTTTACCCCAAGAGGGGATGGGGCATCAGTGGCACAATGGGGCCGAGTTTGGCGATTTTTTGCGCCAATTGATGCTAATCATCAAAAACGAGTGCCCGGAAGCCCGCCTCTGGTACCCTGGTGAATCACCTGGGGTACCCTGGACGGATCAATTTGCCTTTACCCACCCGGCTTATCAGAAGGTGGCTGATTTTTGTTATGGGGTTTGCCAACATGCTTACTCCGGCAATGTAACCAATGTGGATGTGGCTGTGGCGGAGATTGTCGAACAGGCCCGCGCCTTTCATGGGGCATTAGGGGCATGGGACAAGCCGATTATTATCTCTGAATGCAGCGTCAACCGTGCGGCCGCGCCCGAATTCCGGGCCAGGGTATATACCAAAATCGCCCAGGAACTTCGCCAAATCCCTGGCATTAAGGGCGTTTTCTGGTACATTTCTCACTGGAACGCCCCACCCGATGAAGTCGCCAATCAAGAAAGCTGGTATGGTACAACCCTGCCCGACCATTATAAACAGTTGAACCCCTAGCAGGCTGTCGGAAAGTTTTATATTCGTTTTCAGACCACGAATCGGCACAGATGACACGGATTTTTAGCTTCGTCATGCTCTCAAATCTGTGAAAATCCGTGTCCAAATCTCTTTCTCCGACAGGCTGCTAAGTCATCGTTCAAAAACAAGTTAGCGGTTTCAGATTGGTTCAATCTTCGGAGATTGAACCAATCTCCATGAAGTTAATTCCGAACGACTGCTGAGAGAGTTGTAATTTATAGGAACTGAGGGGAACTCAGCCCTCAGCCCGCACCCCTCAGCACTATTCTTACAGGAGGTAACAAAGATCATGGCTAAATCTAAGTTAGGTTTTCATACCGGGCCGGGCGGTAAAAAAGATGGCCTGGGTAATTGGGAACGGGCGCTGAATCAGGCCGGGCAGCCGTTTGGCCTGAAAGCTGCCGATGAGTATGGCCCTCTTTTTGAAGCCGTAGAGATTGGCCGCCAGCACAATGTGCAAAATTGGCTCGGTTTCCGTTTTAGTGAAGCCGCCCACCGTATCTCCCGTGAAGTACCAGATTATGATGTGGCCCCCTGGGAAGATGCCCCTATTCTTTGTCAGGAAATTATTGATAAGCTGCCTCGGGAGTTTGATAAATCGGTCTGGCTGGAGCCGATTAACGAACCCCGCGATGAAAATTCGGGGAGTGATACGATTTACAACAACCTGAATGCAACGGATTACCTGGGGGAATGGTGCCTTGCGGCCGCGATCTTCCTCAATGAGCGAGGCTACAAATTTATGGGGCCATCCTTCAATGCCGGCCGTCCCGGGCGCGAAGGGTTTCCCGTTGAAGATGCTGTCGCCCAATATAGCCAGCCCGGTATGCTCAAATTTTTGCGCTACTGTGCCGAAAACCCTGACAAAGCTGGCCTCTCTGTGCATGATTACAGTTGGTCTACCTGGCAAGAGGGACAAACGGTTGAAGATTGGTACCCCCGGTTGTGGGGACGGTTTGAAGCCGCCATTGCTGCCGCCGATATTCATGGCATTCCCCGCACCTTCCCCATTTTTGTCACCGAATTTGGCTTTGCCCATCGAGAAGCTCCGGTCTGGCCGGAAGCAGAGGCGTATCTGGATGCCCGCAATGAGATGCTGGCTCGCTGGCCGCAAGTCAAATATGACGCCGCCTGGACGCTCCAGGAAGGGTGGGGGGCTATTGATCACCACGTCAACAGTTGGTTGCAATACCCGGCCCAGCGGGAGTTTGACGAAGGAGAGCAGCCCGCCCGCACCCACCCTCTGTTTGGGGGAACTTTACCGGGTGATACGCCCATCGTACAGCCCCCGACGCTGCCAGAAGAACCGGTAACGCCGCCCGTCACCCCGCCACCGATCACTATGCCCCCTCCACAACCACCTGTTCCGATCCCCCCCACGACGGATGGGCTGCTGAGCCTCAAATTTACTGGTTGGGGGGAGCGGGATGTGGCTCATAATCCAGCCAATGGCCCGGCTACCTGGTATGATGTGCGTAATGTGCAGGTGCCGATAATCGGGGGTCAGAGAATGATCTATTGGGAGGCGGAAGGGCATAACCAGTTTGCTGATGGTAAACCGTGGAATAATTTTGCCGCGCCTGAAGGGATTCACAAATGGGATAAGATGCTGCCAGCCCATGAACATTATCTGCTCAATGAGAGCGGCCGCACCTATCACCTGTTTGGCCCATCCCATCCCTGGTGGGTGCGCTACAGCCACCGCCTGCACCTGGCTCCGGGAACATATCACCTGCGGTTGGATATATGGGGGGATTGGGTAGATATAGTCAATGAGCAAAAGCGGCCTAAACCAGACCCCGGCCATGCCCGCGTGGAGCTGTTTGTGGGGGAGCGCGGCCGCGAGCAATGGCTGCGCCCCAATTATCATGGGCAATCCCTTTTAGAAAGGGAGTTCACTATTGAGACGGCCGGTGAATATGAGGTTGGCTTTGGCATTTTGACCGTTTATGCGGCGGGGGGCAGCCCAGGGGCGAATGGCTGCTTCTTGCGCTCCTTCACCGTTGAGCCAGTGCAGCAAATGATCTCGCCTCCGCTGCCCGTGGAACAACCCCACCAGCCAGCTCCGCCCCCGCCAGCGGCCCTCATGATTAAACGAGTTGCCACCCCAGCGGGCGTCTGGCTGCGCTCTGGCCCATCTACCAGCCATGATACCCTGCACCATCTGCTGCAAGGCACCTTGGTTGAAGTGCTGGCTGAGGGAGAATGGGATCAGGTGCAGGTATGGGGCAAAACTGGCTATGTCAGCAGTCGCTTTTTAGAGAAGGTATAGCTCTGGCTTATCGGGCTAACTCATACGCCACTTCTCGTTCGCGGCGGAACTGTTGGGTGTAGAGGCGATAATAATACCCCCGCTGCTGGATGAGTTGGGCGTGGCTGCCCTGCTCGATCAACTGTCCTTGTTGGATGACGAGAATACGGCTGGCCCGTTTGATGGTGGAAAGGCGATGGGCGATGATAAAGCTGGTGCGGCCGCGCATCATCACTTCCATTCCTTTTTGAATCAACGACTCCGTCATCGTATCCACGGAACTGGTAGCCTCATCCATAATAAACAGGTCAGGCCGGGCCAACACTGCCCGCGCCAGGCTGATGAGCTGCTTCTGCCCCACCGAGAGGAGATTGCCCCCTTCGCCCACCGGTTCATCATACCCATTGGGCAGTTTAATGATGAACTCATGCGCCCCAGCCAGCTTAGCCGCTTCGGTGATCGCCTCATCCGAAGCCTCAAGCTGCCCATAGCGGATATTTTCCCGGATGGTACCGGAAAACAGGTGGGGGGTTTGCAGCACCATGCCGATCCGGGATTGGATGGCGTGTTGGGTCAGGTGGGTATAATCGTGACCGTTGAGGATGACGCGGCCGCTGGTCGGTTCATAGAAGCGGCACAGCAGGTTGACAATGGTAGATTTCCCTCCGCCCGTTTCCCCCACCAGGGCAATCGTCTCCCCCTGCTGAACGGTCAAGTTAAAATCAGTTAGCACCGGTTTGCCATCTTCATAATGGAATGAGACATGCTCAAATTGGATGTCACCGCGAATGGGGGCATCTATGGCCTCTGGGTGGTCCTGAATCTCCGGCACAGCATCAATCAGGGCAAAAACCCGCTCGGCTGAGGCGATAGATTGCTGCATTTGGGCATAAACGCGGGCCATCTCTTGTACCGGCCACAGCATAAAGGTGATGTAGCTGATAAACGCCTGAATACCACCAACGGTCATTCCCCCCAATTCGACCTGTAACCCCCCATACCAGACGACGGCCCCGATAGCGGCCGCGCTGATCAACTGTACCACCGGCAAAAACAGAGCCGACAACCAGGCGGCCCGGAAGGATGCCTGGTACATGCTGCCAGAGAGGAATTGGAACTCTTGTAAATCCCGCTCCTCACGAGCCAATGCTTTCGTCACCCGTACCCCGCTGATATTTTCGTTGAACGAGCCAGTAATCTGGGAGTTGATCTTCCGTACTTGCCGATACTCTCCCAAGATGCGCCGCTTAAACTCCCCGGCAACGACAATTAAAATGGGGAAGGAGATGAAAACGATAATCGCCAGCTTCCAGTTGATGACCAGCATAAAAGCTGTAGCCGTCAAAATGCTGGTGAAGGCCCAGGTCACATCCAATAACCCCCAGGTCACCAGTTCGGCAATCCGTTCTGTGTCTGAGGTGACGCGGGAGATAATCCAGCCAACTGGGGTTTTGTTGAAGTAGGTGAGAGAAAGGGTTTGTAGATGGTTGAATACCTTCTGCCGTAAATCGTAGCGGATGCGCTCCCCCAGGCTGGCAGTCAGGTAGATAAAACCAAAGACCCCGGCCGCCTGGACAAAGATGAGCAGCCCGTAAGTGGTGAGGATGGATTGCAGCGCGGCCGCGTCCTGGGCCAAAATCCCCTCATCAATAATCCGCTTACTCAGGTAGGTAAAAACAGAATCCAACAGGGCTACCAGGGTAATCAGGCTTAAAAAGCCGACCAACCGGGGCCAATAAGGCAGTGCTTGCTGTAAGACCCGCCACACCGTGCGACCATTAAACTGAGTTTCAAACTCTTCTTCTTCAAACTGTGCATCTTCCATAGGCAGAATTTTATCACAAAACAGGTATGGTTCATCTTCTCAGGAAAGGTAACTTCTGAATATGTTGGGGCTGTAGGGCAAGATTCTTTCTTGCCCGCACAAGCAAGAAAGTTAGGCTACATTACTGGATTCTAGCAAGCAATTGGAAAAGCCAGGCTTTTAATCGTCAGGTAAAAACCAATACACCAATACACTAATCCCTTAACGTACACAACGCCTGCCGAATTTCTCCGAGATGGTACGCCGTGTGGGCAATCATCCCCATCGCCCCACCGATTTGCATTTCATTTTCCCACGTCGTGGTGCCTTCCAGAAGTTGCAAGATGGCCTGATAACTGACCCGCAGTTCCGCCTGAATCTGTTCCCATTCCTCTGGGGTTACTTGTTTTACCGTGCGCCAGATTTCGCCCCAATCTACTTTGTGGTACTGCTGATCGCGCACATTTTGCACTACCACATCAAGATAAAAAGCCACATGTTTCACCTGGGCGGCCAGGGTGGCACATTTACCCCCTACCGGTACCGAGGCTTCGGCGGCAGTGATGGTCGCCAACGTCTCAAACAGGGAATCTCCCTTGTCCAGGTAAATGCCTCGAACCTGATTAAAGGTTTCATCTAGCACTATTAAGAACGCTTTCGTAATATTTTCTGATAACACGTCAGGCATCGTTGTCTACTCCATGGGTTAGAAAAAGAGGTTTTGGCCACGAATGACACCAATTCGTCCGAAATAGGAAAACAAACATTCGTGCCTATTCGTGACTCCACTGAAAAAAGATCGCGCAGAGACGCGAAGGCGCAAAGTTACCAAAGAAAAATTCGTATTCATTCGTGAAATTCGTGACCAGAGAGATCCCCATTTAGCCCCCCGCAATTGCGCCGATGATCATGAACGGTTCGCGGCCGCGGGCCACATCCTCTGGCAGCAAGGCATCCGGTGATTCATGGGATAAATCCTCTTTACAGGCAAAGAAGCGGAGAAACGGCCGCCGCTGCTGGGTGACATGATCCCGAATGGTCCCTTGCAGCATCGGGTAACGCTCTTCCAGAGCATCAAGCACCGAGCGCTGCGTGACCGGGCCATCAACCTCGACCGCTACCTCAGCCCCACTGGAAGCCAATGTCCGCAAATGGTGCGGGATAGTCACACGGATCACGCTCATGGCAATGTTTGCACCTCCACCGACAACACGGCTGGCAAATCCCGCACAATAGCCTGCCAGTTGTCGCCAGCATCATTAGAGGCGTACACCTGCCCCCCGGTCGTGCCAAAATAAACCCCACACGGATCCATCTGGTCTACCGCCATCGCATCCCGTAACACGTTTACGTAACAATCTTGTTGGGGCAAACCATTGGTCAGAGCTTCCCACTCATTCCCCCCACTGCGACTGCGATAAACGCGCAGCTTTCCTTCTGGGGGAAAATGTTCCGAGTCGCTCTTAATTGGCACAACATAGATGGTATCTGGCTCGTGGGCATGAACATCAATGACAAAGCCAAAATCGGTGGGTAGGTTGCCGCTGACCTCATGCCATAACTCGCCAGCATTATCACTCCGCATCACGTCCCAATGTTTTTGCATAAATAGCACATTGGGGCGGGCCGGGTGCAGGGCCAGGCGGTGGACACAATGCCCAACTTCCGCATTGGGGTCTGGGATATATTCAGACTTTAACCCCTGGTTGATGGGCAGCCACGTCTTCCCCCCGTCATCAGTGCGGAAAGCCCCGGCGGCTGAAATGGCAATAAAAATACGGTCAGGGTTGTGGGGATCAAGCAAAATGGTGTGCAAACAGAGTCCCCCGGCCCCCGGCTGCCAGTGTGGGCCGGAGCCGTGGCCACGCAGCCCGGCCAACTCATGCCATGTTTCTCCCCCATCGGTTGTCTTAAACAAGGCGGCATCTTCCACCCCGGCATAAACAACATCCGGGTCATTGAGGGACGGTTCAAGATGCCAGACTCGCTTAAACTCCCAGGGGTGGGGGGTGCCATCGTACCATTGGTGGGTGCCAGGCACACCCTCATACACAAATTTATTGCCTACGGTTGACCAGGTTTTGCCACCGTCATCAGAGCGATGAATGACTTGCCCAAACCAACTGCTGGCCTGGGAAGCGTACAGCCGGTTGGGATCGGCAGGGGAGCCTTTCAAATGATAAATTTCCCAACCAGGAAAATGGGGGCCGTCAATGTGCCACTGCTCACGCTTGCCATCGGCTGTCAGGATAAATGCCCCTTTCCGGGTGCCTACCAGGACTCTTACGCCGCTCATCTCTACCTCCTTGTGGGTGTGGGTGATGTTATTGTGATGGTGGGGTGGATAAAATAGGCGTATATTATGGAACATATATTCTATTTTGTCAATGTTAGATTTGCCATTGCTGGAGATGCAAGGGTAACGTATTATTTTAAGCAGCGGATCGGATTTTGACAGGATGAAATGTTAAATTTGTTTGCTCTTTGATTATGTTTTCATACCTTAAGCAGTTATTTGCCTCACCTCTGAATGTTGATTTGCCTGGTCATGTTTATACCGCCAACATGCTGCGGGCGATTCTCCTGGTTACAGGCGGGCTAAATTTGCTTTTTACCCCAACTATTTTGTTATTTGACAATTATAAACCTGTTTTGGCTATCAATCTTATGATGTTGGCGGCGCAGGTGATGATCTGGTTTCACCTGCGTAGGGGATATGTTCAGAGCAGCAGCCTGCTTTTTTGCCTGGCTTTATGGGCGTATATCACGGTTGGTTCGTTTATTTTTGGCGGGATTCAGAGTTTGTTTCCCGTGGGTTATCTGGTAATGGCCTTTGCCGCCGGGATATTGCTGCCGACAAAATTGGCTTATACGTTTTATGCGGTGGGATTGCTCCATATCATTTTCTTTCTCCACCTGGAAATCAGAGGGAGTGCCCCTATACCGATCACAACAACGGAACTGGCGGCCAGAGGGATGGTGATCAGTGGGATCTTCCTGGCGGTTGTGGCTTTGTTGACTCTGGCCCTAAACAATTTTGGCACGGCTCTCGGGCAGGCCCGGTGGGAGATCGGTGAGCGCAGGCAGGCGGAGGCGGCTCTGAAACAGCGTGAGGCTATTTTGCAGGCGGTGGCTTTCGCGGCCGCGCACTTTCTGGCCGCTTTAGATTGGGAACAGGTACTTGACACCATCCTGGCCCGGCTGGGGCAGGCGGCCGGGGTAAGCCGGGTTTATGTGTTTGCCAACTATCAGGATGACCAGGGGGAATGGTTCAGCAGTCAGCGGTTTGAGTGGTGTTTGCCCACCATTGAGCCACAAATAGATAACCCTGATTTACAACATATTCCTTTAGCGGCCGCGGGGTTTGACCGCTGGATTGAGCTGTTGAGCCAGGGCAACCTGGTTGCCGGGCATGTGCGAGATTTCCCCCCCAGCGAACAGGCCCTCCTGGAACCACAGGGTATCCTCTCCCTGGTTGTTGTACCCGTGATGGTTCACGGCACCTGGTGGGGGTTTGTTGGCTTTGATCATTGTGAGCAGCAGTGGGAATGGTCAATGGCTGAGTTAGAAGCCTTACGTGCCGCCGTCAACACCTTAAGCGTTGCCATTGAGCGGCAGCAGGCGGTGCAAACATTGCATACGGAGCGAGATTTCTCCATGCAGATCATGAACACTATGGGGCAAGGGTTGACTGTTTATGATAGAGAGGGGCGTCTGGAATACGTCAATGCGGCCATGGCCCAGATGATTGGTTACTCCCCAGAGGCTCTATTGGGGCAGCAGCCGTTTGCTTTTGTGACTCCGGCTGATCAAACGCGGTTAGATGCCCATTGGCAAGAGCGGCTTTCTGGGGTGACAAGCAGTTATGAAATACGGCTGTGCCATGCGGATGGTTATGAATTGCCCGTCCTGATTACTGGCACCCCCCGCTATCAGCAGGGGCAAATTGTTGGGGCGATTGCGGTGGTAACGGATATTAGTGAGCAGCAGCGGCGGCAGCGAGAGCTGGAGACGGTAGCGGCGTTTAGCGCGGCCTTGCGGGTCGCTGAAACACGTGCCCAACTTCTGCCGGTTATTTTAGAGCAGTTGATGGGACAGCTTGATCTGGCTGCGGCCGCGTTGGTGATGGTGGATCCGGCTACCAATGAACTGTCCCTGGAGTTGGGGCGGGGGATATGGGCCACGCAGGCTGATTTGGCGATATTTACCAGTGATGGGTTGAGCGGCCGCCTTGTCAGTTCTGGGCAGCCTTACCTAAATAATGAAATCGGGCAGTCACCGGATTTATTTCCCCCGGTGGTTATGGCTGAATGCAGCGCGGCCGCGGCCATTCCCTTATTGGCTCAGGGGCAGATGCTTGGCCTGCTCTGGGTTGCCCACCAGCGGCAATTAGGCCAGGATGATCTGCAACTGCTAACGACGATTGCTACCATTGTCGCCAATGCCCTCCAGCGGGAAACCCTGCGCGAAGCTATTGCCGCCCAGGTGCGGCAAATCCAGGTCATCCTGGATACTGTGCCGGAAGGGGTACTCCTATTGGATGGGCAGCGAAAGGTGGTACTGGCAAATCCTGCGGCCGCACATATCCTCACCTTTCTAGCCCACTATGATTTAGCCCAACGGCTCACCCATTTAAGCGACCTGCCTCTCGCCCAAATTTTAACCAGCCCCTCTACCGACCAATGGCATGAGCTGCAATTCCAGGGTCGTTTCTACCAGATCACCGCCCGCCCCCTGGCTCAAGCGGCCACCCATGAAGCGGACTCTGCCGGGCAGCATTGGGTCCTTGTTATCAGTGATGTTACAGAAGGGCGCGAACGCCAGCGCTACCAGCAGGCCCAGGAAAGGTTGGCGACTGTGGGTCAATTGGCGGCCGGCATTGCCCACGACTTCAACAACATCATGGGGGTCATCGTCCTATATGCCCAACTGCTCCAGAACATCCCTGGCCTGAGCAAGCGGCAGCAAACCCAACTGGAAACAATTCGCACCCAGGCCGATCGCGCCACCCACCTGGTACAGCAGATCCTTGATTTCAGCCGCCGCTCCATCATCCAGCGCACCCCCATAGATTTGCTTCCCCTGGTCAAAGAGACGATGAAGCTGCTAGAGCGCACCTTGCCTGAACATGTCCGGCTGGAACTAGGTTACGACCGCCGCCGCTTCTTCATCAACGCAGACCCAACCCAGATGCAGCAGATGTTACTCAACCTGGCCTTCAATGCCCGTGATGCTATGCCTCAGGGGGGAATGCTCCGCTTTGCCCTGACTAATTTAGCCCTGGGACCAGAAGCCCTACCCCCGCTGCCTGATGTTATCCCTGGTGAATGGGTTGTGCTGACAGTGCAAGACAGCGGCGGGGGGATTTTACCTCATCACCTGTCCCATATTTTTGAACCATTTTTTACCACCAAAGAGCCGGGGCGGGGCACTGGGTTAGGGCTGGCTCAAGTTTATGGCATTGTCAAACAACATGAAGGGGCCATAGATGTAAGCAGCCAACCAGACCAGGGCACACTTTTCACCCTCTATTTGCCCCGATTGGTGGGGTTTACCGGTGAAACGCCCCTGGCCCTGGAAGAGGATACCGTCCAGGGTGAGGGCAAGACGGTTTTGCTGGTTGAAGATGACCAGGCTTTACAAGAGGCTACGGCGGAGCTGTTGGAGATGTGGGGGTTTACGGTGCGCTGCGCCCAAACGGGCAAGGAAGCTCTGGAAGTTTTGGCCGGGGAAGCGATTGATCTGGTGTTAAGTGACCTGGTGATGCCGGAAATGGGGGGAATTGAATTGAGCCAACAGGTACGTGAACATTACCCCCAGGTCAAATTGCTGCTGATGACCGGCCACGCCCCTGAAGAGGCGTATGCCGGTCTCCAGCAGCAGGAAACCCCCTGGCTGCAAAAGCCGTTTACCACCAGCATGTTAGCCAGCAAGCTGGCGGCGGTGTTATAAAGGCGGCTAACGAAAAGGCGTTAGCTGCTGATCCGGTGGTGCATTGCTTTGATTGCCTGCATCTCGCCTAAGTGACGGGTCGCGTCCAAAAGGATGACGCGGCTCCAAAAATAGATGGTACGCGGCTGCCCTTCGCCAGGTACGGCAGCGTCTAATCCCCCTTCGGGCAGATTTTGTAGATAAGTTTGTAGTTCCTGGTAAACCTGATCATGGTAAGCCAATAGGTCGCGGCCGCTCATGGACGGTAGAGCTGCAACATCACCCTGGGTATACCCGGTGAGAATCCCCATTCCCCCCGCCCCCAACCCCCGGGGGTCATACCCCGTTTGTTCGGCCCAACCATGGCTAAACCACCGCTGCTCCTCTACAGGCCGCCCTTCGATCCGGTGGGTCAAGACAAAATCAGCCACCCGCCCTAAGTGCCACAGGGTGATGGCGATGCTGTTGGCTTCTGCGTCTGGACGCCAGTTAAGGGCATCTTCGCTCAATTCGCTTAACTCTTTGCTAATGCCGCGCTGTTGGGCCTCGAACAAATCAAGAACAATATCTAGGTCACGCATGTTAACTCCTGTGAAAATAGCCACTGACAAAAGGGATACGGATAAGGAAGTAAAACAATCGGCGTTAATCAACGATAATCTGCGGATAAGTTTTCATTGTCGGTGGTGAACCCAGTCCATGTGATCTTCTTTGCAAGGATGAATGATGAAGGATGCCTTGTGGAACGCCACTCACCCCTCTATTACCCTGGTCGTTTTTGGTATTGGCCGAGGGGGGTGCCGATGATGCGGCCGCGATCATAGACCAAATTTCCCCGCACATAGGTTTGTTGCACCTGGCCGGTCAAGGTGAGACCGGCAAATGGGGTATATTCCTGGGCCGTGAGGGCTGCGGCCGCGTCAATGGTCCACTTTTTCTCCGGGTCAAGCAGCACCAGATCAGCATCATAGCCGGGGGCTACGTCTCCTTTACGATGCAGGCCAAAACGGCGGGCCGGATTGGCGCAAATCAGCTCGGCTACCCGATTTGGGGAAAGGCCGCGCCGGGTGCCTTCACTGTAAATAGCGGGCAGCAAATATTCCATGCCCCCAAAGCCAGCCCGCGCTCCCCAGATGTCATCTGGGTTGCCTGCGGCCAGCTTCATTGCCTGGGGACAGGCCGCGTGGTCAGTGATGATCCACTCTACGGTGCCATCCAATACCTTCCCCCACAAATAATCCCGGTCGGCGGGGGTGCGGATGGGGGGGTTGACTTTGCCCAGAGGACCGGCTGGGGTTTCGGTGTCTAGGAGCAGATGTGCGGCCGCGACTTCTAAGCCAAACTGCACCTGGGGATAAGCCGTCCGCACCGTCAGAGCTGCCTCCATGGCTGCTTTTGAGGTGATGTGCAAGATGTTGACTTGCTGTAAGCCAACAGCCTGGGCCATCGCCCCCACGATGGCGATGGCGATGGCCTCACTATGGGGGGGGCGGGCGGCGTGCCAGGCGGGCAGGCCAGTTAAGGTTCCCTGTTCTCGCACCTTTTTTTCATAAAAACGGAGCAGCTCTGGGGTTTCACAGTGGAAGCTAACTTGAATGTAGGGGGCCAGATCGGGGTACTGCTGCTGGAGCTGGGCGGCGCGGCCGCAAATTTGCTCAAAATGGGCCAGATCGTACTGATCGCCATCCGGCAGCATGAGCCACTGCCGCTGGTTGTCAGAGCGACCATGCAGCCCATGTGAGCCGTAAAACATGAATATCTCGCCAAAGTTGGGTGCGCCGGCTTCGGTGGCCAGGTAGGCCATTTCGTCAAGCTGGCGGCTCTCAATCGGAGAGACGTGGTAGGCGTAATCCACATAATAGTTACCGGCGGAGCGGCGCAGCACTTCGGGCCAAAATTCGCGCCAACTTCCTCCCATGTTGAGGTAATAACTGCCGGTGCGGATGTAGGTCATGGCGGTAGTGACGCCCCCTTGCGCGGCCGCCTGGCTTTCGCTGCGGGCGTCTTCGGCCAGGTCCCGGTAGATGCCGACGTGGGTATGGGCGTCAATGGCTCCAGGGAAGGCCAACATGCCCTGCCCGTCGTGACTGGCGGCTGCCTGTTCTTCCGTAATGTTTGGGGCGATCTGGACAAAACGGCCCTCTTTGATGCCAATGTCACACAAATCAACGGTGGTTTGATGCGGCCGCACCAGGCGCACATTTTTAATCAACAAGTCAAACGGTTGGCTCATAAAGCTCTCCTAATTATTCCCACCCCACGACCCCGGCGGTCTCCAAATCAACTATCGTCTGCTCACTGTAACCTAACTCATACAGCAGTTCGCGGGTGTGTTGGCCTGGGGTGGGGGGGTGGCCGCGCAGGGGGCCGGGTAGATGGTTCAGGCGCAGGGGGAGATGGGGTAGTTTGGCGAAGCGGCCATCGGGCAGAGCCACTTCTTGCAAACTGCCCCCATCGTTTAGCTGCGGGTCATCAAACAAATCTTCGGGGCGGGCGATGGGGCTGAAGGGGAGGTTGGCTGCTTCACAGCGGATGATGATTTCTGCCAGGGGATATTGGGCCATCATCGCTTCTACCTGGGGTAGGAACCATTGGCGTTGGGCGATGCGATCCTGGTTGGTTTGCAGCCGCTCATCGGCCAGCCAATCGGGGCGATCAAAGGCGTGGCAAAACCGTACCCATTGTTGGTCGCTGGTGACGCCGACAAAGATACGTTGGCCATCGGCAGTGGGAAATTGGTGGTAAATAGCCCAGGCACTAACGCGGGCGGGCATGGGAGGTACCGGCTCTTGAGTCATGGCTGCATAAGCCAGGTGGTGCCCCATGATGAACGCGGCCGCTTCAAATAAACTGCTTTGCACAAGCTGTCCCAGGCCGCTTTTTTCCCGCTCTTGTAAGGCCAATAGGCATCCCATCGCCCCATACACCCCGGTCATAATATCTACAATCGAAGCACCAGCCCGCAGGGGGTCGCCCGGTCGCCCGGTCATATAGGCCAGACCAGACATCATTTGCACCACTTCATCGAGGGCAGTGCGTTCCTGGTAGGGGCCTGGCAGGAATCCTTTGAGGGTGCAGTAGATGAGGCGCGGGTAGCGGCCGCGTAACTCCCCATACCCTAACCCCAACCGCTCCATTACACCGGGCCCAAAATTCTCCAACACAATATCACTGGTCGCTAACAGCTGGTGGGCAATCGCCTGCCCTTCTACCTGCTTCAGGTTGAGAAGCAGGCTCTTTTTGTTCCGGTTGAACATGGGGTAATACCCTTGCCCAAAGCCAGTCAGCCGTCGGGTAGGGTCGCCATCTGGGGTACGCTCAATACGGATCACCTCAGCTCCAAATTCGGCCAGGTGCAGCCCAGCCGCCGGGCCAAGCACGGCATGGGTAAATTCAAGGACACGAATGTTATGCAAGGGAAGGGTCATTGGCGGCTAATAATCCCCATGCTCACGCAGATAATTCACCAAGCCCCCCGCGTCTAAGACTTTGATCATGAGGGAGGGCAGTCTGGTGGCCTGGTATGTTTGGGCGGCTGTTTCATCCTCTACCAGTCCGTTCACCAGATCCAGGGTGATGATGGCCCCATCCTGGATGTCGTGGGGGCCGACTTCTTGCAGGGGCAGCCCAACGTTGATACCGTTGCGGAAAAAGATGCGGGCGAAGGAGTGGGCAACGACCGCCGCGACCCCGGCTGCTTTGAGGGCCAGGGGGGCCTGTTCACGTGAGGAGCCGCAGCCAAAGTTGCGGCCGCCAACCAGAATATCCCCCGGCTTTACCCGTTCCCGGAATGTTGGATCTAAATCTTCTAACACATGGGCGGCTAACTGATCCAGGTCTAAGGTCTTGGTATATTTGCCGGGAATAATCCGATCTGTGTCAATGTTATCCCCATAAACATGGGCCGTACCGCTGATAATTTTGGGCATAAAACTATCCGTTTGTTGGAAGACGGAAATTTACTCTCTCACCCTTCCACCTTTCAAAACTCCCGCAACAACCTCCCGGCACCATACACTTTATCTTCAATCCCATTATCTCTCAAGGCCATCCACCAGGTGGCGGCGTTAATGGCGATGACCGGTTTCCCCAGCCACCGCTCCGCTTCGTCGGCCAGACCCACCATACTCAGGTTTGTGCCAGCCTGAACCAGGGCATCCACATCATTCCCGTTTAGTTCAATAAGGGCGCGGCGCAGTTCATCTTCGCTGACATGGGCAATAGAGACGGCGGTAGGGCAGCGCAGCCCTTTGATTCGCACCACCTCGAAGCCGATTTCACTGAAAAACTGGATTACGTTCTCATCCCCAATCGGCTGGTATGGGGTCACGACCCCGATTCGTTTGGCCCCAAAAAGGTGCAAGGCTCGCTCACACGCCTCAGCCCCGGTAGCCACATCTAACCCGGTCCAGTTTTTAATTTGCTGCACAAACTGCCGATTGCCTTCCATGCCTCCCCAGAATGTCTCTGCGCTCATCCCCATCACCATATAATCGGGTTCGGCGGTCATTACGCGCTGCACGGCGTATTCAATCTCCAGGCGAATCTGTTCCAGCAGGGCCTCGAAGGCGTCATTGTCATTCAGGTTTTGGTTCCGTATCCAGATGCGAGAAAAATGGGCGGTCACACCGGGGACGGTCATGCGGTAAAAATCGGGTTCAACGATGGTGTTGGTGCTGGGGGCAATGACGCCAAACTTTTTGCGCCAGCCCAGGGCGTCTTTACTCATAACAACTCCCTTGTAAATTGAACTTCCAGTTCGATACGCGATTTGGAAAGTCGCGTTACGCTTTTCATTCGTGGTGGTGTGCCACGCTCATGAAATCTCCTGTGATCACAGCCAAAGATAAAAGGAACACGGTTAGAATAAAGAGGAAAGCCAGGCCCATCTGTGGGTAACTCTATAAATAGTTTCTCTGGATCAGAGGGTTTCACTAAACAAATCACGCGGCCGCAGACGGGCGGTGGCAAAACGCCATAGGACCATGCCAGGAGTGAGCCAGGTAAAACTGGCCCCGGATTTGTTGTTGCCCAGCACTTTGTCAGCCAGCCAGGGGGTGACCGTTTCTACTTTGTCGCCCAATATGTTGAAGATACGTTTGCCCTCAATGAAACCAGCCGGATCATCGGCATATTGTTCGCTGAGGAAATCGGTGATGACGATGCCGGGGCTGAGGGCGCTGACTTTGACCGGTGTGCCTTTGGTCTCTTTAACCAGAGATTCGGTGAGGAAGCGTAGGGCACGTTTGCTGCTGCCATAGACGCTAAGGCCGGGGCGGCTGCGGCCATTGCTGCCAAACCCTTCCATGTTGTAGAGATGGCCGCCTCCCTGGTGTAACATGCCGCGAATGGCGACCCGTGCGCCGTAGATGGCCCCCAATAAATCAATTTCGATGACCTGTTTGATTTTTTCGGGAGGGAGTTCCCACACAGGCAATAGGGGGTGGCCAACGCCGGCGTTGTTGATCCAGATGTGGATGTGACCGAAGCGGGCCGCGGCCGCGGCCCACAACTGCTCCATTGCCGCTAAATCAGTCACATCTCCGGCCAGGCCATCAAGCTGCTGTGCCGGGTATTTCTGGGTCAACTGGCTGCGGGCCTGGGCTACACTGGCCGGCGTTCGGCCATTGAGCATCACCTGGCACCCCCGCGCCAAAAATGCCTCGGCCAACCCCAACCCAATCCCTCGTGTACTACCGGTGATGACGATTGTTTGCATACTGCCTCTTAGAAAGCCACTAATACACAGCTTTAATCACCTCTTCTTCGGCCTGCCAATGGAGAACGCCGAAGCTCATATAGAGGGGTTTATCGGAAGCGAAAAAGTGCCAGACAACGCTGAGGGTATAGTGGTCGTCAATGATAAATTCGCGGCCGCGTACCTTCATCGCCTCACCGTAAAAATGTTGACTGGTGTACAAAGCGCGGCCATACCCCAGCCCATTGCCATACACCTCTGGCCCATCAAACGTATGCTGGTTGTTATACCGGGTGCGCCCAAAACGGTACGTCCGCTCTATCACCCCACTGATCGTGACCTGCACCTCTGCCCGCACCAAATCCAGGGGGGAGTAGGTTATCGTTACCTGATTGGTGCCGACCGGCTGCTGTTGAGCGTCAAACAGCTGCATTTCACCCACCCAGCGGCCGCGCTGTTTATTAGGCAGAACGTGTGACTTTTTTCCGTTAGCCTGCTCCTGAGCTACAAAAGCATCAATGGCCGCTTTTGTCTCTGGGTTGGTGTGATAATCATAAGCCACCCGGTACAACCCATTAAAAACGCCGCTGATAGTTGGCCCATCATAGAGTAGAGAAGAGTACACCTGAGTTTGCCCATCGGGCAGGATATGCACCATCGTTCGCAAATCACTGCGCCAGGCCGGAGAATAATAATGGGCATCTACCAATGAGCCATAGGGGTGGCCGGCCCCGATAAAATCTGGCCCCAGGTAGATGCGATCCTGGTCACTGTCTTGAACACCAAAGGCAAACTCAGTGGCTTCGTACCGTGCCCGCAGCGGCCCTACCGCATCTAAGCGAGTATCCATCGTGTAGGTGGTGCGGCCGCTTTCATACACACTCGACCGGTACACCTTGTTGTACCCCACATGGTTTCCCTGGGCGTCAAAAATAGAGGGTATCCCATGCCACTCCCCTTCAATACTTTGCTGCCATTGAGAAGGTTGACTCATACATCCCCCCGCAAAATTTCCCGCATCTTTTTCCCCATCTCCGCCCCAACCAGCCGCTCTACCTGACCCCACACCGGGTCTACCTCTGGGCTAAAGATGGCCGCCCGGTTGCGCCGATCCCGTTCGGCCAGATCGCTGCTAGACAAGCTGGCTAAGGTTTCCCCTGAGATGTCATTTTCGATAATGGCGAACCAATGGGTGAGAAACTGCTCTACCTGTTCATCAATCTGGCTAAACGCTGACTCATTGGCTCGATACGCCAGCATCCAGGGAGACATGAGGGCGTATTGACGCGGGGAGAGGTGGGCCGGGGTTAATCCTTCGATGGTTTTAGTGGCGTTGAAAATGGGGGTTAATGGCTCAAACAGTTCATTGATGTAGGCCAGGTTGGCCCCCAGGTCTACCCGGGGGATTAAATCCAGGTGAAAGGCAAAATGGGGGCCGGCCAGCACTGAATCCAGGGTGAAATGAGGCAGGGGGCTGTCTGGGGGGGTGAAGGCGAAAATCATGTGGGAATCCAACCCAATGGGGGGAACGGATAAACCAATGTAGACCAGTTGATGGACGCGGCCGCCGCTAAAAAGGCGCAGCTCCCCCACCGGCGCAGGCGACATAGGGGAGTGCAGGGTCAAATAAGGTGATCCTGTTTCCGTTAACCCGAAGCGGTTGATGATTTTGTTCAGAGTAGTGTGACTCAATTGTTTGGCCAGGGACATAGGGGTTCCTTTTCGGAACGGAAGAGGAAGGGCTGACAATATTCCATCTTCCGTCCGCCGTTGTCTATCATTCTTGTTCTTGCTGCCATAATTCTGTTTTCTTGGGGTCGCCAGCGCGGCGGAGCTTGTGCCCTTCGGGCAGGTCGCGGCCGCGTACCGGCACTTCCTTCATCACCCAGGCATGGGCCAGTTCCGGGTTCTCCCGCCGGGCTGGAGACGGAATAACCGTGGCCTGATGGCGCGAATATTCCGAAGCAATGCGGTGCATATCAATGCCATACCCCATATCCAGATATTTATTGCGCGTTTTGCGGTACGCCACCTGAATGGCATCTGATTTGATATGGAGTTCAGCCGCCAGATCATACGGCAGCAGCTCTGGTCGCTGCGCCTCTACCGTCGGCTGATCTTGCAAGAAAATTTTCAGCACCCGCCGCCGGGCGTCCCCATCAGCCCAACTGCCGGTGAAAAAATCCCGCAGCTGCACCCATTTACTGATGGTAGTGGAATCATCTACGGGCACATGGGCATTGTACAGGCGCATATTGCCCATTGGCAGCCGTACTTCTAGCAGGGAGATGTTAGGCATCCACCAGGTATTGCTGGTTTTAACGGCCGGCCGCCCCTTCTTATAGAGGAAGCTCCACAGCCCTTTGGCCGGAGGGGGTTTTAAGGTGACAGTAGCCGAAGCGGAAAGCTCATTGATAAAAAGCACTTCGTAATCTTCTACTTCCGGCTCTTCCCGATTACCAAAGGAGCTGCCATGGACCCAGGGGGCGTGGGCGAAATCAATCCCGTTTTCCAGGACACGAGCGTAATGGGCATTCCATTTGAACTCTCCTTCCAGGCGGCGTAGGCTGGGATCATCAAAGTAGGGCAGGTGGGGGATCTGCGGCCGCTCCGCTTCGGGTAAGTCACCCAAAAAGGCCCAGATATACCCATACTTCTCCTGGGCTGGGTAAGCATCTACGCGGGCTTTGAGGGGGATGGGGCGGCCGGCCGGGTTGGCCGGGATTTCGACACAGGCTCCCCCCGGCTCATATTTCCAGCCATGGTACGGGCAGCGGATACAATCCCCCTCCAACTCCCCATCAGATAACGCCCCGCCCCGGTGAACGCACAAGTCGCTCATCACTACCGGCCGTCCCTGGGTGTCACGATAGAGAACCAGCTCCTGCCCCAAGACCGTCAGGCGCATCGGCTTGCGGGTGACGACGCTGCTAAATTCAATGGCGTACCAGAAATTCTTTAACATGAGTAGCTCCTCCGAAAATAAGCTCCGCGTTTTTAGTTTCGAGTTTCGAGCTGTGCGTTTTCAGCATCTTAATTCTCTAACTTTTCCAGATTTGGTTATTTGTTAATCCAGGCAGCCAGCAAATCATTTTGCATTTGCGCCAGGGCGGTGTGGGCTTCTGGCTGGTGGCGGATATGGGCGTTGATAAACTGTAAAATCAGGTCGGCTACCAGGTCACGCAGGGCGGCCTCTGGTTGGGTGGTGGGCCAATCGAGAAAGGGCCGCCCGGTGGTTTCGTCCTGAGGGTAAGTCATGGTGAAATGGTTGGCCCCTTTGAGTAAGGCCAGATAGCAGTCCTCACGCCCCCCTTTGAGGGCTTCGTGGAAGGTGCGCTCAATGGCGGTGGTAGGATGACCGCGCTCGCTGGCGTAGCGGCCGCTGCTGGCGGCAATCACGCCATCTTCTGTCCCCCCCATGATGAGGCAGGGGCAGGCATCAGGCAGGGGCAGGATGGTTTCTGGAGGGTAGCCGAGCATGGTGCTGGCCATGGTATGAGCGGCATAGCTGAACGCGGCCGCGACTCCAGAGAACCAGCGTGGGTTACAATTTTGCAGGGCCATCGTCCCCCCCGCAGAGTGCCCGCCCAGAATAATCTTCTTTAAGTCCAACAGGCCAGTCAGAGGGTTTTTGGGAGTATGGGAAGGGTAATTCAGGCGGAGCAGTTCGGCCCGAATCGCGGCCAGGGCGGTGCTGGTTGGCTGGCTTCCATAAACATCAGGGGCCAGGGCCGCCAGGTTGACCCCAGGGGTCAGGCTCACATACCCCGGCATATCCTCGGCAACCCAGTTGTAGGTGACAACCACCAATCCCGCCTGGGCCAGCCGCACCGCCAGCCATTGATACCCTTCTAGCCCCACGTTTACCCCCGGCATAAAAATAACCACCGGGAACGGAGCCTGGGACGCATCAGCCGGGATAACGCCGCTGTTTTGTTCCTCCTCGCTGCCGGTAGGTGCGGCGGGATAAAACAGCTTCATCATCAGGGTATTATACGGTGAGGGTGATACGGCCACACCCGCATTCGCCGTTCGATAAATAGCTCGGATCATCTACTGTCCCCTGAGAAAAAGCGAGGCCCATATACCTCGCAAACTCACAAACTCACAAACTCACAAACTCACAAACTCACAAACTCACAAACTC
>JAHDWJ010000029.1:73645-82481 GCA_023384415.1 Anaerolineae bacterium
CAAACTCACAAACTCACAAACTCACAAACTCACAAACTCACAAACTCACAAACTCACAAACTCACAAACTCACAAACTCACAAACTCACAAACTCACAAACTCACAAACTCACAAACTCACAAACTCACAAACTCACAAACTCACAAACTCGCAAACTCGCAAACTCGCAAACTCGCAAACTCGCTTACTCCTTCTTATCCCCTCCCCAGAGGGCGCGAACGAGTTGATTGGTCAGCGGTTCCCCAAACAGCCGGACCCCCATAGCGTTGGCCGGGTCTCGCTCGGCGATGGCCCGACGGATAAATTGATCCCGCTGGGCCAAAGCGGCCTGCTCGGCAGCGGGCGTAGGTTCAGGCGCATCTAACCAGCCTAACCAGCGATCCATCATCTCATGGGCCAGATCACGGATGATAGTGAGGGTTTCCGGGCTGGGGGGCACCAGGTAACAATGGCTGGTATGGCTCTGGCTCTGGCGCATGTAGACTGTTTTGCTGACGAAGGGGGAGAAGCGGCTGTCTTGTTTGAGCCGTAAAAAGGATTGATTGACCGGCTCGTAATACCGGTCTAAATAATCGAGATCGGTCATTAAATCTACGCGGGGTACATAATCCATATAGACGAAAATATCGGGCATGGTGCCCAGGGCCATACCAAAATGGGGGACGCGGGTTTGCGGCCGCAGCCAGATAGTCAGGTGCATGTTGGTAAAACTGGTCTGGGGGGTGCCAATCCAACTATGTACCATCCACTCAATCTCCGGGCCGCTGAAGCCGCTGAGGAACCCTTTGGCCTGCCCATCCAGGGAATGGTAAGGTTGCAAATTGGCCGTAGAAGGATCGGGGTGTAGGGTGAACCGGTCGTTTACTTTGGCCCGCAGTTCAGCCAGGATTTGCCACAGGGCATCAAAAAGCTCCTGGTTATCTACTTCTGGCCGCGCATCTACCAGTTCAAGTAAAGATTGGGTAGTGGGTGTGGTCATGGGTCTCCTTGATAAGGACTGAGGGCTGAGGACTGAGGATTAAATGTAGATTCGCCTTTCGTCTTCTACCCTGGTTGCAAACGGGTAATTTCGACCTCGAATAGTTGGTTATCTACCAGCCAGTGGCGCAAGCCGATTAGCTGATTGCCCGCGGCGTCGAGTAGTTCCATCATCATAACGGTGTGGTTGAACCCAACAACCGCTTCAATTTCTAGCAGCCAACCAAACTGTTTGCCGATGCCGTGCAGGGGGATGGTCTGTCTATTGCCAGATACACGCCACCGTTGGCCGTCGGCGGTTAGCTGCCATTGTGTGGTGGGGGCGTTGGTCGGTTCATCCTGCCACCCCTGCCATCCCTGTTGGGTAAGATACCGGCGATGCAGCGGCCGCACCGCACTTTCTAAACTACTCACCCTAACCTTTTCGGCGGTACCGACCCAGGTTTGGGCCAGTTCACCGGGCCAGTGGGGGCCGCTAAAAGTGGGCCACCCATTGGCCGCTTCTTCAGGCACAACCAGGCCGATGATATTGGCGACCATCTGGCTGGCATTGCTGAATTTGCCCCCGGTCAATTGCCGTGCCGGTTGGGTCAAAATGGTAAAGGAGCGGAAGTTGTGGCCGAATTCAGGCCAGATTCCCTGCCCGGTCATCACCCCGTCGCTCCAGGTGATGGCTGTACCGATGACTGCCGGGCCGTGATAATGTCGGTAAGGCGGCGCAACGGTCAGGTCAAAGACGGGTGTTCCGGTAAACCGGCCCATCGGATGCCCGGCCAATTCTGGACCAGGCTGGCAATGCTGAGTCACCCGAATGCGGCCATCGGGCTGCCGGACCAGTTCCCGCCGCTGCTGTACGGTGCCGGCGAAAGTCCCATCAGGGTTGTAAACGTATTCTTGCACCAGCCAGGCGCCGAGGAAAGACGGAGGCTGGCTGGGTGATGGGTGGATGGTCATTCGGCAAATTCCAGAACGCCAAACTGCACCCCAATGCGGGTGCGGCCGCGATACCAGGTATGCAGCACCGCTTTGCGGTGGCCATCGTGGCTGACGACTTCCCGCCGCCACAGGCGCATCTGGTCAGGTAGAAAATGGAAATGTCCGCTGAGGGCGCGGCCGCCGCTCAGGCTGTAGCTGCCTACTAAGTTGCCCGCATCTGACCACGCTTCCCATTGGTTGGTGTGTAAATGGGTGGTTTGGGGCGCGGCCGCGAAGGCGGTTCCAGCTATTTCTACTCGTAACTCTGACCCGGCGGCGGCGACCTGCTCGCTGTACTGGCTGGGGGGCAAGGGGCGCAGTTGTCCGTCCAGGGTGGTTAACTCTCCTGACCAGAGACCAGAACGGTGGAGCAAAATGCGGCCGCGCCCTGCTGCCGGATCATCCGCCAGATCATAACTTGTGCCGCTGAGAAAGGAGACGGGAATCACTGCATTTCCTTCCGTCTTTTGTCCTTCTTCTTCTGTCTTTGCCTTCACTCGATCATTTTGCCCTACCACCACATAAATCAGCTTTTCTCCCCGGGACATGAAGGCTAGTGAAAGTTGGGTATGACCATTGGGGAGTACCAGGAGAAAAAATTGCTGGCTTAACCCCAATGCTGGCCAATAAGCGGTGGCATCTATCAGGTTTGGGTGCAAGGTCTCCGCATACCCCACATTGGCCGGCCCCTGGTAGAGGCGGCTGCTGCCCTGTTCGGCAATAAAGTAATGACCGGCATGTTTGAAGGGGCCAACAAAGCTGACATCAATGCGGATATGGGCCTCATCCAGCCGCTGTACCTGCCGATTATCGCTGCCATTGCCCAGGAAGCGGCCGCGACCATCATACACCTCTGCTGTGCCGGCCCACTGCCCAATCCCCTGCGTGAACTGTTGTGCCTGGGTACTCATTGTGTGTTGATAAAGAGCGGAAGACGGATGATAGCCATCCCTCAGTCCTCACCCTGGACAATTGTCACCGTCTCCACCACCACCGGCGCCGCATCCAGTGCGGCCGCCAGGTCCGTGCCAGGAGGGTAGGGTGAGAGGAGTCGCCCCCGATAGCTAAACGTCAGGCCATCTTCGGCAAATGGGTATGGGGCAAGTTGGTAAACCCCATCCCCTGCCGGTTTGATGGTAATGGTCACATCATCCCCCACCTGCCTGGGAACGTTGAGAAACTGAGTTTGGCTGCGGGCTTCCGGGTGAACCATCTGGAAGTAGAGGGCCAGGGTGTCAAAAAATTGGAGCAGCTTGTAATTGTGGAATAACCGTTCTGGCTCAATCCAGGCAGCGGTTTCGGCATCCTGGGCTAATATCGTTTTGAGGTTGGCCTGCCGGGCCAATTCACCATCAAGCATTGTCTGCACGGCGGTTTTGTATTCGGCGGGCACGATGTTGATAAAAATTTTATCACTGAGGCCGTACCGGCCATGATAGAGGCCGTAGGTGTGCATACTGGAAAGTAGGCCGCAGTAGGGGTGGTGCTGCTGATTAAAATCTGGGGAGCCGGCCGCCGTTTTGAGCAGTTCAGGTAAAGGGGTTTGGGTCAGGTGATAAGGCAGGCCGGTGTGGGCATCTGGGAGCGCGGCCGCGTCTGTTTCCCGCCACCCCTCATCATGGTGGGCGGTGATAAAGATGAGCAGTCTGCGTGGTTCTGGGGGGGCAAATTGGGTATTACCGAACGCGGCCGCGAACTGTCCCGACATGCGGGCATGGTCTACCTGGTAAATCACCCGGTGGGGTTCGTTAGGGGGGGCAGTCTGAATAATCATAAGGGAATTCAGGTAAGATCAGGCCAGACACCATTCAACTGACGCGCACAAAATCCTGTATCTGGAAAATATGGGTTCGCCCATCCCGGACCTTGTGGGTGATGATGCGACGGGTGTTGGCGTCCAGGAAATAATGGTTGTTGTAAACGGTCGTCTTCGACACATCACTGTGGATGGTGAAAACGTAGTTGTAGGGGGTCAACTCCGTGCCTTCCAGCCGCAGCATCTCATTGGCGGCGAAGCAGGTTTTACCCGCAACCTCAATGTCGGTATGAAAAACAGTCTCCCCCACCCCATATAAATTTTCAAAATGCTCGTGTAAATGCCATTTATCTTTGTCTACCCAATAGACATTCATGTGGACAGCGGACGCTTCAACAAAATTCCCCTGAGCATCAAAGGTTTTGCATAACCCTTCCCACTGGCCCATAAAACATTGATAAGGTCGCTGGCTGATAGAACCGTAATCTTTCATTGGCCCCTCGTGCATGATCGAGGATGAAAGACGGAAGACGAAAAGGGTGTTCCGCTTTTCGTCTTCCGTCTCCATCATAAGGTGAATTGATACTTAAACCGATCTCCCCGGTATGAAGCCCACATCAGCTCCAGCGGGGTGCCATCTTCGGCGGTAATGAGCCGCTCGATAAGCAGCACAGGTGATCCCACCGGCATATGCAGCAGGGTATGCTCTGTTTCCTGGGCGGCACTGGCTTCTAAAGTGCGGGTGACCCGGCAGTTGTGCATCTGGGGAGCGGTGCGTAAATAGCGCAGAGATCCCCCTTCGGTCAGAGCCGCTTCGTTGATGTAGGGGACGATGGCTGGGGTGACATAGGCGAAATGAAAGCCGATTGGCTCATCGTTGGCCAGGCGCAGCCGGTGAATCCGATACAGCTCTTCATCAGGGGAAAGTTTGAGCTTTTCGGCCACATCCTCTAAAGGCAGCTGCCACCCTTTTTCCAGAACACGCCACCCCGGGGTGATCCCTTGCTGGAGCAGAAATTCGGTAGTGCTGAGGCGGTTGACGGGATCGTGGGCGAATTTAGGGCGGGTGACGAAGGTGCCGCGGCCGCGTTCCCGGTGCAGCCATCCTTCATTGACCATATCGGCCAGGGTCTGGCGTACTGTCGTTCGGCTCAGGCTGTAAGCCTCTTGCAGCTCTTGCTCACTGGGGATCAAATCCCCTGTTTGCCACTCAGCCTGCTGAATTTTGCCCAGCAAAACTTGTTTAAGCTGGAAATAAAGCGGGACGGGTGAGGTTCTATCTAAAGTGGTCATGGCAGTTTTTTTGAACGGAAGACGGATGACGAAGGGTGGATAATGGCCGCTAAATGTCATAACATTGTAACAATAATATAATTCCACCCGGCTCTTTTGTCAAATGGGGAACAGGGATTTACAGGATTTACGGAGTGTTCTCCCAAAGCATCAGCCCTGTTTCTTCATGCCAGGTTCGCTGCATGGGATTACCATCATAGGCGGTGAGGGTGAACTCCACGGCAAAGGCCAGGGCGCGGCCGCAGTGCCCGCCAATGACGGTTATTCCCGCTGCGGCCGCGTCGTCACGAAAGGCCAGGGTCAGGTGTAAATGAACATGGGGCTGTCCCGTAAGCAGGCTGATGGTGCCATGCCCGGCGATAATTTCCAGCGGCCGCTGCCAGACCAGGGGTTTAAGCCGCTGCTGAGTGACAAAATCATAGGTGGTTAGCTCCACCTCATGCAGCCCCCCTAGCAACTCCAGGGTTCCGCTTTGCACTTGATGGGCTGCGGCCGCGGCCGCTAACGCCCCCACCACCTCTACTCCCCCAGTCAGGCGGCCCATAAAAACCCGCGTTCTGGTTAAATTGACTTGTTTCATATTACCCCCGCCTCTCGCCACGCCTTCATTTCCCCTTCGGTCTTGCCCAGGGCGCGGAGCAGCTCACTAGTGTGCTGGCCCAAGAGCGGCGGCGGGGAGTAGCTTTCCTCGTGAGTCTCTGACAACTTAATCGGATTGCCGGGCATACGGATGCGGCCGCCTAAACTGTGAGGCACATCCACCACCATCTGTCGGGCCAAAATTTGGGGATCCGCCAGGGCCTGAGCGAAATTATTGACCGGAGCGCAGGGAATACGGGCGGAGCGCAGCTTTTCAATCCAATAAGCCTGGCTGTTACTCTGGAACAGCTCACTCAGCCGGGCATTGATCTGCTCCTGGTTACGCCATCGGCCGGGTTGTCCCCGGTTTTCTTCACTATCCAGCTCTGGCAGATTAACCAGGGCCATGAGATTGGCCCAAAAATTATCGGTAATGACGGCCACGATGATATACCCATCCTGGCAGGGAAAGGTGTTGTAGGGTACATGCACAAAATGACCATTCCCCAGCTTATCGGGAATCTCACCGGATAAGAAATACATGGTAGCCATGTAGTTGAGCAGGCTGATCTGGGCATCGAGCATAGAAATATCCACATGCTGGCCTCGTCCGGTCTGCTGCCGGGCGACCAGAGCGGCCAAAATGCCTACAACCCCCATCAGACCTCCACCCAAATCGCCGATAGGAATACCGGCCCGGGTAGGGGGGCTGCCAGACTGCCCGGTGATAGACATCCCTCCGCCCATCGCCTGGGCTACCATGTCAAAGGCTGGTCGCTGAGTGTCCGGGCCAGTTTCGCCAAAGCCGGTGATGGTGCAGGTGATGATGCGTGGGTTAATGGTTGCCAGGTGGTCATGGCTGATTTGCAGCCGCTCTGTCACCCCTGCACTAAAATTGTCCAGGACAATATCAGCGGTTTGCACCAGCTCATAAAAAAGAGCCAGCCCCTCGGCCGATTTGAGATTCAGAGTCACGCTTTTTTTGTTCCGGTTCAGGGTGAGAAAGTAGGCCCCCATGCCGTGCCAACTGTTGTTGGGATCATCGGCCAACAGGCGGCGCGTTCCCTCACCCGTGCCAGGAGGTTCAATCTTAATTGTCTCAGCCCCTAAATCAGCCAGCATCATTCCGGCATATGGGCCACTGAGCATGTGGGTCAGGTCAAGCAAACGGATTCCATGTAATGCTTTCATAAGCTGTATAGCCCATTCTGTAGGGTGTGCAAACTAAAAAAATCGCCCCTGATCTCTCAATCTCTTGCTTTCACCAGCCCATCTACCAACCACCAGGGGCGACTTTCCACGACGTTTGTTTTTTGGCTGATGGTGCGATTGGCGGTGGCGGCGGGGTAAATGGGGGCGCAGGTCAGACCGGGGCGGGCCAGGGCACGGGTGACGATGGGGTGGTTGATGTTGCCATCGAAGGGTCGCCGCTCCCAGGCTGTCCACAGGGTGAAATCGGGATCGGCTGCCAGAATCATACTGTTCTGAGGTGAGCCAACGAGCAGATTGAGCCGGTTTTCGGCTGCCCGCTCTAGCAGCCCCAGGCGAGCTTCCCACGTTTCTAAAATGTGGGTAGAGACGGGGACAATTTCCACATCTTGTAAGGCTAATAGACGGAACGTTTCCGGGTAAATGGCATCACCGCCGGCCACTAAAGCGATGCGGCCGCACTCCAGGTCAATCGTCGTTATCCCATTTCCCAAAGCAGTCACCCAGGGATGGCGGCCGCAGGGGTGCAGTTGAGGTTGGCGTAAAATAATCCCATCCTGGCTGATAAGAACGGCGGTGTGGAAGGATGAAGATTGGGCGATTTCGACCACGGTGGTAGCCACAACGGTATCGGTTCCTTGCAGCATTTGTTGCAACTGCGTCACCCCCTCGGCTGACGCTCTGGCAGCGATAGACACATCTGTTACCTGACCGCCGGGTACAAAAGCCAGCTCTGGCAGGACGATGAGCGCGGGCGGGGGTGCCAATTGGGTCCATAGATCATCCCATTGTCCCAACTCACCGCGTTGGGCGGGCTGGTAGACGGCGGCCAGCACCTCTGGTGGGCCAGGCGGTTTTTGCCGGGGGTGAGGGGGCTGCCGGAACGACTGATAAAGAGCAGGGCGGCGGCTCTTGAGAATGTCGGTGCCATCAGGACGGAGCTTGTTATCTGCCTGGGCCAGGTCAAGATCGGCCCAAATGACTGCTTCGCCGCTGGTGGGGGCCTGTGCCAGCACCGTGCCATCTGGGGCCACGATTTGGCTGTGGCCGGCCCCGTGAAGTTGTTCGGGGGCGATTTGCAGTCGGGCGGCAACAGCCGGCAGCAGGTCTGGGGGCACCAGTGGCCCGACCTTATTGGCGGCTACTACAAACAGCTTATTTTCGGCTGCCCGCACAGGGATATGGAGCGATCCTTCATCTTTGGCGAAGGAGTTGAGGCTGTTGAGTAGAAGCTGTGCCCCTCTTATGGCTAGCCCCCGGGTTGTCTCAAAGATGACTCCATCCATACAGGAGTACAGCCCTACCCGTCCCCAGGGAAGATGAATGATGTCACAGTTTTGGCTAGCTCGCTCCAGGAAGTTGTTCTCATTGCCCATCAGAACTTGTTTGTCAGCCTGCGCCAGCAAGCGGCCATCTGGTCCGAACAGTAAATTGGTGCCGGTGACCCGGTTTTCTGAGCGGCGGACGGTGCAGTTGAGCATGAGATAAATTTGGTGTGCGGCCGCTTTGCCCCCAATGGTTTGCAGAAACTCTCCTTCCAGGTCTACGGCTGCGGCGTAGCTGTGATCCCGGTCTGTGTACCAGGCCACGTGGTTACAAAATTCTGGCAGGACGACAATATCAGGCTGCGGCCGCGCCGCCTCATCAATCATCCGGCAGCAGGTGGCTAAATTGGCCGCTATATCATTGGTGACCGCAAACTGTGCGGCCGCAGCCCGAATCGGTTTCGTTGGTCTCATCTTCAGCCGTCCCTACCCGGTTGTCCGTTTTTTGACGCAAATGTTATAACAATGTAATATTACTACATATCGAATGACAGGCAAGAAAAGACAGCAATTCTCAATTTAAAACCCGTGGTAGGGGTGGGACAGGCGGGCAACCATCCGGGTCAAACGGTTCAACCTGATTCCCGCCTGTCTCACCCCCTTTACCCCTTCCGTTTCAGCCAAAGCGGGGCGAGACAGGTGGGAACGAAACGCTCCCGTTTGATCAAAATCCTGTTCAGCCAAAGCGGGGCGAGGCAGGTGGGAACGAAACGCTCCCGT
>JAHDWJ010000063.1 GCA_023384415.1 Anaerolineae bacterium
TAATTTGCTCATTCACCCATTATCACAAATTCTCACTGGATTGCGTAAGTCCTATAGAGGCAATCTTGGCAGGCCGGCAGCCAAAAGTTTGTTATGTCATTACGTATAGTAATTAACAAATTTTCCCATACACACCTTCAATAATTTATCTTATGTTATTACGTATAGTAATTGACAAATCAAAAAAACAACTAACAAACCAAAATAATTAAACCCTGGCAAATTGATTTCACCCAGACTCCGGCAAAATCAGGCGGCCGCACGGCCATCTGACGAGACAGGGGTTCGGCGCGGCCGCGTATTTTATTTGCGTGACACAGATAAGGGCAGCTCCCCCCGCCCCACCGGTTTCACGTCCGGTTACGGTACAAGTCAGGATTTACCACCTGGAGCATCTTCTCCCCATCCAGAGTATGATCAAAAAAAGCTAACAGGGCCGGCAGCTCAGCTTCCGGAGTTTTGAGCATACTGTTGTAATTCACATGCAGCACCTTCACATTCGGTTGGTTGCTCAACCAGGCATCCACATGCCCCAAATGACGGCGATAAAGCTGAGCCAACTCTTCATCACTGACCTCATCTGCTGCTTCCCCCCGATTCAACAGCATCTTCTTTTGCGAAGCCAGCACTTCCTCAATGCGCCGCCGCATAAAAACAACCCGGTATTCATACCCTGGGGGTAAATGTTTGAGTAAAGCGGTGATCACCTTAACCGTCCGCCCTTGTGCTTCTGGCAGCCAGGCGGTATCCCCCTTATCCAACTGCTTCACCCGTTCAAACTCATAATACCCTTCTGGGTTGTCAATGTCAGCCGTGCGAACCTCGTCAGTAAGCGGCCGCAGCCCTCCCGCCGCCAACATCTTCATCATCATCGAAGTACCCGAACGGGGCAGCCCCGACACAATCGTAATATACGGCACCTCTTTCTTACCAAATAACCGTTTTAAGAAACTCACTTACAACCTTCCTCATCTAATTTGCGTATTATCAACAATAGTTAGCACCCATTTTCTCTAGTGAGGCAACTTTATCACTGTCAAACACCCTAATCTTACCCTATTTAACAAACAGGGTAGAACCAACAAAGTTTGTTATAATCCATTCAATCGAAACAAGCCATGATCAAAATTACCCGCCGATAATACAACCAGGAGTGCTCTCATGTTGACTGAAACCTGGAGTTTCATTACCGCCTGGTACAACCTGCCCTTCTCTATTTTGCTTTTCTTATGCCTCATCCTGACCGGACTACAGCTGGTGGGACTGGGGGGAGAGCAAGATAGTGATGTTGATCTGGACAGTGACCTGGACACCGATTTCGATGCTGACGCCGACGCTGATTTTGATGCTGACAGTGATTTAGATGGAGATAGCAGCCTGGATCAGGCCGATGATTTAGATACCGGCAGCGGCTTTTCAGCTTTGAATATCCTCGCTTTTATTGGTGTAGGCAAAGCTCCCTTATTTGTAGTGTTAATTATCCTCTTTGGGGCTGTGGGCATTCTCGGCTGGGTTTTCAACAGCCTGGTTGAATCCCTCTTTGCCAGTTACCCATCCCTGGTTATTGCTCCGGTTGGTTTATTATCGTTCTTAGGCGGTGGGCTAATTAGTTCTCGTGTTGCCCGTTTTATTGGCCGGGCCTTACCCCCGGTCAGCACAACCGCCACAGCAATGAAAGATTTAGTCGGCCGCTCTGGGGTGGTGCTAAGCCGCCAGCTAGACAACAACTATGGGCTGGTTCGGGTCAGAGACAAGGGGGGTATGCCTATCAATGTTTTCGCTGTAGTGCAGAGTGAAGAACCCATTCCCCAAGATAGTGAGATTGTTTTGGTATCTTTTGACCCTGAAGAAAAACGATATACCGCCACTCGATTATCGTAGGAGACAAAACGTGCCACGGCGCACCTATGAATAAGTGAAAATGTGTAACGCGATTTTTTTAAATCGCGTATCGAACTGGAAGTTCGATTTACAAGGGAGTTAGATATGCAGCCTCTTATTATTTTCGCCATCATCGGGATTGCTACCCTCATCTTCGTAGCCTTAGTCGCTTCCATCTTGAAGTCATACATAAAAACCCCAGCTAACCGTGCTTATGTCCGCACCGGCGGTCTGTTCCGCACCCCTGAGGCTTTGCCCAAAGTCGTAATGAATGGTGGGGCCTGGGTCTTTAAGGTCATCCACGAGATCAGTTGGGTTGATCTAGGCACGATGGCCATTGAAATTGAGCGCACCGAGAGCAATGCCTTGTTGACCATTGATCCCCAATATGTGGATATCAAAGTCATCTTTTATATCCGGGTGCAATCTTCGACCGAGGGGGTTATCGCGGCCGCACGCACCATCGGGGGCAAACAGGTAGACGCCAACGCCGTTAAACAACTCGTAGATGCCAAACTAGACGGGGCCTTGCGCGACGTAGCCGCCACCTTTACCTTGATGAGCCTACACCAGGAGCGCAACGAGTTCATTGACCAGGTGCAGGTACGGCTCAAACGCGATTTAGAAGAAAACGGCCTCATGCTTGAATCCGTCTCCATCGTCACCTTGCGGGCTGCCAAACAAGGCACCTTTGGCACCGATGATGTCTTTGGGGCACAAGTCGCCCGCGCCAACGCCCAGGTTATTCAACAAGCCCTCCGTGAGCGCAACGACATTGAGCGGCGTACCGAAATTGAAATTAAACAGCGAGATACGGAAGCGGCCAAGCTGCGGCTAGACCTGGATCGGGATTTGGCTTTAGCGGCCGCGGCCCAAGAGCGTGAAGTCCGTACCCTCCAAGCCACCGAAAAAGCCCACGCCGACCAGAAAGTATTCGAGGAAATCCAACGCTCCGAACTGGCCCGTGTGGCCAAAGAACGGGCCGTCGCTCTCACCGAGTTAGAAAAAGAGCAGCAGTTAGCCATCCAAAACGAGCGTAAACAGCAAGAAGTCATGGCCGCCGAAGTTATTCGCCGCCAGGCAATTGAGCTGGCTGAACAACAGCGGCAAATTGCCGTCGTTCAGGCAGAACAAGAGCGGGAAACAGCCGAAAAAGAGCGTCTGCTGGTGCTGGCCCAACGTGAAGAAGCTGCCCAGGCCGTCAAGACGGTCGAGGCCACCCAGCAGGCCGAACGAGAAGCCCGTATTAGTGTCATTGAGGCCGAACGAGAAGCCCAAAAAGCGATGATCGATCAGAAAAACCGGATTGAACTGGATGCCTTACGTAAGCAGCGGGAAGCCGAGGCCCAGGCCAAAGCGTTAAAAGAGATTGCCTCGGCCGAAGCAGAAGCGGCCCTCAAGCAGGCCCAAACCTTACGTACCCAGGCCCAGGCCGAAACAGAAGCCGAGAAACTCCGCGCCGAAGCCGCCAAAGCCAAAGCCTCAGCCGAAGGGCTGGCCCAGGCTGATATTCTCAAAGCCAAAGCGGAAGCCGGTTTGCGTGAAGCGGAAGCCATCAAAGCGCAGGGGTTGGCCCACGCCGAAAGTGAAAAAGCCAAAGCCGAAGCTCTGGCCGCTTTCAATGGAGTGGCCCAGCGGGTCGAAATCCTCAAACTCGAGCTAGATGCTCAGGTGCGTATCGAGATGGCCAAGGCCCAGGCCCTGGCAACGGCCATGTCGGCGATGAATATTAAGCTGATTGGAGACCCCAACGCGGCCGCGTCCCTGCTCCGTATGGTCACCTTAGCTGATGGACTGGGAGAAGTCGTCGCCAACACTCCGCAGCCAGTACGTGCCCTGGCCCAACAGATGGCCAATAAGCTCACCGGCGACCCCAATGGTGATGGGCTGCTCAACATGGGTCAGAGCAACGGTCATGCTATGGGCGAGCTAGGGGGGATGATCCCAGAACTGATGAGCCTGACAGAAAAGCTGCTAGACGTCAACCAATTAAAAGGGCAAACCGTCCGCGAGGTGCTGAAAAGTTTGCACAGCAAAGCCAAAGGGAATGACAAAACTACCGTCAGCCAGGCCCAGGCTCTATTAGCCGATCTGCCTATTCTCAATGATCTGCCTTTTGAAGATCTGTACCTGCGGGCAGCCCAGTGAGAAAGAAAGGAACCGCCAAGACGCCAAAAGCGCGAAGAAAAATAATCGAAAACGGGAACTCAGATTAGGGAGTGGAGATTCGAGATTAGACCAGTCCCCACTCTCCAGTAACTCATTAGCGTCCTTTGCGTCTTGGCGATGAATTTTATTTTGACGGCATGGTCTCCCAATTTCAACTAAGGAAAAGATTTTTTCTAGTAAGGAAAACAAAATTCCCCATAAGGAAAATTCATGCGCTGGCGCGACCGAATCCAACTGCTTATACGTACCGCTCTGAACGATCTGGTTGGTGAAGAGCCATATACCCCCCCAGGGCGAATGGAGACGGTATTGGCCGAGAGCCAGACCCGGCTAAAGGGGTTACGTCAGGAGTTAGATTTGAGCCGGGCCAGAGAAAAGCGGGCGCAGATACGGTATGAGCAGGCACGGGCCGCGGCCGCAGCCCAACAAAAAAAAGTAGACGCATTAGCCCCAGGCGAGGATGGATACGCGGCCGCGTTTTCTTCCCTCCTCCAGGCCCAACAGCAAGCCGATACCGCCCACGCCCATTATCAAGAACATACCCAGGCCACCGCTCAACTACGCCAGGTGATTGAGAGCCTGCAAAAGCAGATAGAACAAGTCCGCCGTCAGGATGGCTCTCTGACCGAGCAGGAAGAGCAGCTCATCTCCCTGGAGCGGCTTACCCACATACAGCAGGCGCAGCGGCACAGCCTAAACCAGGCCCACCAAGAATTAGATCAGGAAGCAGAAACCCTGGCCCGACGCAAAGACCGCCTCTCGGCGCAGCAAGATTTAGAAGCTCGCCGCTTACGTGATGATTGGGAGTAACAATGCCCCTCACCCCAGAACAAAACCAGGCGTTAAACGAACTCCTGCGCCACGTCCCCAAACAAGCGGCCCAATCTGCCCCTACCCCACCTGGCTGGCTGCAAACCTGGCTCGGCCTATCAGATGAGCAGGTACAATCCCGCCTGCTCTCTCTGATAACCCACAAGGATAAGGTCGAGGGGTTGTTTTTAGATTGGGTAGAAAAGAACCCAATGGATTCTACGTTTATGTTTCTGGGCGCGGCCGCGGCCGCCCTCTATCGGGCTGAAAAAGAGATCAACCCCGCTATCAACAGTTTCACCGACGCCTTCTTCTACCTATCCATCTGTGTTTCTGGCGGCTCCGCCAATTTATCCGCCATGACCCCAACAGGCAAAGCCATCGCCTCCCTGGTTATGACCATCGGCCCCGCCATGACCGCCAAATCATTAGACCGAAAATGATACACACGCGGAAAAGGTTCAAACTTCACGCTTCCGCGTCAGCTCCCCACGCAACTCCGTCGCCATCAGCCGCTTCACCCGCTCGGCTGTCCAATCCCGGCTCAACAAATAATACAACTTAGCCACCGCCGCCTCCGGGGTCATATCATATCCGCTGATGACCCCAGCTTCCTTCAAGGCATGACCGGTGGCATAATCATCCATCTCCACCCCACCATACAAACATTGGGTACAGTTGACAATGATAACCCCCCGCTCATTCGCCTCAGCTAAAGCGTCAAGGAGGGGGATATTATCGCTGGGGGCATTGCCGGCCCCATAGGTCTCTAAAACCAGCCCTTGAAGCGGCGGGGCCACTACCCGGCGCACTAGCTCCGCTGAGATACCAGGGAATAAACGGAGAGAGGCCAGATGGATTTGCGGCCGCACCCCCTGTAAACGGCAGGGAAACGGTGAAGCCGGCAGCAAAAGCGAACGGTTCACCTCAATCTGCACCCCCACCTGCCCCAGCACCGGGAAGTTCGGCGAAGCAAAGGCATCAAACCCCATCCCACTAACCTTCCGCGCCCGGTTGCCCCGCAGCAGCCGCCCATTCATGTAAATACAAACCTCCGGGATGCGAAACTGCCCGGCCAGCAACATCGCCGTAATCAAATTTTCCCTGGCATCACTCCGCACCTCAGCCAAAGGAATTTGCGAACCGGTCAAAATTACCGGTTTACCCAGGCTCTCCAGCATAAACGACAATGCCGAAGCGGTATAAGCCATCGTATCCGTGCCATGAATAATGATAAATCCATCATACTCATCATAATGAGCCACCACATCGGCCGCTATCTTCCCCCATTCCACCGGCGTCATATTGGCTGAATCCAGCAGCGGATCATATTCGTGAATCGTATACGTCGGCATCTCATCCCGCTGAAACTCTGGCATCGCTTCCATCCGCTGCGCCAGATACCCCGCCACCGGAATATACCCCGTTGGCGATTGTTTCATACCTATCGTTCCACCAGTGTAAGCAATAAAAACATGGGGTTTGGGCATTGTGGCGAATCCTTATAAAATGGGGCCAATAGGGGCACAAATAGCCGAGGCAATATGAACAATCGCACCGAAATTCTCGCACAAACGGAACAGCATGTAAAAGCCCAACTCAGTGATGAAGGGAGCGGGCATGATTGGTGGCATGTTTACCGGGTACGCCAAAATGCTCGGATGCTTTGTGCCCAGGAAACGGTTGATACGTTTGTCGTTGAATTAGCCGCCTTGCTCCATGACATCGGCGACCACAAGTTTCATGATGGGGATACCAGTGTGGGGCCGCGCCTGGCGCGTGAATGGCTGGCATCGCTCCAGGTGGATGAGGCGATCATCGCCCATGTTTGCCACATTATCACCGATTTGTCTTTTAAGGGGAGTGGGGTCCCCACCCCGATGGCCTCACGGGAAGGGATGATTGTTCAAGATGCAGATCGCCTGGACGCACTTGGGGCAGTTGGCATTGCCCGCACCTTTGCCTATGGCGGGCACAAAGGGCGGCTGCTTTATGACCCGGACATCCCCCCCGCGGTCCATGATTCATTTGCCGCCTACCAGAAAAGTACCGCTCCCTCACTCAACCATTTTTACGAAAAGCTGCTCCTACTCAAAGATCGCCTGAACACCGCGGCCGCACGCCGCCTGGCTGAGAAACGCCATGCGTTTATGGAGCAGTTTTTAGAGCAGTTTCTTGCCGAATGGGACGGGAACCGCTGAGAGACGAAAGAGATTTTCACGGCCAAGACGGGAAGGTCACAAAGATTTAAACTATACCTTCTTTGCGTCCTTCGTGTCTTAGCGGTTCAGCCAAACAAATTATGGTTCACGGAGCAGGTGCGGCCGCATCCAAACAGCCCCGTGAAAAACAAACCACAACAAGGCGATAACGGCTGCGGCCGCGCCCATATTGGTAATCGTCTGCTGCACCCCCCACCCCAGGTCATCCTGGGCCACCCCAGCCCACAGGGTAGAAATAGATTGAGTAAGGGTGAGCGCGGCAAACTCAAAGGCAAAGACGCGGCCGCGGACCCCATCCGGCACCATCCGCTGCAACAACGCCCCCGTAAACACCCAAATCGTCCCTGACCCAAACGTCCGTATCAGCGTCATCAGCCACACCACCCCCACTGAAGGGGCTGCCCCCAACCCAAAAATCCCCAATACCAGCAAGCCAAACCCCAAACTAATCGCCCACAGCGACCGCGCATAACTATCCCCCAACCAATGCCGTACCAACAATGGGCCGAAACCCGTCCCCAAACCAGCACTGGCATAAATAATAGATAGCGTCACCGTACCCGTGTCACCCAAAGGAAAAAGCTGCTCCGCCAGGGGAATTTCCAACACATTAATAGCCCCATAAACCAGCGAACCGGCCGCCTTCACCAAAGCCAGCACCAAAAGAACCGGCACCCCCCACAAATAGCGCAATCCATCCACAAAACGCAGCCGCCCCACTTCCATACCTGAAACATCCTGCCGCTGACGACCTCCAGCTATACTGATGCGAGTCACAAACCAGGCCGAAAGCACAAAAGTCAGCGCATCCAAAATAAATGCCGTTGTGATTCCAAACGCGGCCGTTGCCAATCCCCCTAACAACGCCCCCACAAACAACATCGTACTCCACGTTAGCCCATCCAACCCATTCGCCGCCACCAAATCTTTTGGAGCCACCACCTTCGCCAAAACCGATGTTCGAGCTGGGGTAAACAGCGCACTCAAGGCAAACTGGACCACCGTCAATAAATAAAACAACCAGATCATCCCCGAATCTCGCACCAGCAAAAACCCCAACACCGTCACCGCTCGCAAAATATCCGAAACAATCATCAAATGACGCCGATCAAACCGATCTGCCAACACCCCACTCACCGGCGTAAATAGAAAGAGCGGCAAAAATCGGGCCAGGAGCAGAAAGCTAAACGACTTGCCAGTCCCATCTAACCTGGCAATGAGCGCGGCCGCGGCCAACAAATTAAACCAATCCCCCAAATAACTCACCAACGCCGCCAGCCACAAATGCCGATAATCTCGATTCCGCTGTAACAACACCAGATACTCTTTCAGCACAGGCCACTCCATAGACAAAACAAAAACGGGCAGAAGATAACAAACGTTATCCTCTGCCCGCTAAAAAGGCAAAAAAAAAGGCCCTTTGGCAATGACCTACTCTCCCAGGAAGTCGCCCTCCAAGTACCATCGGCGCTGACGAGCTTAACTGCCGGGTTCGGGATGGGACCGGGTGTACCCTCGTCGCTCAAATCACCAAAAGACCT
>JAHDWJ010000144.1 GCA_023384415.1 Anaerolineae bacterium
ATGTTGGCGGAATTCGGCCAGGGGCAGGTGCATCAGGGGGGCGGGTTCGGCGATGCCGGCGTTGTTGATGAGGGCGGTGAGGGGGGCGGGGATTTGGGCAACGGCCGTAGCAATCGCCGCTTCATCCGTCACATCAAACAACAACGGCGTAAACGCATCCCCCAATTCGGCTCGAATCCGGTCAGCATCCGCCTGTTTGCGCACACTGCCATACACCTGCCAGCCCTGTCCTGCCAACAACTTTGCCAACTCATAACCGATGCCTGTTGACACACCGGTAATGACGATGGATTTCATCTCTGTCTCCCGTAACGGCAGTTTGGTCTTGCAATTCTTCAGTCAATCCGAATACAGAACCGATAAAACTCGCCGTTTGACTTCATAACTTGATTATCAGAGTTTTTTATCGCCCAGACAAATGACAACTCCTCCCCTCGGAGAATTGTTCTAGTGTTTAGAATTTCATCCAAAGTGTAACCAAATTCTTCGTCAGGCCAATCCGCAACATGGACACTTTCATCCAGGTCATGATCAATTTGATATACTTCAATCATGCCTTCGGAGGGCATATAATCTTCACCTCTCTCCTCGATATTGCTTATAAGTTGTTCAGCTAACGCTTTCACCGCCTCATTTTCATCCAAGAGCGCCCAATAAGTGAGGTTTTCTTCCAACGATAACATCACAAAATCACCTTCCATTGGAAATGAATCGAAACGAGTATCGTTATCAAAAAAACCAGCCTGGATAAAATCCTCTATTGTCTTCTCCATTTCCCGGTCAGAAAACTTTGCTTCCAGGACATGACGTACACCATCCTCATAATAAACTCTTAACACCTGACCATTCCCTCTAATCTGTAAAGGTGGCATATAGTCACAGTCGGTTTCACCACGGAAACGATCCATTATAAAAACAATGGTGTCAGCAGTATGTTGCCATTTTGGTTCAGGTGTTCGCGAAGTTCGGTTGTGCAGATAGAATCCAATTAGCACAACCAAGCACAAAAATACAGCTAAAAAGATTGCTGCAAAAGCAACTTTGCGAATCATAGTGTTGATCGTTTCTAAACTTGTCGAGACTAAACCAAGAAAATGTCCAATCAAGCAAGTGCTCAAACGCGCCGTGCCACAAGATAACCAACCACGGCCGTCACCACTCCCAACAACAGCGCGCCGCCGCTCATGATCACGCCTACGTCAAACCAGAACTGCTCTGGGAAGAGGCGGATG
>JAHDWJ010000030.1 GCA_023384415.1 Anaerolineae bacterium
TTGGAACGAAGATTATCTCCTTAAGGTGTTAACAGGTTAATATGCGATTGCCCTAGACAATGGCTGGTATAGCTGGAACTGTGTCAAGCTAATGATATACTTGGCTGGTTAGCCGGAAGGTTATCGAAGGTAGGTAATCACCCTTATTCATCGTTTAGCTTCCGCTTCCTGACCGCCGACGGCAGACCGCCTACCAGGGGCAGAGGGGCAAAGTAAAATCGTTACTTGCCGCTCTACCCCTTATCAGTACCAAAATCACAGCCAGCGGTCAATCTGTAAAAATAACCATGCTGGACTCTGGCAAAAATTGCTTTCACCAGTAGCAATAACCAATACACCAATATACTAATAACCAGCATTCACATTAAAAACGCCAGATTCCAAACCATACCAAACTGGACAGGTTAAAAGATGAAAATTGCTTATGTTGGGCCGTTTGGGTTTCATCCCAATAAAACAATGCGGGTGCGAGCGATGGGGTTGGCCAAACCATTGGTGCGCCAGGGGCACACGGTACGCCTCTTCATGCCCCCCTGGCAGACGCCAGATGAGGCGGATAAAACGTGGGTTGAGGATGGGGTAGAGATTCGTTATACCCCTATACGCGGCGGGACAGCCAGTATTGCCCGGCAGCTTATTCGGGAAGTGCAGGCGTGGCAGCCGGATGTGGTTCACACCTTTAAGCCGAAAGCGTATGCCGGGCTGGCGGCCTGGTGGGTCTGGTATTTGGGACGCGGCCGCGTTCGCCTCATCACCGACACCGATGATTGGGAAGGGTGGGGCGGCTGGAATGAGTTAGCCCCATACACCTGGGGGCAAAAACATTTCTTCGCCTGGCAGGAGCAGTGGGGGATGACCCATCATCACGGCCTGACTGTGGCCAGCCGTGCCCTGGAGACGATTGCCTGGTCTATGGGTATTCCCCCGGAGAAGGTGATTTATCTGCCCAATGGCTCTTTGTTAGGCGATGATATAACCGGCGCGGCCGCTCGCCGGGCGCAGTTTGGTCTGACCCACCACCCCACTATCCTGCTGTACAGTCGCTTATTTGAGTTTGATACCGGTCATCTGGTCACCATCTTACAAAAAGTTCACCAGCAAATCCCCCAGGTAAAGGTGCTGGCCGTGGGGGCTGGCCTGTATGATAAAGATACTGAGAGCTTCCACCAGCAGATGGCGGCCGCGGGGTTGCAAAATTGCCTGGTGGATGCCGGATGGATACCGGAAGAAGAGCTGCCAGAGGTGCTAACTTGCGGCGATGTGGGGCTATATCTGATGCACGACACTTTGCTCAACCGCACTAAATGCTCCCTCAAACTGGCCGATATGCTCCATCTGGGGATTCCCGTCGTGGGGGAAACGGTGGGGCAGGTGTCGGAATATATCCGGCATGGGTTTACTGGCTTTCTTTATGCCAGTGGAGATGCCGATGGGCTGGCGGATGGGGTGGTGCGGCTGCTGCGGGATGAACCGTTACGGCAGCAGTTCGCGGCCGCGGGGCGCATTCATCTCGATACCTATTTCAATTATCCCACCCTGGCCAATCAGCTGATTGGCTTGTACACCGGGTAATGAGTTATGGCCCAACGAAACCGTTTACCCGAAGATATGGCCCTGTATGCGGCCGCGCCCGATGAAGCCGTTTTAGGTTTAGCCCCCTTAGCCATAGGCTTTTTACGGCGTAATGCCCCCTTCCCCACCGGCAAGACCCCAGCCCTGTTTCGGGCCAGGCTGCTCGATTTTTGCCTGCCTGCCCATACCCTCCCCACCAGAGCATCGGCTGAGGCGTGTGGGTTGGGCTGCGGCCGCGTTCCCCCCTTCCTTCTCCATGAACAAACCATCCATCTGGGGCTGGGCGAAATCCGCGTCATTGGTGGAGATGACATCTTCGCCGCCCCCACCCTCATCTACCATTACATCACCGAACACAACTACCGCCCCCCAGACCCATTTATCCACGCCGTCCTCAATGGCCCTGCTCCTGGCTCCCCCGAACACCGTGCTCTGCTCCATACTTTAAGAACCGGTTGAATATAGAGTACGCTTTGTATTAAAATCCTGATACGCTCTGTACCAACAATCCAAGAGCAGGTACGTTGAAGCTCGTAACCGTTCAGCCAAGTAGTTGAACTTTTCTCTGGTAAACCGTCTTCTAATCAGACAAAAAGTTCAGCTTCTCCAAAAGGACTTAGCGACTACTGAAGTTCTCTAATGAACTATCAGGACTCGGAATAGATGTACCGAATGAGGAACATGATGTTACCAGAATTAACCTTAGAACAACTGTCTCCACGACTCCATATCCTTGAAGCACAAGTTACCTCGTTGCACACTCAGTTATCACAACAGCACCAGCCCAAACCTTTTGATTATCAATACGTTATCTCTGTCGGTAATAAAAGAATTTGGTCTGGCACCGATATAAAAACCAAGATCAAGCAAATTCTACAACAAGACCCCGAAGCTGAAATTACGATTGGCTGGCAGACCGAAGACCCTTATATCCATCTATGACTCCCCTGACATTCCCCTGCGCGACAATATCCCATCCCTTATTTGGTCAGGTGAACCGTCCTACTATGCTTCTTGATCTATATAGTCAGTTTTTCCGACGTTGGTTTCGATTGAGTGATGTTTTGATTGATACAGGGGCAGATCTGTCAGTAATTCCTCTACGGCTTGGGGAAGCCCTCGTGCCTGATGTCGAACTGCGAACCCCTTTATATTTAGGTGGTGCAGTCTTACAAGACACCCCCTTCAATGCTTATATTCATACCATCGAGGCCAGGTTAGGCTCCTTTCAGTTTCCCATGCCGGTTGCTATTGCCCTAACACAAACCCCGCCTGTTATTTTCGGCAGATTACAAGCCCTTGACCGCTTTCATGTAACTTTTGATCATGGCATGAATGTCGTTTTTACTGCTCGCGTGGGATAAAGTTGATCAGGAGCAGGTAATTGATGAAAAAATTTAACTTCATGCCGGTTGTTGAAATTGATGATTCAGCCTGGTATGCCCGGCGCGAACTGCCCCCAATGACGGGGCAAGAGGCCCTGTATGCCCGGTTAATTGAGGCGCTGGTGGCCGTGCGGCCGCTGACCGAAAAACGGTACCGCCGCCTGATGAGCCAATACGCCCGGCAGGGTCTCCCCTGGCTGGGCAAAGAAAAATTACTCCGCATCTACCGCCAGCTTTGTGACCAGGGGTTCCTCACTTTTGACCCAGACGTGCCCCTGGTGCTGCAAACCAAACCCACCCGCACCCAGGCCGGCGTCACCGTTGTCACCGTCCTCACCAAACCATACCCCTGCCCCGGCCAATGTATCTTCTGCCCCACCGATGTCCGTATGCCCAAAAGCTATCTCCATGACGAACCCGGGGCACAACGGGCCGAACGACACGCCTTTGATCCCTATAACCAGACCATTGCCCGCATCCGTGCCCTGGAAAAAATCGGCCACCCCGCCGAGAAGATTGAGCTGCTCATTTTAGGGGGCACCTGGTCCAGCTACCGGCGCGATTATCAAGAATGGTTTGTGCAACGCTGCCTGGACGCTCTCAATGGGGTAGATTCGGCTACATTGGCTGAGGCTCAAGAGCGTAACGCCATCGCCTCGCGGCGCAACGTCGGGCTGGTTATCGAAACCCGCCAGGATCATATAGACACCGACGAACTGCGCTGGCTGCGCTATCTGGGAGTGACAAAGGTACAGGTGGGCATTCAGAGCCTGGATGAGCGGGTGCTGGCCCTCAACAAACGGGGGCACGATGTCCAAAGCACCCGCAACGCCTTCCGCCTGCTCCGGTTGGCCGGGTTCAAGATTCACGGCCATTGGATGGCTAACCTGCTTGGGGCTACCCCGGAAAGTGATATTGAGGATTTCGGCCGCCTCTGGTCAGACCCGGCCATCCGTCCCGATGAGTTGAAGTTGTACCCTTGTATGCTGTTGGAACAGGCGGAACTTTATGCGTATTGGCAGCGGGGTGAATACCGACCTTACAGTGAAGATGAGCTGGTGGAACTGTTGGTGGCCTGCAAAGCCCAGGTGCCCCGTTATGTGCGCTTAAACCGGGTCATTCGGGATTTTCCCACCACCAATGTGGTTGAAGGGAACAAAAAAGCGAATTTACGCGAGCTGGCCCAACAAAAACTCCAGGAACGTGGCCTGCGCTGCCGCTGTATCCGCTGCCGGGAAATCCGCCGTGATCCGGTTACGTTGGCTGAGTTAAAGCTGGTTGTCACCAGTTATGATACGGATGCCACCCACGAGTATTTTCTTAGCTACGAAACGGCAGATGAACGGATTGCCGGCTTTTTACGACTCTCATTTCCTCATCAGGATATTGCTTTGCCCCTGCCTGAATTGGCCGGCCACGCCATGATCCGGGAAGTGCATGTGTATGGCCCGTCCCTGCCTCTGGGGGAAGAAAGTGAGGGTGAAGCTCAACACATTGGCCTGGGGTCACGCCTGATCGCTCAGGCGAAAACGATGGCCCGTGAAGCTGGCTACAGCCATCTGGCAGTCATCAGCGCCATTGGTACACGGGAATATTATGCCCGGCACGGCTTTACTCTGCATGACCTCTATATGACGCTGCCTTTAACTTAACTCACTTGATTTTATAGTATCATTTTGATACCATATTGCCATGCCTAGAAAAGTCCGGGATCTGATTCGAGAGCTTGAACGTGCCGGATTTATAGATCGGGGCAGTAAGGGCAGTCATCGCAACTACCTGCATCACAAAGGCATTACAGTCACGATTTCAGGTCATCTAGGTGATGATGCCAAACCGTACCAGGAAAAAGATGTGCGACGGGCATTGGCGGAGATAAAGCGATGAAACTTTCTGACCGTTATCTGAAAATTGTGCAATGGAGCGAGGAAGATGGGTGCTATGTGGGGCGGTGCCCAGGGTTGATGCTGGGGGGGGTGCATGGGATGGATGAGGTGGAAGTTTATCGGGAGTTAACTGAAGTGATAGATGAATGGCTGAAAATTTATGCCGAAGAGGGTTTACCGCTCCCCACTTTTACTACCAATAAAAGTTACAGCGGCCGCTTTCAACTCCGTATCTCCCCTGAATTACATGAACAGCTAACCATTTACGCCTTGCGTGATGGGGACAGCCTGAATAGTTATGTGACCAAGCAGTTGGAGAAAGCGGTTAAGAAATAAGCGCATAGGGTCAGGATAATCAGGCTTGCAAGCGGGCAATCAGTTGGGTGACGGCCTGCTGGCGAGCCTTTTTTTGTGCTTGCTGGGTATAGAGGACCGGCGCGGCCGCACGCAGTTTACATTGCTCCTCAGTCAGGGGGCACCGCTCACACGTTTCGGCAATGATGGCATGGTCAATGGCTGGATCATGCACAAACCGGATACTGTTTTCCAGGTCTGCATCCAGGCGAAAGCCCAGAGTCACACTGCTGCTGATCTGGCTGTTTAACACCAGGGGACGGGCAAAACCCAGGCACAAAAATTTCTCGTGTGAATCTAAATATTCCGAAATTTGGGCATCAATATGGAATGTGTCTGAGAAGGCGGCCGCGTTCTCACGCCCATTCCCTTCACGCAGCAGCCGCACCGTGAGCCAGCGGCGGCAGTAATGCTCATGTAAACTCAGGCCGCTGGGCAGGCGAATCTGGTTCAGGTTTAGCTGCTTGGTCAGGCGGAACCGATCGCCCATTCGGTGAATACGTAAAAAATGGATTTTGAGGCCAAAAAATTGGGGGATCAATTCGCTGAACCGATACAGCAGCATTTCCGGCGTCACCTCAAACTGGGTCAGCATCTGCCGCAGAGGATCCGGCGTCCAGTGGGGCAGGTTAAAAAAAGTGTGCAGTCGGTCGGTAATAGGGGCCGGGGGCATGAGCAAAGCCCCGCCAAAATAAGCGGCCTTAAAATCATTAAACACCTGAGTAAAGGAGTCTACATCATCCGGGGTGGAGACCATACTGCGCTCTTGCAGCCCCAGATATTGATACCCCAACTCACGGGCCAGGAGAAATTTTAGCTGCCAGGGATGCAGGGAGGGGTTAAGGAGCAGGCGCGGCCGCTTCTTTTTCACATAAACGGAGCGGTACCCCGACAGGGCCGGGTTCTCATCCAGGTTGATACGGTCTAGGGTATAGCCATATTTTTCACACAAAATCCCTTCCAACTCCGCCAGGTGTAAGGGCTGGGTCTGGTTGATCTGATGCTCATGGGCAAACTGTGCAGCCGCGGCCTCTAACTCCTCAAAATAATTTTCGTGAATCTCCTGGTAAGAGCGGAGCATGGCCCGGAAAAAATGCTCCTGCTTCATATCATATTGCCGGCCCATCTCCAGGGCCGCATGGAGCAGGGCGCTGGCCTTATCAGGGGCACGGGTCAACAGATCAACCAGATCACTCGCTTCCAGGCCAAACTCATCAAAAGGGAACCGCTGTATGAGCGGGGATGCCAACGCTTGTTCCAGATAGTTAAGCGAGGGGTCCAGCTTGATAGAGACCAGCTCATCATACTCCTTGCCCAAAACCTCAGCCATTTTACGGATTTTATTGGGGCGAGGGTATTTTTTCCCCTTTTCGATTTCAGTCACATAAGAAGGAGAAAGCTCACACAAGGCAGCATATTCGGTGAGGGTGAGGCCAGCCTCGATGCGGTTTTGGCGGATCTTCATGCCGAAGATGATGTTGATTAGTTCGGTACTCATGGGCGTAGTTGGTAAATAATGAATAGTACGGGCAAGGTAAAACTTAGCAAATATTCGCTAACGGTGAAGATTATAACATGGAAACGGTTTTTGGGTGGTGTTGGTTTGCGGCCGCGTGGGAAGATGCCAGATGGGTTGCGAAAGGTGGCACAGGGAGTGAGCAAATCATTAGATGCGCTAAGAATAATGAAGCAACCGCATACAGCCAAACCCTGCAACCTGTCACCGGATCGCTCTGGGATCGCCTGCCCCTTATGCTACAGATATACCCATGTATAAGCAGCTATGCTTTCTCTGGCAAAACCGGCCATAGGTCAGGGAGTGACCCCCGATCAGGTTTTTCCAGAAAGCAACCCTTCAGGAGAATTCAGTTATGAAAACACGGCTATCTATTCCCTTCTTTTGCCTGCTCGCGCTTTTTTTGAGTGCGTGCAGTTTCAATGTGACGACCGTTGTCGAATCAGATGGTTCTGGCACCTGGAAGACGGAGATCGGCTTTAATGCTGAAGACCAGGCCTTGTTAAGCAGTTTTGGTATGGGGGCCAGTGAGGTTTGCCAGGAGATGCAGGCAGATGGTGAACTGCCTGCAGGAGCCCAAATTAGCACAGAAGAGCGGGATGGGTCTATCTGGTGTGTGGTGGAGCAATCCTTTGCCACTTTAGCCGAACTGCGCCAACTGCACAGTGAAGGGGATGGTATAACGGTTAATCGGCTGGAAATACTTGATGACCAGTTCCATTATGATTTATCGCTTGACATGCGTGACGCCGAAGCCTCATTAGAAGAGATGCAGGAATTGGGCGAGTTCGCTCTCGATTTTACCTGGCGGCTAACCGTTCCGGGCAAAGTTGTCAGCCACAATGCCGATGCAATATCCGGCAACACGCTCACCTGGAACCTGACTCCGGGCACTATTATTTCTCTGCAAGCAGAGAGTGATTTATCTAGCGGGGGGTCAACATGGCTTATTTTGTTGCTCTGCTGCCTTTGCCTGGTGGTTATGATTGGGGCTGGTGTTGGTGGGTTCTTGTTCTGGCGCAGCCGCCAAAAAGCAGCCTGAAAGGGGAGCGATTAACTCAAAACGATAAAAAAAGACCGGTGTTGCACCGGTCTTTTTTTATATGGGGATAGGAGCTGTTTAAGTAATTAGCCGCCGAAAGCGTAGGAAATGGCATAACCGGCTAACGGTAGACAGCAGCAGCACAGGACCACGATGGCAACAGCGCCGCCAATGATCATGTTCCGGTTTGGTCCGTTGAGCATCCCACTGAGGCCACCAGACCCACCATCTCCAGAGGGGGGTGAGGTAGAACCCATGTCGGATGAGGTGCCGCTGTCACTAAACATGGGTAGGGGGGCGGAATCACTTTCGTCATAGGAGGGCAGCGGTTGGGAGTCAGCAACTGGTGGTTCGGAATCGAAGGAGGGGAAAGGTTCTGGGTCAGCGGCCGCGATGGGTGGTTCATAGAACATAGCGGTGGCATCAGCGGCCGGGGGCATCATTGGCTCTGGCTCAGGCATGGGTTCTGGCTCTGGCGCGGCGGTTGGGATAAAGGGAATGCCTGCCGGGGCGACCATTGTGGCCATGGGGTCTGCGGCCGCGCTGATCACTTCATACAACAGGGTTACATTGCTCCCTACCATGACAATTTGCCCATTGGTGAGGGAGGCTGTTTCGCCACTGAGCCGTTTGCCATCCACATACGTCCCATTGGTGCTGCCCAGGTCTTGAATCTGATATCCGCTGTCGGTAAGAGTAAGGCGGGAATGTTGGCGGGAAATCTCCGGATCATCAATGACAATATCGGCCAAAGGATCGCGGCCAATGGTCATAGCTGAACCGGTAAGAGTGAATATATGGCCGGGGCGAGGCCCCTTGCGGACAACGAGTTGGAAGGTTTGATCGTTCACGTTATGCCCCCAATGATGTTATGGTTACAAATAAATAAGTCGGCAAGCATTTTACACGATTTATGATGGTTGACAAAACCGGGTATTTTATTGGTTGCCGCTCATTTTGCTTGTGGGTAATATTCTGGGGATGAATGCGCCCCCTTCCCATTGCGCTCCTCTGTCATTATTGCATGACGCTCCTCTTTATGGCACGGCTACGGCGGCCGCAACCTGGTTTTTATTGGAGTATAACGCTCCCTGGACAGCCAAAGCTACCGATGATAACCAGTTACCACCCCCGGTAAATCATTGGCTGCAATCGCTGGTTGCCCAAAATAGTCACAGCCGGGTGCAATTTATTCGTCAGCCTATTTCCCCTACACCAGGCCAGATTACTTTTTATACCGCGACCGCTGGTAATCTGTATCGCCATCAAGTGACAGATTATGCTGATTTACTCCAGATGGATCTGGCGGCCCTGTGTGATCTAGCCTGCCGGGTTGATGAACAGGTGTATCTGGTGTGTACCAATGGCAAACGAGATTATTGTTGTGGCAAATGGGGCGCGGCCGCATATCGTCTTCTCGATAGTTATCTCAAGCAGGAACCGCACTCCACTCTTTGCGAACAGGTGTGGATGAGTACCCACCTGGGCGGGCATCGTTTTGCCCCTACTCTGCTTGTTTTGCCGGTGGGGATGATGTATGGATTGGTACAGCCCAATGAAATTCCTGCCTGGTTGCAGGCCCAACGGGGCCAGGAACTTTATCTATCTCGATATCGCGGCCGCAGCCAATATCCCCCAACTGTCCAGGCCGCCGAATATTTCCTTTACCAGGCGGCTAAAGAAACCCATTGGCAGGCATTTCATTATCGAGAAAGTGACGCGGCCGCAGGGTCACATCAATTTTACCACTCCGCCACCGGCACTTTTTACACCGTAAACGTAGCCGAACACCCCCCTCCTCAATCAACCCTTGTCAGCTGTTCTCCCCCTAAGTGGGCTAATGAACCGGTTTACCAATTATCCCAAATAACCCACAAGGTAACGGGCTAACAAAACGATATTTTCAATAGGCTATGACACGCATAGGGCCGGATAGGGTGGATCATTAACCTATATCCATCTCTAGGCCTTTTTATCCGTGCCCTTTAGAGGGGCTTTTTATGGAACGACTTTCTCTTTTTCAACTATGGCGACGTGAATTTGGGACATACAACGGGGACAAGTTCCGGCAAGATTTGCTGGCGGGAATAACTGTCGGAGCGGTAGCCCTCCCCCTGGCCCTGGCTTTTGGGGTGGCCTCGGGAGCGACGGCGGCCGCAGGGCTGGTCACCGCTATTTTGGCCGGGTTTATTATTGGGGCTCTTTCCGGCGCACCGTATCAAATCTCTGGCCCTACTGGGGCCATGAGTGCGATTTTACTCCTCATCACCAACCGGTATGGGTTAGAAGGGGCCTGGCTCACCGGGGTCATGGCGGGTATCCTCATCTTGCTGGTGGGGCTGTTCCGTTTAGGGCGGTTCATCTCCTTCATTCCTGCCCCGGTCATTACTGGCTTTACCTCTGGCATTGCGATCATTATCTTTGTTGGGCAGCTGGATAATTTCTTGGGACTTAAAACTCCCAGCAGTGAGACTGCGGCCGCAAAGCTGCTCCAATATAGCCAACTGATGAGTGAGCTTGCGCCGCAGATAACCTCTATTCTTTTAGGTTTGAGCGTTATCCTCATCATGCTGTTCTGGCCGGCCCGATGGAGTAAACTGTTACCCGGTTCTCTGGTCGGCATTATCACAGCGACCGTTATCAGCCTGCTGCTGGGCAGTCCAGCCCCTATTATTGGTGACATCCCGCGCACTATTTTGCTAGAAGATCGCCTGCGCTTCGCCAACATCCCTTGGGGCGAATTAAGCCATCTCATCGCCCCGGCTCTTTCTATTGCCGCCTTAGGGTCCGTTGAATCACTCCTGTGTGGGGCCGTCGCCAGCAAAGCGACGGGGATTCGCCTTCATGCCAATCAGGAGTTGATTGCTCAAGGAATTGGCAACATGGTCATCCCATTCTTTGGCGGTGTTCCGGCGACAGCGGCCATTGCCCGCAGCTCCGTTGGCATTAAATCTGGAGGACAAACACGGCTGGTATCCATTATTCATTCCCTGGTGCTGCTCATCTCCGCGCTGCTATTGGCCCCGGTGATTGCCCGTATCCCCCTGGCGGCTCTGGCTGGTGTGTTGATGGTTACGGCGTACCGCATGAACGAGTGGGAAGCGATTCGTTTCATCTTTGGTCATCGCTTTAAAACCGGCATAGCTACGTTTTTGATTACGCTTATCGCCACGATAACCCTGGATTTAACCCAGGCGATTCTCATTGGGGGAGTTATTTCGGCGGCAGTGTTTATCAACCAGGTGGCTAATTTACAGATTGAGATACAGGAAGTAGATGTGGCTCGGATGCGGGAGCGAGGGATAGCCGTCAAGGGAAGCTGCCCCCATATCCGGGTGGCCTATCTGACAGGGCCGCTTTTTTTTGCAGCAACCAATAATTTTAACGAGGCGTTTAGTCATTTAGGAGATGCCCACACCCTTATTCTGTCTATGCGAGCTGTGCCCATGATGGATGTATCTGGATTGGAAGCAATGGCCACGCTGGCTGAGAGGGCCCACCATGAGGGACGGGTGTTGATGTTATCTAGTTTGCAGCCAGAAGTGCTGCGTGTTTTAGAGCGGGGGGGTGTGAAGGAGTTAATCGGCGTGGAGAATATTTTCTGGAGCGCGGACCGGGCTATTTTAGTGGCTGAGGAGCGGGGCGGGTGTCATTTGTGTGCCGCTTGACCAGTGGACAGTTATCAGAGAGCAGTTAGCGGTAGACAGTAGCGGCTGTTTACGGCTAACTGCTAACTGCTGACTGCTCACTCAAAAATCATCCCCCAGGCCGCTACTGTCTCCCCCGAAACTGTCCGCCAGTTCGGGCATGGATTGTTCGATGGCTTCGGGGGATTCCCCTTTTTCGAGCCGGCCCACGACCTCGTTGAACTCTTCGGGCATCTCTTCCCCCATTTCCTGGCTCATTTTACGCATGAATTGACCCAGGGCACGGGGGTCTTCTTCATCTAGCCCGGCCAGAGCCGGGTCATCCATGAGCGAGTCCATGCGGCTATCTTCTGATTTGGCCAGAGCGACCCGGTTGATGAGTCGTTTGAGGTTTTGGCTCTGGCAATGGGTGCAAATGGGGGTAACGGTGTCGTATTCTTTGTAACTTAGGAAAAAGCGGACCCTGCGGCCGCAATCATGGCAACGATAATCATAAAAAGGCATACGTTTCTAATCCTCTTGTTTGGGTTGTTTCAAGTAAGGCATTATACTTTTGTCGCAAGAGGGTTTCAAGTGGGGTAGACAGCTTTACGAGTAAGCGAGTTTGCGGGTGAGACTTCTTTCATAATTCATAATTCCTAATTCATCCTTATTTTCACAGGAGATCCTATGGATAACCCGTATGCGCGGCCGCGCTATCCTTTGCTTATTGTCCTTTCTGGCCCTTCTGGGGTAGGTAAAGACACCATAGCCCGGCATTTGATTGACCTGGAACCCAATCAGTTCCATTTTGTGGTGACGGCCACGACGCGGCCGCCGCGAGCCAATGAACAACATGGGGTAGATTATTTCTTCTACACGATGGATGAGTTTGCTCACCTCATTGAAACCAACGAGCTGCTGGAATATGCCATTGTTTATGATGATTACAAAGGTATTCCCAAACAACAAATCCGAGACGCGGTGGCCAGTGGTAAAGATGTGATTATGCGGGTAGATATTCAGGGGGCGAAAACAATCCGCAGACTCGTACCTAATGCCATTACCATTTTTCTCATGGCCGAATCTGAGGAAGCGATGATAAACCGGCTGCGAGAACGGAAAACGGAAACCTCCGAAGGCTTGAATTTGCGCATCGCTATGGCCCGGCAGGAGCTAAAACGGATTGAGGAGTTTGATTATTGTGTGATTAACGCCCAAAGCCGGCAGGAAGAGAGCGCGGCCGCGTTGTTAGCCATCATCTCCGCCGAACATAACCGGGTAAAACAAGCCCCGGTTATTTTGTAGAGAGGTCTATTGGCCGTTCTCAGCCACGAAACCGGGTTTAATGATGACCAGTCGCCTAAAAGTACCGTGACCAAACTAAGATAAAGGTATCCAAAAACAAAACATGGTCTATAATACGAGTTCGATAAAGTTTCATAAAAATTGAACCGGTCTGAAATTAGCTAACCTATTTACACCCGGTTGCTTACTATATTTGGAGGGGACAAACGTGATCATAAAACGTGATTTGGCGGCCTTATTAGAAGAACAACCAATCTCTCGGCGGCGGGTGTGGGCCTGGGGGGTGCATCTGTTCACCGCTACCGGGGCGGTCTGGGGGCTTTTGTCTCTTCTGGCTATCCAACAGCATGATTGGGCTTTAGCCTTTGTCTGGATGGGGTTGGCTTTATTTGTAGATGGGTTTGATGGCACCCTGGCTCGCCTTTTTGGGGTTAAAGGGATGCTGCCCCAATTTGATGGAGCCTTATTAGATAACATTGTAGATTATTTTACCTACGTGGTGGTGCCGGCCTATTTCATCGTTGAAGCTAATTTAATGCCGACCGAACTCCATCTATTTGGGGCCATCGTTATTGTCCTCGCTTCGGCCTATCAATTTTGTCAGGCTGATGCTAAAACCGAAGACCATTTTTTCAAGGGGTTCCCATCCATGTGGAATGCGGTGGTTATTTACCTCTTCCTTTTGGCTTTGAACCCGTGGGTTAACCTGGCGATTATCGTCCTTTGTGGCATTCTGGTTTTTGTCCCCACCAAGTATGCTTATCCCACAAGGATGACTCGCTACAAGCGATTGACAATGGGGATGATCGGTATCTGGGGGGTGATGATGGTTACAGTTTTGCTCATGTACCCGGTCTATCCCATCTGGCTGGTGTGGATTTCTCTCTTTATCGTCATTTATTATGTAGCCGTTAGCCGGGTCACCTCCCTACCCCCCAAACCGCGCCGGGTTTAAATAAGAAGCTGGAGTCTGGCGTTTTGTAATCTGACCACTGGTTATTACTGTAGTAGGGTATTGGTTATTACCACTGGTGAAATCAATTTTTGCCAGAGTTCAGTAAGAAGAAGACGTTGCCATGAATTTCACGAATTGTCACGAATTTTTTGATCGTGTTAATTCGCGTAATTCGTGGCAGATTTTGTTCGTACCTGCCAGAAGGTCCAGGCAAATAAGGGCATACCCAATAAAAAGAACAGCCCCCGCAAATCAACCAGAATAGGGAAAGCGACACCTAAAACGCCAATGAGGGGGAAGGTGAGCATGAGGGCGATAAGGATGGGGTTAAGCCGCCCGCCCCGGGGGAAAATCAGACCAAAGATATAGAGGGTGGCAAAGCTGGCGGCCCATTTCAGTTGGCCTAAAACAGCAATTAAAACGATGGCCGGTTCGATGAGGGGGACGCCGCTTTTGACCAACAAGGCGTAGGTGATGAAATGGGCATTCTCGGTTGTGTCGAAGAGGCCGGTTAATAACCCTGTTCCCAGAGCGATCAGAGCCAGAACGCGGCCGCGTTCCTTTGTCAGCTCATACAATCCGGCAAACACCACCAGATAACTCAACACAAACAACGAATCAGCGGCAAAAAAAGCCAGGGCTTCATCCGGGTATTCATTGCTGGCCTGGGCGAACGCGGCCGCAGGGCCAGGGCCCGGTTGCAGTTGTACCGTTGGGTCTGGCAGGGAAACCCCAAACCCCATGATGAGCACGGCCACAAAAGCTACGCTGGCGGCGACAGCGGCCGCAAAATAGATTGAATTGCTTTTACTCACGAGACTCACCCCCTTGCGTCACCGGGAAAATCAGACACGTCGTTGTGCCATGGGCATACAGCCGTCCTTGCTCATCTAGCAAACGAGCCTGCGCGGTGGCTACACGCTTCCCTTGATGAATCACCTCACCCAGGCAATGTACCACGCCCGTTGCCATCGTCATCGGGCGTACATAATTGACATGCAGTTCCAGGGTGGTATATATCATCCCTGCCGGTAACAGCGTTTGAACCGCACAAGCCATGGCCGAATCACACAACGTCGCGGCAACTCCCCCATGCACAACACCCACCGGGTTATAATGATACTCGCCTGGACTTAAGCTAAACTTTACTCGCCCCTCAGCCACCTCCGTAATCTCCATTCCCATTAAACGGGCAATTGGCGGCTCCGCGATCTTTCCTTGCTGAATGGCTTGAATATAAGCCAGACCCGAAAGGTGCGCCGCCTGTCTGACCCCCACAAGCGGGTCTTCCCATGTAAAAGTTCTCTGGCGTACTGGTTCATTGTCAGACATCTATAAACCTCCTTGTAACTGTTCCGGTTCTCTAGATATGGAACCGCTAAGACGCTAAGAACGCCAAGAAATTACTCAAGCTCTTTGTGTTCTTTGCGTCTTGGCGGTGAATAGTTACACCTCTTTAGATAGTTGGTGGGTGTCTCGGCGCAAAATTTCAGGCCTGGCGGCCTGAAATGTGTGTGCTTGTGCCACCTCTGAGTATATCCTCTGGTACATATTACTCCTAGAACAAACCTGGTTTGGTAACCCACTTGTTTATAAGGTCGCTCGCGGCCGCTGCCCTGGTTATAGCCACCCCCACATCCGCCTTATGCGGGGAATAGGAATAAAGTACCCCATCCCCTTTCCTATTGTTGATTTCCCGTAACTAGTCAATACTTCACGTGAAATTAACATCTGTTTTTGTTGTCCCTGTGAAGATCAAGAATTTGATTTTTCCGTTCTTAACAAAAACGGCAAAAATCGCCACTCTAAAATCATTAACCATAAACAACATCGTCTCACCCCTCGGAAGTTAAGGAGGATCCAATGAAGCATCGTATTAGTTTTATCGTTTTATTTGTTGGTTTGATTGTGGCTTTGGGCCTGCCGGTCAAGCAAGGTCCCTTGAGTACATATATTGTGCAGGCTGAGAGTTCTGAGGTCGCGGCCGCGGTCGTGTCTCAACATGGTGGGCAGGCCAATGAGCAGCTGCCTATCATCAACGGGCTTTCAGCCGAATTAACCCTGGAACAGGCCCAATCCCTGCGCCAGGACAGCCGCATTACCCAGGTATTTGCCGATCAAGAAGTTCGCACGACCGGCTGGGAAGCCCCTACGACTTATTTCCCCCAGGTAGTGGGCGCGAATGAGGTTTGGAACCAGGGTATCTATGGCAATGGCATAACCGTCGCTGTTGTAGATACAGGCATTGCCCAATTCAACTGGAATACCCAGCGCATTGCAGCGACCTATGATGCCTTAAGTACCCCTGGCCTACGGGATAAAAACGGTCATGGCACTTTTATGGCCGGGCTAATCGGCAGCAACCGGCAAGATGCAAACGGCTATGTAGGCATCGCCCCTAAAATTAAATTTGTAGATGTCCGGGTTTTAGGGGAGAACGGGTCTGGCACTTATACCAATGTTATCAAAGGGTTGAACTGGATTCTGAACAACAGGACCCGTTACAACATTCGGATTGTCAACCTTTCCATGGTTAGTGCCGTGCAAGGGCCATATTGGGCTGATCCAATTAACCAGGCTGTGGAAGCGTTGTGGGATGCCGGAATTGTGGTGGTCGCGGCCGCCAGCAATGAAGGCTCTGACCCCATGACCATCTCCGTCCCTGGGAATAACCCGTTTGTCATCACTGCCGGGTCTTTCACAGATAATTACACGCCTTACGATGAAAGCGATGATTATGTGACCCCATTCAGTGGAGCTGGGCCAACGGAAACTGGCTTTGTTAAACCAGATGTGATCGCCCCTGGGGCCCACGTCATCTCTACCATGCGCCCCTTCCATTACTGGGCACAGCAAAATCCAGGTCTCCAGGTAGCCCCCCAATATTATCAGGCGGCCGGCACCTCAGCCTCGGCAGCCATCACCTCTGGCATCATCGCCCTGATGTTGGAGCAAAACCCGGCCCTGACCCCCAACGAAGTTAAGTACGCTCTCATGGCCTCAGCGCGACCGGCGGTTTATACGCAGGAAAATGAACTGGTCTGGAGCATCTTCCAGCAAGGGGCCGGGCGTGTGTGGGCTCCCGGAGCTGTCTTTGGTGGCTATACCGGCACAGCCAACGGCAGCATGATCCCTGGTCAAAAATATGTTGGCCCTACCGTTTACCGAGATGGGCAGTTCATCCTGGTGAATGCCGATGGCAGTGAATGGGTAGAAGGCTCTGGGTTCTCCTGGACGGGTGGCTTCTCCTGGACAGGTGGCTTCTCCTGGACAGGCGGCTTCTCTTGGACAGGCGGCTTCTCCTGGACGGGGGGTTTCTCCTGGACCGGCAGCACGACCTGGGATGAGTGGCAAGAAGGAGATTCCTGGCAAAGTGGTTTCTCCTGGACTGGTGGTGAAGCGTGGCCGGGTGGGTTCTCTTGGACCGGCGGCTTTTCCTGGACCGGTGGCTTCTCCTGGACGGGCGGCTTTTCTTGGACCGGCATTCGCAATATGCCTGACTAGAACGCAGCTATGTGGGCTGAGTTCCCACAACTTCGCCTAAATTTCCAAGAATCCCCATGATCTCCTATGGATCATGGGGATTCTTTAGTTATAGTTGAGTTCATGGCTAATTGGCGCACTCCCTACTTGATTACCGTAAGCGTGGTAGGGTGCCTTCTTATTATTTACGGCCTTTGGACGGTACCTGGTTATGAGCAGCCGGGTATTTTTGCGCTGCTATTTTTGTTGGCTATCGTGGCCCAGATCACGGCTACTAATTTGCTCAGTGATGAGGTAACGGTAGGGGTAGCGACGGCGGTGAGCATGGCAACGGTACCATTTTTTGGCCCGTTCGCGGCCGCGCTCGTGGCCGCTGGGGCCGAAATCAGCGTTTCGCTTATCAGCATTTACCGCCAGCGGCCAGGGTGGCGGCGGTCTCTGGAGCGGGTCGGGTTTAATGCCGGGATGGGGGCCATCTCCATGGTGGTCGGGGGGCATGTTTTTCTGGGGGTGCAATCTATTTTGGGGGCCGAAAATTGGTCAGGGCAGATTATTCCCTGGTTTATTGCCGCCATCGTCAACGATCAGGTCAACATCTGGCTGCTGATCACCATGATTTACCTGCAACATGGGGCGCGGCCGCTGCCCATCTGGCGCGAACATCGTTGGGCTATGTCCATAGATATTCTCCTGACCAGTATCGGCGGGGGTCTTTTAGCTTTTTCCGTTCTGCAATTTGAGTGGTGGGGCGTGGCTATCTTCTTCCTGCCCATCTTCCTCTCCGCCTTCTCTTTTGGTCTGTACATCAACCGCGCCCGCCAGCAAATGGCTCGCCTGGAAGAGATGGTCAGCCAGCGCACCCAAGATTTAGCTGAAGCCAACAAAACCCTGGCCGATCTCCACCGGGAAAAAGATGCCTTTTTGGCCGTCCTCACCCATGATATGCGGACCCCCCTCACCAGTATCCTGGGTTTTGCCGATTTATTAGCCGTTCATGATGAGCTGCCCTACAACCGGGTTCAAGAAATCAGCCATATCATCTTACGCAATGGGGAATCCCTCCTGGAACTCGTAAGTAATATTCTGGAAATTGAGAAATTGCAATCGGGTGCGCCCGTCTTATTAGAACGGACAGAGTTTGATTTAGGGCTGCTCATTCGGGAATCAGTTGAATCTGTGGAAGCAACAGCTTTAGAAAAGCGCATTACCCTGACTTGCCAGGTGGCCCCAGGCAATTATATCAACGCTGATGAGCAAAAGATCAAGCGGGTTATTATAAATCTGGTTTCTAACGCCATTAAATATACCCAAGAAGAAGGGCAGATATTGGTTAATCTGAGCTTGAATGAGGGGATGGCTATTTTAGATGTGGCGGATACCGGACACGGGATTCCGGCTGAGGAGCTGCCCTTTATTTTTGAGCGGTTCCGCCGGGTGGGCAAACATCGTAAACTGGCGGTGGGCACAGGATTAGGGCTGGCGATTGTGCAAAGCCTGGTAGAAGCTCATAATGGTACGATTATGGTGCAGAGCCAGGAAGGGGTGGGCAGTACCTTTACGGTGACACTGCCAGTGTAAGCCAATAATTACCCAATCAACCAGGCTGGTCGCTCTTTTTTTGTTTCGTTGGTTTCGCTGGTCATGGAGACGATTTTGGGCTTGACGGGCAAGATGATATGGAATTTACTCCCCGGTAAATTATCCGGATCATGTCCATCTGATTCAACCCAGATGCGGCCGCCGTGCCCCTCAATGACCCCTTTGGCAATAGGCAGCCCTAAGCCAGGCCCCGCCCCCATAAATTTGGTGTTACCGGTAGAATGTAACTGGGGATCGCCAATACGGAAAAATTTCTCAAAAATTAAATCCTGATATTTCTTGTCAATTCCAATCCCCGTATCGGTGACCACGATTTCCACATAGCGGGTCATCGCGTCTTCCCCTGGCAGCACTGTCGCGTTTACCTGAATCGTTCCCCCATCTGGGGTATATTTGACGGCATTGCCCATCAAATTACTAAAAGCCTGTACTAACCGCTTAAAATCGGCATAAATGGGGGGAACATCTTCTACATTTTCAATTTGTAAGGTAAGCCGTCGCTCGCGCAGGGCCTGGTACAATGGTTCAGTCGCCAGACGAAGAACTGTATCCAGCCGGGTTTGCACAAAGGTCAGGCGCATTCCATTCACATCAAGTTGGCTGGCATCTAGCATGGCCGAGATGAGCTTTTCTAATTGCAGCGAGGCCCGATTGATATGGCCGATAATCTCCCGGGTTTGCTCACGGGTCAGGATATTTTCTTCGTTCATAGCCGCCAAAATGTCCGCATACCCTTTGACCTGGGTAAGGGGGGTACGCAGTTCATGGGAGGCAATGGTGATGAAATCCGTTTTGACCTTATCCATAATTTCCAGCCGGTCATTTTGTTGGCGCAAATCATCATTAAGGCGACGGATTTTTTCGTTTTGGCCGTTGAGTTCAGAGAAGAGACGGGCATTTTGTAAAGCTACCAGGGTTTGGTCGGCCAGAGTTTGGAGTAAATCCAACTCATTCGCGGCGTAGGGTAGGCGGGATTTTTTGGGCCCCAAAGCGATAATGCCGTTGAGTTGATTGTTGTGACAGATAGGGACGTAAACATCCATACCCAGTTGTTTAAGCCACTCTTTTTCGTTGGCGGCCATGCCCCGGTACTCTGGGTTAAAATCTAATTCGTACTGGAGCAGTGGTTGGCGGCGGGTGGAGAGGGTTTTGCTGAACAGGTTATCCGCGGCCGCGACCAACCGCCCTTGTTCTATTTCCCCCATGCCGGGAATAGGGTCAATCTCATACGTCCCATTACGGGAAACCAGAAGCAGTGCCCCCCGGCTGCCTCCCAATAAATCATTGATGGTTGTGGTAATGGTTCGAGCCAGTTGATTAACTTCCAGGGCTGTAGAGACAACCTGGCTGTATTGGCGCACCACCTCGGTCCCCTTAAACTCCTCACCGATGAGATAACGGTATATGAGCCGCTCAAAGAAGCTGTGCAGTGGTCGGTAAAGAATAAAAGCCAGGGCAATGAGGACAACGGTGACGGCGGCAATCGTTTCCGGGTCGGCTTCGGTGATGCCAGCTACCCGACCAATCAGCCAGAAAAGGCCGGCTGCGGGTACGGTGGAGACGACGACGGTCAGGATAAAAGCGAAGATGGTTTGCAGCCGTGTGCGGACATCAAAAAGGCGATAGTTTGCGGCCGCATAGGTCAGCCCCATCACTCCTAGAAAACGGATCACCTGGCCGGTTGTATAAACGATCAGATCATCCCCAATCAGCAGCCCTTCACCGATAAAAACCAGGAGCAAGGCAATTCCCCAATAAAGCAGCCGGTTAGCGTGCCAGGGGAACCGGGTCTCCCGGTAGCTCCGCCAGATGTTAAACCAGATCACGCCACTCATGCCGAGCCAGGTGACAAAAGAGACCAATCCCCCAGGGGTGGCGGGAATGGTCACGGGTACAGGCAAGGTGAACATAACCCGGTTAAAGGTCAGGTCTAAGACGATGGTAATGAGTAAGGCCGCACTGCTGAACCCCAGCCAGCGGGTTTGATGCCAGTCGCTGTAGGCTGCGGTGGTCATCCCCAGCAAGATGGTACTCAAGAGCAGCAGTTTCATAGGCACAAAGGCCAGGGAATGGCTGCCCGGTAAGAGGAAAATGAGAATTTGCCAGAGAGCGGAAAGGGCCAGGTAGCCGAGAAGCCACTGAGTGAGCTTCTCCTGGTTGCGCCGGGCAAAAAGCAGCACCAACAAGACCGTGTATGCGGCCGCGCCCAGTAAAGGAATAAAGGTATCAACTACAGTTGGGTTCACGGGTCACAACATCCATTATGAAAGATGGAAGACAGAGAGCCTTCTTCTGTGTTCCTGTCTTTGTCCTTGCCCGTGTATTGTAACCTTGCCCCCAGGTGGGAGCAATCTATTGTGGGTGAAAATGCCCATTGCCCCTCTTGACAAATCGGTTAAAATAGAACATATGAGCGATGATATTATTCGCGTAAGCGAAATTAACGATTACCTTTACTGTCGCCGCTCCTGGTGGTTGAAACGGGTACAGGGTCACCAACCGGAAAATGAGGCCGAACTGGAAGCTGGAACCAATCACCACCGGGTACATGGGTATATGGTGCAGCGGGCCCAACGTGCCCGCCTGCTGGCCTATGCCCTGGCAGGTATTGCTTTGATGATGGCGGTGCTGTTTCTAGTTTCTGGTTTCTAGTTTAGCTATCAGGGAAAAGATTCTGGGTCAGGCGGTATTCTCCAGAGTACCACCCACTGTAAATCTACAAGCATCAATCTTCTATCATGGACAACATGCTTCTGCTTGTTTTGGGGTTTATTATGCTCGCGGCCGCGGTGTGGATCAAAGCCAATCGGTTGTGGGCTAAAACAGGGCTGCCTGGGGGTCAAGTCGTGTATGATGATGTCATTCAGACAGAAAATGGAGATTGGTACCCCCAGCGGGAGCCGCTTTACAGCCAACAACTACAATTAGTAGGCCGCCCTGATTACCTGGTGCGGGAACATGACGGTTCATTGACGCCAGTAGAAGTTAAATCTAGCCCTGCCCCTCAGCAGCCGTATGAGGGGCATTTACTGCAACTGGCTGCTTATTGTGTGTTGGTGGAAGAAAATTTTGGGGTGCGGCCGCAATATGGCATCATCCAATACCGTAACCAGGCATTTGCGGTGGAATTTAGCCCTGATCTAGAAGAAGATTTATACAACTTGCTGGTAGAGATGCGTGAAGATTTATATGCCGGGGAGCTAGACCGTGACCACAACGATTGGCGGCGCTGCGGCCGCTGTAGCATGCGTGGGCAATGTGTGCAGCGGTTAGGTTAATGGGCAATTGGCGGGCAGCCGCGCTCGTGGCCTACATGCCCCATCCTATTATCTTAGGGTACAATTGAGGTGATTATCTGTTGATTGTCAACTGCTAACCACCTCACCCATGTCCTTCCTCACTCCTCTCGCACTCCTGTTTGGCCTGCTGGCCGGCCCCATTATTTTGCTCTATATGCTCCGTCTGCGCCGCCAGGAGATGCGGGTGAGCAGCACCCTGCTGTGGCAAAAGCTGCTGCGTGACCGGGAAGCCAATGCCCCCTGGCAGAAGCTGCGCCGAAATTTGCTTCTTTTTCTACAACTTCTCATCCTGGCTTTTTTGGTGCTGGCTCTGGCTCGCCCTTTTATCCCTGTTTCGACAGTCATCAGCGGCAATGTGGTTTTACTGCTCGATGCCTCAGCCTCCATGCAGGCCACCGATGTAGAGCCAAACCGATTCGCAGCCGCAAAAAATGAAGCCGCCCGCCTCATTCGCCAACTTGGTGGAGGGGACCAGATGACCCTCATCCAGGTAGGGCGCGTTCCTCAAGTACTCGCGGCCGCAACGGGAGATCGCACCCTCTTGAACGAAGCATTAGATCAGGCGGTGGTAGAAGACGCGGCCGCTGACTGGGTTGCTGCCTTTGCCTTAGCCGCCGGGGCCGCCCAGGGATACCGTGACGCCCGTGTAGTCATCCTTTCTGATGGTGGTTTGCCCACCAACCTGCCCCCCTTACCTGCCGAACTCATTTATCTGCCCATCGGCAGCAGCGGGGAAAACCTGGCTATCTCTGCCCTGGCAACGCGCAGCCAGGGGCAAAATATCCAACTGTTTGCCAGCGTAAGTAACTACGGTCTGATTGACCGGGAAACCCTGCTCACCATTCGCCTTGATGATATTTTGTTTGATTCCCGTCGGGTGCAGGTAGCCGCCGGCAGCAGCAGCAACCTGACCTGGCAGCTGCCCGAAGGCAGTGCCGTCATCCGTGCTGAACTGAGCGGCAATGATGCTGACATCTTGCCCGCCGATGACGTGGCCTGGGCCGTCCATGAGGGGGGGATCAGCAACCGTGTGCTCCTTGTCACCCAGGGCAACCTTTTCCTGGAGCAAATTTATGCTGTTTTACCTGGTATTGTGCCATTTAAAGCCGCGCCAGGGGGACCGCTGCTTTACGGGGAAGGGGAAAATCAAGTGCCGTTTGATCTCGTCGTTTTTGATGGCAGCCCCGTACCCAACCCTCCACCCAATTCAGACATGCTCATTATTAACCCGGTTTCATCGGCCGCAGAAACAACGGCGTTATTTACCGTGACCGGGACTTTCTCTAATACAACGATCATTCGCCTTATAGATAGCCCGCTGTTGCAATTTGTGGAATGGAGTGGAGTGAGTATTCGTCAGGCTCAGAATGTTACGGCTAGTTGGGGACAGCCGTTGGTCTTAGCTCAAGGTGGTCCGCTGTTAATTGTGGGAGAAAGAGGTGGTTACCGGATTGCCATGCTTACCTTTGATCTGCGGGATTCTGATCTGCCCTTGCAAGTGGCTTTCCCTATTCTAATGGCCAATTTGACCAGTTGGCTGAACCCTGGACGAGCTTTTGATACACCCGCCAATTTGCAGCCAGGAGATCCCGTCACGCTTACACCGGGAGCCAGTACGACCCGTATTTTGGTGCAAAAACCGGATGGTTCAACCTGGAGTGAGGATACAGAGGGTGAGCTAATTTTGTTTACGGAGACAACCCAGATCGGTTTGTACCAGGTTGTGCTGCAAGATGGGGCGGGGGGGCGACCAGCGGGGAGTTTTGCCGTCAATTTATTTAATCGGACTGAGTCTGCGGCCGCACCCCGTGAAACGATTCAATTAGCCGCGCAAACGGTTGGCGCGGCCGCAGAAAGCAACATCAGCCAATGGGAACTATGGCCCTGGTTAGCCGCCCTGGCCTTTATCATTCTAATTGTAGAGTGGTGGGTACATTTTCGTGGTGCGGTGCGGCCGCGGTTCACCCTACCCGGTAAGCGACGAGTTTAGACAAGCCGCTGGTTGGCGTCAGGGTGGGCTGCTCCAAGCTATCTTTCGAGGAAATCTATGAACATTGTCTTATTAGCAGGAGGGGTTGGCGGGGCCAAATTAGCCCAGGGCCTGGCTGCTCTATTACCACCTGAACAACTCACCATCATTGTTAATACCGGCGACGATTTCACCCACTTGGGGCTGCCCATCAGTCCTGATTTGGATACGGTAATGTATACCCTGGCGGGCATCGCCAACAGGGAAACGGGCTGGGGACGGGCTGACGAAAGTTGGCGCACCATCAGCGAGGTGACGCGCCTGGGTGGACCTGATTGGTTTCGCCTGGGGGACCTTGACCTGGCTACCCACCTCACCCGCGCCCATGTTTTACAAAACGGTGGGCACCTCACCCAGGCAACTCAGCAGTTATGTCAACATTTTGGCGTTCGCTGTCCCATTTTACCCATGAGCAACCAGCCAGCCTCGACCCTGGTAGAAACGGAGGAAGGGGTTCTGCCGTTTCAAACCTGGTTTGTGCAAAAGCGGTGGCAGCCAGCCGTTAAGCGTATTATTTTGCCAGAAAACGCCCAAGCTAGCCGCTCAGTCATCCTGGCTTTACAAAAAGCGGACTTGATTCTCATTGCCCCATCCAATCCTTATGTTAGCATTAATCCTATCTTGAATGTGTATCCGGTGCGGGAATCTTTGGCGGATGCACCCGGCGCGGTGGTAGCCGTCACTCCCATTATTGCCGGAGAAGCGGTGAAAGGGCCAGCCGCAAAAATGATGGCGGAGATGGGGATACCGGTAACACAAGAGAGTATCGTTTTGTTTTATGAAGGGTTAATTGATGGGTTTGTCTTTGATGAGCGCGATCAGGGGGCATTGGATCATTTAGACATCCCCCAATTGTGTACCCAGACCTGGATGCAAACTGATGAAGATCGCCGCCGTTTGGCGCAGGAAGTTCTGACCTTTGCCCAATCGTTATTATGAACAAGACAGGCTGTTTAACTGGTTCGGGCAAAAAGAAAGCTTGCCCTACGGTACCGTGCTGCCTGATGACATTTATTTTGTAATGTTGGTGGCGTATGATGGGAGAAGACAGCCAAACCCTCTCTAGGACCAGCTATGCTTTGGGCGATTATCCCCGTTAAACCTTTACGTGAAAGCAAAAGCCGCTTGTCTGGGGTACTTTCCCCCGATGAACGAGCAGAATTGACCCGTTTTGTGCTGCAACGCACCTTGCGTATTTTGCGCCAGGTGGAAGCGGTTGACCAGATTATGGTAGTGAGCCGTGATCCTGGTTTGTTGAAGATGGCCCGGCAAACTGGGGCTATGACGTTGGTAGAAGGCAGTCGCCCGGGGTTGAATGTGGCGTTGACACGAGCGGCGTATGTCGCGGCCGCGCAGCGGGCCACCAGCCTCCTCATTTTGCCTTCAGACCTCCCCCTCCTCACCGTGGCTGATGTGCAAATGATGCTCACTGGAGCCAATCCAGCCAACGGCTTGCGACCAGGGAATGGCTATTACCAGGAACATACAAACGGCCATCCCCACCTGAACGGATACCATAACGGACATTCTCCAAAGGGAAATGGGATCATACGGCCATCCTTTTCCGGGCAGAGCAATGGGAATCAGGCAACTAATGGGCAGCAGCAGACAGCGGCCGCAACCATGACCATCTGCCCTGATCACCATGAAGATGGCACCAACGCTCTCTATATCCGGCCAGCTACCGGTTTTACCTTTCATTATGGGGTAGGCAGCTTCCACAAACACCTCCAGGAAGCTGCCCGATTAGGCATGTTTTATCGCATCATCCACGCTCCCGGTATCAAATTTGATCTGGATACCGAGTCCGATTGGCAAACCTATCAAACCGTCTTTTACCGCGAAAAAGCCACCCAACCATCCTAACGTAACATCTCCGTAAAACGTGTAACCTTCGGAAGGTTTGCTCCAAGAGCTTGTCTAATACGGAAACCTTCCGAAGGTTCACCCCAACTTATTGAGAAGATACATCCTAAACCTAAAAGGCTGGTAACTGCACCTGAAAAGTTGTCCCTTTCCCCTCAGAACTTGTCACACTAATATGACCCCCATGTCGGGCAACAATCTCCTGGCAGATAGCCAACCCTAACCCCGTTCCTGGTTCACCTGATTCTCGCCCCGTTTTGCCTCTGAAGAATCGATCAAAAAGATGCGGTATTTCATCAGGGGCAATCAGAGATCCCGTATTATTAATCGTCAATTCCACATAGCGCGAGCTATTCTTGGCCCAGCTTAAGGTAACTTTAAGTTGCCCACCCGTTGGGGTATAAGCCACGGCATTGCCAATCAAATTGGTAAAAACCTGCACCATTTGCGGATAGTCCACTGGAACCGGGGGGATGTAAGGCATGGGCGTATGCTCAACTACAAGCGATTTGGCCCGGATACGTGCTTCATATGTCTGGAGTACCTCGGCTAATAAATCATCCAACTGGTGGGGATTTGGTTGGAATGGTACCTGCCCTTGTTCCAGCCGGGATAGGGTCAACATATCTTCGATGAGTTGGGTAAGCCGTTTACTTTCCCGGCGCAGAATAGGTAAATAACGCTCCAAGGCTGCTCCACCACGAGCATGTAGCAAATCCAGATACATAGTGATATTGGTCAGAGGGGTACGCAGTTCATGATTGACATTGGTCACAAACTCATCTTTGAGCCGATCTAACTGCTTTAGCCGTTCATTGGCCGCAATCAATTCGGCTGTTCTCTCCTGGACACGTTGTTCTAGAGTTTCTAACACCATAGCCCGGTGAATGGCACTGCCGGCGATTTCAGCAATAGCCGTAAGTAGACGAACTTCATCAGCGTCAAAGGTTCGATCTTGTTTGGTGTCTATACAGAGGACGCCTATGGGTTCACTGCCTGAGCGTAAAGGGACGTAGATACCGGCACGGGTGCCATTGGCCTGCAAAAATTTAGTCACGGTGGAAAGGGCTTCTTTTTCCTGGGTAAAATCAGATGAGACAATGGGGATGCCGGTGGTGAAAACACGCCCGGCCAGGGAATTATCCAGGCCAAAGGTAATTTTGCGTAATGCGTTGGCCCAACGACGCGAGGCTATCACCTGAAGTCCGCTTTGTTCTGGATTGGGGGCCAGAATAGCTCCTTCATCCACACCGAGCATCTCCAGGGCATAATCCAGTGTCAAATTTTGGATTTCGCTGCGCGTGAGGGCAGTACGCAAGACAGATGAAAGCTCAATGAGGGCGGCTAATTCGGCCGCCTGGCGATTGGTTTCTTCAAACAAGCGAGCATTTTCTAAGGCTACCGCAACCTGATCGCCAAAAGTAGTAACCAAACGGGCCTGTTCTTCAGTGAAAAAGGCGGGGTCTTTGCTATCTATGGCTAACATGCCGATGAGCCGCTCCCGCACCATGAGGGGAACACCTAACCAGGATTGGATATGGTTGTGGGGAGATCGGCGGAAGTTGCCATGCTGATTGGTGACGAAGGTAACGATGTGCGGCCGCTTTTCCTGGATCACAATGGTGTTAGGATTATCGCCAGGAATGGGGAAGCGCAGTCCCTGTACCTGGGCCATGTCAGGCCATCCCCGTCCCCCGACAATCTCCAAATAGCCATCTCCCAACAGTTGCACGGAGGCACTATCATACGGAATAACGCGGGCTAACTGCTGTAAGATAAGCTCAATTGTTTTATCTTGTTCCAAAGTAGTGGCAATAACGGAGCCGACCTGGCGCAATGTTTCTGCTTCTTCAACCCGTTTCTGCAGCTTGGTAAATAGCTGCATGTTTTGCAGAGCGACTGAGATGAGGTGAGCCAATGTCTGACCGGAAGCCAGGTCACTAGGGGTGAATTGGGATACCTGATCACGATAGACGGTCAATCCGCCTAAGGGATGTTCGGGGGATAGGAGAGGAAAAACGACATAAGAGCGGAACCCTTCGGCGATCATCTCTTGGCGCAAATAGCCAGTTCGGGGATCGGTTTGAATGTCATTGATAGCAACCGGTTCGGGGCTGCTGAGGATGCTGAAGCCAGGGATATTCTGAAAATGGTTGTTGACGGCTTCTACGTATTGAGGGGTGAGACCCCAGGCATACGGGCAATGGACCCTGTTTTTGTCGGGATCAAATTGGTAAAGAGCCACCCGGTCGGCCTTTAAGGTTTGGCGGACAGCGGTGACGATGGTGGTAAGGAGATGATTAAAATCGTGCTGGGAGAGGATGTCGGCGGCGGTTTCAGCGAGAATGCGCTGCTGTTCAGCCCGGTGGTGGCGCTGTTGTTCATTGTGCAGGTTATATAAGGCGTAGGCCAGGTCATCGGCTAACTCCTGAAGTAAGGCGATCTCTTCATCGTCAAATAGATCACCGTGGCTGGCGTAGACGACCCAAACGCCCAGGGTTAGTTCTCCCCGACGCAACGGCAGAGCCAGGGTGGTGTGTTCGGGCGGGTTAGCGAGAACGGGGCAGACGGTGCAGGTTTCAGGGGAGACGATGATGGGTTCGCGGCCGCGTACTGCTCCCGCCACACATTGTAAATGGTGGTGGATGTCATCCAGGCGAAAGGTATACTCAGTTGGGTTGACAGGCCGGGACGCGGCCGCAAACTCACAAGTTACCCCATCCTCAGCCAACAAGCCAAACCAGGTAAACGCATACTCCCGGTGGTTAATAAACAGTTGACATACCTGGTCCAGTAATCCCTGCTTGTCTTGTTCCCGCACCACAAGCTGGTTGACCCCAGTGATGATTCGCAGCACATTGTTGACTTTTTGTAAATGGGCTTCACTTTCCCGTAAAGCCACTTCATATTGGCGGCGAGCGGTGACATCCCGATAATTGACCACCAAAGCGTTAACATCTGGGATTGACAATGAATTATGGACGGTACCCTCTAACCAACGCCAATCTCCTCTCTTGTGTTTAAAGCGATAAGTAGCGACAGCGACTTCGCCCGGTGTTTGAAACAATTGTTGGAGAAATTGCTGTGCGGCCGCTAAATCCTCGGGATGAACATCCTGCAAAGCATTACGCCCTATAAATTCTTCCGCCGAATAACCCGATACGCGCCAGGTAGAAGGGCTGGCATACAGCACATTGCCTTGTGGATCCATTAAAGCGATGGCATCAGTGCTGTTTTCAATGAGGGTACGAAAATAGGTTTCACTTTGCTGCAATTGTGCATGTTTTTGTTGATTATGAGCCAGACTTTCCTCCAGACTACGCACCAGATAAAGGATAGAAATAACCGCCACAAAACTCAACAACGTATAAACAGCAATACCACTAAACCAGGCCGAGAGGTTCACGGAGTTAGCTTGATAGGATGGGGCTAAAGCAATGGTCCTCGTGACAAAGAGAACGGCGAAAATAGCCAACGTCAGAATCGTAGTTGCCAGAGCCAGAAAACTGACACGGCGGCCAAACAAAATAGCGGCCAGAACAGATACGGCAAAGAAAAATATCCGGCCATCACCACTAAGAGCAGCAAAATACAACCCCATACACCCTATACCATAATAGATGGAGAGTAGGGTTAGGGCGCGGACGCTATATGATAGAGTAGGGCGAAAAGCCGCCAGCCCCACAATTACAGTAGATAAGGTGTATAAACCAATGACAATATAGGCTCGAACCAGGGCGTTCGTAACGGTGTCGCCAGACTCTTGATACCGCTCAACCACATTGATGATCCCTCCAGCCAGAGCGATAATAGCAAATACAAACGTACCACGTAAAATGGCCTGGAGAATTTTTTCACGCCACGCGTTGGTATGAGTTGTATCCAGATCGATCAAAGGAGGTTTCATGGGTCAGGCATCCACACGGTAATTTCGCATCATGCCCATATCTTCATGTTCAAGGTTATGGCAATGGTAGAGAAACAGGCCAGGGTAATGATCAAAAGCGATTTGGATTTGAACACGCTCGCCAGGCATAAGGAGGACAGTATCTTTCCAGCCTTCATCAAGGTAGCCATCTTTAACGGTGAGCCAGTTAGTGTATTGTGTAGGATCGGTGGGTGGGGTGCGGCTGATGACTTGAAAATGGGGCCCGTGCAGGTGCATCGGGTGGGCAATTTCGATGGTGCTGCCAGGGCCACCGGGGGGTATATTGATAAACTCTAACAATTCCTGGGTCCCAAGTTGGAATATTTCATCGCTGGCAACGCCGTTCATCTCAAATTGACGGCCGTTGATGGTCCAATTGGCCCCGTTGGCATAAAGGACGTAGGGCCGAGGGCTGCCGCTGTTACGGGCCTGGGTTGGCTCAAGCCGCTGGAAAGGGGAAAGGGGAATGCCGCTGGCCTGAGCCGGGCTGCCGCTGCGGGTCATTAGCGGCAGGTAGGTATTCTGCGCGGCCGCGACATGGAAACTCATCACCGTAAACTCAGCCCCATTGGGCAGCGAACCTACCGGTGGCGTGGCCCCAGTGAACGGCAAACTCTTCAACAAAATCTCCGTCCCTTCAGGCCATTGGTTAAAATCCACCAATATCTCCGCCCGCTCCGCCGGAGAAAGGGTCACATAATCACGCTGGACAGGCGCAGCCAATAAACCGCCATCGGTGGCAATAACGGTAAGAGGAGTGCCATCACTCCAGCCAAATTTATAAATGCGCGAATTAGACCCATTGAGCAACCGCAAACGGTAAGGTTGCTGGAAGACTACTTTACTGGCATTGGGCTGCCCATTAACCAAAATGGTATTGCCTAAAAAGCCCAAAAGCCCCATCATCGTATAAACCATTTGATTGTTGGCATCAAACGTGCGATCCTGGATAACCAGGGGAAGATCAAACGGGCCAGCCGGCAGATTAGCGGCATCCTCTTCTGCATCGGAAACGATAAATAACCCGGCCATGCCCCGGTAAACCTGCTCCCCGGTGAGCATGTGGGGATGAGGGTGAAACCAATACATACCTGCCCGATTGATGATCTCAAAATCGTAGCTATAAGAGCCACCAGGGTTAATGCCAAAGCGGGGATGCCCATCATCCGTTTCCGGTACATGCAGGCCGTGCCAATGGGTTATGGTTTGTTGGGGAAGTTGGTTACTGAAATGGATGCGAACCCGCTCCCCCGTCCGCGCCCGGATGATAGGGCCAAGAAATGAGCCAGGAATCGCCTGTACCTGGTGCGGGTTGCCTTGTATGAGCTGGCCAGTATAACGAAAAACTTGGGTGACCTGACCCGGCAAAATAGAGACCTGATCGGTGATGGCGTTTAGGGTCAGCTCCAGATCAGGGTCCCCGGTAAGTTTGCGGGGTGGGGGAACAATACAGACTTCTGGGTCTGTAGGGTCAAAGGTAAAGCGGATGGGAGAAGGGGGGGTAGTTGTCGCGGCCGCGATCTGACGTTGTGCCCAGGGCGTCACCAAAAAACCGGCTGCACTGGCCCCCAATAACTGTAAAAACCGTCGCCTATTCATCTCAAAACGCATTCTACACCTGTATAACAACGAGAGAGTCAAGTCGTAGGCCGCAGGCAGGGATCAAAACGCCATTCCCCAATTGCCAGCTAAATCCCGTTTATCGCTTCACTCTCAATTTAAGCAACTGGACTCTGGCGAAAATTGATTTCACCAGTGGTAATCACCAATACACGATTACACTAATTAACCAGTGTTCAGACTAAAAAACGACAGACTCCAGTAAGCAATAATTTACCCAGGCAATTATATCTTATCCATTGGCTTGTGCCTGTGGTAAGTTAGCCCTATATAATACCGTTTATGTGGTCCGATATGTCTGAAACTCCCATTCAGGCCACCTTGCGACAAGTATATGTCCATTGGCCGGCCTACCTGGTTGGGTATGGTGGTGGGGCGTTATTGGCTCTTGTTGTCGTGTTCATCAGTATGCAACGACAATGGTGGGGGTTCATTCCGTTAATGCTGGCCTTTTTACTCCTATTGGCGTACTTTTTTGCCGCTTCACTATGGGTTGCCTACCAGAAAAATGAAACGGCAGCCACCTTAATATTACTAACCTGGGCCCAATTACAACCTACCGACTCCTTCGCCCATATTGATTTGGGCCGCCGTTCTGTCGGTGAACGCCTGGCCCGATACCTGACGACGGGCAAACTAACGGTGATAGATGTATATAACCCCCAATTGACCCCAGGAGCGGCTCTGGCTAGAGCCAGGAGTATCGCTGGGCCGATGCTCCTTTCTGATCCCCGATTAACCTGTTTAGAAGGTTCTATAGATTTGCTGCCCCTGCCCGATAAAAGTATGCTGGTGGTAACTATGATCTATACGCTGCCAGAATTTTGGCAGCAGGGGGACCAAGAGCAGTTGTTGCAGGAGATTTATAGGATATTGAAACCGGGCGGACGGCTTATCTTATTAGAACAGGCCCGGCAGCCGGCGAATATAATGATGTTGGGGCCGCTGGTGTGGCATTGGCCCGCGGCCGCGCACTGGCAGCATCTCCTACAAAAAACCGGTTTTACCATTCGCAAACAAGAAATGATCCAGGCTGGTCTTACCGTCGCTTTTCGGGCAGATAAACCCGTACAATTCCAGAACCGCCAACTCGACCTGCGCTTTTAACAATTAGCTCCAAGAACTTAACTGCGAGCGGCTACTAAGTGAACATCCCAAAATAACTTACCGGTTTAGATTTGACAGGTTTCCCAAAACCCGTCAAATCGGGGTGGAACTTGTTTTTAGATGATTACGGGGGTCTGACGTTTTTTAGTCTGACCACTGGTTTATTGGTGTATTGGTGATTACCACTGGTGAAATCACTTTTCCCCAGAGTCCAGATGATTATTAAACACGACAAGGAGTATCATGGCTGATTTTACCCGCGAACAATTAGAAACTGCCCTTAAACAGGCAAAAAGCAAAATTGTCCTCAAAGGGCGAAACCTGAGCGGTCTGGACCTTTCCGGGTTAAATTTTCGGGAGGCCGAACTGGTAGGAATTGATTTAAGTGAGACTATCCTGACCAACGCCATTTTCTTCAAGGCCAATCTTAGCCAGGCTAACTTAACCAATGTTCGCGCCGATTATGCCGATTTTCGCAGTGCCAAAATGGAAGCGGCTATACTCTCTGGGGCTAATTTGCATGGGGCTAATCTGGATGGCACCAAACTGATGAAGGCTGATTTACAGCGTGCCAGCCTGCTTCGGGCCACCATGCGCGGATCGTCTGATCTAAGCCAGGCAAACTTGCAGCAGGCCGATCTGAATGGGGCTAAACTATATTGGGCCAATTTAAATGGGGCGGATTTGCGTGGGGCCAGGTTGGAGCGGGTTATTATGCGTGGGGCTACGATGCAAGGGGCACGTTATGATGAACATACGTTTTGGCCAGCTGAGATTGTGCCTGATCTGGTCGGGGCGATTTTAGGGTGATTTTCTGCGGCTCGTACGGTCAATATTTGCCCGGTTAAGCAGATTGTTGGGCCACAAACCAATCAATGAGTTGGCGAGAGATGCTGATTTTACCAGGAATAAGGGGAAGATTTTCGGCGGTAAACCAATGGGCTTCGGCTATTTCGTCGTTATCTGGGGCGATTTCGCCCCCCTGATAGGTGGCGGTGAACCCAATCATCAGAGAGTGAGGAAAAGGCCAGGGTTGGCTGCCAAAGTAACGGATGTTTTCTACCAGGATACCCGTCTCTTCTAATACTTCACGCTGGACACACTCTTCCAATGTTTCCCCTGGTTCGACAAAGCCAGCAATGACGCTGAAAAATCCCTGAGGGGAGCGGTGATTGCGGCCTAATAAAATTTTGTCCCCTTTGGTGACGGCGACAATGATGGCTGGGGAGATGCGGGGGAAGTTGGTCTGGCCGCAGTGGGGGCATTGTTTTGCCCGTTCCCCTGGTTTGTCTTGGGTAGCTGACCCGCAGCGGCCGCAATATTGATGATGCCGATCCCAATTGACAATTTGGACGGCCCGGCCAGCCACTAAAAAAAGGTCATCATCTAACTTTTGCCACAAGCGGCGCAATCCTTGAAAGCTCATCCCTGCCGGGGGCACCGTCTCCTCAGTCAGGTCAGCGGCAAAACAAGGGCGACCATTTAAGGTACCCAAATAATGATGCCGCTCTGGCTTCAACCCTAACTCTGCTAACTCAAAAACACAAGGTACAGTAGCTTTCGTCTCCTCAAGGGTGACAAGCAGGCGGTCGGCCACGAAGGCAAACCACCAGGCCGGCTCCGGCAAGGCAGAGGGAGGGGTAACAGCAGCCAAAAAAGGAGTCATTATGGGTAGGGGGTAGGATTGGGGTAGCCGGTGGGTGGGATACCGGGTCCACTGGTAGGTAAGGGGGTGGCCGAAGGGGTGCCAGGTCCCGGTGTGTGGGTTGGTGTACTGGTAGGTGTGGGGGTGCCTGTTGTTGGTGTAGCAACCAGAGTTGTATTAGGGGTAGGGGTAGGCGTCACGACCGCGAGCGTAGCCGTAGTTGGTGGTATTTGGGTCACAGGCAGGGCAGGCGTGGCCGTAACCGGGGCTATGGTAAAGGCTGGCGGGGGTGTCATCGTCCCTGGAGAAGGATAACCGGTCCCCCCAGGAAGCGGCTCATCCGGCGGTGTAGGCAACTCATCTGGGGTTGGCAGGATCGGCGTTGGCTCTATGCCGCCGGGAACAGGGGTTGGCTGGTTGAGGCGCAAAAAGTCAGGCATCGGGTTGGGTTCGACAATACGAACAACTTCCAGATACCAGATGACCGTGCGCGGGGCGTTTTTACCACAACCAACCGGCCCTTCATATTTACGCCAAAACCCATCTACGGTCATATTTAACCCTTCCCAGGCCAAGGGAAGCACCACCTGCTCAAAGTTGAGCATTCGCATTTGTTTATTATCGTTGATGAGTGACCAGCGGGTTTGCGGACCTCGCTGGATAAAACAGGTTTGGTGGGCCAACGGGGTATAAACGCCGCTGACTCGAATCAGGGTGTCTTGAAACCGGCCCAGGTTTTCGGCTAATTCAGTAAAGGTGATGGGAACCGGCACCCCCAAAATCGTGGGATTGCCTGGTGTCGGTGTGGGGAGTTCTGGTCCGAAGGCCCCCTTTTGTTGGCAGGCGGTCAGGGCAAAAAGCAAAAACAGTGAAAGGGCAAGCAGATGACGCATAAAAAGGTTTATCGGGTCTTGAGAAGGTAGTTTGCGGCCGCGTAAGCCATCGTAGCCACCCCATTAACCATAGCCCGCTCCTCAAAATCAAATTGAGGGTGGTGGTGGGGAAACGTCAACCCCCTCTCCTCATTGCCGGCTCCAATGAAAAAGTAACAGCCGGGAATCTCTTCTAAAATATACCCCATATCTTCGGAGGCCATTTCCCGGCTGTGGATTAAATTTTCGCTCCCCACCACCAGCCGGGCCGCTTGATTAACCACTTCCGTTGGCTCTACGGCATTGACCACGGCCGGAACAATGGCAATCGTTTCCATCATCGCGCTGCAACGAAAAGCGGTTGAGACACTACGGGCCATTTCTAAAATACGGCGGTAAATGATATGGTGGATTTCGTTATTGTAACTTCGCACCGTCCCTTTGAGAATGGCATGGTCAGGAATGACATTGAAGGTGGTGCCCGCACTCATCTGACCAACCGTGACGACAACGCTCTCCTGGGGATCTACGTTGCGGCTGACGATGCTTTGTAAAGCGGTGACGATGTGTGCGGCCGCTAAAATGGGATCAATGGATTCATGGGGGGCTGCTCCATGCCCCCCCTTCCCCTGGACGGTAAGCGTAAAAACACTAGAAGCGGCCATCGTGGGGCCAACAGCCGTGCGGATTTTGCCATAAGGAACACCACTCCACAAGTGCATAGCAAAAACGACATCGGGACGAGGCGCATCTAGTACCCCATCGGCGATCATGGCAAATGCCCCTCCCAGCCCTTCTTCGGCCGGTTGAAACACCAGCTTAAGTGTCCCGGTCATCTGCTCCTGGTAGTCAGCCAGAATACGGGCCAATCCCAGTCCCATCGAGACATGCCCATCATGTCCACAGGCGTGCATAACCCCGGATGTTTTAGAACTATAGGATGAGTGGCCCATTTCCTGGATCGGTAGGGCATCCATGTCAAAACGGAGCATCACCGTGGGGCCAGGCTGCCGCCCTTCGAGCAGCCCGATAACCCCTGTTTGGGCGATGCCTCGTTGGACTTCATAGCCTAGTTTTTGCAATGTTTCGGCAACCAGGCTGGAGGTGCGATGCTCCTCAAATCCCAATTCTGGGTATTGATGCAGTTCGCGGCGGACACGTACCAAATCATCAAAAATTTCTTGGGCTTGTTGCTGAAAATTGGGCAGATGGTTCATAGCGGTTCAATAGGTTTTGCCTTTAGAAGGCTTGTAGGGGTTAAACATCTAGAACGAAACCTTTTGCGTTGAGCCTTTAACAGCAGCGGCTAACATTAGCATATCCAGGAAAGGTCGGCAATGGGTTAGAGAGTTATCTTATCAGATGTTAGGAATGGTATCGGTCAGGTGGATGCCAGCAGTTGTCGCTGCTGTTCTAATAAGGAGTGAATGCCTACGGCCGCTAAGTTGAGTAGGGTATCTAGCTGCGGCCGCGAAAATGGTTGACCTTCGGCGGTTCCTTGTACCTCAATAAACTGCCCATCCCCAGTCATCACAACATTCATATCTGCCTCTGCAGATGAATCTTCCGGGTAATCCAGGTCTAGCACCGGCTGCCCAGCTACGACCCCTACGCTGATGGCGGCCACCTGGTGTCGCAGTACGTTAGCCGGAATAACCCCTTGCTGAATAAGCGGCCGCAGGGCCAAAGCCACCGCCACCCACGCTCCAGTGACCGCTGCCGTTCGGGTGCCCCCATCCGCCTGGAGTACATCACAATCCACAATCAGTTGGCGAGGGCCAAGTTTAACTAAATCTACAGCCATACGTAAGCTGCGCCCAATAAGTCGAGAAATTTCTTGGGTACGACCTTTTGGCCAACGCTGTTCCCGGTCTACCCGTTGTTTGGTACTACGAGGCAGCAGCGCATACTCCGCCGTAAGCCACCCATGCGGTGACCCCTTCATTTTGAGCCAGGGGGGGAGCCGTTCTTCCAGAGTAACATTACATAGAACGTGGGTCTGCCCACATTGCACCAAAACAGACCCTTCAGCCCATTGGGTGAACGGGGTGACAAACTGGGTAAGACGGGGCTGTTCCAACTGCCGTCCATCATGGCGTAAAGGCATAAGAGAAATCCTGTTTGCTGATCAAAAAACGCCAGAAACCAACAGGTTCTGGCGTTTGACAAAGCGTTTTTAGAAACGGGTTGTTAGGGCAACAAGCCCACGGATCACATGAGGGCCAGGACTATTTGGTTTTAATCTACACTGGCCTGCTTGCGGTAGCGGTAGGTGATTCGCGCCCGGCTTAAATCATACGGGGACATCTCTAGCCGCACTCGATCCCCCAGGAGTACCCGAATATAGCTGCGACGCATCCGCCCGGCAATATAGGCCAAAACAACATGCCCGTTTTCTAATTTCACCCGGAATTGGGTGTTAGGCAATGCTTCGATGACGGTGCCTTCAACTTCAAACTTTTCTTCTTTGTCTTTTTCCGCCATAGGACCCCTTTTACTCATTACTTTCATTCAGATGCTCCCTCTAAATTTTCCTGGTCGCCAGCCGCGGGTTCTGATTCACCGGCTTCTGGTTCGTCATTGGTGGTTTCGGTAGAGGGTTCATCTTCAGTAGAGACTGGTTCGCCTTGAGCTGGCGTTTCTTCGACTGTTGCCTCTATATCCTCAGCCGCAGATGAAATTTCAGCTTCATCAGTTACGACTGGAGTTTCAGTTTCTTCAGGAGTGGCCTGGGGTTCGCTAATCTCTGATTCAGAAGATGGGGCGGGTGCGGCCGCGGTCTCTCTCATCCCTTCTGCTTCCGGCTGCCCTTCTTCCATATCCGTTCGGTTGGCCATCCATTCGATCTGTTCTTTTGAGGTGACCGCCTTCAAGCTCAAGCCAATCCGCTGCTTATTAGCATCCAGGCTTACAATGCGGAGCAGGTGGGTTTCCCCCTCCCGAATGACATCCGATACCTTTTCCACCGAACTACGCGAAAGTTGGGAAACATGAAGCAGCCCTTCAACCCCAGGGGTAATTTCCACAAACGCACCATAATCTACAATCCGGGTAACTTTCCCTTCTACCAACTGCCCTTGTTTATATTCTTGAGCGATGGTATGCCAGGGGTTGGGCAAAATCCGTTTGCGGCTCAGACTGATCCGTTGATTTTCTTTGTCGAGTTTGACAATGTACGCTTCGATTTCATCCCCGACTTTGACGATTTCATTGGGATGGTTAATCCGCTGCCAGGAAAGCTCTGACACATGGATAAGACCATCTGCTCCCCCCAGGTTCACGAACACACCAAAATCACGCATACTGCTAATGCGCCCTTTGACTGTTTGCCCTTCTTCCAGAGTATCTAACAAGGATTGTTTCTGGGCCTCGTCCCACTCTTTCTGGGCATCACGCTGGGAGAACACCAGGCGGCGGCGTAGTTGATTGACTTCAATCACTTTCAGGGGTAACTCTTGGCCACGCATTTTGGCCATCCGCTGCTGCCGCTGCCGCTCATCCAGGTTTGGGGTGAGGCTGGAAACATGAGAAGCAGGGATAAACCCGCGCAGACGACCAAAAGGAACGATTAAGCCACCTTTGTTGTAGCCGATCACTTCCCCCTCAAAAATTTCGCTGCTTTCCAACATCTCTTCGGCCTTTTCCCAATCCTGGCTAACTCGTGCCATGTAGATAGAGACGATCAGACCATCAGAGTCACTGGTGGAGAGAATATAAACCGGCACTTCGTCATTAGGTTTGAGTTCAGCCCGCTCTTCTGGGGTTAATTTCTCCAGGTCAGAAGGCTGCACAATCCCGTCCCGCTTGAGTCCCAGGTCCATGATAATGCCCTGGGGGGTAACGGAGACAATAACACCCTGACGAATATCACCGGGTTGAGGCAGCTCATAATCATGGGCATCAAGCAGATGCTCTAATTGTTCGGCGAAACTTATTTCTTCAACTTCAACCGGATTGTCGGGCGACACTTCTGTCGGCTCTTCGATCTCAGGTTCACTCTGGGGGTAATCAGTTGACATCATACGAAAACTCTTTCCTATAAGTGGATTTTGCCGTAAAAAAAGCCCGGTGCGTCATACACAATAGACACAGCCGAGCTTTGGATTGGTCAGAATATATCCGGTTTTAGACTAGATGGTTGTCATTTTTTTGACTCTGCATCATACACATAAAGCAGCCCATGTCTGGCCTGATTATGTGGACTAACCAGTTGAAACAATGTTTCTACTCTTCTCCGACCCGGCGAGCCGGATTATAACGAGTGTGATGGGCTTTGTCAATTTTAAGCAAACTTTAAGCTAGAGGAAATCCCTCGTTTTAGGGGAGAGGGGGGCGGGTTAGCTAACCCTGCCCCCGTCTGTGCCGCCAATTTACCGGGATATTTATCGTCGTCCTACCACGCGCCCAATCCCTCGGCCAACCCAGGCCATATCCAATAATTTGGGATCGCTGGTGCTGCTGACCAGATAGGTGATACCGTGAACGGTGGCCCGCTTTTGTACTTCCTCCCAAAATTTCAGATATTCATTCCCTTTGCGAACGGGGGAAAGTTTGGGTTGGGTGTTGCCTGCCTGGGTAATCCAGATGTTGTTGAAGCGGAAGCGGCTGATGTAATCATCCAGGGTCATTAGGGCCTGGTTCATGGGGGAAACGCGAGACCAATAAAGGTGTACACCCAACCCATTGGCTTTTTCTACGGCCGGCCGCGCCCCTTCAATAAAAGCAATATGGTCTTGTTTACGCCCCATAATGGCGGAACCAGGGGAAAGGCCAGGGAAGATGATGGGCAGGTGGGGTAATTCCCGGCGGTAATGGTCTAACAGTTCCAGCCACCAGTCAGCAAATTCGGCTCCATTTTCCCAGCTCGTATACAGTCCGTGTGTACTCAGGTTGGGTTCGCTGTGCAGCTCGATGACGACTTGTTTATCGGCCAGGGGTTCCAGTACGTCCAGGGTGGCGATGATGCTTTCTTCAACAAAACGAGCCGGGGAAATTGGTTTATCACTAAACGAGACATACGGCCGCACAATCCATTCGGCGTCGGGATGTTGTTCCGCCAACCGACTCACACTGTCTGGCTCGTGGGTGGAGAGAATTTTGATGATGCCGGGGCGCAGTTCGGCCAGTTCGATGAATTCTTCGGCCAGGATGGGGCCGCCTTCCAGGCTGGTGTGTAAACCGATGCGGGCGGTGCTGAACATGGGTGGGTCGGGGTCGGGCACCACATCCTGCCCCATGCTGAAGGAGATGGCAAAACTGACGGCCTGGTAAGGGGGTTGTAAGTAGCTGTTACTGACGTAGACAGGGGTGTATTCTCCCTGAGGGGCACCGGTAATAGCCATCTCTGTATTGGCCGGGACGAAGCCGAGGTTTTGCCCATCACGGCGGGGTTGTGCCCGCAGGTTGATGCCGTATTGCCCAGCAATCGCTTTGCTGCCGCTGATGGTGGCCTGGGTGGTGAAGGCCCAACCGGCCGTGGTGTGGGCTGGGGTTTGGGGTTCGGGCGGGGCAGTGGGTGAGGTGGGAGCGGGGCCGAGGGTGGGCGCGGCCGCAAAATTTGTCGCGCCGGTAAAATCTCGTTTCTGCGCCCGGATGGGGGTGTACTCCCCTTTGACAGCCCCGACGATAGTGACGGTGGCTCCCCCTCTGACCAGGCCAATATTGGTGGCGTCTCGCTGTGCGGCCGCGCGCAAATTGATCCCATATTGCCCTACAACCACCTGGCCCCCGCTCCCACTTAGATAGGTTGTAAACGCCCACCCGTCAACTGTTGGGCTGTCTGGACTAGTTGGGGGAATGGGTGTTGGGGTAACCGGCGTTGTGGGCGTTGTTGGGACTGTTGGTGTAGGCCCTGCTGGCGGGCTGCCTTTAAGGTCAACAGAGCGTGTAGGCACTTTAACAGGTGTATATTGCCCCTGAGAAGAGCCAGTCACGATCATAATCGTACCGGATGGCACAAAGGCTACATTTTGGGCGTTGACACTGGGTTGAGCACGTAAATTTAACCCTCCGGCGCTGGCCTGGGCCAGATTACCGCTAGCAAAAATTCCGGCACTATACGCCCAACCATTGGTGAATGGGCCGCTTGGCTCTTGCCAGCCCATCAGGGGCAAGATAAAGGGGGTGGGGTCAATAATCCCAGCCGGCCAGTTACCTACTTTTGCCCCTGTCTTGCGTAGGGTCAAATGCAGGTGGGAGCCGAAGCTGTTGCCGGTATTATCGGCTCGCCCTACTTCTGTGCCAGCGCTGACCTCTTGTCCCAGGCGAACAGAGATAGATTCCAAATGGGCATAAATAGTAGTGTATCCGTCGCGGTGGTCTACATGGACATAGTTACCGTAAGGGTGGTTGCTGGCAACGGTATCCACCTTGCTCACCCGGCCGGGGGCGACGGCAAAAATGCGGCTGCCGGTGGGGGCCATGATGTCCAGCCCCTCGTGGCCGGGTAGGCCGAACTGGGCGTAATTTTGTGGATTGGCCCCGAAATATTGGTTAATGCTGCGAAATTCAGTTGGCCATACCTCAAAACGGAAGTCGCTCATGGTTTTCTCTCCCTCTATTTGATTGTTGGTAAAGCGTGGAAAAAAGAATCGGACTCCAGTCTAACGTAAGCGGGATTTCCCGGCAAGGGGAGTGGCAAAGTAAAATTGTTTCCTGTAACAGTTGCCCAGGCGCCTTTATAAATCCTTGAGTAAAATAATCTCTGTGGCCTCACCAGGCATAAATAAAGCCCCGGTGTCAAGGTAGCCGAGGTAACGGTAAAAATGTTGGGCGTTTTCATTGGCCAGAGTTGAGGTTAAAACCTGAGTGAACCCGTTGCGCTGCATCAATTTTTCCCCATGCTGCACCAATGCCCGACCATGGCCGCGGCCGCGCCAGGGTTCGGTAATCTGGAGCATATTCATAAACGGGAGCAAATCCCAAAAATAGTTCCAGCGCAGCCAGCCAATACGGATCCCCCCCACCAGGCTACCAATATTTCGCCGCGGCCGATCTTTTCCCTCATAACCTGCGAAGTTAGGTGGTAATCTTGGGCGATTAACAGCAATTCTCAATTTGCCCAGAAATGAAGGTAGGGATGGGACAGGTGGGCCAGGGTTTTGGTCAAACGAGACCGTTCCGTTCTCACCTGTCTCGCCCCGCTTGGGCTAAAACAGGGGCCAAAGGGGTGAGACAGGCGGGAATCAGGTTGAATCGCTTGACCCAGATGGTTGCCCGCCTGTCCCACCCCTACCACACTACGACACAATGGGTTCTAAATAGAGAATTGCTGGGCGATTAACCAGGGCATATCTTCATCTCTAGCTGATTTAATTTCTAGAAAGAAATGGGGAACCATTCGTGTCATTCGTGGCACAAGCCGCTCTGTTTCTGGTTGGCTCGGCTAAGGGGAGACAAAGAGGCGATCAAACCCTAACGGAACGATTTGGAAGAAGGAGTTTCCTGGGGCCAGAGGCAAGATATTGCCCGCTAAATCATAAAAGGTAAGCATATCCGTTTCGGCCAGGCGTCGCCACATCCCTTCATACCGCTGCCCATCCCTAAATATAGAAACTGGCCCTTCTCCCCAAATTTGAATCTGGATGGAATAATGCCCCCCATCTACTAAATCTTCTAAAATGTCACTGTCCACGTGGTGGGCGGCCAGGACGATAATGTTGCGGAAGTTAAGCTGCTGTCCGGTGTTGGCATCCAGGTGGGGCTGCCCATCGGTCCAACGAGTGTAGCGGCCGCTGCCAGGGTTATATTGCCAGAACACGTTGGTACCCCGGTATTGCACTTCAATCCGGTTGGCATTGGCAATCCCCCCATCGGGCAAAGTGGACAGGAAGGCCATACCATTATGGAATTGGGGTGGGGTGTCTTGACCCCGCAAGCCAAGCAGATGGCGCAAAGTAGGTGTGTCTGTAAACAGAGTATGCTCAAAGGCGATATTGGGGTTTTCCAGGCGGTAAAACCCGCTGTGAGCAAAATCTGGCGAGATGGTTCGATCAAAAAAAGGGCTACTGCGGATCATCTCTTTGACGGGGCCGCTAGAGCCAGAGTAAGCAAAGGCGGCATCATACATTTTAGGAATTTCCAGGTCTATGAGGCGGGCACTGCGAATAGAGCCAACGGGTTCGGCATCGTGGCTGTAGAAGATGGCCGTGAAGCGGGTAACGCCCCCTTCAGCGTAATGTTCAAAGATGAGATCAGCATTATTGAGGCCAGCCTGCGGCCGCACCAGCGGAGGGTAGTTAGAAATTTTAATCGCCAGAGGACGACGAGCCAGTAGGGCTGGATTACTGACCAGTTCCCCTGTGAGTGGGTTGACGTTAGCAGGAAAATTGGTGGGGCCGATAAGACCAACCAGGGTTGGGGCCGGAAGTAGGGTTGGGGCATTTGCTTCTGGAGTAGGCAGGCTCATCGTGACGGTAGAAACCAGGGGCTGGGTTGGGGTAGTAATCACCGGTGGAGCTGCCAGAAACGGGGTGGGGGTAGATGAAGGTAAAATGAACTGATTGGCCCCATTGGTGATGAGAGGGGTTGCGGAACTGGTGGGTAAGGGCGCGGCCGCGTCTGAGGCCGGCATATTCTGACAGGCGGCCAGACCGATGAACAGTCCCACGGCGACCAGGCATAAACAAAATAATCGGATCATAAAAGAGACTCAGACATAGGACGATTTTGCCAATCGCCAGCAAGACAGTTTACATAACCATCCGTCCCAGAACAATCAGGCAAACCAACACACGGCCCAGCTATTCGTTGACCGGCTTGCTCACTCAATTGTTCACGACGAAGGGTTTTAACAGGAAAAAACCTGACATCTAAATGCTAAACAGAAATCAGATTTTTGGGCAATCAAACAGCGATCATCGAGTGCGTCGCTGCCAATATTCCTTGGGTGTTAGATTGGTGAGATTGCCATCGGCATTGATGAAATCCAGGATGAGGCGATTAAATTGAGCCGTCTGCTGCAACATGGGGAAATGGTTGCAATCATCTAAGGTCACAAAATAACGGTTCTTCGTTGCCTGGCGTAAGGGATTGCCTTCTCCGGGGGGTTGTTGGATAACGAGGTCTTGCTCTCCATAGACCAACAACAGTGGATGTGGACATTCATCAAGTTCCTGGGTGAAATTAATCCCCGCCAATTCCGTGGCGACTGAATTGATCGCCAGAGAATCCGTTTTACGAGTTTCACTATCTACTTCCGGGAAGCTGTTGCTCTTGCCTAGTACCCGGCTGATAAAACCATCGGCATCTGTTGTTAGCAGCCGTTCATTGATCGAAGAACCTTGCACCGGCAGAGCCACCGTGACCAGACGTTCTACCCGCCCTAAATATTTACTGGCATAACGCAAAGCAATGGCTGCTCCCAGGGAATGGCCTACCAGGGTGATGGGCTGGTTGATGCCCAGCTTATCCAAGAATTTGTCTACCATATCTACATAGACAGAAAAGCGATAAAGCTCACTGGCATTGCTGGGGTTAGTTGCTTTGCTAGAATCACCAAAGCCCCACAGATCAAAGGCAAACGCCCGGTGGTGGGTAGAGAGGGCTTGCATGGATGGCCACCAATAACGCCAGGAACCCAGCCACCCATGAATGAATACAATTGGCCGTCCCCGGCCAACTGCTTCATAATGGATCAGGTGGTTACCAATGGTGGTGATACTCATAAGTAGAACTGGGTATGTCAATGAATGGATGTAATGTAAAGCGGAGTAATCTCTATACAATTATCCTGGTTCTGGAACTCGCTAAAATAACTGCCCGATGTTTAAGATGGGTTCAATGGTGAGGTTGGCACCGCTCTCTACCCAGCTATATTTCCGTGGCCTCTTGGGATGAATTTGAGGTGTGATTATTGCGGCTCAATACTTCCTTCACTATTTTGATCAACGCATCTGGAGCAAACGGTTTAAGGATATATTGATCGGCCCCTGCTTGTAACCCCTGCTGTACCTCTGTTTCTTGCCCTTTCGCCGAAAGGAAGATCAGGGGGATGTTTTGGGTGGTTTCATGCTCACGCAATTCTTGACAGGCCTGGTACCCAGTCTTGCGTGGCATTCGCACATCCATCAAAATTAAATCAAACTGGGTTCCAGAGGTGGTAGCAATATCTATGGCTTCTTGCCCATCACGGGCGCTGACTACCTCAAACCCACTAAATTGGAGGGTGAGCGTTATAAGTTCGCGAATATCTTTTTCGTCTTCCGCAATCAATATTTTTGCCATAATAAACCCTTGTTTGTAATGCGTACTTGTTGGCAACTCGGGGTTGAGTGCATCTGGTTGGTGATTATGAGGTACGTATTACTTGACTAAACCATCTCGCCATCAGATGTAACGATGGGGAGGGTAAAGGTAAATGTTGAGCCAGCACCTATGGCGCTGTTCACAGTGATGCTGCCGCCGTGCATTTCCACCAGACTGCGGACGATAGCAAGACCCAGGCCAGTGCCTGGGACCTGTTGAATATCAGAATCTTCGGCCCGGTAAAAGCGGTCAAAAATTTTGGTTTGATTTTCTGGGGCGATGCCTATACCTGTGTCAGAAACGCTTATTGAGACGAAGCCATCATCAATGTGAGCCATGACTTTGATGGTACCGTTTTCGGGGGTGTAGTTGAAGGCGTTATCGAGAAGATTGCGTAATATCTGGTGGGTGCGGGACCCGTCGGCGTTGACCAAAGGCAGACCCGGTTCAATGTCGGCATGGAGGGTCATTTTTTTGCCTTCGTTCATCATGCGGCCGCGTAGATGTTCTTCTAACAGCCGCTGTACTAGTTGGGGAATGTCTAGCGGCCGCAAATCCAGCTCCGTCTTCCCCGTCTCGATACGGGAAATATCCAACAATTCGTCTACCAATGTTCGTAGACGGTCGGCATTATTTTTTATTACTTCAAGATAACGAACTTGTGGTTCGGTCATGGGGCCGGCCGCCCCCATCAGCATCAAATCTGCATACCCTTTGATCGAAGTCATGGGCGTCCGCAGTTCATGGGAAACCGTTGAGACAAACTCACTCTTCATCCGGTCTACTTCCACCTCTTTGGTAATGTCACGGAAAATGGAAACAATGCCAAAAAATTGATTACCGGCAAAAACTGGCGAAACATGTACACTAACGACCTTATCTTCTACTTCCAGCCGATCAGAAAGAAAAGTGGCCGGCATCTGGCGGATACGGTCAGCATGGTGCAGCCAATCTTCAATGCGATCTAGCCATGACCCTCCCGAAGAAGGATATACACCTAACAAAGAGCGGATGGAGCGACCAATCAGCCGGTTGCGTGGAATATCTAAAATCCGACTAACTGGTTCATTGGCAATTAAAATGGTACCTTCGGCATCTGCGACCAATACCCCATCCGCGATACTTTCTAAAATAGATTGATTTTTAGCCGCTTCAATTTGTTCTTCACGCAGGAGATTCCCCAGCCGGTTAGCCTGGTCTCGTATGAGCAGGTAGAGCTGAGTGTTATAAATGGCGTTGGCAACCTGGATTGCGGCCGCTTCCACCAATTTTAGCTGTTCTTCCGTAAAAGCTAATGGCTCCTTGTGGAACATCATCAAAACGCCAATCACTTCATCACCAGAAATCAGCGGCACCCCAATCGCTGACTGCATCTCCTGGCTAGTCGGCAGATTCACCCATCGTTCATCCTTTTGGGTGTCATTCACAATAACCGCCTGTTGGTTCTTAATGATCCACCCGGCTAACCCCTCATTGCGGCGTAGACCCGTCGGCAGCCCTCCAGTGGGAATTTCCCGCTGCCGTCCACCCAGGGCAGCCTTAAACATCAGTTCCCCGGTCTCCTGGTCAATAAGCAAAATTACTCCCTGGGTGCCATTCACTACTTCATTCACCAGTTCCAAAGCCCGCGTCAATACCCGGTCTTCGTCCAGACTGGCAGCCAATTCGGAGCTGATGCGAAGCAAGATTTGTACCCGATCTCGCTCTTCACCCAAGTCTTTTGTCCGCTGCGCTACTCGTTCATCCAACTGTTCATTCAGTTTACGTAACTCCGTAAATAGTTGGGCATTACGTATGGCAATAGCAGCCTGTACTCCAAATTGAGTAGCTCGCTGCATATCTTGCGTATTAAATCGGCGTGGGTTGCTCTTTTCTACCAGGAGCAGAACCCCAATAATGTCGTTATTGCGTTGCAGAGGAACCCCTAAAACGGCCTGGACTGTAGCTGGTTTAGGTAAACCCAACGTAATACTCCGCGTTTCATCAAACTCATTGACAAATAACGCTTCCCCTTTTTGGGCGACCAGGGCGGCGAAAATTTGCTCATTGTGGATAGAAATGGTGTGACCAATAAACCCCTCTTGCTCATCGCCTACGGCCGCAATCCCTATTAATTGCTCGCCATCAGCCTGCCAGATATAAACACCATCTAGCTGGAAGATGCTCAAACTTTCTTCACAGATGAGGTCCAAAACTCCTTTCAAGTCCAGGGTGGCATTTAAAGCCAGACTAACCCGTCCCAAAGCGGTGAAAAATAGCTCTCGTTTATAGGTATCTTCAAAGAGTTGGGCGTTTTCCAGAGCGACACCGGCCGAGTGGACAATGGCTTCTAATATTTGCAGGTCTGCTTCTTCAGGCGCGGCCGCAGGCAAGGGCAGCCCTAATTGGATCAACCCAAACACGTCCCCTCGGATAACCAATGGCAGCAGGATCATTGTATATGGCTGATCCGGCTGTAACCACGCCGCCGGGAGAAAATTCTCTCTGGCAATGTCCGGAGCATACACAGCCCGCCGACTGTTCTCCAGCATCTGAGACAGCAGTGGATAATGAGTCAGGGATAGAGATTCTCCCACCAGGTCTGAGGTACTATCTTCTTCATAGCCCTCATCAAACAGAATCATTAACTGCTGCGTTTCAGGGTGCCATTGCCCAATCGTATAACCGGCACTGCGTGCAACCTGGCACAGATGCTCCCCCATCGTACTGAGAACAGTCTCCTGCTCCAAAGAGCCAGCAATGGCGTCACTGGCCTCTGCTAGAATAGAAAGCTCGCGTGTCCGATTGAGAGCTGATTGTAACAGCTGATCCGTTTCGATGATCGAAGCGGCAAATTGGGCATACAACTCGGTTGTCTGAATCACCTGTTCATCTGGACGCAGCCCGTTCTGCGGCGCATCCAGACCAATCAGGGCCATTATCTGTCTCTGTTGATTGTAAAGGGGGATAATGAATAAATCGTGCGGATGCCAGTGGTTGCTATAAGCGGGCACATTGATTGGTTCATGGCCGGCTAAGATAACGCCAATATTGGCCTGTGCCCATGGATCCTCGGCGGGGATAAAATAAGCCATACCCTGTTGATATTGGCTAAGCTGAGGATTAGCAAATCGCTGTCGCCATACCTCGGGGGGGAGCATGTTATCTTGGATGAACCGATGTTCTTCTTCAGTCAGGCCGGCCGAAAAAAGCTCGCGCACCGTAAAATCAGGATCGCGCAAAGTAAGGGTAACCCGCTGCCAGCCTGTTGCCTGAAACCCATTGAGCATTAGCTGCAATTTTTGCCGCAGGGATTGTTCTCGTAAAACAGCCTGGGCCAATTTGTAAAGCTGGGGCAGGGGTTGGTTTTGGTCACTAATTATTGCCGAGGGTGTGCGGCTGATGTTTAACTGTATAAACTGATTATTGGCCGCTTTTACCGGACATGCTTGAATCAGCCAGTGGCCATTAGCGGTGAACAATTGCGTTGGTGTAGGTGTGGTCAGGATAGGTTGCCAGGAAATGTTAGCCATGAGGGGCTGCATTAATTCGACAACAGAGAGGGTGTTTGCTTTTGGGAATGCTGTTAATCCCAGCCATTTCTGAGCAGTTGGGTTGACATAATGAACCATGCCTTCAGATGTGGCAATCACCACTCCTTCTGTTACATTGTCCAAAAACTGCCAGATTAGGGCGTTTAGGCGTTCGTTACTCATTACCAGACCTTGACCTGATGGTCACTGTGCCAGTACAGGAAGATGAGAAAGCCTGGTAAGGCTGTGGGAAACAGCCGGGCTTTGGAGATAGTGTGAAGAGTCATTTACAAGAAAAAGCCTGACTGTAAACCGGATAGTTGGGCAACTCGTCATTTGTTGATAGCCTGGGTTCGGGCCTGTTCTTCTTGGTCCAAACGGCGCAGCTCTGCGGCCGCTTCCGTAATTTCCCGAATATCCGAAAACGGAGTTTTACTGGAAACAACACCCAGGGATAGGCTCATTAACGGGGCCAACGAGCCATCAGCCAGACGAATACCCCCTTGTTCCCGGTCAATAAAGTTATAATGGGTTAATACCTCTTCATTGAACCGCTGCCGCAGTTGTTCGACCATTGAAGATACATTCTTTTCCATAGTAATAATGACAAAAGTTTCGCTGCTGGCGTGGCCGACAAAATCATTCAGTGTTCCCAATTCATCTACCACATCATTAAGCAGCAAAGCCGCAAAGCGAAGCACTTCACCACTGGCTACAAATCCATATGTATCGTTAAATGGGGCCAAATGGTCAATCCCTACCAGCAGCATTGTCCACCCATCCGCCCGCATCAACTGGCGCAGCTGATCCTCAATAAGCCGGCTGCTGGGCAGACCGGTACGTGGGTCTGTCATATTCATGCGCTGATGAATACGAATAGCACTCTTAACCCGTAGTTTTAACTCCTCAATATCAAACGGTTTGGTGATGTAATCATCGGCACCGAGTTCCAACCCGGCAATCCGGTCACTTCGCTCATCTTTTTGGGTTAAAAAGATAATGGGAATATGACTGGTGCGGGTGGTTGTGCGCAGCTCGCGGCAAATGGTATACCCATCCATATCCGGGAGCATAATATCTAGCACCACCAGATCAGGAATCTGCTTTTGGCATAAACGGAGCGCATCCGTACCCCGGTTGGCTACTTCGACCTGATAATCCTGCCCGGTAAAGTAGATTCGGAGCATGTTCGCAATATCAACATCATCTTCGACCACTAAGATTCTTCCGAGCATAGGTACATTCCTTCACTAAAACGGGTTGGGGACGGTGAAACAATTTTCGGGAGCCAATGCTCACCTACCAGCTTATGCAATTCTATCAAGGCTACCTCATTGCGACAATGCTACCCCAGGGTAGTTCTCTTGACTACCTTTACACTGTACAGAATTATAGTTTCTGGGTAAATGGGAATAGTGTCAACCTTCCATCTCTTTTTTCACCCATTACCAGAGCAGTTTTCACCAGTTGTTCACCGGGGGTCATTTTTATGGCTCGCCACTAAACGGGGAAAACTATTGGCTGTGGCAGGTCTTTGACCGTTCCACTTCTGGCAACAACATCAGGGCTACCCGCTACCAGCATAAAAAATTATAGGAACTGGGGTAACGTCATTCACCCTGACGTGGATAGAGGCGCGGATGTTCTTTGTGGGGGAATTGATGATGATCGCTTTGTTCATACGGGACAGATTTATGAATGAAGCGGCGTTCATCTGAGGCAATCAGCACGACATCGGATTCAACGGTGCGGGCAGGGTAGAGGATGAGACCAGAAGTGAGACGGCAATGATGCCCGACACAACTCCCCAGGATTTTCAGGTTAGTATCTTCTAAACCCCCTTTGGTTTCAGCACGGATCATACCGGGTAAGACGTTGTAATCAGTAAAGGTTGTCCCAGCGCCAACAAAGGAATCTCGCCCAATCACACATAGCTGTAAACAGGTATTTTGGGCAATACTGGTATTTTCCATCAGAGTTGTCATAAATAAAGCGGCGCGGAAAGGAAGAAAACAGCCATCACCAATGACGCTTAGCATGAGTTGGCATCCCTGGGAGATAGTGACGTTGCTGCCGATGATGCAGTTGTCTATAACGACGCCAGCCTCAATGCGGACATTATCGCCAATGGTGGTAGGGCCATGAATAACGGCTGATGGGTCTATGGCAACATTTTTGCCTATTTTTACCAGTTCGGAGCAGCTTAGGGTCTGTTTTTGTTCCAGCAATGATTTGCCTAAAATTTTAAGCTTATAAACCCAATCCTGGTTGATTTGGGCCTCTTTATTGATCCCCCTGGCGAATACACCAAAGAGAATATCTACGATGAAAATATGAACCCAACTTTCGATGGCCACGAATGCTTTACGTGGGAGTTGGTAAACCAGGTCGCCAAAGTGGGTGGCCATATAAGGGGGAACAAAGTAATAGCCTCGCTCTTTGGCTTCACTATCAATCCTTAGCGGGGTAGCAATGACGCTTTGGGAAACGCCCTGGGGTAAGTACCAGATGTCGGTAAGGACGAGGTCGTCCTGGAGAAAAAGGCCACGTGTGAGGGGGATAACATGGGCAGCGATGGCCGGGTCGTCTTTATGAAAGGCCAAACGTACTGGTTTGCGGCCGCTGCGAGCCTTTTCTAAAAACTCCTCGATCAATGCTTCATTAAAAAAAAGATTATCCCGATGAACAAATACCTCTACGATTTCGCTGCCTTCCACCTTTTGGGCAATTTGCCAGGTGGGGTATTCTCGTTCTTCATTCACATATGGGCTGAGAATATCACGCTGCCAAAGCCAAAGCGGCTTGTTATGGACTCGGAGATCACGCGCCGGTTCATTGAATGGATGAATGAAGGATGGGTCGGAAAGGATGATACGGCGCATAACAACGGCTTATTTGATTGGCTTTTTGCTAATGGCAATGGTGCAGGTTTTGCCCCCGGCGGCGATACATTCAATTTCTTCAATCTGGAACGTTTTGCCATTGCTGACCCAATAAGAAGATTCTTCTAACAGGCCAACGGCCAGATGGCAGCATGGCGTAGTGGTCGTTCGATTCCAGCAAACAGGACAACGTTCGATAATCCACAAATAATGGGTTTTGTCATCACGTAAACGAACGACCTGATTAGAAAACCGATTAAATGATTCGGCGAAAATATCGAGTCCGATTTTCAACTTAATGCTAAGCGGTAAGGCCCGCATAGCCAGATCGGCAATCCCAATAACGGGCATAAACTCTTTGAGTAAATATTTAAATGTTTCCCGACCAGCCCGCAAAGAAAGGCCGCGGCCGCTTCGAGCACCAAACATTTTTTCTAACGCTTCTTCTAAGTTGCCAAAATCAGTAAAAGAAAAGCCTAATTGCAGGTTGTTGGGAGGGTAATTATTGACCAGATGATTCAGCTGCGCTAAATTGAGAACCGCATTGACTCCATGCGAGCCAATAATATCTTCCAGAGCGGTCAAAACGATGCGGCCGCCGCGATTGGGGTAAAAATATTCCTTCTGTGGGCCATCTGATTGTTGCATCACGGGCTGCCTGTAGCACTATTCGTTACTTCATGAGCTTCATGGTGATTTTCATTCAGAAAATTATCTATCGTCTGCAAAAACTCTTGCGGTTCATCTGTCATAGGAAAATGGCGAGAGTGATACATCATTTTTATCGTTGCCATTTTCGTGCCATTGGTCAAAATTTTCGCGTTTCTAGGTGAAACGATATTATCCTTTACGCCATAAATGCCCAACACCGGTACCGAAAGCGATTTGAGCTGTTCCCGCAAATCTGTTTGGCGCAAATCATTAATGCTGCGAAAAAAAGAATCCACACTGGCCCGTTTAACATCCCGAAAAATCATATTTCGCACCCGCTCAGAATCCCCCTGCAAGAGTAACCACATGACCGTGCTACGCAAAATAGGATAACGCCATACCAGTTCTGCTATCCACCCCTGGCCGGCCAATTTCAGAAACAAATTAAGCGAAGACCCCTGAATCGGTGAGCCAACAATAGCAAATTTGCGGATCCGCTCCGGGTACATGAGCGCCAACTGCATGGCAACTGTGCCGCCCATAGAATGTCCAAAAACCGGTGCCGACTGAATGCCTAGTGCCTCCATAAACTCGTACACCATTTGCACATAGCTATTCACTTGAAAAGCGGTGTTAGTGGTTTGTTTGGCAGAATCCCCAAAGCCCCAAAAATCCAGGGCATAAACGCGATAAGTCCCCCGGTTGGCCAGGGCAATCATACAGTCACGCCATACATCCCAGGAATTGATCCAGCCATGCAAAAGAATGACGGGGCGGCCCCGACCAATGGATTCATAATGTAAAATGCCGTGATCGGTAACAATCGAACTCACACTGCCCTCACCATACTACACCCAAGTCTGGTTCACTCTATATAGGCCTGATAGTTGTATAACTTGTAGGCTCAAATGGGTTCAATCTCTCTGGTTGAACGAAACCTGACCAGTTATTTGGCGGCCATTTCTTAGAATTGGATAATGAATGTATACGCTACCTCAATCATCATACTTAGCGAATATTTCATTATCACTTAATGAAACCATTCTACTTAAGTGTAGGATGTTAGTTCAAGGTAAACTGGCAAGTCACGCTACCCACCGCACCTTTAACCGGCAATGGTAGCATAGTTGTCTAGCGATGGTGTAAAAAGCCGGTGAAGGTCGGATGAATAGCCCGTGAACGGCACAGTGGGGGTTATCTGGCCGACTTACCTTTGTCATCTATCTCTTCCAAAATAGAGTACAGTAGTTCCAGAAGGACATTTTTCACACTTTCCCTGTCTGTCGCCACACAGGGCAATACTTTGACACTGGCGTCAAGCCGTAAAATAATGCGTAAATCTTCTGGTTCCCAGGCATCATCATGGTCTTGTTTGTTGGCAGCGACGACAAAGGGGGTGGGGGCGAAGCTCTCAAAGGTTTCCAAGATGCGTTTGGCTTCGCGGAAAGTTTCGGGCTTGGTACTATCTACCAAAACGATGAAACCTAGCATACCTTCGGAAAGAATTTCCCACATGAAATCGAACCGACGCTGACCGGGAGTACCAAAAAGATACAACACCAGGCCATCTTCAGCGGTGATCCGCCCAAAATCCATGGCCACCGTTGTAGATTCTTTAATTTGCTCGGCACTGCTCGTGATTTTTCTTTCCGTTGATACAACGGGTATTTCGCTGACGGAACCGATAAAGGCGGTTTTACCTGCCGCAAAGGGGCCGGTGACGACCATTTTTACTGCTTGCATAGGCCCTTGACTCTGGAATAAGGTGATAAATCAGTCGGATAAAAGTAAATATCTAATCAGTTTCTCTAGGGATTGAACCCAATTTCATAGGAAGGTAGGCCAATCCATAGCTAATGCCTGAATAGTTAAGGGAAAGATAGGGCATGTTGGCCTATAACCCCTTGATACGGGTGATGAGGCGGCTGACGATAGACCGTTTCTCTTCGGGGGATTGGTCTGGTGTTTCAATAGGAACTCCCCGGCGCGTCGTTTGTGTAGGTGGCAGCACTTGTTTGGGTTTCTTTACCATGACTGGCTCAACGATGCCAGCTTGAATCAACCCATAGACAATGCGCCTGACTTCAAAATCGTTGAGATTGTTACCCTGAGCGATCTGACGGATGCTGTTCCGAGGATTGATGAAGGAAATGACTCGCCATTCTTCAACTGTCAGGTTGATGTTACGCAGTCGGGCGGTTGGCTTGTCTGTAAATTTTAGGGCAATGTCCAGGTCTGGAATTTCTTCTTGTAGCCGCTCCCATTCTTTGAGGCGGCGGCTGCCTTCCATGATCACCCCTTCTAAATCAATGGGAATGGTGATGCGTTCTGGTGGGGGCAGCTTGTTGGCCTCAAACTGAAAGGTGCCATCAGCCCAAGTGAACAGCTTGTATACTACGTCTAACACGTATTGCCGTACACTCTGGATGATATCTCCCTGAGTGACGTAGTTGGCCTGGATGAGCATGTGGCCCAACTGCTTGTCACTTTTGTCTGCCGCTCGTGATTGGATAGCTGCGCTTTGCTCAACGGTGAGTTTGCCCGCGTGTTGCAAAATTTGGGAGAGGCTGCCTTCCTGGTTGCCGACGGTTGCATGAATGAGTTTCCCTTCACGGAAGGACATCCGGGCTGGCTCGGCGCCATGAATAGTAAGTACCCCTGTTTTGCGGGCCAGGGCAATGAGATTGAGGAGTTGGGTTGTGGAGAAGTCGCGCAGGTTGCCTTTTAGGGCCATAGGTTTATTTCCTGCTATGAATGTGACGCGTGGCTGAGGATGGATGATGAATTACGCTCCGACCATAAGGGATTATCCATCCTTCATCGTCTGCCTTTTGTCGTTTCATTGTAAAGTTAATTTTAACATGCTGAATATGGCATTAAACGCGAGGCATTATAGCCCCTGGTAGGGGTATCGTCAACAGGCTATTGGAACTATTCGTTATGGGGTTCGCGGCCGCGTTCGTCGCCAGGTTATGAGAAGCCCCAATCCGACCGTGCCCCCTAACAGCCATATCCAGGGAAAGGAAGTCGCGGCCGCAGCTTCATCTATTTCTGGTTCAGCCCCCCAATTCAAGATAACCAGGGGTAAATCATGATCCGTTGCCTGGTAGGGCAGACCGGTCACGCTGACATCCCCACCTAAAATATCTGGATAGTCAGCATTTACATGGAGAATGGTGGCCTGGGCCAGATGTTCGGCCAGGGCGGGGGAGAGGAAAATGCCGTCAATCAGTTGGGATGCCCCACTGAAGACAAAGCTGTACCGTTCCCCTTCTGGCACGGTGGCCAGGGCGTTGCTAAACCCCGTTTCGGCCAATTTTTGCAGGGGCGGGCTGAGGAAATAATCATTGAAATCTCCCATAATAACAATATGGGCCTGACCATTGCTCAGGAATTCTTGGCCCAGTTGGTTAACATAGGCAGCCTGGGCCAATCGTTCCTTTTCGGTTTCAGCTTCTCCACCTCGTTTGGATTTGAAATGGTTGACCAGGACGGTAACGGGCTGCTCTTGAATGAGGAGATTGACCTGGAGCGGCGGCCGCGAAAATAATGGTTGTTCCCCTCCCAGGCAGGTTATAGATGAGTCACTGATGCCCGTTGGCACGGAGGAGCAGGTTTGCCGCAGCTGCACCGCCTGGACTTGAACGATACGTGGATCTGTTAGTAAAGCCAGATCAATACCCCGTACATCCGGGCTTTCCCGGTGGCTGACGGCGTAGGTGAAGCCGCACGTTTGGGCCACTTCATTGGCCAGGTCGAGCAGCAGGTTGGCCTTTTCAATTTCCTGGATGCCGATGACGGTGGGGCAGCCCAGGGTGGTGTGAATAGCATAGGCCAGTTTACTCTGCTTGAGGCGGATTTCGATAGGCAGCGGCTTGGGTTCGGCGTCATCGCCGGTGTCGTCCAGATTGTCAAAATGGTTTTCGACATTGAAGCTGGCGAAGCTAATTTGGTGTGACTGTAAGGGTGGGGCCACCGGGGCGGGTTGGGCTGGGGCGCGGGTAAGGGTGAGTGCGGCCGCGTCCTGCTGCACAATCTTGAACTGATCAAAATGATAAATGAGGGGGCCAACCAACCCTGCCACCTGGTCTCCTGTTTTGACCTGGGGAAAGCCAGTACAGTTGGTATCATTGGTATGTAAGACAGGGATGATCTGGCCAATGGGATCGCTGATCTGGTGACGGATGACACGGGTCAGGCCACTGTCTAGCCGTACAACGGCGAAGCTGCATACCTGAATGGTGGGGCCAACGACCCGGCTAGTGGGCAGGCTAACGCGCATCGCTTCATACGGTTCGTAATACACGGCCGCGGCCGCATTGTCTGCTGGGGGGTTTACCTCAATCGCTATTGGTAAAGGATTTCCCTGGCTTTCTACCATTATTTCTAGCCCATCATCATCCAATTCAGTGAAGCCAAAAAATTCTGTTACCAGCCCAGTGATTAAAACATGATCGCCGATTTGGGTGCGAGGTGACTGCCGCCCTAAAAACAAAGCGATCCCATCTGAGGTAGCCGGATCACCATCTTCACTGCCGGGGATGTCTTGGACAAACAGGGTGTAATAGGTTTGGCCGCTACTGTTGCGGTCGCGGTAAACGCCCGTCACTACAGCCCGGAAAGTGACGATTTCATTCACCCGTGCGGCTACCGGCCCATTGCCCTGTATCTGGCCGATGGCGAGCAGGTTGCGTGTTTCTTCGGGGGTGGTGCATACACCGTCAAATTGGAGTATGCCAGGGGTGGGGACACGCTGGGGCTGCCAATCGGCAGCGGTATTGGTATCGCAATTGGCCGGCACACGTTCGATGCTCTGCCCGGTAAACACACCAAGCACGGCTGGCTCAAACAAGGTAGTTTTATTACCATAATTGACCCCATCATTGATCACATTGGCCTGATTTAACAATACAACTTCATCTCCCCCATTGGCCAGGGCAAGAGAGCCGGTAGCCCACAACCGGTAAGGACGCATATCAGGGACATCGGGGTTGGTGTCCCGTATTTCATAATCGGGGTTGTGACTGAACAGGGCATGAAAACCCCTGGCTGTCTGGGCAATGACAATGGCCTGACCTGGAGCGATGGTGGACCCTTCGGGAAAGCGGACCATCCCTTCATTGCCACCACTGCTGGTGGCATCCCCTATTTTGATGTCGCTCAGGTCCAAAATTTGTAAGCCGATGTTGGCAATTTCGATCCATTCTTCGTCTTCATCCCGGCCTGGGGTGTCGTAATAAACTTCAGTGATGAGGAGAGGGAGAGGGGGTGGGGGTTGGGAAGCGGCCGCGTTCATATCCACACCGGCCCAGAGCAGAAAACATAAGCCTAAAAACTGGATTGCATATCGTTTTACCATAGCCGGAACTCCTCTGAAAAATAGCCCCAGATAAAAGAAATAGGGATTTAGAAAGGAACAGGCATGTAGAGGCGTATTGCTATACCCATCGTGGTCATAAAGTGATATTCCAGTTGGAGAGTAGAGACTAGAGACTGGGGACTGGTTAATCTCGAGTCTCCAGTCTCACTGAAAATGTCAGTTTATGACCGTTGGCAGTATATACTGGCAGCAGGCATAATTTGCGGGTTTTTCGCCCTGTCGCCCCCTCGCGTTGTCGCCGCGTCAGGTATAACGCCCTACGGCAAATCCTGTAGGACCAAATTTTTTTCTGACCAAAACAAAGGTTATAATTAGTCGGGAAGATAACATGAATTTGTCTTTCATTCAATCAACATTTTATTATGTATATTCTCTTACGAATAGCCGCATTTTTGTAGCTCTTGGCAATGTGAAACAGGCGTTTACACTATGAACCAGGATGAACCTCGTTTTACCTATCAGGAAGTGATCCATCCCCCGTACCAGGTGGGAGAATGGACGGTGACGCCAGTAGTTCGTGCGGCCGCGATCCGGCTGCCCTTTGGGGGTCTGGTATGGAACCGGCCTACGGCTGTGATCATGCGGCAAGGGGATAACACCATCCACCTGGCCATCCCTGATGTCACCCGCTATGCTCAAATCGGGGCCATGGCGGCGGGGGCCGGGTTAGCCCTACTTTTTTGGTGGTTGGTTAAGAGGTGACTTGCAGAGTTGCAGGCAACGATTTTGCTTTGCCGCTTTGCGCCTTTGTTCACTTTGCCCCGCTTTAGGAGAAACATCATGTCAGAACAATTAGGTACAATTTTTGCGACTTCGGTGCAAAACCAGAGTGAAGCCAACGCGCTGTTGGAAAAATTGGTGGCCACGGCACGACCGGAAGCGGTGTACAGCCTGCCGGTGACCCAAGGGGAGTTTACGGTGATTACAGCTTCGGAACTGTACACCAGCCTGGGGTTTGGCTTTGGTCACGGCGGGGGTGGGGGCACGGCCCCGGCTGAGTCTGAAACGGCCGGGCAGGAAGGATATGGTGGGGGTGGCGGCGGCGGTGGGGGTGGGGTCGCGGCCGCACGCCCCGTTGCCGCTATCATCATTACCCCTAAACGAGTCCAGGTAGAGCCAATTGTGGATGTAACCAAAATTTCCCTGGCCTTCTTTACCACCTTTGGGGCCATGCTGCTCATGCTTCGTAATATGAAGAAAAAGTAACATCTCCGTAAAACAGGCACCCTTTGGAAGGTTTGACCCAAGAGCTTGCCCATTACAGAAACCATCCGAAGGTTCGCCCAACTTTCTGACATTCTTTCCCTGCGTGGCTCTCTCCCATGTTCACCGTGCGGCCGGCCCAGGCCCCAGACCAGATCGCCATCAGGCAGCTCATCCGAGCCAGCCGGCTAAACCCGATGGGTCTCAATTGGGCCAATTTCCTGGTAGCTGAATCTGATGAGGGGCTGTTTATTGGTTGTGGGCAGATCAAAACCCACCAGGATGGGACACGGGAGTTAGCTTCTATTGCGGTAATACCAGCCTGGCGCGGCCGTCATGTTGCCGCCACCCTTATCCACGAACTATTGCGCCAATCCCCCCGCCCTCTTTACCTGATGTGCGGCTCTCGCCTCATCCCGTTTTATCAAAAATTCGGCTTTCAAGAACTCACCCCCCCAACCCCCATCCCCAAGCCGTTTCGCTTCTTTCGTCGCCTGGTCACATTGATTAGCCGCTTCAGCCCTGGCAGTGATTATCTGGCAGTTATGAGGGCTGAGGACTGAGTGATTCGCTGCTCGCAAACTCGCTCACTCACATACTTACTAAACCATCGTCCAGGTGTTGTTAATTCAATTCTGATATACAGGCGAAGGAATTCCTTTATACTCTCTGCCTATGACTAGTTTACCAATGAGTGATCTTGTGTTCCGGTTAAACCTTTGTCATAATCTTATTAACTGTGATAAATCGCCCCAAAACATAGCTAAAACGGGAGTAAACGCATGACCCTAGATACGTCTGTTTTCCCAACTTTACCGGTAGTGCCCTTACGAGGTGGTGTCGTTTTTCCTGGTGTTACCACGACCATCTCCATCGGCCGCAAACGGAGTCACGCGGCCGCTCAAGCTGCCGGCCAGCACCGTGGTCAAATCCTCATCATGGTGCAATATGATAACCAGCTAGAAGACCCCGGCGACCACGATTTGATCCCGGTGGCCGTTTTAGCGACGGTACGAGATGTGATGCGGGCACCCAATACCGGTCTCCAAATGTTGGTAGAGCTGCACCGGCGGGTTCGTTTTGAAGGATTGGTGCAAAAAGAGCCTTATTTACGCGGCCGCTACAGCGAAATAAGCAACGCCAACGACACCATCCACCAGCCCCTCATGGCCGAAACCATCGCCTACGTTGAAAAATACGCTGAATCATTAGGCGAGGTCAACAAACAAGTTTTAGAAACCATGCGCAGCCGCCGCACCGCCGGAGAACTGGCCGACTACCTGGCTGGTCTCTTCAACCTTCCCTTCGACAAAGAAACGCAGATCTTAGTGCAAACAGATGGGCTGCGGCGGTTGGAAATGGTGCGCGAACATGTCTCCCAAGAGCTGCTCATTGTTCAGATGCGCCAGAAAATCCAGCAAGACGCCCGTGAAAGTGCCGACAAAGCCCAAAAAGATTACATCTTGCGCGAACAAATCAAAGCCATCCGTAAAGAGCTAGGCGAAGATGAAGAAAACCCCATCGAAGATATGCGTAACCGGATCGCCAAAGCTGAAATGCCCGAAGAAGTCGAAAAGCGGGCCCTTAAAGAACTCAAGCGGCTCGATCAGCAGCCACCCCAATCCGCCGAGGCTGGGGTTATCCGCACCTACCTGGAATGGCTAGTAGATTTACCCTGGTCCATCAGCACCGAAGACAATCTTGATATTAACCATGTCCGCGAGGTACTGGATGAAGACCATTACGGTCTGGAAGATGTTAAAGAGCGCATTGTCGAATATGTGGCCGTGCGTAAACTGGCCGGGAACAAGATGAAAGGGGCCATCGTCAACTTGAGCGGCCCCCCCGGTGTGGGCAAAACCTCCATCGCTACCTCCGTAGCCCGAGCGATGGGACGCAAAATGATTCGTATCAGCCTGGGTGGGGTACGAGATGAAGCAGAAATACGGGGACACCGGCGTACCTATATCGGGGCTTTGCCGGGGCGGATCATCCGCGCCTTACGAGATGCCGGGACCAACAACCCGATCATCGTCCTGGATGAAATTGATAAGCTGGGCGCCGATTGGCGCGGCGATCCCAGCTCTGCTTTGTTGGAAGTGTTAGACCCGGCGCAAAATTTCAGTTTCGCCGACCATTATCTGGAACTCCCCTTTGATCTGAGCCAGATTATCTTCATCACCACTTCCAACCAACTCAGCACCATCCCTGGTCCCTTGCTCGACCGGATGGAGACGATTATGATGCCTGGGTATATTGAAGATGAGAAAGTCGCCATTGCCCAGCAATATTTGATCAAAAAACAGTTAGAAGCACACGGCATTTCTGATGAGATAGATGTCACTATTCCCGAACCAGCCATCCGCCAAATGATTCGTCATTACACTTACGAAGCTGGGGTGCGCCAGGCCGAACGGAACCTGGGCACGATTATCCGCAAGTTAGCCGTCAAAGTGGCCGGGGGTGAAAGTGGCCCCTTTACCGTTAAAGAAACCGACCTCGAGACATTCCTCGGCCCAGAGAAGTTTACGCACGGTACTGTTGAAGAGAATGATGAAGTGGGGGTGGTAACCGGATTGGCTGTCAACAGTTTTGGTGGTGACACCCTGGCGATTGAGGTAAGTCTGAGCGAGGGGAACGGCAAAATCACCCTTACCGGTTCCTTAGGGGATGTGATGCGGGAATCTATTCAGGCGGCTCTGACGTATGCCCGCGCCAACGCCCGCACGTTGGGGTTGGACCCAACGATTTTTGATAAGGTCAATGTGCATGTTCACGTACCCGCTGGGGCAACCCCTAAAGATGGCCCCAGTGCCGGGATTGGTATGGCGACAGCGATTATCTCTGCCTTTACCCGCCGGCCGGTACGTCGTGATGTGGCCATGACCGGTGAGGTAACGCTGCGGGGCAAAGTGTTGGCGATTGGCGGCTTAAAGCAGAAGGCGATTGCCGCGCACCGGGCCGGGATTAAGACGGTGCTGTTCCCTAAAGAGAACGCCAAAGATTTGCCTGATTTGCCAGAACAAATTCGCCAGGAGTTGACTCTGGTGCCGGTGGCTCATCTGGATGATGTTATGGGTCAGGCCCTTCTGCCTACCAATGAGTCCCCCTTCACCATTGTCACCTCGCCCTCTGTAGAGACGGCCCTCAATATCCCCCCGCCGGTGGGAAATGGATCGGGGGATAAAATGCCGGTACAGGCGTAGAAGCAGATAGGGCCAACTTAGAGAGTGGAGTCTGGTGTTTTTTGAGCTGACCACTGGTTATTAGTGTAGTAGTGTATTGGTTATTACCACTGGTGAAATCAATTTTTACCAGTGCCCAGTTAGAGAAAGAAATGGAACACCCCTTCGTCAGGCTTTGGCGAAGGGGTGTTTTTTGATGCGGCCGCTGGTTATTCTAGAAACCATTCTCCAGCAAGCCAGGCGACTCAACTATCTGCCTGTTTCACTTTTTGCAGAAGCGGGGAAGCTGACCGGGTCCAGATTGGTTCAATCGCCGAAGATTGAACCAATCTAGCAAAAGTAAGTGGGCGAGGCAGGTGAGAAGTTATGCTTACCGCTATTCCTTGGTGCTGGTCCACCTACCCCCCCTACAACCTGGCGGTGAAATGGGGAGCGCTCTCTGTTAATCATTCAACAATTCACCAATTAATTATGCCCAAACCCTGTCCTGCCTTTACAATGCAGATGTGAAGGGTTAAAGCCAGGGGTTAATGAGGGAAACGTTGGTATCTCTGAAGTCGGCTTCGTTGCGGGTGACGAGGATGCAGTTGTGATAAAGGGCCAGAGCCGCAATGAGGGAATCAAAAGCTGATAAGGGCCGTCCGATGCTTTCAAGGCGACTTGTTAGCTTACCCCAAGCCAGCATTACTTCAATATTCAGGACCAGAATGCGGCCGCTAAAACGATCCAATAACTCATCGTGTAACCAACGGTTTAGGGTCTCTTTGCGGGCTGAATCGGGCAATTTCTCTATTCCTTTCTTCAGTTCACCCAGCGTGATAACACTCAAATAAACTTGCTCGGCATCCAGGGTATCCAGCCATTGCAGAACCATTGGCTCAGGTTGTCGGGCTACCAGCTCGGAAATGACGTTAGTATCAAGCAGATATTTCATAGTGACACATCACGAATGGGGCTGTTATCTCTGATCAAGTCCAAATCAACCCCCACCAGCGGTGATTCACGGAAAAATTGGGACAGCTTTTTTTGGCTGGAGACCATTTTGCGGTAGTCGCTATAGGACAAAATAATGGCCGTCTCGACGCCGCGTTTGGTGATGATCTGAGGGCCATCGCTCAAGGCTTTTTCTACCAGTTCGCTTAATTTATTTTTTGCTTCTTGTAGTTGCCAGGTGTGTTGTAACATACATATCTCCTGTCTAGTCTGGCTAGATTGTAGATTGAGGGGTGTATGGTTGTCAAGTGAGGAGGGCGAGACAGGTGCGCGTCACATTTGTGGATACGAAGTGACACGGTCGGGAGACCGGCCACAGTTACAGGGGAAGCTGACCAAGTCCAGATTGGTTCAATCTTCGGAGATTGAACCAATCTGGAGCAGGCAGCAGAGGGGGGCATAGTTCACTGAGAAAAAGGGTGTAATTGGCACGTTCGGCGGCCGCGCTTTGCTGCCAGCGTTCGATGAAGCGGGTGGCGCGGTGGGACATGGCGGAATTATAGTGGAAATAGGAGAGATGCGTATAGCTTACGGCCGCCAAAAAAATTGCGAACTGGAGAAGGCGGTCGTATACTGTGGCCTGACTAACGGAAGGCACGAGGCAAGTAAGGCATGGACTCCTTTCGCATTCATCTGCTAGGCTCACCCCGCATTGAAAAAAATGGCCGGTCAGTAACAGTGCAGCGGCGTAAAACGATGGCCCTGTTGGCTTACCTGGTGATGACAGACCAGAGGCACAGTCGGGATGCCCTGGCGGTCCTGTTTTGGCCGGAAATGGATCAGGCGGCCGCACGAGCCAACCTGCGGCGAGACCTCTCCCGGCTGCGGGAACTGCTGGGGGAGCATTTTCTGGAAGTGAGCCGAAGTGAGGTTTGCCTGAACCCCGCGGCCGCGATCTGGCTAGACACCGCCGTTTTTATCGCTTACCTGGCCGCCGTGCGCCAACATGATCACCCCCCCAGCCAGCTTTGCCCCACCTGTCAAACTATCCTCACCGATGCCCTCGCCCTCTATGGGGGAGATTTTTTGACCGGGTTTAGCCTGCCCGATAGCCCAGAATTTGATCGCTGGCAATTTTTCCAGGTGGAAAGTTTGCGCCATCATCTAGCGGAACTGCTGCAAACATTTATTCAGTGGCATGTCAGCCAGGGAAAGTTTGAGCCAGGCATAGCGTATGCCCGCCGCTGGCTAGCCCTGGATCCGCTCCATGAACCGGCCCATCGCCAGCTAATGCAGCTATACGCCTGGTCGGGGCAGCACGCGGCCGCGCTGCGCCAATACCAGGAATGTGTCACCCTCTTAGAAGATGAGCTAGGGGTGCCCCCAGAAGCGGAAACGACCCAACTGTATGAGGCAATCCGCACGCGCCAGCTAACTGCTCCCCATGAACCAGAGCCGGCAGCGGCCGCACCCCTTGCCGAACGGTTCACCCCCGGCCCCCTGCTGGCCGTTGGTGGGCATGGGGAGTTGTATCAGGGAGAGGATCGCCTGACCGGACAGCCGGTGGTTATCAAGCGAGTCCGCCCCGAACTACTGACCCACAACCCGGAATATATGACCCGCTTCCAACGAGAAGGGCAGTTGTTGAGCGAACTCAACCACCCCAACATTGTCAAGATGCTGGCTCTGTTTGAACGTGGGGGGCACCAACACATCGTCATGGAATTTGTGCCGGGGGGGAGTTTGCGCCAACTATTAGAACAGCGGCCGCAGCTCCCTTTGGAGCAAGCCCTGACCATCGCCCTGGAGCTGGCCGACGCCCTGAGCCGCGCCCATCACCTCAACATCATTCACCGGGACATCAAACCAGAAAATGTGCTTCTGGCCGCCGACGGCTCTCCTCGCCTGACCGATTTTGGTCTGGCCCGGCTGCGGCGGGATGATTCCCAGATCACTCAGGCCGGGCTGTTTATCGGCAGCCCGGCTTATATGAGTCCCGAAGCTCTGCGTGGGGAAGAGGTAGATGCCCACAGTGACATCTGGTCATTTGGGGTTTTGCTGTATGAGATGTTGGCCGGGCGGCGGCCATTTACCGGGGAGCAGATCGCCCCTCTGATGGTACGTATTCTCAACGATCCCCTGCCCGAGATCGGGCAGTTTCGGTCTCACATCCCGGCAGCCCTGGTTTATCTGCTGCGCCGGATGTTGATGAAAAACCGGCAGGAACGTATTCGCAGTATGCGCCTGGTCGCGGCCGCTTTAGAATCAGTGCGTGAGGGGTATCCCTTGGCCCCAGAGATACGCATTGACCGCCTCTTGCCTTCACCGGCCCATGTTCCCACCCTCAGAGAAGAGCCGATCTTCACCCCGGATGTTATCCGAACGCCGCCTCCTTTGCCCAGTGGTGGGGGCTTCTACAACCTGCCTCCCCAGCCTACCGTTTTTGTAGGCCGAGAAAAGGAGTTGAGTGATCTGCGCCAATGGCTGGGGGAAAAGACGACCCATCGCCTGATCACCATTGCCGGCCCCGGGGGAATGGGCAAAACGCGGCTGGCACTCGCGGCCGCGCAAGCGGTTTTGGATGCCTTTCCCGATGGAGTTTTCTTCGTCCCCCTGGCATCCCTCACCACCGCGGAACATATCCTTTCGGCTCTGTTGGAAAGTCTGCATGTGCAGCCTCTCAGCAGCAAAGAGCCAAAAGAGCAGGTGCTGACCTATCTAAGCCAGAAACAAATACTCCTGGTGATGGACAATTTTGAGCATCTACTGGATGGGGCCGATCTCGTGGCTGAAATTGGACAGGCGGCCCCGCTGGTCAAAATTTTGGTCACCTCCCGCGAACGGCTGCGCTTAAGCCTGGAGAGTGTCTATGCCCTCGGTGGGTTGGCTTACCCGCAGGAGCCACCTCCGCCCGAAGGGTGGTCTGAGGAGCAGATAGCAGCTTTTGATGCCCTCAAGCTGCTCCAGCAACGTGCCCAGGCGATGCAGGTAACGCTCCCTCTACCCTTTGCAGAGCAGGCAGCGATGGTCCGTATTTGCCATCTGGTTGAGGGGATGCCGCTGGCCTTGATGTTAGCTACAAGCTGGCTGCCACTGCTCTCTTTTAAGGAAATTGCTACCGAGATCGCCCGGCACCTCGATTTCTTGGAAGTGGAGATGCGCGATCTGCCAGAGCGGCAGCGCAGTATGCGAGCGACGATTGACAGCTCCTGGAAACATCTGGCGGCTGAGGAGCAGCAGGTTTTTATGAAGCTGGCGGTGTTCCGGGGTGGGTTTACCCGGCAGGCGGCCCAAGAGGTGGCTGGGGCCAATCTACGCACTCTCCGTACCCTGGCGGATAAATCGCTGCTGGCCCTGTCTCGCCGCGGCCGCGATGGGTTGAGTGAGCGGTATGAAATTCATGAACTGCTCCGGCAATACGGGGCCGAAGCATTAGAAAAAGCCGGTTTAGCCGATGAGACCCGCCAGCAGCACAGCCGCTACTATCTCCACTGGCTGCAAGAACATGAACCTGACATCAAAGGGCGTAATCAGATTGTGGCTTTGCGCGAAATCGAAGCGGATATGGAAAACATTCGCCTGGCCTGGCAGTGGGCGTTAGATCACCAACTCTTACCCTTTTTAGAAGCAGCCATGGCCCCCATCAACTATTTCTTCGATTTGCGGGTACGCCAGGGAGAAGGCAGCAACCTGTTTAGCCGATCCTACAGACAAATGATCACCGCCGGGTTTGCCCCAGATCACCCTACCGTAGCCCGGATGATCGCCAGAGCCAATTTTTTGGGTATGTTTGCGGCCACGTTCCCCTCAGCCAATATGGAAACTGCCCTGCAACAATGTCTGACCGTTGCCCAACAGCAGGGCCATGAGGCTGAAATCGCTTACTGCCAGGGGGCGTTGGGCAGCTATTACAACATGGTCGCTTTGGCTCCAGACAAAGCCCTGCTTTTGCTGCAACAAGCCCTGGCCCGGTTTCGCGCTCTGGGGGATGGCTTTTTTGTCGCCCGTGCCTGGCAATGGTTGGGGTTGTATTATATGCAGCGGGGATCACTGCCCGATTTCCATCATGCCAGTGTGCAAAGTATCAGTGAGGCGCGGCGGGTGGGTAATAAGATAGATGTGGTGTATTCGCTGGTGAATCTGACGGAAGTTACTCTGGTGCGAGGGGAGTATGAGAAGGCGCAAAGCAGTTTACAAGAGGCCCTGACCTATGCCCTGGAGTTGGATTTATATGTACCGATGGCTTATCTGGATATGCTGCGGAGTTTACTTTATTGTTTGCAAGGGGAGTTGGCCCTGGCCCAACCATTGATTGAAAAAGCGTACCGGCTGGCCCGTGATTATGATTATGGGATTGCCGTGGCTTTTACTTTAGCGGTGCGGGCGTTGTTATGCAGCTTACAAGGGAATGACGCGGCCGCGCAGCAGTACGCGCAGGCAAGTTTAGCCGTTATGGGCAATCACGGGTTGGGGGTTATCATCGCCAACTGGGCCCTGGCCATGGTGGCCTGCAACCACCAAAAATATCAAGAGGGGCACACCTATATCAAAACGGCCCTGGATATGGCCTACAGAGGGGAATATACGGCGACATTGGTATGGCTGCTGCCGGTCGCGGCCGCGGTTCAGGCCAATATGGGTCATCAAGAAAACGCCCTGGAACTGCTGGCCCTGTCCCATCATCACCCCTTGCGCCAGATTGGGTGGCTGGCCCATTGGCCACTGCTGGTGGAATTACAACAGCGACTGCCCCATGAAGTTGGAGAACCCACCGACCAGACCCGCTCTCTGGAAACAATCATCCAACAATTCCTACAATAGAACAATTCCCCAGGCTGCCCCGCAGCTATACTCATCGTGGTCATAAAGTAACATTCCAATTGGCGACTAGAGACTGGAGACTGGTTAATCCCGAGTCACCAGTCCCACTGAAAATGTCAGTTTATGACCGTTGGCAGTATAACAAATAAAACAGGCCGGTTGATTAACCGGCCTGTTTTATTTCTGGCTCTACCTGCTTGTAGGGTGAGACAGGTTCAACCTTTGATAACCCTTGCTTATTCGCCGTCAGGCTGACTGTATAAGAGCGTCAACATGGGCCGATTATGGGGGGCTGTACTGCTACCATTACAATTAAATCCCAACTTGTTGTCATTGGCCAGGTTGGCTATCAGAATACCGTGATTGCTGGCGGGATCATCAACCCAGCTTTGTACCAGAACCGGGTTGATGGTGAAGGTATGGCTGCCCAGCGCCCTTGCGGCAAACCACCCAACAGGGGTTGATACCCGGTCCAGGTCGCCTAGCCCCCCAGAAACCTCCCACTCTAGATTGGTGCCATACACATTCCAGGTCGCCTGGTTCTCAACCCAATCACGCAGCAGGGGATAGGCATAATACCCTTTAGAATTGGTCTCGTCACTGATATTCAGGGTGATTTCAGCCCGATGAATGATGCTGTCTTCTGGAACGGCAGTGATGTCCCAACGGAACAGTACCCCTTTTTCTTTATTACTCTGACCAACGTTAATCCCTTCAACTTCACAGGCCGGGTTGGTGGCATAGTTGGAGTCAGCATTGCTGGCCCGAATCCGGGTATCGGCTGTGCCGGTGTAGCTGGCATTTGGGAAGATCCCATTCTGGAAAGAGATGGCCGTCGTTTCCGCGGGGGGTGTCAGGGATGGGAAGGTAATCTTGATCGCCTCGCTCCAAATCTCGGGACTGCGGTAGCTGGTCAAAGAGGAGTCAGGATGTTGTTCAATGTGGATGAATTTGCCACTGTAACTGGGCATACTGGAGCCACAAACAGCCCCTTCGTCTCCAGTTTCGCTGTTGAGATAACGCCCTGGTACGTTCTTGGTGCCATTTTTGCCACAAACCAGACCTTCTTCACCAGGGACGGCTACCGCCCACTCCGGCTGTAAATCGCGCAGCGTGTCGCGCAGCCGGACAATGCTATCTGTTAGTTGGGGCGCGGCCGCGGAGCCATGCGTAATGTAAACATTGACATCTTCACAACCAGTGTCAACGGCCATACCATGAAACTGAATGGCGGTGTGGGCATTATTGTTGGCGGCGTGGTATTGATCAATGACCACCACCGTGGGAAAGAACAGATTGTCGGCACAATGGGCCACATCGGCGATCTTTTCACCCGTCTGGCAGGGGCTGGGGGTGTTATTAGCCTGCCGATTGGCCCCAGCCATGATAAAGGTATGTGCCCCGACACCCTGGAAAACACGAATCCCTTGCTGATTGGTCCGGTTATCTTCCATAGGATGGGTGACATCAATGCTCAGATAACGGTCAGGGGTTGGGTTAACGATAAAAGTGCCCCAGCCCCGGTCTACTTTGCCGTTGTCATCTTCATCCAAAATTTCCATGGCCACGCAGTAACTCTGACCGGTGTACGCATCGGTGAACGGGAACACAGCGTAGATGTTAACCAATGAATCAGGCAAAGCGATGGTACTGCATTGGCTAACGGCGGTCATGTTGAGCATATCTGCCACCACGCCACGCCATTCATCCCGAACTTCTACCTCTGGTACGACATACCCATTAGAATTTTTGGCGGGCATGTAGTTGGTGATGCAGAGGATCAGCTCTTCCAGGCCATAAGCGGTGGGTAAACAGGCGATATTGTTGGCTGGCAGCGGGGTGCTGGCATGGGCCATGTTTGCCTGCATCGTGGTTAGGGAGATGATGCCTGCCCCCATGAGCAGCAGCCATAACCATAATTGTTTGAGACTATGTTTGCGAATCATTTTCATTTACTCCTTGTGTTTGATGTGGGGGTAGGGTAACGGTTGTTTGTCCCGCAAACGTCCCACTTACTGTCCCACTTTTAATGGCTAATTTGGGGATCTCGAACTGTAAAAATTGGCTTTGTGTCTGCCTACTCCGGGCAACCACAAGGGTATGCCCCTACCTATGAACGCTTGAAACAGTGGGGATCAACAATTGTGCAGCAGTTTTGGCAGTTCGGTCATCTGGTGGAAGATGAGGCTGGCCCCGGCTTCGCGTAAGGTCTGCGCCGGGGTGTCGGCGGCGAACCCGAAGACGGTCATGCCTGCGGCCGCGCCAGCACGAACGCCAGTCAGTGAATCTTCAATCACGGCACAGCGGCGGGGGTCAACCCCATGATGCCGGGCCGCCAGCAGATATTTGTAGCTTGTTTAATTGGGGATTACCTTTAATTACTGCTGCGGGGGCGGTATTGTAAGGCTTCGGCCAGGTGGACGGTTTGCATGGGGTCAGAGCCGGCCAGGTCGGCAATGGTGCGGGCGACTTTGAGGGTGCGGTGAAAGGCCCGGGCACTCAGGTTCATTTGGGCCATGGCACTTTTCATCAGGCGGCGGCCAGTTTCATCCAGTTCACAAAAAATATGGACTTCACTCGGCCCCATTTCGGCGTTACAGAGCAGGTTGCTTTCCTTAAACCGGGCCTGCTGCCGCTGCCGGGCTGCTTCTACCCGCCCCTGGATATTGGCCGATGGCTCACCCCGGCGCGAAGTGGTCAGTTTGTCAAAATCCACCCTGGGCACATCAATACAAATATCAATCCGATCTAGCAGGGGGCCGGAGATGCGCTTCTGGTAGCGGGTGATCATGGCGTTGCTGCATGAGCAGGGATGGTTGGGGTCGCCGAAGTAACCACAAGGGCACGGGTTTTGCGCGGCGATGAGCATGAAGTTGGCCGGGAAGGTGACTGTGCCGTTGGCGCGGGAGATGGACACTTCACGGGGCATCCCTTCCAGAGGTTGGCGCAATACTTCGATGAGGTTTTGGCCGAATTCGGGCAGCTCATCCAGGAAGAGGACGCCGCGATGGGCCAGGGAGATTTCCCCAGGGCGAGGCCAGGCCCCACCGCCAACCAGACCGGCGTAGCTGATGGTGTGATGAGGGGAGCGGAACGGCCGCTGACGCATGAGGGGAATATCGGCGGGGAGCAGGCCGGCGATGCTGTAAATTTTGCTTACTTCCAGGGCTTCATTGATGCTAAGGCGGGGCAGGATGCTGGGTACGGATTTGGCGATGAGGGTTTTGCCGGTGCCGGGGGGGCCGGTCATCAGGACGTTGTGTCCGCCCGCGGCCGCGACCTCCATCGCCCGCTTCACATGTTCCTGCCCCATAATATCGGCAAAATCAGTCACAAACTCCACATCCTGGCTAAACACCTCATCCAGGTTAATGCCGTGGGGTTCAATCGGCTTCATGCCCGTGAGGTGGCTCACCAGTTGGCTCACATCTTTCACTGGGAAAACCACCAGATCAGGCATGAGGGTAGCTTCATCGGCATTGACCGCAGGCACAAAAAGCTGCTTCACCCCCTGCGCTCTGGCCAAGGCAGCACAGGAGAGAATCCCTTTGGTATGCCGGGTGGTGCCATCCAATGACAACTCCCCCACAAACATTGAGCCTTCCAGCTTATCCAGCCACACCTGCTGTGAGGCGGCCAGAATGCCGACGGCAATGGGCAGATCATAAGCCGGCCCCTCTTTGCGTAAATCGGCCGGGGCCAGATTGATGGTGATCCGCCGGTCGGTGGGGAAGGTGAGGCCGCTGTTTTTGATGGCCGAATGAACCCGGTCACGGCTTTCACGCACGGCGGCATCGGGCAGCCCCACCAGTTGGAAGGCCGGAAAGCCACGAATAATGTCTACTTCAACTTCGACGATTTCGGCGTCCAGGCTGACGATGGCACAGCTGATAACTTTAGCCAGCATGGGTCATTCCTCAATGGGGATAGGGGGTTGGATGGGGCGGGGGTTGGTTTCGTGTAAAAGAACGTCTATATGGTTGTTCATCTGCTGGAGATGTTGGTGGAGTTGTTGTAAGGTAAGCCGCTGTTTTGAAGTGAGGGTAGCATCGCCAAAGAGGGTGTCTAATCCTTCTTTGATAGCCATGATGGCCATGGGTAGGGGCTGGGTCGCGGCCGCGAGCCGGGTCTGCTTTTCGGCTAACATTTGCTCCAGGGAATGCTGTTTCGCGGCCGCGTCCCGGTACGTCAGGGCATTGCTCACGGCAATCGCTACCGCCGTAGCAATCGAGCGGGCCTTTTCCACATCCTGCTCAAAAAACGAGCCATCCACCTTATTCAACAACTGGAGTACCCCAATGATCTCATTACGGAAAATAAGGGGCACACACAGCAGTGACCGGGTCATAAACCCTGTTTCCTTATCCACCTGGCGAAAATGGATGGGGTGATTGGCGACATCATTGGTAAAAATCGGTTTACCCGTTGTGGCTGTATACCCTACAAACCCTTTACTCAGGGGAATTTCCACCGAACGGAGAATATCGGCTGGGGTGCCCACGTTGTCCATCAACCGCAAAGCCTCATGCTCCCGATCAATGAGCCAGAGCGATGAGGCTTCAATATTCCAACTGTTGTGTACCTGCTGAATCGTCAGGCGGACAATTTCATCCAGATTGATCGAGGCGGTCAGGGTGCGCGTTACCTGGATCAAGGTCTGCATTTCGGCCACATTGCTGGCCAGGGCGCGATCCGTTGCCTGGAAGACGCGGGCATTTTCTAAAGCAATGGCCGCATAATCAGCCAAAGCAGAGAGAAGCTGTTCATCCCGTTCACTAAAGGAGCGGGGGGCACGCCGGTTGCTCACGCTCAGGATCCCAACCGCCTCTTCTTTGACCATGAGGGGAACATAAATAACGGCGCGGGCCATATAGCCGGTTTTGATTTTAATGCCAGGGCCAGAAAAAGAGGATTGACGCAGGGGGCGGCCGCTCTTCATCACTTCCCCCAACTCCGAATCGGCCATATTAAGTTGCAGGGGCGTCGTCACCTCACCCGTATCCCCAGAGCGAGCATAAGAAGTGAGGGTGGTTTTGGTCGCATCCAGCAGCCAGATAGTGCATTCTTCAGCATTGGCCAGAGAGAGCGAGGCTTCCGAGACCCGCTCCATCACCTGCTCCACACTCAGCGATGAGGCCACCGCCTTGCCAATGCTAAAGATGGTGTCCATATCTTCTAATTGGCGGCGTAGCTCATTGTTGACTCGTGTTAACTGCCCGGTAAGGGTCTCTTTGTCATGGCGCAGGCGGGTTTCCAGCAGGGCACGGTTGATGGTCTGGATGACCTCATCTACCGTGAATGGCTTTACCAGGTAATCTTTGATGCCCAGGCGGAACGCTTCGATGGCACTTTTTTCTGACCCATAGCCGGTCATCAGAACGACAGGGATAGTGACAGAGGCGTGGGCTAACGCCTGTAACACGTCTAGCCCGGTCATTTCCGGCATGTTCAGGTCTAACATGACCAAATCTGGTCTTTCGGCCAGAATCATATCCAATCCGGTGCGCCCATCCATGGCGGAGAGAGTCTTGAAGCCAAAGGTAGGAAGCAGGAGTTCGGAGAGATGCCGGTTGACTTCTTTGCTGTCGTCAATGATGAGAATGCGTTCGCCGCTCATAAGCTATGTATCTGAGATGATCTGTTTTTTTGACACATAATCTGCTCTTAACATTATGCGGTTAGTTATTACAATATGAATTACAGGTTTAGTTTTTTCAGATAATGGTTCAACCTTCTATAATAGGTTGTTATACACTGCTTACAGATGTCTGGACAAGGAATGAAATTGAGTATAACATGAGCAAGCATTCTTTGACACCTTTTTGTCTGCTAATAACTGGCCTGAAACAGTCGCCCCATGTTAAGGATACAAACGAATGAGCCGAATGATACGCGCACCTAGAGGAACGACGCTGTCGTGTAAAGGTTGGCTGCAAGAAGCGGCCTACCGGATGTTGCAGAACAATTTAGACCCGGAGGTAGCCGGGGACCCGGATAACCTGATTGTGTATGGCGGCCGCGGCCGCGCGGCCCGCAATTGGCCGGCTTTTGAAGCAATCTTGGAGAGCCTGCGCCAGCTAGAAGATGATGAAACGCTTCTGGTGCAAAGTGGTAAACCAGTGGCCGTCTTCCGCACCCACCCCGATGCCCCCCGGGTACTCATCGCCAACTCAAACATCGTGCCCCATTGGGCCACCCAGGACAATTTTGACCGTTGGGAAGCTGAGGGACTGATCATGTATGGGCAGATGACCGCCGGGAGCTGGATTTACATTGGCACCCAGGGGATTTTACAAGGGACGTATGAGACGTTCGCGGCCGCGGCCCAGGCTGCTGGCTGGCCTTCCCTTAAAGGCAAATGGGTACTCACCGCCGGGCTAGGTGAGATGGGCGGGGCACAACCCCTGGCTGTTACCATGAACGACGGTGTGGGCCTCATTGTCGAAGTGGACGAATGGCGGGCACGGCGGCGGCTGGAACACCGCTACCTGGATGAAGTCTCCGAAGAGTTGGATGACGCCCTGGCGCGGGTACGCTACTACACCGAACAAGGATTACCCCGCTCCATCGGCCTCATCGCCAACGCCGCTGATGTGTTCCCAGAACTGGTTGCCCGCAATGTCATCCCCGACATCGTAACCGACCAGACCTCGGCCCATGATTACCTGGCTTATTTCCCCCACAACCTGAGCTTTGCCGAAGGGCTGGCCTTGCGCGATCAGGATCGCCAGGAGTTTATTCGCCTTTCGGGGGGGAGCATGGCCCACCATTGTGCGGCTATGGTGGAGATGCAAAAGCGAGGGGCTATTGTTTTTGATTACGGCAACAATTTACGCCAACGCGCCTATGATGCCGGTGTGACCGAGGCGTTTAGCTACCCTGGATTCATCCCCGCCTACATTCGCCCTCTCTTCTGTGAAGGCAAAGGGCCATTCCGCTGGGTGGCTCTGAGCGGCGACCCGGAAGATATTTACACCACCGACCGGGCTATTTTAGAGCTGTTCCCCGAAGATGAATCGCTGCACCGCTGGATCAAGATGGCCCAGGAACGAGTGCAGTTTCAGGGTTTACCGGCCCGCATCTGTTGGCTAGGGTATGGCGAACGGGCCAAAGCCGGTCTATTATTTAATCAGCTTGTAGCCGATGGCAAAGTGCAAGCCCCTATCGTTATTGGGCGGGATCATCTGGATGCGGGTTCGGTCGCCAGCCCCAACCGGGAGACGGAAAAGATGCAGGATGGCTCTGATGCTATCGGGGATTGGCCGATTCTAAACGCGCTGATCAACACGGCCAGTGGGGCTACCTGGGTTAGTTTTCATCATGGCGGCGGGGTAGGAATCGGCTATAGTCTTCATGCGGGGCAGGTGATTGTAGCAGATGGGACAGCGGCCGCGGCCGCACGTTTGCAGCGGGTTCTTACTGTTGATCCTGGTATGGGGGTTGTCCGCCATGTAGATGCCGGGTATCAACGGGCCATTGATGTCGCCCACGAGCGCGGCGTCAAAATTCCGATGCTTAAATAAGCCCTGGTAGTAAGCAGAGGGTTTGGCTATTGGTAATTGTTAATGGGTGTATGGACCGATCAGAAAGGTAGCAATTTATGATTGGTGACAGGCTATAGTGCCAACGGTCATAAACTGATATTTTCAGTGAGACTGGAGACTCGAGATTAACCAGTCCCCAGTCTCCAATTCACCCATTAATTATTCTCACCTTGAGGCTTACATGGTCAATATTTACCGGGTAAATATTTTAGAAGATCGACTACGGCAGCTTACGGAAACCGTACCGGGTATTTCAGGTACGGTTATTGTCAGTATTGAGGGGTTTGTTGTGGCTGCCTACCCTCCTAGCGAGCAAAGCAGTCTGGCGTCGGCTGCCGAAACATCCCCGACATCCCAGGTGGCCGCGATGGCGGCCGCACTCATCGCCCTGGGTGAGCAAACATTGATACGGTTGGCTCAGGGGCAAATGGAGCGGCTGCTGATCGAAGGGGAAGATGGGGCCATTGTGGTTTATCCCATCAACCAAAATGCCGCCTTAGCCGCTATGGTAGATAAGGGGGCTAAAATGGGGTTGGTATTGGTAGCCATTGCGCGTGCCGCTACAGCCTTTGGAGATGTTTTGAGCGGTACCGAGCTGTGGTAAACAACGATTACTTTACGTAACATTAAAACCATGCTATATTATGGTAAGTTCACCCTGGTAATAAGCAAAATCTTCTTCTTAAAAGCTATGAAAAGTTGGAACTGCTAAAGTCGCCAGGGATTATCTAAATTAAGCTGCGGGAGGCTGTTATGTTAAAAACACGATCATCTCAATGGTTTGTTATAGCCCTGATGATGTTACTGGCTGTGGGGATTGTGGCTTGTGAGCGGCCGGCTCGTCCTGGAGGCAGCGATACACCCACCCCAGACGCGGCCGCGCCCACAGATGGAGATGCCACCGTGACTGAGCCGGGTGGTGGTGCGGTCACTGACCCAGGCACTGCCCCGGTGGACAGCGGCTCTGGAGATACAACCGCACCCGTTACCCCACCCCAGCCAATAGACAGCGGTTCTGATAGTTACCCACCGCCAACTGACGCTGCTCCTGGGGATACAGCTGGCACGGATACCGGTGCTGAAGTCACCCCTACCGAACCGGACACCTCCGAAACGCCGGGTGACACGGCTGAAACAACGACGCCAGAACCTCCTGCGGCCGCCACCCCCGTCCCACCTGCACCCAGTGACAGCGCGGCCGGGACACCTCCAGCCACAGAGGTGATCCATGTGGTGCAGCCGGGTGAAAGCCTGTATCGCATTGGGCTGCAATATGGGTATTCGTGGACCGTATTGGCCCAATACAATGGGTTGACTAACCCGAACCGGGTCATCATCGGACAGGAGATTAAAATTCCGGCCGCCGGCTCCCCCACAACGCCCACCCCACCCACGACGGAACAACTGTATACGGTACGGCGAGGAGATACATTAGCCCGGATCGCGGCCGCGTATGGCGTTAGTTGGGTACAAATTGCTGAAGCCAACGGGATTGTCAATCCTAACCTTATTTACCCTGGGCAAGTTCTCAAAATCCCGGCTAATACTTCTGGTCCCGCCCCCCAATTTTCCCATGTTGTTCGGCAAGGGGAAACTCTATTCCTTATCTCTCTGCGCTACGGCGTCCTCTGGACTCAAATTGCTGAAGCCAATAATATCACCGCCCCGTATGTGATTTTCCCCGGTCAGACCCTCGTTATTCCCGGTGGGAATTAGCTGGATAGAGGGAGAGTGAGAGATCGAAAGGGTGTATCTATTCAGGGGTGCGCTCTAGGAGAATGATTTGGTAAATCGTTCAGATTGGTAAACGATTTACCAAATCGTTTTACAGCCAACTCACCACTTCTGGTCGGGAACAGTTACGAAAGGGGTTTGTACTAAACGGACTAACCTGATATTTGTTCCGGCCATACACCCCTACCTTGTGTTAATCTCATCCCGGTGGCCCAGCCCCAGGCGGTTGTCAATGAAGTAGAGACGCCGCGGCCGCAGCCGATACCAGTTTACTTTGGCCAGGGCCGGACCAATAGCCGGGTTCTCCAGGGAGACAAACGGGTATTTTGTTTGATACAGCCGGATAGCTGCCTCTTGCGCTTCCCCACTCAATTGGGTCACTTCTCCCTCTAGCTGGACTCCCTGAATAGACGGCCAATCGTGATAATCTTCCTGAATGGTCGCGGCCGCGTTTCCATTTTGGGCCAGATTTTGCCCATGCCGGGTGTGCCCGGCGGAGAGAAAGTACAGGTCAAATTGGTCATTGACGTAAAAAACAGCCGCCGCCCACACCCCTTCCGGGCCGGTAGTCGCCAGGGTCAGCACATGATGGGCCGCCAGATAAGCCAGGGCGTTGGCAACCGCGTCACTGCTCATGTCCCACCTTCCCCCCACCTTGCCAGCGGGCAAACAGATCATGGGGCAGCTCAATCTCTAGCAAATCCAATACCCGGTTCACCGTCTGGTTGACAATATCGGCAATCGTCTGCGGGCGGTGGTAAAAAGCGGGCATCGGCGGGGCCAAAATCGCCCCCATCTCCGTCACCTGAACCATCAGCCGCAGGTGGCCCAAATGCAGGGGAGTCTCCCGCAGCACCAGCACCAGCCGCCGCCGATCTTTCAGCACCACATCGGCCGCCCGCAGAAGCAAATTATCGCTGTAGGAGTGGGCGATCCCGGCCATTGTTTTGATGGAGCAGGGGATGATGACCATGCCGTCTGTTTTGAAGGAGCCAGAAGAGACCGCGGCCGCGATGTCTCGAAAGCGGTAGGTCACATCTGCCAGCCCTTCTACCTGGGCCGGGGTGTAATCCGTCTCCAGCCCCATCGTCTGCGCCCCAGCCTGACTCATAATCAGGTGCGTCTCTACCCCGTTCACCTGACGCAGCACCTCTAACAGGCGGATCCCATAAATAATCCCACTGGCTCCGGATATACCGACAATTAATTTTTTAGTCATAGATTCCTCGTGAAACGTGATGGGTGATTCAGGGGACATCATAAACGGTAAAGAGTAGATCCCCATTGGCGCGGAAGAAGGAGAGGTCGGTGCCCTTCGGAAAAGTGGCCCGGACAAACGGATATTCGTTGAGCCGCTCTGGCAAGAAGATAAAGATCAAATTTTCCTGGCTGGGCAGTTCCAGGGGAGCGGTGAGGGGATCGAGAATATCTACGCCGTGCATCTGGGGGGCCAGGTAAGGGATGGTGGAATGGCTGGTGTATCCCATGCGGGGGAAGCCGAAGAAGTAAACCAACTGCCCCTGCTCTGGATGGTTGCGTAAATAGTGGGCGATCTCGGTGGCCGCTTCGGTGTTGATCCCCCCCAGGATATAGCCGCTTTGGTAGGCGCGGAAGAAGTAATAGTGCAAATCTGTGCCCATAAGCCAGAGCAAGAACGCGGCCGCGAACCCGATGACCCATTTTTCCCGGCGCGGCCAGGCCCGGTGCAGCCAACCGATGGTGCGGGTCAGGGGAATGGCGGCGATAACCAGGGTGATGGGCACAATCCAGGCATACCGCTGCGAAGCTGGGGCGTCCTGGCTGATCCCCCCCAAAACGATGTGGGCCAGCAGCGGCAGCCACAAGAGCAAATAGCGCAGATCAAAGCGGAGCAAGGACCAAACCAGGCCAAGCAGAAAGAGAGCGGCCGGCCCGGCTAACAGGAGCGGCACCCCTGGGTCGTACCAATGGCGTAGGGGAATGTGGGTGAACCCTCTGGCGGTCAGGCTCATTTGCTCAAGAACGATGGCGGCCGCGGATTGCCCTGTTTTTAACTGTTCTGCTTCCAACCACCATTCAAAAATCGTCACCCGCTGCATGGGGGCATTAAACTCCTGGAGATGGGTGGAAAAGTAGAGCAGCATAGGCAGATAAACCACCAGGGCGATGTAACCGGTCAGGAGTAAATCAGGCCAGCGCTGGCGGAAACGGTCACGCTGGAAGAGGAAAGCACAGCCAACCCACAGGAGCAGCAGCAGGGGCAAAACCCGCAGGCTGACATAGAAATATTGCCCCAGCCCCACCGCCAGCCCACACAAGAGAAACGCTCCCCGGCGGCCGCTTTGCCACCCGTGCCATAAAGCAGCCAGGGCGATGGTGAGGAATAGCCCATCCCAGATGTTGTTGAGACCGATGCGGCTGAACTGGATGTGGTGATGGCAGGCGAGCAGGAGCGCGGCCGCCACAAAGCCCAGCAGCCGGTTAAACATGACCCGCCCCAACCCATACACCGCCACCACCGTCAACGCCCCGGCCACCGCCGAGCTGATACGTAACCCCTCTATCGTCTGCCCCAGCAGCAGCACCCCCCATCCCTGCACCCAGTAGTAAAAAGTGGGAAAGGAAAACCAGCCTACGGTAAAGATGTTATTGAAATTGCCATTACGAAACCCGGCCGCCATGAGACCCGCCGACCCTTCATCACCGGAGAGGGTGCTGGGGTATTGGCTCAACAGGGTGCCACGCAGCCCCAAGGCGAGCAGAAACAGCAGGAGCAGCCCTACCCCTTCGCGGCGGGTGAGAGAGAAGGTTGCCTCTTGCCACCAGCGGTAACTGCCCAAGACCAGGCAAGTGACAGCCAGGAACCAGGCCAAAATAGCCACGCCAGGGTTTAACGCCTGTAAGCTGTTCCCGGCGGCCAGGCGGGCCAGCCAGGCAAACAAGGGGGCCAGGGTGAGCAAGGTAAGCTGCCATCCCGCCAGGTGGAAGAAATGGGTGAGCCACCAGGTAAGTTTGATGAGGAAGCGTGGGGGACGCGGCCGCAGCGTCCAGATTCCCCCCAGGACAAAAAACAGCCCCCCCAACACCGTCAGCCCGGTAAGCCACGGCTGCCACACCCGGAAAACAGAGCGGTAACTCATCTGGGCCAACACCGCCAGCAGCAGCCCGCCAATCAATAAAACGGTAACTGTCGGGCGCATGGCCCCTGGGGAGAGTTCCGTAGGAGCTGGAGGCCAGGGGCGGGTGGGCCGGCGGCGAGAGGGTGTGAGTGAGCGGGAACCCACCGGAGTGAGCAGCCAATTCATCGCTTTGGCCCAGAACATGGTTGATTCAGCGGTATGGTAAATGGGGCCGCGGTTTGTCAGCCGCCGCACTTGCCACCATAACACTGCTACCAACAAGACCAGCAGCAGTAACAAATAAAACAGTTCAATAGGCATAAGCTATTATCAACCACAACCTTAATAAGTGGCAAACAGTAACAATAGAGAACAACAAACCCGCCGGATTAACAGATTGATTTACCGGCCCAAACCTATCCGCAAACCCCGAAAATCCGCGTTCAACAATCTCATTCATTAGCTTGATAATTGCACAGTTACAATCTATTCACCTTTTTCACCAAATCAATTTTTGCTTATTACCGCTTGATTCAGTTATAATCTTCGTCATCAACTCGCCCTCATACCTGCATTTTCATTAACCCACATCACTATCCGAGAGGTTGACATGATTCAAAAACCCCGTACCATTCTGTCTGTCTGTTGATCATGGCTGCATTCACTGCCTTGAGACCCCCTAACCCCCGGCCCGCGTCCCAGGCTCAGGGCTATCCCCCACCCGTGACCAGCACCCCCACCCCA
>JAHDWJ010000145.1 GCA_023384415.1 Anaerolineae bacterium
TTGGGCATCGCCTGCGGCCAACCGTACATCAGCGTAGACATTCACGTGCATCGCGTCAGCAACCGCTGGGGTTACGTGCAGGCCACGACGCCGGAAAAGACAATGGCCGCCCTGGAACAAAAACTGCCGGAAAAATACTGGATTGAGATCAACCGGCTGCTGGTTCCCTTTGGCAAACACATTTGCCAGGGCAACATCCCCCGCTGTTCCACCTGTCCCCTCTTCGACATGTGCCCGCGCGTGGGCGTGAAAACATATCGGTAATTAAATCATTCTGCTAGAATTACCCTCCAGACGCGACGTTTTTGCAAATCCATTGAGCCTCTTGGAGAGATGACACATGAAAAGCATACTAAATAATACTGATAGGGTTCGCTATGTTCTGTTTATGGCTATGTTTGCTGTAATGCCAGGCAGTTTTGGTATTCAGGCCGGGGCTGCCATTAGCATAAATGTGATGGCCCGAATAAAAGACACGAACATCGTCACATACCCATTTGGGTATATCAGTCTGTTTGGATTAAGTTTATGGGTAACGATTTTTACTGTTCTGACCATTGCCGGTATATTTTCAAGGTATAAGATCGCCGTCAAGGCAAACATACCCTATATCTTGCTTTTGCTGGTTGGATGTGTTTTGGGAGGGATGGTGGTTGGTTTGTTCATGTGGTTTCTGTTCTTTTTATTCGAGAATTAATCTTGGGGTAAACGATGAAAGAAGTAATAGATGACATCAACAGATGGCAGGCTGAGAACCGGCCCATTGCCCTGGCGACGGTGGTGCAGACGTGGGGATCCGCGCCGCGCAAGGAGGGAGCCAAGATGGCGGTGACGCCCGACGGCCGTATGGCTGGCTCTGTCTCTGGCGGCTGTGTGGAAGGGGCAGTCTTTGAGGAGGCGGTGGCGGCGCTGGAACATGGCAAACCCAAACTGCTCCATTTTGGCGTGGCCGACGAGACCGCCTGGGATGTGGGGCTGGCCTGTGGCGGCACCATTGAAATTTTTGTAGAAGCGTTGGACGCCAACGCCTACGCCCTGATGCATGAATTGATCACCCAGGACAAAGCAGGCGCATCCATCACCATCATTCGTGGGCCGGCGGGCACGGTGGGGCAAAAGCTGACGGTGGCGCGTGACGGCCGTGCCCTGGGCACACTCGGCCCCGACCTGGACGCTCTGGCTTTAGCTGCCGAGAAGA
>JAHDWJ010000146.1 GCA_023384415.1 Anaerolineae bacterium
TTCAATACCCAGATGGAGTTGCACACGGCCGTTGCCAAACCAACACCCACCCCGTCCCTGTAAAGCCGCCGGTTTTGTTATCTCCGGCAGCCCCAACAGATCACCATAAAATTGCCGCGCGGCCGCCTCCCCCCCCGGTGGCATCGCTATCTGCACATGATCTAACCCAACAACTTCCATCGCCACCCCTTTACACATAGCCCGTCAATGACATACCACCAACGGCAATGAGCAACAACAGGGCACTGATACGGCCGTGCATCATCAACTTCTCCTGCAACGCCGCCATCTCCGCCAACTTCTCTGGTGGTGGTGGCCCCTGGCTGGCCGCCAGCTCTTGCCCCAATTTAGCAGCGCGTGAGGTCAGCCGCCCGGTGGCCAGACCGCCGTGCAAAAAAGCCGCTATCCCGGCCAATGCGCCGATGGAAAGGGCAATACCGGCAGGTGTACTGACCCAATCCATATTGAAATGATTGGAACGCACATCAAACAGGTAGAGACCGGAGAGGGTGGTAAGCAGGGCCACAATAGTCATAAACGTAGACAGTCGTCCCGGCCCCGCCATCCGCTGCATCACCTGACCACCCGCCGGGCCAGATTGTTGCACGGCCGGGGTCACAAAACCTGCCAACATAAATGCCCCACCAGCCCACGCCACCCCACCGAAAATATGAATCACCCGCATAATCAAAACCAATGTCACTTGAAAGCCCTCCTGATTTTTCGTAAATCGTAATCCGTAAACCGATTAGTTTCGGATTACGATTTACGGATTACGGTCAACGGGTCAGCTTGCGGTACGTAATCCGGTGTGGCCGGTCGGCGGCATCACCCAACCGTTCCTTCCGGTCTTGTTCATATTCGCTGTAACTGCCATTAAACCAGCGCACTTGGCTGTCCCCTTCAAAAGCCAGAATATGGGTGGCAATCCGGTCTAAAAACCAGCGATCGTGGGAAATAATCAGCGCACAACCGGCAAAATTAGCCAGCGCCTCTTCCAAGGCCCGCAGTGTGTTCACGTCCAGGTCATTGGTCGGTTCGTCCAGTAGCAGCAGGTTCGCGCCCGACTTAAGCAACTTCGCCAGATGCACCCGATTGCGCTCACCGCCGGAGAGGTCGCCCACCCGTTTTTGCTGATCGCTGCCGCCAAAATTAAAGCGCCCCACATACGCCCGCGAATTCATGCGCCGG
>JAHDWJ010000147.1 GCA_023384415.1 Anaerolineae bacterium
AAAGCAAAATTCGCACGTGAAAAGCCCCATTGCAACATCGGCACCATCGGTCACATTGACCACGGTAAAACCAGCCTCACGGCGGCCATTACCAAAGTGCTGGGGTTAAAAGGGCAGGCCAAGTATACGGCCTATGATCAGATTGACAACGCGCCCGAAGAAAAAGAGCGCGGCATCACCATCTCCATTACCCATGTGGAGTATGAAACCGAAAACCGGCATTACGCCCACGTAGATTGCCCAGGGCATCGGGACTATATCAAAAACATGATCACCGGTGCCGCCCAGATGGACGGGGCTATCCTGGTGGTGGCCGCTCCCGATGGCCCCATGCCGCAAACGCGAGAGCATGTTCTCCTGGCCCGCCAGGTCGAAGTACCGGCCATGGTCGTCTTCCTGAACAAATGTGACATGATGGACGACGAAGAGCTGCTAGAACTGGTAGAGCTAGAGCTGCGCGAGCTGCTGGACAGCTACAACTTCCCTGGGGACGAAACCCCGATTGTACGAGGAAGTGCGTTGGTCGCCTTAGAATGCAACAGCACCGACCCCAACGCTCCTGAGTACGCGCCGATTCTGGAACTGATGCGAGTGGTAGACGAATACATTCCCCAACCGGTGCGCGAAGTAGACAAACCGTTCCTGATGCCTGTAGAAGACGTATTTAGCATCAAAGGCCGGGGGACGGTAGTGACCGGTCGGGTAGAGCGTGGTACCTTGCTGCCCAACAACGAAATCGAAATTGTGGGACTGCGGGAAGAAAAACGGAAAGTCATCGTGACCTCGATGGAAATGTTCCACAAAATTTTGGACAAAGTAGAAGCTGGGGACAACGCCGGGCTGCTGCTGCGTGGGGTACAACGGGACGAAATCGAGCGTGGGATGGTCTTAGCCAAACCGAACAGCATCACTCCCCACACTGAGTTTGAGTGTGAAGTGTATGTGCTGCGGAAAGAAGAAGGTGGCCGGCACAAAGCGTTCTTCCCTGGGTATCGGCCGCAGTTTTACATTCGGACATTGGACGTGACTGGTGAAATCACCTTACCTGAAGGGGTAGAGATGGTGATGCCTGGGGACAATGTGCGGATGAAAGTGAAGTTGATCACTCCTGTAGCTCTGGAAGATGGGAGCCGGTTTGCCATTCGTGAAGGTGGTTTGACCGTTGGGGCTGGGGTTATCACCAA
>JAHDWJ010000148.1 GCA_023384415.1 Anaerolineae bacterium
CTGGGGCAGACGGAGTTCCGCGTTGGCAAAAAAATCATCACCCAGCGGCGGAATATCGCTGGTATCAATTTCCTCATCTATGAGTGCGTCCACTCTATCCCAATCTGTCTGCGAGATATTCTTCAAAGCGTTTTTGCTCATAACTCAAGCGGGAACCAGAGAATTTCGCAAGATTTGGTCAACCAGGGCGGGGATGGGTTTGTGTGAGGCTTCGGCTTCTTGCAAAAGTATTTGGAAAATGTCCTCTTTGATCTCCACTTCATACAGCCGTTTTTCGATTTGAAAAGCATCATCGGCCGGTAACAGGTGTTCGGCATAGTCCATTGTGCTGTGTGTATCCCAAAATGCGGCGGCAGCCTCTTCACTTTCAAATTCATCAGGAATTGGATCAATTACTTTCTTATTTTTGTTTGGCATAGTAGTTCCTTTCTGCTCTATCCATGTCTCGCGCTGATATGGGCAAAGCTGTCTGGTTTGGTTTACGAAGATAAAAAACGATCAAATATCGTCCTGCTTCGGTTTGCCCATAAGCAGCGTAGAGGTCTTCACCTTTGACCTTCCCTTTGCCCATTTTCCGAATATGTGGCCTGGTTTGCAGCACTTCCTCAACTTCGGCCATCGAAACTTTGTGCTTTTCAGCGAGTTTTTCGATGTATTGTTCTTTCCAGATGATGTTGGTGATGACCATTTGGCGCTATTTTAGCATAAAACGATCCCCGGTGAGGAGGTGAGGGGGCGTGGGCTGGCCCATCCGTTTATCCGCTGACGGCCGTTGCCAACTATGGCACGGTGGGCACAGCACCCCGGCGGGTTGTGAGATGGTTACGGCCGTCGCACACGCAAACCACGTGGTGTAGCCACAGCTACTGTAAATCTTCATCTACTTTGATGTGCATGATTTGAAGGGTTTATGCAGGAAAGGGCACTAATAGTTCTTGCCGCATCACCTCGGCGGCGTAGGCCAGCGCGGCTTGAATGTCATCTTCTGTGAGTTGGGGATAAGCGGCTTGAATATCGGCGGTCGTCATGCCATCCGCCAGACTGCCAATGATCATGGTTGCAGGGATGCGTGTTCCCTTAATCGTGGGGTCGCCATGATGAATGTGGGGGTCAATGGTGATGTGGTTTGGTAACCATCCCCTAAAATAGGACCAGTCAAAAGTGGAATTTTCCCCGATAAT
>JAHDWJ010000064.1 GCA_023384415.1 Anaerolineae bacterium
ATACGGGAGTAACTTGCCCGGCCGCCTAACGGGGAGATAAGCCGCGCCAGACCAATACGGCCGTTACCAACCCACTCCTCGCGTCGGCTTTATTGGTTGTTAGGCGGCCGCGACTCCCGTTCTGTAATACGGGAGTAACTTGCCCGGCCGCCTAACGGGGAGATAAGCCGCGCCAGACCAACACGGTTGTTCACCACAATCTCATCGCGTCGGCTTTATTGGTTGTTGGGCGGCCGCAACTCCCGGTAGTAATACGGGAGTAATACGGGAGTAACTTCGACTGGCTGCCTAACACATGTTAGGCGGTGGCCTATGGTTGCACTTGCTCTTTCTGAATTAGAACTGGCGTTAGATGTTCAGGGATACTTTGTAACCTGATTTGAACACACCCAAGTTTGTATGCGTCTTCAATCGGCCTACCGGCTCCTAGTGCCTGATAAAAGCCAATGGCAAAAGCGATGGCGGCTTTATCACCGATTGCTTGGTTCATTCCGATAACGTACTCGATATGTTCGGCAATAGCCTTTGCCTGAGTTTCAGAATAACAAGCATTCAACAAAACACAGTTTATTTGGCTGGAGAACTGCTCAAACAATGCCGCCAGTGCGTCAGGCTGAACAAGCTGAACTTGTCCTGTTTGATTCTCAAAGCATAATGCACCAGTGGAAGCGCCGTGTCCAGAAAAATGAACAATTTGGGGTTGCGTATCTAATAGGGCTTGGGCAATATCCGGTGGTCGAATGGACAATTGAGGCAACTCCAACTTGAAATTATCCCTCAATTTTGCCAGTTTGAGTTTTTCTTGAATTTCACGGAATTCTTCTCCTAATCGCAATCTAGAAGCATTAGTTGGGTCAGCTGCAAGAAATAGAATTGGTATCATTCCAGATTTCCTTGTTGTTATTTTGGGTATCTCATGAAAACTCGTGATAACAGGGTTTTCATTTTGGTTTGAATTCAGAGCTTGGTTTATTTGTTGGGCATCAGGTACATTTAGCTTAGAACGATGATAAAGACGTAAAAAAGCAAAAGTCCCGTATGATAATTCGTTAATATTCCAATAAACAACTTCTTCCTCAGTTGTTATAGAAATCAAGTCTTGCAACTCTTCGAAATTCTGATCTGAAACAAAGCCATAAGTATCTAAAAGTTCGTAAATTTCTCTTTCACTCATTTTCCCATTGTTTGATCCTAGAAAATACAAAGCAAACAGAGCGGAAGAATTTAGCGCATCAATTCTGTCATCACGATACAGAATTTCACGAAATTTTTGACTTTCTCCAAAAACTCCATGCAAATCTGATAATTCTACAGCGAAGGTGGTCTCGTGTGGAATTGTGTCTTGTTCATTGTTTGCTCGCCGGGACGAGAGTGCGGCAAGTAAAGTCAAAGTAGCAGGTAAACCACAGGCGATTTTTACCATCCACGTCTTCAGGTCATTGTCAAAACTAATTGCTAAATTCTGAGAGCCAATGTTAATTATTTCCAATAAATCATCGGTTTGCCATGGCGGCAAAGATATATGCATGTGGGGTAGTCGTATCTTGTTGCCTGAACTAACATGATTCAACCAACGATTTACCAATAAGGGCAAGCCAGAAAAGATCAAAACAATCTTGCTTTGCACAGCCATTCCACGAGGAATATCTGTCCAAACTTTACAAAGATTAAATAACTCTCTGCTAGAAAGGGGATGGTTATAGAGGCTGTTCACACCATCAATAATGAGTAACAAACGATTTGCAAAAATGGCTTCTGCTACTGTTTCAGGTGTATGTACTTCTCGTTTCTTTCCACTAATGTACTCAAAGATTGTGCCGTATATGCCGTTAAGAATCTCGCCGTCATTCCAATTGTCTGCACGCACGGAGATAACCGAAGTAAAGGGCGCATTTGTAGTACGCAATACTTTTTTTGTAGTCGCTAGGTTCGTTAATGTTGTTTTTCCAATGCTAGAATATCCGGAAATAATCAAAACACCATCTTGAAATAGCTCTCCGAAAATCTTTTCTCTGTACCCTAACCGATCAACAAAAGATCGCTGGTTAATTTGGTCAAAGCTGATTGGTGTCGTGTAATTGAAAACATCCACAATTTTTCTATTCATAGTTTACCTGCACTCACTTTGAGGCACTGTGATCAGTTAATCGAACTTAAATCGGCCTAATCGATTAGGTCCATTTGGGCGGCGAGCCCTACTATTTCTCTTCTATTTAACTCGTTTCCTTCTTCACGAAATGAGACTAATGTTGCTATGTACTTCCGCACAATGTCTTTTGAGACAGTAGACGGCTTTTGCTGAATGTTCGACAAAATACTCACAAGCTCATCCCGTATAGATGTAATTATTTGTTGGCTGAATTTTTTGCTGAAAGGAATACCAACAAAACCATGAACATAGATCATAGTTTGAAGCGATCTCACAAATGTTTTATCGAGATTTTGAACATGCTCCAGTCCCGAAGCTCTTTCTTGAAGAATCACAACGATGTTTTCAAGAGTATCAGTTCTAAGTCTTCCTTCCAAAAACCGTCGATCAGACGCAACTTCAAAAAAAGCGTCTATTCTATATCTAGCCCGATCAGCTGCATAAGCCATAATATCAATATTGGGGGGTACAGTTGCTGGGGTGAGGTCATTAATATCTAACCATGCTTCATCAACCTGCCCCGCTAAACTCTGTAAATCAAGTCCTCCTGTCCAGTCAAAATCTTCCGAATTTAGAATTGCACCAACGTGCATACTGGGGAACTCCGTTTTTATGCCTTGACAAATCTCTCCTAAAGCTGAACCTGTTACCTTGGCACGCACCCGTACATAGTTAATGATTGTTTGCGCCCACCCTAGCGTTTGATCGTCGTCTTCACTAATGAATCCTTCCTTAATAGCAAAATCTACTAATTGATCTGGTGTAAATTGAGAATTAGGAGTTGGTGATAAAGGCCTAATACCTGTTGCTGTTGCTTTTAGAACCAAATTTAAGGGGCTAACTCTTTTTGATAAAAGATCAGATTGAAATTTAAGGTCTTGCATACCTTGTTTGCAGTAGTTGCAGAAACATGTGATATCAACAGGCTTTCCCTCACCCGTTGAACGTTGCCCGTGAAGATCAACCGTATCAAGAATTATGCCATCGGGGTTGAATCTACGTGATGCCTCAATGACAATGTCTAGAATGGTTTTTTGAGCATAGGGATTTACAATACAAACACCCTCTCTTTCAGCACCATATTGGTCCCGACATGTAAGATGACTGGCTTTAATTCCAGGTAGGGTTGGCTCAATAGAAAAATACACCTTTGTTTCAGGGTATTTTTTTCTGATGTTTTGGATTTCCTTCTCGACAGAATATCGTGACCACATATTATTTGCCCTGCTTGTGTAAGCAGAGTCAAATTGCGCCCCACCTTCATCAATGATTGGTAAGCAAATTACATCGGGCTTTTCAACGCCTGAGTTTAGGCAAAATATTTCCACTAAGTCTTCCATATTGAACAAAGCTAGAAAAGATGAATCTGGAATATCTAGAACTGCTTTCATGATCGGACTCCTTTGCAATGATTTCATGTTTGCAAAACTGATTAAAGCCGTCTAACGCTTCGATAAGCGACGCAACGGCCGCCCACATACCACTACCACCTTCTCTCGTCGGCTTCATCGAACAGTTAGACGGCCGTTTGCCCTTGCCAGACCCCCGTTGTGTAATACGGGGGTATTTCGCACGCGGTCGCCGCCTGCCAAGTCCGTCTAACGGGGAGATAAGCCGCGCCAGACCAACATGTCCGTTCCCCCAAACCTCACCGCGTCGGCTTTATTGGTTGTTGGGCGGCCGCAACTCCCGTTAGTAATACGGGAGTAACTTAACCGGCCGCCTAACGGGGAGATAAGCCGCGCCAGACCAACACGGCCGCTACCAACCCACTCCTCGCGTCGGCTTTATTGGTTGTTAGGCGGCCGCAACTCCTGTTTTGTAATACGGGAGTAATACGGGAGTAACTTCGACTGGCCGCCTAACGCCGGCGATCAGCTGCGCCGGAAAGCGGCGCAGAAATTGCGCAAGCAACTTGTGTGACGCTTTTTGGTGTCAGCTGCATTGCCATTGTTATGTGGCGTGCTCTAATAGCTCGGACCGGTACTTCTCCATAACCGCAGCGTGCTGATCCAGCGGAGTACGATGTAGCTCGGAGATTAGCTCGTCCATTCTAGGCGTCAAAATCATCAGATATCGTGTAGGGCCGTGCGCTTCATAGAAGGTGTGAGGTGTTCCCGCTGGAATGTGCATGGTATGGCCAGGCCTCACCTCGACCTCTCCGCTGGGTAGCTTAAAGGTCATGGTGCCCTCGAGCATATGCCACGCCTCATCATCATCGTAATGCACATGCATATATGGTGGTCCTCCACCCGACCATTCATAGATTCTGAAGGAATCCCCTAGAGCGTGAATCTTTTTTTCGCTAGTTGAATAGTAGGCAGTACTCATGCTGCTCTCCCAATAGCCACCTAACGGCCTGCGCTTCACCTGCGCCGCGCAGCGGAGCGGCGTCAGGTGCAAGCGCGTGTTGGCTGGCATTTAGTTTTGCATGACTCTACTTTTGCTTAAAACAGATGCTCGCTCGTAGTTTATGATAATGACACCATTCGGAGTGACTTGGCTTTCTGCAACCTTGAACGTCATTGGGATTGTGCCATCAGCAAACAACCGCTTTCCAAAACCTAAAGTTATTGGATATATCATCAGCCAGAATCTATCTACCAAACCATGCTTGATAAGCGTCTGAACGAGATTGCTGCTTCCCCAAACGTGCAAATCTGGCCCTTGTTGTAGCTTGATTTTGGCAACTTTTTCTGCAATATCTCCGTTCAAGAACACGGAGGGTTGCCAACTGCTAGAAGTTCTGGTATTCGAGGCAACGTACTTGGTTGCTGTGTTGACGTTAGGCCATATATCTGCATGTTGAGGCCAGTACGGCTCCCAAATTTCAAAGGTTATGCGTCCTAACAACAGATCAAACGGCATATTCATCTGACTTCTCAGGAACTTTCCAAGAACGTCATCGGAAAACAGACTTATCCACCCGCCATGCGCGAAGCCACCGCTGGTATCCTCGTCTGGTCCACCTGGGGCTTGAATAACGCCATCAAGGGAGATATGTTCAAGCACAATGACTTTTCTCATGATTCAATTCCTTTAACGTTTGGACTACGTAAAGCGATACTGCATTTTCAGCGAAGCCAACTAACGGGGAGATAAACCGCGCCAGACCCACACGGCCATTCACCTCAACCTCATCGCGTCGGCTTTATTGGTTGTTGGGTGGCCGCAACTCCCGGTAGTAATACGGGAGTAACTTAACCGCCGCTTAACGGCCGGCATAACCCGCCGAACCGCATAACCAATACCTATCCCAACCAAAACCTATGGCGGTTCGGTCGGGTTCATGCAACTGTTGGGCGGGGCACACACGCCTGTAGCCCACGGGCAGCGTTCACCAATACACCGCCTCACAGTTGCCGCGCTGTCAACTTCTCTTTATTTCCGCGGCACCGACCACGCAATTTGCACATCATAGGCACCGAATGCGCGGTCTTTAGCGAGAAGGACCATCCCTTCGTGTATTGCTTGGGCAATCAGAAGACGATCAAACGGGTCTTTATGATGGTAGGGTAAGTTGTGAAGTTCATCAAAGTGTTCTGACGTGATGGGCAAGAGGTTAATCGCGTTTGCCCACACATGTTCACGAAGTAAGGAACTGGGTGGCGTCGGCACAGTCAATCTGCCAAGACTGGATTTGATCGTAATCTCCCATACACTAGCGACACTCAGATAGCGTTCATTGGCTGGATCTTCAATCAGTTGCCGGGCAAAGCGATCCAATTCAGCGTCACCTGCAATAAACCATAAGAAGGCATGTGTATCGAGTAAAACTTTCACGGCATATACTCTTCAAAACCTTCAATGGGTTCATCGAAATCAGGCCTAATATGAACCATGCCCCGCGCACTTCCAAAAACCGGTTGTGGCTTGCGTGGTAAGGCCAACAGCTTAAATGCTGAACCATCAGAACCAATAATCACAATTTCCTGACCATGTGCAACCTTATCCAGAAGGTCGTCTAGTTCCCTACTAGCTTGCTTTGCCAGAACTTGTATCATTATCATCCCCTACTACCATGATTTCCTCGGAGTAGCTACGTTTCCAATTATCACAAAAGGAAATGCAAATTGGATATTTATCACGAGCCGTCTCGTATTCGCAAACAGCGATTACGTACTCTTTGGTTTTCTTGGCCTCAATCACCGTTGGTTTACCGTCATTAAATAACTCACTCCAGCCACCATCAGCAATTGTATAAATCCATTTCTGTTCACTCCCTATTTTTACTTCGCGCATTTCAGGTCGGAAAAATTTGACTTGAGAATCGCCTGAGGTGATCGAAATGTCCAGAATGTCTATAGCCTTACCCGAATCACTATTCTCAATACGGATTGGTATTATTATATCTGTAATTTGCTGGATGGCTTCCCCTTTTTTACGCGACCACTTCTTTATGTTGGCGTGACTGGCGTCTATTTTAAATTCAAGACGATTGGGAGGTAATAAACCGCTGTCCCTCAATTCTTTGAGAGCGCCGGCGATAGCTCCCGGAGTTACCGCAAGAAGAAGGTATAACGTAGGCTCTTGTTTTCCTGCGACGATTTCATAAATGGCTGCGGCAATGGCGCTTATGGGAGCCAAAAAGATCAACGTGACAACTAAAATGCGCATAAACTTGGATGTCTTTTGCTGATAACATGTAGTTGCTTGCCCAACGGGGAGATAAGCCGCGCCCAGACCAACACGGCTGTTCACCTCAACCTCATCGCGTCGGCTTTATTGGTTGTTAGGCGGCCGCAACTCCCTGTAGTAATACGGGAGTAACTTAACCGGCCGCCTAACGTCTGCTTCAGCCGCCGCCGTTATGACCAAAACTTGTAAAAACCCGCGTGCCAGGCGGTCGGCTGGAAGTGTTGTTGGGCGGGCCTAGGGACACGGCCGTTACCAACCAAACGCCTCTTTTTCACAAAACCGCCTGACCAAACCCGCGCCGCAAATGCCGTTGCCAGTTTCGCCCGCCCAACGCCTGCTTCAGCCGCCGCCGGACAAGCCAACGCCCCGATGTTCCACGCCGCTAGGCGGTCGGCTGGAAGCCTTGTTAGGCGGCAACAAGTCTTTCAACATTAAAAATTTGCTCTGTTTGCCTGGCAAGCCATAAATCGTATTGGGTTTGTTGATTAAGCCAGCTTTCGGCAGAAGTATCAAAAGCAATAGAAAGTCTAATAGCCATTTCAGGACTAATTCCTGCATGCCCATTCAAGATGGCCGACAACGTTTTCCGACTAACGCCAAGAGCCTCTGCCGCCTTGGTGACGGTGATTCCTAGCGGTTCTAGACATAATTCTTTGATTATTTCTCCGGGATGCGGAGGGTTATACATCTGCATCATTCTATTTAACCTCAATGGTAGTCTTCGTAATTAACAACCGTTGCATCAGGACCATCAAATCGAAATGTGACACGCCAATTGCCACTTACTTTTACTGACCATGTACCTTGCCTATCCCCTTTCAACTCATGCAAAGCCAAACCCGGTAAATTCATGTCACGTGGGCTGGATGAAACATGTAACCGTGCCAAAATCAGCCGCAACTTACTGGCATGAGTGGCCTGAATTCCCGCTTTTGACCCAGTTAAGAAAAACTTCTCCAAACCTTTGTGCTTGAAATCTTTTATCACAATAGCAGTGTAACCCGTAACGTTACGGGTTGCAAGCGAAAGTAAGTATTTCTCAACAATTCAGCTTATCGCGGCAATCCGCCTAACGGGGAGATAAGCCGTGCCAGACCAACATGGCCGTTCCCCCAAACCTCACCGCGTCGGCTTTATTGGTTGTTAGGCGGCCGCGACTCCCTGTAGTAATACGGGAGTAACTTACCCGGCCGCCTAACGGGGAGATAAGCCGCGCCAGACCAACACGGTTGTTCA
>JAHDWJ010000031.1 GCA_023384415.1 Anaerolineae bacterium
ATCTCACCACCGGGCGATCTCACCACCGGGCGATCTCACCGCCGGGCGATCTCACCGCCGGGCGATCTCACCACCGGGCAATCTCACCGCCGGGCAATCTCACCGCCGGGCGATCTCACCACCACCCGCCAGACCCGCCCGGACGTAAACGTCCGGGCTAAAAAGGCAAAGGCCGTTGGCCTGCGGCCGCAGCCCGGTAGGGCTTCGTATTTTTAGCCCGGCGGTTTCACCGCCGGGCGATCCCCACCGCCGCACGATCCCCACCGCCGGGCGACTACTCCCCCACTCAAAACACCGCCGGCCGCTTCTCATTGAACGCCTGCATCGCTTCGTGGTGGTCAGGGTGGACCCAGAGGTGGGTAAAGAGGTGGGTTTCCAGAGCATAAGTTTCGGCCAGGGAGTGGCTCGCGGCCGCGTGAACCAACTGTTTATTGGCCGCCAAAGCAGCCTGGGGCAGCTGCCGCAGCCGCTCAGCCCATTGTTGGGCCACCACCAGCGCATCCTGCCCAGGTGCGACTACCTCATGCAGCAGACCAACAGCGTGGGCTTCCTGGCTGGTCATCGTTCGGCCGGTCAGCAAAAGCTCCATCGCCCGGCTCTGGCCGATGAGCCGGACAAGCCGGGCTGTGCCCCCCCAACCGGTGGTCAGGGCGTTGCGGATTTGGGCAAACTGGAAATGGGCGTGTGCGGCCGCGAGCCGGAGATCACAGGCAGTTATAATTTCACACCCACCCCCATAAGCGTCCCCATTAACAGCAGCGATAACCGGCACTGGCAGAGCTGTCAATTGGGCCAATGCCTGCCCCATCACCCGATTCAGCCGCTCTCCCCCGGCCTGATCCCCATACTGGGCTAACTCCTTCAAATCCCCGCCGGCTACAAATGCCTGGTGGCCGGCCCCGGTAATGATGAGGACACGGAGAGAACGGTCTTGGGACGCGGCCGCGACTCGTTCGGCAAACTGCTCCTGTGCGGCCCAATTCAACGCATTCCGCGCCCCAGGCCGATTCACCGACAATACCGCCACCCCATCATTGACTGTATAACGAATTGGCTCATTCATAGCCACGAAGTGTAAGCGGAGAATCAGCCATCGTCAATCTATGCTGGCTGCGACCAGTCTCCAACCATGTTACTTCTAGCAAACCTGACAGATATTTTTGACAATCCACAGCCCATTTGTTATAGTTCCGCCCAATTCCGACAGCGGAACCATTAAAAACCACATACGTTGTGAGATTCTTATCCAGAGAGGTTGAGGGAACGGCCCGATGACACCTCAGCAACCGCCCACCAGGGAAATGGTGCTAATTCCGGCAGGTAACGTCTGAGTATAGACGTAAGCCTGAAAGATGAGGAAGACGAACACGCTTATCTGTGTCTGACCCGCCTCTTCTAAAACTCTGGAAGAGGCGTTTTTTTTGCCCCCTCAAGGGAACGGAAACAAAGTAAATGAGGAACTCGGCGGAACTGTCAAAAGTTGTGAGAACTCCCTCAGCACTCAGCCCTCTCTTTTTCTCTGGCTAATTTCTCACGTATGTCAATGCAAGGAGCAGGAGATGACAACTGTGAGCGAACTGATTCAACCCCGCGAATTAATCGGTGATACCGGCCTGCGGCCGCATTCCCCCCTCACCCGTGCTGTCCATGGCCACCGGCAAAGCCGCCGCCCCCACCCCCACCACGCCCTCACCACCCCCATTGTGCAGACGGCTACTTACACCTTTAAGAACAGTGCCGATCTATGTGCCTTCATGGAAGCCAAAATGTGGGGCAATGACCCGGAGATGGCCGAGCGGGGGGAGTATGGCCGATATGGCAACCCAACGGTGCGCTCGGTGGAGAAACGGCTGGCGACTCTGGAAGAAGGGGATGACGCCCTGCTTTTCCCGACCGGCATGGCGGCCATCACCAATGTTCTGCTCTCTATCCTGCCCGCCGGGGCACACGTCATCTTCACCGACGATTGTTACCGCAAAACGCGCCAATTTTGCAACAGCTTTTTGCGCCGCTTTGGCATTGAGACCAGCCAGGTGCCGGTGGGGGATTATGCCGCTCTAGAACAGGCGATTCAGGCCAATACCCGGCTGATTATCAGTGAAAGCCCTACCAACCCATATTTGCGGGTGGTAGACCTGGAACGACTGGCCGACATTGCCCACCGCCACCGGGTTAAGACACTCATTGATGCCACCTTTGCCACGCCGATCAATGTGCGGCCGCTCCAATTTGGCATTGATCTGGTCATCCACAGCGCTACTAAATATTTGAGCGGCCATAATGACATCATGGCCGGGGTGGCCGTTGGCGAAGCGGGGCTGATTCATGCCTTGCGCCAAAGCCAGGGAATGCTTGGGGGGGTGTTAGACCCTCATGCGGCCGCGCTCCTGGAACGGGGATTAAAAACATTAGCCCTACGAGTGCGCCAGCAAAATCAAACCACCCAAAGTATAGCCAGTTATCTGGAAACCCACCCCAAAATCGAGCAGGTATGGTATCCCGGACTCAGTTCCCACCCTGATTACGCCATCGCCCAGGCCCAGATGAGCGGTTTTGGCGGCGTTGTCAGCTTCACCATTAAACCGATTGCTGGGGAAACCCCATTGGCCACCACCAGCCGCTTCATTGATGCCGTTACCATCCCCCTCATCGCCCCCAGCCTGGGCGGGGTGGAAAGCCTCATCGAGCAGCCCGCCCTGATGTCTTATTATGAACTGTCTACCGAAGAGCGGTTAGCCATTGGGGTACGAGATAACCTGGTGCGGTTGGCAGTGGGCATTGAAGATGAAAATGATATACTGACTGATCTGGAACAGGCTTTAGCCCAGATATAGCTTCAGGTATGGCTTTTTTCATAATTCATAATTCATAATTCATCCTTACTTTCACAGGAGTTTTTTATGACATTGGTGATGAAATTTGGCGGGACGTCGGTGGGAAACGCGGCCGCTATCCGGCAAACAGCCGCGCTCATTAAAAGCTGCCAGCAAGAGTGGGGCCAGGTTGTGGTCGTCGCTTCGGCCATGGGGTCAAAGCCGGTCAAGGTAACAGATTGGCTGCTCACTGGAGCCACGGCCGCGGCCGCAGGTGACAGCGAAACGGTCAAACAGGCGGCCGCCTACCTGCGCCAGGTCCATTATGAAGCCATTGATGAACTGCTCCACCCCGAAAGGGAGCGGCAAACCATCCTGGCTGAAAATCAGCGGTTTATCAACCATTACGTCGCCCTCTGTGAGGCGGCTGAGGTGCTGGGGGAGATGACTCCTCGCGCCCTGGATGTCATCGGGGGCATGGGAGAACAAATGGCTATACGAATTTTGGCCGCCTATTTACGCCAGGAAGGGCAGCCTGCGGCCGCCGTTGACGCCACCGAACTCATCGTGACCGACAACCATTTCCAGGCAGCCACCCCCCTGATGGGCCTAACCAGCCCCAAAACAGAAGCCCGGCTGCGGCCGCTGCTAACCAAAAATATCATCCCCATCGTTACCGGCTTCATTGGGGCTACCGAAGATGGCATCAGCACCACCCTGGGGCGCGGCGGCTCTGATTACAGCGGGGCCATTTTGGGGCAGGCTCTCCAGGCCAAAGAGGTGTGGATATGGACCGATGTGGATGGGGTAATGACCGCCGATCCCCGCCTGGTCAGCACCGCCCAATCTATCCCCACCCTCAGCTACCGGGAAGTGTCAGAGCTGGCCTATTTTGGGGCACAGGTGCTGCACCCCAAAACGATGCGCCCCTGTGTGGAAAATGGCATTCCCCTGCGAATTAAGAATACCTTCCACCCTGACCATCCCGGCACGGTCATCGTTACCAATGGAGTGAATGGGCGGGGGAGCATTAAAGCGGTTACGGCGATCAAAGAGTTAGCCATGATTACCGTTGAAGGGCGGGGGATGATGGGGGTGCCAGGCATTGCCGCCCGCACCTTTGGGGCCGTAGCCCAAATTGGAGTCAGTGTCTTGCTCATCGCCCAGGCATCTTCGGAGCAATCTATCTGCTTTGTCACCCCGGCCAAATCGGCTCCGGCAGTGGTAGAAAGCCTGGAACGAGCTTTGCATGAAGAGCTAACACGGCGGGATATTGACCGGGTGTGGGCACGGCCAGACCTCTCTATCGTCACCGTAGTAGGGGCCGGGATGCAGGGAACCCCAGGGATTGCCGGTCGCATCTTTACCGCTCTAGGGGAGCATCATGTAAACGTCATCGCTATTGCTCAGGGGTCTTCGGAGTGCAGCATTAGCCTGGTGGTACAGACTGATGATGTGGCGGCCGCAGTACAGCATATCCATCGTTTAATCGTTTAGGAACGCGGATGGGCAGGATTAGCGGATTGGGCTATCCAGTTAATCCCTGTTCAATCCCGCAACTTTACTCTGGCTAATTTTCCCTCAAGAACACGGATGGGCAGGATTGGCAGATTGGGCTATCCAGTTAATCCCTGTTCAATCCCGCAACTTTACTCCGGTTAATTTTCCCTTTAACCGGCTGCTTGCCGACAACTAAACAAGAAACAAATTTGAGTTTATACCCGGCATAATTCTAAACTTAACGCCTGGCCTTGTTTGTGACCTACCAACCTGGTCAAAATAGAGGGTATATGCGGCCAAAAAAGCTGCAAACCCATCATTACAAGGAGTTAAGTTATGTTGAAGAAGGTTTCTCTTTGCTTTTCCCTATTGTTGCTGCTGTTCGCGGCCGCCTGCCAGAGCAATAGCAGCAGCAATCCCCCGGCTGCGGCAACTGCCGCCCCAGCGGCTACCACTCCGCCCACCAGCGGCCGCAATCGGCTGGTCATCTACTCAGGCCGCTCCGAAACCCTGGTCAAACCGATTATCGATCAGTTCGCGGCCGCAACGGGCATCCAGGTAGAAGTACGGTATGGCAGCACCAGTGAAATCGCCGCTACTATCCTGGAAGAAGGACGCAACAGTCCTGCAGATCTGTTTTTTGCCCAGGATCCCGGGGGGTTAGGGGCAGTACAGGCTGCCGGACTGCTGGCAACTTTGCCCGGTGAAATCCTGGAGCAGGTACCAGCCCGCTTTGCCGATGTGAATGGGGAATGGGTAGGAATTAGCGGCCGCGCCCGTGTCGTCGTCTACAATACCGCTGCCCTGACCGAGGCCGAGCTGCCTGACAGCATCGAAGGGTTCACCGACCCCAAATGGCGGGGGAAAATTGGTTGGGCCCCCAGCAATGGCTCATTCCAGGCGATGGTGACCGGGATGCGAAATGTGTGGGGAGAAGAGCGGACACGGGCCTGGCTGAGTGGCATTCAGGCCAACAACCCAATTGTGTATGAGAACAATACGGCCATTGTCGCGGCCGCGGGAGTTGGGGAGATCGAGGTTGGCTTCGTCAACCATTATTACCTGTTCCGCTTCCTGGCGGAACAGGGGGACAGCTTTGGGGCCCGCAACTACTTCATCGCCAACGGGGGCCCCGAATCGCTGATGATGGTTTCTGGGGTCGGGGTTCTCAAGACCGCCGCCAACGCGGAAAACGCCATCCGTTTTATTAACTTCCTGCTTTCTGTACCAGGGCAGCAATATTTCGCTTCGACAACCTATGAATACCCGGTTATTGCCGGTGTTACCGTCTCTCCTTTGTTGACGCCTCTGGCTGATATAGATAACGCGGCCGCGAACATCGCCCTCAATGATCTGTCTGACCTGGTTGGAACGGCCCGGCTGCTCAGTGATTTGGGCATTTTGCCTTAACTGATGTTTTATAATTCTGGGGCTTTGGGATTTGGCAGGGCAAGGCCAACTGTAAAAGACCCACATTTTGTTATGAAGGGATGTATTGCGTATTATAAGCGGCTATGAGTACCATACACGATCATGATCCACTGCGGCCGCATCGCCACGACCCCAACCCCGCTCCCCCTTCTCCAGACCCGGCCTTCGCCCTATTCAACCCAGATAGGCAAAGCGAGATCATCACCCCCGATGATCTCGCCCTGCTGCCCCAAACTGAGAGCAAGCCGCTGTTTATCGTCACTACCAGTCATGGCACATCGGGGCCATTTCGTTTTGGTGGGGTGGCATTGTTTGATTTATTACAGCAGCGGATGGCTTTACCGGAACGGTTCCAGGTTGAAGCCGTCAGTGGGGATGGGTTCGGTACCCGGATTGAGGGAGATGAACTGCTTTATCCCCACGCTAACGGCCCCATTCTCCTCAGCACCCACATAAACGGGGTACCCCTCATCCGTGAGCAAGGGCTGGTGCGCCTCATCGTCCCCAGCGAAACGGATGATGCCCTGCGCCAGGTGAAATGGGTAACCACCATTCGTGTTGTTATACCACCCACTCCTGCATAATCAGATAGTTGGCGATCAATAATGGAACCGGCAAGAGACAATAATTATCTCTTCTTCTGTCACTTTATAGACAAGGCGATGCTCATCATTAATACGGCGAGACCACAATCCTTTGAGATTGTGTTTTAATGGCTCTGGTTTGCCTATGCCACTGAACGGCATTCGATCAATTTCCAAAATCAGACGAACAATCCGCACATATATTTTGCGATCTACAGTGGCCCACTCATTGAAATCAGCAAACGCCTGGGGTAAAAAGGCTATCTTTCTCATCATTACGAGAAGGTAACGTAAGTGTAATTTTGGGGGTCTTGTAAATCATTTAACGCTTTTTGCAAATGCTGACGATTGGCATCTGTGGATAGTAGATAATCGGTTGTATCTTGCTCATCTGGATCAACCAGAATAATAACTTCTACAATCGTCCCTTTTGGCACATTCGGCCATAATAATTCTATTTTACCGTTGTCGCCGACGACAGCTCGTTGTCGCATTCCTGTTAACATATTTACCTCGCTTACCGCTATCAGCTGAATAATCATAACAGTATAACGTATTTACTGGCACAAGGAGTAGCTCTCTCGCAACTTGTCAAATAGGTTACGGCATAGTGAAGCAGGAGAGGCGCAAAATCTCTTCTAAAACGAGGTCCGGATCGCGGCCGCTGCTGTCAATGATCACCGCATCCTCAGCCGGCCGCAGGGGGGAATGTTCGCGGCCGCTGTCTATCTTGTCCCGCCGGATCACATCAGCCAGGATAGTTTCGTAGGGGGTGCTGTCCCCTTTGGCCTGCCGCTCTAACCAGCGCCGCCGCGCCCGCTCCTCAGCCGAAGCAATAATGTATAGTTTGAGCGGGGCCTGGGGCAAAACGACGGTGCCAATATCCCGACCGACCATGACGACGCGGCCGCGTTCCCCATATTGACGCTGAAGTTTCACCATCTGCTGCCGCACCCCCGCGTATGCTGAAACCTGGGAGACATGCCGGTCTACCACCTGGGTGCGAATAGCCTGGGTGACATCTTCCCCATCCACATACACCAAATAATAGTAACCATCTGTTTGCTCATCAGCGTTAGTAATCTCAATATCAATCTGCTCCGCCAGGGCCACGATGGCCAGTTCGTTATCAATATCTACCCCGCGCTGCAAGGCGGCAAAGGTAGCTGCCCGGTACATAGAACCAGTGTCCAAAAACAAATAACCTAGCCGGTCGGCCAACATTTTGCCAACCGTTGTCTTACCAGAAGCCGCCGGGCCGTCTATGGCGATGGCGGCAGGAAAATTGTGTTCACTCAAAGAAGACACCTCTGAAATAGGGATGAATTAGGAAGGAAGAATTAGGAAGAAAGTCGTACTCGCACACTCACACACGCGCTTACTCGCTTACTTCATCATTCCTCGCGCTCTACCTCGGTCTGCAAGGCACGTAGTTCGGCCGGGGTAAGATGGCGCCATTGGCCCGGCTCTACCCCAGACAAGTGCAGGGGCCCGATGCGAATACGGATAAGCTGCCGCACTTCATGCCCCAACGCGGCCGCGACCCGGCGAATTTGTCGTTTTTTCCCCTCTCGTAAAATAACCGTCAGCCAGGTGGCTCCGGGCATTGTCTTATCTACCTTGACCTTCGCCGGGGCTGTCATCTGCCCATCAAGCAGGATCCCCCGCTCCCATTGGGCCAATGTTTCGGCGGTGGGCTGACCAAAAACCAGCACCAGGTACTCCTTCTCATGTTCATAGCGGGGATGGGTCAGCCGATGGGCCAGGTGGCCGTCATTGGTCAGCAGCATCAATCCCTCGCTTGGTTTATCTAACCGCCCCACTGGATAGAGATGGCCGGGCAGGTTGATCAGATCGCGCACCGTTGTCCGCCCCTCATCTAGCTCATCCTCAGTTGAGGAGAGAACTCCTTTGGGTTTATTGAGCATGAGATACAGCTTTTTTTGCTGGCGGATGGCGCGGCCGCGCACGGTGATCTCATCCTTGTCGGGGTCCGCTTTCGTGCCCAGCACCGCCGGCTGCCCGTTCACCCGCACCACGCCGGCCCGAATCAACGCCTCACACGCCCGCCGCGAGCCAAATCCCGCTTCCGCCATAATCTTCTGTACACGTTCTAACATAGGTTTCAGGTTTCAAGTTTGCGAGTATACAAGTTACTCAGTCCTCAGCACTCAGTCCTCTCTCCTCAACACTCACTCTTCTTCATCACCTAATGGCGGTAAAGCGTCCAGGCTGGCCAGGCCAAAATGTTGCAGAAATTCTGGGGTGGTGCCATAGAGGATGGGGCGGCCAGGGGTCTCCTGACGGCCTTCTTCCTCGATTAACCCTTTACTGAGCAGCGTCCGCAGTGCCCCATCAGAGTTGACGCCACGAATATCATCAATTTGCGGCCGCGTCACCGGCTGTAAATAAGCCACCACAGCCAACGTCTCCAGAGCGGCCCGGCTCAGGCGGCTGGTCACTTCCAACCCCAGGAACCGCTCCACCACCGCGCTGGCTTCTGGGGCAGTGGTCAACTGCACCGCATCTCCCACCCATTGCAGCCGAATCCCCCGCCCGGCATAGACGGTTTCTAACTCGTGCAAAAGGGCACGTGCGGCCGCGACGGTTATCGCCAAACTGTTGGCCAGCCGGGAAACGGCCACCGGCCCACTGGCAACAAACAGCACACTTTCTAACAAAGCGAGCGGGGTCAATTCAGGTTGGGGCGCGGCCGCGAGTTCACTCATGCCAAATCAAGAATCAAGGTATAATCTGTGGGCGAGATTATTCATTTCAGCCCATTGAGGACAAAACCAGCGGATTATACCCCATCCCGCCCAACGGATAAAAATTGAGGCGGCAACGTTCCCGATGGAACTTTGGAGATTTCATGAGTGTGGCACACCACCACAATTAAAAATCTGTAGTGCAATTTTTCAAATTGCGTATCGAACTGGAAGTTCGATTTACAAGGGAGTAAAACATGAGTAACTTAGACAAAGCCCTGGCTTACGCCGCCGCGAACCAGGAAGCCAACCTGAACGAACTAATAGACCTGCTACGCATCCCCAGCGTCAGCACCCAACCAGAACGGGCTAAAGATGTGCAGGCGGCCGCGCACCAGGTCGTCCATATCCTCACCCAGGCTGGGTTGGAAAACGTCCGCCTCATCCCCACCCCCCTACACCCCCTGGTGTATGGGGATTGGCTCCACGCCGGGCCAGACAAACCCACCCTCCTCATCTACGGCCATTACGATGTTCAGCCCGCCGAACCATTCGACGCCTGGGAATCCCCCCCCTTTGAACCAACCATCCGCGACAATTACCTGTACGCTCGCGGCTCATCAGACGACAAGGGGCAAACCCACCTCAACATCAAAGCAGTCGAAGCGTATCTGAAAGGGGCCGGCACTCTACCCCTGAACGTCAAATTTATCATCGAAGGGGAAGAAGAGATCGGCGGCCCCAGCCTGGAGCAGTTTATCCCGGCCAACCAAAGCCTGCTGCAGGCTGATGTAGCCCTCGTCTCTGATACAGCAATGGTCAGCTCCAGCCAACCATCCCTTGTCTACGGATTGCGCGGCCTTTATGCCTTTTTCCTGGACGTGACCGGCCCAGATCATGATCTGCACTCTGGGGCGTATGGAGGAGCGGTCAACAACCCAATCAACGCCCTGGCCCACATCATCAGCCAGCTTAAAGATGGTGAGGGTAAGGTGTTGATTCCAGGGTTCTATGACCGGGTGCGGCCGCTGTCCGATGAAGAGCGCGGTTTATTGGCCCAATATCCTCGTGATGACGCCCGTGTCCAGAAAGAAACCGGCGCACCCCAGATATGGGGCGAGGCAAAATTTACCTTAAACGAACGAATGGGAGCGCGGCCAACTTTGGATGTCAACGGCATCATTGGTGGTTACACCGAGGTCGGCACCAAGAACATTATCCCTTCCACCGTCCACGCTAAACTGTCCATCCGCCTGGTGCCGGATCAAGACCCTGGCGAAATTGCCCACCTGGTGCAGCAATACATCCAGCAAATTGCCCCCCCCTCGGTCAAAGTCCAGATTTCCTCGCGGGGCGGGGCACCGGCCAGCATCACCGATTTTTCTATTCCGGCCATGCAGGCGGCCCGGCAGGCGTTAGCTCACGTATTTGGCCGTGAGCCGATTTTAATGCGTGAAGGGGGGAGCATCCCGGTGGTGGGGGCGTTCCAGGAACATTTGGGGATGGAAACTATCTTGATGGGGTTTGGCCTGCCCGACGATCGCATCCATTCGCCCAATGAGCGGTTTTACCTGCCTAACTACACACGAGGCACAGAGACGGTGATTCGGTTTTTGGCAGCGTATGGGGGGTGAATCAGGAACGGTGCGGCCGCAGATCACTGCTAATTTAGTATCACAAAAGTTGAACTTCTGTCCAGAAGTTCAACTTTTTTATAAGAGTATTCCGTTAGCCGTTCACTGCTCAATAGGGTAAAGGCGAAGATGGATGATAGGTGAAAAATCTTTGTGGTTAAGGGTGATTAAAGTTAAATTATGTCGAATAGCCGTAGCCGCAATAATCGCGTCAGGAACAGAAATAGGCTGATTCACAGCCACACCTTCAGCTACCAGAAATCCTGCACGTTCAGCAATCAGCATATCTAAAGGCAAATTAACAAAACGAGATAACAATTTACGGGTGAGATATAATTCATTTTGGCGAAGTCCTGCATAGATTTCTAGACAAGGAATAGTAGCAACCGCCAATCTATCTGCGCGGCTTAAACCACGAACCAGATGCACAATAGGCTTGCGGCCGCGGAGATGGCGAATAACAATACCTGTGTCCAACAAATAATAGGTCATAAATTAGCCAATGGGTCGCTGCCAACCAGAGCGTAGTTGAGATAACCATTCATTCATAGCTGCCTCATCTCGGAGATATGGATAATCTTCATCTTTCCAGATACCGGCCGTTTCATCTACAACCTCGACCTGGCTTAAGATGGCCAACTGCTCTTCAATGGCTCTGGTGATAAATTGACTACGTTCTCGCGCAGGCACAATCGCATCTAATTGAGTTAGCAGTGTCTTGGGTAAAGCAACTGTGATTCTCTGGGTTGCTATGGTACTCATTCAATGACCCCCATTTCAATCATATACTATAGCTTTTAAGAAAAAGATTTTGCCTGGTAATGTGGGCATCCCTGTCCGCAACAAACGGGCAAGATGCCCGCGCTACCAAAATCATTATCGGAATATCTATAATAGCGGAAAAGAGTGTGGCCCAAACCATCTTTACAATTCTTGGGACAAAACTTCAGAAAGGTAACCAGTTACGTACCAAACTATTTCATACACCAATACTTTGGCGAGGTGTTACATGTTACAAGCTTCGGAAATGATTCTACGTCGTATTGACGCCATTATCAACGACCTGTAATTTCTGCGCCAGATCGTGTGCCTGGCATTCTTGGCTACACTGTAGTCAAGGCATAATTTCTACCGCCCCCAAAATGTAACGGTCGCCGGCCAGGTTGCCCTGGGCATCAGAGAGGTGCAGCCGGCGGCCGCTAACCATCTCATATAGCCCCACTTCAATGAAATAACGGCCAGGGGGCAAATCTGGGGGCAGTTCCAACCGGTACGGGTCGGTGTACCGCTGGCCGGGCAGCCATTTGGGTATCCACAAATGGGTGGGGGCCGAGCCGCCTAGTGGGGTGTAATCGAGCGGCCGCACCAACTCCACCGGGCTGTTATCAGGGCGAATAAGGTGGACAAACACGGTGTAGCTCTGTTCCGGGTGGGCCAGACATTCCCAGGTCAGGGTCAGGTCAATAACATCCCCCGGTTGGGCGCTCAGGGGGGTAGACCAGGGTGCGCGGCCGCGACTATCCGCCCTGGCGGTGGCCGCCACCAACCCCACTTTTTGCCGGAAATTAGCCAACAGATGGTGGGTGCGGGGGGGATTAGCGGCCGCAATCACCTGCAACTGGCCGATTGGGAGTAAAATCCCGGCATCCTCATTGTGGCTCAAATTGTGCAGGGCCACCGTCACCGGATAAGTGCCGCTGGCTAGATGGTGGGGCAAGGCAAAGTCAAATCGCTCCACAATAATCTCCCCTGGCTGCCACAACGGGGTAATCAGATGGCTGTCGGTGGTGAAGGCCATGACCATCTCCCCTACCCGCACCACCGGAGCGTAATAATCGTCCGTCGCGGCGGGAACACGCATGGCCAGGGTGAGGGGGATGTACTCTCCGGCGGTTACGATGGTTTGTGGCAGGTCGTATCCAACCAGGGCGATGGCCTCAGACGCGGCCGCATCCCCTGTTACTGGCGTTAGCTCTGGGGGCAGGGTTGTGTCACCGGGTTCGACAACCTGGTAGAAGGGGCCACGCGGCCGCAGCCGGAATCCTGCTTCCACAATTTCCCGCCGGTAATTGCTCAAATAGACTGGGCCCCCAGGGAGAAAATCAAATACCGACTCTACCCAGGGGCGGGCGGCGGAAACGAGACGCGGCCGCACATCAGCCGGATCAGGGGCCTGGCCAAAAGCGTACTCGTTGTACCAGAGCGGTGTCTGATGTTCCCAATCATTGAGCAATGTTGCCCCTTCCCCCCGACCAGCAAACCAACGGAATACCGCGTTCACGTAACTGTGCCCTTCATCATAGTAACGCAAAGAAAGGCGCGGCCCGTTACGTACCATTTGGGAGAGTGGCCCCAGCAGTATCAGCAGCCCCACCAGCAGAGCCACGGCCCGGTTATCCAGCCGCAGCCGTGCCTGGGCCAACCTCAGCAGCCCATACAACCCAATCCCGGCCAACAAAGCCACCACCAGCAGCGGCCCCAACAGATACGCCATAATATCCTGCGCCCGGAGCATGAGAACAAAAGCGAAGGGAAAGAGGAAAGCCAGCCCATAAAGAATGAGCAATGAGGTGTGAGGCGTGAGGGCTGAATATTTCCCCCATTCCCCCCCCCGCCCTCTCGCCAGCCAGCCAACGCCAATCAAGGCCAAAAAAATAGTCGGCAGCGGGTATTGCAAGCGCAGGATAGACCAGAAGACGACTAGACGGTTGGGCAAATCTACCAGACGGAAATAAGGCAGGCTGTCGCTGAGGCCCCGCGCCAGGACATGATCGAGGAAGCCGTTCAGGGTGTTCATGCTGGTTGGGCCAAACGGGGTGGATGGGCTGCGTAAGGGGAAGTAGAGCCATAAAGACAGCCCCAACAGGGCAAAGGCCACCATTTTGAGCCAGGTGCGCCAATCGAGAAGGAGGCGCGGCCGCGTCACCACCATAAAAATCCCATAGGCCGGAAAGGCAAATACCGTTAGCGGATGATGGGTCAGCCCCAGCCCGGCGGAAAAGGAGAAGAGGAAAAGCCAGGAGAGGTTTGAGGCTTGAGGGTTGAGGTTTGAGGAACGGGTCGTTATTTCTTCGGCGGCGGCCCATCTGGTTAAACAGAGTAAATTGAACGCCAAAAACAGGGCTGTCCAGATATGGGGGTTGGCGTGGATGGCGTGCTGCCACCAGTTGGCGGAAAAGGCCAGGGAAAAGGCGGCAAAGAGCGCGGCCGCAATGGAGAGGTTGAGAGATGGGGAGATTGGCGACTGATCACTGCTCGCTGCTTCCTGAGTGCCTATTGTTTTGAGGATACCGTAGAGACACGCGGCCGCAGCCGTCCCCCCCACCGCCGAAAGCAAGTGCATCCGCCAGGGAATATCGCCAAACGGGATGAGGGTTTGCCACAGTTTGCCCAAAACGGTGATAAAGGCATAACCCGGGGGGTGGGCAATCCCCAGGATATTGGCGATCATGGTGTATTCGGTCGGATCGCCTAAAACCAACCCCCGCGCCAGAGTAACAAGATATAGCAGGGGGATTGTCAACAAAAGCAAGGGGAGAACTTTATGAAGATGGGCGTAAAATTTGGGCATTAGAATCAATCATTAAGCAGCTATCAGAAAAATTTCCCCATTAGCCATCCCCATAATTTCAGAAAACGCCTCTGATCACGGTGATCAAGGTCGTCGCCGTTGGGAAACGCCTCTGATCACGCTGGCTATTTTTGGCTATTTTACTGTAAAAGGGATTCATAAACAGCTATCGTCTCTTGGGCGGCCCGCTGCCAGGTGAATTGGCGGGCATGCTCTAACCCCAATTGACGGCGGTGGGCGTATTCGTCTCGGTCGGTGAGCAGGCGGTGGAGGGTGGCGATCATTTCCTCGGTGTTGGTGGGGTTGAAGTACGCGGCCGCGCCCCCCCCCACTTCTGGATGACTGCTGCTGTTACTGGCGGCCACCACCTGCCCCGAAGCCATCTGTTCCAGCAGGGGCAGGCCAAACCCTTCATACAAACTAGGCTGGACGGCTAAGGACGCGGCCGCGAGAATAGCCGGTAAATCTTCATCAGGCACCCAGCCTAGAAGTTGGACTGCTGACTGTAACCCCATCGCCTCAATTTTGGCGAAAAACGCATCATACAGCCACCCCCTGCCCCCGGCCAAAACGAGGGAGAGAGTCGGGAAAGTTTGTCGGAGAGTGTGCAGAGCGTCCAGGAGGCGGAGCAGATTCTTGCGGGGTTCAATCGTGCTGAGGTGAATCAAATAGTTGTCGGGAAGAGAATATTGCTGTCGTACCTGCGAAAGTTTGGCCGGGGGCGGAGGTGAAAAGTGGGCTGCCGGCGCCTCATAGACAACCCGAATTTTAGCCGGGTCTACCCCATACTGTTCGACGACATCCCGTTTTGTGGCCTGTGAAACGGCTACGATGGCCGTGGCCCGGCGGCAAAACAGCGGCATAGCCAGGTTTAGGTACCAATAGTTGAGCTTTTTGTGGTGTTCGGGGAACAGCTTAAAGATGAGATCATGCACCGTCAGTACCGTTGGCACACCGTGCAAAGGCATGAGCAGATGTTCGGTGCTGTGGAAGAGGGTGGCTTCGGGGACGAGCCGGTTGAAGGAGAGGCCAGCCAGGTGGGCCAGCCAGACAGCCAGCCGCCATGGCTTATACCCCCAATTGACCTGGCGGGCTGGCAAATGGCGCAGGCTGGCAGGTCGTGTTCCCTCTTTACCTAAATTATGGAAGAGAGCCACTTGCCCCGGCCGGGCCTCAGCCAGGGCACGGGCCATGTTTTCACTGTATCGCCCTAACCCAGCCCGGCTGTGCGCGGCCGCAGAGACATCAATATACCACATAGTATTTGCTATCTGCTCGGTGTCTCATAAACCATCCCAATCATCTCGGGAAATACCAGCTTGCCGAAGAATTTTGCTCAAGAGAGCAGGCGTAATATCACCTTTGTGGGGATTAGGAATGATCAGGCGCAGATGTCCCTTAACCATGTATTGATGATTACTCCCGAATAAGGGCCATCAAAATCAGCTTTACGCAAATTGAGAATCAAATCACGTCGTTTAATGGGAGAGAAAGCGGGCATCAAGCAACCTCAGGAACACCATCAATTTGAATTCCATCTATTTCGGGCAGTTCATGTCCAAGACGTAAGCCCAAAATAATCCAGCCCTCCAGACCATCCTGAAGTTCATCCCGACATTCTTCCAGAGAATCCCCATTGGCGCAAACTCCCTGTAAACCGGGAATCTCCCCATAATACGTTCCATCCTCAAGGATTTCATAATGGGCATGACGCATTGCCACAGAAATATAGTCCGTTAGCATATCAGATAGCCCTCTCATATTCTTAGCACACCGCAAACTAAATATTTTAGAGATTGCCACGCTAAGGTTCCCCGAAGCATCCCATACATCTAGCTCGTTGGGATTCTTCGCTCCGAAGACTCCGCTCAGAATGACAGCTAAAAAACTTGATTTACAGTGTACTTAGTTGTCTCTAGCCAAAGTATACCCCTTCTACAATCCAATAACGGGTGTTTTGGGGCATTGGCTCAAAAACTCGACCCCGTTGGCCGTCGTTAGCACCAGGTCCTCAATGCGGACGCCCCCCCACCCTTCGATGTAAATGCCTGGCTCAATGGTCACAGCGACCCCTTCCAGAAGGAGGGCATTCTCTGGAGCCAACGGGGAAAGTTGGGGCTTTTCATGGCCGACCAGCCCTACCCCATGCCCTAACCCATGCCCAAACTGCTCTTTGTACCCCGCGGCCGCGATCACATCTCGCGCCAACGCATCCACTTCACGGCACAACATCCCCGGCTCCATCTCCATCAGGGCACGGCGATGGGCTTCATCTACCACATTGTACACATTCCAGAATTTCTGGTCTGGCTCACCCCCTAGATGGAAGGTGCGGGTCAAATCAGCCCCATACCCATCTACCACCGCCCCCATATCTACGATGATGGCATCCCCTATCTGAAGGGCCCTTTCCGACCAGCGATGATGGGGTTTGGCGGCGTTGGGGCCGCTGGCGACGATGACCGGAAAGGCCAGCGATTCGGCCCCGGCTTCACGCATAAATTTTTCTAACTCCCAGGCCAACTGCCGCTCTGTCAAACCAGGACGGGCCAATTTGGGGAATTGGCTCATGGTGAGGTCGGTGATGTGTGCGGCCGCCCGAATCGCCTGTAACTCCTCTTCACTCTTTATCTGACGCAGCTGCTCCAACTCATCCCCAATCGGTTTCCAGGTAACCCCCTCAATCTGTCGGTACTTTTCCATCTCTGCCAGGGTGACATGCCCGGCTTCCAGACCAAGCGTAGTGATGCCCGCCGACCGGATAAATGCCTCACCCCCTTCCTGGCTGGAGACCTGTTTGTAGAGGGTGAACTGAGTAGCTTCTGCGGCCGCTTGCGTCCAATAACGAAAATCAGTGGCCAGCAGAGCCTTGTCCGCCGTGATAATCAATTTACCTGCCGAACCGGTAAAACCACTGAGCCAGCGACGATTGGCCGGGCTGGTAACCAGCAGGCCATCTACCTGCCACTCCTCCAACATGGTCCGCACGACCGACAGGCGATATTGATAAATATTTTGCTTCATACAAACACTCCTAACCTGGGCAAGCCAGAAAAGTTTTATCCACAGATGTCACAGATGAACACAGATATATTTTTATCTGTGAAAATTTGTGCTATCTGTGGATCACTTCTTGTTTTCTATCCAAGAAGTTGACTCGTAAGATATTAATTGGGAACTGGTAGGAACTCATCATCAATCGTCAAATGCCCTGCTTCGCCAAAGATAACTTCGCCCACTATCACCCCATCTGGACAATGGGTCAGAAAGGTTGTCACCTGGGTTGGGTCAAGGGCAACGAGCAAACCACCCGATGTTTCCGGTGTCCAGAGCATGTCCTGATACAATTCGCTTACTCCCGCAAACGTGACCCAGGGGGCGAAATAGTTCATATTGCTGCCCATGCCCCCAGGAAACGCCCCCGCTTCGCCGTAACGCAATGCCCCAGGCAAGAAAGGCAGTTTATCCAGATCAAAACGGAAGGCAACTTGACCCAAATGGGCCATCTCGTGGGCATGTCCCAGGAGACCAAAGCCGGTAATGTCGGTCATGGCGTGGGCCTGGGCCAGTTGCGCGGCCGCGGCCGCTTCTCTATTCAACTTTTTCATACTTGCGACCGCGGCCGCCACATCTTCCGGTTGGGTCAGCCCTCGCTTCAACGCCGTTGTCACCACCCCCACCCCCAGCGGTTTTGTCAGTACCAGCATATCTCCTGGCCGCGCCCCCCCTTTTGTTCTGACACGAGCCGGGTCAATTAACCCCGTCACCGCCAGGCCGTATTTCGGCTCTTTGTCTTTAACGCTGTGCCCCCCAGCAATAACACCGCCGGCCTCAGCCACCTTCTCAGCCCCACCGCGCAGGATTTCCCGCAAAATGGCCGGGTCAAGGTTATCCGGGAAAGCGACCAGGTTGATGGCAAACAGCACCTGCCCTCCCATAGCGTAAATGTCAGACAGGGCGTTGGCGGCCGCAATGGCCCCAAAATCGTAAGGATCATCCACGACCGGGGGGAAGAAATCTACGGTGCTGACAATGGCTTGTTGTGGGTTGAGTTGATACACAGCGGCATCGTCTGCGGCCGCGAGGCCCACCAGTAGATCAGGGTATTTTTCAGGCGGGAAAATTTCCCGTATCGGCGACAACACGTGCGCCAGCTCGGCCGGGCCGAGTTTGGCCGCTCAGCCGGCACAAGAGGCCAACGTTGTCAACCGAATCGTTTGGTAATCAGACATAAAACTCCTCTGTAAATCGAACTTCCAGTTCGATACGCGATTTTCCAAATCGCGCTACAAATTTTCATTTATGGTGGTCAGCGCAGCCGGTGAAGTCTCCTCTGGAAAGAAAGGTCAATGATGAATCCAGTTAGCTGGATTGTACCAGTCCTGTTTTGACCGGGGCAAAGGGCAAAATCAGCTTGCCGGTTAACGCAAGGAAACAGTAAGAACTATCCCTTATACTGGGCTGAGATTATACTCTATTACCGTGAGGAGTTGATTTTTGTATGAAACTGCCCTGGGCCAATATCATTCTTCTGCTCGTTTTACTTTTTCAGACCGTCACCGGTTATCTGGGGCTGCTCAATAATCAGGAAAGGTTTAATTGGGTGCTGTGGGCGCATGGGGTTGGTGCGTATGCCGTTGTTTTGCTGCTATTCTGGAAAGGGAACATCATTTGGGATGCCCTGCGCCGCAAAAAAACCTGGACCTGGTCGCGTCTTGTTTTCCTATTTACCACCTTTTTATTGCTGCTGACGCTGGTGTTAGGGTTAATTTGGACTTTTAATGGCCCGCACTATTTTTTGAACATCAGCTATGTAAGCTGGCACATCTATACCGCCGTGCCTTTGATGATTTTGATGCTCTGGCATAGTTGGAAAATGCGCTTTATCTTCCGTGTCCCCCAGGCATTGGATAGGCGGCAGTTTTTGCGTGCGGCCGCGTTCACTCTGGCTGGCCTTTTCATATGGCGCACGGTCAATCAGGCCAAAACATGGTTGGCCGTACCGGGAGTGCTGCGCCGTTTCACCGGCTCATACGAACGAGGCAGCTTTAGTCAACAGTTTCCCAGCGTCAGTTGGATTGCTGATTATCCCTCACCTATTGAGCAGACCAACTGGCAGTTGACGATTGCCGGGGAAGTGGACAATGCCCTCACTTTTACCTATGAGCAGCTGCAAGCTATGCCGACCAACACAGAGACAGCCACGCTAGATTGTACCGGTGGCTGGTATACGGTGCAGGAGTGGCAGGGAGTCAGCCTGGGGGATTTGCTGGCTCAGGCGGGGGTAAAAGGGGGTGCCGATAGCGTGACGGTGCGGGCCGTTTCTGGCTATCAACGGCGGTTTACTCTGGCCGAGGCGAACCGCTACTTACTGGCCTGGAACGTAGCCGGAGAACCACTCAAACACGGGCACGGGTTTCCCCTGCGCCTGGTTGCCAGTGACAAACGGGGAGTGGAATGGGTGAAATGGATCACCCACATCCAGGTGAATAGGACCGGCAAACATTGGCAACCCCCTTTACCATTGCAGTAGCGTCTGACAATGATTATTAACCCTGGAAAAGGGTGATTTTTGACAGGTACTCCCACACCCCAAACCGGCTATAGTAACTGCTATGCTCAATAAAGGAGATTCAGTTATGAAACAAATGGCTTTAATGGGGTTGGTGATGCTGCTCTGGCTGACCGGGTGCGCGGCCGCAACCAACACCCCTTCCCCCTCTACCAACTCATCCAAACCAGTCATCACTGTCTACAAATCCCCCACCTGTGGCTGCTGCGGCGGCTGGGTATCTTACATGGCCGCTAATGGGTACTCAGTGATGACCGAAGATATCAATGATGTGACGGTCATCAAAGAACAATATGGCATTCCCCCTGAACTATACTCCTGTCACACCGCGACGGTAGATGGGTACGTTCTGGAAGGGCATGTCCCGGTAGAAGCGATTGAGCGGCTGCTGCAAGAGCGGCCCGATGTGGTTGGGATTGCCGTGCCGGGAATGCCGCTCGGTTCACCAGGTATGGAGAGTGCCGGGAGAGCTGCCGAACCTTATGATGTTGTCATTTTTGACCAATCAGGTCAGACCAGGGTGTATGAGCGTTACCCGAAGTAAGTTTCAGGTTTCAGGTTGGGAGTAGTCTGTCTCGCCACTCTGCCACTTTGCCCCTCAAACCATCCGATGTTGGCTTTCGCTGTGGGGGGATTGGGTGAGTAAATCGAGGGCGTGGGGTAAAACGGGGAGCAGGATGTCCAGGCTCTCTTTGACGGCTTTAGGATTGCCAGGCAGGTTGATGATGAGGGTGCGGCCGCGAATTCCCGCCACCCCTCGTGATAACATGGCATGACGGGTAATTTTCAGGCTTTCGGCGCGTAACGCTTCGGCAATGCCAGGGGTTTCCCGCTCAATGACCGCTTTTGTCGCTTCTGGGGTCACATCCCGGGGGGCAAAGCCGGTGCCCCCAGTGGTCAGGATGAGATGAACTCCCTCGGCACACCAGGCCCGGAGCGCGGCCGCGATCTCATCCACCTCATCCGCCACCACCCCCTGCCGGACCACCGGCCAGGTTGTGCGGCTGGTCAAAATTTCCCTGATCAGCGGGCCAGCTTTATCCTCATACTCCCCCCGGCTGGCCCGATCACTCACCGTCAAGATACCTGCTTGCATCCTGTTTATTCCCCAGGTTCGATTAATTTTAACCAGCCATCATCCAGACCGCTGTCAGTGACACCGTAATAGATGTGAACTGTGCCATCTGGGTCACGCAAGGCCAGATCATACCAGGTATTGCCATCTTTACTCCGTCTGTTGAGCAGAGCGCGGCCGCCCTGCCAGCGGATGCTGTCCAGCTTTGGGCCACCAGCTTCGGCCTGTTGAATGGCATAATGCCACAGTTTGCGGGCAGAAGATTGGGTGACGTTTTTGATCAAGCTGCCATTGCGTAAATCCCGCAAGGTGTGGTAAACCGTCCCACTCCGCTTCTGGCTTTCTACTACCTCAACCCCGGTACGCGGGGGGGCAATCTCGATGGTGGCCGGTTCAGGAGTTGGGGGCAAAATGGGGAGAGGGCGGGGTGGCGCGGCCGCGATCATCTGACCCTCATCAACCCCACCCCCTTCACGGCGCAGTCGCCGCTCCACCAGCCGTACAATTTCATCCCGCACCGCCACCTGCGTTTCCGCCTCATCCCGGATAAAAAATTGGTTGCTGTCCAGAGCATAGGGTAAATCCTGATCCACCGGGACGATGATACGCACAATCCGCTCCCCCTGGGATGGCAGGCTGTCAATCAGTACAGGCGGTTCCGGGCTGATATGTTTGGCGATCTCTTCCTGCAATTTACGAATTACCTTCTCGTGATCCTTCACCCCTACCGGTTTTTCTTTGGCATTGGCGGATACCCCAATGTAAATCGTGCCGCCATTACTGTTAGCCATAGCGCAGACATCACGCAAAATAGCGGTCAAATAGCCGCCCCGCTGAGTCATCTGGGGATGAAACGCCTGGACAATAGATGGTCCTTCTTCACGGGCAGCCTGGACAAAATCAACCGGGGTGGCTTTACCCCGAAACGGCCGGGTAAGGGAGAGATCGTTCCCTTTCAGAACGGTCGCTAAGGCGGCAAAGCTCACCTCTTCTAACAAAACTTCGGTGGCCCGGTCGCCCACGCCCAGGTATTTAATGTTGTTGGGGTCGCGGGTGAGGCGGTGAGCATCAGACCCCTGGATGCAGCGCATGGCACGGGGATATTCTGGTTTGGAGCCGTTGAAGAAGTTGGCGGTAGTAAGGCGGCCGCGTTTTTCCAGGTCGGTCACTTCCAGCAAATGGAGATGGGGGTCCTGGGTATAAGCGATTTTGGTCTGGCCGCCAAAGGGGAACCCGCGCATGGCTACCCCATTGCCGGAATTGGCATGGGCGGCAATGGCAATCCCCCCGGCCTCATCAATGACCCGGTAGGCGGTCAGCACATCGGCAGTTGCGCCGACAGTGGTGCTGCCTTCAGCCAGTTTATCAACCGGCACATGCAAAGTTAGCAGCAAATGCTCCAGATAACTGATGGGGGTTTCTGGGGGAAAAATGCCGATGATGTGGAAACCAAAAGTGGCTGTAAATTCAAAGCCGGGCAGAACTAAAATTTTACCCAGCAAATAGCGAAATTCGTCCAGGCGACGTTTTTCTTCTAGTTCGAGCCGGTTGATCTGTTCTAAAAAGAGTAGCTGCTCAAACTCTCGTTTAAGGGCGGCACACCCCATCACCGTGTTGTGATCGGTAAGGGCGATAATGTCCAGGCCACGCCTTTCGGCCTGGCGCAGAATGTCGAGGTAGGTAACGTGGGGTTCCTGATAATCGTTAGAAGCTGGGGTGTGCAGGTGTAAATCTACACGGCGCCATTGTCTGGCAGATTTCGTCTTGCGACGAGAAGATGGTTGGGTCAAGCAAATACTCCTGAAAAGAAAGGATGAATTAGGAAGGATAAATTAGGAAAGCAGGGGCAAAAGTGAACTCGCGTACTCGCCAACTCATTTATGCGGCAAGCAGGTCACGGATGGTCTGGGAAAGGGTGCTGGGGGGGTATGGTTTGAGCATAAATTTGTCTACCCCGGCCGCGGCCGCTTCTTCTTCTTTACGTTGGTCACCGGTGGTGAGGATGGTAAGGGTATTGGTCGCGGCCGCGGTCTTCCCCTCCCGAATCGCCTTAACCAAAGCCAGCCCATTGTCTCCCGCCCGCAAATGGTAATCTACAATGACGGCGGCTGTTTCGGCAGTTGCGGCCGCCTGCGCCGAAGCTATATCATAACAGACTGTCACCTTGAAGCCATCTAGCTCCAGCAGCATCTTCACCAGATTAACACTGGTGCGATCATCATCTACAAGCAAAACATTGGTCATAACAATTCCTAACCTGGGCAAGCCAGTGTGAAAAAGATTTTTGCCACGAATACCGCGAATAAACACCAATTTTTATCAATCCGTGTCTCTTTCATACGTGGCTATACTTAATTGCCAAGTGAAGCAATGCCCCGCATGAGGCCAATAACGCCGACGGCTGTCTTAACCGCATCACCAGTGCTGATCTTCGGGGGGCCGGATTGTTTCTCGCTGGTGGTACGAATCAACAGATAAGCGGTAGCCGCGCCAACGGCTGCCCCTAACACTGTACCAACTAATAGGACACGGGTTTGCCAATTTTCATTAGCGGATGTAATTTGATTATTAGACATGGTTTACTCCCAGGAAGGTTGCGCGTAGACGAGTTGGCGAGTCTCTCAATCTCGCCAATTTCTCACTCTCTAGTCTCTAGTCTCCCACTTCTAGCTCGCCGAAAATAAGAGCCGACTTTGTTTAGCCAGCCCCAGGCAAAAGCAGCGCGGGCATGAGCGTTGATAATGGGCGCGGCCGCTTTTGGGGCCAGTTCATTTGTCTTCTGCTGTAATTGTCCCAGTTTCGTTTCTATACGCCACAACAAAATTTGTAGACCTCGCAGCGGCCGCATATCTTTGCGCCGCAACTGGACAATAAGGGCAATAAACCCAACAGGTACCATTGTGGCAGCTAACCACAAAGGGATGAGTGCCCCAATTAAAATAATATCGGCCAGGCCCGAAAGAAACTCTCGACTTCGCTGGCTGCCCTCGTCAGGCAAGGCATTAACCAGCATAAACACAAACAGCCCCAGGCCAATAAGGGCAAACAAGCTAATCGGCAGGTAAATAACCCACCGATTAAAACGACGCCTGGCGGCCGCACGCATTAGCTGCGCTTCAGTGGGTTGATACGGTTCGGGAAGTGCGGGAGAGGGTAATGGTTCCATCGGTTATTCTGGTATGGTTCAAGTCAAAGGCACATTTTAGGACGAAAACAGGTGAGGGGTACCACAATCTATGCCTGAAGTATACTCCGTCATCCGTTCTCGGTCATCTATCATTATTTCTATAGCCTTTCAGATGAAGACATTACCTGACCATAAGGCAGGTCGGCTTACCCTGGGGACAGGCAATCACGGCCATCCTGACAGATACAAAACTGGTTATTTTCCCCTTCGCCCCGCCACATAAAGTAACGCACGATTGTCATCATGCAAGTTGAGTTATTTGCTTGCGGCCGCGACACCTGCACCCCAATTCCTTCCGTCTCTTTCTCTTGCAGCAAAAAAAGGCGCACTTGCCGCCCCCCTTCCTGGCCTACCCTGATTTCACCGTTTGTTGCCAGCCGAAAAGCGACCAGAGGCATAAGCAAAAGAGCAAACCAGAGAAAAAGGGCCAACCCTATAAAAAAACGGCGCAGCCATAAGCGATATTTACTCACCCGCTATTTCCCCGCGCAAAGCAGGCAGATAAAGTGAAGTGGTATACTCCTTCACCATCCGCTTCATACTATAACGAGGAGCATTCGAGCGGATCGCTTCGCGCATAATCTCAACCCAACCCCGCGGTACCTCATCCCGGTCCCGATCATAGAAAAGAGGCACAATTTCGTCTTCCAAGAGATGATAGAGGGAGGTGGCATCCGCACGATCTTGTTCCTGTTCACTGCCGTTAGCTTCACCGCTAATAGCCCACCCATTCGCCCCGTTATACCCTTCAGCCCACCAACCATCCATCACACTCAGATTGGGAATCCCATTGAGAGCCGCTTTTTGCCCACTGGTACCACTGGCTTCACGCGGCCGCCGGGGAGTATTCAGCCACACATCTACACCTTGCACCAGATAACGGGCCATGTGCATATCATAATCTTCCACAAAAGCAACGCGGCCACCTAACCCATGATGCCGGGCCAGGTTATAAATCGTTTGAATCAACATTTTACCCGGATCATCAGCCGGATGGGATTTCCCGGCGAAAATAATTTGCACCGGGCGATGGGTGTCTATCAAAATTTTCCGCAGCCGGTCTAAATCGGCAAAGATAAGGTTGGCTCGCTTATAAGTAGCGAAGCGGCGGGCAAAACCTATGGTCAGCGCATTCGGGTCTAGCAGCGTCCCTCCTGTCAATACCTGGGTTGAATCATTCTTGCCCGCCGTCCAGCGGCGGCGCACATGCTCACGCAAATAACTAAGCAGCTTATGCTTAAGCTGCACATGCACCTGCCACAACTCCTGCGCCGGGATGTCGGCTACGCGGGACCAAAAGGCGGGATCATCGTGATGGGTGATCCAATCGGGGCCAAGATATTTGCTAAACAGATCATGAAGTTGAAAAGCAACCCAGGTTGGCGCATGAATACCATTGGTAATGGCGGCAATCGGGACTTCATCAACCGCTTTTTCCGGCCATACTTCTTGCCACATTTGCCGGGAAACCTGGCCATGCAGCTGGCTCACCGCATTGGCCTGTCCAGAGCGGCGCAGGGCCAGAACGGTCATATTAAAACCGACACCCCATTCTTCCTGATGCCCGCCTAAACCCAGGAATTGGTCCCGGCTAATGCCCAGTTCATCCCAATAACCGGCAAAATATTGTTCCATCATGTGGAAGGGAAAAACATCGTGCCCTGCCGGGACGGGGGTATGGGTGGTGAAGATGGTTTGAGCTTTGACGGCCGCGGCCGCATCCTTAAAAGCTAACCCCTCAGCCACCTTTTCCCGAATCAATTCCAATACCAGGAAAGCAGAATGGCCTTCGTTCATGTGCCACACCTGGGGCGAGATACCCAGGCGGCGCAGCAGGCGGATGCCACCCAACCCCAACATAATCTCCTGACGGATTCGCATATCTCCATCGCCAGAGTACAACCGGGCTGATAGTTCTCGGTCCCAGGCTTCGTTTTCATCCACATCTGTATCGAGTAAATAAAGTCGGGTACGTCCTACCTGTACCAGCCAGGCACGGGCATAAACCTGCCGCGTCCCCATGCGGACGGAAATTTTGATCTCTTGACCCTGCTCATCTAAAACGGGCAAGATAGGGGCTTTGCCCATATCAATCTGTTCATACACCGCTTCTTGCCAGCCATGTGAAGGAATACGCTGGCGAAAATACCCCTGGGGATACATATACCCTACCCCAATGAAGGGCAGCCCTAAATCACTGGCTTCTTTGGTGTGATCGCCGGAAAGGATGCCCAGGCCACCAGAATAGATGGGTAGGCTGTTGTGTAAACCAAATTCAAAGGAAAAATAGGCAATGGTTTTATCTACCAAATCGGGGTATTGCTGATGAAACCAGGAATGGCCGTTTTTCATTTCCTGGTCAAAGGTCATCAACACTTTGGTGTAATGGCGGTAGAAAGCGGGGTCTTGTGCGGCCGCGTTCAGCTTGTCACGGCTAATCTCTTGCATAATTTGCACCGGGTTATGTTGCAAACCATGCCACAAAGGGTAATCCAACCGCCGAAACAGGTTGCGTGCTTCCAAATTCCAGCTCCACCAGAGATTATATGCCAGTTCTGGCAACCGTTGCAGCTTCTCTGGCACTTTGTCAACTAAAGGTGTCATAAAAAAAGTTCCTCATGTCAATGGATAAAGCATTCAGGCCCACTGGGCCTAAACCGGGGTTGATTATAACATGTTCACCGAGTGGGAAAAATCAACTTGGCTTTACCCAGGAGAGGGGGTTATTATTAGTTTCAGGTTTCAGGTTTCGAGTTAATTGCTAAGGAATCCTACCGTGCCCACGCGATCAAACCGTTTTGTCCACCTTTTTTTCCTGGATGGCGTTGGCCTGGGGGATGATGATCCGGAAATAAACCCGTTTGTGACGGCTCATTTGCCCCATCTGACTGGTTTGTTGGGGGAGAAATGGTATGTGAAAGGGCGCGGCCGCATCACTACCGCTCGTGCTTCTCTCATCCCTACGGACGCCACTCTAGGTATACCTGGCCGGCCGCAAAGTGCTACCGGGCAGGCAGTTATTTTAAGCGGCCGCAATATTCCCCAACTAATCGGCGAACATTATGGCCCCAAACCAAATCCGGCGGTGGCTGATTTGGTGCGCCAGGGCACTTTGTTTCATGAGGTGGTGGAGACTGGGGGCGCGGCCGCGCTGCTCACCCCATACCCACAGGGATATTTCGACAGTATCAACAGCGGCAAACGGCTTTACTCCACCGTCCCCCTGGCGGCAACGGCCGCTGGCCTGCGCCTGATGACCGCCGATGACTTGCGAACCGGTCAGGCAATCAGTCCTGATTTTACGGCTCAGGCGTGGCGTGATCTTTTGGGTTACAATGATATACCTGTTTTAACCTTAGCGGCCGCTGGAGAACAGTTAGCGCAATTAGCCAGCCAGTACGACTTCACCTTTTTTGAACATTGGCCCAGCGACCGCACCGGTCACAAAGGAAGTTTCCAAGAAGCCGTCCACCATTTACAGATGATTGACGAAGCCATCGGCGGCCTGCTGGCAGCTTGGGACGACAGCCGGGGGCTGCTCATCATCACCAGCGATCATGGCAACATTGAGGCTAAAAACCATCGCTTACACACGGAAAACCCGGTGCCAACGATCCTGCTTGGGCCAAACCATGCAACCCTGGCGCAACAGATTCACACCCTGACTGACATTGCTCCAGTGGTACGGCAGTTTTTAACTTTTTAGTTTCGAGATTACGTAAACAAATAGCCGACTTACTTACCCATCTGGCAGCTCTACAACTTTAGCAACCTCTTCATCATCCATAATTCACCTATGCCTATCACATCTGAAGCTTACCGCGACGCTATGCGTCATTTCCCCTCTGGCGTTACCGTAGTCACCATTAAGGCCGGTGATGAAATTCATGGTCTGACGGTTTCCGCCTTTGCCTCCGTCTCCCCCGTACCTCCACTGATTATGGTCATCATTGATCACCGTCATAAGGCCTACCAGATGCTAGAGCAAGATGGGGCGGTGTTTGCCGTCAACATTTTGCGCCACGATCAGGCTGAGCTTTCTAACCGGTTTGCCTGGGTCAAAGACGAGGATCGTTTCGCTGAGGGGAATTGGACAACGGCTATAACTGGTGCCCCACTGTTGCAAGAGGCTTTGGCCTGGTTAGATTGCACCATTTACACTCGCGTCGTAGCCGGTACACATACTATTTACATCGGCGAAGTCCAGGCCAGTGATGTTCCCCAACCCGATACCGAACCGTTGATATATTGGAACCGGGATTATCGGGCGTTGGGGTGAATGGGAGTGGGTTGAAAGGTTAATAAATGAACTGCTGAATGGTTGTGTAGTAATAAAATCAGGGTTGCTCTCTTGCTCAATCGTTCGCCAATTCACCTATTCATCGTTCTTTTCCGGCTATCCAACCCAGCACCCCCAGACAGATCACCAGAAGCACCCCATCAGCCAGGGTATCAAGGCGCAGGTGGTTAAGGGTGGGCACAGGATCACCACGCCAAAAGGTGAGGAGCAGCCGCTGCCCACTCAGACAGGCCAGAACAAACCAAAATAGAGTGCCGGGGCGTCCGCCGCGTTTTTGGCCTACCCATCCTGCCCCAACGGTCAGTAATGCTCCGCCTAACCCTAAAAGCTGTGTCTGGTAGCGCACCAACCACACCCCATAACTGTCAGGTAAATTGCCAGCCAGCAGCCCCAATTCGGTTTCCCGGCCATAAGCACAGCCATCCAGATAGCAAGCCAGCCAGCCAAACGCCGTGAGCAAAGCAAAAGGCAGAGCCAGAGCATCTAGTTGAGGGGCTGGCGGGAGACCGCGCCATCGCTGCCACAAGGTAAAAGCCAATAAACCGGCGGCCGCAGCCCCATGATACCCAAGCCCACCCTGTCCAATTTGGATAATTTGCGTAGGGTTTGTCTGAAAATAGGGCCAGTTGGCCGCTACATAGAGCAGCCGACCAGCCAAAATGCCTGCTCCCAGCCCCACAAGGGCCCCATCCAGGAAGCTGGTCCACCGCGATGGCTGCGGCCGCAGTTGACAATACGCCACGGCCAGGGCGGCCGCGACCCCAACCCCCAATACAACGGTATAGCTGTAGAGAAAAAAGGACCCATAACGGGCCAGGATAGGCCACATAACCCGCAATCGTAAAACAAACCAGCCGCTTTGCCAAAAATGAGAAAACCCGTAGCAAATCTAGCTAGACCTAACTTACGGATGAGTGCAGAACTGAACCTGCGGCAAAAAGAGGTATAATGAGGGTCTTATCCTGCTCAAGGAGCCTGTTATGCCTCGTTTGATCTCCCTTTTTATCATTGGTTTTCTTATCTTATCGGCAGTCATCGCGGCCGCGCAGCCTGAGATTCCCTCGTTCATCCCCATTGAACCGGCTCCCCCAGAGCCGTTCACTTATACTGTCCCTTTGCAATCAGCCACCTGGGAAGAAGTAGTGGCGAATCTATCACAAGCCCCGGAAGCCGGCCCCCCCTCTGATACCTGCATCGCGGCCCCAACCCTCAATCTCTCCCTCCCCGCAGATGGCGGGCAGGCCATCGTGAATAACTATACCGAGGACCCGGCAGACCCAATTTTAGGCTGCGCCTGGGGCAATCCGCCGCGGCCGCAAGGATACCGCACAGCCTGGTACAAAGTCACTCCCCCCACTGGGGGAATGTTAGTGGTAGAAGCCCTGCCCAACGCCGATTACCGGGACAATTATGATACCATCATCGCCATCCACCACGCCGCTCCGCCTGGTGACTGTCAAAATTTACAAACCCTGACCTGCAATGATGATTACAACGGCTTCCTTTCTCGTGCTTCTGTCATCGTGCAACAAGGGGAAACCTATTACATCGAGATAGCCGATTGGCAGTTTGGCATCAACGGAACGGCTCGCCTCAATGTCCTGGCCTACATCACCCAGGCTGAAACTTTTTGGGAACAGGCCAGCAATCTTCCTACGCCTCTCAGCCGCCACAGCGCTGTCAGGGTTGGCGATGATTTTTACATCTTTGGGGGGGTAACTTCTACGGGTTCTGCTCCAGAACGAACCAACGCCTCGCGAAAGTTTAATACCGTGACCAGACAATGGTCAATTTTGAAGCCCATGCCGGCCGCGGGCAGCACCTGTTTAGATGTCAATGGCTATGCCGCCACCGATGCCGCTTATCTTAACGGCAGAATTTTCATTCCTACAGGTTATGCTGGCAACAACAACCAATATTGTGATGTTCATCGAATTTACGACATCGCCAGCAACACCTGGTCTATTGGCCCAACTGGCCCGTGGCCGGCCGCTCTCGGTTGGTCCCAAATGGTCGAATATCCCCCCCTCAATGGTTATTTTGTAGTAGGCGGCCTCACTGGGGCCCCTCTGACAGCCAATGCCAACCCTTCAGCCAATATATATCTGTACCTGGATGATGGGGGCGGTACCTGGTTTGGAGGTAGTTTACCGGCTATGAACCAGGCACGTTATGGGCACGCGGCCGCACGGCTAGGCAATCGCATCTGCGTCATAGGCGGTATTAACGCCAGCAACCAAATCATCGCTGGGGGAGAATGTTACAACATTGATCTATCATCCTGGGGGGCCATTCCCGCCTTGCAATATCCTCGCTTCAACGCCGGCAGCGCCGTTGGCCCTGATGGTCGCTGGTACGTATTTGGTGGCACCAGTGCTACCCTTAGCTCCGTTGCTCCGGTAGAAGTGTTTGATCCGGCTACCAATACCTGGCAGTTACTAGACGCCCGGCACAACCTGGGCACATCCAGCGGCTTTGATCGGCCAGCCCGCTCCTGGGTGCGGGGGGATTTTGTCGGGCGATCCTTATGGGTTTTTGGCGGCGAGCAGGATACTGGTGTTTTCAACAATGGCAATACCTTGTCCCTGGTGGAGCGTCTGACCAACGGGCCGCTCTGGCCGTACCACCTTAATTTACCTGTTTTGCGCTCCCCATCCATTGTTGGAGAACCCAACGACACCTTTGCCCAGGCTCAAGACATCCCGGTTCATCAGACCCTGGCCTTCAACTTTGAAAGCCAAGAAGATTACCATGATGTTTATCGCTTTTATCAACCGGGAATCGGCGGGGCACTTTTTTACTTGCAAAACATTCCTAATGGGGCCGATTATGATCTCCTGCTCTATAGTGGCAATAAAACGCTTCTAGGCAGCAGCCGTAACATCGGCAACCTGGATGAATACCTGGAAATCATCTTAGGACCAGGATATTACTACATCATGGTTGTGCGGGCTTTTCCCTTGACAACTCCCCCTCCACCTGATTACTATACGCTTCGCGTGGAAAATTAGAGATGGAAAAATGGAATCTATCCAACCCATTAAATGAGTAAACAAAAACCAATCCGCTTATTACATTTTGCCGATGCCCATATTGACATGAGCAATTATGGCCGCCATGATCCACAAACGGCTCTGCCCATTCGGGTAATGGATTTTTTACACGCTTTGGATCAAATTATAGAGTGTGCTCTTGAGGAAAAGGTTGATCTGGTGCTATTTGCCGGCGATGCCTACAAAGACCGGAATCCCCAACCAACGTTCCAACGAGAATGGGGCAAACGGATCATGCGCCTCTCCCAGGCCGGGATTCCTACGGTACTTCTGGTGGGCAACCATGATGTCTCTCCGGCCAGCGGCCGCGCCCACACTCTGCACGAATTTCATACCCTGGCCGTGCCCCACATCCACGTAGCTGACAATATCACCCTGCTAAAGCCGGAACAGTTAGGGCTGCCGGTACAAATCATCACCATCCCCTGGGTCTCCCGCCATGCCCTGATGAGCCGGGAAGAGATGGCCCACAAAGAGGTAAATGAGGTGTTGATCGCCTTAGAAGAGCGGGTCAGTGAATTAATCCGGCGGCATATTGAAACAGCCGATCCAGACCTGCCGCTGCTCTTGATGGCCCATGCCAGCGTCCAGGGGGCAAAATACGGCAGTGAACGGGCGGTCATGTTGGGTCAAGAACTCGTCCTATCCCCGGCCTTACTGCGAGATGGGCGGCTCGATTATGTGGCCCTGGGGCACATTCACCAACACCAGAGCTTAAACGGGGCCGAACATCCCCCCATTATTTACCCTGGTTCGATTGAACGGATTGATTTTGGCGAAGCCCATGAAGCTAAGGGGTTTGTCATGGCCCAAATAGAGCGGGGTAAAGCTACCTGGAAGTTTCGCAAGTTAGATATTCGCCGCTTTATTGATTTGAAAGTAGAACCAACCGCCGCAGAAAAGTTCATGCTGGAAATTATGGCCGCTCTGCCGTCTCCAGAAGAGGTAGCAGAAACCATAAGCCGTTTGCAGCTTACTTACCCCCGCGATTGGGAATCGCTGCTAGATGAGCCGCTGCTGCATGAGCATTTTGCCCGGGCCTTGAGTTTTCAGATCCAAAAACATCGGTTGGCGGAGAAGCGGGCGCGGTTGGGGGACGCGGCCGCCATCGAAACGCTCTCCCCTTTAGAACTTCTAAACCTGTATTGGCAGTCAGTGGGCATCGAGGAAACGGACGCGGCCGCCTTACACGCTTTAGCCCAACAGATCCTTCCTGTAACCCAATAACACAGCCCCACCCCTGAGGTTTGGCAATAGTAGACAGCCTTACCCGCTTATGATATGCTTACGCTTACCTGGCCCCCAGGTGTATCCTCATACGATATAATTGATTATTGATAACTGCTTACTGACTACTACCCACAATAAGGCCAATCATGTCTGATAACAGTACCCCTAAGCGCGTCGTTGTTTGCATTGAAGACGAAAAAGAGATGATCGATCTGGTCAAGCTCATTTTAGAACAACAAGGCTTTCAAGTATTTGGCGCCGATGGTGGAGCAGAAGGGTTAAAACAAATTGAAAACGTTGAGCCAGATCTGGTTTTGCTCGATCTGATGATGCCAGGGATGGATGGCTGGGAGGTATATCAGAAAATGAAAGCCTCTGAGTCAATGCGTACTATTCCTGTGGTCATCGTAACAGCCAAAGCTCAACCCATTGATAAAGTACTCGGTTTGCACATCGCCAAAGTAGATGATTACGTCACCAAACCATTTGGCCCCCGTGAACTTCTGGAAAGTGTGCAAAAGGTATTGGCCTCAAAAGCTGCGGTCGAACCTTAAGGCCCAATCCGTATTAAAAAACTGCTGCTACGAACTCATTTCATCCTCTGAGACAAAGCAAACGTGCGTATACGATTCTGGGGAGTGCGCGGTACAATTCCTTCACCTGGCCCTGATACCGTATGGGTAGGGGCTAACACAGCCTGTATTGACGTTTATACCTCTGATCACCAGGTTATTATTCTGGACGCAGGAACAGGCATTCGTCGCCTGGGCAAAGCGTTGATCAAAGAACATTACCCCAACCGCATTGTCGGTACCATCCTCATCAGCCACACCCACTGGGATCACATTCAAGGATTCCCCTTTTTTGGCCCTCTCGTCGGCCCGGAAGGGCAGCAAAACCGGTTTGTCGTTGTTGGTCAAAAACGGGTAGGCCAACAGTTAGAAGAAATTTTAGCCAGCCAGATCATGGAGCCTTACGCCCCGTTTACTTTTCGGGAACTATCGGCCGATATTCATGTGAAGGAGATGCGCGGTGGGGAAATGCTCATCGTGGGGGATGATACGATTGTGCGGGCAGAAGAGATGAATCACCCGAATGGCTGCCTGGGGTACCGTATTGATAATGCCGGCGTTTCGATGACTTATTGCACGGATACTTCCCATCCTGATGAAGGGCTGGAAGAGCGGATTGTGGCCCTGGCCCGGGATACCGATTTGCTTATTCACGAAGCCCATTTTTCTCCGGCCGAGCGGAAACGGTTTCCAACCTGGGGACACAGCAGTTGGGAAGAAGCGGGCAAAGTGGCTGCGGCCGCCAACGCCAAATGTCTCGCCCTTTTTCATCATGCGCCAGACTCCTCTGATACCCATTTGCTTGAGGTTTTAGAACATACCCGTCAGATTTTCCCCAACACCATTCTGGCCCGCGAAGGGGTAGAAATTAACCTGCCTCTGGCTGAGGGGGAACTGCCTGATTAGGAAGCCAAGACCAGGGGCGGCAGTTGCAAGCTGGAATGGTCCTGATCATTCATCACTCTTCTTTTACTCTTTTATCACCCATGTTGACACAAACAACTTTTGCCGGTTTCACCGCCCGGGAACTGCGTGATGATAATCAATGATGTTTAAGCCAACAGAACACCCCCACCGGCGTCGCAATGCCCTCACCGGAGAGTGGGTCACAGTTTCCCCTCACCGCACCCAACGCCCCTGGCTGGGGCAGGTCGAAAAACCACCGGCCACCCGGCGGCCAGCTTATGATCCCGATTGTTATCTCTGTCCGGGCAATGCCCGTGCCGGCGGCATTCATAACCCTGAGTACACCGACACCTTTGTTTTCACCAACGATTTTGCCGCCCTGCTGCCTGATGTCTCCCCGGTATCCCCAGGGGGGCACCCGTTGCAGCAAGCGCAGGCTGTTGCTGGCACCTGCCGTGTCCTCTGCTTTTCCCCCCGCCACGACCTCACCCTGACCGATATGGGCCTGCCGGAGATTCGCCGGGTAGTGGATACCTGGGCGGAGCAGGTGGTGGAGCTGGGGCAGCGTTACCGGTGGGTGCAGCTTTTTGAGAACAAAGGGGAGGTGATGGGCAGCTCCAACCCCCATCCCCATGGGCAAATTTGGGGGCTGGATACCCTGCCCAATGAGCCAGCCAAAGAAGATGAACAGCAGCGACATTATTGGTTGTCAACGTCGCGGCCGCTGCTGCTCGATTATGCTGAATTAGAACTATCCCAGGGGGAGCGGCTGGTTTGTGTCAATGATGATTGGCTGGTCGTTGTCCCGTATTGGGCTGTCTGGCCGTATGAAACTTTACTCTTACCCCGCCGCCATGTCCGCCACCTCCCTCACCTGAACGACGAGGAGCGAGACACCCTGGCAAACATTCTCAAGCAGCTGTTGACCCGGTATGATCACCTGTTCGCTACCTCATTCCCGTACTCGATGGGGTGGCACGGGGCCCCCACCGGCGACAGCCCCCCATCTCCACACTGGCAGCTGCACGCCCATTTTTACCCCCCTCTGCTCCGTTCGGCGACGGTAAAAAAGTTCATGGTAGGATATGAGATGTTAGGTGAACCACAACGGGACCTGACAGCTGAACAAGCGGCCGCACGGCTGCGCGCAGCAGGAACATAAGAGCAAGTTCATTATCATGGAAACAACGCTTATCACTGCTTTTATGAAACAGTTTGGAGAGTCCCCGACGGTGGTAGTGAGGGCACCAGGGCGGGTGAATCTCATTGGGGAACATACCGATTATAATGATGGGTTTGTCCTGCCGATGGCCATTGACCGGGCGGTCTGGCTGGCCCTGCGGCCGCGAACCGATACCTATGTTGTCGTCTATTCTCTGGAGTTTGCCACCAGCGGCCGCTTTGACCTAAATTCCCTGGAACGCGGGAAGATGGGCTGGCTGGAATATATCAAAGGGGTCGCTTTTGCCTTGCAGGAAGCCAATTACCCCCTCTCTGGCTGGGAAGGAGTGATGAGCGGCGATGTGCCGGTAGGGGCCGGGTTATCCTCATCGGCGGCGGTAGAGATGGCGGTGGCGCGGGCGTTCCAGGCAGTTAGCGGCTGGCCCTGGGATGCAGCCGCGATGGCCCTGGTTGGTCAAAAGGCGGAAAACAGTTGGGTGGGAGTCAACACCGGCATCATGGACCAGATGATCTCCGCCGCCGGGCAGGCCGGGACGGCCATGCTGCTCGACTGTCGCTCCCTGGCAGCGGAGTTTGTCCCCCTTCCCCCTGGCACAGCGGTCATTGTTTTGGATACGGCGACCCGGCGGGGCCTGGTTGACTCGGCTTACAATGAACGGCGTGCCCAATGTGCGGCCGCGGCCGCTTTTTTCCAGGTGCCCGCCTTACGTGATGTAACTTTGGCCCAGTTCCAGGCCCAGGCAGACAAGCTAGACGAGTTGACCCGGCAGCGGGCCAGGCATGTGATTACGGAAAATGAACGAACGGTGGCTGCCGCGGCCGCCATGCGGGCTGGGAATGCGGTTCAATTGGGGCAACTAATGAATGCCAGCCACCAAAGCCTACGCCATGATTTTGCTGTCTCCAGTGAGGCTCTGGATACCATCGTGGCCTGTGCCCGTGAACATGAAGCATGTTTAGGAGCGCGAATGACCGGGGCCGGGTTTGGCGGTTGTGCCGTCGCGTTGGTGGAGAGCGCGGCCGCGACCTCCTTCATCACCCACGTCACCCACCGCTACCAGGCCCAAACCGGCCTCACCCCCAACCTGTACCTCTGCTCCCCCAGCCGCGGGGCGGAAATATGGGGCGTCTAAAATTTGCTTTTTATCCACGGATGATTCCCCCACCTCACCGCCGAAACTGCCCACAAGTAGCCTGGGGCACAGCCGCCTGCCCAACCACCGGGCCGATGGTTTCCCTACCATTCACAAAAGGCAAAACAGCAACCGTGTAACTCAATTGATTGGCCACGAGAAGGTAGCGGCCGCACGGAGACAGGGTGAAATGGCGCGGCCACTTGCCCCCACAAGAGGTAGTTGCCTGCCGGGTTAGCTGTCCATCGGCGGCTACAGCAAAGGTCGCCAGGCTGTTATGCCCCCGATTGGAGACATACAGCCGCCGCCCAGAGAAAGAAAAATGGATGTGGGCGGCAATCGTTTCGGGGGCATCCAGGGGAACGGTAGCGATGGTTTGACGGGCTTCTAGCTGGCCCGCGGCCGCATCATATCCATACAAGGTCACTGTGCTATCTAATTCATTGACCATATACAGGCTGCGGCCGCCGGGGGCAAATATCCCATAACGTGGCCCGGCCCCTGGTCGTGTATCAACCTGGCTGTGTGGTTGGAGCTTACCTGCGGCCGCGTCAAAAGCATACCCCACCACTTTGTCCAGCCCTAAATCAGCTACAAAAACAAACTGCTCATCCGGGCTGAACACCGCCGAATGGGCATGGGCTTGCTCCTGGCGCGGGTGAATACTATGCCCCTGATGCTGCACCCGATCCGTCGGTGTGCCTAGAGAGCCATCGGCCAAAACGGGCAGCACTGTCACCGAACCGCTGCTGTAATGGGAAACGATGAGCCAGCGACCAGCCCGATCCATCAGCAGATGGCAGGGGGAATCCCCATCGGTAAGCTGCTGGTTGAGAGGGTGCAGGGCAGCATCGGCCAGACGAAACGCCCAGACAGCACCTGGGGACGTTTCCGAGACGGCATAAAGCCAGGGGTAGCGGGGATGCCAGAGGAGAAAAGACGGATTGATCACCCCAGCCGCCTGGATCCAGGGGGTTAGCTGCCCAGCCTCAAACTGGAACAGATGGATACCTGGCTCATCAGCGGCCGCGTAGCTACCTACAGCGAAAAGGGAAGAGGGGAAAGAGGACATGGCGAGTGAGCGAGTGAGCGAGTGTCACTTGAAACGATTTTACTTTGCAGCTTTGCCACTCTGCAACTTTGTAACTCCGCCTTCTTACCCCACCCACATATCAAAAGCGAACAGCATGGCCAACATGCCTAACAACAAAATACTGGCCAGACTCCAGGTGCGGTCAAAAACTTTGTGCCGCCCCAAGTGGGCCAAAAAGATGTAAAGTGGTGGCGAGATGAGCATATAACGGGCCATGCTCTGGGCAGAGCCGCTGAACAAGGAGAGCAAAATGACGGTCAGGCCAAAGATCGCCACCGGGAAATCCCGCCGCAGCAGCCAAAATGAGGCCACCAAGGCTAAGAGAATCGCGGCCGCTTCCAAACTAAAATAGACGGCTGCCTGGCTGTTACTCTGGGCATATTCATAAACATTACGCATATCGCCAAGGGTGCGTCCCAAGGAGAGAAACCCCCGGCCAAAATAAAACGGCTGTAATTCGGCCCATCCCTGCCCCAGAGGGGAGATGCGCCAGAGGGCATAACCGACGAGAGGGAGAAAAGCAGCCGCACCCTGAACCCACCATCGCCAATTTTGCGCGGCCGCATTTTCTTCTCGCCGCTGCACCCAGTAATAGAGCAAAGGCAGCAGCAAAGCCGCCCCATGTGCCCGCGTCAAAGCCGCCAACAACCCCAACAGCGATGCCCATACCCACTGTTTCCGTTTACTCAGGAGCAGCGACCAAAACGCCAGCCCCACAAATAACCCTTCGGTGTAGACCATAGCGAAAAAGAAGGCGGTAGGGAAAATGAGCATATACACCACGGCCCGATACCCTGTCTCACCATCAAAAAGGTCTTGAGTGAGGTGGTATAGAGCAACCATACCAGCCAGAGTGCCGAGCAGCGTTACCACAATACCGGCAGCCGTCGCGGCCGCGATGGGGTTCAGACCAAATAAAGCCAACAGGGGGGATATCCCTTTCATCACCCAGGGATACAAGGGAAAGAAGGAGTAATTTTTGTTGATCGGCTCGCCAGAGGCTGTGCTGCTAACCTTGCCCCCTGCCGGATCGTCATACCCACCAACAGCAATGCCCACATAATATTCGGAATCCCAGGCCACCTGCCGGTTCATAAACGGCTCTAGCAAGTAAATTTTGCCCCGGTTGCTGTTGGCTGCCGTCTCCGTGCGCGACCAGGAAACGGCTAGATCAGGGCGCAATACCCCCAGCCGGGCCGTGACTACCCACTGAAACCCATATAAAATGATAAACCATCCCAACCAGATACCAATTAAGCTGCGTGTTGTTTTGTTGATCATAGGACGGAGAAGGATGAATTAGGAAAGATGAAGGATGAAATCAGATTGCCCAGATGTAAACGTCCGGGCTACATCTACAAAAGCCGTTGGCCTCAGCCCGGCAGGGCTTGGTATTTTTAGCCCGGTGGTTCACCACCGGGCGGGCACATCACCGGGCGGGCACATCACCGGGCGGGCACATCACCGGGCGGGCACATCACCGGGCGGGTTCACCACCGGGCGGGCTTTCAAGGGAACAGCACGAGCAAAGAGATAGATTGGCCCGGCAGGGTCATCGTACCAGTATCACCTAGAGAAAACGGCGCGGCCGCGTCCGGGTTATTTTCCGGGTCAAGCCGCCACAACTGGGCCGAACCGATGGGGGTACCGGTCAACTGCAACTTCACATCCTGAGCCGCATCGGCCAGATTAAGCAGCAGCACCGTCACCGCCCCATCATCCCGCCTGGCAGCGTAGACCGAAACCCATTGCACTCCTGATTCAGCATATAGCAGCTCTGTACCAAACTGCTTATAAAGCTGGAACACATAATAACTGGGGCGCAGCTCACCCCGCCCAATCAACCCCCACCCCCCATACCCACCATGGGAGGTCAACATCCAATGGTTGACCATCATCACATCCTGGCGCATTAACCGCCCATACATCTCGGCCACCCAAAGGGCGTTGTAATGGGAATCGGGCGTCGCCACCCCGCCAACGGCATTATTCCAATGGGTGTTCACTTCCGTCAGAGCGACGGGCAGGTCCCGTCCGGTATGCTCAGCAATCAACTGGCGTAAATAGGGCACACTTTTATCCCACTCCAGGGTGTGTTGGCGCAAATCCTCAACCGTCACAATATCATCATTGCGCCGGGGGAACGGGTAACGGTGAAAGGTGACCACATCCACCAAATCCCCATTAGCTTTGAGAAACTCGATCATCCAATCGCGGCCGCTGGAATCTTTGGGGTTAAAGTTGATATCATGGTTAAACTGGTGGGTCTCCGGGCCAAGTAGCTGGATAGTGGGGTCTACCGCTTTCATTGCCAGAGCTATAGCTCGCCATTCGGCATTATGCTGTACCGTATCATAATCATCTGCTTTGCCGGCCACTTGTAGTTCCGCCGCATACAAGGCTGGCTCATTGCCTACAATCCAATATTTCACCCCATATTGCTTCTCAATATTGACATAACGTACCAGATCGGCTGCCTGTTCCGGCGACCCTTCCCGCAGCCGCACCGAAATCACCGGCATCGCCCCCACCTGTTTACAAAATTCGATGAATGGATCAATGTGATACGGCTTAAGATCATTACGATCTCCCCAGGCGCCGCCAGGGAAGCGGATCGCCTGTGCCCCCGATTCATAAGCAGCGGGCAGCATATCTACGGGCACGGCAATCCAGGGGCCATAATTTGAGCCTAACAGGTATGGGCTGATAGGCCCCCAACTCAGGTCAGCGTTGATCCGCACCGTACCGGGAGCTGGGGGGGGGATGGGAGTTGGCGCGGCCGCAGGCTCATCTACCGCCTGACGACACGCGATTAGGAGCAGACAAAAAGAGAAAAGGGCCATTGCTTTTTTCAACATTGTGGTAAACTCCTCTAATGAAACCGGTTACATCTAGTCTACCGTCTTTGTTAGAGAAGGCAAAAATTGAGTGCTGACTGCAAACTCGTAACCGGTTACATTTGCCTATTGACGGAGAAAAACGAATATGTAATAATCCGTGTAACCGGTTACTTAAGCCATGACCAAACGATCTTCCTCCGTCACCATTCGCGATGTGGCCCGCCAAGCAGGGGTCTCCGTAGCCACTGTTAGCCGGTACCTCAATCAAAACGCTCCTGTCTCAGAACCGTTATCAGAACGGATTCAACAGGTGATGGAAGAGTTGGCCTATGTCCCAGAAGCTACAGCCCGACAATTGGCCTTACGCAAAAAACACACCATTGGCCTGTTACTAACCAATTTACACAATGATTTCTTCGCCCCCTTGCTGGCTGGCATTGAGGGGGTCGTAAGTGAAAAAGGGTACAACTTGCTGGTAGCCACCTGCCGGCCACACCTCTACAGCGACAACGGGGTGCAGTTCCCTCTTGGCAGCCACAACACTGATGGGATGCTCGTCTTTGCTGATAGTTTGACCGATGAGCAAATTGCCCGGTTCCATGCCCGGCGGCTGCCGATGGTGCTGATTCACAAGACACCAGCCCCAGGGGTACAAATCCCGTTTGTGACGGTAGAAAACAAGGCCGCTTCACGAAAGCTGGTAGATCATTTGATAACCGTTCATGGCTGCGGCCGCATCATCCTCATGCGTGGCCCAGAGCATCAAGAAGATTCTTACTGGCGGGAAATAGGGTACAGAGCCGCCCTGGATGATCATGGCATCCCATTTGATGAATCCCTCATCTTACGTGGGGCCTTTGAGCGGGAAGTGGCCTATAACACCCTCAAAACATTTCTTCAAGAGCCAAACCATCCGCCCTTTGATGCCGTCTTTGCCGGTGACGATGATGCCGCCATCGGCATCTATGATGCCCTTAGAGAAGTGGGATTGCGCGTCCCCGAAGATGTCCGGGTTGTTGGTTTTGATGATTCACGCATGGCGCCCTTCCTCACCCCACCCCTGACCACCGTCCGCGCTCCCACCGAACAGGTAGGCCGTTCTGCTGCCCACCATTTATTCCAATTACTGGAAGGCAGCCTACCGGAATTAGCCACCGTACACGCCACAGAAATGATCATTCGCCAATCCTGCGGCTGCCAGGATGTATGACACAAGGAGGTGATCCCTACAAAACCAACACCTAACTACCCTTATGCCTACTTGAACCATTACAACCATTTTTAACATAGGAGGAGTTTCCATGAAGAGATATACCTACATTCTGCTCGTGTTAGTCATTGCGTCCCTTGTCCTGGCCGCCTGTGGCGGTGGCAGCAGCACCAATACTACCAACAATACTCAGACAACAACGGATAACAGCAGCATCACCACAGATAACACCGCCACCAGCAGCAGTTCCTCATCAACATCTACCAGCAGCGGCCGCGTCACCGTTCGCTGGTTTGTTGGTTTAGGTACAGGCACCGACCCCGGCCAGATCACCGTCCAGGAAGAAGTCGTGGCCGATTTCAATGCCTCCCAAGACAAAATTGAACTGGTTCTGGAAGTTGTTCCCTACGACAGTGCCCGTGACGTTCTCTCCACCCAGATCGCCTCTGGCAACGGCCCCGACATCATCGGACCGGTAGGCTGGGGTGGCTCCAACGCCTTCTACGGCCAATGGCTCGACCTATCCCCCTACATCCAATCCACCGGCTTCGACACCTCTGTCTTTGACCCCGCCCTGGTAAAATTCTACCAAACGGAAGAAGGGCAGGTTGGTTTACCCTTTGCTGTGTTCCCGGCCTCTATCTACTTTGTTCCCGCGTATTTTGATGAAGTTGGGCTGGCTTATCCGCCGCAAAGGTATGGGGACAAATATGAGTTGGATGGGCGCATGGTAGATTGGAATTGGGAAACCTTCACCGAAGTAGCCCGCCGCCTGACCATTGATGCCAATGGGTACAACTCCACTGAGCCCGAATTTGATCGCAACCAGATTGTCCAGGTTGGCTACAGCCCCCAATGGCAAACCCACCCCAACTATATTGGTTCTTACGTAGCTGGGGGCACCCAGGTCTATAGTGGCAGCAGCAAAGGTGATTATGCGGCCGCTTACCCCGATAGTTGGAAAGCCGCTCTACGTTGGTATTACGATGGTATGTGGGGCGATCAACCCTTTATCCCCACCGGCCCCCTCTCCGGCGCCCCCGAATTTGGCAACGGCAACGTCTTCAACACCGGTAAAGCCGCCATGGCCATTACCCCCATCTGGTACACCTGCTGTCTGGGCGACTTCAAAAATGCCGGGCACGAATTCCAGGCGGGTATCTTGCCCATGGATGCCAATGGTCAGGTTCACGGCCGCGTAGACGCTGACACCTTCCGCATTTGGAAAGGCACCAAAAACCCCGCCGAAGCGTTCACCGTATTGAGCTACCTACTCACCACCGCCGCTGACAAACTACTGCCCATCTACGGGGCTATGCCCGCCATCGCTGACAAAATGGACGCCTTCTTTGCCGTCAAGGCTGGCGATTACCCCTTTGTTACCGAAGAAAGTTGGGACGTATTCAAAGCTGGTTTGGCCTACCCAGATATCCCCAGCGCAGAACAATACCAACCCAACTGGAACGAAGCCTGGGCACGTCAGCAAACCTTCCTCGACTTGCTGAACAACACCCCACCTGATTCCTTAGACTTTGAGGCAGAGTACGCTAAACTATTGGCCGACCTCACTGTCATCTACAACCAATAACTTCCTTAACAAGGGTGGACCGGTCCACAAAGCCAGTCCACCCTTTATAAATGCATAGGAACTATCGGAACAGATAGGAATCCCAGAGGGCTAACTGAACATCTAAAAGTAACCTCCCGATTTAGAGATGACAACTTTCCGTAAAGTTGTCATCTCGGAACGGAACGTAATTCTTAGACGAAGTAACTAAATCCTCACCCCTCAACCCTGAAAAAGGTGTATCCATGCTCGATCAACTAAACCGGAGTGCCTTTAGGCTGCCTTCACTAAGAACGTTTCGCAGCCTGTCCCCGCTATCCCGCCGCGAGATGCGCGTGGGCTTGATCTTCCTTACTCCCTGGATCATCGGCTTTCTCGCCTTCACCTTGCTTCCTATCATAGCCAGCCTGGTGTTTAGCTTCATGGACATGCGTATCACCGATGGTATCCTAAACGCGCCCCAATTTGTTGGCCTAGACAATTATCAACGCCTGTTCTCCGACCCCCAGATTTGGACCTGGTCTAGTGGTACACGCGGCTCCTTATGGATTACCCTTCGATTTGGGTTGTTCGCCTTGCCAGTCGGCATTCTAGCCCCTCTGGGGTTAGCCATTCTCCTCAACAATCCTAACCTTAAAGGGACAATGGCTTTTCGCAGTCTCTTTTATATGCCCTATATCATTCCCTTTGTCGCGGCTATCTTCCTCTGGGGGGGAATGCTCAACCCAGAAAGCGGCTGGATCAACCGTGCCCTGGTTTCTCTGGGTATACCCAAAGAAAGCACCCCCAACTGGGCCAATGATATTAACTGGGTATATCCAACCTATGTCATTATGGGCATTTGGGGGATTGGCAACGCCATGCTTATTATGCTCTCTGGGCTGCAATCCGTGCCTACGGAATTATATGATGCCGCCAAAGTAGATGGGGCCAATAGCTGGCAATCGTTTCGTAATGTCACCTTCCCCATGATTTCACCGGTCATTTTTTACAATGTGACCTTGAGCATGGTAGGGTTGTTCCAATATTTCTTGGTTCCTCTGGTGGTCAACAACGGAACAGGACGACCTGGTGGAGCAACCATGTTTTACAACCTATATCTATATCGCACCTTTTTTACCTTCCAAAACATGTCCTACGGTTCGGCTATGGCCTGGCTGCTGTTTGTTCTCATCCTCATTGTCACCCTTTTCTTATTTGGCACAGCCCGTTATTGGGTATATTACGCCGGAGAAAGCCGCTCCTGAGTTAACCGCTAACTGCTGACCTTTTTAAGGATGGTTCCCCATGAATAGAAAAGCCTGGCGCAATGTACGCCTTACTATGAAATCGTTGACTATCACCATTTTTACCCTGGCGATTCTGTTTATCTTTCTGTCTCCATTTGCTTTCATGGTGTTTACTTCTCTGAAAACCCAGGACCAGATCTCCATTATTGGCGCACCGATCTGGCCAGCGCGGCCAGCAATCTATGAAAACGAGGAGACGGGTCAAACGTTAGAAATGTTTACGGTGCCCATGAGTGAATGTGAAGGCAGCGATGGGGAAAGGGGTAACCAAAATTTGGCTATCATTCGCAAAGGGTTGCGAGAAAGTACCTTTATTGACCCTGATGAGCTGGAGCGAGGGGAATTTATTTGTGCCGTATCCTGGCGTAACCTAAAACGCCCCTGGCAATTTTCCCCCACCTGGGACAATTACAAACGGGCCTGGGAATCTATTCCCGGAACATTCCCCCGGGTGATAGGGAATACAACATTTTATGCTCTCTCGACCCTGGTTGGAACATTGATCTCCTGTACCCTGGTAGCTTATGGCTTTTCCCGCTTCCGCTTCCCTGGGCGTGATTTCTTATTTGTCGTCCTCATTTCGACCATCTTTCTGCCTGCCTTTGTGACGGTCATTCCCACTTACACTTTTTTCCAAAGAATAGGCTGGGTAGGAACATGGCTGCCCCTTATTGTGCCAGCTTATTTTGCCAATGCTTACAATGTGTTCCTCATCCGGCAATATTTTATGACCCTGCCCCGTGAGTTGGATGAAGCAGCCATGATAGACGGGGCCAACCCCTGGCAAATTCTCTGGCTGGTTATTATTCCCCAATCCTATCCGGTACTGCTGGCCGTCACCGTTTTTCACATTGTCTTCGCCTGGAATGACTTTTTTGGCCCACTAATTTACCTCTCGACAGCACGGCAGCATTGGCCTATTTCCGTAGCTTTACAAACATTTAACGGCATTTATGGGCAGCAGCCACAGCTTATCCAGGCTGGCTCATTGATGGCTATGATTGCTCCGCTTATTCTATTTGTCCTGGCACAGCGGTTCTTTGTGCAAGGGATTGTGATTACTGGGGTGGAAAAGTAGTTTCTAGCTTCGAGTTTCTAGTTTTTAGGTGGGGGATGGGAATATGGTTGTAAGGAAAAATAACTTGCTCACCTGCTTACTCGCCTACTCACAAACTCGCAAACTCACTCACTCGCCCACCCGCCTGCTTTGCCTCATCATCCTGCTTCTGGTTGGCTGCCGCCAGGAGCAGAGCAACCTACCCTCACCTACCCCATCCGCCACCGAAACGCCTATGAGTGAATCAGAACCGTTCCGGGTCATTGCTTATGTCACGGGAGCTGTCATTCCAGAGTTAATCCCATATGATAAGTTGACCCACATAAATTATGCTTTTCTCATTCCTAACCCGGATGGCAGCTTTGCCCGATTAGCTAACCTGTGGAAGCTGCAAATGATTGCGGAGCAGGCCCATGAACATGGGGTGCAGGTACTCATTTCTGTCGGGGGATGGGGGTGGGAAACTCAATTTGAAACGATGGCGGCCGATCCAGCTAGTCGCGCTCTTTTTGTGCAAAATTTAACCCGTTTCGTGACCGACAATGGGTTAGATGGGGCGGATGTTGATTGGGAATATCCCCGCCCCGGCCAGTCGGCGCAAAATTTCCTACTCCTGATTCAGGAGCTGCGCCAGGCTATGCCAGATAAGCTGCTAACGACAGCCGTAGTCAGTTATGGGGCAACTGGGGATGGGGTGCTGACAGAGACGTTTGATCTATTTGATTTTATCAATGTGATGAGTTATGACGGCCCCGATCACGGGACGATGGCTCAGTTTAATACTGGACTGGAATATTGGCAAGGACGTGGCTTGCCCCCAGAAAAAACGGTGATGGGCATCCCCTTTTATTCTCGTCCCAACGAAGTTTTGTATCGCCAATTGGTTGCCACCAATCCCGAAGCGGCTTATATGGATGCGCTGGAGTTTAACGGGGTTATGAATCATTACAATGGTATTCCTACGGTTCAGGCTAAAACCCAAATCGCCCTGGAGCGGGCTGGAGGGGTTATGTTTTGGACCTTAGAGCATGATACTCAAGATGAGTTGTCTCTGCTCAAGGCGATTGACGAGGTAGTACGTGGGGAGTGAAACGTGATGCGTGAGAATTATCTCTTAAGGAGTAACTACTAACCGCAAAGCCACAAGGAACACAAAGTTCCTCAAGAAATTCTTACTGATCTTGGCGTCTTCGCGGTGAAATTCTTGTGTGCCTTAGTAGTTGCCTTACGCATCACGCATCAGTTATCACGCCTGGCTGTTTGTTTTAAGCCAGGCCAGGATTTCATCTATCTGGCAGAAGGCCAGAGCAGTGACGGTATCAGCGCCACCGTAATAGATAGCAACGCGGCCGCTGGGCGGATCAACCAAAGCCGCACAAGGAAACGCCACATTGGGCACGTCCCCCACACATTCATAATAGGTCTGGGGAGACAAGAGATAGGGCGCACCCCGGTAAATCACCCGCCACGGCTCATCCAGATCAAGCAGGGCCGCCCCAAACGCATACACAAACCCATTACATGAAGTTAGTACCCCATGATAAAAGAGCAGCCACCCTTCCGGTGTTTCAATTGGCACGGGGCCGGCCCCAATTTTCGTGCTTTGCCATCCCCCTCTCGTGCCCATTACAAACCGGTGCTGCCCCCAAAAAATCATGTCGTAGCTCTGGCTCAGGTAAATATCTCCAAATGGGGTATGCCCATTATCTGAAGGGCGGTTGAGCATCACATATTTGCCGTTGATACGGCGCGGAAAGAGGACTCCGTTTCGGTTAAAGGGCAGCAGGGCATTTTCTAAAAAGTGAAACTGTTCAAAATCATAGGTATAACCAAGGCCAATGGTCGGACCATGATAGCCATTGCACCAGCTAACCCAGTACCGATCCTCAATCCAGACCACACGCGGATCATACCGGTATTGGTAGCGGCCAATTTCCGGGTTATCAGAGAGCCATTCGATTGGGTCATTGTCTAGCTGCCAGGTGATACCATCCTGGCTAAACCCACGATGGAGGTTCATCTCTCGTTTTTGATTGTCACAACGAAACACCCCGGCAAATGTACCGTTGAACGGTACGGCCGCGCTGTTAAAAATGCTGTTCGCCGAAGGAATTAAATCACGGGGGATGATAGGGTTGGCACTATAACGCCAGATGACCGCTGACGAACCGGCTGGGCGATCTTCCCAGGGGATATTGGGGAGGGTGTTATTGAGATCAGACAAAGTTTCACCTTCAGGAGTTATGATACCGGGGCGGTAGAGTCACGTTCTACCAGCTCCGGGTGGATAATAAAGGTTGATCGAGCGGCATCGGGCTTTTCCAGACGCAACGCCAGCAGATGCACGGCCGCCCGCCCCATGGCCAGGGTGTCTACGCGCATCGTGGTTAACGTGGGCGATACAGAGCTTGCCAGATAGGTATCGTCATAACCAACCAGGGATAGCTCTTGGGGTACTTGACGCCCCAGTTGTTGAGCTGCCCGCAAGGCCCCAAGGGCTACGTTGTCATTGACACAGAAGAGGGCGGTTATCTGGGGATTTTCCTGGAGCAGATGCACCGTTTCGGCTTCTCCCTGGGAGCGGTTGACGTTGAAGTTAGCGATATAAGTTGGGGCAATTTCGTTTTCTTTCAAGACACGTAAATACCCGTTGCGCCGTTCATTTAAGCTGGGATACCCATCCGGCTCACTGCCAATGAGGCCGATATGACGGTGACCTTGCTGAATGAGGTATTCAACTGCCTGGTAAGCCGCCCGAAAGTTATCGCTGACGACCATATCGTAGCTTTCAGTATCGGAATACCCATCCACCAATACAATAGGTAGGGCGCGGCCGCCTAAAATGGTGGCTATCGTCTGATCAATGAAGGTTCCTACCATAAGCAGCCCATCTACGGCACTGTTTTCTAACAACGGGGGGATGGTGCGGGGGTGGTTGTGGCGATCTACTGGCAGCATGGCAAAGAGGAGATTGATCCCCATATCCTGGCAGGCATCATCCACCCCAGCGATAATTTGGGAGTAAAACGGGTTAGCGGAAGGGAGTAAAGAGGGTTCACTTTTGACAACCATGCCTACGGTGTTGAGGCGACGGGTTTTGCGGGACGCGGCCGCAGCAAACGCCGGAAAATATCCCAGGGTCGTCGCAGTATCTAGCACCAGGGCACGAGTCTCATCGGAAACACCAGGCTTGTTATTCAAGGCCAGAGAGACGGTGGTTGGAGAGACGTGACATGCCTGGGCAATAGCCGCGATTGTCGTCTTGCGGGCCATAAAGTAATCTCCGAAGGATGAAGGATGAAGGATGCTTTGTCAGGTCATGTGATCTTCACTAAAAATTTACTAAATATTTTAGTTGTATTGCGCCTAAAAAGCAAACGGAGCATAGTGCATCCCCTCTGCAAATCGAACTTCTCGTTCGATGAGCGATTTAGAGAATCGCGCTACAAATTTTCATGCAAATGGGGCTTCACAAATTTCTAACCGCAGATGGCTGACCGCCCATTATTGGGAAATTTGCGGTCAGCGGTCCGCCGTCAAATCTGTAAAATCGCCTGAACTATTCCCAAAAAGGAGCTATGATGACCATTCGTTTGATTGTGAATGCTGATGATTACGGCCGCAGCAGTGGCATATCAAGGGGCATTCGTGAAGCCCACAGCCGGGGCATTGTCACCTCTACAACCTGTATGATGAATTTCCCCACGACGGCAGATGACATCGGTCTGGCCCTGCGGGAAACACCAGAACTTGGCCTGGGGGTTCACCTGGTGCTGACGGCGGGGCGGCCGCTGCTTCCCCCAGAGCAGATCCCCACCCTGGTTACGGAGACGGGGGAGTTCCCCAATCTAACTGCGTTTATGGACCGGTTGGGTCAAATCAATCCCCAGGAAGCCAAAGCAGAGTGGCAGGCCCAGATCGAACGGTTCAGGCAGGCCAGCGGCCGCAATCCCACCCATCTGGACTCTCACCACCACTCTTCCTATTACACTGAGGGGCTGTTCCGGGCCATGTTGGAGCTGGCTCAGGAATATGGTTGTGCTATCCGCCAGGTGATGGCGCAGGAGAGCCACAACCCCATTGGGCTGCCCGAGGAAGCAGCCAGGGCGATCCTGGAGGCGGCCCCACGTCTGCTGCGGGAGTTTGCCCCCCCCACCCCAGATCGGTTTTATGCCACCTTCTATGATAGACAGGCCACGCTAGAAGAGCTGCACCGGCTGATTGACGTTCTGCCAGAGGATGGGGTCTATGAAATCATGTGTCATCCTGGTTATATTGGCCCAGATTTGGTGCCGTTTTCAGTTTACGCCTGGCCGCGAGAGCGGGAGTTGGCTATTTTGACTGATGCGGGGTTGCGGCCGCGGCTCGACGCCAGAGGCATTTACCTGGTTTCTTTTGTTGAGCTGAATGAGCAGTAGAAAAATATGGCAAAATGAGTCCGGGTAGCCAGAAACAAGTTCAAACCCATAGTACATAAAAATGTCTTATCAATGGGCAGAGGATATGAATATGGGTGTAAGGCGGGAAACGATTGCCACACCGGAATCAGGCTCTAAATATTCAACAAAAAGTTGAAACTAGAACTAGCAGCGATGCAGCGCGCCGCTGTGTAAGCCTATTTGTTGGGGAGCAAATAGCGAATTTGCTTTATGGGGAACCCCCTACATTTGATCGCCTGGGTTTGGACAGCCATGTTGACCTATGCCAACACAGCAACTGCCCATGTCGCAGTCATAACCGGCTATGATGACACAACTGTCTTCTTAACATGACCCAGCTTTGCCTATCGCCCCACAAACAGTCATCTGGGATAGTTTCCTGGCTGCCTGGGCTGAATATGATGAGAAAGCAGTTATTATTGTGCCGACTTAACCAGCTTGAAAGCCATATCGGCTGTAAAAGTGGGCAAAGGGATGAGACAGTTTTCGGAGCTATCGCAGAAAACGGTGAACGGCTCATGGTACATCCCTTGCCAAGTATCGTAGGGGGTAATACGGTACTCCCCAGCAGCTAAACCGGCAATATTCAATATAACTCCAGAGCGCACCGTCTGCCCGGCCCGTACCTGCTCAATCGGCTGACCTTCCAGAGCAAAATCCTGCACCCAAAAGAACCCTTCAACCTTACCAGCCAACCCCCACCCCCGCACCTGGGGATCCTGGCTGTTAATATCTAGCGGGGATGGGTGCCAGGCGGCTAATGGCATTCCGGCCACAAATTGGGCCAACTGGCTGATCGAGTTGTTCATCTCTGGGGTCATACGCATCCAGGAGCCGCCGCTGTTCCATTCAGCGGGAGTCAGGGCGGCCCCGTTAGCAAATGCAGCCCAGATAGCGTTATGGAACAGTTCCGGGTAATGGGTGTTCCCTTGCACCCCAAACTCCCCTACCCAATTGGGTTTTTCCGCCCGCTGCCACATTAAAGATGTCCATTCAGCCAGGAGAGCGGCCGCGCCTACAGCATCATTGGCAAAATCGTACAAATGAACCTGGGGGGCATCCATCGCCAGGTGGCCCGCTTCCCAATCAATATCCCCGGCCATACTGGCCGTTGTGGGATGGCGGTATGGGTCATGCTCCTGAAAATATTGATTCACCCGCTCATGCCAGCTATCGGTGTGGGCGTAGGCATTGGTGCCGTTGATCTCCGAAACGGTCTGCCACATGCCAATGGCCGGGCTGTAGCTCCAACGGGCAATGATGTAACGGTAAAAATTCTCCTGCCACACCCAAGCCTCATCAGAGGTGAAAAACGATTCTAACGACCCTAAATGTTTGAAACCGTTGCTCTCCCAGCGGCCATCTCCCCAGGAGTGTGAACCATCCCGCAGTTGGGGATGATCCCAGATGGTAAAGATGAGAAATATTCCTTTTTTCTGGGCGTCCTGAACGACCACATCAATCAGGTTGAGGTTGCTGACGGTGTAATCATCGTACCGTTGGCTGACGGGAGAGCTGCTATACAACGGCCACCAGACAACATAATTTTCATTGGCGGCCAGCATGTTGTTGAACAGACCTACCCCTCTCTCTGGGGAAAAACCATCAATGAGGATGTTGAGGGCGTCACAATGGCCGAGGCCGTAAAAGGGGGTACCATCATGGTGGACCAGGTAGCGGCCGCTGTAAGCTGGATCAAACCAGTTACCCGGTTGGAGCCAACCATGTAACTCAGATGGGGTGACGGTAAAACGGCCTTCAACGGGCAGGCTCTCCCCCCGGCGGTCCTGGATAACCAGCCGGTATTGCCACACTCCTTCCAGAGATGGGGTAAAGCGGATACGCCATGCCTCGCTGCCATCCCAAAAACCGGGCACATTCATCTGACGGCCATCGGGTCCGGTGAAGAGACCATCCAGCCGGACCTCGCGGCTGTCATACGGGTTGCCATATTCGGCCTCAAGGGTCAGGGGCATCTCCAGAGATTCGTAGCGGGGGAGTTCAGGGCGGTCCAGGGAAACGTGGCTGATTTGCGGCCGCGCTCCTTCTGGTAGCGGTGGGCTGGGTGTAGGATCAACGGGAACATCCTGGCAGCTAACCAAAAACGCGGCCGCAAGCCAGAGCAGCAACAGTAGACAGCGGTTCATCATCATTTACTCCACAAGGCTTGGCCGCGAATTACCCAACGCATCCCTGTTCCCCTCAAACTATTTTAGTCGTATTCAAGAGTTTAGGTCGAGCCGCGGCCGCATCCGCCCCCGCCACCATCATGCCTAGCAGCACCCCACCCACCACCGGGGGGGCACTAAGGCGAACCAGCCGGGCCTGGGGGGCCACCGCCTGTACCGTCTGCTGCATCACCTCAACCAGATGGGGGCTGCCATTGTAAAAGCTGCCCGACAATACCACATCAAAGGCCAACGACTCAAATTGTAACTGCCGGATCACCCCATTGGCCAACCCACCTAACTCTTGCCCGGCCCAGGTGATAAGGCTCTGAGCAACAGAATCGCCCGCAGTCGCCGCCTGAAACACCAACCGGGCCTGATCGGCGTTAAGATGGTAGCGGCCGCGCATCAACCCCGCCAACAAATCATCCACATCCCTGGCCCCAACCTGCTGGCAAAATATCTCCGCCAGCCGGGTTGCCGGGCCACGGCATGACCAGGCCAAAGCCACAGCCTGTACCGCTTTGGTCATTAACTCCCCAGCCCCCGCATATTCGGCGAAGTAGGAGCTGCCCGCAATCCGCCCTTCACGGCCATCAGGGGCGCGGCCGCGACAATTATTACTCGTGCCGGCCACCACCACCACCCCCCAACCAGCCTCAGCCCCGGCTACCAGACCCACCAGAGTATCATTGCCCATTTCATAGGGACCAGGCAATCCCAGAGACTCCACCATCTGTTGATGCGGACCTCGATCTTCGGGCCAATCGTACCCGGCCAGGCCAAAGCCGGCCCCCGCAATTTGCGCCGGGGAAATGGCGGCCGCAGTACAAGCCTGGGTCACAATCTGTTGCAGCACCCGGTGCGCCCCCTCCCACCCCACACTTTCCCAATTACCGGGTCCCCCCACACCTGACCCCAACGCCTGCCCCGTCTCATCCGCTATTAAGGCATGGCTTTTTGTGCCACCAACGTCTACACCTAGAAAATAACGCATGAACAACCTCTAAAGAAGGAGTGAGTGATGAGGACTGAGGGCTGAGTGATGAGGAGTGAGGAGTGAGGAGTGAGTGATGTGGGGTGAGCTAAAGAGTAATTCGGAGAAGTTACCTCAATTTCCGCAGTTCCCCCATTTCCCTACAACCAGGTTCCCGACCCTGCACCATGCCCATATTTTGACGAAATCCTCTATTTTCGGTAAAAATGTAAGCGCTTACATTCTAGCTAAAGGCAGAAAAATGGCAAATGGAGGAGTAAGCGAGTTTGCGAGTGGGCGAGTAGGTGAGTTTGCGAGTAGGCGAATGAATAATCCCTACGTCTCCCGTTCTCTCCCTCTTTATGCCTGCCAGTCTCTAGTCACTAGTCTCCAATCTCCCACTCTCTCAATCTCCCCCTCCCCACCATGCCCAAATCCCGTGAACCCCAACGAGTCCGTATTGAAGATGTTGCCGAATGGGCAGGGGTGTCTATTGCCACAGTGAGCCGGGTGCTGAACAAGACGGGCCGGGTGACTGAAGAGACAGCAGAACTGGTACGTGAAGCCGTTGAGGAGTTAGGCTATGTGCCCCACGCGGCCGCACGCGGTCTGGCCAGCCGCAAAACCAACACCCTGGGCATCATTTTCCCGGAAATTGCTGGCCTCTTCTTTTCCGCCCTACTGCGCGGCATCGAAGCCTATGTCGCCGAAAACGGCTACCAGCCTCTACTCTACTCCACCCAGGGTAAAAAATTGAGCCGCCACAACCCCCTACCGCTGAATGAAGGCAACTGTGATGGGCTGATCATCTTTACCGATAGTCTGGACGAATCCTATTTGCGCCAACTGCATGAACGGGGGTTCCCCATGGTGATTTTGCACCGTACCCCACCAGAAGGGGTCAACATCCCGTGTATCACCTTTGAGAACAAGCAAGGGGCGCGACAAATGATGGAGCATCTGCTGGGGGTGCATGGGTATCGGCGCATCGCCTTCCTGGGCGCCGAAGGGGTAGAAGATAGTACCTGGCGTGAATTAGGGTATCGGGAAGCGTTGGCGGCTTATGACGTATCCTTTGGCCTGATTGGCAACGGTAAGTTCCTGGAGCCCGCCGCCCGGCATGTCGTCCAGGGATGGCTGGCTGACGGGATCGTGCCCGAAGCGATTTTTGCCGCCGATGATGAGTCGGCGCGGGGAGCCATTGCGGCCATACAGGAAAGCGGCCGCACCGTTCCCCAGGAGATCGCCGTCGTCGGGTTTGATGATACCCTGCTGGCCCAATATTGGTCCCCCCCCCTGACGACAGTACGCGCACCCATTGAAGAGGCTGGCCGGGCCGCGGCCGCGCAGCTCATCCGCCTCATCCGCACCGGTCAGGCCGATCCGCTCACCCTCCTGCCCACCGAGCTAATCATTCGCCGCTCCTGCGGCTGCCCGGTGAGGAACAGTGGGCGATGAGCAGTGGGCAGGTGAAAATTTCAAACAATACCCAGTCCTCAGTCCTCATCCCTCAGTCCTATTAAGGAGATTATCATGAAAGTAGCAGTCATTGGTGGGGGGTCCAGCTATACCCCCGAACTTATCAACGGTTTTTTGGCACGGGTCCACAGCTTCCCGATGAAAGAGCTGTGGCTAATGGATGTTTTACCGGAACGGCTGGAGATTGTTGGCCGTTTTGCCCAACGGATGGTACAGGCCAAAGGGGCACCTTTCCAGGTTCACCTCACCAGTGACCAGCGGGAAGCGGTTGCTGGGGCCAGCTACGTCACCACCCAACTGCGGGTAGGCTGGATGCAGGCCCGGCGGGAAGATGAATATCTGGGGCAGCGGCACGGCCTTATCGGCCAGGAAACAACCGGGGTTGGGGGGATGGCCAAGGCGTTACGCACCATCCCAGTCATCCTAAAGCTGGCCGAAGATATGCGCGAACTGGCCCCAGGTGCTTTGCTGGTCAACTTTACCAACCCCGCCGGGCTGGTAACACAGGCCCTCAGCCAGCTTGCTCCCGATGTGCCCTCAGTGGGGGTGTGTAATGTGCCGATCAACATGAAAATGACCCTGCTAGCAGGATTGAAAGAGATGGGCATTGAAGCAGACGCCGCCCAGGCCCAACTGGATACTCTGGGGCTGAACCATCTAACCTGGCACCGGGGGTTTACACTAGACGGTGAAGATATGTGGCCCCGGCTAATTGAGCAGTATATCCAGCGGCTGCAAGCTGAACCATCTGCTGAATGGGCTCCAGAGACCATCAACGCATTGAAGATGATCCCCAACTATTATCTGCACTATTTTTACCATACAGCCCACAAACTGGCGGAGCAGGCCCAATGGCCCCCCTCGCGGGCGGAAGCGGTGATGGCTATTGAGGATGAACTGTTAGCCCAATATGGGGAGCCTGACCGGACGAAGCCGCCGGAAGGGTTGATGCAGCGCGGCGGAGCGTATTATTCAACGGTGGCCACACAGCTTCTTAATGCCCATTACAATGATTTGGGGGAAACACATGTGGTTAATGTGGCCCACCGGGGGGCAGTGGCGGGCTGGCCGGCCGATTGGGTGTTAGAGATGCCGTGTAAGGTGAACCGGGCCGGTATTGAGCCAATTCCGACGCGGCCGCTCCCCCCCACTTGTTTTGGACTGCTAGCTCAGGTTAAAATGTATGAACTATTAACGGTGGACGCGGCCGCAACTGGCAGCCGGAACGCCGCTTATCAAGCTTTATTGGCCCATCCCCTCGGCCCCCCAGCCGATAAGGTGCAGGCGGTGCTGGATGATATGCTCGCCACCCACCGGTCTTACCTGCCCCAGTTTTGGTCATAACAGCAAAAAAGATGCCTCCCTCAACCCTCATCCCAACCCACCCGAAGGTCCAAACTGTTACCACAACCGAGGGGATGCGGGATTCATTGACCCCGCTAGTCGAGATGGTGACGAACACCGTGCCCAGCCCCAACAGCAAGCGGGCGTACCGGGCGGCGTTGGTGGAGTTTTTGGCCTGGCTGAAAGATAGCGGCTATACCGGGTTGAACGCGGCCGCTATCAATGCTTATGTCGAACATCTACGTCAGAGTGGGCGGAGCAAATCAGCCATTAACCAGCAGTTGGCCGCCATTCGCAAATTGGCCGAGCAAGCCGCTGTCAATGGATTGTTGGGGCAGATAGAGGCATGGGGCATTGCCAAAATTAAGAACGAGAAACAGCGCGGCCGCGTTGTGGGCCATTGGCTAGAGCCAGCCCAGGCCGAACACCTCATCCGCGAACCACTCCGTTTAGCCCAACAAGAAGAGATTAGCCATCTCAAAGCATTGCGCGACCGGGCTATCTTATCTGTTATGATAGGAGCAGGGTTGCGCCGCTCTGAAGTGGCTCAACTTAGTTTCACCCATTTACAGCAGCGGGAAGGGCGCTGGGTCTTTGCCAACCTGGTAGGCAAAGGGGAAAAGCCACGCACCTTTGGGATTCCTGAATGGGTAAAACAGGCAATAGATGCGTGGACAGGGGCGGCTCGGCTGCGTCGCGGCCGCGTCTTTCGCGCCCTCAACAAAGGGTTACATCCTCGACTCTCTGGCGCCGTCAAAACCAAACTAGGGTATATTACCGATGGCAACCTGAGCGACCAGGCCATTGCCAATATTGTGGATTTTTATGCCCAACAGGCAGGAATCGTAGATAATGAGGGTGCGGCCGCCCTAACACCCCATGATTTACGCCGCACCGCCGCCAGCCTGGCCCTCAAAGGGGGGGCCACCATTCGCCAGATCCAGGCCATGCTCGGCCATGAGAGCATCACCACCACCGAGAAATATTTAGAACCAATGATGAGTCTCAAACAGGGAGCAGCCGATTTCATTCAGATCGAAATTGAGTTATAAATGAAAATGGGGATGAAGGGCAGAACCAGGATTTTGCAGCCTGTCCTTTGTCCTCCGCCCTACCCGGGAGTATACCCATGGCATCTGATCCTACCTCAATAAAATTTGCCTTGGAAGCCGCCCAAATGGCTACCTGGGATTGGGATATACAAACCAATCAGGTCGAATGGTCAGATAATATCGAAGTTGTTTTAGGGTTATCCCCCGGAACATTTGCCAAAACATCTGCGGCTTATTATGACCTGGTTTACCCTGAGGACCAGCCATTATTAACGCAGGCAATCCGTAAAGCCCTACGCGGCCGCAAATCACGGTATCATCTGGAACATCGGCTGCGCCGCCCGGATGGCTCAATTCGTTGGCTTATTGTCAGGGGAAAGGTGGAACGGAATGAGACGGGCTGGGCCACCCGCATGGCCGGGATTCTCACCGATATCACCATCCGAAAAACAACTGAGCTGGCCTTTAGCCGCCGGGTTACAGAGTTACAAACCGTAGCCGAAGTGAGCAGCGCGGCCGCGACTATCCTTGATCCCGCCGAACTTTTGCCCGAAGTTGTGCAGCTTACCCAACACCGCTTTGGCCTTTACCATGTCCATATTTTTCTGCATGAAGCGGAAAACAGCACCCTCTCTATTGCGGCCTGTGGTTGGGCCAAAGATAGCCCCCACCGGGGAACCCATGAAAAACGAAGCATTCCCCTCAACCACAAACAATCAGTGGTTGTGCAGGCCGCCCTTACCCGTCAGCCAGTCGTCGTCAACAATGTTCATACCCATAACAACTGGCTAGCCAACCCCGCCTTGCCTGACACCCAATCAGAATTGGCCGTACCCATGATCGTTGGCGAGACCCTCATTGGAATATTAGACGCCCAATCAGAGCAGATTGACTATTTCACTCCAGAAACTGTCAGCGTCTACACCACCCTGGCCTCCCAAATTGCCATCGCCATTCAAAATGCCCGCCTGCACAGCCAGGCAAACAATACCTTAACCCAATTAGAAGCGGCTATACAAGAGTTAGAAAAGAAAAACGCTGAACTAGAGCGTTTCACTTATACCGTCTCCCACGATCTTAAAAGCCCCTTAATTACCATGCGTGGCTTTTTAGGTTTCTTAAAACAAGACGCGGAATCCGGTAATATGACGCGGTTTCAGAACGACTTAGGCCGCATTGTGGATGCTACCAACAAAATGCAGCGGCTGTTAGAAGATTTGCTAGAGCTGTCACGTATAGGCCGTATTATCAATACCCCATTAGTTATCCCTTTTGAGACTATCGCCTGGGAAGCTGTGGCCCAAGTTACCGGGCGCATCGTTGAACGGGGTGTTCAGGTAAATGTCATGGCCGATCTCCCCCTGGTAAAAGTAGACCAACAGCGAATGGTGGAAGCCGTGCAAAATTTAGTAGACAATGCAGCTAAATTTATGGGGGATCAGCCACACCCTGTCATAGAAATTGGGACTTACCAGGACGGCGAAAAGACGGTATTCTATGTTAGTGACAATGGTATAGGTATTGATCCTCGTTACCATGACAAAATATTCGGTTTATTTGATAAACTAGATGCCCAAAGTGAAGGCACTGGTGTAGGGTTATCCCTGGTTAAGCGGATCATAGAAATCCATGGGGGCAAAATTTGGGTACAATCAGATGGTATAAACAGGGGCACACGCTTTTGCTTCACTCTACCCGCTGGAACGGCATAAAAGGGACAGCCCCACCATTTTGTAATCTCTATTCATAAAAGGGCAAACCTATGCACAAAGAACCCACCCTCGTCATGTTGGTAGAAGACAATCAGGATCATGCTGAGCTGGTTATGCGAACTTTAACCAATCATGTTGTGCATAACCAGGTCATCCATTTTGATAACGGCCAGATTGTATTAGATTATCTATTTGAACAGGGGGAGTATGCTGATAAACCTTGCCCGCGGCCGCATATCATTTTACTTGATTTGCGTCTGCCCCGCGTAGATGGATTAGAATTATTAAAAATCATAAAATCATCCACCACATTACGTACGATTCCTATCGTCATTCTAACCAGTTCCCATGCAGAACGTGATATTATTCGGGCCTATGACAATCATGTCAACAGCTACCTTATCAAACCTATCGGCTATGATGAATTCACCCATTTGATGAAAGATTTAGGTTATTATTGGCTGAATTGGAATACCACAAACTAATCCTTATGAACTCACCAGGTAAATACCTTTTGCTAGTAGAAGATGAGCCGGCCCACGCAGAGTTGGTAGAACGGGCCTTCGCCTGGCAGGAGAGTCCTGTTAATCTCTCTGTCGCGGCGACATTACGACAGGCTCGCTCATTTTTAGAACAGAAAACCCCCTTGCCAGCCCTCATCATTTCTGATTGGCGCCTGCCTGATGGCGAAGCGTTAGAATTGTTAGCCTGGATACAGGAGCGGCACCAACTCCCGGTTGTCATTATGACCAGTCACGGCAACCAAAAGCTGGCTGTTCAAGTAATGAAAGCCGGGGCCCTGGATTACGTAGTCAAATCAGATGAGACGCTGCTTGATATGCCCCATATTGTTGAGCGGGCTTTACGCACCTGGGATAACATCATGGCCCGGCAGCAGATGGAAAACGCTTTGCGAGAAAGTGAAGCCCGATACCGGACCTTAGTTGAAAATGCCCCGGAAGCCATTGTGGTGCTAGATGCGGAACTAAACCGGTTTGTAGACGCCAATGAGAACGCTGTCCGATTATTCCAGGTAGATCGCGAGGTGTTATGGCAACATGGGTTGGCCGATTTCAGCCCCTTGTTTCAGCCAGATGAACAGCTTTCGGTAGAGGTCGCGGCCGCGAAAATTAAAGAAGCCATCAACGGTGACACCCCTCGCTATGAATGGCTCTACCACAATGCCGCCAACCAGGATATTCTATGCGAAATTTCCCTTGTGCGTCTTCCCGCTACCGACCGCACCCTTATCCGAGGCAGCATTATAGACATTAGCGACCGTCATCGCCTGGAGGATCAACTACGCCAGGCCCTCAAAATGGAAGCGATTGGCCGCCTGGCCGGAGGCATCGCCCACGATTTCAACAATGTCCTCACCGTCATCATCAGCTACAGTGATTTGCTCATGCAGCTATACCGGGATAAGGAAGAGATGGTGTACCGACGTGCCCGCCAGATCAAACAGGCCGGCCAGCAGGCGGCCACCTTGACCAATCAACTCCTGGCCTTCAGCCGCCAGCAAATGTTACAACCCCGGCTGCTCAACCTCAACAAGATTGTCACCACTATCAGCGAAATGCTGCACCGCCTCATTGGTGAGAATATTGAGCTTCATCTTCATCTCAGTGAGCAACTGGGGCTAGTTAAAGCTGATCCCGGGCAGTTAGAACAAGTCATCGTCAATCTAGTAGTGAATGCCCGTGATGCCATGCCTCTAGGTGGCACCCTAACCATAAAAACCGATACAGTCTACCTCAATGAAGCTGAAAGCCAGCGACTAACTGGCGCACAGCCTGGCCATTACATCACCCTGATGGTACAAGATAATGGGATGGGTATGGATGAAGTTACTCGATCTCATATCTTTGAGCCGTTTTTTACCACTAAAGAGATGGGTAAAGGTACAGGGTTAGGCCTGGCTACGGTTCACGGGATCATAACTCAGAGCGGAGGATTTATTGAGGTGGAAAGTACCCCTAACCAGGGGACAGAATTTTTTATTTATTTACCCCAGGCAAATGAAACGACCCCTGATCCTGTGCCGACAGCAACAACAACGCGCCTGGCTAATGGCACAGAAACGATTTTATTGATTGAAGATGAATCTTCGGTGCGGGATTTGGTGCAAAATGTGCTGCGGCTGTATGGATATACGGTCATCATCGCCAGCAGTGAAGAAGCGATCTATCTTACCGCTCGTGAGCTTGAACCGATAGATATGCTGTTGGTAGATGTGGTGATGCCCAAATACAGCGGCCGCGAACTGGCCCATTATCTCACCCAAATCCAACCCACACTCCGCGTCCTCTACATGTCCGGCTACAGCGATGACATCGTAGTCCGGCACGGCGTCTCTGAATCCAACGTCTACTTCTTACCCAAACCATTTAACCCCACGGCCCTGGTTAGTAAAATCCGTGAAGTCCTGGATACCCCGCTAACGGCGAAAAGCTAACAGGCGTAGCCCATTTAGTGACACCAGCACCGTTCCCCCTTCATGCCCTAAAACAGCCATTGGCAGGGGCATTGCCCAACCAAAAATACCAATGAGCATGATAACAATCATCAGCAAGGCAAAGCTGAGATTGGCCGTGAGAACACGGCGGGTTTTGCGGCTCAGGGCAATAGCATAAGGGATGTTATCCAACCGGTTGGCCATTAGAACAATATCAGCCGTTTCCAAAGCGACATCAGTGCCGGCCGCCCCCATAGCCAAACCAATGGTCGCAACTGCCAATGCCGGCGCATCATTTACCCCATCCCCCACCATAGCTACCGTCCCATACTGCTTTTTAAGATCGTGGATCAGCCGCAGCTTGTCTTCGGGCAGCAGATCAGCATAAAACGCATCTACCCCAACCTGCCGGGCAACATCTTGGGCGACCGCCTGATTGTCGCCAGTAAGCATGATGACCCTGGCAATGCCTAACTGCTTAAGATCAGCAATGACCGCGGCCGCATCCGGGCGCACCTCATCAGCCAGAGCCAAAATCCCCAAAGGTACCACTTTCTCCCCCTCCAGGCGGGCCACGACAACTGGTGTTTTGCCCTCCTTTTGCAATTGGGTCATCACCCCTTTCGCCTCATCCAGCCCATTTCCCGGCAGATCAGCCAGATAGCGGCTGTTGCCTACCCGGTAAGTCACCCCATCTATTTGCGCTTCTACCCCTTTGCCCGGTGTGGCCTGGAAAGCATCTACTTCAACCAGGGGGAGCTGTTTCTTCTGGGCGGCCTGCACAATCGCCTGGGCTAAAAGATGCTCCGAGCGAGCTTCAAGCGCGGCCGCGAGAGCCAACAATTCATCTTCGGGCTGGGAGGTCTGGGAACGGAACGCGGGCAAAGTGAGAACATCCATGACCTGGGGCGTCCCTTTAGTCAGGGTGCCCGTTTTATCAAACGCTACCACCTTTAGCTGCGCCGCCCGCTCCACATATATCCCCCCTTTGAACAAAACCCCCCGCCGCGCCCCATTGCCAATGGCCGACAAGATGGAGGCCGGGGTGCTAATAATCAAAGCGCAAGGAGAAGCGGCCACCATGACAGTCATCGCCCGGTAGAAAGCAGTGGCAAACAGTTCATCCCAAAACAGCATGGGTATAATCGCAACCAGGGCCGTAAAAAGAATGACCCCGGTGGCGTACCACTGCTCCGCCTTATCCAGGAATCTCTGCGTTTCGGCCTTTTCCTGATGGGCTTCTTCAACCAATTTGATCATACGGGCCAGGGTGGTTTCTTGCGGCCGCTTGGTCACCCGCACTTCTAAACTGCCCGTCTGGTTAATCGTCCCGGCCAATACGGTGCTACCAGACTTCTTCCACACCGGCATAGATTCCCCGGTCAACGAAGCCTGATCTATTTCCCCCTCCCCAGTAAGGATAGTTCCGTCTAGCGGAATACGATCCCCCGGACGCAGCACGATCACTGCCCCCAGTTTTACCTGGGCCACCGGCAGGGAAATAAGCTGCTCTCCTTGTCTGACCAGAGCTGTCTCCGGGCGTAAATCCATCAGGGAGCGGATGGCGTTGCGAGTGCGATCCAGGGCATACTCTTGTAACACATTGGAGAGGGAAAAGAGGAACAGGAGCATGGCTCCCTCAAACGGCTGCCCAACGATGGCCGCGCCTGCGGCCGCTAACACCATCAGTAAATCAATATCAATCACCCACGCCCGTAAAGCCTCGATGCTTCCTTTCAGGCCAAAATACCCCCCGGCTGCATAAGCGATGATATAAAACAGGGTAGACGCGGCCGCATACCCCAACTTCTCACTGATCAACCCGGCCACCATCGTTAGCAGCGTCAGCAGCACCAACGTGCCCGGCCCCCATAGGTGGACATTGTGGCTCGACGCCACCTGAGTCGAGGGGTTTAGCTTTTGTTTGAGCAAGGTATTCTCTGTGGCACTCATGGTTTAACCTCGGTTAAGAATTTTCTTAACCAACATTATACCACAGACTGCTTCTCATGGGAATCCATTTGTGCCATAATTCACAAAGGGTTTCCCTTCATCAATTTCCAATTCCCCAATTCCCCATTAAAATACACGGTACTACTACTTATGAAGGCACTCGCAGTTATCAATAAACGCCTTGAGCGCATCCCGACCGCCTGGCCGACGGCTGTCTTGCTGCTAGCTCTGACATTAGCCATCGTTCCGGCCGCGCTGCCTTATTTTGGCTTTGGCCTACCCCGCACCAATGATGCGTTTCCCCACCTGTTCCGGGTAGTCGCCCTGGATCAGATGGTCCGGGAAGGGGTATGGTGGCCCCGCTGGTCCCCTCACCTGGTTCATGGATACGGCTATCCTGTCTTTAACTTTTTCCCTTCCCTTTCCCATTGGGTGGTGGAGCTTTTTCACCTGATGGGGGTGCCGCTGACGATGGCTTACCGGTTGACGGTGCTACTCCAGGCGGCCGCGGCCGCCTGGGGGATGTTCTTCTTAGGCCGGGCAATGTTGAACGCGGCCGCTGGCTGGATCGCTGCCCTGGCCTATGTCTACAGCCCCTACCTGCTCTATGACAGCATCATCCGCGGGGGGTTGCCCGAAGCCCAGGCGTTAGCCCTGTTCCCCTGGTTGCTGCTGGCAATTTGGCAGATGATCAGAAAGAGCGAACAAACGGGAGACAACGGGAACAGGAAAAGCGAGGATACTCTCTCCCTCTCTCTCTTGCTCTCCCGCTCCTTCGCCCAAAGAGGGTGGTTCGTCGCGGCCGCCTTCATCGCTGCCGCCATGCTCCTGAGCCACCCCATCGTTTACCCCATCTTTTTGTTCATTGGGCTGTGGCTGCTGCGGTTGACCTGGCGGCATGGATGGCACATCTTACCGGGGCCAGCAATAGCCTTGGGACTGGGCGTTTTGCTCACCGCCTTCTTCTTACTGCCCGCCCTGGGAGAGCTTGAAGCCACCCGTGCCCTCACCGCCGCCGATCAAGATTACTCTTATCTAGGCAACTTCCTCAGCCTGGGTCAGCTTTTAACTTTTCCCCAACTTCCCGCCGACCCCGCCCTGATCAACCCGCCAGTGGTGCGGGCCATCCCTTTGTTCGTGCTGCTCTGGGCTGGATTTCGGCTGGCCTGGCGCTGGCCTGGCTTGCCCCAGACCCGGCGGCCGCAAATTATAGATTGGGTACTGTTGTGCCTGCTGGCAATCTGGCTCATCACCCCATCTTCCCGCTTTGTCTGGGACAATGTGCCCCTACTGCCGCAAATTTTATACCCCTGGCGATTTTTAGGGCTGGCTTCGTTAGCGGCCGCGCTCCTTTTAGCTCACTCATTCCTGGCCGACGAAGCGGCGGGGTGGCCTCGTTGGCCGCTGCTTACCCTCATCAGCCTGGGCATCCTGCTCACCGCCATCCCCTGGCTCTATCCCCCCCGCGAACCGATCAGCGAAAACCCTGGCCTGATCGATCTGGCCGCCTTTGAAGCCCCCCCCCTGTTCATCGGCACAACCACCCTGGGGGAATTTCTGCCCCGCTGGGTACAAACCATGCCCGACACAACCGAACTGCGCCAACAGTTGATTGACCAGGGCGACCCCGACCGGCTCTCTCCAACGGATGGTCTCCAGGTCATCCAGCGCACCGGCCCCACAACCAACGCTGTTTACCATGTTCGGGTCACGGCCCCTGTTCGGGTGAGTTACCGCCAATTTTATTTCCCCGGCTGGCAAGCCCGGCTCAATGGGGAGGCCATCCCCCTCTCCCCCTCAGAACCAGAGGGGGTGCTGCAACTGGAACTCCCCCCGGGCGACCATGAGCTGCACCTGTTTTTTGGTTCGACCCCATTACGCCGCTGGGGGGCCGGGATAAGTTGGGCTGCGGCCGCGTTCGCCCTGTTCATCTGGGGACTGCCTGCTCGCCACAGGGTTGCGGCCGCCGCCACCCCCTCGCCTCAGACCGAAGCCCCCTTGGGTCGCCCCTTTCTGCTCCTGGCTACCGGGCTGCTCCTGACCTACACCTTCTTCACCCTGGTAGATACCCCCCTGCGACGGGCCACTTTGCAGCCAGATGGGATTGTGGGGCGGCCGCGTATCACTCCCCTCGATTATGCCGGGGAAATCCAACTGCTCAGTTATGAGCAGTCGGCCTACAATATCGCGGCCGCTGATCCAATCCAGCTTACGCTTTATTGGCGACCACTGCGCCCCATTGGGGTCACTTATGATGTGGGGGTACAAATTGTAGACAGTCAGGGGGTGATATGGAGCCAATGGGAGACGACGCGCCCATATAATTGGCGGTTTATCTCCGGCAATGACCCGTGGCCGTTAGATAGTTACCGGATGGACCCGTTTGTGGTACGGCTGCTGGATGGCACCCCACCCGGCGACTATTTTTTCCACGTAGGGCTGGTGCGCCGGGAAACGCAAGAGACGATTGCTGCCCATACTCTGGGACTGATTACGGTGACAACGGCGGCCAAAGAGGAGCAGCCGCTGGAAGAAGGGATGATCCCGGCCGCGGCCGCGCCCCCCACTGAGGGGATTCGCCTGCTAGGCACCCGGCTAGACCGGCGGGAAGCGTTCCCAGGAGATCCGCTCCGGCTGACGATGCTCTGGCTGCTCACCGATCCCCCCATTATTCTCGGTCAGGGAGAGCTAACGTTACAGTTGGTGAACGAGACCGGGGAGGTAATTTGGAGCCAAAACATCCCTCTGGCTCCTACTTATCCTCGCGGCCGCTGGCAAGCTGGGGACCGGCTGCGTACTGAACATCTGCTTCGCCTGCCGGCCTGGCTGCCAACTGGGGAGTACCAATGGCGGGTGGGGGCGGCCGCGACTGATCGGCCTGTATATCCTGTCGGCCCTCTGCGCCTGAACCCAATAGATCGCCTGTGGCACCCCCCCGTCTGGGCCAACAGCCACAACGATACCCTGGGAAATGTAGCCACCTTTTTAGGAGCCAACATCACCCCGGCTGCCTGGCAGCCTGGCACACCGCTCCAGGTTCAACTGGCCTGGCGCAGCGAAGCGGAGACGGACGAAAGTTACCGTGTTTTTCTCCATTTAATCGGCCCAAATGGGGAAGTTGTCACCCAATCAGATGGGGAGCCGGTGCAGTGGACACGCCCCACCACCGGCTGGCTGCCTGGGGAAATCATCATAGACGAGCATATTTTATGGCTGCCCCCCACCCTGCCGCCAGGGGAATATCAACTGTTGACCGGTCTCTACCACCCCGAGACCAGCCAACGATTGGCTCTACCTGGCGGCCGCACCGCAGTTCTCATTACCACCTTTACGGCTAATCATGTTGATTTTCCGGGCGAATGAGCAGAACGGGCACTTTGGCATGGCGCAGCACCTTATCCGCCACGCTGCCATACACCCAGCGGGTAAACCCACCTCGCCCATGGGTACTCATCACAATCGTATCCGCTCCAATTGCCTCAGCCACATTGAGAATCGCTTCAGCAACTGGTTCCAGCTCCGTTACCTGGGCATGAACCATATATCCTTGCTGGCGCAATGACCCCTGCTGGGCATGGAGATATGCTTTGGCATCTGCCAGAGCCTGTTCCCGCAGCCCGGCCAATAGCTCGGCATAGCTCGCGCTTAAACCATCCGTAGGCAGATAGGGTTGGATCGCTACCCGCAGCAGGGTAATTTCGCTGTTAAATTTGTTGGCTAACTCCAGGGCTGGTTTCATGGCCGCCTCGGCCAGAGAAGAGCCATCCAATGGGAGCAAAATGTGTTGGAACATAACAAACTCCTTGGAAACTGTTATGGATGAGGAATAAAGCAGCTACTCATTCCTCAAAAACGGACCTTGAGTTCATCATAGAACATCTGGTTGGCAGGGTCAATGATGGAAGACATTGGCCGAGAAGACAAAGATCATGGAGATCAACTTGTAGACCTTCACATTTCCCAGGTAGCATCCCCGAAAAATTGACCGTGATCTTTGCTGATGAACTGTTCAATGGCCGCCCGCTTGTCACCCAGACGGAAGGATGGGCCATGACCGGGATAGCAGATCGTTTCATCAGGCCAACGCAAAACGATGTCGCGCAAGGTTTGCAGGGTCGTCTGAAATCCTTGTGGTGTCCAGGTACGGCCGGGTCCCCCCTCAAATAGGGTATCACCCACAATAACCCGGTGATCGTTTTCCAGGATGAAGCATATCTGGTCAGGGATATGACCAGGGGCATGAACAACGCGCAAGGTATAGCGGCCAACGGTCAGGGTATCACCATTGTTGAGCAGGCGATCGGGCCGGGGATCAAAATTGTTGAAATGGTCTCCAGGGTGGCACATGACCGGTACGGTTAACCGCTGGCGCATTGTGTCTAATTCCATTACATGGTCGGGATGGGTGTGGGTTAATAAGATGGCTGTAGGGGTAGTACCCGCGACCATCTCGGCCAGAGTATCGGGGTCAGCCCCAGGATCAAAAAGAACGCTCTGGCCGGTTTCGCGACAGATGAGGGCATAAGTATTCATGGGCCAGGGGCCAACCGTGCGGGCGATGAGTTCTAGCATGGGGGACTCCTTAAGTTTCAGGTTTTAAGTTCCAGGTTCCAAGATAATCACTTAATACCTGGAGTTTGAACTCCTTACCTGCCTACGCCGACGGTACCGCCGAAGACAGCAGACATTTCTTCATAAATAGCGGCGATGTCCGCGACATCCCCTTTGTACAGGTTGCCGTTACCAGCATTAGCAAATTGTAACAGGACTCCTTCGTCTGCGTCCCGGCCGTAAGCAATGGTGAAGATGATGGTATCGTTCGCGGCCGCGTGCTGAAGCAGTTGGTCATTAAACCGGTAATTGTGGCTATACGTATCCACCCCATCGCTTAACACCACCAGGGCATTGGTTGTTTGCAATGAGGTGGTGCGGGCAATAACCTCTCCCCCCAGACCAATGGCATCATACAAGGTAGTGTCCCCATTGGCCCGAAGGCCGCGAATGACTTCAACCATTTGCTGCCGGTTAGGACCAACCTGCTGATATTCAACCATCAACAGAGGGGATTGGGCGAAGGCGATGAGCGTCAGGTAATCTTTTTCCCCCATTTGCTCTACAAACTCAATCGCGGCCGCACGCATCCCTTCCATCTTGCTCCCGGCCATACTCCCAGAGACATCCAGCAGCATCACCAGGTTTACCGGCTTACGGGCTGACTGCCACAAATTTTGCACGGCATAAACAGTGGCGACGGTCGGAGAGGCAAAAACAACTTGTGGCTCATTGAGATCAACCCCATTGACCGCATCCAGAGGGGCACCAATGGTTACGGCCCGGTTGACGGGCCGTAAGCCAGCCGCCAAAGCTAACTGTTGGGCTGGCTCCGCCAACAGATAGGTGCGGAACAGATCGGCCACTTCTTTGTCTACCCCGGTAGCCGACCGATTGATACAGGCGGGGAAGTCGGCTACAAAGGTTCCCTCAAAAGGATAAATGGGAATGATCTGGCTGCTGCCATATTGGATAACCGTGCTTTCATAAACGACAGCTGCACTCAGGTAAGTGGGGCCGCGTTCCCCCATCGCCTGCCCCAGCAGCGCCGTGCCAGGGCTAAAGGTAGCCACCGCACTCTCAAACGCTGTTACCGATGCCTGCACCCAGGGCTGCTGAATATCGGCAACGGTAACGGCATCGCTTTTTCTTTCGGCCGCCTGAACGATGGCAAGTAAGGTAGCTGCGCCTGTAGCGGCCAGCCCCGGATGGGTGTGACCCAGGCGCATCGTCTCGCCAAACTGCCCACCGCTGTAATATTCCCAGGCCACCGGATCGGCCGCCAGGCTGCTGATGTCTAACCAGCCCAGGGAGCGGTTGGGCCAACCAAACAGCTCTGCTACATCTCGCCACATGGCGATAACCAGGGGGCTTTGGGCGGTACTTACACAGTTTCCTTGAAACTGATTGCTCCCTCGATCAGCTAAGATGGCTGGCCATACCTCACTATCGGGCAGCCAGAGGGTCGGCAAAGTGGCCCCATTCTCCATTTCGGCAATGGCCTGCCCTGGTTCAACGCTGTTTAGGATGATGTAAGCTACCTGACCATTCCCGACGGGGTTTTGGGCGTTGTTGAATTGGGTAATGGCATTGAGCAGCCACGGTTCCAGGCTAGGGGTAGCCGTGAGGGTGATGGCGGCCGCGTTCCGGGGCATAGCGGTACTCCCACTCTGATTGTTGCCACTGGAGCCGGTACACACGCACGCGGCCGCGAACAAAGCCAGAAGCGTGATCAGGTAAATTAAACCACGTGATCTTTTTGCATTCATAATATTTATCCAAAAGATTCTTGCCACGAATGACACGAATTAACACGAAGGAAAGAATCGAATTGTCAGGAACTCGTAGAAACTTGGGGGAACAGCAATGAACTCTCTTTTACCCGTATTCTTACTCATCCGTGTTTCATTGCTTTACCCTTTGTGCCCTCAAGGTTTCATATTTTCGGTGAGCTTATTCGTACAATTAGTGGCAAATCAACTTTACCGTCCTGACGTAATCAGCCGCATCTCCACATACCGATCTTCGGCCTGGATGGCCGCATTTGAGCTGCGCCAATGATCAGGTGGGGGCAGGGTAGCGGTGACGATAAAGCGGGCCGGATCAATGCCTTTGGAGACCAGATAGGCCACTACGGATTGCGCCCGTGCTTCGGCAAATTCTAAAATATCTTCTTCGGTGAACGTCTCCCCCGTAAACGGATCGGCATCGGGCCAGGCTGATGATCCTTTGACTTCCAGGAAAAGGCCGATGCTTTGTTGTAAGGTGGGAATGACACACTCATCTAGTTGGCGGCGGGCTTCCAGAGTCAACTCAGTGGAGTTGGGCAAAAAGTCAAACTTACGGCAGGGAAGCACAGCCAATGTGACCGCATCGGCCGTATCCACATTGACTCCAGATAGATCAAATTGGGAGGAGATAGAGAAAGTATCGTTGACCGGCCGGCCATTGGCTTGCAGGCTGGCTTGTTGGGCGGCCCGTTCGACAAAACGGGTATCAATCAAATCAACGGCATCATAAGTGGGAATGGTCAGCCCGGTTACGGAAACGGCCCACACCCGCCGGGCAATTTCTAACCGGTTGACTAAGGGGGTAGGATCGCGCATGACGAAGGCGTTATCCCCCAAATCGGCCTGGGCAACGTTTTCTAACCAGGCGCGCAGGTCATCACTGGCTGATTCAGGGTAAACGAAGGACCAATCGTTGTGGCCCCAGGCGGCAATTTGTGCGGCCGCGGCATCAAAATTTTCCACCTGCGCTTTTAGTGTAGCAAACCAGGCATTGTGGAAGGATTGCACCAGGTCTGCTTCATTGGTAATAGATTGGCGGGAGGTGACAATCACATCCACCACTATCCGCATTTGGGCTGAACTGAGAATAGGTTGGCCCCCCGATTGTTCGGCATCAAAAATATCTGGCTCCCAACCGGAAACGGCATCAGCCTGGTTGGCGTTAAACACGGCCACGGCATCAGCCACGCTATCTTGGGGCACCAGGGTCACATCAAAGCGGGGATTGAGCCGGGCAATGGAGAGGGAGTAATAAAGGAAATATTCCCCTACACTATTGCGGGCAAAGGCGATCCGTTTACCACTCAACTCATTGATAGTGGCAATATCCCGCCCCCATAGTTGGTCAGCCCCGGCGCTTTCATCCACGATAGCGGTGATGACTCCAGGGGCAGTTAAGGCTACGGAGTCGAGGGTCGTCAAGAGGCAATCCCATTGACCGCTGTTGAGCAAGGCGGTGCGCTGTTCCTCAGAGACATCGTAAGCCGGGTCTTCGTCTAAGAAAAACGGGACAATGCCCAGATGAAATCCGTTTTCCACATCTTTACCGGACATTTGCATTTGCTGAAGGGTGAAGTAGCTGCCAAAAGCGTCAGCGCCACAGATATAAGTGGGCAGCCCATCGTTCAAATCAGCGTTGGGGGCGTAGATAGGATCAGGGGAATCCAGGGAGATGGGGGATGTGCTGCTGCTGGAACGGGTGGGGGTGGTGATAATGCCAGCGGTAGGGGTTGCGGCCGCATCGCCACGGTTGTTCAGCAGCACCGCGGCCGCAACACCACATATTACTATCACCGCTATACCAATGATAGCGATAAAAACGATGCGGGTACGATCCATGTTGTTCATTCTACTCTCCTGACGAAAATAGTGCAGAGGACTGAGTGCTGTAGCCATGCACCAATGCTCAATTACGCAATTGTATAACCCAAGTTGCTTAAAACCTCTTCTTCGGTCTGGCCGTGGATAATGGTAAGCTGGTATCGGCCCTGGGCATCTTTATCAATTACCAACTCCATTGCTTCAGGCAGGACACAATGTTTACTCCCCCGCACCCCGCCCAGCATCTCCTGGTACGCCCCGATGCTGAAGAAGCCAATGTACAAATCATCTGTTTCAACAGGCAAATAAAGGGGAGATTGGCTGGGTTTAGGGGGATAGACATCATCACTGTCGCAGGTGATTCCCCCTAGCTGAACTTGCTGAAATGGTTTGTCCAGATGGTTCAAGGGCAGGACAATGAAATGTTCACCCAAAGCCCAACTATCAGGGAAGCTAGACATGATGGAGCCATCTATGATATACCAGGGATGATCGGATTGGTTATCTTTGGCGGCGATGATTTTGAACAAATGGCCGCCATGTTCGCTGGTGGTGTAGCGGCCAAACTCCCCCATAATGTCAGGCACGGGGACACGGTAGCGGCCGCAAACTTCTTGCGCCGTCGTTAAAAGCAGGCGGATAAAGGCCGGGTAATCAAAAGCAAAATCAAGGGTCATCCGGGCGGGCATTCCCCCACCGAAGTTAAAGATGTGCAAGCTGGGGTGCCGTTGTTTCAGACGAGCGTACAGCTCTAAGCCGGGTTTGAGGTAGCTAAGAAAGGTTTCTGGGTCGGCCAGTTGGCTGCCGACCATATAATGATAAAGGGTGAGGGTGAGATTGGGCGCGGCCGCAATGTAATCCGCCGCTTTCCACAAATCATCCACACTCAGGCCAAAGCGAGAATTTGCCACGCGCATCTCCGCCTCTGTTCGGTTGGGGCCATAACTTTTCTGGCGCAGCCCCACCGAAAAGGACCGCCCCGACTCTAACAAGGGGGTTATCTCCGGCAAATCTTCAATCACGGGAATCACCAGCCCATGCTCATCCTTTAGTTCAATAATTTTAGTAGCATAACTGCTGCCCGGCCCCTTAAACCCATTACAAATCACCAGGCGATCTGAGGTCAACAAACCACGCTGGCGCATCAGCCGGGCAATATCCACATCCACCGCCGAAGACATTTCATGATGTGCCCCAGCCTTGAGGGTAGTACGGATAACTTCCTCGGCCGCATTGGCCTTTGTGGCATAGGTGTATAGAAATTGCCCTTCATAACCCACTTCCTGGCTCACCTGAGCAAACATCTGCTGCATCTCATGAATGCGCCGGGTAATTAATGGCAGATATACCACCTCAAGGGGAGAAGGCAGGGCCTGCCCCGGGCCGGGAAATTCCGGCCCCTCTACCGCACTCTCTTGAGCCAGGAACAGTTGGGCCATATCCACCCCTCCCAGGTGCAAATGCCCCCCGTGGTGCACCAGATAGTCGGTAAAGGCGAAACCATCAGGAACAGGCTGCTCCTGCTCCCACCCAATGATAGGACGGGTCATATTTTTCTCCTGAGTAGTCGTTCGGAATTAACTTGATGAAGATTGGTTCAATCTTCGGAGATTGAACCAATCTAAAACCGCCAACTTGTTTTTGAACGATGAGTAAACAATTGTGAATGATCCAGGCTAAAGCATGAGGTTCACGCCTGATGGTGGCTCAGAAAACACCATCTGTGGCTGACTCTTGCTCATACCATCGTTGACCAAATAGGTCAAAGCCATTCTAACAGTGTTAGAGGTCTGTCGCAATTGGGATCATCTGAACTACAGAACATTCATCGCGTAAAACCCCAGCGTAAAACCCCACCAAATCCCAAAGGCCATGAAATTCTAAAGGCCCATAACAAATTATTAACCGAATTTTGACAAATCCCCTTCCCCTTTGGGGGATTTTTGAGTTACAATGGGCGATGAGGATTGGGTGTTGAGAACGAAAGTTCCCAGGTTATGCAGGCTGGACAGACAGGTGTCTAAGCCGGTCTGCCTGACGGTCATTACACCTATGGAAGCAGTTCTCTTACTCAATGCGAGTTATGAACCCCTGCAAACTATCTCCGTACAGCGAGCTGTCAATTTAATGCTGGCCGAAAAGGCTCAGGCGGTAGAGGGAATCGCCCGGCGATTACGCACTGTGCGCCAGGTGTTTGAGGTCCCCTCTGTTTTGCGGCTGACCTATTATGTCCACGCCCCACAGAAAGGGGCTATCTGGTCGCGGAAGGCGGTGCTGGAACGGGATCGCTGGACGTGTATCTACTGCGGTATCCGTCCCGGACACCGGCGCAAGGGGTATTTTTTCCACAAAGCGGATTTTACCATTGACCACATTTTGCCTCGTTCACGCAATGGGGGAAATACATGGGGGAATACGGCCTGTGCCTGTGCCCCATGCAACCAACGCAAGGCGGACCGTATGCCCCATGAAGCGGGGATGAAGATGCGGTATGAACCTAAAACGCCCCGCGGCCGCGTCCTCATCATTCAAGGTAATGTTCCCAAAGAGTGGAAAAAATACCTGGATCTGAGTTGAATCGTTAATGGGTGCATAGTGAATGGTTAATAGGTTGGTAGGCAGCATCCCCCATTAACCATTCCCCAATTCAACAGTTCACCAATTAATTATTCATCCCCCGCCGGTCACCTGGCGCAGGCTGTCACAGGCAGGGCAGGTGCCATCAGGCCGGATAATCGCGTAACCTGCCTGGGGATCGCCATTGATATCGTATTCGGTAAAATCCACGTTGAAGACAATGAGCATCCGCACGCGGCCGCTATTCGCTGAGAGAGAGGTGGCCTGAGCCAACCATTGGGCCTGTTGGGTTACGGTTGTCCCACTGGCCCAGCCAAACGCCCCCGGCAGCCCTGCAAACCCCTCGCCAGAGAGATACCCTAACTCCGTAAAACAAACTTTACGCGCCCCACCGAAGGCGTTGTAATAGAGATTTAAGGTTGCACCAAAATACCAACTGTAATGGCTGCCCCCTGGATGGCCGGTCGTCGCTGCTGGGGCAGTGGCCCCGGCATTATAATGAACGCCAATGCAATCCATATAGCTGGCTGCGCCTGCGGCCGCCATCCCCTGCACATATCGGTTATCCGCCCAGGCATTGGTGCCATTGTCAAAGCCGGTAGGGGCCGGGGCCCCGCTGATCACCATAACGGTGTTGTTGGCTTGCTTGATGGCGTTGTAAGACGGTTTGAGCATGTTGTTGACATAGCTGGTGGGGTTGATTTCTCCAGTCGGCCACTCTCGGTCCAGATTTTGCTCATTCCACACCTCGATTGCATCCGGGCCGAGGGCAGCCAGGCCACCAACAAAGGTGATATAGCTGGCAAAATCAATGGAGCCGGGAGTGGGAAAAAGAGCTGCCCCAGTGACGCTAATCAACACTTTCAGACCGTTGGCGTGAGCGTCATTGATACGGCTGGCTAACCCTGCCGGATCATCACCTGGACTCCACTTGTGCTGAAATTTAATCCAGCGCATCCCAGCGTACTTCATCTCATTGATATGGCCGAAGCCATGGGTCTGCCCACCCAGTTCAAAGCTGCCACTGACAACCGGGGGTGGTGTGCCGCCGCTGCCCACTGGGATTTGCAGAACCTGCCCCACATAAATTAAGTTGGGGTTGCTCAGCCCATTGGCGGCCATAATGGCCTGAATAGTCGTGCCATAACGAATAGCTAATTTGCCCAGGGTGTCTCCCGGCTGAACGACGTAACTGATGGTGTTACCGGATGGCGGGGGTGGGGTGGTGGGAGGGGGTGTTGTTGGGGGTGGGGTGGGACCAACCGTGCCGGGAATGGTGAGGACCTGCCCCACGTAAATAATGTTGATGTTGCTGATGTTGTTTGCGGCCGCTAATGCCTGTATCGTCACCCCAAAGCGGAGAGCAATTAACCCCAGCGTATCACCTGGCCTGACAATATAGGTGCTGCTGCCAGTCGGCGGGGGTGGGGTGGTTGGTGGGGGTGTACCTGGCGCACCATCAGGAATGGTTAGAACCTGACCAGGGTAAATGAGATTCGGATTGACAATGTTGTTGGCGGCCGCAATGGCCTGAACGGTACTGTTAAAGCGGCGAGCAATGCTGAATAGGGTGTCCCCTTGTTGGACGGTATATTGGCTGTCAGCCAGGGCAGGAGCGGTGAAAAGGAGGAGGCTCAGGATGGCGGCCGCGAGAATGACAAAAATTTGACGTTTCATAGCAGACCCCTTTGACGTTAGGAAGAATGCGAAATGAAGGATGGATTTCATTCATCATGGCGCATTGGTTATTGGTTATTACTTGATCTTGGGGTATACCGGAGAGAAAAGCCATTAAGTGCAGGTGAAATTGGGGAAGGAATTTAGGGTCTTTAAGATTTCGTAGGGAAGAGTACCTCAAGGTCTGTCAACCCCTTAAATTCCCAAAACGCCAGAGGTTTTACTTTGCTGGTTGGCAAGGGGGTAAGTAGGCGCCAATAGGCTGCCCTCACCACTCACGTCTTAAATCAACCAGCTTCCTTCCTGACGCAGCAGCCAGGCTTTGGTTTCTAATCCGCCGGGAGCAGAAAAGCCATGGAGTTTGCCATCGCTGCCCAATACCCGGTGGCACGGGATAATGATGGGCATGGGGTTGGTGGCATTAGCCCGGCCCACAGCACGGGCAGCACCGGGTTTACCCAAATCTTGGGCAATATCTCCATAGGTACATTTTTGACCATAGGGGATGGCCTGAACCCGACGCAATATTTCTGCCTGGGATGCCGACATAAATGACCAATCTATGGGGAGATCAAACGATTGTCGCTCTTTGTTGAGGAAGGCGAGCATTTGCGCGGCCGCGTCTCCCACCTTCCCCTGGTCCATTATAACCTCTCCCCCAGTCATTGCCGCTACCTGGGCCTGAAACGCGGCCGCGTCATCCCACAGCGACACCGCCACTACCCCTCTCGGCGATAAGGCCAGCCAGATGGGGCCCAGGGGTGTGGGTGCGGCCGCGCCAACATAAATCGTTTCTAGATAGGCCATCATTTCCCCTCAAAATCGTGCAGACGTCCCTCTAATTTAGCCAGACGAGCCTCAACGACCAATCAGGCCGCCGTTTCAATTTCAATCCTTTGATCTACTTATCGCCACTCCCGCTCCGATTCCTCATGACGGCATAATGGTTCCCCGGTATCTGGGTCGGCAAGATGCTGAATCTCAGAATAAGCGACGGTCATAGCTGTTTTTCCAATGATCAAGGTATATTCTTCTACAGGGCTGGACTCTTTCGAAAGCAGATTGTACCAACGATCGTCAGCCGCCGCCTAATAACAATCCACCAATCCCGAAAATTCGTGTTCAATTATCTCCATTGACAAGATCATAGACATTCAGACTTGATAGGTTTATTACCAGAAGGAGCGGCCGCAATTTGGATGCAAGAACCTGTCAGCTCTTCAGATAGACTGAACGGTTATAGTCAGCGGTTTGATGCTGTCAAAACAATTATAAAAAATTTATGCAATTCATGTAAGCATTGTAAAATCATATTAGAATTCCCTATTGACATGATTTAAGGCAGGAATTATACTATCTTCCATCTCTTGTTTTACCGCTTTACCCTTTCAACTTGCATCAATACAGCCCTATATTTACCCCTACCTCTACCCAGGAGCACACCATGGATCGCGGCCGCAATGCGTACGTCCGACAGAATGGATGGGCGGAGCTTGCCTGGTGAGCAGCGTTAATGCCAATGGTGTATGATTGGGAAGGGGAAGAGCCGCTTAAAAACAGTATGACCCCGAAAACCGACGCCCCCAGGTCACGGCGAGTAGGAACAAGGAACAATACCGGATACACCCAGTACAACCAACGGCAGCCCGGTACCTGGCACAACCGCCCACTACCTGCCTTATGGCGACTACCGGGGCAATGCCCCCACCGCTGCTACCTTGACCGAACGGGGCTACACTGGCCACCACGAGAACCGGGAGATAGGGCTGACCTACATGAATGCTCGTTTCTACAGCCGCACCAGCGGCCGCTTCCTCACCGCCGACACCCTCATCCCCAGCCCCACCAACCCGCAAAGCCACAACCGGTACAGCTACGTCCTGGGCAACGCTTTACGCTACACCGACCCAACAGGGCACATGGCCTGTGGCGATCCCAGCGATCCCTTATGCCTGCCCCCGTCCTCACCTACACCACCCCCAACACCCACACCAACCCCAACACCAACGCCGACATCTACGCCAACACCTGGCCCTACACCTAGTCCAACGCCAACGCCCACACCTACGCCAGATCCGATTGCTCAACAACTTTTAGACGCAACAGTGCAAATCTTTGTCAATGGGTATAGTTGACCCCATTGTCAAGACCACGATTAGCCAAAACTAAGGTGGAACA
>JAHDWJ010000065.1 GCA_023384415.1 Anaerolineae bacterium
GGGAAGGATACATCAAGTTACCTCTCCTGTGAAATTTAATATGCGATTGCCCTAGATTTATCCATCCCCGTGTTAGGGGGAAACTTGCAGTTTCAACGTTCCTATGCCTCTCAAGCGATCAACACCTATACAACCACATTAGGACACGGCTGGACACATAATTATGAAATGCGTCTCCATTTTGAAGACGTTACCATCTCTGGCACAGTTGAGTTACAGGCACCCGGCGGCTCCCGTCTCCCCTTCTTTGTTGGTGCGGGTAACAGTTATACCCCTTACCCCGGGGTAACGGCTCAATTAGAACAGCAAGGGGATGAATATATTGTCACTGGCTTTAACCAGATGACATATATCTTTAACAGTTGGGGGGAATTGATACGCCAGGTAGATCCATATGGGAATGAAATCACCTTTTCTTACCACCATGGGGCATTGTTTCGGGCGTATCAAGGCGATAGGGAGTTGGATTACCATTATGATAGCGGCCGCCTCATCCGTGTTTCTGATAACCTGGGCCGTAATGTCGAGTTTGGGTATGAAAATAACGAGCTGGTCATTGTCACAAATACATTGGGCCTGGTAACAACTTATGAATATAGTGGAACTACCCACCTGCTAACCAAAGTTGTAGACCCCAGTGGAGTCACTGTGGAACAGACTGCTTATGACTCTCAGGGAAGAGCATACCGACAATGGGACGGTGTTGGTAATCTGTTAGTAGATATTGATTACACCCTTTCTAACAGCCGCCGCATTACGGAAAACAATGTCATTATGACGCATACCTATAACGTACTGGGTACGCTTGTGGACACTCGCTATGACTGTTCAGCGGATATTGCCAACTGCCAGGTGGGAACGAGCGTCAATTATGATGGTAATTTCAAACATAACGGCATCTTGGATGCGAATGGGCACTACATGCAGATTGCCTGGGATGCTGGTGGCAGTAACCTGGAACAGATTACTAATGCGTTGAATCATCACTCCCTGTTCGATTATAATAGTTTGAACAATCTCACCGAAATAGAAAATGCCAGAGGGTACGGCACAACATACAGTTATGAAAATACCGACCTGCCAACCTTCCGCACCAGCAGCACGGATGCCCTACAGCAAACCACATTTTACCTCCCTACAGCCACAGGATTGTTGGCATTCCAGGAAGATCCTGATGGTCGTGTGTCTCACTACTGGTACAATGAATATGGACAGGTAACCCAAACCGTCCGTGCTCATGGTACCACAGATGCTATTACCATGACCTATGGTTATGATGTTGTCGGCCGCCTCATCACCGCCACCCAGGTTAGCCTGGATATTCCCCCTGTTACTAGCCTCAATGTGTATGACGCCGGCAATCGCCTCATCGCTACTATCCAAAACTGGACAGGAACGAATCCCACCACCTGGGAAAACAATTGCTCATTTACCTCCGGCCCCCGCGATAGTAACATCTGTACCCGTTATGGTTACGATCCTGCTGGCCGCCCCATCTCCACCACCAACCCCCTGAGCCAAACCAACCTGACCTTTTACAACACCGCTGGGCGGGTGGTCACCACCGTTGTCAACTATGATAACCTTACCTCTCCGGTTACCCTCTGTACAGATTTCACCAACCCTGACCCAGAGTACAATATCTGTTCCCTGACCGGCTACGATGCCCATGGCCGCGTTGTCACCCGCACAAATAGCCTGGGTTTAGCCACTGTTACTGAATACAACAGCCTGGGGCAGGTTAGCCGCACCATCGTCAATTGGGAAGATGGCATCTTTACAGAGATACAGCCTGACCGCGACCTGATTACCGAATATACCTACGACGCGGCCGGTAATGTATTGCTGATCACCGATCCCTTGGGTCGTCAGACCCGTACCTTCTATGACGAACTCAACCGGGTCAAAGGTTCGCTAGAGAACTGGGACGGCATCGCCACATTGGCCGATTGTGCTACCCTGCCTCGAGAGCGAGATGAGAATATCTGCACCCTATACCAATACGACGAGGTTGGCAACACCATCTTTGTCACTAACACGCTGACCCAAACCACCCGCACCTTCTACGATGAATTAAATCGGGTCAGGGCCACCGTCCATAATTGGCAGCCAGGGTTCGATTCCCCCAGCGAATGTTATTTATCCCCCGATAATAATGACGATGAAAACATCTGTACCCTTTATGGGTATGATGCCAATAGTCGGCCAGTTACCACAACCAACGCCCTCAGCCAGACAACCCTGACTGTATATGATGCAGTTGGGCGGCCGTTTCTCACGGTGTTTAATTGGGATGGTTCACCCATAAACGAAGCGGCTGATTGCCAATTTCCCCCAGCCTATCCACATATTAACGTCTGTACCCTGATAACCTACGACTCGCTGGGGCGACGCAGTACCAGTCAGGATGCGTTAGGACAGATCACCGAATTTGCTTACGATGGTCTGGGCCGTTTGATCACCACCACCCGTTACCTGGATGCCGCCCCCATCACTACCCATATCAGTTACGATGCGCTGGGCAACCGCCTGACCACCACCAATGCCGAAGGGCACACCACCCATTATCAATATGACACCCTCAACCGGTTGGTGCAAACCACAACGCCCGAAGGGGTCATCACCACCCAGGCCTACAACGCCGCCAGTTGGGTCATTACCACCACCAATGGCGCAGAACAGAGTACAGTTATAAGCTACGATTTGTCTGGCCGCCGCCTCAGCATCACTGACCCGGAAAATAACACCACTTCTTACGAATATGATGCTCTGGGCAACCAGGTAGCGGTAACAGACGCCGCAGGAGTGCGTACCGGTTACCTGTATGATGGCCTTAATCGGCTGGTCGCGGTCATGGAAAACCATTATCCCGATTTACCCCCCACGGAACCCCCCTACCATGTCACCACCCAATACAGATACGACGCTCTGGGCAACCATACCGTGATCACCAATGCCCTGGGGCTGACCACAACCCACACCGTTTACGACAACCTGAACCGACCTACCATTATCCGTGATGCTCTGGGAAACGAGACCCATCTCACCTACAATGCGCTGAATCTGAAAACGGTGATCACCGATACGAATGAGGCGGTTACCCTCTACAGCTATGATGCCTTAAACCGCCTGGTAACGATTGGCTACATGGTAGATGGCGAGATCGTCTCCTATGCGTATGATGCGTTGGGGAACCGATTAACCATGATACACAACACCGGCATAACCACCTATGGGTATGATGACTGGTATCGCCTTATCACTGTGACCAACCCTTTTAGCGGTACGATTCTCTACGGCTATGATACCGTTGGCAACCGCACGAGCTTAACCTACCCAGATAACAAAGCAGTGACCTATACTTATGATACTGACAATCGTCTGATAGAAGTAGAAGATTGGCTGGAAGAAGTGACCACCTATCAATATGATAATGTTGGCCGCCTTATCACCACCACCCTACCCAACGGGGTCATCACCATCAACAGCTACGATGCCGCCAACCGGCTTATCAACCTCAGCCATCACCACGAGGCCACCAATACCTTATTTGCCGACTATCTATATCAACTGGATGGTGTAGGCAACCGGGTAATCGCCACCGAAACCTTACGTATGCCCTTGCAAATTGGCCCTTATACCCTTACCTCAGCCAGTGATGCCAATGAACGGCAAAATCCCACCATCGCCTATAACAGTCAGGATGAGGAATATTTAGTCGTGTGGCAAGAATTTGATGAAGGTGAAAGCCAATGGTTCATTCAGGGTCAGCGAATGAGTGAAGAAGGGGTGTTGCTAGATGAACCGTTTATAATTGCTGACAGAAGCATTGAACCTGCTGTTGCTTATAATCCGCATGAAAATTATTACCTGGTTGTCTGGCGCAATAATGACGATCAGATTGAAGCCAGTTTTGTAAGCTATGACGGTATTCCCGACTCTTCCTTCTTAATCGCTGATTCATACTTCAACAGTCATCCTTCGGTGGCTTATAATCCCGATGATGACACCTTTACGGTCATCTGGTACACTCTGGACAACCTGGATGACCACGCCATTTATGCCTACAAAGTTGAGGAGCAGGCCGAACCAGTTTTGGTCGCTTCTGAAACCAGTGCCTTAACCTATCCGGCTCTGGCCGTCAGCGACGATGGTACCCACCTGGTTGTGTGGCAAGACAGCCGAGACAGCCAATGGGAGATTTACGGCCAGCGTCTGGAAAGTGACCTGACTTTATCAGGGGGTAATGTGGCCTTAACGGATAGCTCTGACGATGAACTGACCCCAGCCGTCGCCTGGAGTGATGTGGCTGAAGCGTTCCTGGTGGTCTGGCACAACAATGGTGGTTTTACCCCTCAAGGAGTCCAGGGGCGACGCATGTTAGCCAATGGCAGCACCCCTGGCAGTACCCTCTCCTACAGCCACGACAACAACGCCCACAGCCCAATCATTTCCACCACCCCAACCGGCTGGTGGGTTGCCTGGCAGCAAGGTAATCCAGCCTCATTATACAGTCAGCATTTGTTGACCGATGGAAGTAAAGAGGGAGACAATGTGGCGATGTTGACCAGCAGCTATGAACAGACCAGCCTGGCCCTACCCCGAAACAGTGTCAATGGAACCGTGCTGCTGGTTTGGGCCGATGAACACGAGAGCCATGAGGTCATCCATCATACCTTGCTCACTCTGGAATCTCTGGAAACAACCATTATCCAATATAGTTATGATCCCTTGTATCGGTTAACCAGTGCCGTTTACAGCGGCAACCTTACCGCCGAATACATCTACGCTTATGACCTGGTGGGCAATATGGTTGCTTATACCGAGACCATAGGCACGACAACCATTACCGCTACTCGTACCTTCAATGCCGCCAACCAATTACAAACGTCCACCGATCTCGAGGGGACAACCGACTATGTATATGATGCCAACGGCAACCTGACCGGTATTAACCTGCCCGATATAATTACCTGGTTGTTGTATGATTACAACCAGCGCAACTTGCTGGTTGAACACAGCACCATGGTCTTGGGGGTAGGGGTAGAAACTCTGGCCCAATTTGTTTATGATGGCGATGGGAACCGACTGCAGCAGCTAGAGATCACCGATAATATGACGACCACCATTACTTACACCAACGACATTCTGGGGTTGTCCCAGGTGTTGGTCAGTGACGATGGCACGACCCAAACCACCAACCTGTTTGGTCTGGATTTGATTAGCCAGGATGACAGCACCGAAACCCGCTACCTACTGCCTGATGGGTTGGGTAGTGTGCGGGTAGAAACGGTGGGCAGCAGTGTGGAAACTGCCACCACCTACGCACCTTACGGCAGCCTGCTGGCCCGCACTGGCAGCAGCGGCACGGTCTACGGCTTCACTGGTGAGCAGCATGACGGGGCGACCGGATTCATATATCTTCGTGCCCGATATTATGCCCCAGATTTACATATCCTTCTCAGTCGTGACCCCTGGCAGGGAGATATGCGACGGCCGTACACCATGCACGGCTACATGTATGTTTTTAACAACCCAATTCGATTTACTGACCCTCGGGGAATGGATTGTTTTGAAACATCAACAGGGGGTACCTGGTGTCATACTACCCCTACCAACAGCACCCTTACAATTAACCCCACATTTACAAACCCCATTTATGATGTAACCGGTTGGTGGGAAGTTTTGGTGTATGGCAGACATGGTGATGTGATCTTCTATGGAGAGCAATATATAGCAGCCTCTTGCGATCTATTTGCCGTTAGCGGCATGTATGAACAGGTTCACGGCATTCAATACTCTTTATTTGGCACTGAACGAAGTGGAACTTATTCGCAAACCAACTTTCAGGGAGGCCTTGGAGTTAATACGCCCCTTGTTTCTGCGAATGGCTTTATTGAATATTCTCAAGGAAGCGGGGGACAAAATAGTGCCAATATTGGGGTTAGCGGGTCTCTACTCAATGATATTGTTGCTGGTCAAGTAGAGTATTCAGGTGATCGCATGTCGTTTGAGGGGTCAATTGGATTTACAACGGGGGGAATGTGTAATACAGGGGGCGGATTCAATGTGGGTACGTCATTCGTTGATAGTAGAGAGGTGTGGGTGGTGGTACCTTCCAAGGTGAGTAATCTTTACCCTAATAAAGATGCTTTAGCAGAGAACTCGTTTCCAAGAGTTGTAGAAACTGAGAGTTTTTTGCCCCTCAGGTATTTGCGAACGGCCACGCGTTTTTACGCTCCCGTGTCTGCTGGTTTGCATATTTTTGATCTGACTAAAAATTGGCCAACCCCTTACCGAAATCGCTTTAGATTCCCTTTTCCTGAAACAGCAGATGGTCATCCACCGTCAACTCTCTTAAATTATTACCATAATAGTAATAGCTGCTTCCCGTAAAGAACACTTTGCAGAGGTACTTATGTCAAAAAAAACAGATCAATATTGTGCCTTTTTTCTTTGCTTCTGTATCCTTTTACTTGGGTGTAACTCCTCTCCGACAATAGCCACAACCACGCTAACCAGGCAAATGAACCTGACTCCCTTACTAGTGCAGCCAGAGGATATGGGCTGGCCAGCGAATTCATACTTTGAAAGCGAGGAGAGGTATCCACCAGAAACCGAAATAATACCAGAAGCGATGGCTAGGGCAGGCATAGGGCCTGATCCACTCCCTTTGCGCCGTACATCTAACGTAAGCCCCTTTAGAACCAGTCAATCCGTATGGGTGTATGCTGATGAGTTCATGGCAACTCAAAATTTCGACTTTATGGCAGCACGATATGAAGATATATTTCAAGCAAAAGGCTTCTCCTTAACATTACCCGAGCTAACCAATAGCTGGTGGTCGTGCATACAGGGACTGTATAGTATGCAAGACGGGAGTTACAGTCAATGTTTTGTCTTAGCTCAAAAGGAAAATATTCTTGTGCGGGCCATTATGCCCGTTAATGATCAAATAGTTACTATGGAAGATTGGAACAATTATGTCACCCAAATTCATCGGCGGTTGGTTGCCTATGAACCTGATTCAGTTGCGCCGTAATCCCTAGCGGTTGTTGGTTCTGCCAATGATTTTATGCCAGAAAGAAATAACCGATTTTTGATCTGACCCAAAACTGGCCAACCCGTTACCGAAATCGCTTTAGATTCCCCTTCGCCGAAACAGCGGATGGTTATCCACGCCCAACGACCTTAAATTATTACGGCAGCAGTAACAGTTGTTTCCCATAGCCGACAATATCCAAAATTGTTCTGTGAAGGTACTTATGTCAAAAAACCCAGGTCAATATTGCGCCTTTCTTCTTTGCTCCTGCCCATAGGCAACCGGATGCGCCACCCTACAATCCAGAAGGTAAATTTGGCCCGGTAATCTCCCCCTCTGGTGTAAGTTTGAACATAGGTGATGATGTTGAAGATCATCGAGCGGTACAATTTGGTGTACATTTGTACAACAAGTATAGACGTGGTTTGACCTTCATGCAGTTCAAGCAGGAGTTAGGAAGGTTTATGGCTGCCTTTGCAACTCACCTCCCAGATCCACAACCTATTAGACCAGATCGTGCTGCTGATTGGCCCTATTGGGTTGGGTACTTTAAACCTGACCCACATTGAAGCCAATGAACAATAATTATTTCTCTTGGAAGGCACTAATCTTGTTATATGGCATAGGGCAATCGCATATTAACCTGTTAACACCTTAAGGAGATAATCTTCGTTCC
>JAHDWJ010000032.1 GCA_023384415.1 Anaerolineae bacterium
TCTTGACTTCAATGAGAGAATCTACATTCATTTCAGGGCAAATTGAGAACTGCTGCCAAATTGAGAATTGCTGTTGTCATTTTGCAAGTTTTGACAGCCCTATCTGACCATGTTATACTCCTAAACCGCTGTGGCTTTTAACAACCAAAGGCAGGGATGGAGGGATGGCCGAGTGGACGATGGCAACGGTCTTGAAAACCGTAGTGGGTGCAAGCTCACCGGGGGTTCGAATCCCTCTCCCTCCGCTGGATATAACATTGACAACTGGGGAGATGCCAGAGTGGTCGAATGGGGCCGCCTGCTAAGCGGTTAACGGTCTTTAAAAGCCGTTCAAGGGTTCGAATCCCTTTCTCCCCGCTCCCTCTCTGGTATAATACCAGTCAGGTTTTTGCACCCGTAGCTCAGTGGATTAGAGCATCTGGCTACGAACCAGAAGGCCGGGGGTTCGAATCCCTCCGGGTGTACTCCATAAAGCGACTCAGAAATGGGTCGCTTTTTTGTTAAAGGGAACTAATAGCCAAGAGAAAATTTCCCATTATAATCTGGAACAATCCCTGTGGTTCATGGCTCATCGTTTATTGCACACGACTTACCAATGCGTACCCCTGCTGGCAAAGAATGCCGTTTTTACTACCAAAACTTTCACCGCGGCCGCAACGATCAAGAGTGCCGTCTCCTTCAAGCCAACCGCCAATCCCCCCCCTGGCAGCCGGCTGACTGCACCAACTGCCCGGTTCCGGCTATCCTGGACGCCAACAACAGTCCTGATTTGGTGCTAGAAGGCACCATCAAAAAGGGGTTCTTAGGGCTGTTTGGGCGTAACGTCGAAATCCGTACCTGGTGCAGCAAACATCTGGTGGATGTGCCTAATCCGTATGCTGGCTGCCCCCAATGTGCCGCCGAAAAACCGGGCTTCCATGAACTATTTGGGGGGGAATGATGTGTGAAGCGTACGGTGTGACTTTTATTGGTCACGTACCACGTGTCACACTTTACCAGACCCTTGAACTTCTAACAAACCTGACTGCCTATGTTACAAGCAATTCTTTTTGACCTGGATGATACCTTGTTGCGGAACAAGATGGACTCTTTTTTACCCCATTATTTTAAGCTGCTGGGGGAGTACGCGGCCGCGCTCATGGATAAAGAGCGGTTTATGCAAGAGATGCTTATGGGCACCCGGGCCATGATCAATAACAATGACCCTACCCTGACCAACCGGGAAGTTTTCTGGCGCGTGTTCCAGCAGCGAACAGGGCTAGACCCGGCGATTGTAGAGCCGTATTTCACCCAATTTTATCAAGAGCAGTTTCCATCGCTGCAAGAGATTACCGAGCCAGTGCCAGGAGCGGTTGACCTGGTAGAATGGGCCTTTGCCAAAGGGTTTCAGGTAGTGGTGGCCACCAACCCCCTTTTCCCACGCATCGCTATTGAGGAGCGGCTGCGCTGGGCTAATTTGCCTGTCAGCCACTACCCATTTGCTCTGGTTACTTGTTATGAAGAGATGCACGCAGCCAAACCCAACCAGGCATATTATCACGAGATTTTGGCCCGGATTCACTGCCGGCCAGACCAGGCGTTGATGGTGGGGGATGATCAGCAAAATGATATTTTGCCCCCTACAGCTTTAGGGATGGCTTCCTTTTGGCTTCACGATGGGCCGGATAGTGAATATGACAGCCCAACGCGGGGGCATGGTTCATTGGCTGACCTGGCCATTTGTTTGCAGGCGGGTTGGTTACAGGTGGATTGATGCATGAGCTGGAGCCAGTACCTTATTTGCTGACCCAGATGTTAGCATTTGTCATCCAACTGCAAGGGATGATAGACGCGGCCGCGATCCTTCATTGGGCCCATCGCCCCGCCCCGGGCAGTTGGTCCCTCACCGAACTGCTATGCCATTTACGCGATGTGGAGCAGGAAGTGCATCAGCCCCGTTTTCGGGAGTTGCTGGCTAAAGAAAATGCGTTTATCGCCGGGGCTGATCCAGATCGCTGGGCGGTGGAGCGGGGGTACCAGCAGCAAGATGGGGCGCGGGCGTTGGCTGATTTTGTGGCTGCCAGGCAGGAGACGGTTGCCTTTTTACACCCATTACCGGAAGCGATCTGGCAGCGGCGCGGCCGCCACGCCTTTTTTGGCCCTACCAGTATGCACGAGCTTCTGCACCTGGCCGTTAAGCATGATCAGGCCCATTGGCCCCAGTTGCAAGCAGTCATCACCCAGCCGTAAAACCAAGTACTTGCCGGGACTATGTGGAAGCTCACGCAGTCCCCAGCTCTCGGCACTGCTTTACAGGAGTTTGGGTTATGGATTCCTTTATTGATCCCCGTCAGGTCGTTGGTTACAGCTTTCCCCCGCTGCAATTTGCGTATAGCCAGCGAGATGTAGCTTTGTATGCTCTGGGAGTGGGCGCGGCCGCAGACCCCCTTGACCCGGAAGAGTTAAAATTTGTCTATGAACTTAGCCCCGCGTTTACCCCGCTGCCAACGATGGCCGTCACTTTTCCTTTTGATGCCATTGGCAATCTGATGAATGTGCCGGGAATGCGGTTTAACCCGATGATGCTGCTGCATGGGGAGCAGGAGTTGGACCTGCTGCGGCCGCTGCCCATCCAGGCTGCCCTTACCAACGAGGCCAAAATCACCCATGTTTACGATAAGGGGAGTGGCGCACTGCTGATGATTGAAGCGATCAGCCGGGATGAGGCCGGGCATGTTGTCTGTATTAACCGTTCGTCTGTGTTTGTTCGGGGGTTGGGGGGATTTGGGGGGGAGAGGGGACCATCCGGGTTGAAAAATCAGCCCCCAGATCGCGCTCCTGATGAGGTGATGATCCAAAAAACCGCTGAGAATCAGGCGTTGCTGTACCGGCTGGCCGGAGATCCCAACCCCCTGCACGCCGACCCGGCCATGGCCGCCTGGGGGGGGTTTCACCGCCCCATTTTGCACGGGTTATGTACCTTTGGCTTTGCTGGCCGCGCCGTCTTGAAGCTGTTTGCTAACCAGGATCCCCGGCGGATAAAGCGGTTGGAATGCCGCTTCACCCGCCATGTTTTCCCTGGTGAAACCCTGGTCACGGAAATGTGGCAGCAAGAGCCGGATAGGGTGCTGTTTCAGGTGTGGGTGCAGGAAAGGGATGAGATTGTGCTGGCCAATGCGGCCGCGACATTGGCGGGGTAAAAAGTGGCAGAGTGCAAGTAACGATTTTACTCTGCCACTCTGCGCTACACCGTTGCCGCTTTAACCGCGTCCTCAAAAATGGTAAGCGTCTCATCTACAACCGCGTCATCATGGCTGTAGCACATAAACCACGGTTCGCGGCCATCTGTTTCGGTAACGGCGCCGCGTTTGATCATCTCCACTACAATCCGCTCATAGAGAGGCTCATCCCCTTCCATATAGCTGCGGAAATCAGAGGGATCGTGCCAGGTACCCAAGATGTAGCCAAACATGGGGGGCAGGCCGGTCATTTTGTGGGGCACATCCGCACGGGTGAGAATGGCGTCAATGCCGTCCATGAGCCGCTGCCCCCGTTCATAAATGGTGGCGATGATTGGCTCATTTTCCAGAATGTCCAGGGTAGCGATAGCGGCCGCGCTCCCCGGCACATTGCCAATATACGTTCCCCCATGTGAGAACTCCCCTGGCTTAACCGTCATCATCACTTCCCGCTTGCCGCCGATAGCAGCCACTGGGAACCCATTGCCCAATGATTTGGCATAAGTCGCCAGGTCCCCTTTAACGCCAAAATACGCCTGTGCCCCTCCATTGGCCAGCCGGAAACCGGTTTTAACCTCATCCATGATCATCACAATGCCATACTGATCACATAGTTCGCGGATTTTCTCCAGCCAGCCGGGGCGGGGCAGGATACCGGCGGTGTTGCCCATGGTGGGTTCAACGATGACCGCCGCGATCTCCTCACCCTGGCGGCTGATCGTTTCTTCTAACAGCTCAAAATCATTGTAAGGCAGGTTGATGACATATTGGTTTATGTCTTTAGGAATACCCCGGCTGACCTGTACATTGACCGGCTTGCTGCGCGGCCCCATCTGGGCCGGGTCGCTGGAAGCGGTGCTAAACAGCACATAATCATGCATCCCATGGTAATTGCCCTCGAATTTGATCAACTTTTCCCGCTTCGTATAGGCACGAGCAATGCGTAAGGCATGCATAGTGGCTTCGGTGCCAGTGTTGGTCAGGCGCACCATATCTACCCCGGTCATGCGGCAGATACGTTCAGCCAATTCGACCTCATGGGGGGTTGTCCAGGCGAAGAGGGTGCCATTGGTGATCGCCTTTTGCACCGCTTCCACAACGCGAGGGTAGGAGTGGCCCAGGATAATTGGCCCGAAGGCCAGGCGGTAATCAATATATTTGTTGCCATCCATATCCCAGACGTGGGCTCCCTGGGCTTTGCTGATGACCAGGGTATCTTCGACACCCCACCAGCGGAAGTTGGAGTTGACGCCGTAAGGGATGACATTCATGGCTCGTTCAAAGTAAGCGTGGGTTTTGGGGCCTTGTATTGGCATAGGGGTTTTCCTTTGTAGATGATTAGAGATTGAGAGATTAGGCGATTAAGAAATTAAGAGGCTGGGATTGTTGATGGGTGAGAGTCACCCCCTTTGTAAGGATTTTGGACTGAGGAGTAAGTGAAGATGGACTATGCCCAAATTCATGATCGTGATAATTGGTGTAATTTGTGGTAACTGCTAACCGTAAAGACCCAAGAATACAAAGTTCCTCAAGAAATTCTTACTGATCTTGGCGTCCTGGCGGTGAAATTTTTGTGTGCCTTAGCAGTTACATGTGGTTATCTTTTTATGTTGACAACGCGGCCGCGAACACTCCCACGGCCTCATTGATCTGCTCCTGAGACACGACCAGGGGGGGAATCCAGCGGATGATGTTGTCATAAGTGCCACAGGTGAGGAGCATAACTCCCTGGTCGAAACATGCTTTGACGACGGCTTTGGCCCTGTTTTTGTCTGGCTGACCGTCTGAGCCAGTGAACTCAGTGGCGATCATCAGCCCCAGACCGCGCACATCACCGATGACCGGGTGTTCTTCTTGCAGATGGCGCAGCCCGGCGATAAGCTGCTGCCCTCTGGCCTGGGCGTTGGTCAGCATATTCTCCTGGCGGATGGCTTGAATGGTAGCGGCCGCGGCCGCGCAAGCTACTGCATTCCCCCCATATGTGCCCCCGTGTGCCCCGGGCGTCCATTTCGCCATCAGGGCCAACGGGGCAAATACCCCTGAAAGGGGCATCCCCGACGCTAACCCTTTGGCGGCAATCAAAATATCCGGCTTCACTCCCGAATGTTCCAGGGCGAACCAGGTGCCGGTGCGCCCAAAACCAGATTGCACCTCGTCCAGAATGAGCAATAGGCCATGTTCATCACAAATCTGGCGCAGCCCGGTCAAAAATGAGGCCGGGGGCACCACGTACCCTCCTTCACCTAAAACCGGTTCAATCAGCATGGCCGCTGTTTCTTGGGGAGCGGTTTGGGTGTGCAAAAGGTGGCGCACCTGCTCCAGGCAGTACGCGCTGGCCTGCGCTTCACTCATACCCAGCCGGTAAGCATACGGGAATGGGGCCACAAACACCCCGGCCATGAGGGGCTGATAGCCACTCCGGTAAATCGTTTTCGAGGTGGTGAGGGACATGGTGCCAACAGTACGGCCGTGAAAGCTGCCTTGAAAAACGATGATATTCGGCCTGCCGGTAGCCATGCGGGCCAGCTTTACCGCCCCTTCCACCGCTTCAGCCCCAGAGTTGCTGAAAAAGAAGCTATCAATATGGGAGGGAACGATAGTCCGAAGCTCCTCAATGAGAGCCAGCATTGCCGGGTGGTAGACAATGTTGGCCTGGCCGTGCAGCAATTTGGCTGCCTGGGCCTGGATAGCCTGGACGACGTGGGGGTGGCAGTGGCCGGTATTGGTGACGCCGATACCGCAGGTGAAATCCAGGTACCGAGTGCCATCCGCAGCATACAGATACGCCCCCTCACCCCGCTCCGCCACCATCTGGCTACCCCGGCTCCACACGGGGGAAACATGGGCAATAGCTGAGTGGTAATGCATACTATGTTCCTTTGGCAACATTTCCCTTGCTCGATCTAACAAATCTGAGTCGTCCAATTCATGGTTACCATCTTCATACGCTGTTACTACATCTACTCCGACCATCCGTAATCCGACCGTTATGGCCCAGGGTACGTTTTGATCCATGTACAACTTGAGTGTTATGGCAAAAGACCTTGTTCTCGTAATTTGCGTTGAAACGGTGTTGGTCCAGCAGCTTTATGCATAGCTTCGACATAAGCCAAATCACGCTGAATCACACTGGTTGCTCGTGTAAGATGTGGATGGAAGTTACATTTTTGTTCTGGTTGAATTATACTTTTTTATTGTACCTCATCGCGGCCGCATCCTACTTGACCCCATTTGCCATCTGCATACGCGCCATTGGTCCACTAACCTACTCTCCATAAGGGTACCAGTACTCTTTGATTTTCCCTTCTACATCCCAATGGACGTGCTTCACTTCCAGAAACTCATCTAGCCCTTCCTGTCCCAGTTCGCGGCCACCGCCGGTCATCTTCATTCCCCCAAACGGCCCGGCAAAATTGTCGGTCAGGGGATCGTTGATCCAGATGGTGCCGGCTTTCACATTGTCAAAAAACCGCTTTACCAGTTTAGCGTCATGGCTCATCAAGGATGCTCCCAGGCCAAAGCGGGTGTCATTACAGAGGCGGATCGCTTCGTCGAAATCCCGGTAAGGCATGAGAGGCAGCACCGGGCCAAATGTTTCGTCACGCATGAGGGCCATCTGGTGGTTGACATTGACGATGACGGTTGGCTCGAAGAAATACCCCTTGGCGGGCTGCTGCGGCCGCTTCCCCCCTATTAAAATTTGCCCCCCCAGATTGGTGGCCTCAGCCAACTGCCCTTCCACCTTTTCGCGGAAACGGTTGCGAATCATCGGTCCAACGTCGGTGTCAGGATCGAGGCCGCTGCCCAGGCGCAATTTGCCTACGAAATCGGCCAACTCTTCACTAAAGCGGCCATAAATGCTCTCGTGAACATACAGCCTTTCGGTGCTGGTACAGACTTGCCCGGCGTTAAGCATTCCGGCATAAGCGGCCCCACGCACGGCCATCTCGATATCTACATCAGGGGCGATGACCATGGGGTCTTTGCCACCCAGTTCCAGGTGGAGCTTTTTCATCATTGGGGCGGCGATGCTGGCGATACGCTGTCCGGTTTCCACGGAGCCGGTGAAGGCGATGATGGGGACGTCAGGGTGGCGCACCAGCGTTTCACCTGCTTCTGGACCGTAGCCAGTGACGACGTTGACGACGCCTGGGGGAAGATGATCAAAGGCCAGTTCGATCAGGCGCAGGGTGGAGAGGGGGGTTAGTTCAGATGGTTTGATGACGACGGTGTTGCCGGCCGCTAACGCCGGGGCGAGTTTCCAGGCCAGGAGCAGCAGGGGAAAGTTCCAGGGGATGATACAGCCAGCTACGCCGTAAGGCTCTTTGATGACAAAGTTGATCTGGTCAGGATCGCCAGGGGGCAGGAAGCGGCCGCGTTCATGTCGGGCTAGTTCGGCGTAATAGTGGAAGGTGTCATAGGTCCAGAAAACTTCTTCTTCATTCTCAACGAACGGTTTGCCCTCTTCTTCGGTGAGCAGGTGGGTCAGCTCCTCGGCATGGCTTTTCATCAGGCTGGCAGCTTCGTGGAGCAGACCGGCCCGGACGGTAGCCGGGGTACGGGACCATTCGGGGAAGGCGTGTTTTGCGGCCGCGACCGCCTCATGCACATCCTCAGCCGTGCCTCGCGGCACCTCATCCAGTACCTCTTCTGTTGCCGGGTTGATGACTGGGATCATCTCCTTCGCTCGTCCAACTGTAAAACGTCCGTTGATGTACATGGGCTTCATAGGAACTCCTTTGGGGGATGCGAATAGGTGCGTAAGCGAGTTTGCGAGTAGGCGAGTGAATTATAAGCACTCTCCACTCTCCACTCTCCAGTCTCCAATCTCCAATCTCCAGTCTCTCAATCTCTTACGCCCTCACTTCAACTGAGTCAACATCGGCTGGGCGCCATAGGCCATTTTGTAGGTGTGTAGGATGAGAAAGGTTTGGGTACGGTTGAGGCCAGGTACCTGGTGCAGATGGTCTTTGATAAACGAGGCCAGATGTTCCCGGTTGCGGCACATGACTTCAACCATGAGGTCATATTCTCCGGAGACCATGATGAGGTAACTGACTTCGGGAAAGGTGGCAATGGTCGCGGCCGCGTTGTCCAATTCTGCTGGTTGCACACTTACACCAATCAGAGCCGGGGCATCAAACCCTAGTTGGTATGGGTCCACCATGCCCACAATCTGCACCACCCGGTCTTCCACTAGCTTAGCGACCCGGTTACGCACCGTGCCTTCGGTAACATTCAATGCCTGGGCAATTTCCGTGTACGGTTTGCGCCCATCTTTTTGCAAAAATGAGAGAATGGCACGATCCAAATTATCCATGAGGAAATGAGTAGGGAATGGTTAGCCCTAAACAGCGTACATTTGCGCTTAGGCGAGGTATATTTGGATTTATCTGCATAAATCGTAATAATAAGGCAATTATATTGCGATATTCGCAAACGGGCAACCTTTTGCTGCCCTCGATGTTCGTTGGCATCATTGCCTACCATGTCGGCAAAAGGGAATCTATGTTCTAAAATATATGTTCTAAAATGAAAGGGGTTCTTGATCAACAATTTCCGGCGGGTACTATCCCTGTAAATTCGCATCTTTTGAGTTTGGTGAGTGAAATAGGAGGGTGATAATGAGTTGGCAAAATCTCGAAGAAACGCAACCTGAACTCGCTGCCTTTGGCGCAGAACGACTTAACGGTAAAGTGGCCTATCTGGCAACGATCCGTAAAGACGGTTCGCCGCGTGTCCATCCGGTGACGCCCATTATTGGCCACGGCCATCTTTTTGTGTTTATGGAGCCTACATCCCCTAAAGGTTATGATCTCCGTCGCGATGGTCGTTATGCCATTCATTGTGCGGTGAGTGATAACAGTGGTGATAGTGGCGAGTTTATTGTTACGGGACGTGCTTATCTGACAGATGATCTGGAATTACGTGCCCTGGCCGTGAGGTTGGCAACTTATCCCCCGGCAGATCGGTATATTTTGTTCGATTTTACTCTTGAACGTGCGGCCGCAACTGTTTACCAGGGTGGTCAGGCTGTTCGCCAGCATTGGCAGAGTCAGACATAGCACCTGCATGTCATTCTATGCAGTCATTCGGAATTAACCTGGTGGAGATTGGTTCAATCTTCAGGAATTAAACCAATCTGAAACCGCTAACTTGTTTTTGAACATGACTTAGCTGCTGCTAAAGCCATTTTGGAACAAAACAGATATAATCGGAATAGGTGTTCTAACTTATAACCCGGGTGACAATATGGCTATGAATGAACAATCCCACTTAAATTTTCAAATAGATAGGTTGCCAAAGGAGTTACAGGGCACATTTCGAGAACTTTATGTAAACGGTAATGGACACAAATCTTATTTGCCAAAGAATCAGATACATCAGGGCGATGCTCGTATCCTCCTATCAGAAATTGAGCCAAACAGTGTCGCTCTGAGTGTATGGTCGCCACCCTATTTTGTGGGCAAAGAGTATGAAACTTATCTTACCTTTGCTGATTGGCAAAAACTTTTAGAGATAGTCATTGCTCTTCATTTTCCTATTGTCAAGCCTGGTGGCTTCCTGGTCATTAACATAGCAGATATTTTGTGTTTTAGAGATGAGGCAATGCCCCGCATTCAAGCAGATGCGGTCAATAAAAAACGCTCGCCTGTTACGCGAGAAGATGTTTTGCAGGCTATGGCTCGCTATCCCACTTATAACCGTTATCAACTAGCTAAACTGTTGGGGTGCAGTGAACAGACGATAGATCGTCGCTTGCATGGCAATAACATTCGTGGTGGTAAATATGAACCGCAAACGCGAGTAAAAATCGTGGGGGGATTACTGGAAGAATGGGCCATAAAGGCTGGTTTTTACCCCTATGATCGCCGGGTTTGGATCAAAGACGCAGCCTGGGAAAATTCTCGTTGGGCTAGTTTGTCATACCGTTCAGTAGATGAATTTGAATATCTCTATTTCTTTTGGAAGCCAGGTATAACAAAGTATGATAGAGGCCGGTTATCTCCAGATGAATGGCGTGATTGGGGATCGAGGGGGGTGTGGCAGTTTCCTTCAGTAAGGGTCAATGATGATCACGAAGCGAAATTTCCTCTGGAGCTGCCTTTGCGAGTTATACGCCTGTTGACCGACCCAAATGAAATTGTATTGGACTGTTTTATGGGCAGCGGCACAACGGCAATAGCCGCTATCCAGACCAACCGGCAATACATTGGCATTGATCTGGAAGAAAAGTATGTAACAATGGCACGTGCTAAAATTGAAACTAGCACACAAATGAAACTCATTGCTGAGGGTAAAACCTCCTATGTTACTTAATCTTCAAGAACTCAGGTATAGCCTTGACCGACAGAGCATGACTATAGCGGCTGTACCTAATGGTATGTTGCAAGAAAAATATAATCCGACCCCACACGACACGGTATGGATAGCTGGACGTAATGCGCCATCTTTAGGGGAAGAATTTCGGGTTCGGTTAAGTTTTCTCAGGCTAAAGCAGAAGGCAAATTGGCGAGTACAGAAGATTTCACTCCAACCCGATGGATTCTATTGGGATGATTGATTGGGTTGTTTTTGATGTACATAACAAAAAGCCCTGAGCGATATTGCAGCCCAGGGCTTTTTTATTTCGTTTAGCGATTAACAGCTAAGGTTGTTTACCCCTTAATTGCTGTCCACATTTCATCATAAATGAAGATGGCTTCACCAGGATCGTCTAACCATTGGAGCTTGTTGAGGGTTTCTTCTGGGGGGAAGATACTGGGATCGTTGCGGATTTCTTCCAGGATGAACGGGAGCGCGGCCGCGTTGGGGCTGCCATAGTAGGTGTAATTGGTTACGGCGGCCGCGACCTCTGCATCTAACAGGTAATTAAGGAAGTGCATAGCTGTAGCATGCCGAGTAGAAGATTTGGTGATACAGGCATTATCCATCCATTTCACCCCACCTTCTTTAGGAATAGCAAAATACCAATTCCCATCCTCGGTTTCCTCGTCATACGTTTTATAATACGCCCCCGAAGCATCCCCGCTCCAGGAGTGGGAAAGAACTACCTCATCGGCCACCATCAATGAATCTTCATAATCTTCACTGTTGAATGTTTTCCAATACGGTTTGGCCTGTAAAATCAAGTCTCGCGCTGCTTCCAGGTCTGTCCGGCTGCGGGTGTTAAGATCATGCCCCAGGTAAGCCAGGGCAGCCGAGATTAATTCCCGTTGATCGTTGAGGACATTGATTCCCCCGCTAGAATATTGTTGCAGCAGTTCCGGCTCAAAGAGATAAGCCCAACTGTCGGGCGGGTTCTCCTCAAAGAATGGATGGCCAGCCCGGTAAGCGATGCCTGTCGTGCCCCATTGATAGGGTACACAATATTTGTTACCAGGATCAAACGGAGCATTGACAAAATCATCGTCAATATTGGCAAAATTGGGAATCTGGCTCAGATCAATCTCGGCTAACAGGTCTAACTCAATCATTAAGGCGACCATATAATCTGAGGGGAAGATGACATCATAGCCCGTAGCTCCACTCTGGAGTTTGGCTAACAAATCTTCATTGGAAGCAAAGGTGTCGTAGATGATTTTGACCCCATATTCAGCTTCATAGTTGGTGATAATTTCTTCGTCAATGTAATCTGTCCAGTTATAGACGCTGAGTTCACGGGCTAATTGAACAGTACCGTCATCGCTGGTTGTCTCGCCTCCCGTATTACTGCTCGGCCCTCCAGATGGCCCACCGCCACAGGCGACTAACAATAAACCGGCTATCAGTAAAAGGTACAAGGGTAATTTCTTCATCTGTTCTCCTCCATAGGTGAGTATTGGTGTATCAGGTGCTGCGGCCAGAGAGCTATACACGAATACTTGCCATAATTAACGACGTTGCAAAAGCAGGGAAATCACTACCAGTAAGGTTGATCCTAGAAGCATCAGGGTAGAAATAGCGTTGATTTCTGGGGTAATGCCGAACTTGATCATGGAGTAAACCCGCACCGGCAGGGTGGTTGACCCAGGGCCAGAAACGAAAAAGGTGATGACGAAATCGTCCAGGGAAAGGGTGAACGCCATGAGTGCCCCAGAGACGATGCCGGGCATGAGCAGGGGGAGGGTCACCCGGCGGAAGGTTATCCATTCGTTAGCTCCCAGGTCTGCGGCCGCTTCCTCTAACCGGTCGTCCATATCCGCCAGCCGTGCCCGCACCACAATGGCCACAAAGGCGATGTTGAAGGCGACGTGGATAATCAACACCGTGTAGCGGCTCAAGGCCACGTTGAACATAACAAAAAAGAGCAGACTGGAAAGAGCCATCACAATATCGGGGATGATGACCGGCAAATAGAGAATGGCATCATACGTTAGCTTGCCCCAAAAGCGGTATCGCTCCAAAACCAGGGCTGCCAGGGTACCCAAAATAGTGCTGATGATGGTGGACCAGAAGGCAACCCAAATACTGACCCGAAACGCGCTGGCTAACAGGGGATTATTGAACAAGCGCACATACCAATCGGTTGTAAAACCGGTCCAAACACCGACGACCCGGTTGGCATTGAAAGAGTAGATAATAAGAACAATGATGGGCAAGTAGAGGAACAGGAAGACACCAACAGCCAGCCAGGTCAGCACATGTTTGTTGAAGGTTCGGCGCAAATTATGGCCAAACATTTGCCGAGGGAAAGGTATAGTTTGAGGTTGGGTTGCGGCAGCTGCACTCATTTTAATTTCCCATAGTGATTGACACTTTACAGACCACGTAACCACTCACTAATCACGCGGCGCGGTTCAAGGTGCGGAAGTAAAGCAAGGTAGCGGCCAACATAATGGCCATCATAATGAAGCCAATGGCCGAACCAAACGGCCAATCGCGCACAGTCATAAATTGCTGTTGGAGCAAATTGCCCAATAAAGCAACCCTGGCGCCACCCATTAAATCAGGGGTGACATAGGCCCCCAGAGAGGGGATGAAGACGATGATGGAACCGGCCACGATGCCAGGCATAGTCAAGGGGATGAGAACGCGCACGGTGCGCCAGAAATTGTTAGCTCCCAGGTCTGCGGCCGCTTCCAGCAGCGACCAATCCATCTTTTCCAGGGCACTGTAGAGGGGCAGCACCATAAAGGGTAGGTAGCCATAAAACAGCCCTAACATCACCGCGGGCTGGTTAAACAACAGAGGTAATTTACGTGAACTGATTTCGGCCAACCAGGCAAAAAAGGCACTGTTATCAGAAAGCAAGACTGCCTGCTGGTGCAGCGTAATAGTCCAAAAATTATTGATCAACCCTGAATCCCGTAAAATGAGCATCCAGGCGTAGGTCCGTACCAGGAAGTTAGTCCAAAACGGGATCATCACCAGGAAGATATAGGTGCTGCGGTATTTTTGGGGCTGGCGGGCGATCCAGTAAGCAAATGGATAGCCTACTGCCAGGCAGACCATGGTGTTAAAGATAGCAATCCAAAAGGATCGCCAGAAAATGCGTAAATAAATATATTCGCCGCCGATAGGGCTAAAAAAACGGACGTAATCGTTGAAGTAAAGCTCCAGGTTGCTCAGGCTAAATTCGGGGTAGGTGACTGTGCCCTGGCGGGTGCGTTCGCCTAAACTGACGATGAAAACGATGAGCATAGGGGCGACAAAGAAGATGGCTAACCAGAAGCCAGCCGGGTAAGCCAAAGCTCCGGCAATATTTCGGCGGATGAGAAAGAAGAGCATGCCGGAGAGGGCCACGAACGCGGCCGCGCCATAGAACTCACGCATCAGCCCATAATAAGCCAGCCCCAGGATTATCCCGGCAAGGGCGCGGCCCAGCCCAACCCGCCCCATCAACGGCAGATTCCGCAGCAGCCCTACCCCTAACAGCAAATCCACCACCAACAGCACCCCATACACCAGATAACCGGCCAGCCCACCCCCCTGGGCCAGGGCCGTCTCAAATCCCGCGGCCGTCCAGCCGATGGCCCCAAAGGTGAGCCAGCGAAAGAGCAGGAACCCCCACACGCCAGCCTGGAGTAACGAGAGGTATGCGGCCGCTTGCCACATCGGGTTTAACCCGGCGGTCATTCGCGGTTCATCTGGAAGAGTGGTGCGGATAATTGTCATGACAGACCCTGTTTTTCGTTAATCTAGCAGTACCTGGGCATTTTCCGCCGCCCAATGGATGTACACCTCATCGTCTACGTTGAACATGGTATCGTACCGGCTGCCGAAATTTTGGACTCGTACTACCAGAGAAGTTTCGCTGTTGTTGAGGTTAATGCGGTAGCGAGTGTCGGTGCCTATGTAGATGGCTTCTCGAACGCGGCCGCTAATGACCACACTATTTTTCTCCATGGCCAGGTATTCCCGCACATCCACTTCACCTGTCGGGATTTGTCCGCCAAACAGGCTCATCGCTGCTTCGGCATCAATCCCAGCCTCTTTTTTCATCAAATCTACCTTGCCGGTGGGGTAAACGTTGATTTTTTCTGGTCGGATGGCTAGAGTGACTTCCTGGCCAGGGGAAAGGGAATGGCCCTCACTGCTGGCTAAGACGGTGGCTCCCGGTATCTCAACTTCAGCTAAAGCCGCGACCGTTTTAACGCGGCCGCTGACAAAATTAGTCTCACCAATAAAATCCGCTACAAACCGGTTCGCCGGGTGTTCATAAATGCGGCGCGGCTCGCCCACCTGCTGCACCAGCCCCTCATTCATCACCGCAATCCGGTCCGACATAGTAAGGGCCTCTTCTTGATCATGAGTCACATAAATAAAAGTAATACCTACTTCTACTTGAATCTGTTTTAGCTCCAACTGCATCGCCTTACGCAACTTTAAATCCAACGCTCCCAGCGGTTCATCGAGCAAAAGCACCTGTGGCCGATTTACCAGGGCACGAGCCAGGGCGATGCGCTGCTGCTGCCCTCCCGAAAGCTGTTTTGGTCGCCGTTCGCTCAGGTGAGGCAGCTGGACCAACTCCAGAGCCTCAAGCACCCGGCGGTTAATCTCTGGCCGGGGGACACCTTTCATCTCCAGGCCAAAAGCGACATTTTGGGCGACGGTCATATGTGGGAAAAGGGCGTAACTTTGGAAAACGGTGTTGACTGGCCGACGGTAAGCCGGAATACCCGCCACTGGCTGCCCTTTGATAAAAATTTCCCCGATTGTTGGCTGCTCAAACCCGGCGATCATCCGTAAGTTGGTTGTTTTGCCGCAGCCACTGGGACCAAGAAGCGAGAAAAACTCGCCATCTTTAATGTGTAAATTGACATTATCTACCGCTACAAACTCGCCAAACTTTTTAGTAACATTTTGCAGTTCTACCGCCGGTGTAGCCATCCCGCCTCCTATGTATCAAAGCGCAAGCCTAAACAACCCGTCAGGTAAACGGGTCGCAGCAAAAGTGAAAGACACAGATAGGGCCAATAACCATTTGTTTAACCAGGTAATCTGGCACGCACGGAGGGGCTATGCCAGTGAGTCGGAGAGTCAGGGCTGACTTTCCGTCAGTGTTTTGTCCTGAGATTTCAGGACAACAAAACGACCGATTTGAGCATTAAGCTCAATCTCACCCAGCACAGTGTTAAGCAGGTTACTGTTGGTGTGATGACTGGGACACGGTATTAACGCATTTTATAACGGGCAGGGGGATCATGCAAAAAGTAATGGCTGGAATCGGTTACTGGTTAGCTGTAGACAGTGGGGCGTGTCAACGCTAATAGATGGCCAATGAGTTGCTGTGATTCGTCTCCTGACTTGCCCCTCTGTACTCACAAAAGGGGCGCACATTCTGGGCAATCGGCGGGATTGCGGCCGCAGGGGGCAATTTGTTACAATGTCTGAGTGATACATAGGGTCAGCAAGAAGGTGAACCATGCTTTTAGAAATGACTCCCGCCGCCGAACAGCAAATGATGCACCACCTGCAACAATCCCCCCGCCTGCCCTTTTACTTAAAGGAGTTGAACGCGTTATTGGCGGATGAAAAAAAGCGGCGGCAAACATTTTATGCCCAGGTACAAGAAGATGACAAAGTGGAATTTATTAACGGGGAGATTATTTTTCAATCCCCCGTTAAGTTGCAGCATAACGCGGCCGCTGGTCACGTTTACCGTCTTGTCAGTACCTATGTGTTGATTCACGATTTAGGGTATGTAGGGTTTGAAAAAATATTAGTTTCCCTGTCCCGTAATGATTATGAGCCGGATGTTTGTTACTTCCGGCGTGAGAAAGCGGCTAAATTCACCCCACGCCAGATGCAGTTTCCCGCGCCTGAGCTGGTGGTAGAAGTGTTGTCTGACAGCGCGGTTAAAATAGATCGGGGGGTAAAGTTTACAGATTATGCCGCCCACGGGGTAGAGGAGTATTGGTTGGTAGACCCAGACGCGAAAACGGTTGAGCAGTACCAGTTAGCCGGTCAGGAATATGAATTGGTGATGAAGGGGCGTACTGGTCAGTTGGCGAGCATTGTGCTGCCTGGGTTGGTTTTCCCGGTGTCGGCTATTTTTGATGGTGAGATTCATTACCAGGCGTTGAGCCAGATATTGGCCTTATCCTAATACCCCCGTATCTCGGAATCGTTGAATTGCGGCCGCATCCCATCCCATCTCCGTAAGTACCTCATCCGTATCTGCTCCTGCCTCACCGCCAATGTGGCGATATTCCGCCTCACTGGTCGAAAAGCGGAACGGGCTGGCAACCTGCTTTTGGGTTGAGCCATCAGGTTGGGGAACTTCTACCAGCAAATTTCGGGCCTGAGTGTGAGAGTGGGCCAGCATCTCCGCCACCGTTAAGACTGGTTCCACACACACATCTTGCTGGTCAAACAATTCTACCCAGGCGGCCAATGTTTTTTGAGCGATAATCTGCCGTAGGTCGGCTTTGAGACCAGCCTGTATCTCCACATTCTGAACATGCCCCACATTGATCAAATCGGGTCGGCCGATGACCTGGCAGAAGCCGGCCCAAAATTTTGGTTCCAGGCTGCCCACAGAGAGGTAACGATCATCAGCCGTGCGGTAGGTGTCATAGAAACTTCCCCCGTTCAAGGCCCAACTCTCATAGGTAGGATTTTCTCCAGCGACAATGAACTGGCTGATAGCCAACCCATTCCAGGCCACACTCATATCAAACATGCTGATGTCTACCCACTGCCCCTCACCCGTCACCTGCCGCTGAATCACGGCGGCCAAAATGCCGGTGATCGCCCCGAAAGATCCCCCCCCCACATCAGCGATCTGGACGCCTATGGGAGTTGGGCCAGAATCTTTGCGGCCGCTGTGCCCCAACACTCCCGCCAGAGCCAGGTAATTGAGGTCGTGGCCGGCCCGGTTCCGGTAGGGGCCAGTCTGGCCATAACCGGTGATGGAGCAGTAAATGAGGTTGGGATTCACGCCGCGCAAGGCTTCATACCCCAGCCCTAACCGCTCCATGACGTCAGGCCGGAACTGTTCAACGACGATGTCGTATTTGCCTAAGAGACGGTGGATGATCGCGGCCGCGTCCCCATGCTTTAAGTCCAGGCTGATAGAGCGTTTATTCCGGTTCAGTAAAGCGTGCCAGGCAGAGGTAGTGCCGGTAAATGGCGGTGTAAACCGTACCATATCGGGCCGGTTAGGGGCCTCCACCCGCACCACCTCAGCCCCCATATCAGCCAGCATCATCGTGGCAAATGGGCCAGGCAGCAGCGTGGTAAAGTCCAGAACTTTTAAGGTAGCTAGGGGTCTCATCATCAATGATTGCCTTGAATATTCTTGGATAGTTATAGAAAATCAGGATAAAGATTGTTGGCGGAACAGCATTCGCTCCTTCCTTCAATTTGTTGTTGTTATTGTTGCCATAATTAGAATTGCTGCGGCGGAAACCAAAAATTGACACCAATTCTTCCTTTTGGCATAATCCCTTTCAATAATAGTAACCTGAAAAACGATGACGGAGAAGAGTAGACAGGTTTTTTCAGTCTAGCGAGCCTGAATTGGTGTAAGTCAGGTCTGAAACCCGGTCGAAAATCCCTCCAGAGTTGCTAACCGAAAGAACTAACCTTTTCATTACTGTATAAGCCGCGGAAACCATTTGTGCCCTTCGCGACTTGGCGGTGAAAAGTTTAGCTTCAAGTAGAGTTAGCCGGAATCATCCCCCGTTATCTGGATGACGATAATGATGGTTATCGGCTTAAGTGCCTGGTCTAGGCCAGGAAGTTGGGTGGTACCGCGGAGCGTCTTGCGCCTTCGTCCCAGAGTGGGATGAGGGCGTTTTTTGTTGGCGTAGGGAACACGGATAGGCGGGATTGGCGGATTAAACAGGGAACACGGATAGGCGGGATTGGCGGATTGAAGAGGGAACACGGATAGGCGGGATTGGCGGATTGAAGAGGAATAAAAGATGACAGAACTGCTTTTTCAGACGGATGCGTATATGCAAAATTTTACCGCAGTGGTGACCGCCCAGGTTGATGGCGGGGTACTGCTAGATCGGACGGCGTTTTACCCCGGTGGGGGTGGGCAGCCTTATGATATAGGCAGTCTGTCCGTTGGGGATCAGGTGTGGGCAGTTTCCAAAGTGGGTAAGGTTGGGGGGGAGATGGTGCATTTTGTTGTGGGCGAACTGCCTGCCGTTGGCTCAACCGTTACCGGGGAGTTGGATTGGACACGCCGGTATCAGTTGATGCGGACTCATACCGCCATGCACATCCTTTGTGGGGTTATTTTTCGGGATTATGGGGCGCAGGTGACGGGCGGCAACATGGACCCGCTCCAGGGGCGAATGGATTTTGAGTTTGAGACGATGCGGCAGGAGTTAGTGGCGGAAATCGAAGCCGCGATCAATCGAGAGGTCGCGGCCGCGCACCCCGTCCTGGTCAAAATTTTACCCCGCGCCGAGGCATTCCAGATTCCCGACCTCATCCGCACCAAAATCAACCTGCTTCCCGAAGGCATCAATGAAATCCGCACCGTAGAAATTGAGGGGCTGGATTTGCAGGCCGATGGGGGCACCCATGTAGCCAACACCCGCGAAGTCGGCCACATTCGCGTTGCTGATTACAAGAGCAAAGGGAAAATCAACAAGCGGATTTATGTGGAGCTGGAAGTGTGATGGGTATATTAGTGTATTACTGTATTGGTTGTGTTCGCTGATACTCACCAATACACCAATACACCAACCTTACTTTGTTATGCGATTTCTTTTGCATGAACAGCCTTATGAACAGCCCGTGGCTGCGGGCAGACTGGTATATGAGCAGGATGGCCAGCCAACCGGGGCGGTGGAAAGCTGGCGACTGACAGAGGCCGTGGATGGCTACTGCTTTTTGCGGGTGGATTTGGATGGCCGCGCGGCCGCATCCGGGCGTTCATCCCTGTTTCATCTGACTATCGGCCCCCAGGGACAGCCAGAGCGGCTGCTTTTCCAGGCGTATGGGCCAGACGGGTTAGTCAAAGGGACAGTTTTGTTTGCTGCCGATTCATTGACCGTTGGGCGTGAGCTGGCCGGGCAGGGGCGGCAGGAAGATGAGCTGACTGCCCTCTGGTTTTGGTTTCCGGCCACGTTGGGGTTAGGTTTATTGGCCGGCTTACCAGGAGATGGGCAGGTGGATGCGGTAATGTTGGACGCGGCCGCGCAGTTTGCCCCTCGTCTTGTCACCTTAACCCACCAATGGGGCCAGCCAGAGACAGTGGCGGTGATGGGAACTGAATGGCTGACGCGGCCGCTTACCCTCACCTGGGCTGACCAACGCCGGACAATCTGGCTGAACCAGTACCAGCACCCACTGTTGGTAGAGCGGCAAGATGGGCTGTGCGGCCGCGAAACTCGTTACATTCGTTACTCAGATGTGATACCATGAGAATTGATGATTTACTATGGCTAGATCACATTGTTGATAAATTAGAAATCAAGCATCAGGTTGTTCCAAGTGAAGTGTACGAGGTGTTTTGGAATAGGCCACGCTTTCGTTATTGTGTACCCGGTGAAAATGTCTACCGGGTTATGGGATGTACTGACTCTAGACGTTATCTGGTCGTTTTCTTTGTTTACAAACCAGCAGATCATCTGGCTCTCATCATCAGTGCGAGGGAAATGACAGATAAGGAGCGTAAAAGTTATGGACGATAAGCAACCCAAAGTTAAGTCCGTCAAACGAATTGAGGATCGTGATCCCCTGCCAGAATATTTTGCATCAGTTGAGGAAATGGCGGAGTTTTGGGATACACATGATTCGGCAGATTATGAAGATTATATGGGAAGTGAGGATGTCGCAGTGGAAGTCAACATACCAAAGCCTCTAACCCATCGGATAGCCATTGAGGAAACGTTGATGCACCAGTTGCAATCAACGGCCCGAAAGCGAGGCATTTCAGCCGAAACTCTGGTTAATTTATGGCTTCAGGAAAAGATAAGCCAGGAAGCCCATTTGCCGCAATCGGCTTAAATCAGGTGATGCTCTATGAAATGGCAAGAAATTCGTACTTAATCCGCGTGCCCTTCATCTGCGGCTATTTTTACCGCTGCTTCTCACAGGCCACATCAACGTGGGTAAAAATTTGTAGGACGATTTGGTAAATCGTCCGGGCGATTCACTAAATCGCCCGACATTGTTGTAGGAGAAAAATATGACCTTTCAAGAGGTGACAAATAAAGTAGATTTCGTCCTTTTAGAGAAAGATGTTTTGCAGCTATGGCAAGACACCGATGCTTTTAACCAACTGCGCCGCCTGCGGGCCGAAACAGAAAAACAGCATGGCACCTTCAGCTTCCTCGATGGCCCCATCACCGCCAATAATCCCATGGGGGTTCACCACGCCTGGGGCCGCACTTACAAAGACCTTTACCAGCGCTACCAGGCCATGCTCGGCAAAAACCAACGGTGGCAAAATGGGTTTGACTGCCAGGGGTTGTGGGTAGAAGTGGAAGTGGAAAAGGAGTTGGGGTTCAAGAGTAAGCGGGATATTGAAACCTTTGGCATGGAAGAGTTTATCAAACGGTGCAAAGCCCGTGTCTTAAACTACGCCGCCATCCAGACAGAGCAATCCATCCGCCTGGGGTATTGGACTGACTGGAACAACCCGAATGAGCTGCGCCGCCTGGCCCAACTGCTCCTGGATGACCCATCCCAAGAAATCACGGTGATGGGGACACGCGGGCCGGTGACGGGCACGGTGGAGCAGATCGTGGCCCAATTGGGGCTGCCCCAACTGGGTGGCTCTTATTTCACCTTCAGCGACGAAAATAATTATCAGATTTGGAGCTTCTTAAAAAAATGCCATGACAACGGCTGGCTGTACAAGGGGCGGGATGTAATGCCCTGGTGCGCTCGCTGCGGCACCGGGATCAGCCAACATGAAATCGTCACCGATGGGTACAAGGAAGTAACCCATGATTCGGTGTTCCTCAAATTCCCCCTGCTGGGGCGGGAGAATGAGGCCCTGCTGGTTTGGACGACAACTCCCTGGACGCTCACGAGCAATGTCGCGGCCGCAGTCGGTCCCGATCTTGATTACGTTAAAGTCCAGGCTGAAGACGGCTGGTTTTACTACCTGGCCGAAGCCGCCATGAAAAACACCCTGCTGGGCAAAAACGAAATCGTCGGCCGCCTCAAAGGCAGCGAAATGGTCGGCTGGACCTACAGCGGCCCCTTTGACGACCTGCCTGTCGTGCAAAAAACCTTCGCCGAGGCTGGCTATACTCACCGGGTCATCCCCTGGAAAGATGTCGGGGCCGAAGAAGGGACGGGTATCGTCCACATCGCTCCTGGCTGTGGGGCCGAGGACTTTGGCCTGAGCAAAGAGCATGATCTGCCCATCATCGCCCCCCTGGATGAAAATGGGATTTATCTGGACCGTTTCGATTGGCTCACCGGCCAATCTGTCTTTAGCGTGGCGGAGCCAATTTTTGACAGCCTGCGTCAGAAAGGGGTCTATTATCGCAAACAGCGGTACGCCCACCGCTACCCCCACTGCTGGCGCTGCGGTGAAGAGCTGGTCTATCGGCTGGTGGATGAATGGTTTATCAGCATGGGCGAGCTGTATGACAAACCCCGTGAACAGGTGACGGCTGAAGAGAAACAGCGCAGTCTGCGTTACCAGATCATGGATCGGGTTGAGAAAATCAACTGGTATCCCTCTTTTGGTTATGATCGGGAGATGGATTGGCTGCGGAATATGCACGACTGGATGATCAGCAAGAAGCGGTATTGGGGCTTAGCCCTGCCTATTTATGAATGTGAGCATTGCGGCCGCGTCACCGTCGTTGGCAGCAAAGAAGAGCTACAAGAGCGGGCTGTTGAAGGTTGGGAGGCGTTCGAGGGACATACCCCCCATCGCCCCCACATTGACGAAGTGAAAATCGCCTGTGGCTGCGGGGGTAAAGTTGGCCGCATCGCCGATGTAGGCAACCCGTGGCTGGATGCCGGTATTGTCGCCTTTAGCACCATGCACTACACCGAAGACCGGGCAAGCTGGAACAAATGGTACCCCGCTGACTTCATCAGCGAAAGTTTTCCGGGGCAGTTCCGCAACTGGTTTTACAGCCTGCTGGCCCAAAGCACCGTCCTGGCCGCAGAACCCCCCTTCCGCAACCTGTTTGGCTACGCCACCCTGTTGGCCGAAGATGGGCGAGAGATGCACAAATCGTGGGGCAACTCTATCGAATTTAACCAGGCAGCCGACCAGATGGGGGCGGATACGATGCGCTGGCTCTACGCCAGTTGTAAACCGGAGCAAAACCTGCTCTTCGGCTTCAATCGTGGCGATGAAACCCGTCGCCGTTTCCTCATCCCGCTGTGGAATGTGTATAGCTTTTTCGTCACTTACGCCAGCCTGGACCAATGGACACCCGGTGGCCCGGTCACATCTCCTCTAGAAGCCCATGCCCAGATGGATAGCTGGATTTTGGCCCGCGTTCAGGAGACGACGTTGGCGGTGAGGGCCGCTTTGGATAAATATGATGCTGAGAAAGCATGTGCCGCCTTAGAAAGTTTGCTCGATGATCTCTCTAACTGGTACGTGCGCCGCTCCCGCCGCCGTTTCTGGAAAAGTGAATCGGATATGGACAAGCAGGCAGCTTATGCCACCCTGTACCAGGTGTTGGTGGACTTTGCCCGCCTGTTGGCCCCGTTTATCCCGTTTACGACGGAAGCGATGTATCAAAATTTGGTCGTGAAGGTGGACGCGGCCGCGCCCCGCAGTCTCCATCACTGTTTATACCCAGAGGTGGAAGGGGAACTGGATCAGCGGCTGCTAGACAAAATGCGCCTGGCTATCACCACCGCCAGCCTGGGCCGTTCTGCCCGCAGTGAGGCCGACCTGAAATTGCGTCAGCCGTTGGCCCGGGCGCGGGTTAATGTCGGTTCGGCTCAAGAAGAACAGGATTTGCGGGAGCTGGCGGATGTCCTCAAAGAAGAGATCAATGTTAAGGAGATTGAGATTGTCTCTGAGGTAGGTGAACTGGTGAATTACAAGCTGATGCCCAACAACCGGGTGATGGGGCCGAAGTACGGACAGCAGTTCCCGGCTGTGCGGCAGGCATTGGCCCAGGTAGACCCGGTCGCGGCCGCGCGCCTTCTCCAATCTGGTCAGCCCGTCACCCTCTCCCTCTCCGGCCAAACAATCGAACTGACCGGTGATGAACTTCTGGTGCAAACGGAATCACGTGGGGGCCTCGCTGTCGCCAGCGAAAAAGGGGTAACCGTGGCGGTAGATACAGAATTGACGCCGGAACTCATCCAGGAAGGGTACGCCCGTGACTTTGTGCGTCAGATCAACGACGCTCGCAAAAACCTGGGTTTTGCGATCAGTGACCGGGTCCATATTTTTGTCCAGGGGGGGGATGCCGAACTGCAAGGTGGATTGCGTAACTTTGGCGATTACATCCGCCAGGAGACATTGGCCCTATCTCTGGCGATGGTAGACACCCCCCCAGCTGAGGGTGCCTACCCGGCCCAGTTGGCCAGGATAGGCGATAAGGAAGTGCCGTTCTGGTTGCGGAAGATTTGAAGCCTGCGGCCGCCAATGACACGAATGTGTTCATTGAAAAACGAGCTTGTAGGACACTGATTTACACAGATTGGCGCAGATTTGGCGTTTTGCTTCTAATCAAATTCGGGTTTAATTGTGAAATTTGTGTCCTATATCCTTTCTTCTAACGAACAATCACAGAAGCTGAACCACTTCCCGCGAATCTTAGTGACTCTGCTGAAAAACTTAAACAAGATACAAAGACCGCAACATACCAAAAATCTTTTTTTACGCTTATTTGTGTTATTCTTAGCTTTTTTAGTGACATTTGTATTAAACGGGAGTTGGTGAGGAAAATTTTCCAACCAAAACCCATAAGTTAGACTTGCAAACATGCGAAAAGTGGTTTTGTTACATTCCGACTAACCTTTGCCCAATACATTTTTTAGTGATATTTAGTGATATTCTGATGAATACGAAAATTTTGATCTATGTCACAAAATTAGGTTTCTTGGATAATTTGGGAGTTGTGTCAGCCATCATTTTAAGCGAGGCGAATGTGTACAAACTAAAATTCCCTATATTTATCCTTCTTCTCATCTTTTTAGTTCATGGTGATAAACAGCCATCCATCAGCTCATCAGGCTCAAAACAGAACATCTTTACCGTTGTCAATACCCAGGACGTTGGGTCTGGTTCATTGGCCCAGGCGATCATAGATGCCAATCAACTTGGTGACAGCCTGATCTCCTTTAATATCCCAACAACTGACCCAGGGTTTGTTGCTTATGCTGATGATGGTATACCGGGAAGTTTCGACCCCAATCAACCGGTTGTTGGTGCCTTATCCCCCTTAGCAGACCCAGACAGTCCTAGCTGGTGGCGCATAGCCTTGCCCGCCCCAGACCCCAGTATGCCCTTACCCCCATTGACTGGGGATCGGATAACCATTGACGCCACCACCCAGGCTCAAAATCAAGGCAATACCAACCCACTTGGCCCTGAGATTGAGATCATTCATACGAGTTCTGACATGGTGGGAGGCATGGCTGTTTTGGGGAATTACAACACAATCAAAGGACTATCAGTTTATTTTTTGGGTATAGGAAGTGACTACAATACAGTTGAAGGTAACTATTTAGGTACTAATCCAAGTGGGCAACGAGTAAGTCACCAATCAGCACCTAGCCCTTCAGCCCTCACCATTTCTGGGTTGCATAATGCCATTGGGGGAATAGAAGCCGGTTCGGGAAATGTTATTAATGGTGCAACTTTAACAGGTATCGAAGATGCGGGAGATTACAATCAATTTTTGTTCAATCATATAGGCGTCAATGCTGCTGGTAACGAGGTAATAGGTGCAGGGGTTATTGGTATTACTATGGGTAATTATAGCTATTTTAGAGGAAATGTTGTTGGTCGCTCTTTTATAAGTATATCTGGAACAGGAAATATATTGGAGTACAATTTTATTGGTACAGATAGTACCGGAATATTGGCTTTTCCCATGAATTACTGTGCTATTTACGTTTCCGGTGGGCAACAAACTAGAATTGGTCCAGGGAATCTCATTAGAAACGCTCTGGGACCAGGGGGCATTTGTATTCAAGGCCTTATGGCTTTAGGTAACACCATTACCCAAAATAGCATTAGTAATAGCCAGGGGCCGGGTATTTATCTTTTTAGTGGCGGGAATAATGATATTCCTGCCCCGGTGGTGCAATATGCGTTTGCCAACCTGGTGACGGGATTAGCCATGCCGGGTGGGGCGGTAGAAATATTCTCTGATCCGGATGATGAGGGTTTGATCTTTGAAGGCACGGCTATAAGCAGTCCAAATGGGGTTTTCGTCTGGAGTGGAGCCGCCAACGGCCCCAACATCACTGCAACAGTGCCCGACGGTCAGGGTAACAGTTCCGCCTTTTCCACTCCTGTCCCCTTAAACAGCAATACTTATACGGTTTTTCTACCCTTACTCAAACGATGAAAAGACCGATAACCGATCTTCTTTAGTGACTTTTCAACCAGGAAGTTGAACTTTTTTCTATCAGAGAGTCGTTCGGCCGGGTAAAAGCTCAACTGCTCCAAAGGAGTGAGGATTACAATTACTTGATAGCTTATCGAGAGAAGATCATGAGAAAACGAATCTATTTCTACATAACTCTTTCCTTTTTAATGTTTGCCGCTTTGTTAATTAACAAAACTGCGGGGAAAGCTTATGACCCTGGCTGCGTCAAGCCGGGTTATCTATCTACATCGCTTTTATCAGGATCAACCTGCCAATAATACCGTAAAGTGGATAGCCCAAACCAATATTCTTGAAAATTACCCGCTTTATGATTTTGGTTTCAAGGGATCTGGACAAACGATTGCCGTAGATGAACGTTCGTGGGCATATTTAGATACAGGGAATAATGCCCACTGCCAATTCAAACGCCCCGAGCACGTTCAGATAATGATTAATAATGGCACCATGAACTGTAATACTAGCTTTTGTTGGCATGCCACGTCCGTATTGAGTACGGCGGGTGGGGACCAGGGATCATTTGATGGGGGGACGTATTTAGAACCAGACATGAATGATGGAATTGCCCCAGCCGCCAATCTCATTTTGCAGGTTAATTACGACACCTATTATGCAGCTATGCAGGCAGCTTACAATGAGGGGGCGAGAATTCAAAACAACTCCTGGGAATCAGGACCTGAAGGAGCCTACAATGCTTTAGCACAAACATACGATCAATTCATGTGAGATTATCCAGATTTTTTAGTCGTATTTGCCGCTGGTAACATGCTAAGTCAATATAATGATTATCGGCGAGTATTGTCTCCAGCAACGGCTAAAAATATCATAACTGTGGGGGGAACACAACCATTTCCAGACCACGAAAACAGGTTGTTTTTTTCAGCAGGGGATGGCAGTCGCCCAGGGCTTACAAACGATGCACGGATCAAACCTACAGTGATGTTGCCAGGTATTGTCCGGAATGCCCGGCAAAGACCTTATTCTACATGTGAGACAGCCAATAGATATGGAACGAGTTTTGCTGCTCCGGCAGTCGCGGGTATCGCGGCATTGGTGCGTGAGTTTTTGTCCAATGAATATGGTATGCTTTCGCCATCGGCGGCCTTAACAAAAGCGATTATTATCAATAGTGCCCGCAATATGACGGGTTTGGATACACTGGGACCAATTCCTAGCCCCGGTCAGGGGTGGGGACGGGTAACGCTTCACGATACCCTGCGTATGCCAGGTAACGCAGGTCTGCAATTGATAGACCATTCCTCCGGATTACCAACAGATCAATCCCTCACCTATCAGTTTGAAGTTACCAACCCTGCCCTGTGGGATTACCTTAAGATTACGCTTGTTTGGACAGATTACCCAGGTAATCCCGCGGCCGCACTAGCTATTGTAAATGACCTTGATCTAACTGTTATTGCCCCTGACGGGACCGTTTACTTGGGCAATGTATTTCATCAAGGGTACTCTGTCGTCGGGGGTATACCCGATCGTCGGAATGTGGAAGAACAGGTCTTTTTACCCAAACATATTATCCCCATTCAAGAAGGTGTATATCGGGTTATTGTCCATGCCTATAATGTGCCTGAAGGTCCACAGCCTTTTGCTCTTGTTATTAATTTACACCCCGGGGCAGGGGCGTTTTTGCCCCTTATGTTCAATTCGTATAATCTGAGTGGCAATATGATCTTCCCCCCAACACCTGAATCCGGATACCCTGGCCCAGGACAACCTGAGAGCCCGTACCCTTAAAATGGTGGTGGGTATTTAAAACTTTTAATTTTGGGTTTTGTGCAGTAATACCCACCGGCGGCTTAACCCTTGACTCGCCACGCGGCCGCAGCCGCGATGCCTCGGACGGCTCGTTATTTGGTGATTGGCTAAGGCTTTGTGCGGCCGCGCCAGCGCATCTGAACGTGGTGTTGGGCGGGTAACGGGCATAGCGGCATTGTAGTACAGGCAATGGTCGTGTGCGGCCGTGCGGGTTATGTCAATTTGCGGATGGAATATATTAACACTTTTCCGCTTTATTCAATGGGTGATTGGTGAATTTTGGTAAACGTTTTTTTAAATTGAGGCAGTGGGGCGGGTGGATGCTCCTGCTAGTGGTAGGGTGGGGAGTCGCGGCCGCAGCCCCCATCAAATTAAAAATGGCTGACGAAAGTCCGGGGGCAGTCCACCTTTCGTCATTCTCATCCCCTACTTACTGGCTCTATCAGGGCCAGATGCCCAGCCCGCTTACCCGCCACGCGCTGGTGGCCGTCGGCTCTGATTTTTACCTGATGGGGGGACAGACAGATGCGGCCGCACCCCCAGTCCGCACCCTCACTCGTTACGATACCCTTACCGGCCAATGGCACCCTCTGGCCCCCATCCCCGTTTTGCCCGGCACCTGCCTCAATGGGCACGGCTACGCCGCCACCGATGCCGCTTACCTCAATGGCAACATTTACCTGCCTGCCGGGTATGCTGGAGAGAGCAGCAGCTATTGCGGCGTACATCTGGTTTATAACCTCGCCAGCAGCAGTTGGCTCACGGCGACCGCCGCCCCCTGGTCCCAGCCATTGGGGTGGAGTCAGGTTGTCGAATGGCCTTCCCTTAATGGGTATTTGGTGATGGGGGGATTAACCGGGCCGCCGCTCTCCTTCTCGGCCAGTAGCGCGGCGTATCTGTTTGTGCCCGGCGGTGGCGGGGGGACCTGGTTCACCCTGCCCACGATGACGATTGCCCGATATGGGCACGCGGCCGCGTGGGTAGGTGATAAGCCGTGTGTGGCCGGGGGGATCAACGCCAGCAATCAAGCCCTGACCCAGGCGGAATGTTTCAACCCAGACAATAATAGCTGGTATGCCATCCCCCCGCTCAACTTGCCCCGCTTTAACGCTGCCAGCGCGGTTGGTCCAGATGGCCGCTGGTACGTTTTTGGCGGCACATCACCCACTATTAGCTCCATCGCCCCGATTGACGTGTACGACCCGGCGACGAACAGTTGGAGTTTGCTCCCCTCTCCCTATAACCTGGGCACACCGGATGATCCGCTGCGGCCGCCGCGGGCCTGGCTCACTGGCGACTTTGTGGGTGATTCGTTGTGGGTGTTTGGTGGGGAGGCAGATACCGGGGTGTTTAATCAGGGCCTCCCACTAGGCACCATCGAACGAATTTTGTCGCTGACCATACCGCCACAAGGAAGCTATTTACCGCTTATCACCTCTACCCCATGAGTAAAATCGCCATTTTTACTGATGTCCATGCCAATTGGCCAGCTTTAGAGGCCGCTTTGCAAGCCATAGCCCCTTTGAATTGTGATTATCTGGTGCATATGGGCGATGCTATTTCTATTGGCCCGCATCCGGCGGAAACAATGGCATGTCTCCTACAAACACCCAATTTGCATTTGATAATGGGCAATCACGATGCCATATTTGCGTTTGGCATCCCGCGGCCGCGACCTGCCTGGATGAGTGAGAGCGAGTTGGCTCATGAGCAATGGGTTCAGGCCCAACTGCGTTTGGACTGGCGGGATCAGGTGGCGCAGTGGCCTTTTGTCTTGACAGAGACGTTTGCTGGGGTGACGGTTACGTTTCTGCATTATGCTCTGAAGGCAACAGGGCGAGATTTTGCGTCTATCATGAAGAACCCGGACGCGGCCGCGCTCGATACTCTCTTTGCCCCTTACCCCGGCGACCTTATCTTTTACGGTCACACCCATCAGCTTTCCGATCTGACGGGACAGCGCCGCTATGTCAATCCTGGCTCATTGGGTTGTCACACCCAAGCAGTAGCCCGGTTTATCATTTTGGAATGCCATGAGGGACAATACCATCTGACCCACCATGCCGTGCCTTATGATGATGCCCCGCTCGCGGCCGCGTTCCAGGAGCGCAATGTTCCCGACCGCAAGTTTATTTGGAAAACATTTTTTGGGGCGCGCGAGGCCAAGCTGCGATGACCAACAATCTTGGGACCTACGCCTTGATTTTGCAGGCCCAAGCCAGGCAAATGATAACCGTGGTCAGCCTGATTTTTAGAGGAGTTCAGAAGATGACCCAATCACGACAGGAAAAAATACAGTCCTATGGTCGCGCTTATACAACATTAGTTGAAGCGTTAAGGCAGTTTCCCCCAGAAATGTGGCAGTTTAAGGCTGCCACTGAGGATTGGAGTATCCATGAGCTGATTATTCACATTGCTGACAGTGAGGCGAACAGTTATGGCCGCGGCCGCAAAGCCATCGTTGAGCCGGGTTCAACCGTCATGGCCTACGATGAGGCCCAATGGGCCAAAACCCTGCGCTACCACGAGCAAAGCACCGCCGATGCCCTGGAACTGTTCAAATGGCTACGTCACAATACCTACCAATTGCTTCGTAACCAGCCAGAATCTGTCTGGGCGCACACCATTGAGCATCCCGAAAATGGTACTATGACCCTGGATGATTGGCTGGATGTGTATGAGCGGCATATCCCAGAACACATCTCCCAAATGGAACGCATCTTTGCCGCCTGGAAAGCGCAATCTATTATTTGAGATGAAGCAATGATTCGGCAGCTTTTCGCCTGGAAACAGCCGTTTCCCTATGTGTATCAGGTGAAAGGCCATGAAAATGCATATCGGCAGCCTGGGTTTGGAGTGTACGCAGCTGCCAGGCAGCCCCCAGGGCCAGAATGGCAACCAGCAGGAAGATCACCATGCCGACTGTTTCAATCATCTGCCCGGTAGCCGCGAAAGCAATCACGCCAGTGATCCAGCCAGCTGTGTTTAGCCAGGATAATCCCCGCTCCAACTCGTCAGGGGCCAGAATGTCAGTAGCTAGTGCCGCCGCCAAACTGCTGCTGACAACACGAGCGATCAGCAGCAAAATCGCACCCAACCAGAAGTGCCACAATTGGGTAGACAGGATGAGGGAAACCGCGCCGATTGCCGCTAACAGGTAGCCCAGGCTCAGAAATCGGCGGCGACCCAGGCGATCAGATAAGGCCCCGAAGTAATAAACCACAGGAATGGTGATCAGCCCACCAACGGCCGTGGTACTGGCTACATCGGCGGCCGAAAAACGAAGCGCCTGCATGGTCAAAGAGGTGCCAAACCGCGAGATATTGATGGACACCGTGGCCAGCAGCGTGATACCCAATAATTGGTAGAAAGGGCGTTTGAAGGAAACGGCTATTTGCCGCCTCTCTCGCACATCCTTATCCACTGACGTGGCTTCTGGCCCTTCCATAACGAGCAAGCTCATTGCCGGCCAGACCGCCCACACCAGGGCCAAAATCATAAACAGGAAAGAGTATCCCTGCCACACAACCAGGCGACTGACGGTAAAGCCGCCCAAGAGCGCTCCCAAGGGCGAGCCTAAATGCAGCAAACCAAAAGATTTCCCCCGGCTGTGGCTATGGGCGAGCAGCCCGGTGAAAATATTAGCTAACGTTAAGCCAATGCCCCCGGTCAGCCAGATAAAAGCGGTTAGCACAAAAACCTGCCATAAGGCTGTTGCCTGTCCCAACAAAAAAACAGCCGGCAGACTGACCAGCCCGGTGCTTACAAACAACCGCTTCCGTCCGATGCGAGCTGCCAGCCAGCCGGTAGAAAAGGTACCTACAGAAATGGCGCAGTAAGTAGAAGCCATGTATAAGCCGGCTGTAGCCGGGGTCGCACCAAACTCCGCGGCATAGAGCGGGAGAATGGGAAACAGACCCATGCCAATAAAAAGAATGGCCAGGTTGCAAAAAAATAGATAAAAAAGCTGGCGTGTGATGGTTTGTGTAGACATGATTTTTGTGCCGGGTTGTTGGCCGCCCAGATGTTGGCCGTTTATTTTGCCTGGGTGACAATATCCCAGCGGAATGTGCTGCCGGGCGACCGTATTTCGTAGGGGGTACGAGAGATTGCCCGCGCCATAAACACCAGACACGGGCAATGGTTGGATGGGGAAAACGATTAACCCATGGCAGGCTTGATGTTCTGGTTGACGCGGAACAGGTTGCTGGGGTCATAACATGCTTTTATTTGCGCCAGGCGGGGATAGTTGCTGCGGTAAGCTGCCTCAATTCGGTTTTGACCCTCATCCATAATCATGTTGACATAAGCGCCACCGGCCGAATAGGGATGGAGCGCTCCCCAGTACGTTTTTGACCAACGGATCATCCGTTCATTGTTGGCTGGATCTGGATCCACACCTACGATTACCTGGGCAAAGTTGGCCTCGCGGAAGCTCCAGGCGGTGTCATTTTCTCCTACCTGGTGGGCAGCTCCATTGATCGGGTAAAGGTGCATGGTGGAATGCACTGTGGGTAGCTGTGCAGCATGTTTAATGTGCAGGTCAACCACCTCGTCACTGAGTTCGGTGAAGAAATCGGCGTTCCAATACCATTGCAAGCCAGGTGGATAGAGGCCGTCGAACAGGCTTTGCAGGGCAGGCAGAGGGATGGGGCCGGCAAAGTCCATAGCTATGGGAGCCAGGGCGCGAATGGGGGCAAAAATCTGTTCCGCTTCCGTTGGGTCGCCGGTGTAGCACCAGGTGATGACAGCCATTTTCTTCAGGTGATGTTCCGCCGGGAACATCTCTACGGGCGGCACAGTGTGAAAGCCAAACCAGCCGTTGATGTCATGGGAACCATTGAGGATCAAATCACGCCAGGCCCGCATCACAGTGGCGGCGTCTTCCATTTCCCAGAACATCGGCCCGCCATATACTGTGCTCACTGGCCGCCCCTGGAACAGGAAGGATGTGATGACGCCAAAGTTGCCGCCACCGCCGCGCACCGCCCAGAACAGGTCTTTATGCTCCTCGGTGCTGGCGGTGACAAAACGGCCGTTCGCCAGCACCATGTCCACTGCCAGTAAATTGTCAATCGTCAGCCCATAGCGGCGGGTGAGATAACCCAGGCCACCCCCAAGTGTCAGGCCACCCACGCCGGTAGTAGAGAGGAAGCCGGTGGGTACGGACAGACCAAAAGGATAGGTGGCGTGATCCACGTCACCCCAGGTGCAGCCTCCTTCCACGCGCACCGTGCCCGCTGCCGGGTCTACGCGAATACTCTTCATGGGCGAGAGGTCAATTACCAGGCCATCATCGCAGCTGCCCAGGCCAGCGCCGTTGTGGCCGCCGCCGCGCACGCCAGCAGCATACTATTTTCACGGGCAAAGTTGACTGATGCCATGACATCAGCCGCGTCTACACAGCGGGCAATCAGGCGCGGCCGCTTGTCAATCATGCCGTTGTACAACTGACGTGCCTCATCATAACCGCTATCGCCGGGTTGGAGCAGTGTGCCGCGCAGGCTGCCCTGGAACGCTGCCACAGCCGTTTCATCTAACGTGATGCCATTCCTTGTCATTTCTAACACAGTATTGTTCATCATTTGCCTCCTAAAAATTGATTTGTGGCGCTGGTTTTAACCACGCCCTTTTACCTGACTGATCAACCCTGGTGAAGAATCGTCTAAATCTCGACACCCTGATACTTCCCCTGATAAGATCAGCCCCCAGGCATTGGCCTTACGATTGTCATACAGAAGCTGGGCGGCTTGTCAGAGGAATTCACCGTCTATATAATGTTTTCAGGGTGCGGCGTAGAGATTTTTTGTGTTGCCTGCAGAATCAGGCAGCACAGATCCTTCATCGCTGCTCGCCATTGTAAAAAACAACTCTCGCATAAAACTCGCACAAACCCGTTTATCAGTGGCCGTTGTGCAGACAAATGTATTGGATAAGGGTCACAACTAACCCTTTCTGGAATTCACCGCTAAGATGCGATGTGCGTTTAATGGGCCAGGAAATCTTTGTCTTCTTTAGCCTTCTGGCGGTTGTGGTTATTATTGTTCTGGATAGGGCAGGAAACGCATAGGTTTATGTGGAGGCTTACTCTCTTTGGCGTGCCAATGCTGGAAGGCAATGGCCGATCCCATCATCTGTCCCGACGTAAAGCCAGGGCGCTATTAGCTTACCTGGCGGTCACCGGTCACCCCCACAGCCGGGAAACACTCACGGCCTTGCTCTGGCCCGATGCTGATCCGGGGCAGGGGTACGCCGATCTCAGCCGCATTCTCTCTAATTTACGCCGGGTGTTGGGTGCTGATTTCATTCTGGCCGACCGGCAGCAGGTCGCGCTGAATGAGCAAGCAGCGCTGTGGGTGGATGTTGTTCAGTTTCGCCGTCTGCTAGAGGCTTGCCGGGGAATTGCTGTGGGGGTGATGGGCGAAGAGTGTCGCCAAAAACTGGCGGCGGCCGCAGTTTTATATCAGGCCGATTTTCTGACTGGGTTTACCCTGCCCGGCTGCCCGGAATTTGATGAGTGGCAGTTGCTACAAGGTGAAGCCCTGCGCCGCGATTTAAGCTGGGCCTGTGACCGGTTGGTCCACATTTATGAAGCCAGCCACGAGTTTACCCAAGCCATCAGTTATGCCCGGCGTTGGGTAGAGTTGGATCCGCTGCACGAATCGGCGCAGCGTTGGCTCATGGCTCTGTACGCCCGTAGTGGGCAGCGTACCGAAGCCCATCGCCAGTACCAGGCGTGTGTTCGCCTGTTAGCGGATGAGTTGGGTGTTGAGCCGGAACCGACGACAAAACAGCTTTATGAACAGATTTGTAAGGGTGAGATGACGTCGGCGGCCGCGTCTGGCGATGCTTCCCCCCTGCCCTTACCGCTCTACCAAAAAGTGGCCCAAGAGATAAACTATTTTTACAGCTTCGACCGGACGCGCCTTGCTTATGCCACGGTTGGCCATGGCCCACCGTTGGTATGGACGGCCACCTTTCTGCGACACCTGGAGTTTGACTGGCAAAGCCCTATCTGGCAGCACTGGCTGGAGGCCCTGACCAGTCGTTACACACTTATTCGCTATGACGAACGCGCCTGCGGCCTCTCCGATTGGAATGTAAGCGACATCTCGTTTGAAGCATGGGTGAGCGATCTGGAAGCAATGGTTGACCATTTGGGGTTGAAGCAGTTCAGCCTGCTGGCGCTCTCGCAGGCCGGTGCGGTGGCTATCGCCTATGCCGCCCGTCACCCGGAAAGATTGTCGCACCTGATTTTGCACGGCGCCTACGCCCGCGGTCGTTTCCATCGCCAAGACATTCCCCAGGCAACGGAAGAAGCGCAAACCATGCTATCGCTGACGAAGCTGGGGTGGGGACGCGACAATCCTGCTTTTCGCCAGGTTTTTTCTATGCAGTTGGTGCCGGGGGCAGCGCGGGAGCAGTTGGCCTGGTTTGATGAGTTGATGCGTGTTTCCATGACGCCGGAAAACGCGGTGCGTGCCGAGGCGGAGATGTATGACATTAATGTACTCGATCTGCTGTCGAGCCTGCGTGTGCCCACCCTGGTCACTCATTGCCGCTACGACGCGGCTGTTCCCTTTCGTGAAGGGTGTATCCTGGCTGATCAGATTCCAGGGGCGCATTTTGTACCCTTAGAAAGCAAGAATCATTTGCTTTTGCCCAATGAACCTGCCTGGCCGCAATTTGGGCAACAAATTCACCATTTTTTGGCCATGAAAACACACCCGGTTGTGTACCGCACACCAGCTAAGCAGCCAATTGCCTGAATCCCCAATAGCCGCTTTTACCAGCACCAGCCGGGTGATATGAACGGTAGCATGGTCGTCAATGCTGTTCCACGCGGGCCAATAGACGGGCCTGTGGCGGGCCGCGGCCGAGTGGGGACTTATGGCCATATGTCCCTACTCGATGTGCCGTTTACCAGATGAATGCTCAAAATTTTAATTTTGGCTACGGGCGACGGCTGGCCGCGTCTGCGCGGGTTTGCGCCGTTCGCATTAAATCCTCAAGGGTCTGCTCTGAGGAGTTATCCCCTGCGGCCGCGTTCGGGGTTGGTTGCAGCACGATGGTTGGTGGGGGAGTCTGCTCCTGGCGTAGGGTGGGTAATAGTTGGGCCAGAAGCAGGGTAGACAGGGCTGAATGGTCTCCCCCTTCGCTGGTGACCAGCAGTGGCCGTGGGGCTTTGCTGGCTAACTGTTCAGCCACTTGCAACTGCTGAACAGCTAACTCATATTGCAGCACGGCCCAATTATCTTTATATGCTTTGCCCAGCCTGTTAAGGGCACGGGCTTCATTTTCGGCCGCTTTGAGAGCGCCGCGGCCGCGAGTCTCAATTTCCAGCTTCACCTTTTCCGCTTCCGTTTCCCGCTCCTGGAGCATCTGGGCCACATCTTCCCGCGCCTTGTTGACCGCTGCCCGCACCGCGATCAGCCGGGCATCCCGCTCCTTCTTGGCCCGCTCAATCTCCATCAGCAGCGTATCGGTGCGCTGTTTGCGGGTTAGCTCCCACTCCTTCTCATACGCGGCCAGCTCTTTAGCCACCCGCTCCCGGGTAGCCAAATTGGCCTGGTACTGTTCAGGTAGCTGCACATCGGGGATATTGGCCCCCACAATCCGCACTCCATAACGGGCCATTTGCCGGTTGAGATAATTTTGCATATCCCCCACATCACTGCCGCGTAAATCATACGCCCGCTCTGTCTGTACCTGACGACTACGCCGCCGAATAGCATCCTGGACGGCACTGCTGAGAACCAGGTCAAAATTGCTGGCCCCAATGTTCCGCACAAACAACAGTGGGTCTATGATCCGCAGCTTGAGGAAGAATTCAATGGAGCGCAGGGGCACATTTTCGCGGGTGGGGCAGGCCAGCACGGGGGCACTGTATGGGATTTCTGTGGCTGTGTCTACGATGGCTTCCACTTTAAGCCAGGGCCACCACAGCCGTCGCCGACCTGGGGATAGGGTGCCGACAATTTTGCCGAAGCTGGAGAGTATGCCGGCTGTCCCCTGCTCAATTTCGACGATAGCTCCCAGCCAAAGCCAGATACCAGCCAGGGCTAGAGTAAAGAAAGCGGCCAGGATGGCTAAAATAGCCGTAATGCCTCCGGCAAACAGAGCAACACCAGCAAGATAAACAGCGACCCCTACCAGGAACAGCCAGCCGAATCCTCGTTCATCTTTGGGGATGACGACGGGCACAAGATGGCCTTCGTCACCGGAGCGGAGCATCTGGCGGATGTTCTGCCAGGCGGCAACGGCTTCTTTCATGCGAGAATTTTGGCGGCGAGCGATGGTTGACATAAGTGACTCCAGGGTAAATCGAACTTCCAGTTCGTTGCCTAATTTAGAAAATCAGGCTACCAATTTTCAGTCAAGTTCTCAATCTCTAATCTCCGGTCTCTAATTCAAATCAGCAATAATTTCGTTAATGTCGGTGGGCGCGGCCGCGTCTTCCAGGCCCAGGGTGGGTTGTTCGATCTGGTTGATTTGGGTGGCCCGCTCGCGGATGCGGCTGGTGATCTCTTTGGCGCGGCCGCGAATTGCCTGCACATCTTTTTCCTGAAACAGCCGCTCATCAGCAATGCCCAACATTTGCCGGGCAATACTCATGTAATCAATCTGGTTGACTTCACCGGGGCCTATTTTGACAATTTGGGGCAGTTGCCCGGCCACCCCGGCGATTTTACTCAAAATATCCTGGCGGAAGCGGTACTCCAAAATTTCCGGATGGTAGGCGGTGCTGAGGGCACGAATATCTAATGCCTGCGCTTCTAGCAGGGCTGAGTTGGCGCGGGCTTCACTTTCCGCTTCAATCATCAACTGGCGGGCATAAGCGTTGGCCCGATTGGTCTCTTTTTCACGGGCCACATCCATCTGTGCCTGGTAGCGAGCAATATCGGCCCGAATCTCCGAGAGGGTTTCTTGCAATGCCCCCAGCTCTTTGTTCAGCTCCCCTTCATCCTGCTCTTTGCGTAACTTAAGTTCATACTGGTAGGTGTACGCTTCTTTGGCTACCCGGACGATTTCCGCGGCCGCCAGGTCCATGCGGTACTCCTGGCTCGACGGCTCGGCGTGGGTGATGTTGGCATTGACAAAGCGCACCGCCGGGAGAAACTGGGTATTCAACGAATCTAGCACTGATTGGGTAGATTCCCCCACCAGGTTATAAATCTCTTCGGCCTTCTGCTCATAAATGAGGGCGCGAGTTACTTCGCTGATGGCGTTGTGCAGCTTTTCGGAGAAGCCGCGCACCCCGCCCAACGTGAAGATAAACTTCTCCGGGTCTTCAATGCGAAATTGTAAAAACAGATCCACCGACGCATCAATCCGGCTGGCGGTGGGGGCTTCACGGATGGGGGCGTTGTATGGATACTCTTTGGTGGTGTTGACGATATAGCTGACCTGTTTCCACGGATCGATCAGCCAGGTGCGGCCGGCCCCCACTGTTGCTTCTACCTTGCCAAATCGAGTAATCAACGCCTGACAGCCATCAGGAATCATTACAAAGCTGTTGCGCCAGATAGAGAACCCGGCATAAGCGAACAGCAGCAGCCAATAATGGGGGCCAAACAGCACCAGAGCCATGTTGGTTGAGCCAAATAAATTATCAATGGCTGAAGTGGATAAGAGGCCAAAGAGGCCAAAAATAAACCCGGCCCCCAACAGCAGCAGCCAGCGGAAAGAGCGGGTCTCTTTGGGGATAACTACCGGGGAGATGATGTTGGTATATCCCCCTGATTTTTCTTGTTTGGGAAAACTTCGGTTGAGCAGTTCGGCCGCCTGGGAAAGGGAGGCGGTCATCTGGGAGATTTGTGTACCGGCCGACTCCCCTCGCTCACGGGCAGAGATGAAATCACGGGCACTGACTTTGAACTGCTCGAAGGCGTCGGTCTGGCTGATAGCGGCCGCGGCGTTTACCACACGTCTGGCTGTACTCATAATAGGTTTTCTCCGAAATTGCTACAGAGGGAAGCAACACCGATGCAGGCCAAGTTTTTTATTTGTCCCGGCAATTAAAATGGTTTGCCCTACAATTTTCAGTTGCTGAATGATGCAATAATGTACGTATTAAAGGGGTGAAGGTTGTAAAAAATGGAGCAATATATTGAGAGGTCAGGTCTTTGCGGTTTTGCGGCCGCGTCCCACTTTTTTCACCCAGCGAACAACTCTGGCCCCGGCATTATAAACCCCGGCCATTACCCGTAAAGGAATGTACAGCCAGATTTTTAGGACTCCTATCGCCCCGATTTTGGCCCCGCGCGAAACGGCTTGTCCTGCCTGACCTACCACCACTTTTGTTTTGGCTGCACCACTTACAACCAGTTCCCCAGCCGATTTGCCTGCAGTGATCATTAAGCCCCCGGCATCCTGGGTTCGTTCTTTAACCAACTCCCAGGCTGATTCAGTGCTTTCCTGTAGCCAGGTCATCAGTTTTCGTTCATCTATCCCTATAATGGCCCGTGCATCATCGGCCCAATCTCCAATAGCTTCTTCCCCACGGCTGAAATAGGCTACGGCTCGCTGCCCAATAACGTAAGTTGAAGCCATGTTGATTCCGGCTCCGGCAACGACTCCTAACATGGGAATTGCTTTGGCCGCTGCTTTGGTCGCCAGCCGTTCGCTGGCTTTTTCGGCGATTTGTCGTCCGGCTTTGCTGAGAAGCTGGTTGGCGCCTGCACTCATGCCGGTCACAAGCAAGACGACGTTCCGCTTTTCTTCCGGGGCGAGGGGATGGTTGAAGGCGGCCGCGATCTCAATCACCAATTCTGCCTGCATCTTAAACGTCAGGCCAATATCGGCGGCCACACCAAAAGTGAGCGAGGCCACTGTACCCAGCCCTGGAATGAGCGATGTCCCGGAGGTGATCCCCCCCACCGCCCCGGCCTGGCGACATTTGTTTTTGATGAGCAAATCGGCCAACTCGTTTGCGGTGGCCTGGGGATTTTTCTGGCGTAATTCAGCCACCCGCTGCGCGGCCGCTTTCTCATCCGCATCATTGATTGCCTTCATCACATAGTTGAAGGCATATTCAGCTAACCCTTTACGATCATTTCCAGGGGAGACAAGCGCGTGAGGCGTGGCCGCTACCAATGATTTGGTTGGTTCATTTGGAGAATCATTCATATACACCTCATGTTTTAGTGTCGTAGCTTCTACAGATCTTTATATAAAGGCGCGATTGGTTTAGGTTTGTGCGCGGCTGTAAGCCAATGCAATATGGTCAAGGTCGTTTTTGGAGAGTAGATCAGGTTGTTCCGATAGGCTACATCTTCGGCCAGCCAGTGGCACAAACTGACGGTTGCGTAGAGAGCGCGGATAATATCTTTTGCTTCATAGGTGGCGAAGGTGCCGGGTAAAGCAGGTAGGATTGCAGGGTCTGCCCACCACTCCAGATAACGACCATCGTACCACACATCTAGCTCTTCGCTGTATTTGGCAACCGCCTGCTATTCTAACGAGGTTAACAGATGTTTCTTCATTACCGCATCACATAATATTTTGGCCTGCCACAAGTCGCCCCGTTGGGCAAATTTGAGGGCACGGGTGGTTTCGAGCAAGAGTTCATCGGGTACCTCGTGTTGTGTGGGAAAACGTAATCGCCAGCACCACGATTATAACGTGCAAATTCGTTTTAGTACCCTGCCGAACTTGAAACCCCGTCATCAATCAGTCTGATTCATCGATCCGCTCAGATTACGCATGACACTCGCCGTCTGTTACAATATATCTATGCATGAAACCAACCAACCTTTGATCATCGGCTTTGTGGCCGATTTGATGTTTACGGTGCAGATTGGGAATACCTTAACCCGGTTAGGCTATCAGGTAGAATGGGTAGAGGACAGCCGCCGGTTTGGTGTGGCCGCCGATGGGCCGCTGCCCCCTGGTGAACAGCTTCGCGGCCGCGATGGAGCTTTCACGGATTATCTCACCCGCCAACAGCCCGCCCTGCTCCTCTTTGATCTGCACAACCAGGCCATCCCCTGGCGATTGTGGATTGCCCAGTTAAAAAGTTCACCAGCCACCCGCCGCCTGCCTATCTTATGTTTCGGCTCCCATGTGGATACGGAAGCTCTCAAGGCCGCCAAAGCTGCTGGAGCGGATGGCGTGGTGGCCCGCTCCCGCTTCTTTTCCGCCATGCCGGAACTGGTGCAGAAATATGCCCGGCAGGTGGATAATGAGGGGATCGCGGCCGCGTGCCAGCAGCCCCTCTCTGAATTAGCTCGCAAAGGGTTAGACCTGTTCAACCAGGGGGAATATTTCCTGGCTCATGAAGAGTTAGAACATGCCTGGAACGAAGACCAATCAGCCGCTCGAGAGCTTTATCGGGCCATTTTACAAATCGCCGTCGCCTATCTACAAATTCAACGGGGTAACTATAATGGGGCGATCAAAATGTTCCTGCGGGTGCGCCAATGGCTCGATCCCCTGCCCGATATTTGCCGGGGCATTAACCTGGCGCAACTCAAAGCGGATGCCCAGGCGGTAGAAGAGGCCCTACTCACTTTGGGTAAAGAGCAAATTCACACCTTCGATTCCACCCTCTTCCGCCCCATCCATTATGATGGGGGATTGTAGATTGATGATTAACTTTCCGTAAACCTGAAACTCAGAACTAGAAACTAGAAACTGATCATGTGGCATACCCTGAAACGTCTCCGCATTATTCCCATTGCTGGCCTGGGGCTGTTGATCGCTTTGTTGGGCTTTTTAGCTCTGGTGCAAATTGTCAACAATTGGTGGCCCTTTGATGTGGCCCGGCTGGATTTGGTTCGGGCAACTCCCCAGGGGCAGGCAGATGCGGCCCTGATTTTGGAGGCAGGCAACGTGGAAATTTTGCTGACCTTTTTAGCCAGCATCACCGCTATTGTCACCGGGTTGGCGTTGCCTCTGGTTTATTACCTCAACATCCGCTTTGGTAAAGCCAGATTTCCCCGCTTCCTGCTTATCTTGCGCCAGAGTATGTGGGTTGGGGCGTGGGTCGCTTTTTGTGTCTGGCTGCAAATGAACCGCACCTTTGGTATTGCTATTGCCCTGCTGGTTGCGGCCGTATTAATCATTTTTGAGATTTTGCTGCAAGTGCGAACACGAGCGGTCACCATCCAACTGCCAGACGCCGGGGAGCGTGATGGGTGATTTTTGCAAAGAACCCGTATAGTTAAATTATGTCTGATCCACAAACATTGCTCCGGCAGCTTCCCAGTGTAGATAAACTGCTGCACCTGGACGCGGCCGCGCCTCTCATCAGCCAATACAGCCGCCCCCTGGTTACAAAAGCGGTGCGCCACACCCTGGCCGAAACCCGTGCCCGGCTGCAAAACGGTGCGGCCGCGTTCCCAGGTTCAGAACAGTTACTCCAAGACGCGGCCGCCTGGTTAGCCTTACTGATCCGCCCCACCTTACGCCCGGTTATCAACGCCACCGGGGTCATCATCCACACCAATTTAGGCCGTGCCCCGCTCAGTGCGGCCGCACTCCAGGCCATTCAAGAAATCGCCCAGGGGTATTCCACCCTGGAATATGATCTGGATACCGGGCAGCGAGGGTCACGGGCTGTCCATGCCGAAAAGCTGCTCACCCGGCTCACCGGGGCCGAGGCGGCTCTAGTGGTGAACAACAACGCGGCCGCGCTCCTGCTGCTCCTCTCTACCCTCTGCCAGGGGAAAGAAGTGATCATCAGCCGGGGGCAGTTGGTCGAAATTGGCGGCGGCTTCCGGGTGCCTGATGTCATGGCCCAATCCGGGGCGCGGCTGGTGGAAGTAGGTACCACCAACCGCACCCATTGGCGCGACTATGCCAACGCCATCACCGCCAATACCGGGGCTATTCTGGTGGCCCACCACTCCAATTTCAAAATAATCGGCTTTACCAGTGAGCCATCTCTGGCAGAGCTGGCGGAATTGGCCCACCAGCATACCCTGCCGCTGCTCTATGATCAGGGGAGCGGGGCTTTGTTAGACACCTCACCGTATGGTCTTGACCCAGAGCCGACTGTTACCGCCGGGTTAGAGGCTGGGGTAGATGTGGTCGCCTTTAGTGGGGATAAGCTGCTGGGTGGACCACAAGCGGGCATTTTGGCCGGGCGAGCCGATCTGATCGCCCAACTCAAAAAGCATCCCCTGGCGCGGGCGGTGCGGGCGGATAAATTATGCCTGGCCGGGTTGGCCGCCACTCTTACCCATTATCTTAAGGATGGGGCTACCAACCATATTCCAGTCTGGCAGATGATTGCGGCTCCGGTTGAACAGTTGGCCGAGCGTGCGGCCGCGTGGGCCGCCCATCTCTGCCAACACAACATCCTGGCTGAGGTCATCACCGGGGAATCTACGGTGGGCGGGGGGAGTTTGCCTGGCGCAACCTTACCTACCTGGTTGGTGGCCGTTAAAGTGGGGCAGGTGGATCAGGTCGCGGCCGCGCTGCGCCAGGGCAACCCATCCATCATTGGCCGCATTGCCGCGAACCAACTTCTACTCGACCCACGTACCGTTTTACCCGCCCAAGATACCCCTCTTCTAGATAGCCTTGTTGCTTTACGGGATTTGGTAATGCCCGTATAATGCCTTCAAGGAACAAGAGCCATGACCCTATTGACCCCAAAGAGTACCGTTACCATCTCTCGCCGGGTGTATGAGCGAGCGCGTGATTGGGCGCAGAGTCGCCAACTGGATGTGGCCCAGGTAATTGAAGAGGCAATAGAGGAAATTGTGCCTCAGATTACTGTTCCCCAGACCAATGGCGAGCCGCACCTTCGTTCCATCCCCCCGGAAGAAGCAGAAGATTTGCCGGAACGGCGCCCAATGAGTTATGAAGAATATTTAGCGTTTGCTCAGGATTGGCAAAAGGTAGAATGGGTTAATGGGGAGGCAATTATCTATATGCCCGCATCCGCCAGACACCAAGATTTGCTCATTTTTTTGGCGGCTATTCTCAATGCGTTTGTTCAGATTATGAACCTGGGGTTGGTAAGAGCTTCTCCTTTTGAGGTGAAATTATGGCCTGATGGCCCTTCACGTGAGCCAGATATATTTTTTCTGGCCCAGGGAAACGCGGCCGCTCAGGAAACCAATCGTCTGGTGGGTGCCCCCGATCTGGCAGTGGAAATTATCTCTCCAGGCAGCACTCGGATTGATCGCGTAGACAAATATCGAGAGTATGAGCAAGCCAGGGTGAGAGAGTATTGGCTGCTGGACCCCCGACCACCTCAGAAGCGGGCTATTTTTTATCAATTAGATGAGGAAGGGTTCTACCTTCCTGCTTTGCCTGATGAGCATGGTATTTATCGCTCGACTGTTTTGCCCCATTTCTGGCTCAAAACGGATTGGCTGTGGGAGCGGCTGCTGCCCAATCCAGAACTGGCACTGGCAGAAATTTTGCTTACTGTACCCGAACTTGATCCCCAGCTTAAAACCGCATACCAGATTATTTTTGACACTTTCAATAGAAAGTGAGGTAATCATTCAGCAAATATCGCCTTTAGACTGTTATGACACAACCGATCACCCGTATTTTAGGTATAGAAACATCTTGTGATGAGACGGCGGCCGCAGTCGTTGAAAACGGCACCACCATTCTCAGTAACGTCATCGCCAGCCAGACCGATTTACACGCCCAATATGGGGGTGTATTCCCGGAACTGGCCTCACGCAAACATATTGAGGTGATTTACCCGGTCATTCAGCAGGCCATGGCTGAGGCCCATCTCGGTTTTGATGATTTGGATGCCATTGCCGTGACCCAGGGGCCAGGGCTGGTAGGCTCACTGCTGGTGGGGGTTAATGCGGCCAAAGGGATCGCCCTGGCCCGCCGCAAACCGATCATCGGGGTCAACCATATTGAAGGGCACATTTACTCCCTCTGGCTGACCGATGTGCCCATCCAATTTCCTATTTTGTCCCTGGTAGTCAGCGGCGGGCACACGGAGCTATACCTGATGCGAGATCACGGGCAGTATGAACATTTGGGGGGGACGTTGGATGATGCGGCCGGAGAAGCGTTTGACAAGGTGGGGCGGCTGTTGGGGCTGCCATTTCCTGGGGGGCCAGCGATTGACAAAGCGGCCGCGGAGGGCAATCCATTGGCCTTCTCCTTTCCTCGGGCCGTCATGGGGGATGGATACAATTTCAGCTTTAGCGGCTTAAAAACGGCGGTGCTGCGGGAAGTGCAGAAATTCTCCCCAGACCGGCTGCCGCTGAATGATCTGGCGGCCAGTTTCCAGGCAGCGGTGATAGATGTGCTGGTGACGAAAACGAACGCGGCCGCACAAGCACACAAGGTGGCCGCCGTTCATCTCACCGGGGGTGTATCAGCTAACCGGGGGCTGCGCCAGGCCATGCGGGAGCGACTCTCTGTGCCGGTTTATTACCCCCCCCTGCTGTTGTGTACTGATAACGCGGCCATGATCGCGGCCGTAGGCCACCAGCATTATCGCCAGCAGCGGTTCTCCCCCCTTAATTTTGATGTTATCCCCAGCTTGCAATTGCAGTGAGTAAGGAACTTTTATGCGAGCAGTTGTTGTTAAGAGTGGTCAAGTAACGGTTGTCCCCGATTATCCCCAACCCATTCCATCGGCTGGTGAGGCGTTAATTCAGGTTAAACTGGCGGGTATTTGCTCAACTGATTTAGAAATTGTCAAAGGGTATTACGGTTTTCAGGGGGTGTTGGGGCATGAGTTTGTGGGGGTAGTGGTAGATTGTGCCGAGCAAAGCTGGGTCGGGCAGCGGGTGGTGGGAACGATTAGCCTGGGCTGCCGTGTTTGTGCTGTTTGCTTGCATAGAGGTCCTGAACATTGTCCCAACCGGCAAACATTAGGCATCTGGCACAAAGATGGTATTTTTGCCGATTATCAAACCCTGCCTATCGTTAATCTGATCCCTGTTCCAGATGAATTGCCAGACGAGGCAGCGGTGTTTGTGGAACCGCTTGCCGCCGCGCTGCGAATTCGGGAACAATTACCCATCCGCCCTTCCCAAACCATCGCTGTGGTGGGGCCGGGCCGCCTGGGACTGCTCATTGGCAAGGTACTTTCCCTGAGTGGTAATGCTGTAACGATGTTAGGGCGCAATGAAAGTTCCCTGACATTGCCCCAGCAGTGGGGATTAACCGCCGGGTTGACGGGCAGTTACCTTGACAACCATTTTGATTTTGTGGTTGAAGCGACGGGCAATGAGGCCGGGCTGCGTGAATCGCTGCGCCTGGTGCGGCCGCAGGGCACTCTCGTTCTCAAAAGTACCTTTCATGGCGCCCCTTCGTTTGATCTGACTAAAATTGTCGTCAGTGAGATCAACGTGGTTGGCTCCCGCTGTGGCCCCTTTGTCCCAGCCTTGCGCCTGCTGGGTTCTGGTCAGGTGCCTGTGACCACAACCATTGAGGGTGAATACCCGCTTGACCAGGCATTAACCGCTCTCGAACACGCGGCCCGACCTGGGGCACGGAAGATTTTGCTGCGTATGGGCGGGTTGTGAGGCGAGCCAGGGGAGTGGCAAAAGTAAAGTAAAGTCGCCCGGCGGTGAAACGTCCGGCGGTAAAGTCGCCCGACGGTAAAACCGCCGGGCTAAAAATACCAAGCCCTACCGGGCTATCAATGTGAGGCCAACGGCCTTTGCATTTTTAGCCCGGACGTTTACGTCCGTGCGGGTCAGGTGGGTTTACCGGGCGATCCCCGCCTGGCGGTGCAACGTCCGGCGGTAAAGTCGCCCGACGGTAAAACCGCCGGGCTAAAAATACCAAGCCCTACCGGGCTATCAATGTGAGGCCAACGGCCTTTGCATTTTTAGCCCGGACGTTTACGTCCGTGCGGGTCAGGCGGGTTTACCGGGCGATCCCCGCCCGGCGGTGAAACGTCCGGCGGTAAAGTCGCCCGACGGTAAAACCGCCGGGCTAAAAATACCAAGCCCTACCGGGCTATCAATGTGAGGCCAACGGCCTTTGCATTTTTAGCCCGGACGTTTACGTCCGGGCGGGTCAGGTGGGTTTACCGGGCGATCCCCGCCTGGCGGTGCAACGTCCGGCGGTAAAGTCGCCCGACGGTAAAACCGCCGGGCTAAAAATACCAAGCCCTACCGGGCTATCAATGTGAGGCCAACGGCCTTTGCATTTTTAGCCCGGACGTTTACGTCCGGGCGGGTCAGGTGGGTTTACCGGGCGATCCCCGCCTGGCGGTGAAACGTCCGGCGGTAAAGTCGCCCGACGGTAAAACCGCCGGGCTAAAAATACCAAGCCCTACCGGGCTATCAATGTGAGGCCAACGGCCTTTGCATTTTTAGCCCGGACGTTTACGTCCGGGCGGGTCAGGTGGGTTTACCGGGCGATCCCCGCCTGGCGGTGAAACGTGCAGGCGAGGTTATTCATTCACAACTTGAAACTTGAAACTTGAAACCATGAACCTCATCATCATCGGTGGTGGCCTGGCAGGGTGTGAAGCAGCGTGGCAAGCGGCCGCGTTGGGTGTTCCGGTAAAGCTGTATGAAATGCGGCCGCGTACCAACACCCCTGCCCACGTCACCGACCACCTGGCTGAACTTGTTTGCAGCAACTCTTTGGGGTCACAAGGCGCCACCACGGCCCCAGGGTTGTTAAAGGCTGAACTGCGCGGCTTAGGCTCCCTGATTTTGGCCTGTGCCGAAGAGACCGCCTTACCTGCCGGTTCCTCCCTGGCTGTAGATCGAGAGCGGTTCGCCCAACTCGTTACCAGCAAAATTGAGGCCCATCCATTGATACAACTGGTGCGGGAAGAAGTCAAAGCCGTGCCTGATGGGCCGTGTATCATTGCCAGTGGGCCACTTACTTCAGCCCCATTAGCCCAGGAGATTGCCCGCCTGAGCGGCGGGGAAGAGCATCTTTACTTTTATGATGCCATCTCCCCCATCGTCAGCCTGGAATCGGTCAATATGCAGGTGGCTTTTCGCGGGTCACGGTATGACAAAGGAGAAGCGGAAGAGGGAGATTACCTCAACTGCCCCCTGACGGAAGCGGAGTATAACCAGTTTATCACCGCCCTGACGGAAGCAGAGACGATTACCCTGCGGCAATTTGAGCAGGAAGACCCCCATTTTTTTGAGAGCTGCCTGCCGGTTGAGGTATTGGCAAAACGGAACGAAGAGGCGTTGCGGTTTGGCCCGATGCGCCCAGTTGGGTTGATCAATCCACACACAGGGGAGCGGCCTTATGCCGTCGTGCAGCTTCGTCAAGATAATCTGGCAGGAACGCTGTATAACCTGGTTGGATTCCAGACGAACCTGAAATGGGGGGAACAGAAGCGGGTGCTGCGGCTAATTCCTGGCCTGGAGCGGGCGGAGTTTATGCGTTATGGCATGATGCACCGGAATACGTATATCAATGCGCCCCACATTTTACAACCCACGCTGCAATATCGCGGCCGCGCCGACCTGTTTTTTGCCGGGCAGATTATTGGCGTGGAAGGGTATGTGGGCAACGCGGCCGCGGGATTGGTGGCCGGACTCAATGCCGCCCGGCTGTTACAGGGGCATCTGCCCGTCATTTTCCCCCCCAAAACCATGTTGGGGGCACTGCTCCATTACGTCACCCACGCCGATCACAAACATTTTGAGCCGATGAAAGCCAACTTTGGCCTTCTGCCCCCGCCGGAAAGCAAACTGGGCAAACAGGAGCGGTACCGCTACTATGTTGACCGTGCCCTGACGACCATGCGCCGCTTTACCCGGGAGTATGGATTGCCTTATCAGCGTGAACGAGCGGAAAGGGAGCGTGAGAGCGTGAGAGAGTGGCAATGAGAGGGGAGCTATGCCGAAATGGTTCCTGTTTATTTTATTGTTTTTGGTAGGGTGTGGCCCAACAGCGGCCGAAGATACGCTTACAACCGGGCACACACCTACTATTGAACACACAACTGCGGCCGCGCCTCCTTCGCCCCCTTCGCCCATCCCATCTCCCACTCCCCCAGCCCTGCCCGGTGAAATTGCCCAGATGCGGGTGGAGATAGTGGGGACGCGGCCGCATGATCCCACCGCCTTCACCCAGGGACTCATCTATCATAACGGGTTCCTCTACGAAAGCACCGGGCTGTATGGCAGCTCCAGCCTGCGCCAGGTCAACCCCCAAACCGGTGAGACCATCCAGCAGCACACCTTAGAAGCCAGCTACTTTGGCGAAGGGTTAGAGCGGGTAGAGAACCGGCTCATTCAACTTACCTGGCGCGAACAAACCGCCTTCGTTTACGACCTGGACAACTTCACGGTATTACAAACCTTTACCTATGAGGGGGAAGGGTGGGGTTTATGCTATGATGGGGTAAAGCTATACATGAGCAACGGCAGCGACCGGCTCACTGTACGTCATCCCGAAACCTTTGCCGTGCAAGCAGAGATAGCTGTGACCCAGGCCGGGCAGCCCGTTGCCCGACTCAATGAGTTAGAATGTGTTGGCGGCACCATTTTTGCCAACATCTGGCAGACAGATAGGATCGTGCAAATAGATAAAACGAGCGGGCAGGTTATCGCCGTCATTGACGCGGCCGGGCTGCTCACCGCCGCAGAACAGGCCCAGGCCGATGTCCTCAACGGCATCGTCTACCTGCCAGAGAGTGATACCTTCCTCATCACCGGTAAATTGTGGCCGAAAATGTATGAGGTAAAATTTGTAAACGCTCAGTGAGTTACAGATCGTCAAAAAAAACGAATTTATCTAATATGCAAAAGCTTAATGTGATCTACTTAGTCCATGATTCCCCAACATTGCTTGATTCTGCCCCTAGAACTGATGAAGATGAATAGTTTGATTGCATGATTTTCAAGGATCGCTTTGGTTTGCGTTCAATCTTCCCTCACAAGTTCCCATGAGTCCTCAAAAGGAGATGCCATGAGTAATGAATTGATTGTTGACTCTCAAGTAACCCAGGTGACAGTGTATCCTGACCGGGCGCGGGTGACACGGCAGGGGACGGGTGAGCTGTCCACGGAGACGCAGAAAATTATTCTGGATGAGCTGCCAACGACCCTTTTGCCTGATTCGGTGCGGGTTTCTGGGCGGGGCACGGCCACGGTACGTATTCAGGGGGTGGAGACGAAATGGCATTATTACAGCGAAACGCCAACGACCCATGTGCGAGAGTTGGAGCAGGAGATTGAACGGCTGGAAGATGAAAGCCGGGGAATCAATGACCGCCGGGCTGGCCTCCTGGCGCGGATGAAATATCTGGAAGGGTTGGCCAGTGCGACGGATGAGTTTGCCAGGGGGCTGTCTCGCGGCCGCACCACCATTACCGAACAGACCCAATTTGTCACCTTCCTGGCCGAGCAGGATTTGGCCGCCCGCACAGACCTGTTGGCCGCCGATGTGGCCCAACGGGAGCTCAACAAAACCCTGACCCGGCTGCGGAATGAGCTAAAACAGTTGCAAAATGCGCGGCCGCGTCAGCGATACCGGGCCATCATCGAAATTGTCGTCACTGAACCAGGCAGCTTTACCATTGAACTGAGCTACGTGGTGCAAAATGCGGGCTGGCAGCCCCTCTATGATTTACGCTGGCAGGAGAACACCGGCGGCCTCAACCTGACCTACCTGGCTCAAATCAGTCAGAGCAGTGGCGAAGATTGGCCGGCTGTCTCGCTGGCCGTTTCCACCGCCCGCCCCGCCCTCAACCAACAAATGCCCGAACTCCACCCCTGGTACATCAACGTATTCACCCCTGCCCCCCCACCTCAGCCTAGAATGATGGCCCGTTCCGCGATGGCCGCCCCGGCTGCACCCCAGGAACTAATGGATGATAGTATGCCCGTTGTCGCCAGCTACGAAGCCCCTCGCCAGGAAAAAGCAGCCGAAGTGGCTACAGCTGAGGTAGAGAACAGCGGAGTTGCTGTCACCTTCAAGATTGGTGGCACAACGGACATCCCCAGCGATGGGGCCCCCCACAAAACCACCATCCAAACCTTCCCCCTGTCGCCGCAAGTGGATTACCTGGCTGTTCCCAAACATACTGACGCCGTTTTTCGCCGCCTCACGGTGGTCAATAGCAGTTCGGCCCCTTTCCTGGCTGGCCCTGGCAACCTATTTGTTGGCGAGGAGTTCATCGGCAGCACCCGGCTGGATTACACCGCTGCTGGTGATGAGATGGAACTGCTGTTTGGCGTTGAAGAGCGTATCACTGTTAGCCGGGAGCTGGTGCGGCGGGAAACGGATAAAGCGTTTTTGCGGGACAACCGGCAGCTGCGCTATGGGTATAAGATTGAGGTGCAAAATTTGCTCGGCGCGGCCGCCAACGTCGAAGTTCACGACCACATTCCCGTCTCGCGCCATGAGCAGATCAAGGTAAAATTGGAACAAGCTACTCCCGAGCCAACAGAAAAGAGCGATCTTAACTTGCTAGAATGGCACCTTGCCCTACCCCCCTCAGCCAAAGCTACGGTACAATATGCTTATCTGGTTGAGCATCCCCGCAGCCTACAGGTCATTGGGCTGATTGATTAAGGAAGCAACTATGAACCGGGTTCACCACAGGTAAGGAAAAGTTATCTATCGAACTGGAAGTTCGATTTACAAGGGAGCAAAATTATCAGTACGATTTACGATACTACCACCCCACAAGAGCGTGGGTTTTTAATTGGGGCAGAATGGAAACGGACGCGGCCGCTGCTGCCCGTTGCCGAAAGCCTGGATGAGCTAGAGCGTCTGGCCGATACCGCTGGCCTGATTATCGTTGGCCGGGCCATCCAACGGTTTGATCAGCCCGATAGTGCCACCTACATCGGCTCCGGCAAAGTCGAAGAGATCAAGATGCTGGTGAACGACCAGGATGCCGGAGTCGTCATTTTTGATGATGAGCTGCTACCCCGGCAGCAGCGGGAGTTAGAAGAAGCGTTTGGGCAAAATATCAAGGTATTGGATCGCACTGCCCTCATTTTGGACATCTTTGCCCAACATGCCCACACCCGCGAAGGGCAGCTTCAAGTGGAGTTGGCTCAATTGGAATACCGGCTGCCCCGCCTGACCCGTATGTGGACCCACCTGGCCCGGCAGGCTGGCGGCCGTGCCGGGGGTGCTTCCGGTGGAGTTGGTGTGCGTGGGCCGGGGGAAAAACAGATCGAAGTAGACCGCCGTGAAATTGGCCGTCGCATTGCCGCTATCAAGGAAGAGCTAGAGGCCGTGCGGGCCCATCGTCAGCGGCACCGGGCCAAACGGCAGCAGACAGAACTCAAAGGGGTAGCCATTGTCGGTTATACCAACGCCGGTAAATCTACCCTGCTTAACAAATTGACCGGGGCTGACGTTTTAGCCGAGGATCGCCTCTTTGCTACCCTGGACCCAACAACCCGCCGCCTGGAAACGGGCAGCGGCCGCGAAATCCTTTTCACCGACACCGTTGGCTTTATCCAAAAATTGCCCACCCAAATCGTGGCCGCTTTCCGGGCTACTCTGGAAGAAATCGCCGAAGCTGATTTGCTGCTCCATGTGGTAGATGCAACCCACCCCCAGGCCGCCGCCCAAATCGAGGCGGTTGAAGATACCCTGGCCGAGTTGGAATTGGATAAAATGCCAGCAGTGATTGCTCTAAATAAAATAGACCAACTCCCCTCTGGGGTTGATCCCCGTGCTGGGCTGGCCTTAAACCATATCGCTGTACCTGTTTCGGCTATCACCGGGCAAGGGCTGCCAGAGTTAATTATCGTGCTAGAAGCAGAGATGGAGCGCTATTTACAGCCTTTACAGGTGCATCTGCCTTATAATCGGGGAGATTTGTTATCTATGGTATATCGGCGCGGCCGCATCGAAAGCGAAACCCATACCGAAACGGGCATCACCATTCACGCCCGTCTACCTGAACGACTTCATCCCTATTTTCAGCCATACAAATATTAGTAATTAGGTGTTGGTTATTGGTTATTGGTGCCACTCTTAGCTTACACAATACACCAGTACACCAATACACCAATACACCAATTGCCCATGAATAACCTCATCAACACCCTCATGGAACGGGCCAACGATTTTTTTGCCGAATGGCCTGGTTTACTCCCTCTAGTAGGTATTGTCCTTATCCTGCTTAACTTTCTCTTGCGCCTCATCTTCGGCCAGGAGCATCTCCTCACCAGTGCCGACTGCCTGCTCCATATTGGCCTGATTGTAGCGTTGCTGGGGCTGTTGTTGGTGAAAGTTTTTAGGGAATAGGGGAGATTAAGAGACTGGAGATCGGGAGCAGCACGTTACTTGCAAACTCACCCACTATTATGGACACCATCACCAACCTCACTCAAGACCCTGCTGTGCAAACAATCTTGAACCGTTTGCCGGATCATCTAGCCTATTTTATTGATTTAGCGATTGCCATCCAGCAAATACCAGCTCCTACTTTTGCCGAAGGTGAACGAGCGCAATTTGTGCAAAGCCGATTGCAAACCCTGGGACTGGTTGATGTGTACCGGGATGAAATGTTCAATGTCTATGCCCGCCTGCCTGGACAAACAGGTGCCCCCCCGGTCATTGTTTCAGCCCATTTAGATACGGTATTTGCGGCCGCGACAGATTTAACCGTCCGGCGTGAAGGCCATTTGGTATATGGCCCTGGCATAGGGGATAACTCATTAGGGGTGGCTGGTCTGCTCTTATTAGCTGAACTGATGGTGCAGTTGGGAACGCGACCGCAGCGAGACATCTGGTTTGTCGCTAATGTATGTGAAGAAGGATTGGGCGACCTGCGAGGGATGCGGGCAGTCGTGGATCGGTTGGATCGGAACGCGACCGCCTATATTATTCTGGAAGGGGGTGTTTACGGCCACCTTTTTCACAAAGCGATCGCCGTTAAGCGGTACCGCATCGAAATTAACACCCCCGGTGGCCACTCCTGGGGCAACTTTGGGGCCCCCAGCGCTGTCCACCTCTTAGGCCGCCTTATTGCCGCCATAGACCAGATTACCGTACCAGAGAAGCCGCGCACTAGTTACAACATTGGCAAAATAGAAGGGGGCACCACTGTCAACAGTATCGCTGCCCAGGCCAGTTTATTGCTTGATTGCCGTTCGGAAGATAATGGAGCCCTGGCTGATTTGTTAGCCCAGATACAGGGGGTAGTCAATCAACTGGCCCGTTCTTCTGAGGTGCAAATAACCATGCTGCCCATCGGCGACCGGCCGGCCGGGCAAATAAATGAAAACCACCCCCTGGTGCAGTTGGCTGCGGCCGCGCTGCGGGCCTCTGGGTGTGACCATATCCATCTAAACAGCGGCAGTACTGATGCCAACATCCCCCTGAGCCGGGGTATACCTGCCGTTTGTGTCGGGTTGGCTCAGGGCCATAATGCCCACCGGCTAGATGAATATTTGGATACTACCTTACTGCCCGCTGGTATGAAACAACTACTGCTGCTCACCCTGGCGGCTGCGGAGTATAAGCGTTAGCCCTTAAGGTGTGCAATCCCCACCCTTTCAATTTCTCCGCTCTCAACCCTACATAACCCTATTCCCAAAGGAGCAATAACATATGAATTTTGAGTTGACAGCCGAACAAAAACAGTTCCGCGATTTTGTCTATGATTTTGTCGCCCGTGAGGTGAAACCGCTGGCCCGCGAAACCGACGAGAGCGGTCAGTTTAACTGGCAAGCCGTCAAAAAAATGGGGCCGATTGGCTTATTAGGTTTAGAAATACCCGAAGAATACGGCGGGGCCGGCCTTGATCCGGTCAGTGCTGCCATTGCTATCGAAGCTCTGGGCTGGGGATGTGGCTCAACTGCCCTGGCTGTTTCCGCTCATAACGGCCTGGCCCTCGGCCCCATCGCTAAATTTGGCAGCGAAGCCCAAAAACGCACCTGGCTGCCCCGCCTGGCTACCGGCGAAGGACGGCTTGGCTGTCTGGGGCTGACCGAGCCAGGCGCCGGGTCAGATTTGCAGGGGGGTGTACGCACCGCCGCCGTCAAAGAGGGAGATTCCTGGATTATTGATGGGAATAAAATGTGGATGACCAACGCCTCCATCGCCGATTTAATGGTGGTCTTGGTGCGAACAGATCCGAAAGGGGGAAGTAAAAGCCTTAGTCACATTCTTGTTCCGACGGATGTGGCCGGCCTTTCCATTGGGGCCGCTGAGAAAAAAATGGGGCTGAAAGGCTCACCTACCCATGCGGTGAATTTTGATGAAGTCCGTGTCCCTCTGGATAACCTGTTGGGGCAAGAAGGTCGCGGTTTACATCAGACTTTAGAACTGCTGGATGGCGGCCGCGTTAGTATTGGGGCTTTGGCCGTAGGGCTGGCCCAATCTGCCTATGAAGCGGCCCTGAAATATGCCCATGAGCGGGAAACCTTCGGCCAACCTATTGCCCATCATCAAGCGGTCCAATGGATGCTGGCTGATGCAGCTACAGAAATTCAGGCCGCCCGGTTAATGGTTTATTGGGCCGCCTGGCTTAAGGGGGAAGACAAATTGACCCCCCAGGCAGCGGCCATGGCGAAACTGTTTGCCACCGAAGTTAGCGAAAAAACGTGCCGCAATGCCATTCAGATTCATGGTGGCTATGGGTACAGCCGGGAATTTGAAGTGGAACGAATGTACCGGGACACCCGCTTGATGACGATAGGTGAAGGTACCAGCGAAATCCAACGGCTGGTCATCGCCCGTAATATTTTGGGCTTCAAGTAAGCATTGATATCAATAGATTGGTTCAATTGCAGGGTTGAGCCAATCTATAATTAAAATGAGTTTATTTGGCCCGTATCTTCCTGTAGACAGATGTAAGGCCCTGGTTGCCGGGCAAACATTGCCAGACCACACGGTGGGTGCCGCCCTGTTTGCTGATATTGCCGGGTTTAGCCCGCTCACCAAAGCACTGACCCAGGAGTTGGGGCCGCAGCGGGGAGTCGAAGAGCTTAGTATTACGATCAACGGCATCTATGAGACCCTCATTACCGAAGTGCGTCGGTATGGCGGGGAGGTGATCGCCTTCGGGGGGGATGCGATTACCTGTTGGTTTGATCAGGACGATGGGGCGCGGGCGGTTACCTGTGCTTTGAATATGCAAGAGGTTATGCGGCCGCACACCACCCTGGTCACCTCTACGGGTCGCACACTCCATATCAGCCTCAAAATCAGTATAACCGTTGGTCCAGCCCGCCGTTTTGTTGTAGGAGACCCGGCCATTCAACAAATTGACACCCTGGCTGGCCGCACTCTGGAGCGAGTGGCTTTAGCCGAAGCCGCAGCCCAACAAGGGGAGATTTTGTTGGATGCGGTGGGTGCAGCCGCACTGCTGCCCCATATCCAGAGCAAAACATGGCGTAAAAGTGGTGATCACTCTTTTGTGGTTGCAGCTGCCTACGATAACCCATCCTTTCCTATTATCCCTGAAGAGATGGTCCCCTTAGAAGATGAACTGGCCCGTCCCTGGCTGTTGGCCCCGGTGTATGAACGGCTCAAACGAGGTGAGGCCGAATTTCTGACTGAATTGCGCCTGGCGATAGCGATGTTTGTGGCCTTTTCAGGGTTAGATTATGATGAGGACGCGGCCGCCGGGCAGAAATTAGACCAATTTATTCGTTGGGTGCAGGGGGTACTGGCACGGTACGGCGGCGACCTGATTGATCTCTCTATGGGAGATAAAGGCAGCCATCTATACGCTGTTTTTGGGGCCCTGGTAGCCCATGAGGATGACCCAGTGCGGGCGGTGATGGCCGCCCTGGCCTTGCAGCATCCTCCTCCCGAATGTGATTTTGTGCGTAACATACGAATTGGGATTAGTCGCGGCCGCATGCGTTGTGGCATTACTGGCTCTAAAAGCCGGCGTACCTATGGTGTTCATGGAGGCGAAGTTAATGTTGCTGCGTATCTGATGACTCAGGCCGAGCCAGGGCAAATCTTACTCACCAAACGCATCGTCACCGCTCCAGGGCATTCCGTTTCCTTCCAACGGATTGGCGAGCGGCCTTTCAAAGGAGATGATGCCCCTCTGGAGCTATTTACCCCCCAGCCCAATCTCCCCTCACCAACGGCGGCTTTGATGGCCCCAGCCGCTGCCCAACCTTTGGTGGGTCGGGAAAGAGAATGCACGTTAGTTGCTGGCTTGCTGCGCCAACTGCTCCATAACCCAGAAGGGCGTTACGCTGTTTTTATTGAAGGTGAAGCGGGTATTGGCAAATCCCATCTCCTCAAAGAGGTAGCCCTGGAAGCCCGGCAGATGGGACTAAAACCCCTTATCGGCGAGGCCAATGCCATTGAAAAATCCACCCCTTATTACGCCTGGCGGAATGTTTTTACCCAACTACTGCTCCGTTCAGCCCCACCAGGCGTCAATCCAGAGACGCCAGAAGCGTGGCGGGAACATTTATATGCTCAGATAGAAACAACTGCCCCCTTTGCTATTCATTTGGCCCCTTTGCTTAACCCTGTTTTGGCTCTGGATCTGCCAGAAAGTGAAATGACTCAGGGGTTGGTTGGCGAGATTCGGGCCAATAACACTCGTTGGATGTTGGTAGCGATGCTTCAGAAGGCAGCCGCCCAGGCACCTTTGCTGCTCCTGTTTGAGGATATGCATTGGCTCGATTCAGCTTCCTGGGCGTTATTGTTAGCGGTTCACCAGGTCGTGCAGCCTTTGTTGACGGTGATGACCTTGCGGCCGCTGACAGACCTTGCCCTGGCGGAATATGCCAGCTTACGCCAACAGCCGCGCAGTTATTACCTCCCTTTGGGCAGTTTACAACCTCCCCAGATTGAGGCGATGGTATGCCAGAACTTGGGCAGCCATAATTTGCCCCCCCTGGTGGCCCAGTTGATTCATAACAAGGCTGAAGGCCATCCCTTTTTTAGTCGGGAATTGGCTTTTACCCTGCGTGATGCTGGTTTCATTCAGATTCAAGATCATCATTGCACGCTGACCCCTGGAGCGGAAGAGAGACTCAGGCAAATGAACTTTCCTGATACCATTGAAGGGGTGATCACCAGCCGTATTGATCTGCTCCCATCACAGCAGCAGTTAGCTCTTAAAGTAGGCAGCGTCATTGGTCGTGCCTTTGCCTACCAGACATTGCATGACGTTCATCCGGTCGAAGCGGATAAACCGGAATTGCACAATTATCTGAATGGGTTGAAAAAGCTCAATGTCCTCACTCAGCTTCCTCAAGAGGCAGATACCGCTTATCTTTTTAGCCACATTTTAATCCAAGAAGTGGCCTATAATTTGCTGACCTTCGCTCAGCGTCGTCAACTCCATCAACAAATCGCCTTGTGGTATGAGCAAATTTATCGAGGTGATAAGAGCAGCTATTATCCTTTATTGGCCCATCATTGGATTCATGCCGGGAATATTCCCAAAGCGATAGAAAATTTAGAAGAAGCAGGTCAGCAAGCCGCCCGCAGTTTTGCCAATGATGAAGTAATCGCCTTTTTTAAGCAGGCGTTGGCTCTGGTGGCTCAGTCAGATTATCAGGTAGAGGCGAGTCGCCGGGCTTCTTGGGAGCTGCTTCTGGGAGAGGCATATGTTCATCGTTCCCAATATCTTGAAGGGCAGCGTCATTTAGAAGCGGGTGTGGCGTTATTGGGACACCCGGTGGTGAGTCGCGGCCGCATCGCCTGGGGACTGCTCAAAGAGCTGGGACGGCAATTGGCTTATCGTTATTTGCCCAAATCTTTTCATGGTAAATCGGTTACGTCACCTGATTCTGTGAGAGCGGCCGCACGAGCCTACAATCGCCTGACCGAAGTCTATTATTTCAATGGGGAGTCCTACTTTTCTACCTATACCTGCATTCGGGCCACCAATTTGGGTGAGGTCGTTGGTGTTTCCCCTGAACTGGCTGAGGCTTATGCCGTGATGGCTTCGGCTACCAGTCTGATGTATCTATTTAAACTGTCCGATTGGTATGCCAGGCGGGCCTTACACACGGCTCAACAATGTGGTGAAGGGTCAGCCCAGGCCAGCACTTTTATGGTTATTGGCGCATATTACAATAATATTGGCTATCTGGCTGAATCAGAGAGGCTGCTTCGGGAGTTGGTCTCCATTACTGAGCAGATGGGGGATTATCGCCGCTATCTGGATGGTCTCCACTGGTTAGGACGGACGGTTTGGCAGAAAGGGGATTTTGTGGCCGGTCTGTTATTGGCGCAAGAGTTAGATGTGGCGGCCGCACGGCGCAGCCAGCCCCGTTTTCAAGCCCTGGCCGCTTATAACCGGGCCGTTTGTCTCTTGCACCTGGGGCAAACAGCTGACGCACTGGCTATTTTGCATCCTCTTAGTCAAATATTGGCTGAGGGCAAGATTGTCGAAACGCCCTTGCAGCGAGAGGTAATGGGGCTAATGGTGTTGGCTCATATAAGGATGGGGCAGTATGATGTGGCGATGCCTTTAGCCCAAGAATTGGTGCTGTTGACTTCCTCGGTAGAAGCGCACACGTACGCTAACCTGGCCGTTGGATATGCTTTGGAGTTGTTTCTGACAATATGGGAGCAGGAAGGACGTACCCTCGCTGATCTGATTCAGAAAGCCCAGGCCAATCATCTCTTTTTTGCTCGAGCTTATCGGGTAGGACAGCCTTATGCCTGGCTGCTGCGGGGCCGGCTGGCCTGGCTGGAAGGGAAACAGCAGCGGGCCAGACGATATTGGCACAAGGCTCTGGGCTGGGCGGAAAAGAATGGGATGAACTATCTGCGCGGCCGCGTCCACGCTGAAATTGCCCGCCATTCTTCCCCAGGTTCTCCTGAGCAGCAACATCATCACACCCAGGCCCAGGCCATTTTTACCCAGATCAAGGCCCAACATGATCTAGATAATCTGAGCCATTAGCCAGGTAGAAAATCTTTAATAACCCCGCTCTCTCTCCACCAGGTTAAGCAGCTGCTGACCAGCCAGATAGCGATGTAAGTTAGTAATGAAAATATCTACCGCCCGTTCATTATAGGCCGGGGTCATGCCACTGGTGTGAGGACTGATAATAACATTCTCCATGTGCCATAACGGGCTTTCTGCGGGCAGCGGTTCTGTCTCAAACACATCCAGGCCGGCTCCGGCAATCCACCCCTTTTTTAACGCTTTTATCAGGGCTGGCTCATCTATGATGCTTCCCCGCCCCACATTGATCAAAAAGGCAGATGGTTTCATCGCTCTAAACATTTCTTCGTTGAGTAGGTGGTGGGTTTTAGCTGTCAGGGGTAGAGTGATGACGACATAATCACATTCAGCCAGCATAGAACGGGTCGCTTCCGGTGGATAGATACGGTCAGGTAGGTCGGCCTGTGGGTCTCCGGTGCCGGGGACACTGTATTCATTATCGTCTAACCGGCGGGCATTTTGTTTGGTGACTAATATTTTAAGGCCAAATGGTTTGGCCAGCCGGGCCACTTCCCGGCCAATGCTGCCATACCCAAGAATGCCCAGAGTGCGGCCGCGAAGCTCATCTGGCATTAATTTCTCCCCCTTTTTTTCCGGCCACTCCCCCAGGCGTTGATATTGAAGCCAACGGGGCACCCGGTGCGCCCAGGCCAACAACTGAGCCAACACATATTGCCCCATATTGATGGCGTGAACTCCACTGCTGTTGGTCAGCAAAATCTCACTAGCCCATACGGGGTGATTGACCAGATGATCTACCCCGGCCCAGTGCGCCTGAATCCAACGCAAGCGTGGGGCCTGGCCCGGCCAGGGTATGCCGCCGATGGCGTACATAATTTCAGCCTCGGTACTTTGATTTTCCGGCCAGGCTGGCCCAAACTGCATTGGGGCAATTTCCAGAGTAATATCTGGGGAAACAGCTTTGATTTTGTCTAGTAACGGTTGGGGAAATGGGGCGGTCATCAATATGTGCGTCATAATCTTTGCCTGGTCCTCTGCATAAAGAGTTGTGAAATCCCGAAAATGCCTATGTTCAGCCTCGTGCGACAGATAGGGCAATGTTACGTACAGCGAGTGTAAAATGCCAGGCTATTGTCTATGAGGAGTTCATTATGCACAAACAAAGCTCTGTAATTGGAGGGATGGTCCTTATTTTAGTTGGCCTCTTTTTTTTGGCCTTCCAATTTTTACCGGCGGAGCTGACCCGGTTCTTGGATATGCGGGCCCAATGGCCGTTGATATTGGTGGCGGTGGGGGGGATTTTCCTGGCGGCCGCGTTTCTTTCCCAACCCCCCTTAGCCATTCCTGGTATGGTTTTGGGTGGCATTGGCTTGTTACTGTACTACCAAAACCTGACCGGCAATTGGGCCAGTTGGGCCTATGCCTGGACCCTGATTCCCGGGTTTGTTGGCCTGGGAATTTTACTGGAACAATCACTTCAAGGAAATGCCAAACGAGGGTTTAGGAAAGGGGGGAAGCTGCTTATTATGAGCCTGGGGTTGTTTATTGCCTTTTCCCTTCTCTTTACCGGGCTGCGTGGCCTGCTCTGGCCAGTGGTAATGATTGGCCTGGGCTTTATATTGCTGATACGAAATATGGGACGGCGAAGATAGGAAGCAGTCGCAGTCAGCAAGAATCTGTGGCTGTGCAACATTAGCGGCGATTAAAGCGTATTGTCTAGCAACGTTCAACCTGAAACCTGAAACTTTTAACCCCTATGGAGGTATATTATGACAAAGCGTTTAACACGAGCACAAGATAAAATGTTTTTCGGTGTTTGTTCCGGCCTGGCTGAATATATGAATGTGGATGTGGTCATAGTACGGCTGCTCATGCTGCTCTTCATCTTTATGACCGGCTACGGTATTTTTATCTATCTGCTGCTGGCGATTTTGATGCCAGAAACAGGAGATGTCCCTGTTTCAAGTAAAGTCAACCCATTTGACGACGAAGAAATCGTCATTCATTGACCCTTATCCAGGTTGACCTGGCCCTGACTTCCTGACTCTAAAAGGGTTAGTCGGTCAATCTGTAGTGGGCAAGCGGCCGCAATCGTAACAGGTTGCGGCCGCTTTTTGTTTTGAGTTTCAGGTCATCGCCTTGAAACCTACCCTATCCCCCTATTCAGGCTATAATTCCCTCTATGGCATCCTTATTCAGCAAACTCCGCACCCTTTTCCGGGCTACTCTGCATGACATGGCTGATAAAGCCATTGAAAAAAATGACCTCTCTGTCTATGACGACTATATACGCCAGGCGGAGCGGGAAGTAGAACAATACAAACGCACCATTGCCCCACTGTATGCCCAGGTACAAAGCTCAAAACGGCGGCGCGAAAATTTGGCGAACCAGGCGGCTCGTTTCGATATCGCCATTGACCAATTCCTCATGCAAGACAAACGCACCGAAGCTATGGTAACGCAGAAACAGCTTAGTTCAGCCCTCAGCCTTATCAAAACATATGATGACTCACTGCTGCGGCAGGTAGCAGCTCTGGAGAAGTTGGAAGATGTCAAAATAAAGCTAGAAGGGCGGTTAGCCATTGCCAAACAAGAGCGGGAAGAGCTGGCTTATCTGTTGCAGTTGGCTCAGGCCAAAGAAATTTCTGCTAAAGCGATGAAATCATTGGATTCCCTAACCCGCTCCAGTGATACCGAAATGTCCCGTGCCGCCGAAAACATTCGCCGCCGCCTGGATCACGCCGATGCCACCTGGGAAATACAGGCTAACAGTCTGGATAATCAGCTTGACGACGCCATGCACAGCCTCGAAGTAGAAGCTGAATTGGCCGCCCGCATGGAGCGATTGGGGTTGAATTAGAGATATTTTCAGAAAATAGCCATAGATGAAGGAATCCCGTATGGGAACGAACACGCCTGGAACGGTCCAGTTCCCCTGAGTTCTTCGGCTCTGAATCAATTTTTTGTGCCCTTCCCGTCCTGGTGGTGAAAAGCTTTTTTGTTATGAAAATTGCTCTGGTACATGATTGGCTGAATCAGGTGGGGGGGGCTGAGGATGTTTTAGAAAGCCTGGTTAGCCTGTACCCAGATGCCCCGCTCTATACCTCGTTGTATGATCGCCGCCGAATGCCTGCTCATTGGCAAGATTGGGATATTCGGCCCGGTTTTATAGATAAACTCCCCCTGGCCCGCCGCTACCAGCAGCTTTATTTTCCCCTTTACCCATTCGCCTTTGAGCAGTTTGATCTGCGGGAATATGGGGTGGTGATTAGTAATAAGAGCGGTTTTTGTCATGGGGTGATTACCGGGCCGGAGACGGTGCATATCTGCTACTGCCTTACGCCAACCCGCTATGTGTGGCGGTACCATCAATACGCCGAGCAGGAGCAGTTAGGCCGCCTGACCCGCCTGGGGTTGACCCCGTTTCTCACATTTTTGCGCCAATGGGATCGGTTGGCAGCCGATAGGGTTGATCATTTCATCGCTATTTCGCAGGCTGTGCGTCGGCGAATCAACAAGGTGTACCGGCGAGAGGCGACTATTATCTACCCACCGGTGGAGACGACCCGATTTGAGCCGGCTGCCACAGTGGATGAATATTATCTCTTTGTGGGACGGCTGGTGCCGTACCGCCGGTTGGATTTGCTGGTGGAAGCGTTTAACAAGCTGCAAAAACCGCTGCTGATAGGGGGAAGCGGCCGCGACCTGCCTCGGCTCCAATCGTTGGCTCAACCCAACATCACCTTTCTGGGCTACGTGCCCGATGAGGAGCTCCCTAACCTGATGGCTCGCTGCCGGGCCTTCATCTGGCCTGGGGAAGAGGATTTTGGCATTGCCCCCATCCAGGCTATGGCTGCCGGCCGGCCGGTATTGGCCTATGCAGCAGGGGGCGTTTTGGATACGGTTGTCCCTGGAACGGGCCTCTTGTTTGCCGAACAATCAGTCAAGGCTATCATTGAGGCGGTTGAGCAGTTTGATGCTCTGACAGTAAGCCCGTCCTTTATTCGCCGCCATGCGGAACAGTTTGACATCACTGTTTTCCAGGCCAAAATAGCCGCCTTTGTTGCTGAAAAGGTAAATCGCTCAGACAAGCTGGGACAATTTAAGTGAGGGAAATGGAACTAAGACAGTTATGGCGGATGTTTAAGCGGCGGTGGCTGGTGACGATAATTCCCGCGCTGGTAGTACTGGCGGTGGGGTTGGCGACCTATTCACCGCCTGGCTCCTTTTACAGTGTGGGGGTTCGGTTTATCGTGGGGCAAACCCCATCGCCCGCGGCCGCAGCCCAGGATGAGGAGCGGTATTTTAACTGGCTTACCTCAGAGTATATTGTCAACGGACTGACTGATTGGATACGAGGAGAGCGGTTCGCGGCCGCTGTCTCTGAGCATCTGGCTCAGCAAGGATTAAGCATCTCCACGGGGGAAATCTGGGGGGGATTGGCGGCTGACAATACCCGCAGTATGATGACCGTTTACTTTAACTCTAGCCGGGACCAGGCCACCGTTGAGCAGATTATCAATGGTATTATCACGGTATTGATGACCCAGAACGCGGCCGCACTGCCCCAACTAGGGGGTGAAGCGGCGGCATTGGTACAGCTTGATACTCCTCTGGTTAACCAGATTAACCCCAGTATCCGCAGCCAGCTTGAACTGCCCCTGCGCCTGGGTCTGGCCCTCGGAGCGGGGATTGGGCTGGCCTTTTTGGTAGAATATCTGGACCCAACCGTGCGCGGCCGCCAAGAGCTAGAAGAGGCCGGTTGGGTCATTTTAGGAGAAATTCCTCGACAATAAGAGGAGTGAGGAGTGAGGGGTTACCCTTCATAATTCATCCTTCATCCTTCCTAATTCATAATTGGAGAGTGCATGGAATTAAATGATTACATCCGCATTGTGCGGCGGCGGGGGTGGCTGATTGTGCTGTTGGCGATATTGACCGCTGCGGCCGCGTTCGGCTTTAGCAAAGCCCAAACTCCCATCTATAAATCCACCGGACGCATGTTGGTGCAGCCCGCCCGCACCGATTTCGGCCAGTCTCAGGCGGTTAAGGTGCTGCTGCGGAGTTATGTGCAATGGTTAGATAGTGATTACCGTGCGGCCGCGGTTATTGAAAAACTCCAACTTGATATGACCCCTGGTCAACTGCGGTCTGACATTAAAGTTGCCTCTGATGATTCCAGCTTTGTCATCAATCTGGCCGTTGAAAATCCTGACCCCAACATTGCTAACGACATCGCCCGCGTTTGGGGTGAGGAGTTGATTCAATGGCGCATTGAAGACAATGCCCGCCAGCGTAACGAAGACCGGGTAGATGTCTATTTTCTAGAAGACCCTAGAGCAGGTCTGGATTCCCCTAAAACAAGAATTAATACCGCTGCTGGTTTTGTTTTTGGGGCTTTGTTAGGTATTCTCCTCATCTTCACTTTGGAATGGATCGAATCCGGTATCGTTCGCCGCAGTGAAGATGTTGAACGTTATCTAAATATTCCCGTTATTGGCACCATACCGAATCAGTGAGCCGTAATCAATGAGGAGTGTGCGGCAACAGTCACCCTGACCCCCAACGGCTAATTCGCAATTATCAATTTTCGTAATTACTAACCGCAAAGAGGTAAAGAACACAAGGTTCCTCAAGAAATTCTTACTGATCTTGGCGTCTTCGTGGTGAAATTCTTGTGTGCCTTAGTAGTTACCAATTTTCAACTAATTATGACGTTAATCACCCTGACCAACCCCCGTTCGCCTGTTAGTGAAGCGTACCGCACCTTGCGGACCAATCTGTCGTTTTACAGCCTGGATAACCCGCTGCGCAGCCTGGTTGTTACCTCAGCCGCCCCCGATGAAGGGAAAAGCACGACAGTAGCCAACCTGGCGGTGACGATGGCCCAAAGCGGCCGCAAAACGATCCTGGTAGATTGTGATTTGCGCCGCCCCTCACTCCACACCCTGTTTAACCTGCCCAATACCGCTGGCTTTACGACAATGGTGCTAGATGAGAACGCGGCCGTTCCCCTACAAAAAACGGAAGTAGATGATCTCTGGCTGCTTACCAGCGGCCCCAAACCCCCCAACCCGGCTGACATGCTTGGTTCTCGCCAGATGGATCGGGTCATTGCCGCCCTGCTGCAACAGGCTGATCTGGTTCTCTTTGACGCACCTCCTGTCGTCGCCGTCACCGATGCGGTAGTGTTGGGGGCCAAAGTAGATGGGGTACTGTTGGTTATCAGTGCCGGCAAAACCCGCCGCGATCACGCTGAAAAAGCCAAACAAATCCTGGAAAAAGCGAACGTCCGTATCATCGGCGTTACCCTGACCAATGCTCCTAAAGATAACTCTTTGGGTGATTATTACGGCTAAAATGTGATACTATTCCCCCCATGCTGCCTCTCACCCCGGTACAGCACGCTGCCCTCGCAGCCGATACCACCCTCTTTCTCATTGGCCCGGCGGGCACGGGCAAGAGTACGGCTCTGCGTCATCGCCTGCTCCATCTGCTCCAGCAAGGAGAACCCGCTTACACCATATTACTTTTGGTCAACCAGCCAGAGCATGAGCAATCATTTTTAGACACGCTGCACCAATCTGGCCTGGGGGCGTATGGGGATCTCAAAGTGCATACCTATGCCACCCTGGCCCGTGAGATGGTGCAGTTGTTTTGGCCGCTGGTGGCGCGGTCGGCCGGATTTGCCCGCCCTTTCCAGCCGCCAACCTTTCTCAGCTATGACCTGGCCCAGTTGATGATGTGGGATTTGGTGACGAAGCGGTTGGCCCAGGGGGCGTTTGCTAACTTACGCCTGCGGCCGCAGCAAATCGTCAGCCAGGTATTAGACAGCCTCAACCGGGCCGCCGATAACAACCTCACCCTGGCCGAAGCCAACCAACGGCTGTTAGAAACATGGCGCACGGAAGAGGGCAACCTGCGCTACCTGAGTGACGTAGAGGCCATCGCCGAGGCCTTCCGCCAGGAGTGCCAGCAAAACAGCCTGCTTGATTTTTCCCTGGTCATAGATGTTTTTAACCGGCACGTCGTCAACCACTCTGAATTTTACACCTATTTTACTGAACGGTTCCGCCATCTGCTCCTGGATAACGTTGAGGAGCAAACCCCGGCGGGGCAGCAGTTTGTTCGTAAGCTGATGGGAGCCACCCAATCTACGGCTATTGCCTATGACAGCGGCGGGGGGTATCGTCGCTTCCTCTCCGCCGATCCGACCCTGGCCCAGCGGTTTCGCCAGGAGTGTCACACCGTCATTGAGTTCAAGGAGAGCTTCACGGCCACCCCGGGTCTGGCTGATTTTGGCTTTTGGGTACAGAACCAACTGCTTAACACCCATTACCCGGTCGCGGCCGCGGAGCAGGCCCTTACCAGCCTAATCACCCATCGCTACCGGCGGGAGATGCTGCTCGATTTGCCCACCCACCTGCATAACCTGCTGGCAAAAGGGGTTGCCCCTCGTGACATCGCCATCGTGGGGCCATACCTGGATGGGGCCTTGCGCTACAGCCTGACCCATGCCCTCCGCGAGGCAGGGATACCGTTTCGCATCTTGCGCCGCCGCTCCAGCCCCCGCGAAGAGCCCCGGGTGCGGGCCTGGCTCACCTGGCTGGCCCTGGCCCATCCTGCCTGGGATATTCACCCCGATCCCTATGATGTGGCTGAGGCGTTGACCCTCAGCCTGGCTGGATTAGACCCAGCGCGGGCGACGCTGCTGGTGGATCAGTTGTATGAAGCAGGGATTCCAGTCTTGTCTCCGGTGGATAAGCTGTCGGGGCGGCTGCAAGAGCGGGTAGGGGGGGAGCATCTCGGCCGGTATGAGCAGCTGCGGTTGTGGCTGGTGGACCAAGGGGGGCGGCACACCCCAGATAATTTCCTGTACCGACTGTTTAATGATCTGCTGGCGCGGCCGCCATTCCAACCAGAACCAGATTTGGCGGGGGCAGCCGTGTGTGAGTGGTTGGTCAAGACGGCTAATCGGTTGGGCGCGGCCGCGAAACCCATGGGGTTACATACCGAAGCCGATATTGGCCGCGCCCTCATCAACGGCATCAACCAGGGGCTTGTCACCGCCGATCCCCCCGAATTGGGCGACCCCCCTGACCCGGATGGGGTGACGATTGCGACTTTGTATGCCTATTTGTTGGCTGGGGAGCCGGTGCGGTATCAGGTGTGGCTGGAAGCGGCCGCGTCCGGTTGGTGGGAGATACCCCGGCAGCCCCTTAGCAATGCCTTCGTCCTGGCTGAAAGTTATGACCCGGCCCAACCCTGGACCATCGCCGAAGATTATCACATCCGCAACGAACTCCTTAGCCGCATCGTGCGCGGCCTCACCGTCCGCTGCCGGGAGGGGATCATCCTGGCGACCAGCGAGCTAGACCGCCGCGGCCAACGTCAGGACAGCCCCCTCTGGCGTGCCTTGCAACCACTTCTGCCTGCGTAAACGTCGCCCCCAAGAGCATTTCAAGCATTTCGGTTAAGCTGGGCCATTAAATGCCTTATGCGCTGGACAAATTGACCTGGTGGTAAGGCGATGACATCAGGATGGCTAGGTTGAAAGTGCCGGGTATTGAAGGTAAGCAGCCAGGGGCAGCTCTCTCGCAATGCCGCAACCAAAATTGACAGGTCTTTATTGTCAGCCAACCCGTGGTACATCCCCCGCTCTAAAGGTGTAGGCGTTTCTACTACCTGTAAGCAGCGACTAACCAACAATCGGAATGATGGCAGCGCATCGGGTATCTTGGCCGACAAATTGCGCTCGGCTTCGGTAATCACTTGCTCAGACGTAATGGCTTTGATCAATGTAATTTCTGCCAGGCGTAGCACGACCAGGCTGGCACCATGTTCTGAAGGGGAAGCTGCTCCGGCAAATAAAACGTCAGCATCTATAAACACACGGGGTTTGTACAAGTCACTAGCCGCCATACGCTTCCTGGGTATATTTAGCCCGCTCTTCACGTAGGGCCTGTAGCAGTTCTGTGCTGTCTAGCCCTGCTTCCAGACGTAATTTTTCTATTTCGCGGGCTAATTCTGGCACCATAGGAGCCATTGGGGTCAGAATGAATATCCCGTCCAGGTCAATGACACGAAAGGTATCCCCTGCTTCGATGCCATACTTTTGCCTAATTTCGGCGGGAAGGGTTAAAGTGCCGCGTTGCCGCACTTGCACGGTGGCTGTCATTGGCAATCTCCTTGTTTATTAGCCAATCTGCGACTGACTGAATTTCTGCCATGACAGAAATTCAGTCAGTCGTAAATTATCACGACTATTGACAAAAAGCAACCCGGAACAGGTTTCGCCTGGCTATTGCCTGACTATTGAATGTGGTGTAGAGCTTGAGCCAGGTCGGTGATTAAATCTTGGGTGTTTTCGATGCCGACGGAGATGCGTACCAGGCCGGGGTCTACGGCCAGGGGGGAGTCGGCGACAGAGGCGTGGGTCATGGGGGCGGGCAGTTCGATGAGGGATTCGACCCCCCCCAGGGATTCGGCCAGGGTGAACAGGTGGGTGTGGCGAGCAAGTTGACGCGCGGCCGCTTCCCCCCCATGGAGTATAAAAGAGATCATCCCCCCAAAATCAGCCATTTGCCGCTGGGCCAGCTCATGCTGGGGGTGGCTCTCCAGGCCGGGGTAAATTACCTGGGCTACGGCAGGGTGATCTTCTAGCCAGCCCGCGATTTGCCGGGCTGAAGCGCAATGCTGTTTTATTCGTATAGCCAGTGTCTTAATACCACGCAAAGTCAAAAAACAATCCATCGGTCCAGGTACAGCCCCAATGGCATTCTGCAAATATTTCAACTGCTCATACACCGCTGTATCGTTGAGGATGATGGTCCCGCCGACAACATCAGAATGACCGCCGATATATTTGGTGGTGCTGTGGACGACAAAATCCGCCCCCAGGGTCAGCGGCCGCTGCAAAATGGGGGAGGCAAAGGTGTTATCTACCCCCAGCCAGGCCCCTTGCTGGCGGGCAATGGCAGCAATAGCGGCAATATCAGTCAGGCGGAGCATCGGGTTGGTGGGTGTCTCCAGCCAGATGAGGCGGGTATGGGCCTGCACTGCCTGCTGCACTTCTTCCAGGTTGCCTGTGTTGACATAGCTAAATTCAACCCCATTGGGACGCAAAATTTTATCAAAGAGGCGGAAGGTGCCACCGTATACATCATTGCCGCACAGCACATGCTCTCCTGGTTTGATGAGCCGGAGCAGGGTATCAATAGCGGCCATCCCTGAGGAAAAAGCCAGGGCATGGCTGCCCCCTTCGAGAGCGGCTAACGCTTTTTGCAGGGCGGTGCGGGTAGGGTTGTCGGTGCGGGAATATTCGTACCCTTTGTGCTGGGCCACGTCGGTTTGGGCGTAGGTGGATGTCTGGTAAATGGGGGTCATCACCGCCCCGGTGAGAGGGTCTGGCTCGACGCCGGCATGAACGGCTAAGGTTTCTAAATGGTACTGATTGTTTGGCATAGCTGGTTTGACCTCGTTGGGAATTTGGTGAGGGAATTGTATCACAGCGGCCGCGTTTGGCAGAGAACCCGTTGTTACTGGGTACACGGATGAGTCCATTGAAAAAAGCCACGAATTTCACGAATGAACACGAATTTTTCTTTGGTAACTTTGCGCCTTCGCGTCTCTGCGCGACCTTTTTTCAGTAGAGTCACGGATTGACAGCAGGAACACGACTTTGTGGCTGCTCCGTGCCATCCGTATTTTTGTTCATTAGGCTCTATTGCAGTAGAATGTAAGCGCTTACATGGATGAATGGTAATTATACAGGTGATCAGTCACCCCTCACCCGGCCACTCTCCCCCAGGAGAGGGGCCGGGTGAGGGGCTGGAAATTTGTAGGACGATTTGCAAAGGAGCAGCATGAGTCAACTTACTTTTCCCGCTAATTTTCTTTGGGGGACGGCTACCGCCTCTTACCAGATTGAAGGGGCCTGGAATGAGGATGGGAAGGGGGAATCTATCTGGGATCGGTTTTCTCACACCCCTGGTAAGGTATTGAATGGCGATACCGGAGATGTGGCCTGTGATCATTATCACCGCTGGCCGCAGGATATTGCCCTGATGCAGGAGTTGGGATTGCAGGCGTACCGGTTTTCTATTTCCTGGCCCAGAGTGCAGCCGCAGGGGCGCGGCCGCGTCAACCAACCTGGTCTCGACTTTTACAGCCGCCTGGTAGACAGTCTCCTGGCGGCCAACATTACCCCGTTTGTCACCCTGTACCATTGGGATTTGCCCCAGGCGTTGCAGGACGAAGGAGGGTGGCCGGCCAGAGCTACGGCTGAAGCGTTTGCCGAATATGCTGGAGTGATGGCCCAGGCATTGGGCGACCGGGTCAAACATTGGATTACCCACAACGAACCGTGGTGTGCCAGCCTGCTAAGTTATCAGATAGGCGAACATGCCCCTGGTTGGCAGGATTGGCCGGCCGCCCTGGCTGCCGCCCATCATCTTTTACTCTCGCATGGGTGGGCCGTGCCCGTTATCCGCCAGCACAGTCCGGCAGCCGAGGTGGGGATCACCCTCAACTTTACCCCGGCTTATCCGGCTTCTTCCAGCCAGGCCGATTTAACCGCCACCCGCCAATTTGATGGCTATTTTAACCGTTGGTTTGTAGACCCCCTGTATGGTCGCCATTACCCGGCGGATATGGTGGCTGATTACCAGAAGGCGGGCTATTTGCCCCAGGGATTAAATTTCGTCTGCTCTGGCGATATGGATGTTATAGCCGCGCCTACCGATTTTTTGGGGGTGAACTATTACACCCGCACCGTCTGCCGGGATGAGCAGGCGGAAGATAATTTGCCCGCCACCCTGATGGCCGATTTGCCGCGCACAGAGATGGATTGGGAGGTGTTTCCGCAAGGGTTGTATGAATTGCTGAACCGGCTTCACTTTCACTATGGGCCGCGCAAGATGTATGTCACGGAGAATGGGGTTAGCTACAGTGATGGGCCAGATGGGGCCGGCCGGGTGGCCGATGAGCGGCGGGTGGCTTATTTGCAGGCTCATTTCGCGGCCGCGCACCGGGCTGTGCAAAATGGAGTGCCCCTGGCCGGGTATTTCGTCTGGTCCCTCATGGATAACTTCGAGTGGGCCAAAGGGTACAGCCAGCGGTTTGGCCTGGTGCATGTTGATTACCAAACCCAAACCCGCACCCTCAAAGATAGTGCCTTGTGGTATCGGGATGTCATTCGGGGATCGGTGAATATTTGGGGGGCATAGTCGTGCGGGTACAAACGGGGGTCTTGGTAATGGTCTAAAAATAAGTTCCACCCAGACCTGAATTGATCCAGCAGCTTGCCCATTACAGAAACCTTCCGAAGGTTCGCCCAAACTTATTGAGAAGATACCTGAATTTCCTCACAGCCGCCCTTTCTCGGCCACATGCAGAGCCGCCTGAGCCATCAGCGGGATCATCTGTCCCATCGGGGCGAAGCGGTGATCCTGGGTTTGGCCGCGTACGTAGCGAATGTAGATTTGGGCGATGATGACGGTGAGCCGGTACAGCCCCAGGGCATGGTAAAAAGAGATATGGGAGACATCGCGGCCGCTTTGCTCAACATACCGCGCCACCAGTTCATCCCGCGGCATAAACCCCAGGTTGCCCACCGGCATCATGGCCATGGCCTGCCACATAGGGGGATCATCCGGCTCTGTCCAATAGCAGAGCAGCGATCCCAAATCAGAGAGGGGGTCGCCCAGAGTACACATGTCCCAATCAAAAATGGCTACCAGCCGACCCGGATCGTCCCGGTCTAACATCACATTATCCAACTTGTAATCGTTGTGTACCAGGGAGAAATGGGTCGTGGCTGGCTGATTGGTCTTGAGCCAGGTGTAGACCGCTTCCATGGCGGGCAATTCTTCGTTTTTGGCCTTGTGCCACCGCTTGTACCACCCTTCGATTTGCCGGGTGATGAACCCTGTCGGTTCGCCCAAATCCCCTAAACCAACGGCCTGATAATCTACGGCATGGAGCGCGGCCAGGGCATCTACCAGGCCGGTACTCATGCGGCGGGCGGCATCCGGGTAAGCGGCGTAAACATCGGGAATGCGGCCGCGTACTACCACTCCTTCTCGCCGCTCCATCACAAAAAACAGGGCCCCGATGAGTTCCGGATCATCACAGTAGACAAAGGCCCGAGGAGCCAGGGGAAACGCCTGATACAGCCGGGACAGCACCTTAAATTCTCGCCCCATATCGTGGGCCGAAGCAGCCACCGGGCCGAGAGGGGGCCGGCGCAGCACATATTGATGGCTGCCATAATCGAGCAGGTAGGTCAGGTTGGCCTTCCCCCCCCCGAATTGGCGCACGGTTAAGGGGTTCTCACTGCCAGGGATGCGGCCGCGTAAATAAGCCGCCACCTTATCTTCGGCAAACTGCTCATCCGGCCGCACCGGAATCGTATCGTCAAAAAGTTTTTCGGGTATCATATTGGTTTAGTTTGTAACTGTTCAGGCTCTCTGGATATGAAACCGCTAAGACGCTAAGAACGCCAAGAAATTACTCAAGTTCTTTGTGTTCTTTG
>JAHDWJ010000066.1 GCA_023384415.1 Anaerolineae bacterium
GTTCCACCTTAGTTTTGGCTAATCGTGGTCTTGACAATGGGGTCAACTATACTGTTATAGGTGTTGGTAAGGTACCAGGTTTCGGTGATGTTGCGGCTAAAGGTGAGGCGATTGCCTACTTCATCATAGCCATAGCTGTATGTGCCTGACAGGATGCCACTGTATTGCGCTTCTGCCAATCGGTACAGGGGGGGGAGTTAGGGCAATTGCATACTCAATTTTTTCTTCCAACATGTCCTTAAAATGAAATCTATCTTAGGGACGGCGGGTGTAATACATGCTCTTTAATCGCGCTTACGCCGCACTTTGTAGCCAAAGTCGGGGAGTATGCAATCGCCCTGGGGGGGAGTTTGAGTACTCATCCCACTTAGCCCTTTATTGAGTGTGCCATTCAAATTGGGGGAAAACAATCTTAAGCATCTTACTGTCAAAGATTATTGAACTGTTCTTCATTATTATAAACCTACCCTCGTTTTCACGCTCATAGGTATGATAAGCAATATATGTGTCCGTTGGTGACCATTTCAAATTACCAACAACTATATTTGGTGCTGGAATATAACTTTCCCTGACTGAACTATCCCAAGAATTTGCAATTACTATATCGACCGTTCTCACACTACCTGGAACCTGCGATTGACCAACCGCGAATTCCGTGTCACTTGTCCAATCACTGAAATAGATCAAATCGTAGTCATACTTGTTTCTCTCTGGCAAGCCTACCATCTTTTCTAAAGTATTTTGATCTGCTAAATAAACCAGGTAGCCATCTTCAATAGTATCCTGCCCGAAGATCTGTGCTGCTCCATGTAAAATCAGGCGATTTTCTTCTGACCAGTGAAACTTGCTGATATTGCTTCTACTGTCAACGGAATTAATAACCACAGGCTTACCATTCTTATTAAAATCAACCACAACAATAGAGCCTGGGGTCTGCAGCCCACAACCTACATCGAAAGCCAGTAGATTATCGATGGGTGACCATTCTGGCTCACAATGCAAGTAAAAAGATTCTCCTGCTATCAGTTGTTCAATCAATGGCTTTAAGGCGGTATCTGTATTTGATTCTATATCCCAAACATGCAAAGAAATAGAGAAACATGTTAATTGCCCACAATCATCTCTGCTATGATGTGCTTTGTTCTCATGATCTCCCCAAACCTCATAAGCAATGTAACGGCCATCTGAGGAAATTACTGGAGCGGTGGCAAATCCATTTTCAGCCATGATATATGGGGTAGCCACCTGTCTATTGACATCGTAATGGTAAATGCTTTCTTCTCCATTGTTTATCGCGCTGAAATAAATGATGCCGTCACTTCCCCATTGAGGGGCGCTTGTTAAACGTAATTCTTGAAGTGGTATGGTTTCCTTAACTTGTAAAACTCCGTCTTGATTAAGTTCATATAGTATAATTTCAGATGACTGTGTCCCTCCCTTAGACTGTTGGTGATATAGTGGAAAAGAAATAAGTTTCGATTGTCCAAAGACATTTAATACATCGAAATTACACCAGAAAGTCTCTATGGATGTATAGGTTAGTTCTTGAGAATCAGGATTTACAATCCACACCGTGCAATCACCATCAGGCCACGTTTCTCTTCCCCAAATGACCAGATATTCTTTCGGTAATTTAGTAGATAAACCGACACCTGTTTCAGCGGGAACCATTGTTGAGGGGTCTGCTGAATCAGGGATCGTAGTTGGCATTGAAGATATATGACCGAATTGATTCTGGCATGATGTACTAAAGAAGAACAATATTATCAAACCCGACAACCAGTAAAATATCGGCTTATTGCCTTGCTTGTTCATGATGTTACCTTGCTTGTATATAGTTAATCTAATCCCCTTCAGACAGTTGAGTGAAGTAAGAACCATCAGATGGATCTATATATCCCCAATAACTCCCTGCGTAATCTGGAGACGTTAAAAGTTTGTCCCGCGGATTATGGTAGACTTTGCCTTTATGGTCATTAGAATAAAAGCCGATATGAAGATGAGGATATGTACTGCCAAAGCCATGCCCTCTCCCCTTAAAAGTCATCGGAAAAAGCGATGTGCCTGCTTGTACATACGAGCCATCAGGAGGCCCTTCGTTTGGACTCACATGTGTGAGTTCGACATAGACAACACCTTCTTGCACCACCGTTTCTATTGTGATTTTATGATTACTTATGTCTTTACGAACGATGCCTGAGGTAGGAGCATATAAACCCCTATGATTTTGAGTTGGAACGTAGTTATTCTTCTTGCTTTCAAGCGCATAATTCAAGGGTACAACATCTATTCCTGTATGACCAACACCTTGATCGCCGCCTAAGTTTTCTTGTGCCCCTAAAGAACTGCCAAAATCATTTACACCCAAGAACTTGTTACCTGCTCCGAACGGATTGGCAAATATAAGGCTATTCATTGTTGGGATTGTAGCGGGTGTTGGGGGGACAGGCGTCCAGATTAGGGAAGGTGTAATTGTTGGGATCAGGGTAGCTGGATTTGGTGGCGGCAAAGTGGGGATAGGTGTTGACGTGGCTACCGGTGTTGCCGTTGCCGTTACCGGCGTTGGGCAAGGGGTGATCGTGGGGGCAAGGGTTGGGTCTGGGTTTGGGCCACAGCCGGTCAAAAGTAGTACCACCATGATCAGACAGAGGAAGAGCAATAAGCGGCGGTGTTTTCTCAGCCAGCGGCGTTGGGCCCGGTTGAGCCGGGGGGTTTTTTGCCATAGCACTGCCCCATCCAGGGTAATCCATATCCCTGTGTTGGGGTCAAAGTACCGCCCACGCCGGAAGATTAAGCCGGTACTCCAATCATAAATGCCCCCACAATCCAGGTTGGTCACTGGACCCTGTGGCCCAATGACAACCCCTCCCGTTGGGGAGTAAGCCCAGGCCATCGTTACATCCTGGTGGTGGTTCGTCGTCTGGCGCACCAGGGGTTGGCCGTCCCGGTGGTAGAAGCGCCATTCGCTTTCAGGCTCGTCAGCGTCTACCAGTTCGGCGATGCACTCCAGGCCGTAGAGGTAATGTTTGGTATTGGCAAAGGCCCCCCCTTCTTCATACAAGACCTGGTTGTTTCGCAAGTAATCGAGGGCGTAGGTTGTGGTTTCCCCGGCCACGCTCATTTGCCGCCGCCGGCCCTGCCCGTCATAGAGGAAGGTGGTGACCAGGCTGTCTACAGTGGCGGTGATGAGCAGGCCGCGCTGGTTGTATTGGTACAGCCGGGTCATCTGGCTGTCTACGGTGGTGGTGATGAGGCGGCCGGCCGCGTCATAACCATAGGTAGTGGTGATGGCGGCGGTGGTGTTGTAGGCGCGAACGGTCTGGGTGATTTGTCCGTATTCGTTATACCAATAGCGCGTTATCAGGCCATTGGGGTCGCGCTCCGCTTCAAGCAGCCCTGCAGCTGTGGGAGTATACATGGTGGTTTGTTGGAGCGCATTGGTCGTGCTGGTGCGGAAAGTAGGTAGGTTATTATCTTCATAACTGTATGTTGTGGTGTATCCTCTGGCATTCTCTATCTCGTTAAGGCTGTTCAAAGCGTTGTAAGTAAAAAAACTGTTCTGTTCCAGGGCATCACTGATCTGTTCCAGATTACTGCCGTTGTCACTCCACTTTATCTGGGTGATGTTACCCTTGGGGTCTATAGCTTGTCGGGCTTTGAAATGGTAATCGTAACCGATGTCGCTGCCCATCCCGCAGCCAGGGCTGTTGTCCGTACAGCCATACGTTACCTCTATCAATGTTCCTCGCAGGGTGTACGTATGGGTCATAACTACACCGCTTTGGCTAATGATGTGGGTGTTGGTCAGGGTGTAGTTGATTTCCATCAGGAGATTGCCTGAGCCATCCCATTGGCGGTAAGCACGTCCCTGGTCGTCATAAGCCGTTTCTTCAACGATTACTCCGGCTGGATCGGTGACTTTGGTTAGCAGGTGGGTTGTTCCGCTGTATTCGTAGCTGCTGGTCAGGCTCATGGGTTTGGTGACCGAAACCAGGTCGCCGTTGCCGTCATAGGTCAGGGTGATGGTACGGCTGAGATGATCACGCACTTGAATAAGGCGGCCGCTTGTTTCATCATAGCTGTAGGTCAGGTAACGATCACCTTGCCCGACCTGTGAAAGCTGATCGTTGTCATAGCTGAAATAGAGGCTGTTGCCGAAGGGATCAATTTGTTCAATCAACTGCCCCTGATTATTAAAAATATATGTTGCCTGATTAAAACCCGTAACCGTAAATTCCTCGCTGGTGTCACTATAAACGAGTTGTGCTGTCACCCCAGCGTAAGGAGTGTAGGTGTTATCCCCATTGTCATAGAAAGGCAGACGTGAACCACCAGGCGATTGAAGCTCTATCGTATCGGTCAGGCTGGTTCCGTGGAAATGGAGATGCATATCGTAATTATGGGTCCAGCCATGACCGAGGGTGGTTGTATACACGGTGACAGCCTGTGAGGCATAAGAGCGACGGAAAGTTAAGCTTTCCCCCTTGACCGGAATGAGCAGATCGGTTTCCTGGTAGCTCAGATTACCATTACGGGTGTTAATGGGGCCACCAGCCCAGCCGACAGCATTAGAGGCACTGCACACCGGGCATTCTGGGGCAGCACTCCAGATCATGCGATCAAGTAAGAGTGGGGCAAAGGCAAGATCATCTAAGGCGAAATCGTTGCCACTTGAAGCTGTGTTTAGATTGATTATTTCTATAACAGCTGAGGTATTTACAGCAGCATTCCAAACGGCGGCAAACTGATGCCAGATCCCTGTGGTAGAAGAAGCGACAAAGGTGCCAATAGCATTACCATTGATACGGAATTGTAAATGGGCTGGGGATTGATGATACCAACTGGCAACCCAGGCGGAAAATTCATAATCGGTATAGGGGAAAACTTAAACGGTTTGTGACCAGACGATTTGATTGGCTAAGTTTGCTCCGTTAACAGCCATCATAAGCCCGTAGCCGGTGGTATGATCTCCAAATGACGTAGCTTGCCCGTGGGCTGAGTTAGGGTCAGTCAATACGGCGTAGCGGCCTGCGGGATTCAAATTCCCGGGAGAATAGGTGTAATCAGATGTGAAGCCACTATTGCCGGCCTCGAAGTCGCCGTTGACAATCAGACCTGAGCCAGAGGAAATGACCTCTCTACTGGGCTGGCTGCCCGGCATCATGATGTTTAGCTCCTTCAAGCGATCTAAAGGGAAAGGGCGATTTTTTAATTTTGTTTGCCCGGTATCAGCATAGACAGGAGTGACCAGAAGTGTAGGGAGAAAAATGGTAAGCGTGATAAGAAAAGGCAGCAGGCAGGTTAAGAAGACAATAAGAGGGCGAGAGGCGAGAGGCGAGAGGCGAGAGGCGAGAGGCGAGAGGCGAGAGGCGAGAGGCGGCCGCATTCATAGAACACTCCTGATGAGTTAATGCCAAAATATAGTGTTGTCTAAATGACAAATTGAATGCAGCGTTGGGCAAGTTTGATGTGAGATGGAAGGAGTATAGTCTAAGTTTACAGCAATGTCAATATGGAATAGTATATGTTCAATATTCAATGTATGGAGTATAACAACAATTTCTGGCAAAACCTTTGCCATTCATTCATAGAGTTGACGTTCACCCTTTGGGCAAAATACGGTATACTTGGGTTTCAAGTTTCAGGTTTCAGGTTTCGGGTTTATGGGATGGGTTCGTTCGGCATTACAGCTGTTCATCCTTCATCCTTCCTAATTCATCCTTCTCCAGGTGCCTTATGGATCAATCAACCTTAAATGGACGGCTCAATGAGCCAGACCCAGGATCAGAGAATGCCAATGGCCGGCAGGGGTTTATCACCCTGGGCCAATTTTTGACCGATGATGGCTGGCATCCCCAACCGGTGGAAGGGCACACCGCTTACCATACCTATTTTCGCGGCCGCAACGGGGAAACCCACTGCTTTGCCCGCGTCCGCTCAGATTTAGAGCAGGTGATGTTTTATGTGATGTGCCCGGTGAAAGCTCCAGAATCTGCTTTTGCCAGCACCATTGAATTTATTACCCGCGCCAACTATGGGTTACGTATCGGTAACTTTGAGTTTGATTACAGTGATGGGGAGATACGGTACAAGAGCAGCCTGGACTTTGAAAAGATAGAGCTGACCCCCCAGATGATCAAAAACATGATTTATCCCGCCGTTTCGACAATGGATCGGTATTTACCTGGGCTGATGGGTGTCATGTATGGGGGCAAATCGGCTGAGGAAGCGATTGCCGAGATCGAACAGTAATGGCTTTAATTCCCTTCCTATTATTGCTCTTGACCTTGATCTGGCTGGCAAATATCGCGGCCGCGTCTCCTCGTTCTAATTTACGCTATCTGGTGTGGGGGGTATTGGCCCTGCTGAACCTGTCCGCGTTGGCGGTTGCCGCCTTCTCCTGGCAGCTGCTCCGCTTACCCCCCGAGTATTTAGCCGATTACCCATACAATACCGAGATGCTGGGAGCTTTCATTGGTCCATTAGCGGCCGCGGCGATTTGGGGGCTTTTCATCCTCATACCCCCGGTGCGGCATCTGCTGGCCCGTTTTACTCCCCTTAACCCTGAATCTCCGGTGCATGATGTGGCTCTGGTTTTGGCCGGATATCTCGTCGCCAATACGCTAATTACCCTCAACCAGGGTGGCTCAGCGGCCCTGGCTGAAGCATCAGAATCGGCAACCCTGTTGGATTTATTTGTGACCGGGGCGGCCTTGATTGCGGCCGCATTCCTGGGGGTAGGCTGGGGCACCCGCCGCTCCTGGAAAGAAATCAAAGAGCGATTAGGGCTGCGGCCGCTGCGCCGGGTTGATGTAACCATCGCCATCATCGTTACCGCAGGGCTGTTCATAGCTCAGATCGTCGTGACCTTACTCCTGAGCCAGCTTTACCCGGAGCAAATGGCCCTGCTAGAAGAAGTCAACACCGTTTTATTAGGGGAGTTCAACACCTTGTGGGCATGGCTTCTTTTGGCCCTGGCCACCGGTATCGGCGAAGAGCTGCTATTTCGGGGGGCCATCCAGCCCGCCTTTGGTCTCATTCCTACATCGGCCCTCTTTGCCCTGGCCCATCTGCAATACGACCTCTCCCCTCTCATGCTGTTCATCTTCATCCTGGGCCTTGTCTTAGGCATCATTCGCCACCGTTATGGCACAAGCGTCGCCATCCTCATCCATTTTGGTTACAACTTTAGCCTGGGCATCTTGTCTCTACTCGCCGAATACCTGGTTTAATACTCCCAGAACAAGATCAGCAATTCTCAATTTGCCTTGAAATGGATGTAAGGGCGGGACAGGTGGGCCAGAGTTTTGGTCAAACGGGAACATTCAGTTCCCACCTGTCTCGCCCTGATTTGGCCGCAATGGGGGTACAAAA
>JAHDWJ010000149.1 GCA_023384415.1 Anaerolineae bacterium
AGAGCGTTCCTCTGATAAGGGAGAGGTCGTTGGTTCGAGTCCAACCAGGCCCACTTTCCTAACCAGGGGATGTAGCTCAGTTGGGAGAGCGCCGCCTTTGCACGGCGGAAGTCAGGAGTTCGAGTCTCCTCATCTCCACCACTGTCATCAACAGTCGTGCAATTAAAATTAGGACAAACATCTGTGCAACTGTTTACCAGATAAACCCAAAATAGTTGGTACGTAGCCCTCTTTATTGAGCCTGGCAACGTGCCAGGCTCTTTTGTTGACTGGTAAAAATTCAGGGAGTTAGCCTGTGTTACTCACAGACAACGTGAGTGGTACAGTCTAGTGTCCTGTTACGCAGCACATTAGATTCCAGCAAAGCCTGGAAAGCACATTAATAACTGAATAGATTATATGTAACGCAAACATATACGTAATAAGAATTCCAAATTCTCCGTATCATGTGTGTAAGCTACTAAGAGCGTACGGTGGATGCCTTGGCGCTAAATGCCGATGAAGGACGTGGTACACTGCGATAAGCCTCGGGGAGTCGTGTGCAGACGCTATATCCGAGGATTTCCGAATGGGGAAACCCACCAGGAATTGATAACCTGGTACTGTTACTTGAACACATAGGGTAACAGAGGGAACGGGGTGAACTGAAACATCTAATTAACCCCAGGAAAAGAGATTATTCCCTAAGTAGTGGCGAGCGAAAGGGGAACAGCCCAAACCGCTATCTATATGGTAGCGGGGTTGTAGGACTTTACACATAGAGTATTTTTTTGATAGCAGAACCTTTCAGGAAAGTTAGGCCATAGAAGGTGACAGCCCTGTATGCGAAATCGAAAAAAGCTCTGTAAAGCACCTGAGTACAGCGGGACACGCTAACCCTGCTGGAATCTGGGAAGCCCACTTCCCAAGGCTAAATACATTTAGCGACCGATAGTGCACAAGTACTGTGAAGGAAAGGTGAAAAGACCCCCGGTGAGGGGAGTGAAATAGAACCTGAAACCGTATGCTTACAAACGGTCGGAGCACTATGGCCCTTCGGGGCAATGTGTGACGGCGTGCCTTTTGGAGAATGAGCCAGCGAGTTAATCTCAGTGG
>JAHDWJ010000150.1 GCA_023384415.1 Anaerolineae bacterium
CGTGGAAACGGGTTGGGATTCCCGTGCCAGTGGGTTTCAACGCACTTTTCGTAGCGGGCGTCGGTTTCAATCGGCGCTGGTTGTCCGCTGTCCCGCCAACGCTTCCAACCGCGCCGCCATCCCCGCCAGCACACCCGCCCGCCGATTCGGCGTTTGGCGTTGTCATTTCAGCCCTTTGTTAGTACAATGGCCTTTATGAGAGTACCCAATGCCGAACGTGCCTTCATTGACGCAAGTAAATTGCGTGACTATGCGCTAAATCCAGTACACCGGGTTGGTGGTCACAAAGCCCGGCTGTTTTCAGCAATACTGGGAATGAACAGCAACGATACAGATGCCCTGCAGCAGATTCTCCTGAATGTGATCCAAACGGAAGAAGCAACGTTGGGTGAGTTGGATGGGTATGGGCAACGGTATGTGATTGACTGTATGATCACCTGGCAAGGAAGACAAGCAACTGTACGCAGTGCTTGGATTATCCGTCTCCATGAGGATTTTCCACGGCTTGTCACCTGTTATCCACTGTAGGAATAAAATGATGGACACTGAAATTCAGCTATTGGATGTGGTTGTTCTGACAAAGGATATCCCCAAACATAACCTGTTCCGCGGGGAAATTGGCGCTGTCGTTGAGTGCTATCCGGATGACGGATACGAGGTAGAGTTTGTCTCTCTGGATGGCTATACCTATGCCCTGGTTGCCCTACGTGGCAATCAGTTAATTCCACTTCGCCAAAAGTCACAACGGACAGCGAAAACGACCGTGCCCGCCTCAATTTTTGCCAGCCAATCAGTTCCAGGTGTGATGGCTGCCGCCGAACAGTAATTCACTCCGCCAACGCCTCCAACCGCGCCGCCATCCCCGCCAGCACACCCGCCCGTCGAATCAATTCGGTGACTGCGGCTGTGGCAGCTATGGGAAACCCGTTGAAACGGGTTGGGATTCCCGTGCCAGTGGGTTTCAACGCACTTTTCGTAGCAGGCGTCGGTTTCAACCGGCGCTGGTCGCTGGCTGTCCCGCCAACGCCTCCCACCGCGCCGCCATCCCCGCCAGCACACCAAAGATATTCTCCACCACCGAAAGTCGAG
>JAHDWJ010000151.1 GCA_023384415.1 Anaerolineae bacterium
TCACCCGCTCACCATAGAGAAACTCCCCTGATGGAATGTAAACAATGCCCGCTTGAGTGGGGTCAAAGGGTTGTGGTTCGGGTAAAGGCTCCCAGGGCATCACCTGACTGATTTCAGCCAACGGCCGCGGCTCAGGACCCATGACGCAGCGAAACCCTCGAAATCGTTGACCAAACGCGCCACCTATAGACCGGCTGGCGACGATGGCTAAGGTAGAGACAGGAGCAATGGTGCCGCGGACAATGTATTGATTGGTGTTATCTGTGGATGCAGCACCCAGGCGACGTGTTTCCTCATGATATGGGGAATAGGTGTAGTAACGGTCATAAGTCCATTCCATAACCCCACCAGCCATGTTGAATACCCCATAAGGGCTTTGGTCAGTAGCCGGGATAGCTTTGGCCAAGGTAGCGGGGATGTCAGGATTGGTTGTGCCGGCGATGATCCGGCTTATATAGCTGGCATCCCATTGGTTGCCCCAGGGGTAGAGGCGGGCATCAGTACCACGGGCAGCTTTTTCCCATTCGGCTTCGGTGGGTAAGCGGCCGCCACGCCATTGACAGTAGGTTTGGGCTTCTTGCCAGGTGACATTGACCTTGGGGTAGCTGCGGGTCGCGGCCGCAAACTCATAACGGTCTCCGGTTTGGATGGCCGGGGGACCAGGCTGGCAGATGCTCTCGGTGGTGCATTGCTCGCGGCCGCTTTCATCGGTCTGGCAGCTGGTTTGCACACTACATTGGTATTCATCGGTTACAGGGGCACAAGCGCCAGCGGCCACACAAGCCTGATAATCACCGTTGCTTACTTCATACCGGTCAATTTTATATTCGTCCAGCCAGACACGCAGCGGGGGATAGGGTCGGGGGAGTTGGGGATGTCCATAAGGGAGGGTGATATTTTTTTCGGTCTCGACGATGTAACTCAACTGTTCATGGGTCAACCCCATGATGAACTCTCCGGCGGGGATGGTGACCATATCAATCGTTGGGTGGGATGAGGTGAAGCGGGATCGGAGCAGCAGCGCGGCCGCGACAACCAGACCAAACAAAAAAACCGCGCCAAAGGTAGAAAAAAGCGACTGTTT
>JAHDWJ010000152.1 GCA_023384415.1 Anaerolineae bacterium
TATGGTTTATCCAGGGTAGCAGCCCAGGGAACATGGTGCCGGGCACAGAAACGCGCTACCTGCCCTATGGCACTCACCGCCTGGCCCCCACCACCCAGCTCACCGAGCGAGACTACACCGGGCAGAAGGAGAACCTGGAGCTGGGGCTGCTGTATTACAATGCCAGGTTCTACCTGCCGAAGATTGGACGTTTCCTGACAGCCGATATTATTGTTCCTAATCAAAGTGACCCACAAAGCGCAAATAGGTACACTTATGTTTTAGGCAACCCAGTTCGTTATGAAGATCCTACCGGGCATTGTATTGAAGTAATCTCGCTTGCTTTATGTTTTGTAGGTGGTATGACTGCTGTTGTTGCTGCTGTACATGTAATAAGCGGTTGGTTTGGTTCAGATGTTGATTACGCAGAAACTACAGAAAAAAATATAGCTGTTTTCTCTACAATCGCACAATATGGGAATATTGCTATCTCCAATGAAGAGGTTTTTCATTATCCTTCAGGCCAAGCTCAACATATGGCTTGTTCAAGTATATGTGGTTCTAATCCTTCGTTTGGATTAAGCAATACATTAGCCATTGGTTCAACTGACTTTACAAGCTCCAATGATACTCCTGCTGATGCATGGAGTGGGCATTCAATTTCAATGGGCTTTAGCCTAAGTGGCTCTGTTTTAAGCGGCTCACTTGGAACCAGTACTACTTATTGCCCTAATGGTTGTAACACAGCAGAAACAAAGGCGACTACCGTAAATACGTATAGCTTAGGTCTAACAGCAAGTTTGCCGATCCCCATTACACCGTACTTATGTGAGTCGTCTTGTGTACCTAATGGTAGCTCATATCCTATGCAGAATAGTCCTAATTTTAGTGTAGTTGATGCTGCCGTTCGTGGCACCCTCCCCCTTCCTTCTGTTCAAAATGAACAGAATAAGGTCCCTTATACCTTCATTCGCCGGGCAGGTCATTGATATTATCATTTGACTATTTTAGTTGCGCTCGGTATAGCGATCTCTTTGCCTGAGAGTTATAATTGACCCCAAAAACTGGACCACATGCTAAGGTGGAAAAAGGTTACAAT
>JAHDWJ010000153.1 GCA_023384415.1 Anaerolineae bacterium
GGGGCGCTGACGCGGCTGCTGGCGCAGCGGGCGCGGCGGGTGGTGGCGGTGGAATTGGACGGCCGTTTCCTGCCCATTTTGCACAACGAATTACGCGGATTGGCAAATGTCCAGATTGTACAGGGGGATATTCTGGCGCAAGAACCGGGGGTGTTGTTTGACCAGCCATATAAAGTGGTGGCCAATGTACCTTATTATATTACCGGGGCGATCTTGCGCCATTTGCTGGCGGCAGCGCACAAACCAGAGTTGATGGTGCTGACGGTGCAAAGAGAGGTGGCGGAACGGCTCACGGCCGTACCCCCCCATATGTCTCTCCTGGCTGTTAGTGTGCAATTTTACGGCCGTGTGCAGACCATCACCACCATCAAAGCGGGCGCATTTTGGCCGCGCCCGGATGTGGATTCGGCGGCGGCCGGTTTCAGCCAGAAACGCAAACAACTGCAAAACAACCTGCGCCAGTTAGGGTTGGACAAAGGGGATGTAATAAAATGGTTGGACGCGGCGGAGGTGGACGGCCGTCGCCGCGCTGAAACCCTGTCCCTGCCCGAATGGTTGGCGTTGTACCACTCTTTCCCCCATCACCCGGGCAAATTTAAGCCCAACGGTAAGGATGGTGGCGCATGATCGCCACTGTTCCAACGAGGTGTAAACAGGAGTATATGGTGCAAGAGACGACCATTTTTGACGAACAGTTGGAAGAACCCCTACCTATTGCCGACCCGGAAATAGATATACTGGCCGAGGGACGTTTGCACAAGATCATGCTGTTTTTTCACCGACCGGCAGCCTGGCCTGATGGTGTGCTACTGTTGGTGTGGCTGGCTCTTACAGCGTTGGCGGGTTTGGTGTGGAGCACACTTTCCGGGGATAAAACGTCGGCACGTATGGTTATGCTGTTTTCCGGCTTGATCATGGCGGCGGACATGCTGTTGTTGCGTTCATTGCCCAGACGCGGGATTTCTTATGGTCCCTGGCAGTCGCAGTTTGTAGTGTTGGCGCTGCCTCGCCTGGGGGCCACGGCCGTGGCCGCTCTCATCGTTCGTATGGTGGGCCTGGAATGGGGGAT
>JAHDWJ010000067.1:0-842 GCA_023384415.1 Anaerolineae bacterium
CCAACGGGGATGGGCCTTAATCTGTGTGGTTTGTGGGGCTGGTTTTGTGGCCAGACGGCCGTATGCCCGTTATTGCCCTCACTGCCAACGGGCTGAGCACCACGGGCACAGCCACGACCCGACGGTATGTGCCATGTGCCCCACTCCCCTACCCTTATCCATTAAACAACGGGCCGGACGGTATTGCTCCCCTCGCTGCAAGCAGCGGGCCAAAACCCGACGGCAGCGGCGGCGCAAGCAGTCTGTACCCCCCCTAGAGAAGGTGTGATATGAAAACAAGGGTTGTCATTCTGTTCTTGATAGCATTTTTGTTGACCGGCTGTGCCGTGGCTATTGGGTCGGCGGCGCAAGCAAATGTGGGCAGTCTGGTCGTCAATTCAGAGGGTGATCCGGTGGCGGCCGGTGAGAGTCAGGCAGTGGTGGAGGCGGTTGAACCACCAGCATCTTCGGAGGCATCTAACAGCCAACGATTTGGCGGCATGTGGGTTTTCCTGCTGTCCGTTACCGGCCTCATCTTCGGCATCCTGACCGGTCTGTATCTGGCCTCCCGCTCGCCAGAGGAAAAAGAACCGCAGGCTTATTTTTGACGCTAAACGGGATGAATGGGGAAGGCTCCGGTTTCGTTGTACGGGGTGGGGTGTTGGCGAGCGTTCTACGGGTAAGGGGAGCCGGAAATCTGGGCTGTCAGCCCCCTATCAGCCAAAAACGCCCCAAAATCGGTATATTTATACCGGCAATCGGTAGAAATATACTCTCGAACAAATCGGGAAAACATGTCATTATATAAGCATAGAAAAAGCAGCCGCCTGACTGCTGCGAACAATCAGGCGGCCGGGGTGTCT
>JAHDWJ010000067.1:852-7120 GCA_023384415.1 Anaerolineae bacterium
CATTGGACGCCAGACGGAAAAGAATCTGCTTCATCATACCGCAAATTCAGGCTATTTCCACAACTCTGTCTGAATTTCTTCTGTCTCGTCCAATTCCCCCGACCATCATGCAACTCATTGCCCGCTCCTGAACCCACCACAGGCTCTCTTGAATGCGCCTGTGGCCGCTGGGTAGGGAGAAAAGGGCATTGACTCATATCTTCAAGCAAGCGGTGTCCTTTCTCGTTTGGATGGGAGGGCAACGGTAGGTCTTGTGCCTGCTTCTTGCTTCTGCACTTTTTGCATCCTGTGTCGGATGGGGCGGAGCACGGCCGTCGCTCTCCCGCGTGTTGGATTGAAAATCTGGATGGATGGGAGTCTCGCGCTTATGAAACGCAATCTGACAGACGAGCAGTTTGTCACCCTGGCCAGGCACTTCATTGGCGGCTGCCAACCCATAACTTCTATCCTCCAGGAGTTTGCTATCCCCGCTGACACAGCAAGCGTGGAGATGGAGCTGTGGGTCGGCGGCTTTAAGCAGTGTCCACGGTGCAGCACCTGGCATGATGACCTGTGGCACAACCACTGCCCATCCTGCCAGCGGCGCTCTGGTAGGGAAGGGGGGAGCGAAGCAGTATGAACGAAAGAACAAGAGTGAAGAACCAAAACGTCGGGATGGGCCAGGGTTCGGTGGCGATCGTGTCGTCTCACCGTCCTTTTCTAAATTTGCGGCTGGAGGAACACATAACGATTTACCCAGCAGGGCAGTTGACGGTTACCGGAGGCGGCCAATGAGACCTCCCCCCTGGTTGACGCTTGACCGGCTGGCGAACTGGCTCACGTTTGGCGTGGTGGTCATTGCCTTTGCCCTCTCTTTTGGTGCGCTCAAAGAGCTGGCGGCCGATGTGGGCATCATTTATCCCGCTCTCTATCCGGTGATGATTGATGCCGGCCTGGTGATTTACAACATCATGGCTCTGCAATCCAGTCTGAAAGGGGAACGGAACCGGTACGCCTGGTTTCTCATCGTCCTGGCCACGACGGCGAGCGTTTTTCTCAATGTGGTGCATTCCCTGGATGAGCCGCCGCCGTGGTTGACAGCGATATTGGGTTCGGCCATGGCCGCCATTCCACCGCTGGTCATCTTTGGCGCTTTCCACCTGGTGGTGCTGCGCATTGAACAGCAGGCACGTTTCCGGCGACTGGTTGACACCGTCACAGAACTGGAATCGGCAATTGCCAAGCGTACGGTTGAACTTGCCCACCTGGACAAAACCATCGACACCCGTACAACCGAACAACCACAGTTATTGGAGATCGTTCGGAGATCCCAGGATGAACTTGGTGAGTTGAACACAACCATACAAAACCGAACGACAGAGCGCGATGCGTTAGCTGTTCAGATCGAACAGTTGGCTGCTGAGTTCAACGCCCTGAATCGTAAACAACGAACACTCACCCGAGCAACTCAAGCCGCTGAGTTAACCTCAGGTGTGAACGGGAACAAGCCCATGCCGCCCAAGGGGGAACTACCAGACAAACAAATGGCCATGGAAGCTGTGCTGGTCTTTGTTGCCACCCAACCAGAGGCAACATTGGCAGAAATTGGCCAGGCTATCAATCGTTCGAAGTCCACGGTCAGTCTTTATGTGTCCGAATTGACCCAGTCCAATCGACTGGAAAGAAATGAACAGGGGTGGCAGGTGGTCATGCCCACACAACCGCCAGATACCGTTGGGATAAGTTCGGAAAATTCTTCCAGTGATGGGGTCTCACTTATCGAACCAAACCCAGAAACGGAACCAAATGTCTGAAATGATTGTTCGGCCAATCCCAATCTGTTCGGCTATGACCTATTCGGATTGCTCGAACCGAACGGGGAATCGGCCTCGAACAGCATAACTTTGTATGGTCAGGATATGGCTCAGTCCCTTTTCGGTTACAGACTGTCTTTATCCAGGAAGGAATCAGATGCAAACACAGAACCCTGAAGAAAAACCAAAGCGCCGCAACTACTGGGTTGTGGCGGTGATTGAGGAGCAAAGCTGTCCCCTGCATGGTACGGCGATGGTGTCTGAACTGCCGACAGGGCAGGATGGCGTGCCTGAAAAACACAAGGAACCGTTTTGTCCTCTCTGTAAACCCTAACTGCTCCATTGCGAATAGATATGGTTATCTGACGAGGCTAGAAAAAGGGCACTGGATAGAGACCACATTAACGACGACCACTACCTGATAGAAACAATCATCCATGATCGTCGGTTTCAGCAAGCTGCCAGGTCATGCCTACGGAAAACATAATGAACCAATTAGCTTCCCTTTTGACTTCCTTACCGCCGGACGGGATTCGGCTGGAAAGCGGCCTGGCGCTGCGGTTGAGCAAAGGTCACGGTATGGCAGTGCTTGGTGTTAGTCGCCTGGGTGTTTCCCCGACAGATGCAGAAATGGCATTAGTATATGCGGCTATCCAGCAAGCATTTGCGCCTTCTGTTTTGCTTCAGGCCGACAAAATTACCCTGTATGTGAACCGGGACGGCAGACACTTCATCCGGCGGCTTTATTGGCCCCTGGAAGATATTTCACCTGTTCGTCTCCGGGAACAGCCGGTGCAAATCGCGCTGTTCTGATGGCTCCGGGTCCGACCTGCGGCCGGATGAGCAAAGGAGGTGAGGCTTATCAAATAGAGTTTACACGGTATTCCCTCTGTGGGCGGCCATCTCCCGGAACCCTTCTTCTGATAAGAACGGGGGTAGGGAGATGGCTTAACCAGGTTGCCCTGTCAGCTTGAACATGACACAACGACCGAGATCACCTTGCCAGGGAAACAACGATGATGTCCCCTGGCCGCAGCAAATTGTGCTCCCGAAGTAACGCATCGCGTCCCACTGGTATGCACCTTTCGGTGTCATTGACCCAATGAAAGATGTCTCTGCCAACCATGATTTTCAGAGCGGCAGGGCCACGGGACATGCATTTCATATTTATCAAGACAGTGGGTGAGTGATGGTTAGCTCACCTGTAAATAACAACTTAAATCAAGGAGAAAAGACATGAAACAGTTTCAAAACCATGAAGTAGATCATTTGGCCGCCTGTTATCTTTTTATTCTCGACCGCATGCGGGAACGAAAAAAAAGTACTCCGGATTTCGCTGAGAATTCCCATTCACTGCATCAACCAGTCAAAATGGATTCGGAAATCCTGTTGCAGCCCACTCCGTCCATACCCAACCGCCGCATCCGCCAACCGCTGGTCCATTAGGGCAGGCTCATCTTACCCATCCAGGAGAATCGCATGAAAATAAAGCAGCGAAACCTCAATCTGTTGAGAATGTTAGTCTACTGCACCGAACTCAGGGACGTTGTGATGATGGAGTTTGAGGCACAGACACGGCGTTGGTTTGGAAATAGGGCACATCTTAATAGCCGAAATGGAGGAAACGCCAATCTCTTCAATGATGAATTTGAAGACGAGTTGTATCAGAATGTCTGGGCCGCAGTTGGGGAGGATGAACTGGAAAACCATGAGTCAAATCTGGGGCAGTGGGCAGACCTGGCACTGGTCAGTAATAGATCTCCCTTTGCTTACCGGCTCGTTCGTACCCAGCAACACCCTATCCTGGAGTTGTGTGAAATGGAGGCTGATGTGGTACGTCTGATCTTCGATTGGTACGTGGTGCAAAACTTTACCTTGCGAGAGATGGCCCAGCATCTCACTCAGATGCAACTCCCGACCCCGGCCGACGTCTGGATGCAGAACAAGAAAAAAAACGGCCGGGCTGTCTGGCACGCAGCCACAATACGCGCCATCCTCATTTCCAAAACGTATACGGGCCGGTGGCAATACCTTGACCCCCTGAGCGGGAAGGAAGTTGCCTGCCTGGTGCCGGCTATTATTTCGGACGAAACGTTTGAACAGGCGCAAGAAAAATTACGGGCCAACCGGAATACGCCCCGGCACGCCCTTAAATTTGATTACCTTCTGGCCGGGAGAGTTTATTGTGAAGCCTGTGGTTCCCCTGTGCGACTATTAGGGAGTCGCACTTCATCGGGCAAGGTTTATCAGTACTATCGCTGTCCCACCCAATCATGTAAAACCAGAGGGTTCCAGAGTCAAGAGGTAGATCAGATTACCTGGGCCTGGCTTAAGGCAACGCTGTACAAGCAGGATCCACACCTTCAACAACTGAAAGCTTCCCATCAAATGCAAATCCAGATGCAGCTGCAAGACCTGTTAGAGCGTCTGCGGCTTGTGGATCAATTTCGAGCGCACTATGCAGAAAAATTGGGGCGGCTGTCTGACGTGCAACTACCGGCAGACTTTCTGAAATCCGAACGAGCGTATTATCACGCCTACCTGTTTGATGCGGTGACGCAGTTGCAATCATCTGGAGATGAACTTCGCCAGTGGCTGGCTGAATTGACCTCATCGCCGGCGCTCAGCTTGGACATCGCCGATAACGACCTGGTTGTCCAACAAAAATGCATCGAACTCCTAGATGTCCAGGTTAAGATTCGCGGCCGCAATCGGGAACGATTTATGAAAATTTCCAGTGGTCTTGGTGAGATGGAAATGCAGCTGCCGGAGAAAGCGGATGAATAGTGCGACCAAGTTAACGCGGGCGATGATATACGCCCGGGTGTCCACGGATGCCCAACGAGATAATTATTCTGTTCCGGTGCAAATAGAACAAGCTGTTAACTATGCCGAAGAGCGGAACTATGTGATCGTTGGGCAGAAATTTGTAGATCCTGTTACCGGAAAAGATCTGCCAGAAGGCACACCCGGCGCCATTGCTGCGTATGTAGATGATCATACCTCGATGGAGATTAGAAGGCCTGGGCTCACTCAGGCAATGGCATTCGTCGCCAAAGAAAAGGTTGATGTGGTCATCGTCTATGTTCTAGATAGATTCGCCCGTGACTCATTTATTCGGCAGACCCTGGAATTTGAGTTTAACAAACTGGGGGCCAGAGTTGAGTATGTTCTCGGCGATTATGACGATGAATATATGGGCGAGACCCGTAAGGACCTCGATGACCTTGTCGCCAAAATTGAAAACCGGAATCGAACCCGACGGGTAACCGAAGGGCGGTTAAAAAAAGCCAAGAGTGGTTATTATGTCGGTGGCCATCCACAATACGGCTACAAGGTAAATAAATCCTCTTCAGGCGGGCTGGAGGTCATCCCAGATCGGGCCGCAGTCGTCCTGCGCATCTTCAATTCATTTGTTCTTGAGCGGGAATCCATTCGAACGATCGTCGCCTCTCTCAACCAGGATAACATTCCCAGCCCAACTGGAAAAAAATGGGGACGTTCCACCGTCAGCCGCATCCTCAAATACGAAGGTTACACCGGCGTTTATTATTACAACAAAAGGAAAACTAAGAGAGGTTTGACCGGAAGAATTACCATCCCACGGGAGCGGAACCATTGGATCCAAATAGAGATACCACCGATCGTATCCCCATACCTTTTTAATCTGGCTCAAAAAAAGCTGGCTGAGAACAAAGAGCATCGGCGGCGTCAAACCAAAAGGGGACGCTTTTACTTGCTTCAAGGAATGATCTTTTGTGCTCGATGCAACAAACCCTATGTTGCCCAGACAAGGCAAGCCGGCCGAGGTAAAAACGTTCGCCCATCTCTTACCTATCGGCACAGGCTAAAAGAAGGGCACTGTTCAAATAAGACAATTGCCGCGCAAATGATTGAGATACCTGTGTGGGGCAGGGTCTCCAAACTCATATTAGAGCCAAAAATTCTCATCGAAGGATACGAAAAATCCCTCGAACAACATGAGCAGGGGCTGGGATTTCGTCGTCAATTCTTGCAGACTCTCCACGCGGAGAAGGAAAAAGCTAATCAGAAAAGGGAAGCTCTGTTGAATACCTATCTCGATCCAGAGATTAGGCTAACCAAGGAGGAGTACCTAGCCGCAAAGTATCAACTGGAAAATGCAGAGAATGACCTCTTGCTACGGATTCAAGAACTTGAGGAAGAATTAGCGTCCATTCCCACACCGGCAGATCTGGAAACATTCGAGGCTTTTACCTCTGAAATTCGAGAATTCATAATGGGGGATATTGAACCGTTGCCTTTTGAGAAAAGGAGATTATTGGAACTTATGAACATTAAAGTGTGGATCGACCCAGAGGGAGGGAAGATCGAAATAACAGGAAGTTTTCACCGCCCTGGCAATGATAGTAATGTTGAAGGTGGCTTTTCCAATAGCGTGTTAGACAGTTGTGCCCACCGGCGGCGGCAACCTCCATGGCCCGCTTCACATGCTC
>JAHDWJ010000068.1:0-1224 GCA_023384415.1 Anaerolineae bacterium
CTCATCCTTCCCTCTTGAGAGTGATTGAACAGGATGGGGTTGACTTGTGATACCTGAGTATTTGCAATTAGTTGCTCGTATTCAACAAGAGTTACACGACCTGGAAAGCGTGGTAACACGCGCTGAACGAGGTATTCAGGCTACGCGCCAACGTCCCGAGGATCAAGACCTGTATATTGATTCTGTAGCCTTGAACTTGCATGATTTTTATGCCGGCCTTGAACGCATTTTTCAGCAGATCGGGTCTACAGTGGATGGAAATATTCCCAGTGGGCACAACTGGCATCAGGATCTGTTACAGCAGATGCATATGGAATTACCAGAATTACGCCCATCGGTCTTATCCGCAGAAGCCATGCAAATGCTGGATGAGTTTCTCCGTTTTCGCCATGTAGTGCGGAATATCTATGCGTTTCAGTTTGATCCTGAGCGAATTACCCGGCTGGTCAGCCAAATGCGCCCGGCCTGGATGCAGGTGCAGACGGAACTACTAGCTTTTGCGTCTTTTCTGGAGCAAGTTGCCAAATAGGCATGTGTTTAGCCAGGACCAATGACCGTGAACACCTTGCAATCTTACTTGGAATTTTTACCTGCTGTGAAAAACACCCCACAAAAATCGGTCTGGCTGACATATGATCAAGAAGCTGATGTGATGTACATCAACTTCAAAAAACCAGGTGCAGCCACCGACAGCGAATTAACCGACGATGATGTGATTATTCGATATGAAGGGGAGGAAGTGATTGGGTTTACCGTGCTGCACGCCAGCCAACGATGAGCGGGGAGAAAGATTAACGGCCGTGAAACACCGCCCGCCTGTGCCAGCGAATAGAATCCACAAACGGCCGTAGCGCCCCATCCGCCGGGCCGATGAGGGGGCGGCCGGCAAAGGTAAGCAGATGGCCGGGTAAGTTTGGGCACTCGCCAGTTGAGGGGACGTTTTCACCTGATAGGGGCCGGTAAAAGAAAATGCTCGTTCAATTTGAGAAGGGCCTATCCTAAACCTGACCACTCAACGTAGTGCAATTGGCGGTCAGGGCCATAATACATAGATGCCAGACACGAAAAGCATCTTCAATGCGAGGGTTCCAGATATTCTCGTCAAGAACAATCATGATTGGTCAAACAGCAAGCGGTACCAGATCAATGGTGGCTTGTTCCAGGGCTGTATTGGCCAACACAATGGCTTCTAAAATAGCTTCTCTCGATATGTTACTGCGATGG
>JAHDWJ010000068.1:1324-7089 GCA_023384415.1 Anaerolineae bacterium
CTCACCGCCTACCATTTCCACAACGAGATCGGATGGTTGAAATTGTTTGAACATCGTGCTGTGATTATAACATGGTTAAGCTACAGTCAGGATTGGCCCACAAAAAGCAGCCACTCCCATTTTGACACAGAGGGTTTTTCTAACGGCCGTGAAACACCTCATGGTCCCCGCCTGCGCGGGGATGCCAGCGAAGAGAATCCACAAACGGCCGTAGCGCCTCATCCACCGGGCCAATCAGGGGCGGCCGGCAAAAGTGAGCAGGTGACCTGGAAGCTGCGACTACCCTAGCTTTGGTTATTGCGGAGGTCTTTATATGCCTTCTCTAGCTCTTCGAAAGCATCTTTTTCTTCTCGTTCACCTTCCGATTCTGATTTTTTGATTTTGACTAACACAGGAAAGTTGATTAGCTGCCCCGACAAAATCGCCTCGCCCACATCTAAGTCTGGAAGAATTCTCGCCTCATCTTCACCAAGCGTTTCAATGACCTTACGAACGAAATTTTGATCGGCAGGATTGACCATACGCATGATAATGAAGGAGTTGGCTTGTGATAGAGTTGTTTCATCTAGGCGAGACGGCCGTTGACTGACCAAAATTAAACCAACGCCAAACTTGCGGCCCTCCTGAGCAATTTGCTTGGTTGTACTAATTGCTCGATGTTCAGCAGGTGTCATGGCGCGAGCGGGAGCAAAGTTATGGGCCTCCTCTAATAATAAAAGTGTGGGTAGTCGTAGCTCTCCTGTCACTCGCGCTTCAAAAATAGTATCGGCTATCAGACTGTAAATTGTAGCTTGAAAATCTCCTGTATATCCCGCTAAAGCTATAATGCTTATTTGACCATACTTAACCAGTTCTTTTCGATCCACTGGTAAAGGTTCAGCGCTTTTGGCAACAATCTGATTGGTTTTTTCCATACGGCTAAGCGCAGAAGCTGCTCGATATGTTCGCTTTTTAATGCCTTCTAGGGTGCGCCCGTCGGTTTTTGTATATTTATCAAACCCAGGCCAACCTAACTCTACTAATTTCGCTTTGTTCTCATCGCCATTATCATTTCGCAAGGCTAATTCACCCGCCTCAGCTAGATTAGCAACAAGCCACATGTTGGGGTTAACGCCATAATCAGCAATTTCGGGCCGCCCAATAGCTTTGGCTAACCACTCAGTCCGTTCTTTCATTTCTTTGGGATCATCTACAATAAAACTTGTCGCGGCGCGGAATAAGTCGCTAAACCGGGAACGCATCGTATCAGTCAATTGATAGCCCAAAGTATTGACTATCTCCGCAATAGTTTCGCTGTCTTCCTCAAAAATTGGAAACTGGGCATAGTATCTTTTGACTCGGGTTTTCAACCCATCAACTTCTGAGAGGCCAGTGTAGTCTCCATGCGGATCAAAAATTACGATAGGATAATTCTTTTTTGCTAACTGTTCAATGATACGACGCGCTGTGACGCTCTTGCCAGCACCTGTCATCGCCAGAATAGCCAAATGGCGTGTAACAATAGAGTGACCGTCAACTAATACGTCAACCTCGGGGCGGTTTGATAAGGTGGCTATGTCTAAAGCTCGTTTTTGTTTTTCCTGTAAGTCGCCAAGAACTACCCGCGCAATGTCGGACGAGTCTGGACGATAAGCGCGTGTGGCTGGTTGCGGTGGATAACGCAGGTGATCCAATTTCCCGCCAGATTTTCCGTCAATTGGTTCTGCGCCTAACACCTGGCAAACGGCCGTTACCATTTCCCGACTGAGAGACAAGATCGTGTCAAAGGGATCAGTTCTCGTTTCGGCTAACTCGTGCCCCGCCTCTGAGGGAAAGAGAGGGTTTAATCGCTCAATTCTTTGAACTTTCGCCCAAACCCGAATCTGTTCTGGCGGTTGGTTACCGTCTGGATGGCGCAATTCAGCATCTACAGCAATGATGTCTTGCTCACGTATCGTTTCATGTGCGACTGCCAGCCTAAACTCTCTGCTCGTACTCTCGCCGATAATTGTGCCTACATACTTGGAATTTTTATCTACGTTAGCCGTTGAACTCATTTTCACTTCTTTCCTTTAGTTGTTGGGACGAAATAGCCAATCTCGGTGTGTCATATAAATTGCCTGAATTAAAATGCGCCGCATTTGGGCGTCGCTAATTTCCCCGCTTTGTAAGCTGACACCTAATTGATGCTTGATCAATTTTCCATAAGCGTTTGTCAACCAGTTTGGTACATGTGCATACTTGTCAGCAATATCTAAACCGATTGGAAACCCATACCCAGGAAGCATACGAGAATACAAATATGTCCGTCCTGCTGCTTCAGTTATCTGGTTTCCCCCTAATTCTTTGAACACTTCAATCCGTATGGGTTCCGTTGTTTCAGACACATGAAGATAACAACCCTGAATATCAGGAAAACCTATCTGGCTAGATTTCAAGGGAGCGTAATTGACGCGGCTTGTGCCCGCTTCACCGGGTAAAGAGATGTTTCCTTCGCGCAACCCCGCATACTTTGAAATGTCCCATGTTTCGGACATTTGCCCCGGTTCAAGAATCATTGCCAGTAAAAGCGTATCAGTGTATCCCAAACGGTCTAACAAATTCTTGGGCGATTTCAAATCTGTACGGCCGTACATTTTGTTGAAGTAATCTTCATTACCCTTTTGTCGCAAACCCCTAAAGACACGTTCAAGCAATTTCTTTTCGCTAAACTCTCTTAATTTGCCTCGCTCCACAACCCCAACAATAACAGGTCTAGGATTTCGTATTTTGGCTTCTTGAATAAGTTTTCGATAAAGAAATGCAATCCACGAAAGTGGCTCAAAAATCCTTCGTTCACTCCATTCATCAGACCGATCCGTCATTTGGGGATAGATATCAAGTTTGGCCTGTTCAAGGAACTCATCTTTCAGATTTTGGCCCAACTCTCTATCTGGCGCATATTGATCCAGAAACAGATCTATGTCTTTTTCTGTAAAAGGCGTATGCCCAGCATAACCACTCATTAGATAGACAAGCGGGCCGTGGAACATTAGTACGCGCAAATCTGGTGTTCTTTGTAAGGCAGATAACCCCCCTAACAACTCCGCAGTAATACGGACAATATCAATAAAGTCGCTGCGTTCTTTGCTGCCACCTTCGAGGTCGCCAAGAATAACGGGGTAATATCCAAAGTGTTCACGCTCAGCCAGGTTTCTTTCGCCAGTCCGCACCATATATGAACCAACCCGTAGCAAAATCGGGATCTGACTTGATATTTGGACGTTTCCAACGCCCCCATCAATAAACGTCACAACTTCATCCCGTAACATTTCCCAATCCAATCTAGGGATGTTAGCTGTTTCAAGAATCGCTTCCGTTCTTTGCCCTTGTCCGGCCGCATGAATAGCTCTACGCAAAGCAGCAACAAAACTGGCGGTATTTTTGAAGTAGTTGTCACGAAGACTTTCGGCAACAGTTAACGCATTTTCAGCCAACTTCATAAAAATATGAGGCTGGCGCTGTAAATCCTCGCGCACACCATCTTCTGTGAGACGTTTAGGGTCGTTTTGGTTAAAAATAGTCATTGATTCAACTCTGTTGGGCAAGAACGGTTTGAAGGAACTCTATTAGCTCCATAACATTTTGCGCTCTAAAAAACTCCTGTAAAGTTCTTGACTTTGGCTTGTGAGGCAAGATTTCCAACTGGCTATATTGACGGGCGACTTGTTCAAACACTAACCGATAAGCATTGCTCGTGCCATAAGCAATGCAATGCTCATAAAAGCTTTCGTGCCGCCGTAGGAATGTAACGAGCCGTTCTGCACACAATTCGATTTGCTGGCGATTGCTGGTAATCAGTCTGAAATCATACTCCATAATAGCCGGGGCTGATTCACAGGCAAAAGGAACAGGGCCATATAGACCTGAAAGAGTCACTTTGTCAATTTGATTTTCCCAATCAGGGATGCTTTTCTCCAACTGGGCAAATAGATGCTTATGTGAGTGGGAATGGCTATATGGCTTTTCTCTGGAACAAGGAATTATCAATAAAACGGGTTTCTTTCTCGAAGGGTTATAACCATTGTCATTAATATTAAAGTCATCAGGGGTATGACTGAGCGAAACGTAACGCACAGGTACTTCACGAATAATTGTCTGTTTTTGTGATGCCGGTTGTATGAATCGAGATGCTTTGCGCTTAAGCTGCTGGTCGTTCATTGTCAATATTTCTAAAGTAGTTTGAAGCCGTGGAACATCTTTGGCAATTTTGAGAAGGTACTCGTCTAAATTATCCTCTTTGATAGCTTCTCGTGTTTGCTTTAGCACATCCAGGTCTAACTCAAGGTTATGCAGCGCAATGTCGGCGTAATACTTACTCTTATAATGACCTGAGGCTTGTTTTTTGCCCACAGTTTCACTTGCTAATGAACTCTGTAGTTCCTGCAAATTCATATTCTGACAAATAGGACACTTGCACGAAGCTATATCCCGCGACGACATCTCCATCACGTTACGCCGCTGAAAGGTATGGGGGAGAATATATTGTAACGAACGAGCTTCCTGGGCAAATGTGCTTGAATCAAAGGTGTCAATGCCAATATAAGCTAGAAATGGCACTAATAGACCAGTCGCCCCAAAAATGTGAACGGGGACACGATCTTTGTACGTTTCCGGAATTGCAGTAACAGCAGCCTTTATAATATTTATAACCTGCCCAATCTTCTTTGGGTCTTTCCTCATCGGTACAAGCGATCCTATAGCCAGACCGAAGCCAGATTCGCCAATTTTTTCCTCTTCTATTTTTTTGAATAACTCTTGAACATAATTGGCCATGGTCTCTGGTGTGAGGCCATGCACAGCCATGTATAGGAAAGGGTCGTAATCTTTGAACTCAGTATCATTGCGTAACAATTTAGCCGCTTGAACAGCATTTTCCAGGCTGCGCCTGGTTCGTTGAGAAACTTCAGACGGCTGCAAATTTGGTGGTAGCGGATAATCAAGCGTAGCAACAATATCGCCGCCTAAATCTCTTTGGAGCTGCAATATACTTCTTGCTTCCTGGCCTGGATCAAGCGAAATATCATATCTGCTCAGATCAAGTCCAGCCCGCCACATAAGTGTAAAGCCGCCAGAGTCCAAAAAGATGGGGGCCTGGTAATTCAGGTTTTCTACTTGTTTGTTATACAACCGCCGAATTGATTCTCGGCGCCAAGTTTGCAAACTGTTGGGGCTAAGTCTGTAATCCAGAAAATGTAGCACCTGGGAGAGTACGGGGGAATTACGCCTGAGCAAAGTGTGTTCTATCGTTTTATCATCCTGCGCCTGGAGTATATATTTCCAGGTAGCCCCTCCCCTGGCCGTTGTACCCGTCATTAAAAATGCGACCGGAAACAGAAATGGCGTCTGTATAGGCCGTATAGGGTGATTGAAAGAAAAAGAACCCAAACGCCCATTTGTCGTGGCCTTGTTAGTGGTAAATGATGGTTTTGACTTGACAGCTTTAGTCATGTTGATCGCCACGTTATGAATAGATGCAAGGGCTAAACTTTCAGTGACACGGGAACAATAATAACGATTATCCCCCCTGCTTGGCAATAGAGGCTTTACCAGTAATTTATCACACCGGTTTAACAACCCCCCCTCACTCCCCCGCCTGCCGCACCCAAATCACGGCCGTCTCATCCCGATACACCTCCGCCCATGCCGCCGATTGGGCCAGCCAGGCCGCCAACGGCCGTTCCGGGGGCAAGATCACCCACTGCACATCCCGCGCCGCCAGCCGCTCCTGCCAGCCCTCTTGCGCA